>NZ_JAGGLV010000011.1 GCF_017874735.1 Paenibacillus silagei
TTTCAAAGATCAAGCTCGTTGTTAGTGTCGATGTTGTCGTCACCAGCAACTCTTATAATATATCACATCCAGCCGATCAATGCAAGCTCTTTTTTTCAACTTCTTGTTCGAGCGAGGCGTTGATGTTTCGCGGCCAGAAATAGAATATATCACGGATAGATATTCATTGCAAGCATTTTTTCAACCATAAGTTTAGAATGATATGCACCGCAAATGGACAGAATAACCGAATATCTAAACGTATGCTTGGAAGCCTCAAGCCTACATCATCTAACCTTCTAGGGGGATTGTTATGGACACTCATGAATTCGTGGAGAAATTCCAGGAGAATCAGCGTAAAGCGCTAAAGAACAGAAAACGCGGTAAAGGAACTCCTGGAGCAAGACTGGCCAATAAACAGCATAGCTCTAACAAATAACAGTGACAAGCATTTCAAAACAAAGCAGGGATGTCTGCGCGGCCAGTTACGGCTCTGCGGACATCCCTTTTGCATTCTATTCTATAAAAGCAGTAGTAATTATTTGCTTAGTTTCGTTACGCCTACAGCCACTTTCTCGATTTGTGCTTTGCTAAGAGCTTTGTCAGCGGAGCTGATGGTTACAAAACGGTCTGCCAGCTTGAAGGTCAGCATTGGCGTATCCGAAGGAGTGTACCATTTCGCTTCTGTTCCATTGGAGAGCTTCACTGTACTGCTGTCATAACCATCGGAGTAGTCACGCGGCGAGACATTTACACGCATTTTATTAAACAGGAAGCTTACGCCGTCATCGCCGCCCGCAACCTTCTGGAAGGCATCTCCGCTGACCATCTGTGTCGGGGCATAGGCTGTCTCAAAGCCTTGGAAGTTTGCAAACGCCTTAGCAATCTGCTCCTTCTGCGCTGCACTGTACTGTACCGCCGTCAGCTTCACAGATGAACCATTATCAGGCGCTGTGGCCCCTGTTCCAGTCCCAAGGATAACTTCATTCGTGGAGGCATTGAATGTCACCGGCACCTTCAGTGCATCTGCCATCGCCCGGACCGGAAGATACGTTGTATCCTTATAAGTGATTGGCGCCATCGTTTTGCCGTTGTTATCGACTGGGGTATAGGCCGCTCCGTTCACTTTGAACCCGATTCCGTGATTAAGATAAGCGCTGATTTTCTGCATGTTCGTTCCTGCGTAGACCCCTGCTGAACCTGTAACGGCCATTCCGAATACCATCGTTGCTATGATCATTTTTTTGCTTTTCATTGAATATCGTCTCCCTTAGTTGTGATGTTGTTGTGTATGTTCCTTGCTATAGACTTATTAAACCATTAACTTGTTTCTAACTTGTATCCGGATTGTAAAGAAGTAATTCAAATGCTCACCCCATACACCTCTGTGTACAAAACATCTCTGAAATGGAGGAACTCCTTCATCGTTACCGGCTCCGGGTAGGTCATAATGCGCAGCGGAAGATCGGCTTGCCCCGTACGCAGCGGCGGCTGCATATAGTCATAGGGATTCAGGTAAAAGCCCAGCCGCTCATAGAATCCGATTCTTCTCTGCTCCAGCTCCCCGTCCGGCGGCTCTACCTCAAGCAGCACCGGCTTGTCCGAACGCATAAGGTAGCTGCTCATCAGCTTGCGGCCGATCCCTCCGCTCCGGCGCTGGGGATTCACGGCAATATGCTCGATGAACCGCAGTTCGGGTAATTCCCATGCCGCCAAAAAAGCCAGTATCTGCCCCTCCGTATCCTTGCTGGTATACAGATGATAATTCGGCTGATCCAGCAAAGCCTGCTGCCCGCTGCGGGTTCTAAGCTCACTTACCGGAAAAGAGGCTTCCATGATAGCGAATATTTCATTGAATTCTGCTTCACTAATACTTCCTTCATTAATAAATGTCTCATCGATCACTGTATTCTCGTCCATTGCAATGGCCTGCTTTCTGCCGCTTCGCTGCGTGAAGGGCTCTAATGTATGGTTCCCTTATCCGGTTAAAAATACCTTCAGGGATTCTGTACGCATCAAGATGCTTCAAAATAAAGACTGTCACAGAACATTCTCCGCTTCCCTATGACCCGATTAGCATCTGGTACTAGGAGAACGTGCTATACTGTAGTCAACAGATACATCATCACACTTATATAGGAGAGGTTCATTTGGATAATCAACGTTGGATCGCACCTGAATTCTACAATCTCACTTCGGAAATGGAGCAGCATCCTGAAGATAAGCTTGCAATTAAATGGTTACATGAAAATGGGAGCCTGGAGCAAATCACCTATGGTGCGCTCATGGCTCAGGCTAACCGTCTCGCCGGCGGACTGGCCGGTCTCGGACTTACGCAAGGCGACCGGGTCCTGGTCATGGTCCCCCGCCGCATCATCGCCTATGCGATATATCTGGCCTGCCTGAAGCTGGGACTGGCTGTTATTCCTTCGTCTGAAATGCTGCGGGCGAAGGATCTCTCGTACCGGCTGCGCCATTCCGAAGCGCGGGCTGTTATTGTCTGGTCTGAGGTTACCGGAGAAGTGAACAAAATCTCCGACGATCTGCCCGCACTGGACTACCGCTTGTCCGTCTCCAGCGGTGAGGCTGAGGCTGAAGAAGGCTGGATTGACCTGGAAGGTCTAATGGAAGGACAAGCTGATTCTTACCCTACGGTTGCCAGCCGCCGCGATGATATCGCCATTCTGGCCTATACCTCCGGAACCACCGGCAATCCCAAAGCAGTAGTTCACACGCACGGCTGGGGATATGCCCATCTGCGGATCACTTCCTCCCTCTGGTTCGATATCCGTGAATCAGATACGGTCTGGGCTACAGCCGCACCGGGCTGGCAGAAGTGGATCTGGAGTCCATTCCTGACGGTACTCGGCAACGGGGCCACTGGCTTCGTCTATAACGGAGCCTTCCATCCGGAGCGCTACCTGCAGCTGCTGCAAGACGAGAAGATTCAGGTATTATGCTGCACTCCGACTGAATACCGCCTGATGGCGAAGACTGAGGGCCTGGCAGAATACGATCTGTCCAATCTGCGCTGCGCTGTATCCGCCGGTGAGCCGCTGAATCAGGAAGTTATTCATACGTTCCAGCAACACTTCAATATTACAATCCGTGACGGCTACGGACAAACAGAGAGCACACTCATCATCGCGGCACTGAAGGATGAACCGATCCGGGTTGGCTCCATGGGCAAATCGATTGCTCCCGGCATTGTCGAGGTGATCGACGAGGACGGACATCCGCTGCCGGCCGGAGTGGTCGGTGATATCGCCGTACATCTGAGCATGCCTGCTCTGTTCCAGAACTACTATAAGGATCCCGAGCGCAAAGCGAACTGCTCACATGGAGAGTATTTCGTAACCGGCGACCGGGCGCGCAAGGATGAGGACGGCTATTTCTGGTTCGAGGGGCGCGGCGATGACATCATCATCAGCTCGGGCTACACGATCGGGCCGTTCGAGGTCGAAGAGGCGCTAATGAAGCATACCCTCGTTAAGGAATGTGCCGTGGTCGCAAGCCCGGATGAGATACGCGGGTCGGTCGTCAAAGCGTTTATCGTACTCAAGGACGGCCATGCCGGAACACCGGAGCTGACCAAAGAGCTGCAAGCCCATGTCAAGGAGCAGACCGCTCCCTACAAGTATCCGCGCAAAATCGAATACATTACGGATCTGCCGAAGACCACTTCGGGGAAGATCCGCAGAATCGAGCTGCGTGAGCAGGAGAAGAAGGCTAACCAGTAGCAGAAGATCTTCAGTCAAGGGAGTACTGCAAGCAGGTAGCTCTCCCCACCAGCTTAGAACCTTAAAATCCCCGTTCCTACAGTGATGCAGGACGGGGATTTTTGTGTTTTTGGACGCCTAAGCATGCAGTGCGTACCTTACTCGGACCAATATTCCGCCTCCGGGTTGAGCGCTGTGCCTACTTCGCCTTCTTTTACCAGATCGCAGTCCAGGTAGCCTTCCTCATCCAGAAAGTAGACCTCCTGCTTATAGAATTCGCACAGTGTCTCCAGGAACTTCTCCGGCGAATCGTACATTACCACCAAATCACCGTAGTCGTGCAGCAGATCGCAGATCTGCTCCACCCCTTCTTCAGAGCGGTAATAGCAGATATAATCACTTCCATAGTTGGTCAGCAGCGGCAACACGGTTCCACCGCCGGTATATCCCTTCTCCTGCAGAATCCCTGACAGTATCTTCACTTCATGGCCGTATTCCCCGATATGAATCAGCCGGTAGCCCGGAATGAACTCCAGCAGACTGGGATCTTCCTCGGCGCCGCCTGTTCCAAGAACTGTATCATAGACCGCCCGCAGAAGCGCAGGAACTTCGGGTGTAAACTCTAATATCGCCTCACTGCCCCCTGCCGGAGCCTTCCCCAAACTGGCGGTGTACCCGGGACGCAGCTGCGTGGACAGCTTAAGGAATTCCTGAAATGTAACCGTAAGCATGTAATCATCCTTTCTCACAAAAATATAGCGGAGCGATAAGGAACGCCCCTATCTCTCCGCTTGGTGCTGTCATGCTAATTAACTATGTTATTTGAGACTGGTTACTTGGCAGCCGAAGCCCACATCTTCTCCAGCCACTGATCGAAATCCGCGCCCTTCTCGCCTTCATAGGCATCGTAGATATCAACCCGCATCTTCTTCAGCTTCTCTTTGAACTCTTCGTAAGAATGGTCCTTGGGCAGACTCTTCTTAATGCGCAGAATAATCTTGGATACCCCTTTGAACAGTTCAGCTTTGTTCTTCGATGGAACCTTGACCTCTTCGCCAAAAGCCACTAGCTTGTTATATGCAGCTTCTTGCACGGTATATACAGGATCGCTGATCATCAGGCGATTAAGGATATCGATAATTTGTTTGTGGTTGTAGCGGCCCAGCTCTTCTACCGCTTCAAGACGCGCTCTCCAGTCTGCGGAACGGCCGGCGGCTCTCTTCAGTTCGTCATAGTTCTCTGGCAGCTCTTGGATTACTTCTTCATTATTCAAGCGTTACAATCCCCTTCTTGGTTAAATCTGATATATAGAACGTTACCTAGTGCAATTCTACCGTACTGCGCTGCTTGATTTCAATCTTTTGTCCAAACATTCATGGAAAAAGACTTGGAATCACGGATTTTGACTAACGGTAGCCGTATGCGTATAGTATGTACCAAATCATCCGCCAGTAGATAAAGGAGGCCCACTATAGATGAAGGCCATTGCCTTAGAAGTGTCCGACTCGTTCGGGAGCTTAAAAGAAATAGATATTCCCCTGCCTGTTCCGGGTGAGCATGAGGTGCTGATTGAGATGTATGCGACCTCGGTTCATCCGGCAGATTGCAGAATACTGGATGAAACACGGATTGCCGGCGGGGAACGCCCTGCTGTCTGTCCATTCATTCCAGGCGTTGTTGTAGCCGGAATCATTGCGGACACCGGCGCAGCGGTGAGCCGCTTCAAGCCCGGCGACGAGGTATTCGGTCTGAAGCCTGCTGCCGAGAGCGGAGGTTACGCGGAATACACGTGTGCCAAGGAGGATCAGCTTGCACTTAAGCCCCCGGGGTTATCCTTCGCAGCAGCCGGGGTGTTACCTGCTGCCGGGCTTGCCGCCTGGCAGGCGCTGGCTGCCGCCAAGGTCTCCAGCCGGGACCGTGTGCTGGTGCAGGACGGTACTGGCGGAATCGGCAGCTTCGCGGTACAGTTGGCCAAGCTCCGGGGCGCTACGGTGATTACTACCATCAGCGGCGGTGATGAGCTGGATGTTGCCTGGGGCCTCGGGGCCGATCAGGCGATTCACAGCGGCGGGCAGGATTTTGCCGCGATTCTGGGGCAGAGCATCGATGTGGTGATTGATACCGCAGGAGGCAGTGTGCTAAACAGAAGCTTCGCAGTACTGGCTCCAGGCGGAAGGCTGATCTCCACTGCTGAACAGCCTGATCCGGCCTTGGCAGCACAGCAGGGAGTTATAACAGCTTATCTGTCTCCCGCTGCCGATCCCTACCAGCTGAGCGAGCTGGCCCGGCTGACGGCAGGGCGGAGGCTGGAGCCGCTGATCGGCGGTGCTTTTCCACTTAGTGAAGAAGGGCTGCGCACTGCCCATGCGCTTAGCGCAAGCGGAAAGGCGCGGGGTGTTATTGCTATTACGATAATTGAAAAACAACAATAACGGGATCTTCTTTTTTCAGCGTAAAGAAGGTCTCAATTCACTTGAAAGTTATGTACCAGCACAACCAAAAGTACAGCCACCAGGATACCGGGCAGCAGGTTAGCTACCTTGATCTTGGTGATCCCGAGCAGGTTCAGCCCAATTCCGATAATCATCACCCCGCCTGTAGCGGTCATCTCTGCAATACAGTCATTCAACAGCGCATCAGGCACAAACCGGGTGATCTGCGTAGCCAGCAAAGCGATGGCCCCTTGATACAGAACTACAGGAATGGCCGAGAACATCACTCCGATGCCCAGCGTAGAAGTCAGAATCATGGCAATGAAGCCGTCCATAATGGATTTGGCGTAGAGAATCTCATGATTGCCTTTGATGCCGCTGTCCAGTGCGCCTAGAATAGCCATGGCCCCTACAACGAACACCAGACTTGCCGTGACAAAGCCCAGCGAGATACTTCCCCGGCCGCCCGCACCTACTCTGCGCTCCAGCCAATTGCCCGCACGGGTGAATTTGTCTTCAATGTTGATCCACTCCCCGGCCACAGCGCCGATCACCAGACTTAGGATGACGATGAGGAAATTCCCGCTTTTCAGACCCATCTGCACCCCCAGCAGCATTAGCGCCAGTCCAATCGCTTGCATCACAGTGTTCTTCATACTCTCCGGTATCCGCTCCAGCAGCTTGCCCAGCAGAGTTCCGGCAATTATTGCTATTCCATTCACGATTGCTCCGAGCAGTACCATTCCTCAGCAACTCTCCCGTCGATTCTTTTCTCTCTTAATCTGCATTATAAGGGCAGCCGTCCCTATGGAGTCAAGATGATTCTCTACTGGCAGGAATGATAAGTTCCGTGACGCACCTGGCGAAAAATTGACAAATTTCGGTTATCGATGGTACGCTCACTAATATCGTTCTTTTAATAGAACAAATCCGGTGCGGATCTGTTCACAACTCAGATAAGGAGCGTCCCTATGACTGACCGGAAGATTCTTGATCAGGCAAGCTTAACCAAGGAAGTACACCTTATTCTTGCACTACTGAATTCCGGAAGTCCAGATGAGACGGCGCGGAAGCATCCGCAGTTGTTCACAGAGCTGAACTGGGACTTATTCGTGGAGCTGAACCGTCAGCACAGGGTGTATCCCTACCTCTATTCCAGGCTGAGCAAGATGGAGGAGAAGGTGATCCCTTCTGACGTTCTGGAGCAGCTGAAATGGCAATACCGCAGGAATACGGTACAGATGCTCCAGCTTAGCGGTGAAATGAGCAATATCGCGGGTCAGCTGGCCGAGCTGAATATCCGCTGTCTGTTCCTCAAAGGACCGGTGCTTGGGCAGGAGCTGTACGGAGACCTGTCGCAGCGCACCTCCCGGGATCTCGACTTCCTGGTGCCGATGGAACAGCTGGAGGATGCCGAAACCTTGCTGATCCGGCTGGGCTATGAGAAGGAAGACAAGTTCGAGAGCCTGCTTGGCGACTGGAAATGGCGGGAGCATCATTCAACGTTCGTGCATCCTGTCAGCAACGTCAACCTGGAGCTGCACTGGCGGTTAGGACCGGGGCCCGCCAAAGAGCCTGCGTTCGACGAGCTCTGGCGTCATTCGCGGACCAGCAGCACCTTCGGCCAGAATGTCCGCTATCTGGGGCCGGAGGATCTGTTCATGTTCCTGGCTGTACACGGTGCCAGACATGCCTGGTCCCGGCTGAGATGGCTGCAGGACATCAAGATGCTGCTAATGGGACAGCAGCCCCCCGATTCCGCTAAGCTAGTCCGCTTACTACAACACTATGATCACAACGCCATAGGAGGACAGACGCTGATTCTGGCCAGAGAGCTGCTGGAGACGCCGGTTGACCCGGCGCTGTCCCCGCTGATGGACAACCCCAAGGCCCGCAGGCTGGCACAGGACATTCTGTTCTATCTCCCGCGCATCGTGAATTTGAATACCCCCCCGCTGGAGCCGGAGGTGGAGCAGCATTTCAACCGGTACCTTCCAAGCATTCTATCCACCCGAAGCCGGATGCTCCGCTCCGCCAGCTTCCTCTATCCCTATGCAGCGGATGCCAAGACCCTGCCGCTGCCGAAGCCGCTGCATTTCTTGTATTTCCCGCTGCGGCCTTTGCTGTGGAGCTGGCGGAAGGTGACGGGTTCGGAGAAGGAGAATTAGCGGAGGCCCACCAATGCATATAGAAAGGCACGTGCTGCTAGTTAATTGCAGCACGTGCCTTTTTACGGTTTCGGAGCCGGGTGGCGGTAAGCCAATGTAATCGGTTTTTCGATTACATTCGGGCCACAACCTCTGCGCTCGCCCAATGGAATCGGTTTTTCGATTACATTCGGGCCACAACCTCTGCGCTCGCCCAATGTAATCGGTTTTTCGATTACATTGGGACCACAACCTCTGCGCTTGCCCAATGGAATCGGTTTTTCGATTACATTCGGGCTACAACCTCTGCGCCCATCCAATGTAATCGGTTTTTCGATTACATTCGGACCACAACCTCTGCGCTTGCCCAATGGAATCGGTTTTTCGATTACATTCGGGCCACAACCTCTGCGCTCGCCCAATGGAATCGGTTTTTCGATTACATTTGGACCACACTCCCACTCAGTACCGAATGTGTTCGGTTTTTCGCCTACATTCGCGTTTAAGGTATACCCTTACCCTGCCTCTTCCTGGCCCTTCAGCAATCGGCTAAACATGCCGCCCTTCTCCGAAGCCAGACCGCTGTAGACTCCCTGCTGGATGACCCGGCCCTGGTCGATGACCAGAATCTGATCGGCTCCACGGATCGTGGACAGGCGGTGGGCGATGACGATGACCGTCACGGAAGCCTTGATCCGCTCCAGCGCCTCTTGAATCCGCTGCTCGTTCTCGGTGTCGAGCGCGCTGGTCGCCTCATCGAGTACCAGTATCGAGGGCTTGCGGATAATGGCGCGCGCCAGCACCAGGCGCTGCCGCTCCCCGCCTGACAGACGGACGCCCCGGTCGCCGAGCAGTGTATCCAGTCCGTCCGGCAGCTTGCGGACAAAGTCCGCCGAGGAAGCAAATTCCAGCGCCTCCCACAGCTCCGCTTCCTTCGCATCCGGCTTGATCATCATTAGATTATCGCGGATGGTAGCGTTATACAGGAACGGGTCCTGTGCCACATATCCGATGGACCTCCGGTAGGACAGCAGCCGCTCCCCTCTGACCGGCTGACCGTCGGCTAGAATCTCCCCGTTCTCCGGCTGCATCAGTCCCATGAGCAGATCGACGAGCGTGCTTTTGCCGGCACCTGAACGTCCGACAATCGCCGTCATCTGCCGGGCGGGAATCCGCACATTGACGTTCTGGAGCGAATATTGCGGCTCATCCGCATGATAACGGAAATCGACATTCCGGGCCTCAAGGCCTTGCTCCAGCGTCATAGGCAGCACCCGTTCTCCGGCTTGATCCGCTTCATGCTCGACAGCGGCCAGACATTCTTCCTGCAGCGATTGCAGTTGTTTGAAGGATGGCACTACTGAGGCAAGCTGCTCCAGCAGCGACTGCAGCGTCGAAAAGGTCGGCCACAACCGGGTGAAGACGAGAATGACCAGCAGCAGATTCGGCCCTTCCACTTGCATAAACCGGAAGGATACGAAGATAAATACGGCAATCAGCAGCGTGGAAGACAGCTTATACAGGAGCTGGGAGTTAGAGCGCAGGCGCGTGTAGTCAAGCTGCTCCTGCTTCACCTCGCCGGTGAAGGCATGCAGCCATTCGAGGCGGGACTGCTCCAGATTATTGCTTTTGATATCCTTGATTCCGTTCAACTGATCGGTAATGCCGCCCAGATACGTCTTGCCCAGCTCTGTGCTGCGGCTACCCAGCCTCTTTGCCTTACGGATGAACCGCCGGGAGAAGATGGACAGCAGCGCCGCGCAGACGAGAACCGCGAGTGTCATCTTGGGGGACAGCCAGAAGGCAAAGGCAATCTGCACCAGGGTGAACAACAGCGACGTGAGAAACTGCAGGAACCCGCTGATACCCGCCAGGACTCTGGCCAGCTCGGTGGTCATCATATTGATCAGATCAGAGGTGCGTTTTCTCAGAAAAAAAGACCACTGCGCCCGCAGCAATGCGCTATAAACCTCAACCCGCAGCTGCCTGCCATAGGTCTGCTGAATCTCGACATTGCGGATCGCCACGAATCTTGCGATCAGATTCTGGCAGAGCACAATTAGAACATAACTGCCCAGCACCAGCAGCAGCGCTGTGGACTGCGGCAGCTCACTGATGAATCCGAGCATGGGAAGATGATAGCCCGCCGCCGCGCCGCCCAGCTGAATGCCGGCCATGCCGAGCATGGGAACCAGCAGCAGAATGGCAGAGCTCTCCAGCAGACCGCTGATCACCATGCCAAACAGATTAAGATACAGCTTCATGCCCGACAACCGCTGAAGCTGCCGGACGTAGTAGATTATGGCTTGCATGGACCCACCTCGATTACTCGGCTTGTAACACCTTTGCGAACTTCTCCACCACCACGAAGCCCTGCATCGCATCATCCCCGGAGACATAATGGGATCCGCTGCGCAGCCAGGCGTGGGCAATCATTTGTCCCTGCTTATCGCGGGCGACCCCCATGTAGAGGGTGCTCTCAATGCCCCGCTTCTCCAGCATCTTCAGGGCGGCTACCGCCCGGACCATACAGGTGCTTTTCCAGGGAGTATAGCGGCTCATCACCCGGATTGCCTTGGTAATCTGCTGGATGCGGCGAAGATCGGAAGGCTTGGATACTGCGGGACTCTCCAGGGATTTCACCCCAAGCTGAGGGGCTGTCCTGGCAAAGGGGAACAACAGCTGGATTCGGACCAGCATCAGCCGCCATAATGTCTCGGGAAGCAGCGCAAGCAACGCCTTGTCATGCACCAGCAGAAGACGGAGCCTCCGGAGGGTCATCATGGTCCGCTAACGATGGAGACCAGATCCTCATTCAGCAGATTCTGTACAAAATCAATAACATCCTGCTGTGCCACCTCTGCTGGCACCTCAAAGATCTCCTGCATCTTCCCGGCAATCTGCCGAATCGATACCGGTGAAGCCAGCGCTTCCCAGATCTCACCGCCAACTTCGCCGAGGTTGTAGTATTTGCCGTTCTTCACATTCAGCATGACCTTCTCGCCGTCCATATCACTTGCGATATTGCCTTCCCGTTGAACCAGTACCGAATCCGGCGACAGCACTTCTGTAGTATTCATATTCATAGGTTCATCTCCTTCACCTTGGGCATAATCGTCTCCATAATCTTTTCCGTCTGCTGCGGTGCACTGAAGCCCTGCTCAGGGCGGGTTAGCCGGTACATCGGCAGCCGGTTTACGAACGAGGCCAGCAGCCCGAAGTGCCATTCTCTGACACCCATTGGGTCGACCAGCGCTTTTTGATAAGTATGATTGTATAAGGTATGAAGCCGGTCCAAGCCGCTTATCGCCTCTACGGCCACCGGCCCGTCCTGCACCACAGACAGTTCAAATATGCCGGCCAGCGGCAGCGGCTCACTCTGGAACCGGTCATGCACCGGGACGGCGAACTTGGTCTCACGCTGAAACAGCGGACGGTACGCAGACGAATTCATTCCCAAATAGTCCAGGCTCTGCTGCCACAGCTTCTGCTGCGGATAACCTGGAACAGCCAATGGATGTCCATTATGCACCAACACGGGAATAACGTCGTCACTGACCAGGAGATGTCCCTGATCCATCAGGTAGGAGGCAAGCGTGGATTTACCCGCACCTGAACGCCCCACCAGCGCATAGGCCTTATTGTCCAGCACAAGCGAGCTGCCGTGCAGGGCCAGTATGCCTTTTTGCATCAATACTACACCCATACAGCTGCCCAGAATGAACAAGCGGATGCTATCCGGATCTGCGCCTGCTGCCGGAGAGACTGTAATCGTACTGCCGTTCTGTATGGAAAAAATAGCGGTGCCCTTCACCATGAACATCACTTCATGCGCCGCGATGCCCAGATTCGGCGTAATCTTCGGTATCGCTTCCCATCGCTCCGCCAGACGGCCTTCAACTACCGACAGGCTCCCTATCCTTCCAGGGTGATCTGTACGGGGAAGTTCTGGTAGCGCGAACTCACTGAGGATTTGCAGGCCAAAAGCCTTATAACCGAGGCATTGCACTGTGCCAGCCATACTGCTCACTCCATCTCAGTCAATTTCACCCGTTGTCTTGCGGATGACAAGTGGAAACATTACTTCGGATAAAGGGATAGCCCTGATCCCCCTCCAGCAAGCTAAGAGGGATTAGGGCTGAGCGGTAATGCAGGAAGACTAGGAGTGACTAACGATTTCATCTGGATCGGCTTGGAACGCATCGGCAATGGATACCCCCGGGCCAGCCATAGTCATTTTCACATCCAACACTTCCAATGCAGGCTTGCTGTATTCCTTTTTCATCTTGTCACCCCCTTTCAAGAAACGTCCTTCAGGAGAGCCGCTTCAAAAAGCGGTAAAACACCAGTCCTCTTGTAAGAAGGCGGAAATCCGTGTTAAAGATTAATAATGGTTCGGGCTCACTACCCAGCCGGTCCAAGCATCCGGCGAGCCCGGGACGATTCAGATAAGACGAAGTACGGGGATCTTGCAGCATCTCCCTCAGCTCCTGCTGGAACCTCTGCCATTCGGGCAGCATACGTGTAATGCCGTCCGCCCCCTGGATACCGCGCCGGGTCTGGTTAAGCCTGACCTTATCCGGCAGCCGCCCTTCCATCGCCCGGCGGATGAGCGAGCGGTCCATTCCGTTCTGGACGTATTGCTCCTCAGGCACGGACATACAGAAGTTGATGACACGCAGGTCATTCGTCGCATCCCGGTCCCATACCTTATACTTCAACGATAGCTTGGTAGCCGCCGTTCCGTTCACATTCCAGACATGCGGCTGGCGGAAATGCTCTCTGCGGATATCGTACACGGTCTGAGAAGCAGGCGACTGGTCCAGCTCCTTCATTCGCTCCTGCACTCCGGTCCGCCGGGCAAATTCAGGGTGGATCAGCTCCGGCGGAGCCTCCTGCCTCCCGTCCATCAGCTGGCCTAGAGCGGGGAACACCTTGCGCCCGGCTATTTTCAGCATTCTTTTGCGGCTTACTCCCATCGAATGGCTGTACAGCTTATTCTCCCGGTAAAAGCGGAACCAGCGGAATTCACGCAGCAGCTTCGCCTGGTAATCCAGCGCCGGTCCCCAGGAGATACTCCAGTTGCCCCGTTGTCCGCTGAGCAGCACTCCGGCATTCTTCATGCCAGCTTGTTCATATATGCCCCTCAGCCAGTAAGAATTCTCTATGAATTTGTAGGGCATCTCCATAATATCGAGCCATTCGTCGATTTCGCCATAAGAGCTTCGGTCAGGAAAATTGTAAAAGCTAGGCTCAATGTTCCCGACATAGTCGATGGTCTCCTGAATATATGGACGCTCATCGGTCACCCGCTGGCCCAGCTTGAACCCTGTAAAGTGATCCAAAGGATACGAGCTGAAGGTGTGGAGCGGCTTGCCCGTGCGGCGAAGCTCCTGTGCCGCGAAGCTCACCACCGCCCCTGAGTCCAGTCCGCCGCTTAAGTTCGCACCAGCTTCAAGGTGGGTACGCAGCCGGTCCCGGACTGCACGCCCGAACACCTCACGGAACGCTTCCTCATACTCGCCATTGCTGCGCAGCCGGAGTGGGGACGGAGTCTGGAAGGTGTAATACCTGGAGAATGTAATCCCCTTCGGGCTTACTGTCATTGAATGCGCCGGGGGCAGCTGCTCCACACCCTGATAGACCGTGGAGAACATATCCGCGACATCCATCCGGCCCTGGCCCGCCAGATATTCCGAGATCCAGCCTTCATGCAGCACGCGTTCTCCATCCATTAGCGTGAGTAGCGGATGAATCACGGTACAGAAGGAGAACTGTCTGCCTGAGCGGTGGAAGTACAGCGTCCGGCTCCCCGAGAAATCCCTCGCTCCAAACAGCGTCTGCCTGCCGGCATCCCAGATCATGAAGGCAAAATCTCCGACCAGATGCACCGGAGCCTGATCCCCCCATTTCTCATAGGCCAGAAGAATCAGCAGGCTGTCCGGCATCGACTCCTGATCCTCCCGGACAACCTGAAGTTGTCCAAAGAGCTCGCTGCGGTTATCAATGATGGCATCCGCTACGATCGCCAGCTTCCGCTGCGGATCATAATAGGGAAGCACCTCGCCCCGGGACTGCGGGGTAATCCACTGTGCGTGGCACCCGAGGAACAGCCCCTCCGTATTCCAGCCCCGGGCATCATCCGCCGGATAACGCTGCAGCTCCTGCATCAGGCGCGGGCCGAGCTCCGGGTCCAGCGGCCCATGCTGCATAGAATAGATCCCGGCGATTGCACTCATGGGTTACCTCCAGCTGTCTATAATTTCGCTACCGTTTCAGTACTAGGTTCATTACAACAGGTTCTTAATAGTGAACACTTCTTATTACCTAAGATAACGTTCTTGCCATTAAATGTGAATAGTACCAGAGAGTACTTTTAGGTATCCTTTAGCGTATTGACTTTAGTTAAAATCTATGGTATTAAAACCCTGAAATATGACCTATGGTATATAATGGCTTATACTGTAGGGGCAACAAATATATGATACGGAGTGATAAGCCTTGCAAGAATTGAAGTTTGTCAGGGATTACAAAGACATAACACCGCTGCGGAACAGCTTTTTCGAGCTGGCAAAAGATACGTTCGAGCTAGAGCTGGAGCGCTGGTATGAGGAGGGCTGCTGGACGGATAAGTATGTCCCTTATTCTTATGCGGAGGGAGACCGGATCGTGGCGAATGTCTCGGTGAATTTAATAGAGCTAACCATTAATGGAGTGAAGTCCCCTGCTGTGCAGATCGGGACGGTGATGACTCATCCTGACTATAGAGGACGCGGCCTGTCTGCACGGTTGATGGACAAGGTACTGGAGGAGTATGGGCAAGCGTGTGAATTCATGTATCTTTTTGCCAATGAGTCAGTCTTGGAGTTCTATCCTAAGTTCGGCTTCCACCCGGTGGAAGAGCAGATCTTCTCCATGGCCTGCCCCGGGGGCACTGCCGGATCTGCGGCAATCCGCAAGCTGGATCTAGACGACCCGCGTGATCTGAGCCTGGTCTCCACCCTTGGAGCGCAGCGGGTACCGGTATCCGAGCGTCTTGGCGTCAACAGCGCCCATGGACTGCTGATGTTCTACTGCCTGAACGTGTTCAGCGATCAGCTCTACTACCTGGAGGACGAGAATCTCATTGCCATCTATCAGCAGGAGAATGGGCAGCTTGAGCTCTTCGATCTGATCAGCACACAGCCCGTCTCCTGCCGCGACATCGCCCTGAAGCTTGCGGACAGCGATACGGAGACGATCGTCTTCCACTTCACCCCGGATGAACCCGGCCTGGAGCTGTCAGGCAGCAGACATTCAGAGGGCCTATTTGTCCGGACTCAGGGCGGGCAGCAATATCCTGCTAACGTTAAGCATCCGGCTACTTCCATCGCCTAGTGAAGCATCAGATTGCAATATGTGAGAACAGCTTAACTAAGTCGCTTGTTGAAGGTTTGCCATGCCCCGATGAAGGTACAAGTGGTATGCTTAATTGCAATTCGTACAACTAAATCGTCTGATGTGCCGCCATATCTCCGTTTAGCTGTATTTCCTACAACTAAAATGCCCTCTGCACCGGGTTCTCACCCATTCAGGCGGATTTAGTTGTACAGACTACAGTTAAGAGAGGAATTCTTTCTTTTCCACTGTTTTTAAGTGTACAGAATACAACTATCACCGAATGTTCGCTTCGGAAAGAACGATAGTCCATACATTACCGCATCTATGGAATAAATTCATTTCTTTCAATATGTCACATAGGTCACAGCGTCATGAACTGCCCCTGCCGGGCCAGGTACGCTTCCTTCTCCTTATAGTCCGGCATGATACTGCCCAGGCGCCGCCAGAAGGAACGGTCATGATTCATATGCAGCAGATGACACAGCTCATGAATGATGACATAGTCAATCACTTCAGGCGGCGCCATGGCCAGGCGGTAATTGAACGTCAGCTTGCCGTCAAAGCTGCAGCTCCCCCACTTGGTCCGCGACTCCACAATCTCCACACTCTTCGGCTTCACTCTGAGCTGCGTCTGGTAGGGCTTGATGCGCTCTGCGATGATTTTCTTCAGACTGGCCGTATAGAATTTCTTCAGCGCAAGCTTCAGCTCCTCCGCATCCGCCTGCCGGTCCCCAATCAGCTCATGCAGCGCATATTCCTTCCCCAAGTACAAGAAGGCTTCTTCGTCGCCCTCATAAGCCTTAACCCTCGGCACCTGCCGGGCTGCCGCATTGCTGCGCAGCTTCTCCAGAATCTTCGGGCCTAGACTTGCTACCGCACCGAGGATCGCCTCTTCACTCGTTCCCTTGGGCGCCTTAACGGTAATGAGGTCCGAGCCGTCCACCGTTACGGATAGCTTCTTGCGCTTGGCATACTGGACATGTAACGTAACCATCTGATCTTCTAGTTGAATCTGCATAGCCACCATCGTTTCTGTAATTTCTAATACACACTAATATACCGGATAACCGGATACAAACACTGCCAGATACAGCAGACCCCCCGCAATAAATAGCGTAGTGAGCAGGATATCCTTCCACTTCTTATCCTCCGTCAACAGCACAGCCGCGAACGCCAGCGGAAACGCAACAGCGAAATAACGCGGAGCAGACAGCAGCCAAGTCGGGGCCACTACATAGACGAAATAGGCGATCATGTACGCCATGTAGGCGGGATTAAGCTTCTTCGTACTGCAGAGCATCATGAAGAGAACCAGGAAGATCGCACACAAATTCGGCAGCCACAGCCCTAAGAACGACCGGTAATCGGCATCCTTGAAGGTATTCACCGCATATTCCATCTGATATCTCGCAGTATCGAAAAAGAAGTAGAACCGCTGCGACCAGTGCTCCCGCTGATAAATACTGAACTGGAACGCGTTGCCCGTCACATTGTAATTGATGTAGAGATAAGCCAGCAGACCGAACGAGACGCTCACCAGGGAGAGAACAGCCAAGATCAGCTTATTCGTAAAAGCCTTCCGGTCCATTGACCTGTAGCCAGCGGCCAGCTCCCGGGCAAATTCCACGGCAATCGGCACGGCCAGCAGAATCCCCGGGGAACGGGTGAATCCGGCCAGCGCTGCACAGAGGCAGCCCAGCAGCCATCGCTTTTTGCGCACAAAATACAGCGCCATCAGGGAGAGCAGCAGGAACAGCGCCTCCGTCATGGGAAGGAAGAAAAAGAAGGCTGACGGAAAGATGAAGATGTACTTCACCACCCGCAAAGCATTCTTGCGCGCCATATCCAGCCGGGCCAGTTCATAAGCGAACAACGCCGCTGCAAGCGTGCAGAGATTGGCTACGGCAAATCCTGCAGCCATATAATTGCCTGTGAAGAACTGCGCCAGCTTGATCATAACGGGAAAGAACGGCAGAAATACAATATGAAATCTGGGATCTCCTTCCGTCACATACCACCGTTCGGCAATGCCCAGGTAAGACATCGCATCAATTCCGCGGATATGCCACATCTCAATGAAGCGGGAGAACAGGCTGCCTGAGCCTCCCTCCCGAAGCACCCAGAATACATAAGCCGCAAGGATTAGCAGCACCCGGCTAGCGATCACCCACAGCACAATCTTCCACCAGATCCGCTGCCGTTCCTCCGGGGAGTCGTCCGTATTCACCGTCCGCAGTGCGCTTGGGCTATTGATGTACCCGGTTATAGCGGGGATGGCCCGCAGGCCCGTCCAGATAAACAGGGCCAGACAGAGCAGGGAAGCCAAGGCCCCCGCCAGGGTCCAGGTATGTACCGACACTGCCCATACCCAGACAGCTATTATCATAACAAGGATAAAGAGTGCTGAAATTGCTGTATTGACCTTTTTCACCATAGCCTCCGGTTCCGCAAGCTTTGCGGTATTGATTAGTCTTTTTCTCATTTTCTTATAGAAATGCCTGTAGCACAATGATTAGTTTGAAGCGGCCTTACAAAATAACCCCACAAAGTGGGGCTTTAGCGTAGGTGATGACTCAGGCACTTTGCGGGGCGCCCCAAAATCAAAAAAAGGAACACTGCGTAAGATTCAGCAGTGTCCCTCTTCGGTACAGCATATGGTAATCCTTGCTCAGGATTTCGGAAGCAACGGGAAATGACAGGCTACCGGACGGCCCGGCAGGACCTCTTCCAGCAGCGGCTCCACTAAGCGGCATTTGTCCTGGACGAACGGGCAGCGGGTATGGAACCGGCAGCCGGAGGGCGGATTGGCCGGGGAGGGCACATCTCCCTCCAGCATAATGCGCTCCTGCTTACGCCTTGGCGTAGGCTTGGGAATGGCCGAGAGCAGGGCGGCAGTATACGGATGCAGAGGGGCCGCGAACAGTTCCTCCGTCTCCCCCACCTCCACCAGCTTACCCAGGTACATGACCCCAACGCGGTCAGAGATATGACGGACTACGTTCAAACCATGCGCAATGAACAGGAAGGTTAGGCCCAGCTCCTTCTGCAGCTTCATCAGCAGGTTAATGACCTGGGATTGCACGGATACGTCCAGCGCGGACACGGCCTCATCGGCCACAATAAACTGCGGATTCAGCGCAATCGCCCGGGCGATGCCAATGCGCTGGCGTTGTCCGCCGGAGAATTCATGCGGATAGCGGTTCCGGCGGCTGGCATCCAGACCCACCAGCTCCATCAGCTCGACCACCCGGGCATCGATCTCCTTGCCGGACATCCTCCAGTGAATGCGCAGCGGCTCGCCGATAATATCCTTGACGAGAAAGCGCGGGTTCAGCGATCCGAACGGGTCCTGGAAAATAATCTGCATCTCTTCCCGCAGCTTCCGCATGTCACGCGAACCCAGCGAATGGATATCCTGGCCCTTGAATAGCACCTGCCCCCCGGTCGCACTTTGCAGCCGGAGCAGTACCCGTCCGAAGGTGGATTTGCCGCAGCCGGATTCCCCGACAAGCCCGAACGTCTCGCCTTGGCGGATCGCCAGATTGACCCCATCCACCGCCTTCACCTGCCCGACGGTCCGGTTAAGCAGACCCTTGGTGATCGGAAAATACTTCTTAATATCCTTAACCTCCACCAGTACTTCTGAGGAGGCAGCAACCTTACGATCTGGCTTGGCCAATGTCTTGTTCATCATGCGCGCTTCGCCTCCCCGCTGGTATACGCTGAAACCGGCTTATCCTTGAACAGCCAGCAGGCGGCCCGGTGATCATCAGAGATCAGGAAATCCGGCGGCTCCTGGCTCCGGCAGATGTCCATCGCATGCGGACAGCGCGGATGGAAGCGGCAGCCCGCAGGCAGCTGTCCTATTGGCGGAATCGTTCCGCTGATCGTATAGAGCTCGCCTCCCCGTCCGCCTTCGAACCCCGGAATCGACTGGAGCAGGCCTATCGTATAAGGATGGCTGGGGTGGTCGAAGATCTCTTCCACACCGCCTTCTTCCACGATAGCGCCCGCATACATGACAGCAATGCGGTCCGCCATCTCAGCGGCAACTCCCATGTCGTGGGTAATCAGCAGGATGGACATGCCAAGCTCAGACTGAAGCTTGCGCAGCAGATCCAGAATCTGCGCTTGGACCGTAACATCAAGTGCGGTGGTCGGCTCATCGGCAATCAACAGCTCGGGGTTACAGGCCAGCGCAATCGCAATGACTACGCGCTGGCACATCCCGCCAGACAGCTCATGCGGGTACTGCTTCGCACGGATCTCCGGTGCCGGTATGCCCACCAATCTAATCAGATCGACCGCCAGCTTCAGCGCTTCTGCATCCTTCTTATTCTGATGCAGCCGCAGACTCTCAGCAATCTGTTCCCCTATGGTGAAGACCGGATTCAGCGAAGACATCGGGTCCTGGAAGATCATAGCGATCTGGTTGCCGCGGATCTCCCGCATCTCCTCCTGGCTTTTCGCCCCCAGATCCTGTCCATGGAAGTCAATCTGTCCATCCAGGATCATACCGCCCGCATAATCGATCAGGCGCATGATCGCCAGCGAGGTGACACTTTTGCCGCTGCCGGATTCGCCTACAATACAGACTGTCTGACCTTTATTCACCGTAAGGGAGATGCCGTCGGTTGCTTTGAGCAGTCCCTTCTCTGTCGCAAAGCCGGCAGTTAGTTTCCGGATTTCGAGTAGTTTTTGCGCCATTGTTCCAGCCTCCTCCGGGATTTGGTCACTTGCTGTCTGGGATCAAGGGCATCCCGGATGCCGTCGCCGATAAAGTTAACCGCCAGCACCACCATCAGGATGCAAAAGCCCGGATACACCGCCTGCATCGGATCAATCAGCATGAACTCCTGGGCGTTGCTGAGCATCAGCCCCCAGCTCGTAGCCGGAGCCTGAATACCAAGACCCAGATAGGACAACGCGGATTCACTGAGAATCGCGCCGCCGACCATCAACGTGGCATTAACAATGATCGGGAAGCTTGCATTGCGGAGCAGATGCCGGAAGATGATTCCCCAGCTGGATACGCCAATTGCTCTAGCCGCCTCCACATACTGCATTTCCCGCAGCTGCAGGAAGGTTCCCCGGACCAGCCGGGCAATACTCATCCAGCTCGTGAACGCCAGAATCAGGATCATGAATTTAATCTGTGTTCCGAAAAGCGCCATCACCAGGATATTCAGGAACAGGGATGGTACGGAGTTCATGACGTCAACAATCCGCATGAATACCGTATCCACGAATCCGCCGAAGTAACCCGAGATTGCACCGACCACCGATCCGACCAGCACGGATACAAAAGCAACGGAAAAACCGATAAGCAGCGAGATTCGCGCACTGTAGAGCAATCTGCTGAGAATATCGCGGCCCAGCTCGTCGGTGCCGAGGGGATGCCCCTCCGCTCCCGGCTTCAGGTTGGCGAACATCAGATCAATCTTCTCCGGCCCATAGGAAGTCAGAAACGGTGCGAAGATCGCCAGCAGGACAAAGATAAGCAGGACGGCCAACCCGCCCATGGCAAAAGGATTGCGTGAAAACTTCTTCCACAGCACTCTCCACGGGCCGGGAGGTCTGTCCAACTCCACCACCGGAATTTCCGGGTCGGTCCCGCCCGGCATCGGACTCATATCCGGCGTTCCCAGCGGCTTGGAGACCTTCCCTTTGATAAGCTCTGTATTATCTGTACTCATGCTGCCTTCCCCCCTTGCTTGCCGAGCTTCACCCGGGGATCAACTACGACATACAGTATATCTGCCAGCAGATTGCCAATGACGACCATCACAGCCGTGACGATAGTCACAGCCATCAGTGCCGAATATTCGCGTGCAGTGGCCATCTCTACGAACCAACGGCCCATTCCCGGCCAGTTGAATACATTCTCTGTTAGTGCGGCCCCTCCTACCAGGATCGGAAGATCAAGGCCTAGTATCGTAATAATTGGAATTAGTGCATTGCGCAGGGCATGGCGGAAGACGACCTTCCGTTCCTTGACACCTTTGGCCCGTGCCGTCCGGATATAATCCTGATCCAGCACCTCCAGCATACTGGCCCGCGCATACTTCATATAAGAAGCCAGGAAACCAAGTGCCAGTACGGTTACCGGCAGCACCAGATGCATGAATAAATCAGCGATACTGTCTTCCTTGCCTCTTGTATGCATATCCGACAATGGGAACCAGTCCAGCTTGAGCGACAGCCACTGCTGCAATAGAATCCCGAACCAGAAGGTCGGCATGGCGAAGCCCAGATAAGAAATGAATGAAGCCGTCTGATCCGATAAACCATAGACTTTGGTACTATTATAGATTCCCCAAGGGATTGCGATCAGCAGGGATACCAGCCAAGCCGCGCCCATCAGGATTATGGTATTGCCGATACGCGGCCAGAGCAGATCCGAGATCGCAATATGGTTCTTGAAGGTATACCCCAGATCTCCTTGCAGCAGGTCGCCGATCCAGTGGAAATACTGGATATGAATCGGCTGATCCAGACCCAGGTTCTTGGCTTGCTGCTCGAAGATTTCCGGTGTCAGGCCCGGCGCGAGCATCACTTGTGTAGGGCCGCCCGGAGCTGCATGGATCAGAAGAAAGGTTAGTATGGTAATCAGAAAGATGACCAGTACCGATTGAAGCACTCTACGTATCAGGTATTCTGTCATTGGCTATCCTCCTAGAGATGGTAAGGCGAAAGCTTGCGGCGGCCCCTCCCATTGATACAAAAGGGGGAGGTGAAAGAGCACGCTCCTTCACCTCCCGCAAGTCTATTCAGTTAGTCGGTACGTTACTCGGTTACCCACCATTTGATAGCGTGGAAGAATTGTCCGTAGCCCAGTGACGGCTCAGGAGCATCCTCCTCTGCCCAGTGCACTCTAGGTCCTGTTCCGATCGCCTGACCATACTGATACAGGAATACATAAGGAAGGTCGGTCGAGATTTCCTTACCTACTTCTTTGTAGATTTCTTTGCGCTTAGCCTGATCTACCGTAGAATATCCGTCTACCCACAGCTTATCCAGCTTCTCATTCTTATACCAGCCGCTGTTCTGTCCGGCAGGCGGGAAGTACTTGGAGGAGAAGATGCTCTCTGCATCCGGGTCTGGTGTATTCAGGGACCATGCCAGCAGCAGGGCCTGATATTTACCCGGCGTTACGTTCTGGTCAATCCATGCAGCGAAGTCGATCGCCTTAGGCTTCACCTCAATGCCGACATCCTTCAGGTTCTGCTGGATAACAGCGGCTACCTGTTCACGACGGCTGTTGCCGGCATTATACTGCAGCTCGAAGGAGAAGCGGTGGCCGTCTTTGACCAGAATGCCGTCCTTGGCATCCGCAACCCAGCCGTCTTCAGCCAGGAGCTTCTTGGCCGTTTCAGCATTGTAATCATAGTTCACAGCAGCATCACCCGGGTCAGCCCACGTATCCGGCAGGAACGGCGCATTCATCAGCGCGCCTACGCCCTTCAGGATATTATCCACCATTCCTTGACGGTTCAAGGCATGGGCAATCGCCTGTCTGGTCTTCTGTCCCTGGAACAGGCCGTAGCCATCCGGGAAGTTCTTGCCGTCAAAGTTGAAGTTAACATATTCGTACTGCGCGCCCGGCTTCTGGATGATATCGATTTTCCCGTCAGCCTTAACCGCTTCAACCTGAGTTACCGGAATCGCACTGATATGGTCAGTGTCACCCTTCATAATCGCCTGTACCTCAGTGTTCTGGTCGGCGTAGATCTTGTAGATAACCTGAGCGATATGAGGCTTCACGGTTCCCCAGTAGTTCGGATCAGCATCCAGGGTATGGCTCTCGCCCTGCTTCCAGGCTGTCCACTTCCACGGTCCGTTTGTAACCGTCTTGGCCGGATCAGTACCATAGGCATTCTTCTGCATTTCCGCAGGCTTCACATCCTTCAGGACATGGGCTGGAACAATCTCCTGGACCAGCGCATACAGGAACGGCGCATAGACTTGGGACATTGTGATCTTGACGGTGTGGTCATCCACCTTCTCAACGCTCTTCACCTTGTCAAAGGCACTGGTCAACGGTGAACCTGTCTCAGGATTCTTGGCCGTTTCGATGGTGTACACTACATCATCTGCAATAACCGGCTGGCCGTCACTCCATTTGGCGGTATCCTTCAGCTTCACGGTATAGGTTAAGCCATCTTCAGAGATCTCCGGCAACGCGGCAGCCAGCGACCAATCCTCTGCCTGTACATTACCTTCACGATCGAGATTGTACAGCTTGGCGAAGACGAACTGGGCAACATCGCCCGACGAGGTGTCATTAATCATAAGAGGGTTAATATTAACAATATCGGAGAATGTACTTGTAACGAGCGTTCCGCCGTCGACCGGTGCGTCAGCCGCAGGTGCTTCCGTAGCATCAGGCGTCGCACTCTCTGCCGGTGCTGTAGTGGCTGCAGGCGCATTTGTTGAAGAACCCGCAGTGTTATTCGTACTGCAACCTGTAAATAGAACCCCTACCAACGATAAGACTAGTAAACCTGACCACCATTTTCTCTTTTTCGCCATTCCTTTACTCCTCCTTAGTTAAGTGCTTGTACCTGCTCTTCAAAGCTTCTCGGGAGACTGGGATGCTCCGGATCGTTATCCGTCTAAGACCACTAATGACCGCCTACGCATTACATGTGACATAACATCACACCTAATATATATTGTAGAAATGCGTTGAATAGACCGCGGGTCAATTAAGGTCAGGGATAACATTCCCGGCGGGAAGCCTCACAACTTCCCTCATAAATTATGGTTTATATTACATGTGAATATATCTTACGTCAATATATTTATTTACCGCTGTACAATCTTACTTTTTTGCTCCTGAAACATTTACTTCCAATGTATCTTGAAATAACTGTAAAAATACCTTTTACCCATCATTATAATAAGTTTAATCGGGTTAGTTTTAATGACACTTTCTTATCATTTTCGCGATTTTCCGACACTGTTCGTCATATTTTCGTATGTTTCAGCGCTAATTCCCCAGCCATCGGTTCCTTTTCAGGCACAAAAAAGAAGGATAACGGCTCCGGGCTCCCTCTGCCCTCGGCTCATTATCCTTCCTTGTATGCTGATGCTTTTTTTATTTTTTTGACAAAATCGTGACTGAACTACTCTACCGACTTCAGCGCTTCAATCATATGAATCCGCTTGAGCTTGATGTGCATGAAAGCCATTACGATGCCTGAGAATAGTATGGTCAGCAACGCTGCATAAATGTAGCTCTGCCACTTGATGAGCGGAGCGAACATGGTGGCATCCAGCTCGGCAGTCGACAGGACGAACCGGTGCAGGATCACCCCCAGAGCACTGCCGAACAGGATGCCGAGCAGGGTCAACAGAATATTTTCCCGGTAAATATACAGAGTGACTTCCTTATCATAGAAGCCGAGCACCTTAATCGTAGACAATTCGCGGACCCGCTCAGACACATTGATATTAGTCAGGTTGTACAGGACCACGAAGGCCAGCGCGGCAGCAGAGACAATCAGCACCACAATGACGATATCCATACTGTCCATAGTTTCCTCGAAGGCCTCTCCCACACCGCTGGAAAAGCTGACCAAGGCCACCTGCCCATTCGCAGTCAGCTTCTCCCCGAAGGCGCTCTCCCACCCTTTATCCTTGCCGCTGTAGTTCAATAAATGAGTATTATAGACCGGCTCCTTGCCGAACACCTCCGTGTAGTAAGCCGGGGTCATGTATACATAATGCAGCACATAGTTCTCGGTGACCGCCGCTACCTTGATCTGGAATGGCTCATTGTTGCTGTCCAGAAGCGTCAACGTACCCCCGGGGGCAACATCATACAGCTTAGCCAGCTTCTCTGTAATGACCGCGCCCTCGTCACTCAGTACACGCGGCTTACCGGTGCTGCGGTCCTTAAGATTAACGAAAGACGCCAGTGCGGTTGTATCCGAGGGAACAAAGATCCGCACTTCCTGGTCGTTCACGCCTTTGGCCCGGGCGGTCATAGCCTCCTGCAGCACATTCAGCGTGCCTGTCACCGCAGTCTCCTGTTCAATCAGCTTCTTATAGGAAGCCTGATCTGCGGCGGCTGCATTATCATGCAGGGCAACCAGGGCACTGTATTTCATAATCCCGCCGAACTGCCGCTCGGCGATGCTGCCGATGGAATCCTTCAGTCCAAAGCCGGTCAGGATCAGCGCGGTACAGCCTGCCACCCCGATAACGGTCATGAACATCCGCTGCTTGTAGCGGAACAGATTGCGGGCCGTCACCTTTTGCACGAAGCTGAGCCGGGTCCACAGGAACTTGAAGCGCTCCAGTAGAATCCGCTGCCCGCTCTTGGGTGCCTTGGGCCGCATCAGCACAGACGCGTTGCTCCGCAGCTCCACCCGTGAAGCGACCATGGCCGTCATCGTTGTACAGATTAGCGCCACGACTATAGAAATAACGGCGTAAGAAGGGTAGAAGCTCTTGATCACATCCGGCAGGTTATAGAGAGAGCTGTAAGCATTATAGATCAGGTCCGGGAAGAACGTGAAGCCGACCGCCAGACCCGCGATGGATGCCGCTAGGCTGGCAAGTGTTCCGTACACCAGAAACTTGGTCATTATGTCCATTGCGCCGTATCCGAGTGCCTTCAACGTCCCGATCTGGAGCCGCTGCTCCTCCACCATGCGGGTCATCGTGGTTAAGCTGACAAGCGCTGCAATCAGGAAAAAGAATACCGGAAAAGCCGACGCAATCGCGGACAGACGGTCCGCATTATCCTTGTATTCGGCGTATCCCGGGTTCATTGTGCGATCGGCCACATATACTTTAGGCAGCTCCGGCTGGCTCTGCGCCGCTGTCTGCTGTTGTTGCTGCGAGGCATCCACTGCCTGCTGGCCCGTAGCCAGCTTGGCGGCCGCTTCCGCCTTCAGCTCCTCCAGACGCTGCGCCGGGTAATCCTTGAGCGCTTGCTCTGTCTCTGTGAGGTGGCGCTCAACCAACGTGTCATAGGCCGGAGTATAGGCCCTCTCCGCAGCCGTATCCTTGAAGCTGAGATAGGCCTCCGTATACACCGGAAGTGTGAAATCCCCTTCCGGGATGACGGCGAACGCATCGGCAGTCCCTTTGCCGATCCGGCTCGTTCCACGGTTCGCGGTCTCAATATATTGTGGGCTCTGCGCGAAGCCTACTACCGTATAGGTCTTGGTCCGGAAGCTCTGCTCAGGCGTCTCCCCGGCCTCGCCGCCGAAGATAATAGAATCGCCAAGCTTGAATTTCTCCTGTTCGCGCAGGTGTTCATCCAGTACAATCTCTCCAGAGGCTGCCGGGAGATGCCCGGCGGTGAGCTTGTAGCCGTTCAGTTCATTATTGTCCGCATACGAATAGACCTTGGCAATCAGCCCGCTGTCGCCAAGAAAGACATCGGAGCTGTATACAGGCTGAACTGTCTGCACCCCGGGTATCTCCCGAAGCTTCTCGATCCCTTGCTCCGACAGGCCGTAAGTGGACTGGACCCGCAGATCCATCAGCCGCAGATCCTTATAATACGTCGCTGCGGTGTCCAGCATATCCGGCCCGGCCGACTTGATCCCGGAGAAGAAGCTGACCCCCAGCATAATAATTGCAAAGATCGAGAGGAACCTCGCCTTGGTGCGGCCGATCTCCCGAAAAACATCCTTCCATAGTGCCCGTTTCTTCATCATTCCCGGCTCCTTACCATTCGATATCTTCCACGGATACCGGTGCTGGATTCTTCACCATTTTCCGTACCTTGGCGTTGTTGATCTCAATGACCCGGTCGGCCATTGGAGCAATCGCTAGGTTATGCGTAATTACAATCACCGTAGTGCCGGTGTCGCGGCAGGTATCCTGCAGCAGCTTAAGCACCTGCTTGCCGGTATTGTAATCGAGCGCACCGGTCGGCTCATCACAGAGCAGCAGCTTCGGCTGCTTCGCCAGCGCTCTGGCGATAGCCACGCGCTGCTGCTCCCCGCCCGAGAGCTGGGCCGGGAAGTTATTCAGCCGCGCGCCAAGGCCCACATCCTCCAGCACCTTCCGGGCATCGAGGGCCCGGGGCGAGATCTGCGAAGCCAGCTCGACATTCTCCAGAGTGGTCAGATTAGGGACCAGATTATAGAACTGAAACACGAAACCCACGTCATTACGGCGGTAGCCGGTCAATTCCTTGGCGCTATAACGTGCGATGTCAGTACCGTCCACAATGACCTGGCCTTCGTCGGCGGAATCCATCCCGCCCAGTATGTTAAGCACCGTTGATTTTCCCGCCCCGCTGGGCCCCACAATTACAGCAAATTCACCCTTCTCGATCTCGAACTCAATGCCGTCGTTGGCAACAATCAGGGTCTCCCCCATCTTATAGCGTTTATATTCGCCCTTCACCGTTACGAATGCCATGCCGTCTCCTCCTGTCTTCTCCACAAACCGCTAATGCACCAGAACTGGCAGATACGATTTCAATTCATTGACTCAAGTGTAGCACATGAACCCCCTATGATGGCAAAAGTGGGGTCACAGCAAAAAACCTCCTGCCGGAGGTTCCTGCTCAAGTGTGTTGTTACTCATTCTTATTTATGGGGTCGGCATTCCGCCGTTGGCATTCAGGGTCTCACCGCTGACATAGCTTGATTCCTGGCTGGCCAGGAACACATAGGCCGGAGCCATCTCAGCCGGTTGGCCGGGGCGTCCCAGCGGGGTCTTAGCTCCGAAGTCCTTCAGGACTTCCTCCGGCTGTCCCCCGCTGATCTGAAGCGGAGTCCATACCGGTCCAGGGGCAACCACGTTCACCCGGATTCCCTTAGGGGCCACCTGCTGGGCAAAAGCTTTGCTGAAGGTATTAATGGCACTCTTCGTGGTGGCATAATCCAGCAGAATCTCTGAAGGCTCGTAGGCCTGAATCGATGAGGTATTAATAATTGTACTCCCAGGCTTCATATGCTTCACCGCTGCCTTGCAGAGCCAGAACAGCGAGTAGACATTCGTCTTGAAGGTAGCATCGAACTGTTCTGTAGTCAGGTCGGCGATGTCTTTCACGAACTGCTGCTTGCCTGCAATGTTAGCCAGGATATCAATTCCGCCCAGCTCCTCTACGGCCTTGGCAATCAGCCGCTCGCAGTACTTCTCGTCCTTCAGATCGCCCGGCAGGGCCACCGCCTTGCGTCCGGCTTCCTCGATGAGCTTAACGACTTCCTTCGCATCAGCTTCTTCCTCCGGCAGATAGGCCAGCACCACATCGGCACCTTCACGGGCATAAGCAATCGCTACCGCCCGCCCGATTCCGCTGTCCGCTCCCGTAATGACGGCCTTCCGTCCGGTGAGCTTCCCGCTGCCCTTGTAGGTGCCCGCTCCGTCATCGGGACGCGGGTGCATTTTTGTCTCTAAGCCCGGACTGGGCTGCTGCTGCTCGAATTCAGGCGTAGCCTTTTCATATTGCTGCACAGGATCTTGAATCTTATATTGATTACTCATGATAATATTCCTCCTCTGTTCGCTTCTGATTGTGTAGGCTTCTGACTCTTTCTATGTAACCAGCTTCCCTTTTTCTTAAACGAATTATGTATGAGCGCTGTAACAAAACAATAGCCCCCTGCCAAAGAGCAAGGGGCTATAACTATAACATCAACGAATCAGAACTCTTCGTACACGGCCGGGTCCTGGTCCCACAGCGGTCCGGTGGACGGGAGTTCCGCAATCACCTTCATCTCCGCCTCCGATAGCTCGAAGTCGAAAATTTCTAAATTTTCCCGCTGATGCTCCTCCGACGCCGATCTTGGAATCGGAACCGCTCCCAGCTGCACATGCCAGCGCAGAACAATCTGTGAGACCGATTTGCCATGGGCTGTGGCAATCGCAATCAGCTGTTCATTCTTCAGCAGCTCCGTGCCGCGTCCCAGCGGACTCCAGGATTCTGTGACTATTCCGTGCTGCTCATGATATGCGCGCTGCTCCGCCTGTTGATAGAAGGGATGCAGTTCAATCTGGTTCATAGCCGGTACCACCCCCGTTTCCTTGATCAGGCGGTCCAGATGCTCCGGCAGGAAGTTGCTGACGCCGATCGAACGGATCAATCCCTGCTTCCGAGCATCAATCAGCGCCTGCCATGCTTCCACATACAGGTTCACCTTGGGGTTCGGCCAGTGAATCAGATACAGGTCATAATAATCAAGTCCTGCACGGTACAGCGATTCTTGAACAGTCTCGACCGCTTCATCATACTTGTGATGGCGTCCGGGCAGCTTGGATGTAATGAACAGCTGGTCTCTGGGTACCCCGCTCTGCCGTACCGCTTCCCCGACAACGCCTTCGTTCTCATAGTTGAATGCCGAATCAATCAGACGATACCCCAAATCCAGGGCAGTCCTCTGATTCTGCACGCCCTTCGTACCTTTGATCCAGGCCGTTCCGTAGCCAATCGCAGGCACCTTCATTCCATCGTTCAGCAGTACTTCCGGAATATGATTCGTCATGTTCATGCGCCTCCTCTATCACAATTTTAATTCGCCTTATCTGCAATACCACGCAGCCCTCCAGCGGGTAGCGTACACACCTTCTTTTACATAAGTAAACGTCAGCCCTATCTGCCGCAATGCCGGTAAATGCCTGACCATGTTCAAGTCCTTAATTACCCAAATTGAGCCGTCCTGATCTCTTGTATCTACAAATTGCAGATTATTGGCTTGCAGATAATCCCGCAAATTAAATCTGGAGCCCCGGTCCATATATTCATCCAGCCCATCTGACCGAACTTTAGAATCGTTCCAGTAGTGCACTTCCAGACCAGAAATCGATTCCAGTAAGACAAGCTCCTGTTCCATTGCCGCCTGCCGCTCCTCTTCCCTGTTACGCATTTCTTCTGTCCAATAGTCTGTGAGATTTGGCTGCCCGCTGATTTCCTGATAAAAGAATTCGTCAACAGCCTCTTCCTCCGCTGATCTGAACCCGGCTACATCTATTACATACTCCGCAGATATATCCTCCTCGGATGGCTGCTCCTCCGTAGCCGATTCCTGCTCTACCTTGTGCCATTCCTGCCGGATCTGCGCTGCCCTGTTGATGATAGACGCCTTCAGCCCGTGCTCAGCGGAATCTTCGGAAGCCCGTTCTGTCTCCTGACGATGAAGCTCACGCGGAATGTCCAGCTCTTCCAGTCTGCGGAACAGCGGCTGCAGCGCCTTTTCCGGATTCCGGAAATATTCTCCACCGCGAATCCGCACGAAGCTCCAGCCCAGGCGTTCCAGTATAGACTGTCTGTCCATATCTTCCTTAAGCTTCTCTGCCGGATGCCATTTGTCTCCATCACATTCCACCGCAAGACGTCTCCCGCCTCCTTCAACAACCATATCAATCCGGTAGGCCCCAACTTTCCATTGAGGAAGTACTCTATAGCCTTCCCCCGTCACCCGGCGCATAACCTGCCGCTCGAATTCGGACTCCAGCACGGGCTCATGACGTTTATATGCTTCATCTGCTGAATACGGATTTTTGACATATTCAATTAACTGTTTCCGCAAATCCCCTTCTTTGAGTTGGATAGAGGCATCCAGCGAATGAATAAGCCATAGCTGGTCGCGGGCACGGCTTACAGCTACGTTATACCGTTTTTTGGTGCGGTTTCCCGGATCAGATATCAAACGCAGGGGCACCATCTCTTCAGAAGCATCTACCATGGACAGGAAAATAATATCGCGCTCATCTCCCTGAAACTGGGCAGAGTTCCCGCAGCGTATCTTCCGCCTTTGATATTCAGTCGCCGGAATATACTTGTGCAGATACTGATCAATCAGAATAGCCTGTTCTTCGCCAAGCAATGTAATTACACCGATGGTTGCATCCCTGTATTCTTCCAACTGGATCGCAGACAGAATCAAAGATGCAATTGCCTCTGCTTCAGCCTCATTGCGCTTACCGTTCCGGCTCGCTCCTTCCACCCGGTACTCTACTGTATACGGCTTAGTGGAGACCCCGCTGGCATCCCGCAGCGGAAGAATTGAGCCATTATAGGACAACAGATTGCTGAACTGAATAATCGGCTCCACACAGCGGAAATGCTCACGAAGCTGCGTCATACCCGCGAATGAAGTTTTGGCTAAATCATAGATTGAGGTACTTCCGTCATAAAGCGCAGCATTGGGTATCCCCTCCAAATGCGCCCCCATTAACCTTCTGGTCTCATCCAGCCGCTGGCCGATTGCTTCCGGACTTACCTGCTCATCATCCCCCACCACGACAATTTGGGTTCCCAGATACAGAGCGGTCAGCGCCATAATATCGGCCTGGCTGGCTTCATCCACAATCACCACATCAAACCGGTTCTCAGACGGTGTAAAGCTGTCTACCACTCTATACGTCGGCATGATCCAGACCGGAACAGCAGTCTGGCAGACCGGCATCAGCTTTCGAGCCTCAGCCAGAAGATGAGGTGCAGCTTTTCCTGTGCGCTTGCCGGCCTTCTTCATCAGCAGCTTCCATCCATGTAGCGCATTCTGTTGCTTGAGCGTAGTTTTACGAGCCAGTGCCAGCCAAGCCTTCTTCTCCACTAACTGAACTGTGATTGCTTTGAATTTCTTACGGGAATCCGCCAGTTCTTCCTGAAGATGCTGCGCCGGGATGCTCCCCCGCTCATCAAGCTCCATATCCAGCTGTTTGAGCAGCCAGGCGGTATCAAGGCCTTCCGGTGCGCGATAACTTCCATGGATTCCGCTTCTATCCTTAAGTGCCAGCGCCCACTCCCGTGCGCTCTTCTGCACTTGTTGAATCAAGGCTCCCCTTTGGGCGATTAATGCGCTTTTATCCCACAGCTGCTGAACCTCCTCATATGCCTGTTCATAGAGTGCCGGGTCCAGCCGGATTACACCTTGTTGCAGACGGCTGGCTATAGCGGAACGGGAATCTCCCAGCGAATCAGCCATCCTGCCTGCTTCTGCAATCTGACTTTTGACCGAAGTCCATCTCTTGGCTTGAAGATATGAATCTATAATAAGAGGCAGTTCTTGTTCTGCAAGTTCCCGGAGGTGATGCCATTCCATATGTCTGCCTACAGGCATGGGCTTAGCATTCAGAAGGACATCCCACAGCAGTCCCTCACTCTCTAGAGAATGAAGCGGCGGATCGAAGCTGGTCTGTCTCCAGTACAGCAGGCTGCTTATCTCCTGAATAACGTTATCCAGTTGCTCTTCCGGCTGCGGCCCAAATTCCGCCAGATCATATCCGCCCCGATCCGTTACCTGACGCTTCCAGCGGATGATAGACTTGGAACGCTGAGCCTGATACGCCCCCATCGCCAGCAGTGCGTCCAAGTAAGCAGCGTCAACTTCTTCCAGGGCTTTGCCGGGAGGCGCAATCAGCTCGCAGGTCTTTTTCCACTGTCTCTTAAGCAGCAATTGGAAGGTATTCAGCTTCCCCCCGGCTTCCAGATACCGCTTCATTTCCTCCAGAATAGGCAGCAGTGGCTGCAAATCGGTATCGGACAGATAATCAAAACCATATTTATATCGGGCAGTTCTCGCTATACGATACAGTTCAACCCACTTCTCCATTTCTTCCAGCAGGTCAATCCAGTCGTTTTTGTCCGTTTCCCTGGTTGAAACCAGATCCAGCTTCCATTCGTCCTCAGTAACGGTTCCAAATGCCTGGCGCAGCTGTTGTAGGGCAACAAGCAGCTTATCTGGTTGCACCTCGGCTCCTCTTACCCAGTAAGGGATATGTCTGCTAGTCTCTATTGTGGACAAATGCTGATTCTCCTGTACAAGCTTATGGAATATATCAGGAGTAACAGGTAGTTCTACTCGACTGTGTAAGTACTGAAATTCCGTCTCATCCAGTATACTGATGATTTCCGAGCTTCTGTATAGCTGGTCTAATTCATTTGAAGTAAGCGGAAAAACATGGCCGGGCACTATGCTCCCCGGAACCAGCTCCATCGTATTCCGGCCTTCAGAGATTAATTTGGCCGCTGCGGAAGGATCGTACTGCGTTCCCCACATCACAATAGGCCGGTAATCACTCTCTCTGGAGAACTGCAGCCGTTCTTCAACGTCCCTGATCTTGTCCAGCAAGGATTTACGTTCAGCGCTCATCCGTTCTACCTCTGCTTCTGTCTGGTCAATGGATATCGAGCTTAAGGTGGAAGTAATCGTATCGATTGAGGTTTCAAGCTGCTTCTGTCCACTGACATCATCCAGCACACTGACACATAGATCCTGAAGCGGCCCGGCCACTTTATCACGCAGTACAGCTAGCGCCCTTGAGGTATGGCTTGTTACAAGTACGCTTTTTCCTTCTGCCAGAAAATGCCCGAGCAAATTGGCAATAGTATGCGTCTTCCCGGTGCCCGGCGGTCCCTGAACCAGTACCGATCCGTATTTGCCCAGCTTCAGGGCGATATCGAGCTGCTCTGAATTCGCTTCTTTGGTGAACAGAACGTCCTCACTCTCGCCATTTACATTGAGATTAGTATAGGAAAATACATTCGCTGGGTTGGCAGCCTCTCCGGGATCAATTCCGGTAATTCGCGCGATGGCCTGAGGCGGTTCTTCTCTAACTTTCAAGTCTTCGATGATCTCTTCAAAAGCATGCTCGAAGCCGGCAGAACGTTTGCGCAGAAAAAGAACCGGCTCTCGTTGGATATAAATGGCCTTCTTGTCCAGGGCAGCAGGTGCAGAGGTTCCATGGTAAGGAATAAACTGTGCTTGTGCCGACAAGTAGCCTGATATTCTCCGTAAATAATCATCCGTATCGCTATAGCCCAAAGGAGAGCATAGAGCTTCCAACAATTCTCCGGTACATCTTTTGAGAGAACCTGGGCTTATTTCAGGAATATCCCTGAACAACGGACTATAGAACTCAGGTGCGTTATCGGTAGCCGTGATTGTAAATTCAGGACCCTCAGGGTTGAAGGCAAGCTCGACTCTTTGTAAAAGTACGGGATGGTGAACCGGTTCCGGTGCCAGCTCCCAGTGCAGAATACCGTCGCCAATCATCAACTCCACAGCATCACGTTCACGGTCAATCCAAGAATATAGCGTGTAGAAATCCTCGAACAGCTTAATCGTTCGGCGAACAGGCCACTCCCGCTGTTGCCAGTGTTCACGCTCCTGAATCCAGCTGTCCCACAGGCTTACTCTCTCATGATCTTGATCGAAACGTTCCACGTAAGCTTCATATTCACCGTTCTCAGCTTCTCTGTAGCTGTTCATACTCTCCATACGCTCCGCCCGGGCATGAATCTTCTCCCATTCCGGCTTCATCCAGCGCAACAGCAGCTCCGGCGGCTTGGGGCATGCTGTCTTATCGGGCCGTTTCACACGAAGCAGAATCTCAGGCACTTCATCTTCTATACGTTCAGAAGGGCTTATCCCCGCTGTAAAATCACACACTACATTAGAATGTGTCGGCAGTTCCGCAAGAGACTGCGACCATAACTGACTGGCTATACGCTTGATTATCGGCTGCTTCAGCTGATGCAAAGCCTGTAGATAGGTAAACACCTGAATAAGCTTCTGCTTCGCGGCGCTCTTCTGCTCTTCGCTAATTCCCATACAAAGCCCTTCTTCTCTGCCTCTTTACGACAAAGATCCTATTTTTTAACCTAATTATAATATAATCAGCTATGTTGCAATACCAATAATTTCAATAACTGAAAAGAGACGCGGATGGCCCGCGCCTCATCAAAACCTGCTAAAAAGATACTACTATTTAGTAGCACATCAGATCTAAACATGTGAGAATTACTTTAACTAATGGCTTACTGAGGGGTTACCTTACCCCGATTAGGGTGCAAGGGGAAGGCTTAATTGCAATTCGTACAACTAAATCGTCCGATATGCCGCCAAATCTCCGTTTAGATGTAGTTCGTGCAATTAAAATGCCCCTATACCTGGATTTTCGCCCATCCGGGCAAATGTAGTTGTACAGACTACAATTAGAAGAGGAAGTTCACCCGTTTCACTGTTTTTAGTTGCGCAGAATACACTTATCCCCGTTTTTTCGCTACGAAGGCAGCTTCTTACCTTACCGCTTTTATGGAATGAAATCACTTGTTAAATTCTGATGGTCTACTACCAGCAGCCGATATTATTTACGCTCATCGTCGGGCAGCCCCAGCCGGAATCTTAACCAGCACCTGATACTGCTTACCCGATTTCAGTTCCTTCAGAACACCATCTTCCACAAGCTGTCCGTCCAGATATACCTCGATTGCCGCTACGCCGGACTCACGCTTCATCTCAATCTGCAGCTCAGCGCCTCTGAAGCTGCGCTTCACGGTGGCCTCCTGCCAGCCGGAAGGAAGCTGCGGCTTCACCTGCAGCCCTTCCCGGTTCCCTTGCAGCCCGAACAATCCGTCGATCAGACAGCGGTATACCCAGGGAACGGTTCCGGTATTGAACAGATGGCTGGAGCGTCCGGCAGTCTGCGGGAATTGCTTATACGCGCCCCGGTAATAATTAGGAATGAACACCGGGAGCTGGCCCCGCCGGATGATATCCTCGATATCGGGCCCGGGGAGCATTTTACGCAGCAGACGGTACGCGTGGTCCTGCTCACCCACCGCATACAAGCCATAGATATAGAAGGCTGCGGCATGGTTATAGACTGCGCCGTTCTCGGCTGTCCCCGGATGCTTCTGGGTGACCCGGCCCACATCCTCGCGCATGGCGGTATAGGACGGGGCGAGCTTTTCCACTCCATACGGGGTCTCCAGCTGTTCATGGACCGACTTCATCAGCTTCGCCCGCTTCTCCTCATCGGCCGCACCGCTGAGCAGCGCCCAGCCCTGGGGATTAATGAAGATCCGGCCTTCCTTGTCGCTGCTGATTCCGAACACTACATTGTCATCAGTAATTCCCCGCGCATACCACTCGCCATCCCAGAAGTATTGATTGACGAGCGCATTGGTCTCCTTCGCCGCATGACGGAAGGTCTTGGCGATATCCGTACGGCCGCTCCGCTCACAAATATCCGCCCAGACCATACACGCATACGCGGTAGCGATGGTCAGCCAGCCGGACACGCCTTGCCCCCGGTACCCTACCATATTCATCGGGTCGCACCAGTCCCCCTGATTGATATAGTTCAGGCCGCGCTCATCCCGCTCATGCAGCAGCCACTGCACCGCCCGGTCGATATGCTCATGCACAGGTCCTGTCTCCAGGCCGCCCGCATACGATACTTCCTCATCCAGAATGCTGTAATCATCGGTCTCATCCAGATAGGTACTGAGGCAAATCGGCAGCCAGACACAATGGTCTGTATGCGGAACCTGATTGATATATTTCAGTTCAGCCGCTTCATGCAAAATAATGCCGTCCGGCATCGCTCCGCTGGCCTCCTGCTGGCTTAAGGCCGTCAGGAACGCTTCTCTTGCCGTCTGCGGCTTAAGATAGCTCATCCCCATATTATCCTGCAGATAATTCCGGGTCTGCGGGTCGGTCGTCAGGCGGTTGGTCTGCCCGTGATAGTACATCTGCCGGGGCAGCCAGTGGTTGACCAGATTGTCGAGGTCCGCATCCGGGGTGGAGATCTCAATGCTCCCTCTGCCTTCCGCAATGTACTGCGCATATTCCCGCTCGGCGCGCACGAATCCGTCCTCGCCCGCCGCATCGGTATCCAGGAACAGCTTCCGGCGGATCTCCGCGATTCTCTGCTCACTCCGGGCCGGGCCGAAGACGAAGCGGTATTCACGTTCTTCCCCCGCAGCCAGATCCAGACTGTATTGCAGGGCGGCAACCGGGGTCTCATAACGGGCTTCGCCTTGCGCCAGCCGTTCGCTCTTAAGCGCGGACGGCGAGCCGATTCCGCCTTCGCCCTCGAAGGCTTCCTGATTCACTTCCCAGGAGGCCGGGGCATGGTCGGCCAGCAGGAAGGTTTTGTCCTTCAGATGCTTGATTTTGGCGTAATCCTGATATTTCTGATAAGGTGTGACCGCTGTAGCCACGATTCCCTGCAAGGCTTCCTTATACTCGCCGGATTGATTCATCCATGACATGTAGCCGATGGTGAAGTAGGGATAGATGCTGATCCTCCGCCGCGCCGCAGACAGATTGGTCACCTTCACCCGCCACAGCTCCATCGGGTCATCCTTTGGCAGGCTTAGCGTCATCTCTATCGCGATTCCGTTCTTCTCGATGGTCCATACAATATTATGTTTACCCACCGCAAAAGTGTAATGATCCGGAGGGGTGCGGACAGGCTCATAAGGGGCTGAGAACAGCTCTCCGTTCTCCTCATCCTTGACATAGACGAAGCGGCCGGGGTGATGGGCATAATAAGGCTGCTCCGGCTGCATGAACGTCTTGGCCTCCAGATTCGGCGCATAGGAGTACTTGGCCGGCTCCGGCTGCATGAACTGGGCTACCGCATAGCCCCGGCAGTTCATATGAATCATCATCTGTTCATTCCACAGAAACCCCGAAGCCTTGGGGAGAATGGTGGGACTGGACAGCTCATAATATTCGTTATCTTCAGATGCTCTGATCATTCTCTTGCCTCTCTTTCCGGAATAAATATCCATCATTCTAGTAATCTTTATTCAAGAATACGCTCTCATAGGTTTGGGGGCAAGTCTGCGGGAAGAGATTCAATTTCATCGTTTTGGTTTTTATAGTAGAATAAACCCAAATAACTACCACTAGATGAGAGGTGCATCATATGAAGCAATCATACATAGCCAGGCTTGAATTATTCGTAACTAACGCCCAGCAGATCAAACAGGAATTCCCTTGGCAAAATGCCTCCGTGAACCGGCTGGCAGCCTTGCTCTACGCAGTGGAGGACAAGATGGCCAATGTGCAGGCGATCCGCCTGTACCATGAGATGGTCAAGGATAACACCCGGGGCTTCTCCTCTTTCCGTGGAACCTCAGCCATCTGTATTGCAGCGCTGCTCTCCCTGTCTCCCCAGCCGCAGCAGCAGCTTGCAAATACGCTGGCTGTATATGATTTGCTCAAGGAACGCAAATTCCGGGCCTCCGACTACCTGGTCATTGCCGCCTATCAGATCGCTGCCCATACTCCGTACGATCAATATGCCGCAGCCATAGACCGCACCCAGGCGTTCTACGAGGGGATGCGGTCGAAGCACCGTTTCCTGACCGGACGGGATGACTACATCTTCGCTGCCATGCTCGGGCTCTCCGATATCCCTGTAGAGCAAGGACTGGAGCAGCTGGAACAGCTCTATGTTACGCTCAAGCCCGAGTTCTTCTCCGGCAACAGTGTTCAGGCGCTGACACAGGTGCTGGTGCTAGGCGGCGGGGATCTTGCGAGCCGGGTGCTTAGTCTGCGTGAGGCGTTCCGGGCACGGGATATCCGGCTGGATAAGGAGTATACACTCTCGTCCCTTGGCATCCTGTCCCTGATCCCCTACGAACAGCAGCAGCTGGTAAGCGATGTCTCGGATACCTATGAGTTCCTGCGCCCGCAGAAGGGCTTCGGCGGCTGGTCGATCAACAAGCAGGAGCTGCTCCTGCTGTCTGCCGCACTCGTCTCCTATCAATATGTCGATGATGTCAGAAACGGCATCATTGAATCCACGCTGTCTACCAGCCTGACCAACATCATCATTGCCCAGCAGACAGCGATTGCTGTAGCTGCGGCCTCTGCTGCGGCGGCGGCAGCTTCGTCTTAGGAATTGACATACAAAAGGCTTCCGGAGCGTAGTTTGCTTCGGAAGCCTTTTTATTAACGATACATTTGGATATACCACATCTTGAAGCCATGCCGCTCATAAAATCCGACACTTCGTTTCCAATCCAAATTAGAAGAACCTACGAGTGCATGAGCTACACCGTGTAGCTCAGCTTCACTTATGATTTTGTCCACCAACTGATGACCTGCTCCATCTGCCCTGTACTCTGGATGGACGTATACTTCATAAATCTCTAGAAATAAAGCGTTATTAGGGAATACCGAATACTGGGATGTTTGAATGGCTCCATGAGTATATCCAATGACCCGTCCATGCTTCTCGGCAATCCAGAAATAATCCCCTATACGCTGAGCAATCTTGTCAGTGTTCGATGCTGGATAAGCGAAAGTAACCGCTTCTTTTGCCCACATCTCAGATAATTCAGCTACCTGAGGAACATCCTCCATGGTACATTTCCTTATCGTTACCATCATTCACCCTCCAGTGATTAATACTACAGCAATCCATATGCTTCTTATGCTTATCAATTCATTATGTTAATGGTGGTGTATATTCGTCAAAAAGGAACAAATCCCCTCCCCTCTCTAAGTTTCAAACTTTATCCTGGTAGCATGCGTCCTCAATAGTTGGATTTCCGGCACTTGTTGATGAGCCATTTCCAGGGTGACGGAAGTTAGTTGGATTTATGACACTTAATTCTGCCCTATTTGCAATGTTACCTGTATTCGGCTGGAGTAGGTGTATAATTTCCAACTAAACTTCCCCAAACAACGATTTTTCTATAATTAGATGACGTTTATCCACTTATTTATTATGTTCAGTTACTACAGCCACTCCACTGTTTGATTCATACGCCCCGGTTACAGGCGGCCTCCTAACGCTCAAATTAAAGAGCATGTCCCGCACTTGCCGGAGACATGCTCTGTTCGTTATAACAACCCTACACTTCCTCCCCATCCCCGGGCACCCGGCGTTTACCAATTCCAAACGCATAGTACCCCGCCACAACAATAGCCAGGAACGACGCGCCGACGATCAGCGACAGATGGGTATCCGGGTTGAACCACATGCCGATGATGACCAGCGACAGGAAGATAATGATAATATAGTTACTGACCGGGAAAAAGCGGGACTTGAACGGATGGGTGGCCATCTCGCCTGCCCACCGCTCTCTGAATCTGAACTGGCTGAAGGCCAGGGCGAACCACGGGATCATTCCCGGAAGCACGCTGGCACTGTAAATATAGAGAAACAGCTTGGAGTCCGGTATCAGATAGTTGAACAGCACGCCGACCAGCAGCAGGGAGATCGTTGTAATAATACTGTTGCGGGGCACTCCGCTGGCCGAGACTCTGCCAAAGAACTTCGGAGCCTGTCCGTTCTGGGCAAGGGTGTAGAGCATTCTACCCGCACTGTAGATCCCGCTGTTGCAGCCCGACATGGCCGCTGTCAGCACCACGAAGTTGATAATGCCGGCCGCAGCGACAATCCCTACCTTGGCGAAGGTCAACACAAACGGACTGCCGATCTCGCCGATCTCATTCCACGGATAGATGGTCACAATGATGAAGATGGCCCCCACGTAGAAAATCAGAATGCGCCAGATGATATTCTTGATCGCTTTTCGCAGCGTTTGCTTCGGATTCTCCGCTTCCCCTGCCGTAATCCCCACCAGCTCAATCCCCTGATAGGCCGCCGTGACAATGCAGAGCGCGAACAGGAAGCCCTTCAGCCCTCCGGCAAAAAAACCGCCATGGCTATACAGATTGGACAGTCCGAGCGGCTGCCCGCCATTCCCGAGACCGAAGAAAATCACCCCGGTGCCGATCACCAGCATGACCACAATGGCAACCACCTTGATCATCGCAAACCAGAATTCAAACTCCCCGTATAGCTTCACCGCCGCCAGATTGGCTGCTGCAATGATGCCCACCCCGATCAGCGCCGGAATCCACTGCGGGATATCCGGGAACCAGTACCCGACATAGATTCCAATTGCCGTAACCTCGGCCATGCCGACCGTCACCCATAGGAACCAATAGCTCCAAGCGGTCAGGAAGCCGGCCAGCGGGCTGATATATTTGTGGGCAAAAGTGGCGAACGAACCAGTCACCGGCTCCACCACCAGCATCTCCCCCATAATCCGCATCACAAAAAACATAATGATTCCTGCCAAAAGATACGCTAGCAGCACGGAAGGCCCCGCCCACTTAATCGTGCTTGCCGAGCCCATGAATAATCCCACGCCAATCGTGCCGCCCAGTGCGATCAGCTCGATATGCCGCGGCTTAAGTCCTCTGGTTAACTGTTTGGATTCCAAGCGTAATGCTCCCCCTCATATGTACATCTGTACACCTCACATGTACTCAACGCAAACTATCATAATATGCATCCATCATTGTAAGCTGTGATATACATTAACGCAATGCAGAATTACTCCATTATAAAGTTCAAGCTTTTGTAAAAAGAAATTATTCGTATCCCTATACATTTTGGTTCATAGTGTTATAATCACTTTGTTTATCACAAGACAACAGGAAACAGGTGATCAGATGTTTGAAATCAAATGGCTGTGGCAGAACCTGGAGGGCAACCGGGCGCGGTATATCGTGGCGCTCTGCCTCTCGGTCGTGGGCTCAAGTCTTACGATTGTGAACCCCTACATCAGCCAGCGCATTGTCGATACGTTCATTGCCGGTGACCACGCAGGAGCGAATCTCGCTACAGGACGCGGGCTGCTCATTGCGCTTTGCCTGGGCATGATCGGCTTCTCCCTGCTACGTACAGGGCTGGCATACTTCACGACCATGCAGTACGAAATTTCTTCACAGAATATGATGTACAATATCCGGATTTATCTGTACAACAAGATTCAGGGCCAGGACCGGGAATATTATGACCGCAACCGCACCGGGGACCTGATGACCAAAATGACGGGGGATCTGGATATGGTCCGCCACTCAATGGCGTGGATTTTCAAGACGATCATTGAATCGCTTACGATTTTTCTTGCAGCCGTCATTTATTTCCTCACGATTGATGTGAAGCTGACGCTGTGGATGCTGATCCTGTCACCGCCGATTTTTGTGGTGGCCTTTATCTTCGCCAAGAAAGTGCGCCCGATGTACATCGACCTGCGCGAGCGGCTGTCCCAGCTCAATACGACGACACAGGAGAATATCTCAGGGAACCGTGTGGTGAAGGCTTTTGCCCGTGAGGAGTTCGAGATTGCCAAGTTCACGGAGAAGAATGTCAACTACGCGGTGGCCAATAAAAAAGCAGCCCTCGTCTGGCTCGACTACTTCCCTTATCTGGAGACCTTCGCTCAAGGCTTCAACGTTGTGCTGATGCTGGCCGGCGGTTACTACGTGATGGAGGGGCGGATTACCTTCGGTGAGTTCACGGCGTTCTCCTCGCTGATCTGGGCCGTCTCGAACCCCATGCGCAATATCGGAATAATTATTAATGATATTCAGCGTTTCTTTGCCAGCTTATCCAAAATTGTAGACATCTATTACGCCCGTCCGGCGATTGCCAATGACCATAACCCGGTGGAGCGCCGCCGCTATGAGGGACGGATTGAATTCGACCATGTCCGGTTTAAATATGATAACGCTACCGTGCTGGATGATGTGAGCTTCACGATAGCCCCCGGCGAGACCATTGCGATCATGGGGGCCACCGGCTCCGGCAAAACCTCCCTCATCAATCTCATTCCACGTTTCTATGATGTGGCTGGCGGGCGAGTGCTGGTAGACGGCAGAGATGTCCGGGAGCTGGAGCTGGATGAGCTGCGGGGGAATATCGGGATGGCTACGCAGGATGTGCTGCTGTTCTCCGATACCATTGACGGCAACATCGCTTACGGCGATCCCGATCTGCCTGAGGAGGATGCGAAGGCTTACGCGGCTCTTGCCGCTGCCCATGATTTCATTGTCAAAATGCCTGAAGGCTACGATACCGTAGTGGGGGAACGCGGTGTCGGATTGTCCGGGGGTCAAAAGCAACGTATCGCGCTGGCCCGCGCCTTGGCGGTCCAACGTCCGATTCTGATTCTGGATGATACGACCTCTGCGGTCGATCTGGAGACGGAGGAGCATATTCAGCGCAGCCTGCGTGAGCTGGAGTATCCCTGCACGAAAATCATCATTGCGCAGCGGGTATCCACTACCGCCCAGGCTGACCGCATTCTGATTCTGGAGGGCGGGCGTTTGATTGAGGAAGGGACCCATGCCGAGCTGCTGGCGAAGCGGGGGTATTACTATGATGTATTCATGCTTCAGAACGAGGGTATTGGAAGGCAGGTGACCGAAAGTGGCCAGAAATAAATTCGATGTTGATGAGAATCTGGAATCGCCGTTCAATATCAAGCATTTCCGGCGGGCCATGGTCTATATCAGACGCAAGAAGAAGCCGATGCTTATCGCGTTCGCGCTTAGCGCATTGTCGGCGGCGATTGCCCTGTCGGCTCCGCTGATCATGCAGCATGTCGTGGATGTGACGATTCCGGCCAAAGACATGGGAGCGCTGGCGGGCTGGTCCCTGCTGATGCTGGCAACCATCGTGGTCAGCGTCATTCTGGCTACGATCCGCTCGCGAATTATGACGAGCGTCGGACAGGATATTATCTTCGATATCCGCACCGACCTGTTCAAGCATCTACAGGAGCTGCCCTTCAAATATTATGACGACCGGCCGCAGGGCAAAATCCTGATCCGGGTCGTGAACTACGTCAACGGGGTCTCCGATGTGTTGTCGAACGGAATTATCAACTTCATTCTGGAAATCGTGAACCTGATCTTCATCGCCGTGTTCATGTTCGCCGTGGATGTGCGGCTCTCCTTCATCATTCTGGCCGGACTGCCGGTGTTCCTCGGCGTCATGCTGCTGATCAAGACCCGGCAGCGCCGGGCCTGGCAGGCGGTATCGAACAAAAGCTCCAACCTGAATGCCTATCTGCAGGAGAGCATCAGCGGCATCGGCGTCACCCAGATGTTCTCGCGGGAGACGCGCAATGAAGGCATCTTCACCCGTCTGGCCGGCAACTTCCGCACGGCCTGGATGAAGGCGCTGCGTTACAACATTCTGATTCCGTTCAGTGTCGATAACCTGTCTACCATTGTTACGGCTATGATCTTCCTGGTCGGCCTGCTGACTCTGGACCCGCAGAACATGACGCTGGGCGTCATTCTCGCCATGAGCAGCTATGCGGCCCGCTTCTGGCAGCCGATCCTGAATCTATCGAACCTGTACAATAACTTCATTAATGCGGTGGCTTATCTGGAGCGGATCTTCGAGACGCTGGATGAGCCGGTAACGGTCAGCGATATCCCCGGTGCGAAGGCGCTCCCGCCGGTTCAGGGCCGGGTGACGTTCGATGATGTCACCTTCGCCTACGATCCGGGCCTGAATATCCTGGAGAATATCTCCTTCGATGTGGCAGCGGGAGAGAGCGTGGCTCTGGTCGGTCCGACCGGTGCGGGCAAGACCACCGTCGTCAACCTGATCTCGCGCTTCTATAACCTGACTGGCGGACGCATTCTGATTGACGGGCAGGATATCTCGCAGATCACGCTGAAATCGCTGCGCAGCCAGATGGGGATCATGCTGCAGGACAGCTTCATTTTCTCGGGAACCATTCTGGATAATATCCGCTACGGCAGACCGGATGCGACCGAGGAAGAGGTTATCGCTGCCGCGAAGGCAGTCTGCGCGGACGACTTCATCCGCGAATTCGATCAGGGCTACCAGACTGAGGTGAACGAACGCGGCTCCAAGCTCTCCCAGGGACAGCGGCAGCTGATCTCGTTCGCCAGAACGCTGCTGGCCAACCCGCGGATTCTCATCCTGGATGAGGCTACCTCCTCCATCGATGCACAGACCGAGCGTCTGCTCCAGAAGGGGCTGAACGAGCTATTGAAGGGACGCACCTCGTTCATCATCGCGCACCGCCTGTCTACGGTGAAGAACTGCGACCGGATCATGTATGTCTCGAACAAGGGCATTGCCGAGAGCGGCTCGCATGACGAGCTGATCGCCCGCCGCGGCCTGTACCACCGGCTGTATACTGCGCAGAAGATGGAAGCCTGATGTGCAGTGCAGGATAAGGATATATAGATTGTACTTGTAATTTTCCGTTTTGGGATTGCCGTGACTCCAGAGAATGTTTGGCCCTCCGGCCGCTGTTGTCCCCAGATTTCTTGAATCAATTTGAACCGCTCTTAGCGGTAGAAATCCGGTGACAAAGGCGGACGCTGACGCTCCTACAGTTCCAAAATTCTCCTCCGCCACTTTTCCCTGTCTGTTTATTTTAAGTTCAATTTTTATACACTCAAATAAGAAATCGCCAAAAACCGCAGCAAGGGTTCGCCCCTGTCTGCGGTTTTTGGCGTGCTTGGATGAACCATACAGCACATATTCAGTGAAGAATATGTCCGCATGCACGATCCGTTACCACCTAAGTCTGCTGGTTGCTGGCTTCATCAATTTGTGCAATTAAGCAGCACTCCTGCTGCGATCCATGCGGACTGGAGAGCCGCTATTCCTGTAAATTGCACTATTTTGCGGGCCAGGCGGACTCACATGCACTTAACCAGTCGCTCTTGACTCATTCTAATCACCAACTGGCCTTATAACGGCCTCTCAGTCCGCGGGCGAGCGGTAAAGCTGTCTTTTTCAAAAGATAAGAATTTATATGCTTCGCGCTATCATTATCCTTATCTTTCTCGCTGAAACGGTACCGTCCTTATAAAGGACGGCAATGCCGTTTCCACTTGCAAAATAAGGGCCTCATGGTCCGGTTGTAGAACCTTCATATACTCTTCCCTAAGCATGCTGTAGATCTCCAGATCGACCACTCCCTTGCCGGACCAGAGGGCTGCTTGCCGAAGCATCCCTTCCTTGACATATCCGTTCTTCAGCAGCACCTTCTTGGAAGGCTCATTATTCAGCATCACTTCCGCCTGAATTCTATTCACCTGAGCCTGCTGGAACAGGAATGCTGTCAGCAGCTCAACGGCTTTGGAGGCGAGGCCCTTCCCCCACTGGGCTTCCGCAAGGAAGTAGCCAATGGTGACCATATTGACCCTCTGATTGAAGTCACAGGCTTCAATAATCCCGAGCAGGTGCGTATCGTCTGCTGGGGCGAAGATGCCCCACTTGATCCGCGATCTTTTGCCATAATCCCGTTCATAATGACCGATCATGCTCTTAACTGTAGTCTTATTGTGCTTGGGGATAATCCCGCAATATTCGAACACATGGTCATTGCTGTAAATCTCGAACAGCCCGTCCAGATGCTGCTCCTCAATCTTGCCCAGTACCAGCTCCTCTGACCTTAAGACAGGGAACTGGTCAAACACTATCTCCATCTTCACCCGGGGCACTCCCTTCTCTGATCCTTAAGCGCTTGGCCTAATGGGGACGTACAAATCAACCATGCACTTGCCCTGCGGGTCCTGCGCAGGATCATTCAGACAGAATTCCAGACATGGCCGGTCATCGGCTTCATAGCCGCTGCGAGGTAACCATACGCTGAACATAGTATCGTACGCAAGGACAAATCTATCTACCGTATCATAGTAGGAATACACCGCATACAGCCCGCCGGATAGAGTCTTGTATTCTACCTCCTTCCGGGGGGCTTCCCGTTCGAATCCCTCCGGGAGTGTAACACAAGCATCATAGCGGCAGGCAGACTCTTCCGTAAGTTCCCCGTCGTCCAGTGAGATTCCGATGAACTGCTGATTCGCCGGATGGAACCCTTGCTGAGCTGCCCAGCGGCTTAGCTTGTCCCATGCGTGATATGTGTCCAGATACCTTCCAATATGCCTGACATAAGCGACCTCAACTTCTGCAATTTCTCTAAGTTCTACCATACTGTCCCATGCCCTCCTTAACAGCGGATTACCTTCTGCTTTATTGTAATCCGCCAGGGCGGCCGGCTCTGCCTGCTTATTGCTGAGGACTGACGGGAAATTGCTATGTTTCTGCCCGCTATTCCTGACACTGCTGGGCGTACAGCCGAAATGCCGTTTGAAATGAACGCCCAGCGCAGATACGGATTCGAACCCGCAATTCCCCGAGATTTCCAGAATGGTCAGGTTCGTCTCAGTCAGCAGCGCCCACGCCCGCTCAATGCGCTTCCTGGTTACGAAGGCCATGGGCGTCATGCCCGTGAAGGCTGTAAATATTCTGGTGAAATGATATTTGGAGAAATGGGAGACCTCCGCCAGCTGATCCAGCCGCAGCGGCTGGCTGCTGTGATTTTCTATGTAGGCAATAACCTGCTTAATCCTCTCCCCATACTGCTCCTTCATCGCTGAATCCTCCGTCTCCTTCGTGTTACAATACTGTACAAATATAAATGGATGAGGCGATAGTCAATGGTTACCACTCTCTACTTCGTACGACATGCCCACTCTACTTATTCTACCGATGAATTGAATAGACCTTTATCTGAGAAGGGGCGGGCAGACGCCTGGAGAGTTACCCGACTACTCCTCCATGAGAATATTAATATTCTAATCTCAAGTCCCTATCAACGGGCTATACAGACCATTCAGGGACTCGAGAAACCGCTTGGGACTACGATTGTAATCGAAGATGATTTTAAAGAAAGAGTGTTGTCTGCAGAACCTGTAACCGACTTCGGGCAGGCAATGACCAAGGTATGGGAGGACTTCTCCTTCGCTTGGCCGGGAGGAGAATCCAATCTAGTTGCCCAGAATAGGGGCGTACAAGCACTCTATAAAGTTTTGCAGCAATATAAAGGAAATTCGATCGCTATCGGAACTCACGGTAATATGATGGTCCTGATCATGAATGCTCTGGATAAGCGTTATGATTTTAGCTTCTGGAAGCAGTTAGAAATGCCCGACATCTATAAGCTAAGCTTCCATGAGGACAAGCTTGTGGGCGTGCAACGTATTTGGCGCTAGTAAGGTGCGAAGGTAGCGTGCATAAATGCACTCTGTACAACTAAATCGTCTGATTTACAACCAAATATCCGTTTAGCTGCATTTCGTACAATTAAATTTTCATCTGTACCGGGATTCTCACCATTGGGGCAGATTTAGTTGTACAGACTACAGCTAGAAGAGGAAAAGTCTCCTTTTCACGCTTTTTAATTGTATAAAATACAGCTATCACTGAAAATCGGCTTCAATGTTACTCTTAGTTTCTAAATGCGCGGGTAAACTGGACAGACTGTTGTCACAACCCTGTGGTATAACCAGAGGAAAGGAGTGATTGTTATGGCAAGCTATGAATACTCGTCCCGACAGGAGCTGATAGACACGATCCATAATCTGTACCTGCTCTTGGATGCCGAGTATGACGGAATTAACAATACATATAAGGATACGCGAATTCCCGAGGTGGATAAAACCCCGGCCGAGATCATCGCTTATCAGCTGGGTTGGCTGGAGTTGGTGCGGAGCTGGGAGAAGGATGAGCTGGCGGAACGAACAGTCCAGATGCCCGCTGTGGATTACAAGTGGAATCAGCTCGGCGGGTTGTATCAGTCCTTCTACAGTAAATATGCGCAGTATTCTCTGCCTGAGTTACGGGAACTCTTCCGGCAAGCCGAGCAGCAGTGGCTGGACTGGATTGGAACATTAACAGAGGAGGAGCTGTTCATCCAAGGCGCGCGTAAGTGGACCGGGACCAAGGAGAACTGGCCGATGGCCCGCTGGATTCACATTAATTCGGCGGCCCCGTTCAAGACCTTTCGGGGAAAGATCCGGAAGTGGAAAAAGCATTGTCCTGAAGGACTGGCAGAGTGAAATAGTGGCAGTATGTCAAAGGGGCACAACAGCTTAGCGTCCACTGCTTCGCAATCATTGCGTGCTGTCTGCCCTCCCGTCTGGCCCCTGCATCCCCCTCCTGCCGGGGCCTTCCCGGTTCATTCCCCTGCTGCCCTCCTTGAAGTTGGTGCCGCCGCCGTTCATGCCGGGGAACCCGCCGGGCCGGGAATTGAAGTCTGCACTGGTAATATTCTGAGCCGTGACTGCTTCGCAGGAAGTGAGCAGCAGCGAACAGCTAAGCATACTAATCATTAAGGTGATGTAATATTTCTTAGTCCGCATGATTAGACCTCCTTGTCCCGGTCAGTAATACATATAAGTCTTGAACACCCAAGTAGGATAAGACAAGCAGCAGCGGATACACAGGGTACAGATACCGGGACTTAATCTCCCAGAGCAGGTAGAACCCGATGAAGCCAAGAATCACCAGAAGGAGCGGGGTCTCCGCGAAGCGCTTAGCCCGCAGTCCCCGGATTAACCGGATCAGAATGAAGACGTACATCAGGAAATTCTGGACATATAAGGCCCACAGCAAGCCGCTCCGATAGGCGGAATCGCCTTGGAACAACCTGCTTGCAGCTGTGGAATAGCTGTAATGGCCCATCACCATGCCGCCCCTTCCTCCGCCGGAGGAGGCTGCTTCATTTCCGATCCCGTAGCGTTCCATCTGATACGTCCCTTCCGTCCAGGTCCAGATCAGCTTTTTATAATACATTTCTGCAAGCCCGGTTAAGGTCGCACCGGAGAGCTTGCTGCGGATAGACGCCTTGAACAGTTCGACACTCTCCGCCTTATTATAGCCGGCTTCCTGTTGGTAGATATTATAGCTCTCCCGGTCATCCCAGAACCCGAGCGTCTCCAGATTAATCCCCATATTCAGCCACATGTACACTGGAGCAGAATTGCTGGACGGCGATTCGTCCACAATGCCTGTTGCCTGAAGCGCCGTATTCTGAATCCAGGCAGGAAGAACCCACAGCAGCAGCGTTACTCCAAGGGCGGCAATGAACTTCTTCGCGCCAATCGCCCGCAGGTTGAGGAGCAGACTGAGAACAATGGCAATCAGGAAGATCATACCTATACTGCGGAAGTAGTTGCCGAGTGTCAGCAGTACTGCCGCGAACAGCATATCCTTCATGGATCTTCTGCGGATGAACCTGACTCCGAAGTAGAGCGCGCTGGTGAGCAGAGCCGTGGCAATTCCATCATTATAGATGAAGTTGCTCATGAACAAAGCCGGAACATAGGTCGCAGCCACAATCAGAAGGCCATAGTTTTTTTTGCGGGCTTGAGGATTCAGCTCTTGGCAGAGCAGATAGATAACCAGCGTGGTGACGAGCGAGAAAAGAATATTGAAGCTTTTGATCACCAGATAATTGTCCGGGAACAGAAGCAGCAGCGTCTTCAGATACAGCACGATGGAGAAGTTAAAAGGGAACATGTACAGGTATCCCCCTGACTGAAAGGAGGAATAGTCCTTGTCATAGAGCATAGCCCAGGCCAGGGATAGCACCGTCTGTGAATCATCTGTAGGCATGCGGCTGAACAGGAAAATAATCACGAGCTGCATGGCACCAGACAACAGCAGAACGGCAGGAATAACCTTCGCCCGGCTATACCCTTCAAGCTTCCGGGAGAGTCTGTACAGCACAAAGCCCAGTACCAGAACAACTACAATCCATAGCAGGAACACAAGCGGCTGCTGCCCTTCCAGCACCGCCCGGTCTCCATACACGGAATAATTATATTTTGCCCGGAACAAGAAGGATGAAGCGATGAACAGCCCAATGAACAAGGCGAGGATGAACGTTATAATTTGCTGGATTTTTTTTACCATGATACCCTCCTGATCGGCAGCGTCCGGCGAGTCTTTCGCATGTGCCTTAATCCATATACGGAGTATACATAGTGAATCTGAATGTAAGTTGAAAGGATGCTGCCTGAGCATAAAAAAACCTCCAGGTCCTCTCCAGCCGCCGCATCCATAGATGCGCTCATGCCGGAAAAGCTTCCCGAAGGCTTGCTGCTTAAACTATTCTGTTCCTGTTGAATACGTAGGGCTGAATCACTTGCCAGCTACAGCCCGAACCACACGAAACCCCTGGTCATTCCCCCGGCTGCTCGGCTCGAATTTGCCGCGGAAGGATACCTCTGTGTTGTTCACCCCGCCGATCCAGCCGCCGCCCTTCACCAGCCGGACCGAGCCGGTCTTGCTATTCGAATCCCCTTCTCCGTACCAGTTCCAGCACCATTCCCTTACGTTGCCTGACATATCGTACAGTCCCAGCTCATTGGGCTGCTTGAGGCCGGTATTTCTCGGCTGGCTATGGTTGTTCTCAATCGCAGGCCAGTTCCAGTCCCCGGTCAGGAATTGATCGCCGGAGTTCCTCCAGTACCAGGCTACCTCCTCCGGGTTGTCGCTTCCGCTATACGGGTTGCTTGTGCTCTTCTGGCCTCCGCCTGCTGCATATTCCCACTCGGCTTCTGTCGGCAGACGGTAACCGTCCGCCCCTTCATTGGCCGTTACAGTCCATTTCATGAAATCCCGCTCACTTGTATTATTCGGATCGACCGTGTTCTTGTCTATCTTATAATAGGGGGCCAGGCCTTCCTTCACACTCCGCTCATTGCAATACTCCACGGCATCATACCAGGTTACGCTCTCTACCGGCAGCTTGTCTCCTTGGAACTGCGAGGGGTTATTCTTCATCACTTCCAGCCATTCTTGCTGGGTAACCTCATATTTACCGATGTAGAAGTCCGGGAGGGTCATCTCTGTCCCGTAATAATTGGATTTCGTATCCTTAAAAGTACCGCCTTCCACCCGCACTAAACGCTCATCAGCGGCAGGCTTCTCCTGCGAGCAGGCACTGGCTATAACCGCGATTGCCATGCACAGAATCAGAATCATTAATGGTTTTCTCATGAATACCTCTCCTTTGGAGCAGATGGGCAAGGTACAGGACTTAAGCGTAGTTCGGTGCGCGAAAATGATAAGGCCGGCAGCTTGTCCACCCGGCCGGCCTTAGCCTGTCAACGATTAGCTGAACTTACGGCACTGCCTGAACAGCAAGTGCCGGTCAGCTTGTCCATTACCACACGGTTACGTTGGAGGAGCCGCTGCTCTGGTAGCCTTCAGTAGCCAGTACCTGGTAAGACCAGCTGCTTCCCAGATTCATGCCTTTGCTCTTCCAGGCATTCACGTGATTGTTGAACGTGATCTGAACATTGCTGCCGATCGGTCTTTTGGATTGTCTTACACTCCAGTACTGAGGGAATGTGGCATTCCCGTCAATCGAAGGAGCATCGTAACGCATTGTGGTGTAGATATCATAGGTACCCCCGTCACTGTTCACAGTGCCTTTGAACTGGCCGGTAGGTCTGTAAGTCCCCCAGCTATCGACCACGTAATATTCAATAAGGGCATTCCGGGTCCATCCGTAGAAGGTCAAATATCCGTTACCGGAAGGTGAAAAGACACCCGCGTTATAATTCACGACCCGGTTCGCCGTGCCGTAGGTCCAGCCTTTACCCACTACGAAGTTCCCGGTGTTATACCAGTTCACACTGTAATTGCCGCCCGATCCGTTAACTGCATTAACAGTTCCGCCGCCATCGGTCCAGTTTTGCCAATAATCTGTTGCGCCTGCTGTCGCTGCGAACGCGCTGAAGCTGAGTGCCGCTGTCATTAATACCGTCAGAAGTTTCTTTTTCATTGTAAATTAATACCTCCCGATTATAATGGTGTTTGCTTGCAGCTTGCTTCTCTCCGTAGAATATAACTTATCCTGATGGTTATCCCATATATTTACTTGTCCTCCTTTCGAGATGATTATATCTAGTAAGCGTTTACATTTCTCTCTGCAAACTAAAGATTAACCCCCAATTTTTATTGATATTATGAAATTTTTGGGTCTAATCGACGGGATCTTTGCTCTCGCGGGAAGCAAGTGGCGGAAATTCGGGAAATTTCGGCAGCGGCGGACTAACATTTACTTCTTCAAGATGCTTTTGCCGAGATCAGGTGCACTAATGCTCTTCATTTGCTCGCCCGCCTCACTTTTGCCGGAAACAGGTGCACTAATGCTCTTCATTTGCTCATCCACCCCACTTTTGCTGAAATCAAGTGCACTAATGCTCTTCATTTGCTCATCCACCCCACTTTTGCTGAAATCAGGTGCACTAATGCTCTTCATTTGCTCATCCACCCCACTTTTGCTGAAATCAGGTGCACTAATGCTCTTCGTAACCTGAGAGTGGACCTTTCAGTTCATCCTCCGGACCACCTTCAGCCCACCAAAGAGATGGGTCCCTTTCTTCCACCTCGTCCCGCCTTCATATCCGCCCAACGCCAAAAAGCCGCCCCGGAACGGGACAGCTCAACACTCAGCTATAGCTCACTTGTCACTACTGTCACTATTCATCCATCGCTACATACTCACCGTTCGCCTGCAGCCGCTTAGCCCATCCGAATAACGGCCTTGACCACATCCTCCTTGTTGTTGATCACGTAATCAAACGCTTGCTGCGTCTCCTCGAAGTCAAATTCGTGGGTGACGATGCCCTTGACGTCAATCTTGCCGTCCGCGATGGCTCCGATGGCCGCCGGATAGAGGTTGCGGTACCGGAAGACCGACTTGATGTCGGCTTCCTTGAACATAATCTGCATGAAGTCAAAGTCGATGATATCCTTGGCGGCGAGGCCGACGAGGACGATGGTTCCGCCTCTTTTGACCAGATAAGGGGTCTGCTTCACCGTATGCTCGCTGCCTGCCGTCTCGATGACCTTATCCACGCCCGCGCCGTCGGTCCATGCCGCAACCGCCTCCAGCACGTCCTCCTGTCTGGCGTTAATCACCCGCGTAGCCCCTAGCCTCATCGCCGCCTCCAACCGCTTCTCAATGATGTCCACCACTACAATCTCCGTAGCCCCGTATGCCTTGCAGGCCAGCAAAGTGACCAGCCCGATACAGCCCGCTCCCAGAATCACCACACGGTCCCCCAGCTTAACGCCGCCCTGTGCCGCAGCATGGAGTCCCACCGCCAGCGGTTCCACCAGCGCCCCCTCCTTCGAAGACACATTATCCGGCAGCTTGAAGGCCATGTTCTCCGGAAAAGCCATATAATCCATCAGACAGCCATGATACGGCGGCGTAGCCAGGAACTGTACATCCGGACACAAATTATACTTGCCGCTCTTGCAGAACTCACATTGTCCGCAGGTCACACCAGGCTCCAGGGCCACCCGGTCCCCCACCTTCAGATGCTTCACGCCAGGGCCAAGCTCCACCACTTCTCCGGCGCATTCATGCCCCAGAATGAAATCTCCGTTCACCACGAAATCGCCGATCCGGCCATGCTCCAGGTAATGCACATCCGAGCCGCAGATGCCGACAACCTCCAGCTTCACAATAACCTCGCCCGCTTGGGCTACAGGCATGCCGATTTCCTTCATTGCCATTTGCTTCAGATCTGTCATATAACAAGCTCTGTTCTTCATCCGTTTCTCCTCCTCAGGGACATTAGGTACTCTTAGTATTAAAATATACTTTTATAAAACTATTTAAATAAGATTATAATCAGATTTAAAGTGAAGTCAACAAAAACTCCCCCAGAGAAGGACAGTGCCGCGATTGCAGCAACGTCCCTCTTCTGGAGGAGCGGGGAAAGCAGATATTGTATTAGGGTAAGATCAACCCGGATCTAGATGCTGTCGATAAACTCCGTCACCAGCTCCAGAGCAGCGCCCACAGCGGTGGCTTCAAGCTTATATTTACAGACCCGCAGGTAGGAGCCGTCCTGTTCGAAGGTGTTCTTACTCGCTGCTAACGCCTGAAGATCATCGATGTATTCCTCCATGTAAGCCCCGGCATAGCCGCCGAGAATCACATCGCAATCGTACAACATCCGCAGGTTATTCACTGTAATGACCAGATAGCCCACATACTCCTGCCAGATGGCCTGCTGCTCCTTCTTGCCCTCTCCCAAGAGCCTGAAGAATTCCACAATACTGCCCCCGGTGCTGTCCGAGAGGAGTCTCGCGGTGCAGTAGGCATCGACGCAGCCCTTCTGCCCGCAGTAGCAGGTCCGGCCTCCAGGCAGAATTGTCATATGCCCGAACTCCCCGCTGCGGTAATTCTGGCCTGCATAGATCTGATTACCTACTATAATGGCACCGCCCACGCTATTGTTAAGGGACAGATAGACCACATTGTGTATGTCCTGCTCTCCCCACAGTTCAGTGAGTCCCGCCGCATTCGCATCATTGCTCAGGACGCAGGGATAAGGGATGTATTCGGCGAACCGCCGGACACTGCCTCCCTTGAAATCTATGACTGTAGCATAGCTCACTGTCTGCCGGTCCCCGGATAGAATCGCGGGCAGCGCAATGCCTACACCGAGAATCTGGCTGCGGTCCAGCTGACAAGCCTCTATGAAATCCTCCACCAGCTTGCCTACTCCCCGGAAGTAAGTCTCTTCATTCGCAAATGGATAATGATTCCTGACATTCTTAATGATCCTGCCGCTCAAGTCAATGACGACAATTCCCACATGATTCAGGGTAACATCCAATCCGACAGCATAACCCGCCACCCTGTTGCAGGCCAACGACTTGGCCTTACGGCCTCCGGTGGATTCATACAGCCCGGTCTCCTCAATCAGCCCGCGTTCCTGCAGCTCCTTGAGATTCTGTGTCACGGTGGGAAGACTTAGACCTAGCGCCTGCGCAATCTCCTGAATGGAAGTGGATTCACGGTGATACAGGTACCGGTAAATGGCGTTCCGGTTCATCTTTTTAACTTCCATACTGTTCAAGCGATGTGTCGCCATTCGAATCCCCCTCACTTTTACAAATGTACTTTATAATTTTATACATATAATATGCAATCACACCCGTTATAGCAATCATTAGCCGCTTTGATTGTGAATAATTTCACGTAAGTGGTTTTATTGTATCAAGAATTGGAAGTCCCGTCATTAATCTTTTGGGACGATGGCCTTAATTCGCCCCTCTTTTCGCAAGTATTCGCATGTTAACGCCGAGGGCTGCCGTGATTGTTGCCAGGCCGGAACAAATAAACGCCATTCCGCCAAACCGGATCAGCCGCTGACGGGTCATCATATCGTTTCATCTCGATTCTTATTTATTCTTAATGCTATAATCCAAGTGGAAGCGGCTTTGCCGTCCTTTTAAAGGACGGTACCGTTTCAGCGAGAAATAGAAGGATAAGTTATCGTGTGCAACATATAAATTCTATATTTTTAAAAAATGGATTAAGGAGAACGCTAACGCTATGAACCCGAACCAGATACAGAACCTTACAGACCAAAATCGAAACCAGACACTCTCCCAAGAACTGCTAGTCATCTGGGAGAACTCTGTGCGGGCTACGCACCTGTTCCTCACCCTTCAGGATATTGAAGACCTGCGTCCCTTGGTTCTGCAAGGGATTGCAGAGATCCAGCATCTGATTATGCATACCCAACCGGAGGGGCATCCCCTCGGCTTCATCGGGATTCAGGATCAGAAGATTGAAATGCTGTTCGTAGATCCGGCAGTCCGGGGAATGGGTATCGGCAAAAGCCTGGTGGACTATGCCATACACCACTTGAACGTGCATTCCGTCGATGTGAATGAAGACAATCCCCAGGCTACCGGATTCTACGAACATTTAGGCTTCCGTGTCTACGCCCGCTCCGAACAGGATGAGCAAGGCAAGCCTTGGCCCATCCTGCATATGCGGTTATAGCATGAACAGCCGGGATTCCCCCGCCGTCCAAATATTCAGCGCCTGTGTGCGGACTGCCGCATGACTGCAATTCCTGTACCACCGCAGCCGTTCAGCGGCTTCCGGGCTCCAGTGCAGCGCATGGCCCGCTGCTTCCAGCAAGGACAGTCCGAGATACGGAGCTTCATAAGACGGTTCTGCCCGCAGCACATCCACAATCTCAAGCAGTGTCTCCGGTGTCCAGTATCCGGCGCTGTTCTCCAGGCTGACGGCAAGCCCGCGGTACAACTCGCTCAAGAGCTGCGGCTGACGGCTGGCCTCCTGCGCGATCTGCTTCACATACCCGGATGCTTCCTCTACGTTACTCCAATCGATTACTGCGATATATAAGGTCAAGACAAGCTCTTGTAAAGTCTCATCACCGGCCAGCGTATCGGCCAGCTCCAGGTACAACGGGGTAAGCTGTACCCTTGTGCTCTTAGGCAGACCGGTTAACTGCTTGATGAGCACCTGCAGGCGCTGCCGGTGCGGCAGGTCTCTGTCCGCTGCTGCATTCCATTCCTGTGTCATGGGCGTTGACGCCAGCTGCCGGCAGATCCCTGCCACAACCGCATTCACTTTGCCGTCCCGGGCGGCTTCAATCAGTGTCATCATCGCAAACTCCCAGCTGGAGCTGTCCTTCAGACCCGCAACCGCCTGAGCCGCAGCCGCCGCAACGGTGCCTTCATAACCGCTTGTCCACCACTTCATGGAACTATAAGCCTGGCTGCTGACGGATACATCCGGGTGATCGGCAATGGCTATGATTAAGTCCAGATAGCGCGGTCTGTAGGCAAGCGGAAGTGCATCAGGCTGTCGGGACAACAAACTCACTGCGATATCACGCTCTGGAGAAGCCGCGATGGCGCGCAGCACCTCCCAGCTGCGTTCATCGTCCAGCAGCCCTCTGGCAGCATGCCCTATAGCAATCACCACATCCTTATGCACAGCAGGCTTCGTGAATTCATTCAACAGCAGCGAAAGACTGTCCTCACTTCTATACGCACCAAGCAGGCGGATGGCTTCCTTGCGGACGGTGACCTTCAGCTTCTCCCGGCTCAGCAGCGCCTTCAGAGCCTGAGACAACTGCTGCGGACTGACCCGGCGGATGCACCTTGGGATGGAGTACATCGCTATTCGGGCCCGATCACCATCCAGATGCTCCAGCAGCACAGGCAGGGATTTCTCCGGCTCCTCCAGCAGAGACAAGGCATGAAGCGCTGCCTCCGCTACCGCCACCTCTTTGTCCTGTACCAGATCATACAGCCGCTCCGGGTTCACATCCGGCATACTTGCCATGATTCTGATCGCTCTGGAACGCTCAAACAGGCTGTACTTGGGACCAAAGGCAATGGTTCTTAACAGGGCAGCATACACCTCCTGCTGGCGCGGCAGCCAGCGGTAGAATCCGTTCGCAGCCGGAACAGGATAGACCGTTTTGCCCGAGAGGAACTTGCCCTTGATCGCAGCGCCCGACAGATAAGGGTCCAGCCATTCCTGGCGCTTCAGGTGCAGATGCTGAAACACCTCGTGGATCGTGATGTACGATGGATCTGCATTCAGCAGCTCCTTCACCCGTTCATCGCGCGTCTGCAGCGGCTCCAGCCAGAGCCGGGTTGCCCGGATCGCGGTTCCTTCGGTCTTGGCCCTGGTGGCTTCCCGTAAGAGCTGCTGTAGCTTGACGATCCCGTACCCCCTTTTGCCAAAAGAAGTTGCCAGGCTCAGCACCAGGTTGTAATTCTCCCGCTTGCCCGCCTGTGCGGCGTAGGAATAGATACTGTCAAAGATGATCTCCTCCACGCCCCGCGGCATGTTCTTCGCAAGGGACGGCAGCGAGAGCTGCCCGTCCTGCTTCGCCAGCTTCTGGAGCGTGTTCAGCGCGAACTTGAACAGCTCTCCGCCCGGCTCCGCCGCCTGATGGCGCAGAATCGAGAAGGCCAATTGCTGCACAGAATACCTCGTTCCGTAGGAGGTGTCTCTGGCATCAATCACACTGTCTACCAGCGCAGTAAGCGCGGGGATATGGGCAGCCTCGTACACAGACGCCGGACTCTCAGACAGCTCCTTGAACACCGCCCCCCGCACAGGGTCCTGATCATTACGGATGCGTCCTAAGGTCAGCAGTGTAGCCTCCATGCCCTGCCTGGCCAGAACTGTGCTGCGGATCAGCTGCATCAGCGCCGTAGCGCGTTCATCTGCATTCGATACCCGGGTTGCCTGCTCCAGCTGCGCTCTGACCTGAAGAATCGGGCGCGCGGCGGTGATGCGCAGGGTGCTCTCCCGGTTCTCCCTGATCTCGCGCAGGCCCAGCATCCGGGCAGCCTCCCGGTCACGCAGCGCATGCGGCAATACATACAGCAGTCTCTCCGGAAAAACCCGCTCCCGGCGCTTCTCCTCCTCATATGCAGCATCGAAAATCTCCTGGCGCTTAGAAGGCGCAAGATGCTCCAGCAGCCGCGTCACATGATAGGGCTCGTCCGCCAGCAGCCTGGCAAGCTGCGACAATTGGTCCCTGGAGAGGAGCTTCGCCCGCTTGAGCACAGCTTCAGGCACACCATAAGTCATAAGCTCAACACGCGTCTGCGTTCGGATCAGCAGCTCATACACCTCGCCTGGTCTCAGGCGCATCAGTGTGCCGAGATTCGCCTTAAGCGCAGGCGGCAGTGTGTCTGCCGTTCCATGGTTCTCCGCATAGGCCAGCACCAGGTCAGGCTTAAGATTACTCAGATGCTCCATCGCGGAGGAGAACTGCGACCAGACCAGACCCTTAGCCCTTAGCGGGGCCGCTTCCAGCTCTCTGGTGAAATACTCCGCGACCACCTCCAAATGGCGGCTGGACAGCTTTTTCCAATCCTTAATGGCGTACCCCAGCTCAGCAAGCCGCGCGCGGACGGTTGCCGCAGAGCAGGCCTGCAGCACAATCGCTGCCTCCTCCGGGCCCCACCGGGCCTGTACCACCGGCAATAGCCGTTCCGCCACCTCCTGGCGGTTCATCAGGGCTACCGTGCGCAGCAGCTTACGGCGGCAATCCTGTGACAGCTGCGGAAGCTCGCGTTCAATCTCTTCGGCTGAAGCGGCCTTGGGCAGCAGGCCCGCAGCCATATTACGGATACTGGCCATGGGGTGCTTCAGCCCCGCCAGAATCACTGGCGCATCCAGCGTAGCGATCGCCCCCATCAGGGCCAGCCGTGCTTCATAAGCCCCGCCCCCAAGTAAGGAGGTAAGTAGCTGTGAGTATTCCGGGGACCCCAGGTGATCGCGGCCTAGTCGTGTGATTGCTTTGATTCTATCGGAATACCCCAGGGCATCCAGCTCCCCCAGTAAGCGCTCTTTATTCAATGGGTCTCGTCTCCTAGTCATACGTCCTCCTCTTGAATCTGTTCTGACCTCTTCCTTATTTTACAAAAAGCAAGCTTTCACCCGCAACAAGTGGAAACGGCTTTGCCGTCCTTTTAAAGGACGGTACCGTTTCAGCGAGAAATAGAAGGATAATTTATTGAGTGAAACGTATAAATTCTTATATTTCAAACAAAAGGGTAACCCCGAATCTGGTGCTTCCACCATCTTCAAGATTACCCTCTATACTGCTCACTCTATCAGTCTACTCTTTGTCTTGCTTGGCTTGAACGAATACATATGTGTTCTCATCCGACAAGGCCGCTTCATACCGGAAGTCAAATCCGCTGAAGCCCTGAATCTCCTCCACGCTGGTCATCTGCTGCTCCGCCATGAACCGGACCATCTCGCCCCTGGCCATCTTAACCAGTGTCGCCCGCTCCACCACCTTGCCGCCGATGTTCTGCCCGAATACACAGCTTACCATCCGGACACCACTGCTGAGGTAGGGAGAGACGCATTTGCTGTACTCCTTGGAGGCCAGATTCACAATCGTGTCAGTCTCTGCGAACAGCTGGTCCGCTAATCTTCTGTTCCAGAACTCATAGAGGGTGCTGAAGCCCGGCCCGCCCAGCTTGGCCTGCATCTCCAGCCTGTAAGGGACCACTCCGTCGAAAGGCCGGACGATCCCATAGAACCCGGACAGTATCCGCAAATGCTGCTGCAGATAGTCCAGCTCCTCCGTCTGAAAAATCCCCGGCGCCATGTACTGGTACTGGATGCCCTCATAGGCGAAGATCGCCGGGGTCAGGTTCCGCGTCAGGTCCATCTCTTCAATCCGCTGCATATTCAGCGCAGCAATAGCGTCATTGCATTTCCACAGCGCCTTGGCTTCTGCGTAACTGAGTTTACGAAGCAGAGCCAGGAGCGTCTGTGACTCGTGTAAGAACTGCGGAGCCTGGCGGGAATCCAGGAAATCCGTGTCCGTCTTCATCTTTTTGGCAGGTGAAATGATGATTCTCATGATACGCTCTTTTCTACCCCTACGGGAAAATAAATGTACCTCTATACTATCATATTATCTCCCCGCCGGCCCCCGGCCAAGCTATTCAGCAGCAAGCGGTACGAAGACAGAGGCGCAGTTCGCCTGGCGGAACCGGGCAATCACATGCCTGCTCCAGTCACGCGTATACTCAGGGTGGGCGCTCAGGTACAGCTCCTCCAGATGATTGAACGCGGCATCATACGGGATGCCCGGATTGTCGCCGTTCACCTCAAGCTGGGTAATATGCAGATAGATGCCCCCGGGCACCGTCACCTTCTCCACACTGTCAGGAAGGCCATCGAAGCTGCTGACTCTTGTGCCGAAGCAGGAATTCACCTTCCCCTCCTCCCCGCTGTTCACCGGGAATCCGTAATAGTCATGCAGGTAATACCGGGCTGCCCCGGTGGCGAATACCTGATCCTGCACGCCGAAATATTTGGTGATCACAAACTCCTCTTCCTCCGGCAGCGTCATGCTGCAGGCAATCTTCATCTCCGGCAGCGTCACCGGCTTGAAGCGCAGGGAGCTGAACTGTTCGGCCGTATTCCCCGGCAGCATCACCGGCTCGTATTTGGTAAGAATCTCACCGGACGGGTCATATGTATTGAAGCTGAGGCCGGCGGGATTATAGACATAGCTTGTATCGTTGCGGAATTCACCCACGAAATATTCATCGGCGTGCATCCGCTCCTCGTAGCCGGTCCGCCCGGCGCTCTTCGATTCATTGATCAGAACCTTGGCATACCGGCAAGCGGGTACGGTCAGTGTCTCCGTATACTCCGGCAAATGCGCTGGCAGCCCCTCGAAGCTGCTTACCTCCATCCCCACAATCACTTTGTAGTTGCCATCCCCCTGAACCTCGGTGCGTACTGTGACGATCTCCCGGCCCTTAATCTGGTGCTCTATCAGACTGGAGAGCAGTGCAATCTCTCCTTCTGCCGCCAGCTTTTTCGTATAAAAGTAATCATTAATCGTACCGCCCGCCTGCCCGGAATCATAATACCCGCCATACCCCCGGCTCTCATACGATATCGGCAGCGCAATCCCCACAACCTTCATTTCCGGCCTGTCCACAATGCTGCACAGCTCCGTAACCTGCTCTACATGAACCTCACTTAACATCTCCATCTGCTTCAGCTCCTCCACCATTCTCAGGATTACCGGCTTCACACGGGGACTATAGCCGTCAGCTGCTTGCTGCGGCAGTGCTTGCTTGCTCAGATTCATAGGTCAGCTCCTCTCCTGGTTAAGCTCAAGTATAGTAGCTCGCGGTACGTAAATATTATCACTTCTTAACATCTTTCAGCTTCATCCACACGCTCATGGTTATGGCATCCGGGCGGCCCTGGGCTACTGTCTCATAGGTTGTAAAAGCAAGCGCCTCCTCCCTGCTCCATCCGCACTCCTCTATCCAGCTCTCCAAAAGCGCGATAAACATTCCCCGGTCCCCATAGCTGCTGCTCTCAAGCACCGCATACCTGCCGGCGGGAGCCTGCAAAATCTGAAGGCCGCTATCTCCGGCCAGCGCTATCGCTTGCCCCCGTTCCAGCTGCACTCCGCAGGTATAGCGGCCCCCGCGCTGGATGACGCAGAACATGCTTGACGTTCTTAGCACCTCAGGATGATGCCTTGAGCAATAGTTCATTACGGCTGCCGCTGCCTCCTCCTCCGCCTGCTCCCCTTCCCTGGACGCAGCCAGAAATTCAAGACCTTCACTGAAGCTCACACTGATCTTGTCATAATCCGTCCGCTTCCTCACCGGCACATACAGAATCAGCTTCTTCACCTCGCCGCCCTTGCGGATATACTCTTCCCCGTAGCGCTCCTCATCCTGCTCGAACATGCTGGTTCTCAGCCACTTCAGATACAGATAGTCCCAGGCCAGTCCGATCTCAGCCTCATCGCTTCGGACCGCCAGCTTGGCACAGGTTAAGCTGCGTGCCGGGACAACCGCAAGCTCCCGGAAGATACTTCCGGTTAAGCTGTACAGCAAGGCCGAGTCGTACTCTACCGCAAGCTCATAACAGAACAAACCGCCCTGCGGCTGCCCGTCTCGCCCGAAGAGTCTGCCCTGGTAGGCGGGGAGAAGAGCGTATAACGATTCCAGCGCTTGCTGTTCAATGCCGCTGTGCTTGGTTGAATAGAATTTCATATGTAGAGTCGCAGGGAGGATCTCTGTGCTGACGGTTACCTGCCGGACGGCTTCACTGTCGAATCTGGGGAAGAAATAGCAGGCGGTACTTTTTTGATAGGCTAACGGGGTTAAACTTGTGGCTGATTTCACATACTTGCATAAGGCTTGCTGGGAGCTGTAGCCGCAGGCGTATGCAATCTCGGCAAGCGGACGCTGTGAGCTCCGGATCATCCCGAGCGCCACCGAGAGCCTGCGCTTGCGGATGTACTCTTTGACCGAGTGTCCGGTGTAGGTATAGAAGTCACGGTACAGCTGCATCAGCGAGGTGAAGCCGGCCTGCGCAGCTTGTTCAAGTGGAATCTCCTCATGTAGATGCTCCTCAATGAAGGCGATGGATTGTCTGAAGCGGGTAGTCCCTGGCATAGGCATTCCTCCGGCAGAATGTATATTACATCAGATCTTCATACTTGCGCTTCCCGTGAAGCACCCGTCTAATCTCAACGATATCATCTAATACAACATAGAACACGATGTAATTCTCCACAACCAAAGAACGGTATTCATCCTTTAAGCCAATCATGTTACGAGCAACAGGACTGGAGAATGGAAATAACTCTAACCTGGCAATGGCTTCATCACACCTGATCGCAGTTGGCTATAGACTATATGAATGGAATAACTTAAGGACCCTAAATAAAAAAAAACGCCTTGGCAGGGCATTATTGATCTGATTTATTCCGAATCTGCATTCGCAAATTATTAAATACTTCAGAGTGACTGTAGCGCTCCTTAGAGGTATCGGCTTCATGCTCGGCTTCTTTAAGTTTCATGATAATCTCTTGATTCTGCTGAATATTCTCATATTGTTCGATACTCATCACTACCATATCCCCATAACCATTTTTGGTTAAGAAAACAGGCTCATTATTCTCATGAACAATCCGGGATATTTCAGCAAAATGGTTGCGCAAGTCGGATACGGGCCGAATCTGTGGCATTAAACTCCCCTCCTTTTAGCGCTATTTTATCATAATTATGATAACGATTCAATTCCTCCCCATCACCCGAATCACCGTATCAAAAGCTTCCAGCTCCACAACCTGCGGACCATAGTCCGTCTCGATGGTGGTCTGCTGCGGCTGGCCGCTATTGTTAATCACAACCAGGCGCTTGCTCTGCGGATAATACGCACACTCGGTGTAGAGATTATCCGGGAGATAGCGGGTCTCCTCCAGCTCATTGCCGGCATAGCGGATCAGATTCAGCAGCAGGCGCGTATTCTCCCAGCTGAAGGCAAAGGACGGCAGATAGATGCCCTTCCCTCTTCCGAAGCTATTCACAGTCAGGGCCAGCTTGCCCTCTGCCTCACGGACCACCGTAGCAGCCCCGCCGGTCAGATAGACATTGTCCTTCGGCCGGATGCTGACGCCATCCGGCACCAGCCCCTGCACCGGTTGAACCTCATAAGCCCATTTGCCATGCGCTACCCTAGCGCCGGTGTCCTCATCCACCCCGAGAACATGCGCCATCCGGAAGTAGTGATCATAGCCGTCCACGGCGGAAGGCTGATTCACTCCAATGAGCGCACCGCCCTTATATACCCATTCCGTCAAGGCGTCCACTACCTGGCTGTCTTTCCAGTGGTCCCCGCCGCTCCACGCTGAACCAGCGTTGCCTGCATTGATCACCACATCCACATCCTGAAGGGCACCCTGGCGGACATCCCCGAAGTCGATGAAGCGCACCTCCACCGGCAAGCCGGACAAGGCCTCATTGATATGAATCAGGTCATGCATATACGTCTCATGGAAGTGGCCCGACAGGGTCCATGACCGCAGCTTGCCCCACGAGTGCAGAACAGCTACCTTAGTCTTGATGTGATAAGGCTGCCCCTGCCGGTGCAGCTCCTTGATCTCCCTGAATTCATCCGCAATCTTCTCCATGTACGCACAGAAATCCGGGTAAGGCTCAACCAGATGCAGATAGCCGCCCAGGCCGATCCGGTCGACCGGCTCACGCAGGAGGGCGCGCCGGATGTTGATCCAGTATTGCTTCGCATCGAGTGTGGGATTGCCCCCTTCCATGAAGGTAGGTGCACCGCCCAGGCCAACCGGGAACAGATACGGATGCAGCCGGATCTCATGCGTCTCCACCTTCACCCCTGAGCAGAGCCTGGCTTCATAACCCGAGAACACGCATTTAATCATCCCGTCGAAGCCGAACTCCCCGAAGCGGTCATTGTAGGGCTCAGCGCCCACCCAGCTGTCATCGTAGAAGACATACGCCAGCTTGCCGTGCTTATGGACAATGTCAATTAACTGCTTGCCGAACCCGATGACGAAATCGTTGATAAAAGCCATATAGTCGAGCTTACGCTGCTCCGCCGGAATATGGCTGACACGGTATTTGCCGCCGTTCACGAAATCCTCTGCGGTCAGCGAATAACCGTATTGCTCCGCAAACAGATCCAGGCCCCGCGCACTCACCGTGAAGTCGTAGGAGCCCCAGTCCGAGAACAGATGGCGGTTCTGCCCGCTGCTGCCCCAGATCCAGGCAAAATTATAGAATAGAGAGGTGAACCGGACCACTGTCGTTGCCTGATGCTCCCGGCACCAGTCCTCCATCCAGTCCAGCAGGTACTGCCGGGTCCCCTTATACATCGGATCGATCTGCATCAGATGCTCTTTGTCCCAGTGATTCGTCGTGTGGTTGTACATGGAGATCTCTTCCCAGATCCGGTAGGCCATGAAGCTGACGGTATATTTATGCCAAGGCGTAATGCCGGTTAACACCACATTGCCGGACTCCCGGTCGTAATTCCACTGCTCCCCCGGCACCTCCTTCCCGGTTGTCCGGTCGTACACCTGCCAGTACTTGAATGCCTCACGGGAATCATTCACCCTGAATTGCTCTGCGAAGAAATCCTCCAGCAGATAGATGGATACGTAATCCTGCACAGCCACCTTCGGACTCGTAATCAGGAAGGTCTGCTGCAGCTTGTCCGGGTTCCTCGCCGCCCAGCCGTTATGGTCGCGGATGATGCACAGGGTCGAATAGATGCCGTAACCGGCATTAATAATCTCTTCTGACAACTGCGTACCGTCACTGTCACGAATGACATCGGCCCCCCAGCGTTCGGCAAGCTTCAGCGTCAGTGCTTCATAACCGGCTTCCCCCGGCAGGGTAAAAGCTCCTGTGGAGCCTGTAGATAATTTCGGCAACGGGAATTCCTCCTATTTCAGCAGATCCGACAGGAACGCAAGCGCGAGGCCCTGGCCCCAGCCCTGAGTCCAGGCCTTGGGAATATGGCGGTACCCTTCACGGTCCTTCATGACGGCGGTCCCGCCCGATACGTTCAATACGCGTCCGTCTTCAGTGATGTTCTCCAGAATGCCCTTCAGGGCCTTTTGCACATATTTGGTATGCAGCGGATTGCCGTTATTCACCATGGCCGCAGCGATCCCGCAGGATGCCGATACCTCTTCATAGGACTCCTCATCGTCCAGCAGCGTACGCCACAGGCCGTCCTCCGTCTGTACCAGCTTCAACGCCGCCAGCTGATCCCGGAGCGAACACTCCACATCCATACACTGCGGGTACAGGTACCACTCCTTAAGCAGCGGCTTCACCTGCGACATCGTATAGGCTCCCCAGGCGTTCGCCCGGCCCCAGTACAGCCCGGACATATGGTCCTGCTTCACATGGTTATAGCCGTGGAACCAGAGGCCGGTGCTGGGGTCCTGCAAGTATTTGATGTGCCAGTAATACTGGTTCAGCGCGTCCTGAATCAGCTCCTGATCCTCCAGCTTGCTGCCCACACGCAGCAGGAAGAACGCAGCCATGAACAGCGTATCCGCCCAAGCCTGCTCCGGGAAGTCATTGGACACCGAGACCGTATGCTGCAGCACCTGATCCCCGAACCGAAGCGCGCTCCCCCGGATATAGCCGATTTTACTCATGACAATATCCCAGTACTTCTGGTCCCCGGTCTCTTCGTACAACGTGATCAGCATATGGCCCATGGCACAGGTGTTAACCGTCCAGTCTGGCAGCCCCAGCTCAATATATTCATCTACCCACTTCACCAGCTGGTTCAGATACTCCTGGTTCCCCGTGGTCTGGTAGGCTCTGGACACCCCATAATAGGCAACGCCGCAAGGCCACTCCCACGTCAAATCCATCGCCAGTGTCTTCCTTGCAACCTTATCGATTACGCTTAAGATTTCTTCCCGGTTATATTTAACTTGAAGCATGTGTATTCCCCTCTCCTGTTCCCTGCGTCTCTGAAGGCAGCTATTATCCGTCCATCCGCTTGGAAGCGCTTTACAGAATCTATTGTAAGCAGTAAAATGTTCTACATCTAAGCACATTCACATCAAAACTGCGCAATTTCGACCCTTTATTCTTCATTCCTATTCTAACGCAAGAAGGACAGGAGGTGCTGAAGATGCCCAGAAAAAAGAAACCCGTCATTGAGTACCGCCACTACAGCCTGCCGATTCATTTCCCTGTCCTGCTGCTCAGCGGTGAACGCTGGAAGATCTCCGATATCAAGAGCGAGCACCTGCATTTCCACAACCACCTGGAGATCGGGATCTGCTATTCGGATAGCGGGATTATGGAGATTAAGGGCGAGAATGTGCCTTTTGCCGCCGGGGATGTGACCTTCCTGCCGCGGTATCTGCCCCATACGACGTACAGTTCTCCGGGAGAGGCCAGTCTGTGGTCCTATCTGTTTTTCTCGCCGGAGGATCTGTTTCAGCATTCCTTCAAAAGCGCCTACGCTGGCTTCGAGCCGAATCTCTGGGCGGTGCAGGGTGCGAACTGTATTCTGAGCAGGGAAAAGCACCCCCTCGTCTATACGCTAGCTACCTCCATCGTCCTCGAATTACAGCAGCAGAAGCCTTACTATCAGGAGAGTGCATACGGCTTATTGCTGTCCCTGTACATTGAGCTGCTCCGCATTCATTCTACGAACGAAGCCTTGAGCGGCCAGGAGGCCGGGCATACGCTCCTCGGTGACTTCGCTATCGCCCCCGCGCTGGAGTATATCACCCGCAACTATATGGCGCCGATGACCATCGATGACCTGGCCGGGCTGTGCCACTTGAGCACCACCCATTTCCGCCGCAAATTCCATGATACGATGGGCACCGCCCCCCTGGATTTCCTGAGCAGCACCCGGATTGAGGAAGCCTGCAAGCAGCTTAAGAGCACCGAGGATTCAATTCTGGAGATCTCGGAGAAGGTCGGCTTCCACTCCATCTCCAGCTTCAACCGCTGCTTCTCTAAGCTGATGGGCGTCCCGCCCAAGGAATGGCGCAAGGGTGCGCAGTCGGAGGCGCAATCGGCGAAGGCGAGTATTTTGGAGTTCACGGGGTGGGTGTGAGCCCTATACTGAACGTAACTAGGAGGTCTTTCCCATGAAAAACACAGATCAAAGGCAGGATTCGACAGAGCCGGTGTCAGCAAATGAAGAGGAGCTTACCCGCCTGCAAAAGAGTCTGCCTGAGCACCCGCTGTCCAAGTCCCTGCGGTTCCAGTTCATCGAAGACCACCGCTCCGAGTTCCCTGTAGAGAAGATGTGCAAGGTGCTTGAAGTCTCACGAAGCGGATTCTACAAATGGAGAAACGCCGAGGTCAGCAACCAGGCGAAGCGCAAGGCCCTGCTGCTGACGCGGATCACCGAACTTTTCGAAGCTAACCATGGCCAATTCGGCAGTCCCAGAATCACCCTTCTCTTAAGAGAAGAAGGCTACATTATCAGCGAACGGACCGTAGGCAAGTTCATGAAGGAGCTTGGTTTACGCTCGTCCTACTCCCTGCGGACGAATAAACCTATGGAAGACTGACGGTGAGGAAGAATTAAAGCTCTAATGGTCTGCCGCAGCCTAAATGTTATTTTCTTGCCAGTGCTACTCTTCTTATACTTTCTTTGGTCCAGGGAGGGGTCAGGGGGTGATCCATGATTTCATCGTGGGTCATCCAATGTACGGCTTCGACTTCATCAGGACTCCGGTTAGTGGCTGTACCACTGTCATATTCACATAGGAAGACCATATTGATGACATTGCGTCCGTCCTCTGTCACGAAGGAGGAGCTATACACAAAAGTAACCGCATCCTTGATCACGATGCCAACCTCCTCATCGCATTCGCGCTTCACCGTCCGTTCGAGGATTTCGAGCGAGTTGCCCTCAATATCCACTTTCCCTCCTACAAGAGCCAGAGTCCCTCCTGCATGCTCTTCTTTGGTACTCCGTGTAATCACAAGCCACTTATCTTCCTTACAGATTGCTGCTTCTACATTAACAATGAACATACCGCCATGCCCCTCTCCTGAAAATTCTGTTAAAGCCAATTATAGCAAATACCAGACCTCATAATAGCAAATACAAGGCTTCCAATCTCCCGGGTAATCAGCAAGTGGACAAACGTATCTTAATTTATCGCTTTCTGGCGATTGTACGCAAACAGGTGGAAAAACAGCAACTAATTCTAGTGATTGTGCCAATTCCGCTGAATTGTGATTCAATAAGTAACATTTATCCAACTACTGTCCCTTCAGGACTCGTCCGCTCTACAGCAAGTGTATAAAATCCAACTGCTTCCGCACAGCACCCCGCCCCCCTCCCAGCTCGAGATTTCCCTATTATTGGGTACACGCTAAATGCCAAAATTCTAACGCTAAGTGGAAACGTATTTGCCGTCCGTTTAAAGGACGATACCGTTTCAGCGAGAAATAGAAGGATAGTTCATAGCGTAAAACATATAAATCCTTATATTGCAAAAAAGCGGATTCAGCTCAATGACTGAATCCGCTTTTTCTAGTTTACATAGTATAGTTTATACCGTTAATCAATCAACTCTGACTTCTGGAGCAGACGCTGGATCAGCACCGCCACTTCTGCGCGGGTGACGTTAGCCTGTGCCTCCAGCTTATTGCCACCGCGGCCGGTGATTAAGCCGGCGGATGCTGCGAGCGCCAGACTGTCCTTCGCCCAGGCGCCAACGCGGCCTGCATCTGTGAAGGCTGCAAGCACACCAGCGGTGTCCACTGTGCCGGTCTGTTCTGCGAGACCGGTCAGCTTCATCGCCTTAGCGATGATGTTCATGGCCTGCTCGCGTGTGATGCGGGCATCAGGACGGAAGGTTCCATCCTCGAAGCCGGTGATCAGACCCGCCCCGGAGGCTGTTCCGACTGCTGCTGCATACCAGCTATTCGCCGGAACATCTGCGAACTTCGCAGCTCCCTCTCCAAGCTTCAGGCCTAGACCGCGTACGATGATTGCTGCGAATTCTGCACGGGTGATGTCAGCGTTCGGGTTGAACGTGGATTCGTTCACCCCGTTAATGACCAGACGGGAGCCCATGTCATTCACAGCATTCTTCGCCCAATGCTTCTCCACATCCGCGAATGTCAGCGGATGCCAGACCACAGAATAGGTGCTGTTCGTCAGACTGTTGATCTCTGCGTAGTACTTACCATCCTTCTGGATGATTCTGGTCGGTACATGACGCACCGTTCCATCCGGATCGACAACGATACCAGTTGTAAGCCGGTTCGGGTTAACCCCCTGCGGAAGCGCTACTGTCCGCGATACATATGCATTGAACCGGCTCACCTCTACTGTTGAGGTTCCGAAAGAAGCAGTAACTGTGAAATCCAGGACTGGCGCTGCAAGGGTCAGGCCGCCCCTGCTTGCCGCAGCGGTGACCACCTGATTCATGGCAGCCGAAGCATCACCAATGGTAATTCTCAGCGTAATGTCCTCCAGCTTAGCCCCGTTACCTAATCTTGCAGCCAATGCGCCGATATTAATCTCGGATGCAGGCAACGTATAGCTGCCCTTGCTGGTCTGAAGCACCAGGGTGGCCGCCACATTCTCCATATTCTTGATCATCTGGCCGCTTAGCTCACCGACAATAATGTTGGAATCCAGCATCATCGGGATAGTTACTACAGCGCCGTTCCCCTCGGCATCCAGCTTCGCCTGCAATCTGGCCGGATCTACCGCGATTGTCGTCGTTCTAAGGTTACCGGAGGTCGTGGTCGTCGCTTTGCCCGCGTTCTCCTCCTTGCCGTTCACCAGGACAATCACATCAGTGACTGTGCTGGAAGGAGTCCCGCTGTTCGTGTTACTTCCGGCACTTGGGTTACTTCCGCTTCCCGGGCTGACCGGATCGGGAGTTGGCGTTACCGGAGTAGTCACTGCAACTACTGCAATGACGCTGCCGTATTTTACCACCATATCTTCAGCATCTACCTCAGCAATGCCAATCGTATCCCCATCGGCTGCCGGAATCAGCCCTTCACTGCCTACAAGCGTATATCCGGTCAGAAGGTCTCCCACATTCGGCACGACGATGCTGCCAGAACCAAAGTTCTTATACAGCAGCTTATGTCCTTCAGCCGGTGCAGGCGTTACATTAATTTGCGTATAGCCGTCATTGACCGCACCAATCGGGTCACTGGCACTCACAGCCAAGTCCCCGGTAGGGATCAAGACATTCGTTGTAAAAGTCAGCGCAGTTGCCGGTCCCGCAGGAACAGATCCGCTCGCCGCCACCCGTACCTTTACGGCATGCTCGCCGCTGAGGTCCGGCAGGTTCGTTCCGTCATAACGTACGAAGGGTCCGTCATCCACGGAGAATTCCATGCTGGTGTTCAGGCCCACAATCGTATTATTCAGATCATCCGCCACCACTTCCGGAGCCGCCGGGATCACGGCATCTGAGTCATGCACAGTCACCTGAGCAATAGCAGAAGCAAAGTCCGTTGACGTAGCCTTCACCCGCACATAATACGTGCCTGGTGCAAGGCCGGTAATCGTAGTGTCTGTAACTTCTGTCCAAGCCCCTGTGTCCCCAATCTGGTATTCCATCTGGACGGTCAGATTCTGCAGTGTTCCGTCATTGGCTCCGTTATAGGTCACATCCGTTACACTCACTCCGACTGGAGCGGCCTGACGCGCGGGAACACTTAACACTTGCGCATCACTATCGGTGGTGGTCACCCCGTTGCCCGTCTTCACGATATTCAGGGTGGTTCCCAGCCAGTTACCGTCTAGCGGCAGCGTTCCGTCCATAGTGGCCGTAACAGCCGTACCATTTACGGTGTATACCCCTTCTGGAATCAGACCTGTCAATCGCTCAGCGGTGTAATCAATCACCGCCGCAGGCGTCACTTCCGCCTCAGATGCAAAGGAGGTCACTGTCACTTCCACCGCAGCTGAGCTGAACGGCGTTGCTGTCGCCTTAGTGCGGACTTCATAGACGCCTGGTGCAAGGCCTGTGACGGTGGTGCCTGTAACATCTGTCCATGCGCCTGCTGTACCTTTTCTGTACTCCATGGCTGTTGTCACATTCGTGAGCGTGCCATCCTTCGCATGAATCGCTGTTTCATCCGTTGCTGTTACTCCGGCAGGTGCTGCCGGACGGGCAGGAATATTCAAGGTCTGCGCCGCACTATCTATGGTTGTGGATGCATTCCCCTGCTTCACTAGGCTCAGGGGGCTGCCCAGCCAGCCGTTATCCAGTGCCAGCTTGCCGTCTGCATCTGCTGTTACTGTCAACGAACCATTCAGTGTATACGTACCGTTCGCAGTCAGACCGCTCAGCTGCTCAGCCTCATAGTCAATGACCGCTGTTGGAGTGGCTTCCAGTGTGGGTACGTAGACATTCACCGTTACAACTTGTGCTTCCGAGGCAAAAGCTGTCACCGTACCCTTCTTACGGATAGAGTACGTATCCGGGACCAACCCGCTTACGCTAGTGCCTGTGACATCTGTCCATGCGCCTGCTGTACCTTTTCTGTATTCCATGGCTGTTGTCACATTCGTAAGCGTACCGTTCTTCGCGTTAATCGCCGTCTCATCCGTTGCCGCAACTCCCGCAGGCGCTGCCGGACGGGCAGGAATAGTCAAGGTCTGCGCCGCACTGTCAATGGTCGTTGACGCATTCCCCTGCTTCACTAGACTCAAGGAGCTGCCCAGCCAGCCGTTATCCAGTACCAGCTTGCCGTCTGCATCCGCTGTTACGGTCAACGTACCGTTCAGTGTATACGTACCGTTTGCCGTCAGACCGCTCAGCTGCTCAGCTTCATAGTCAATGACCGCTGCTGGTGTGGCTTCCGGTATCGCTACATACGCTACCACATTCACGATGTGTGCTACCGAGGCAAAAGCCGTCAAAGTCGCCTTGGTCTGGACGTAGTACGTACCCGGAGCCAGCCCCGTCACTGTTGTTCCCGTCACATCCGTCCACACGCCTGCGGCACCTTGCTTGTACTCCATGGCCGGAGTCACATTCGTAAGCGTACCGTTCTTCGCGTTAATCGCCGTCTCATCCGTTGCCGTAACTCCAGCAGGTGCTGCCGGACGAACAGGAATGCTCACGGTCTGCGCCGCACTGTCAATGGTCGTGGACGCATTTCCCTGCTTCACAAGGCTCAGAGTGGTTCCCAGCCAAGAGCTATCCAGTGCCAGCTTGCCCGCCGCATCCGCGTATATCGATAACGTGCCATTCACCGTATAGAGACCATTCGCCAGCAGACCGCTTAGCTGCTCGGCTTCATAGTCAATCACCGCTGCCGGGATTGTCTCTACCATTGGCACATACGCATTCACCGTAACACTATACGCTTCCGAGGCAAAAGACGATGGCGTCAATTTCACACGGACCTCGTACGTACCCGGAGCCAGTCCCGTCACCGATGTCCCCGTCACATCCTTCCATACTCCCCCGGTACTTGGCTTGTACTCCATCGCAGCAGTCACATTCGTAAGTGTACCGTTGTTCGCCTCTATTCCCATTTCATCCGTTGCCGTCACACCTGTTGGTGCCGCTGGGCGGGATGGAATGACCAGCACCTGCGCGGCACTGTCTACCGTTGTCGTAGAGTTCCCCTGCTTCACAATACTCAGGGACTCTCCCAGCCAGCTCTGCTCCAGCACCAGGGTGCCAGCTGCAGTCGCGGTTACCGCTGTACCGTTCACGGTATACGTGCCATTCGCAATCAGACCGCTCAGTTGCTCGGCTGCGTAGTCAATCACCGCTGCCGGGGTAGTCTCTGCCGTTGGCACATACGCATTCACCGTTACACTATGCGCTTCCGATACAAAAGACGCCGCCGTCAGTTTCACACGGACCTCGTACGTACCCGGAGCCAGTCCTGTCACCGTTGTACCGGTCACATCCGTCCACGTTCCTGCTACGCCTTGTTTATACTCCATCGCAGTAGTCACATTGATCAATGTACCGTTATTCGCATCAATCGCCAGTTCATCCGTTGCTGTCACACCTGTAGGTGCCGCCGGACGGGATGGAATGACCAGCGCCTGCGCGGCACTGTCTACCGTTGTGGTAGAATTCCCCTGCTTCACAATACTCAGGGACTCTCCCAGCCAGCTCTGCTCCAGCGCAAGCGTACCATCCGCCGTCGCCGTTACAGCCGTACCGTTCACGGTATACGTGCCATTCGCCGTCAGACCGCTCAGTTGCTCGGCTGCATAGTTAATCACCGCTGCCGGGGTTGGCTCCAGCGCTGGCTTGAACAGCGATACGGTTGCCGTCAGCGGTGAACCGCTGACTGTGTATCCGCTTGGCGAATTCACAGCCACGGATACATCGCCCTCGGCGGTCACTGAAGTAAGTGCAAGGCTCCAGGCCGTCCCCGACCCGGTAAAGGAACCTTTTACCGCAGAGCCTATGCCGTCTGTAATCGTGATATCGTCTGCCGTCAGTCCGGTAATCGCAGCATCAAAGGTCAGATCAATCTTCGTTGATGTCGTTGTTCCGGGAACGCCGTCTGCTACAGCAGATTGCAGCACTACCGGAGTTAAGACCTCCCTGTTGAACAGCTTGCCGGTGATTCGGAAATGAGTGGCATCTGTATTATCTGTTGTGATGAAAACAATCTTGTCGCCGAAGGCCGGATATACGGCAAACTTCGGATAATATTCCACATTGAACATCCAGGTGTCTTCATTGTATCCCTGGAATACAGCAGGAGCAGAATTCACCGGCTGATCCGTTGTATACAGCAGGGTCCCGTCATTGTCATAGTAATTCAAGTAAGCGTACTGGGTTCCAGACCATTCTGTACCGTAATTGTAGGCATCATCGATAGCCTTATTCGACACAGGATCTGTACTAACCGTTACGAATCCCGGCATCGCGCCTTTCTTGTAGACAGCGGCTGACGCCTCGCCCAGCGAACCATTTACGTTGAATCCGCCTTGGCTTACACCCGCATTGTCATATAAGGAGACACTCGTGATTCCGGTTTGCCAGCTATACTGGCTGAACATGAAATTCCCGTTGCTCAGTGTAGACAGATACAGCTGCTTCTCATTCGTTCTCGCCCCAATATTAATGGTGGTTATGGAGGTTCCGTTATTATTGAATAACTGCAGATAGATATTATCGTTCGAGGGTCCCGAATTGTACGCAGCCATATACACGCCATCACCAGCGGCTACGTAGGACATGCTCGCATTAGCATCTACCAGCAGGGTTTCGCTTGACACTGGTACGCCCGCAGCAGTGAAGACACGGGTAACCGTGCTTTTATTATCATTTCGTTGCCAGGAAAAAGCGATATCGCCGTTAGACAGCTCCGCCGCAGAGATAAAGCGCGTGAGCTGCGGCAGACTGGCCGCACTGAAGGTATTCAGCCGGGTCTGGCCGGTTACCTTCTGACCGTTCTTATTCAGCACCATGAAATAGGCATTCGGCGTACTCTCAGTAACTGTGCCCAGTTGCAGGTTGTATTCGCTGGAGTCGCTTTTACTGTACATAATCAGCAGATTGCCGTTATTGAGCGCAAGCATGCTAACATACGTCATTTTGTAATAGGTGTCCATCAGGCTGCCCAGGTTAACGTCCGTTATAAGCGTTCCTGTGCTGTTAAAGACCCTTAAGAAATTAGAGGCCGTGTAAGAATTCCCCTGATAGACGAATGAATTCAGCAGAACCGCCGTACTTCCATCCTGTAGACCCTTCGCATCCGTCAGACTCTTGCCCGCCGAATACGTAACCGGAGGCTCAATTACAAAATCAGCCGCTTCATTAAATGACGGCACCGCCGCATAAGCACGGAGGGACATCATGGGCAGCAGCCCGATCACCAATACCACAGCCAGCCCGATTTTCCCCATTTTCTTAAACATCGCTTTCCTCCTTGTCGAATGACCATTTCCATAATATTGATAACGCTTCCGCAAAACTCTGAACATGCTGCACACGCTCTGCACATGCCCGGCATTAGCAAGCATTAGTTTTCCATACTGGTTTATCGACATTTTTCGCGTTAAAGTTAACTAATTCGACAAATAAATATCAGTCATATCGTCAATAAGTGCACTTTAAGTCCTTGTATAATTTAAAAAGACGAAAATTCGCGCAAAAAAAGCCCGCTCTGTAGATTGAACAGAACAGGCTGATGAGTACTACCTCTACATTTCTTCCACATACCGCTTGGCTTCGCCAAGGGGCATATCCGTATGCTGACGGACGAGCTTGATGGCAAGAATGAGCTTGCCGTCCTTTTTTAACTGCCGGACATGCTCCTGGACCTCTTCGGGCAGGACCCTCAGCGTAGTGCTTGCTGCCTCCCGGCGCTTCAGTTCCGCAGCTACCCGCTGCTCCATATCCGGTGTCAACGTCTCGTCTACGGTCGCGGCAGGCACCGGCCAGCGCTCTGGCTTACTCCCCCGGATTGCTGCAAGCAAGGTGCCTACAATCGAGTAGAGCACCAGATACTGAGCGCACCGGTACAAGTACAACCATACGGTACTTAGCATGACCGCCTCCCCGCCCGGCTTCAGAATGGAGAGTTTATCCGAAATGACGTACTGGCCTGGCGCATAATTATTGACATCCTGGTCCAGCTGCAATTGACCTATAGGAGAGACGATCCATTCCAGCGGCTTGTTGGTTATGGGGTTCCCGGCCGTGTCGATCATCATGCCCAAGAACGAGAAGAGAGCGACGGCAAAGACCAAATAAGTGGACCAATTCAACCTTTTGACTAACACCACCATACTGAACACAACCAGCAAAGTCAGACTTCTTATGTAATCGTTATGTAGGAATAATTGAAAAACTACCGGCAGCCCCCACCCGAACAGCAGCACCATAACAGCCGCAAACCCAAAGAAAAACAATAAAATCTTAACATTCTTCATCACTACCTTCATTCCTCCTCTCCTGCCTCCTATCCTATATTTACCCAGAATGAAGTCATTTGAGGCGATCCTGTTTATAGTACAATTATAGCTGTCAGCCGACATGTTATAAATGCAGTCTATAATTAACCCAGGTGAAGGAGGATTTACTTACTATGAATGAATTGTTAGATATGAAGGAATTGTTCAAGCAGATCATCAAGCAGGACGTCAAACCTTTGTTCTCCGCACAGGGCTATCGTACAAAAGATCTGAATTTCTACAAAACAGAAGGCCAACTCAGCTATAAAATCAATATCCAGAAATTCAAGTACAATACACACAAGCAACTCAGCTTCTATGTGAATTACAATCTTCATTCCGAAGAGCTTGCGCAATATAGGCCTGCTTCGTCTCTGGGATTGCCTCACTTCTATGCCCGGATCAACCAAATCGTCCCCGCCGCCCCGGAACGCTACTTCCTGACGCCGGAGGTAGATGTGGACAAGTTCACGGCAGACCTGCTGCTCCACTTGGATCAGGGTCTCCAATTCATGTACACCCTAACCGATGCCAGGGCCATTATTGAATACTATATGCCGCGGATAGCACTGCATTTAAGTGAGGAGACCTTCGGGTACCTGCTGGATACAGGGGATACAGAGACTGCGGAGCAATACCTGCAGCAGCTCCAAGCGAAATACGGCGCCGAGAAGCGCTGGGGGATCTTGGAGAAGAAGTATGCAGCGGTCTGGGAGAAATACGGGAGCTCTTCCTAGCGCACCCACCCTCCACAAATAAAAGGGCTTCCCGCTCTCGTAAGGAGACATCGGGATAGCCCTTTTTTCAATATACATCTGTTCAGGTTAGGATAAGTTCTCCGTCAGCAGCGTGAATCCTTCGATCACCGCATCCTCATCAATCTCAATCATGATGCAGCGCTTGCCCTGGTAATTCACCTGCCGCACATATCTCAGGTCCTGCGGGCTGATCGTGATGGATGCAACCTTCGTATCGATCTTGATCGACTTGGAGGTGAACTTAGGGATGACACTGCTGGCCTTCAGCTCATAGTGCTTATTGTCCACGATGGTCTCGAACGCGCGCTCCACCTTCTCCGCCGTCACATCCTCCACACCGCTGGCCTTCAGCACACGCTCCACATCGCGGTAATCAAGTCTCGGCGGCTCTTCCTCCTCCGCGTTGTCCTCAATCACTTGATGAATCTCCTCGTACACCTGGGCAATGGTACCCACATCAATCTGTTCGCCTGCCACTTCTTTTACAATCTCTTCAAAGATAGATCTCTCTTCCATGGCCGTCACAGACCGCTCCGCATTCAACACCTGCTCAATGAAATGCGGGTTCGGATTATTCGCGCTTCCCGTACAATACAGTACACGGTTCACATCAGAATAGTTGTCCGTCACACTCGGGTAGAAGAAGCCTTGCTCCGGCGTGCTCAGCTTGATAATCGGGTCAACCATGATATTATACTTGAATTCCCGCTCTACATAATCGAATAAAAGCGTCTTACGCTGCTGCTCCGTGGAATTCACACTGCATAGAATGAACGGATGAGCGAATACCTCGTCCTTCCCGGTCTCCTCGGCTTCGTCATTACGCGCCTTGGTCGGCCGGAAGTATTGTCCCCGTACGAAGGTGATGACCGCATCCTTCTCATACTTGGCATCCACCAGCATTTTATCCACCAGCATGAGCATCAGGTCCTGCCACTCCTCCGGGTCACCGGTCACCAGTCCCTGGTGAAGCATCACCTGCGACGGCTCCTCCGCTTCCTCCAAGAACTTCAGCTCGAACAGCTTATGGTCCAGCTCCCCGGTCAGCAGCTTCCGGAAGTTACTCATATACAGCTCCTGCTTCTCACGTTCCAGCATGGCGAACGGCTGGCGTTCGAAGTGGTAGATTTCATTCGTTTCTTTCATAATATAGACATTCAGAATATCGTACAGATTCAGCTGATCATGGTCCATCTTGAACTGCTTGCGTATATGTGCGGCTTCTTTCTTGATCATGGCTTGGAACACAGCTCCTATGAAATGAATTGGTTGTATCAGTATAAACGATAGCATAAGCCTTCGCTAGAAGGGGTGTCGTTGCTCGTGATATTCACTAGTGTTCACTCTCTAGCCCCGCCGCTCAATCATCCCAAGATAACGATCCAATTGCTGTTCCTCCAGTAAGGCTATCATATCCGCAAAGGGCTTCAAATCCCGGCGTACAGCGTAGGCCTCGAGGGCATTGAAATATTCCAGCCGCGTTTCTTTGGCAATAGAGATAGGAAGATATCCATTTGCCAGCAACTGATAATTCATAATCAGACGCGAGGTTCTGCCGTTCCCATCGGCGAACGGATGGATGCGGACGAATTCGGCATGAGTCCAGGCCGCAAGCTCTATGATATCGGCGTTATCTTTCTGCGCTAAATCAGCATAAAAATTTTTCACTTGCAGATACATTTCATTGGGTACTGGCGGTGTATGCGCTGCTCCGGATATATACACCTCTACATTCCGGTATACGCCACCTACCATAATATTCTCAGTTAACAGAGCATGAATATCCTTAATGATCCCTTCATCCAATGGTTTTTCATCGTTAATGCAGGACTTAATATACTGGTATGCTTTATTATGATTAATAACCTCATATATTTCCCGAAGCATTTTCCCGCCTACGGATATCCCTTCCTCCAGTACCACTTTGGTTTCCAGAAGGGTTAACGTATTGCCCTCTATAGCCGTTGAGTTATGCGTATACTCAAGTTCAAAAGCCTTCACATAGCTTTGGACAGTAAGGTCCGGGATTTTATCTTTAGCCTGATCATATAAGGCCTTTTTGCGCAGAATTTCAGGGTAGCTCAAGCAGATCACTCCTTTCTTTTCCTATCACTAAGTATAGCCTAGGTATTCACTGAATCGACTTCTTAACTTGGAGAAATAATTTTATTACACAACAACCATATCCAAAAACCGCCGCAGCCCCGCCTCAGTACCAGGATCCCTTAGCCACGCCCCCAAGCTCCAAGTCATATAACGCAGGCCGAGATACCATGAAGCAGCTCTATAGCTCTGCCCGAACGTATCTGCAGGAAGCACCCATCCCAGCGAAGCCAGCACTTCACGGTATTCTCCAACTTGAGACCGGTCAAACCGCATAGGGATGTCGAGGAACAGAGAACCGTACCGCGCTTCTTCCCAGTCAATGAACATGACGTCATCATTATTGTGTACCAGTACATTTCCGGGATTCAGATCATTATGTATAAGCGTGTGAGTGGTCTCATCCTTCCAGACGGCTTCGAGCTCGTCCACGATTTTCCCCGATACGGCATCGATCTCAGACATATACGTCCCGAAGGTCTCCACGAACCGTTCATTGTGCTTGGCCTCTTCCCATGCGGGTCGCCATACTCCATGAATTATAGTCTCTATGTATGTACGGCTAACCCTAGGAAGCCAGGATAACTCCTCCTGCAATCCGCGATTATGGTTATGGATATAAGCCAGCGCCTGTATTTCCTTGTGCTGAAGCATCCCGATATCCAGATTCTGATAATTCGTCTTATAATCCACATCCTGTATACACAGGAGCACCCGATGGTCCGAATCCAGATTACCCGCTCTATTAAAAGGGACATTAGCCCCCTGATCCAATAACCGGTTCATTACCCGCCGTTCAATTCCATTCGCCATTTTGGTAATCACAGAGCTATACTCTTGCCTGCCTTCACTCTCCACGAGAATCCGGTGCCGGAATAAATCCACCGCCTGATAGCCCGAATGCAATCGGGTGCTCTCGATATCAAGGACCTTTGCCTTATCAGACAGGAATTGCCGCACAGTCTCCTCAATTAAATCCATCCCCCCGCCAATCTCAAATCTCATGATTTCCCTCCGCCTCTCCCCGCTTGATCGCATACATCCGCTTGTCGGCTTGGCGCAAAAGAGCATCCGGAGCCGTTCCGTCCTGCGGATACAAGCTGATGCCTATGCTCATATCGATCTTCAGCTCTTCGCCTTCATAATCCAGCGTGGCCTGTGCAGCCGCCGCCAGCAGCCGGTGCTCCAGCTCTGCGGCGGTCAGCCCGTCCCCGCTCACGGGGCAGAACAGCACGAATTCGTCTCCGCCGAAGCGGGCCGCCAGCCCGTCCGGCTGAACCAGCTGATGGATCATGCCCGCCACCTTGCATAACATCTGGTCTCCGGCCTCATGACCCCAGCGGTCGTTCACCTGCTTGAACCGGTCGAGATCAAGCAGCAGGATGGCTACTTCCCCGCCGCTGCGCTCTGCTTCCGCAAGACTCTGCTCCAGCTTGTCATAGAATTGCCTGCGGTTCGGCAGCCCGGTAAGCGGATCATGATAGGCCATGAAGGCAATCTGCCGCACATGCTGATTGCGCAGCCGGATGTCCCGGATGAGCAGCACGGCATGAGGCTCGTGATCCACGGTCACGTAATCCCCGTTAATCATCACCTCGACCGGACTATCCCCGTTATGCAGAACCATTTCCAGCTCACCGATATCATCCTGTGCCTTAAGCTTCGCCACGATCTCTGCACCGCCCAGATCGGTAAGGTTAGCCTTCCCCAGGGTCAGACGGCCAAACATCTTACCGGCACTCGGATTCGCTTCCTTAATGCTGCCTGACAATGAGACGAGCAGCGCAGCCTGTGAATTGATCTGGAACATCTTCTTGTAGCGCTGTCCCGCATGATTAAGGAACTCATACCGCTGCATGGACAGCCGCAGCACGAAGCACCAGATCAGTCCTCCGTAGATATACGTATAAGGCGGCAGCATTTCATTGAAGCGGAAATAGCCGAACACCGCTACCCAGAGGAATGTCACCCAGGAGCCATACTCCAGCAGCTTGAAGATACCGCCATGCTCCTGATAATCAGGATCGGCGGCACTCCACTTGCGCGCACTGCGCAGCATGACGATCGGAACGAAGCTCAGCACTAAGCTGGCTGTCAGTGTCCCGTAATACGCCGCATTTGCCACCGGCCATTTCCATACTCCGCTTACGGTGAACAGCTGCACAGAAGTATAGGAGCGTTGACCAATGAGTCCCGCCGGAATAGCCAGGGTTAATATGTGGAACAGATAGGGGTACCATGGCCGGGGCATCCGCTTATGTAAGCCGATTAACCGGGCAATCAGATGGAAGCCCAGCCCTGGAATAAGGATACCGACATTGGCGAACCAGACCGCAGCCAGCAGCGGACTATATTCTATGGGCAGCATATACCGGAAGTACTCCTCCAGGAACATCAGGAAATAACACAGAATTGTAGCGCTTACCAGACGATGTTCGATCCGCCGCGGGTTGCGCAGCAGCACATCCATTCCCATGTAGAAAAAGAAGAGCATCGGCAGCCAATAAAATACGACAGGTATCCATACATGGGTCGGGCTCATTTCTCTTCTCCTCTACAGTCTGTCACGGACATAGTTAATCTTAATTTTAATATATTACCGGGCGGAGACGCCGTCAATGAACAAGTTCTGTGGTATGGCTTAAGGCGGCGTATTGGCTGCGGAACAGCAGATCATAGGCTTCATTCCGGCCACGCAGGTTAGCATGGGTATCGCAGGCTGCCACCTTCCCGGCTTGCAGAACCAGCACCTTGTCACAGTCTTGAATTGTAGAAAGACGGTGCGCAATCGAGATCATGGTAGTTCCGGCAGACAGACGCTTCAGCTCATTCCTAATGCCGCTCTCATTCTCAGGGTCCAGAGCGCTTGTACTTTCATCGAAAATAATAATGTCCCGCTTCTGCAGCAGCGCCCGCGCAATCGACAGCCGCTGCTTCTGGCCCCCGGAGAGCTTCACCCCCTTCTCCCCGATAACCGTATCCAGCCCCTCCTCCAAGGATGCAATATAGTCATAGATATTGGCGCTGCGGCAGCAGGCAATCAGCTCTGCTTCCGTTGCCCCGTCCCCCGCCAGCAGCAGGTTCTCCCGGATCGTCATATTGAACAGAACAGGCTCCTGCACCACAATGCTTACCTTGGCCGCCGCACTCCCGCTGTTCACCGCATGCAGATCCGTGCCGCCGATGCGGACGCTCCCGCCCTGAGGCTTCATCTGTCCGGTCAACAGTCTGGCAAGAGTAGACTTGCCGCTGCCGCTCTGCCCTACGATGGCTAGATGTTCCCCCTTCCCCACCGAGAACGAAATCCCGTCCAGTGCGAAGGCCTCCTTCCCCTCATAGCGGAACCGCAAATTCTGAACCTCAATCTTTTGTCCGCTAATGCGTTTGTAAGGCCGCTGGTCCGCCTCTGCCTGCAACAGTCCGATCACTTTACTGATATTCACCGAATCATTCTTGTAATTCATCAGGCCATTGCTGATCGTCTCAATGAACCCGAAGAATTGCCCGTAGAAGCTAATGAACACCAGCAGCACACCGACCTCCGAGTAGCCCTTAATCACGAAGAGTCCGCCAATGAAATAGATGAACAGCTGAGTAATGAAGTTCTTGGTGAAGAACGAATAAGTAACGCCCAGATGCTGATAGAGCTGGCTGCGGAACCACACCGGACGAATAGCCGCATAATGCCCGTTCAATTCCTCAAGCTGGGCCTCCTCCAGATTGTTGGTCTTAATATCCTTCCAGTTCTGCAGACTCGCATGTAAAAAAGATTCGTACCCGTTCTGCAGCCTCCATAGCTCCTCCCCCGCCTTCCTCGTTTTCTCACCCAGGAGATTCACGGTCAGCAGGGAGACCGGAACGAAGACGAAGCTGAGGAGGGCGATCCGCCAGTCATAGCTTACAAGAATCGCAGCCAGCGCAGCAGCATACAGGACAGCGTAGGTGAAATCTAACAGATGTACCGTGAAGAACCGCCCGGCTGCGGCTGAATCCTGCTCGATCCGACTTTTCAGATCACCAATGCTGTACCCGCTATACTCCTCATAAACCAGGCTGTTCACTCTATTCAGCAGTTTGCGCTTAAGCCTGAGGTCATACTTCAGAAGCAGCTGGTTGGAGTAGCGCTTGCTGACCGCAATCCCGGCCGTCGTAAGCACGAATACTCCCAGATAACCCACGACAACCGGCCATAACCCACTCAGGTGCTTCTCCACCAGCACGCGGTTGACGAGCAGAGAGTACAGGAATAACGGAAGCAGTCCGCAGACCAGATTCCACAGCTTGAACAGCACGAGCGCCAGCAGCGGCTTACGGACACCTTCAATTCCCTGAGTCAGCGCTTTATAGGCGGCCCATCTTGTCATAGTCATACTGCTGCGCCTCCTGCACGCTGTTCGCTGAATAGATCTATATACGTTTTGTTGCTTCTGATCAGCACGTCGTGAGTATCGTAGCCTGTGACCCGGCCACCCTCCAGCACCGCAATCCGGTCACAGCATCTAAGCGTGGACAGCCGATGGGCGATGATGATCAGCGTCCGGTCTTGCGCAAGCTCACCGGTCATCTGCCGGATCAGCGCCTCATTCTTGCTGTCGAGGGACGAAGTCGCTTCATCGAAGACCAGAATTTTCGGGTTCTTGACCAGGATTCGTGCAATAGCCAGACGCTGCTTTTGTCCGCCCGATAATTCCTGCCCGGAAGTCCCCAGCACTGTGTCCAGCCCGTCCGGGAGATTCTGGACCAGCTCATGCAGTGCAGCTCTCTTAAGTGCTTCGAGTAACAGGCTGTCCCGATCACGGTTATTCGTAAAAGAGAGATTATACCGCAGCGTGTTATCGTACAGAACCGTCTCCTGATGAACCACGCCCACCTGACTCCGCAAGCTGTGCAGGTTATATTCGTTCACGTTGCGGCCATCGATCAGAAGCTCGCCGCCGTCAACGGGATACAGATTGCAGAGCAGGCTTCCGAGTGTTGTTTTCCCGGCTCCGCTCCTTCCGGCAATACCCACAGTGCTTCCTCCCTCGACACGGAGATTGAACCCGTCCAGTACCCGCCTTTCCTCCGTATATCCGAAGCTGACATTACGAAATTCAATCGTCCCCTCTGTAATCAGTGTGGGCAGACGGGCTTCCCTGTAGTCCTCTTCCTCTTCATTCAGAAGCTCCGCAACACGCTGCAGGGATACATTCTGGCCCCAGGTATCGGTAATCTTGCTATTGATCGAGCTGAAGTAGGTCACCGCCATATTGAAATAGCTGGCGGCAGCCACAAAAACACCAAGCTGCATCTGCCCCTTCACAATGAGCCGAGCGCAGATAATGAACAGCAGCAGCTGTGCAGCAAGTGTGATGAATGCATTCACCCGCTCGGTGGATACCTCAATTCTTCCATTATCCACATTCTTGTGATGGATAGAGACTGTCCGCCTGAGATAGGTATGGGTTACCAGCCTCCCGGCATTCAGCAGCTTGATCTCCCGCATATTGGCCACAATTTCAAATAAGTACGAGGACAGCCTCCCCTGCTCTGCCGCCAGATCCCGGTTGACCCGGAGCGCTCTCTGCTTGAAATATCTGGAGGCCATGAACACCACAGGAACCAGCACCACCGTGAACGCTCCCAGCAGGACATGATAATAGAACATGAAGCCCACGGCGAACACAATATGCAGCAGATTGGAATACCCCCACAGTCCGCTCCAGAAGAGGAGATTCATAATGTCCTTGGCATCGCGGTTCATCCGGCTGATCAGGTCGCCGCTGTACATCCCGGAGAGATCCTTCCCCTTCTGATGCAGAATCTTGCGGAATAGCGCCCGCCGGATATCGAACACGAACCCCGTCATCAGCTGGGAGGAGATCAGATTATTAAGCGTTGCCACAATGAACTGATTGAACAGGAGAATGCCGGCATAGATCAGGCACAGCTTCAGGAAGGCCTTCAGATCCTGGTCATAAAAAGCGATATTAATCAGCCTCCCGCCCAGGAACGGATATATCAGATTCACCAGGGTCATTACCGTAGTTACCAGGAAACCGCATACAAATACCAGCTTGTGCATCCGTATGAACGTCATCACCCATCGTCTTGCAGTCACTGCCCCACCTCCTTCCATATATTCACAAGGAATATTGTAGCACGGATGTTCGTATATAGGGAGTGACCAACCTCTCCATTTATCCAACAATGGAAAGTTAACTTTACATCTAGATCATCATGCGATACACTCTCCATGTAAAGTTAACTTTCCATGAAGAGAGTGATTCCATGAACAACCGTTTGGAAGAATTACGCAAGCAGCGCGGAATCAGGCAGGAGGAATTAGCAGCGGCGCTTGAGGTGTCCAGGCAGACGATTGGTTCACTGGAGAACGGCCGCTATAATCCGTCCATCCTGCTGGCGTTCAAGATTGCCCGTTATTTCGGGCTGAGCATTGAGGAGATTTTTATTTATGAGGAGGAAGAGAATTGATGAAGAAATCCGTCTCGGCTTATCTTCTGGTTATTGCAGGTGTAGTCCTGCTGGCAGGCAGTCTGTACTTCATTAGAACAGTTCAAGAGCCGGAGGGGGTGCTGCGGACACTGCCCTTTATCTGTATCGGATTGGGCTCCGGCCTGTTCGGCAGCGGGATGGGGGAACTCATCGGACAGCGCGCATTGAAGAATAGCCCCGCCATCGCCAAGCAGATGAAGATCAACAAGCACGATGAACGCAATATCGCCATTGCAACCCGGGCGAAGGCGAAGGCCTATGACATGATGGTTTTTGTATTCGGGGCTTTAATGCTCGCCTTTGCCTTGATGGAGGCTGACCTCACCGTGGTGCTGTTACTGGTATTCGCCTACCTGTTCACGATTGGATACGGCATCTATTACCGGTTCAAGTATGATCGGGAGATGTAATTGGCAGCGGTTCCGTCTGCCGCTAGTCCGCTCAAGCCAGTAACGCCTGGGCCACCTGATCCAGAATGCAGTTGATGCCTGTCGGTCCATAACAGCCGATCCAGGTAGCAGCATCTACCGGATATATAAGCTGCCGCTTGTCTGCACCTAGCATGCCCCTCACACTGTGCTCTGTCATCGATATTCCCTCCTGCATCCTCTCATTACTAAGCAAAAAGTAGTAGTTGGCATGCACGGCCGGCAGCCTGTCGACGGAAATATGGTAAGCCGTGTCGGAGGCGGGTTCCGCCACAAATCGCGGAGCAGGCAGACCAAGGTCGCGGTACAGCACAGCGCCTGTGCGGTGAGAAGCCGTATGTACCCGGACGATGGACTCCCGCGGACGGATCAGAGCCACACTTTTGCCCGCCAGTACCGGAGCCAGCTCTGCGGACAGTAATGCCGTACGGCGCAGATAATCGGCAATAATCCGTTCCGCCTCCGCCTGCTTGCCTGTCAGTTCGCCGAATAGCTTCAGAATGGTCTGCCAGCTCTCATTACGCTTGAACATGATTGTTGGCGCCACCTGGCTTAAGCGTTCATAGTGCGGAGCATGCACCTCAGTGCAGATGATCAGATCCGGGCGCAGCCGTTCTACAGCCAGCAGGTCCGGGTACTCGTAGGTTCCGAGCATTTCCGTTGTTATTAATCTCTCATGGAAATAAGCGGGGAAATTCAGCGACCCGCTTCCGAAGCCTACGCTTCCTGCGGGGGACATCCCCAGAGCATGCAAATGGTCCGCATATTGGACATCGAGTACGGCGATCCGCTGCGGAGCAGCGGTGACAAGATATTCGCCGCGCAGATGGTGGATCAACGGACCCTGTGGTGACCCGTGCGGGAAGGCCACGCTCTCTGACCGTCCCGAAGGAGCGGAGAGCACAGCGGGAGCTGAAGCGGCAGTGCGCCTGAAGAGCTGCGGGGGGACTCCATAATGCTTCTTGAACGCCCTGCTGAAATAATACATGTCGCGGTAGCCTGTCCGCTCAGCGATCTCGCCGATGGAAGCATCCGTATAACGCAGCATCCGCTGTGCGCTCTCCATCCGCAGCCGGATTACGTATTCCATGGGCCCGAGCCGCTTCTCCTGCTTGAACCGCCGCTGGAGCTGCCGCACGCCGCATCCGGCTAGCGCGGCCAGCTCCTTAAGCCCCAGCTCCTGACGATAGTGCCCCTCGATATAGGCGGCAACAACCTCCACCATATCGGGCTCTACCCCGCCCTGACCGCGTTCATGTTCCATAATAAGCTCGTAGAGCATACCTTGCAGCAGCGCATTGGCATGGAAGCGTTCCAGCCCTTCTCCCCGGCTCCATTTGGCGGCTATTCTCTCCGCCGCCATATGCAGCTCCGCCGGGGACCCGGAATGGTGAATGAACGAAGTGCGCAGCGGGTGATTGCGCTGCGGGAAGAGGACATGTGCAGCTCCCGCCACAGGAATGGCCTTGTAGCTAATAGCTGTATAATGAATGTTGTCTGATTCCGCACTCAGAGTGTAGGCTGATCCCTTGACGGCATGACAAGCAAAAGAGGCTTGGACATGGCAGCCTTCACCATTCATCACAAGCCCTCCCTGCCCGCCGATGGCCAGCAGCAGCTGACTTGCCGCCAGTCCCGTTTCGCTAAGCACACCGCCGGGCGGCACAGTACCGCTGCGCACATCAAGTGTCTTGACCGCTGTATCACTCCATAGACTTGCCTGTTCTTGTTGCGGCATTTCTCTCATCTCCTGACAACAGTATCCTTTGCTTAACGGATAGACCTGCTGTCATTTTAATTGAGATTCATTCTCATTGTCAATTTTCGGACACTTTCTGCAATATTCCCCGGACATCCGGTAGTAAAAGCAACAGGTAATGCGCTTGCTCTTCGCAACCGGAGCCTCGTCATTCCCTTCGGTGAACCGGGTGAATGGATTGCGTCTTGCGCCGAACAATGCGCCGGGAGCCGTCCGGGTCAGATACACAAAATCCTCTTGCATCCGCAGCCTTTCTTCGCCGGATGAGTCTGCTCCAAGGGCATACAGCGGGGCAATACGCACCATTATATTCTCCCACAGCACGGCCATGGAGACGGGGCCCACGGCGGCAAGCGTCTGCAGCAACGGCGCAAGCCGTACCGCAAAATTCTCCTCAATAACAGCTTCGCGCCACACGGCCCTATCCTCCGGTGGGGAGGCTGACTGAAGCCCGTCCAGTGCCAGGAAAGGGAATGTCGTCTCTTCTGTAGAAGCCGGATGATAGAGGAAGCTTCTGTCCAGCGGGAAGAAGACTTCACGATTATGAACGGTCATGGCGCTCAGTATTGGCGCGATCCACAGATAGCTGATCCGCTTGGCCAGCATGGAAGCCGCAACCTGCAGGTCCGGCGCACCGATATAATCCTTAAGCCAGCTAACATACTCGCGGCACACCGCTTCGTCCTGCAGCTCACTCAGAGCGATGGTGCGAACGGTGCCCGCAGGCGGCTCCCCCAGCCTCATCCGGTAATCCTCCGCCAGTTCCCTCCAGGGGGCCGACGACAGATAGTGATCCATCTCAGTGAGCTCCAAGCAGCGCTTCCGAGGCCTGATCTACAATAATATTAATCGCAAGAGGACCATAGTACGCGATCCAGAGCGTTGAATTCACATCATAGGCACGGTTATTCTTGACTGCATCAAGGGATTTCCAGATCGGACTGCTGGCCAGAGCCTCTGCCTCTTTGGCGAACAGATCATCCGAGAGCAGGAAATAGTGATCTGCCCCGATATCAGAGACAGTCTCCATCGATATTTCAACTGAGGTATCATCCTTGATCGCCTGAACGAACGCTGGAGCCTTTAATCCCAGATCCTCATACAGAATGCTTCCTGTCCGGTGCTCGGGACCATGTACCCGAATTCCTTCCGGTCTTGGACGAATCAACGCCACCGTCTCGTCGCCCAGCTTCGCCGACAGCTGCTCACGCAGCCCGGTGATTTTGTCCTCGTAGGCCTTCTTCACCACTTCAGCCTCTGCCTGCTTCCCTGTTATTGTACCGATGGTAGCCAGCGTATCCCGCCAATCCTCATAGAAGTCCAGGACGATGGTAGGCGCGATTTTGCTAACACTCTCATAGGCCTCCTCCTGAAAATCAGTCATCAAGATCAGATCCGGGTTCAGCGCCACAATTGCTTCCAGATTGGGCTCATCGCGTGTACCCAGGACCTTCACCCCGTCCATTTGAGCACTCAGATATTCCGGGAACTCGTCCTTGGTTCCGGCAACCACGCTGCCTGTCGGCTTCTCTCCAAGCGCGATCAGCTGATCGGCGAATTTCACGTCAAGCACAGCGATCACCTTCGGCTTCTCCGTAAGCGTATATTCGCCCTTGATATGTTTGAAGGTAACCGGGTAGGCTGCTGTAGCCTGTGCCTCCGGTGTTGCCTGCGTCTGTGCTTCAGGCGATGGAGACGGCTCCGCTGATGCAGACGGCTGTGCGGCTGTACCTGCATTCGTGCCTCCCCCAGAACCGCAAGCTGTAAGTACCAGTACCAGCGCCAGCATCCATACCATGAATAATCCTGATTGCCCAGCGGCGAATTTCTTCCTGCCGGCCCCTTGTTTCTGTGTTGCTCTGTTCACGCTGACTCCCCCTGTTATGTATTATGTGATAATGATTTTCATTATCATAATTGTTACAGCGAGTATAGCTGATCTGTAGCCTCTGTTTCCATGTACTTTTGCGACATTGCAGCCGGATAAATGCGACATGGTGTTTAGCTATATAAATTGAACTAATGATTTTTTTGTTTTGGGATGGCCGTGACTCCAGAGAAGTTTTGGACTTCCGGCCGCTATTGTGTTTGAATTTCTTGATTAAAACAGCTACGCACGGTGGAAATCCAAACACAGCCTATGCTTACGATGCGAGCTTTCCTGCGGAAAGCTTTCAGGCGGACGCTACCGCTTCTACAGTTCCAAAATTCCCCTCCGCTACTTTTCCCTTAACTTAAATTTTCAAGTTTAATCTATATAGCAGGTGATATAGACGGAAACATTAGGAAATCACCCTACCGGGTGAAGGATGCTGATGCCTTCTCTCACCAGCCGCTTGTATAGAGAATTGCTGCACTTCTTGCAGGATTCCTCCTTACCTATTACTGGCTGAAGTACAATGTTGCATTATTTGCACAAATTTCGGTGTTTAGAGCAGATTAGCGCTGAATTTGTTGCATTTCTTGCAGGATTTCAGCATAGACCGCATCTATGGGGCAGTATTGTTGCACTTCCTGCAGGATTTCTCTATAAATGTTACTGGCTGTGGAGCATAGCGCGACGCTTCATCGCAGCAGCACCCAATGTATTCGGATTTCCGTATACATTGGGCAACTTACCTTCGTGGTAGCATATTGTGTTCGGTTTTTCATATACATTCCATCTGCTCCTCATTCAGATGTTTCAAAGACTACTTAGTTTCATAAACAGCAGCAAGCCCGCATCCTGTTGCCAGATGCGGGCTTGCTTTTATGAACAGCTGCTACCTATTAATGAAGTTAAGCCCAATATTGCTGGGCAATCTTTTGCCCCTGTCTGATCTTTGCCCATTGCTCCGCTTCCGTCAATTCGTTGCCGCCGTCGCAGGACGCGAAGCCGCATTGGTGGGAGAGCAGTAATCTCTCCTTCGGAATGATCGTGGACGCTTCATCCAGCATGCGGAGGACACGGGTCTCATCGTCAAGCGTACTGGTTTTGGAAGACAGCAAGCCAAGTACAATTTCCGTCTCCGGTCTATCCTTGAACACAGCAAGTGCCTCCAGCGAGCCAGCGCGTTCGTCGTCCCACTCCAGGAAGAAGCGGTCGTACTTCAGCTGCTTCAGGAACAGGTTGGCAATCTTCGCATAGGAGCCGCCGCCCATATTCCGGGAATCATAATTGCCGCGGCAGTTATGGGTCCACATGAGCAGCCCCAGGCTATGTCCGTAATCAATAATGGTGTTGTTAATATCGATAAACTCTGTGGCGAGACTCTGTACTTCTTCATGGTTGATTGCTTCACCGGTAAATGGCGAATTCGGATTGTCGTCCGCGAACAGCTCCCAGAGGCAGTCGTCGAATTGCAGAATCTTACCGCCAGCGGCTGCGAATTCCCCTACGAAATCCTTATACGCCGTCACCAGACCCGCCTTCAGCTCATCACGGTTCTGGTACACTGCACCCTCGCCGCCAAGGTTATCCGACCAGGACAGCTCTCCGAAAATATGAGACGGCGAAGGCACGCACAGCTTCGTCTCCCGGTCTCCGGCATGCTCCTGAAGCTGGCGGTACGCCTGAAGGAAGTGGTGATTCTTCCCGCCGAGTTCACCTGTGATACGCAGACCGATGTCTTTTCGCGTCTCGTATTTGGAGGTGCCGTCAATGTCTCTGAAGAAATACCCGTGAGGCGCAATATAGCGCTGAATCCCCTGGAAGCCCCACACGAAGTCCAGATGCCACATCGACTTGGAGTACTCCCCATCCGTCAGAATTGTCAGCCCATTCTCGCTCGCTTGCTCGACTACCGACTGTATCGCCTTCGCTTCACACTGCTCATAGCCCTGGAAATCCTCGTAAAAAGGATACTGGATATCGTCCCGGTGTTCGATTTGCTGCTTATATTCTAATAGCTCCGCCGGACGCAGCAGGCTGCCTACGATCTGAAATCTATCACACATGATTAGCCCTCCTCTAGTTCCACTGTTCTGTCTTTGTGTATAAATTCTAGCATGGAGTGCGGCCTTAGGAGTAACACTTATAACTGATATCTGGCTATAGGGAGAAGTTATACGCTCACTCCGCTGCCGTAATACAATCGTAAGGTTTCGCTTAGAGAATCGTAAGCTCTGCCGCTTATGCTGTTCCATGTAATCCAAAAAAAGAGATGGAGCGTGATAAGCATGGTTAACAGCAAAGCAGGCAAACGGTTCATGATGGCGGCAGTATTGGTACTCTCTCTGGCAGTGTCCGGCATCGCCGGCGCGGCGGCAGGCATCAAGACGATGAAGAAAGACGGCATGGAGCTGATGAACCTAAGACAGGCCGCCATGATGTACGGCTACAGCATTGAATGGAACAGCAAAGACCGCTCCGTATCGCTGATGTACATGGACAAGATGATGGACGACGACAAGATGATGGACGACAGCAAGATGATGGATGACAGCAAGATGATGGATGATGGCATGATGCCGATGGGCAAGATGATCAAGGTTATGATCGGGTCGAAAAAAATGATGGTCGACGGTAAAACGGTCAATCTGAGCATGGCTCCGGCCCTGTATGACGGCAGCACTTATGTGGCGGATACGGTAGTGACCATGTACATGAAGCCTGCCAAGGCCATGAAATAAGACGGGATGAGCGATGCCCTCACCCTGTGATATGATGGAATCAAATGGATTTTTCCGGATATGGGGTGGGTTAGGATGAATGAACGAGTGCTGGTCGCGGATGATGATCCGAATATTACCGATGTCTGCCGCAGGTATCTGGAACGGGAGGGGTATCTGGTCACCACCGCCAAGGACGGCTTGGAAGCGCTAGAGCTATGGCGCAGCCAGTCTCCAAGCCTGATTGTGCTCGACCTCATGATGCCGCATAAGAATGGCTGGGAGGTGTGCAGTGAGATCCGGCAGACCGAAGATCTCCCGATCATCATGCTGACGGCGCGCGGCGAGGAGCAGGACCGGCTGATGGGGCTGACGATGGGGGCGGATGATTATCTGACCAAGCCCTTCAGTCCAAGGGAACTCGTACTGCGGGTGCAGGCGATTCTGCGCAGAATGAGATATGTCCAGGTATCGCCGGTTACCGCCGCTGAGCACACGATCAAATACGAAGGGCTGACTATCGATGTCGGGAAGCGTACGGTGGAGATCAGCGGGCAGGCGATTGACTTGACGGTGACCGAATTCGAAATGCTCTATCTGCTGGCGAGCCATCCGGGGCAGGTGTTCTCCCGGACGCAGATGCTGAGCAAAATCTGGGATTTCAGCTATGAAGGAGATACGACTACCGTTACGGTGCATATTAGGAGATTACGCGAGAAGATCGAACAGACTCCCTCCGACCCGAAATACATCAAGACGGTCTGGGGTATCGGCTATAAGTTTGCGGGTGATGGCATCTGATGAAGCTGCGTACCTATCTACTATTGTCCAGTCTCACGGGGATCGGCGTATTGCTAGTCTGTCTATTCGTCAGTTATTCCCGGATGCTGCTGACCATCGATCAGCTATATTATCTGTCCGGCATCACAGCCGGGATCGGCGTGTTCTCCTTCATCCTCCAGCATCTGCTGACGCGGCCGGTGGAGAAGTCCATTGCCCGGATTACGGAGCAGACGGTAAGAATTGCCGAGGGAGATTTCCACACCGAGGTTCCCACCATCGGGCCGCACGAGTTCAAGCTGATGGCCCGGCAATTCAATGAGATGAGCAGTAAGTTAAAAGAGAGCTTCGACCATCTCCACCAGTCCGAGTCCGCCCGGCGGGAGCTGATCGCGAATGTCTCCCACGATCTGCGGACCCCTCTTGCCTCCATTCAGTCATTCGTGGAAGCGCTGGAGGATGATGTGATCAAGGACGAAGAGACCTTCCAGCGGTATCTGAATACGATCCGGCTGGAGACGAAGCGGCTGGCGGGGCTGATCCAGGACCTCTTTGAGCTATCCAGCCTGGAGGCCAGCGGCGGAACCTTCGACCCGCAGCCCTGCCATGCAGATGAGCTGCTGATCAGCACGCTGGAGAGCTTCTCCTTCCATCTGGCGGAGAAGCGGCTGAAGGTCGAGATTGAGCTGCCGGATAAGCTGCCCGCGGCCCTGATGATGCCCACGCAGATCAAGCGGGTACTGTCCAATCTTGTGCAGAATGCCATTCAACATTCTCCTGAAGAAGGCCATATCGTGCTGTCCGCCGCCGAGGAAGGCCCGTTCCTGCGGATCGCCGTGAGCGATGAGGGGCAGGGAATTGAAGCGGCGGAGACCGCACGGATCTTCGAACGGTTCTACCGGATAGATAAATCGCGCAGTAAGAATAGCGGAGGCGCCGGACTCGGTCTTGCCATCGCACAATCCATTGTGGAGCTGCATGGCGGCAAGATTGGTGTAGAGAGCAATAAGGGTTCAGGAAGCTGCTTCTGGTTCACGGTTCCCATCTACACCAGCCGGTAAGCCTTAGCGTTAGAGAAGCAGTACTCATATAGGTGGTGACAGAGATGGCTGGTGATTTTGTATTCCTGTTCGGCGTCTTCGGCGCAGGGGTATTATCGTTTTTTGCACCCTGTATTCTGCCGCTGCTTCCGGTCTATGTCTCTTATCTGTCCGGAAGCCTGGCGGGCAATGTGAATCAGGGCGGGGTGGACACAGGCTCCATGCGGTTCCGTTCGGTATTCATGCTGCGGACGCTAATCTTCGTGCTTGGACTGTCTGTGGTCTTCATTACCCTGGGCTTCGGCTCCGGTATCCTTGGCAGTGTCATTTCAAGCTCCAGGTTCATTGCCGTCTGCGGAGCGATTGTTATCTTATTCGGAATCTACCAGACGGGACTGATCAAGATCTCCTGGCTGGAACGGGAAAAAAAGCTATCCAGTCCCCGCGCAGCACGCGGCGGCTATATCGGGGCCTTCCTGCTCGGCCTGACGTTCAGCTTCGGGTGGACGCCGTGCATCGGCCCGGTACTTGCGGGCATTCTCAGTATCGCCGCTGGGGAAGGCTCCCCTGCCTATGGAGGGTTCCTCATGCTGCTGTATACGCTGGGTCTGGCGATTCCTTTTCTCGTACTATCCGTCTTCTCGGACTATCTGGTGCAGCGGATTCGCCGCTTGTACCGGTTCATGGGAGGGATCAAGATCGCCTCCGGCTGTATGCTGATCGCCATGGGGCTGCTGCTAATGACAGACCAGCTGAATACGATTGTGAGCTGGATTCAATAACGGGAGGAGGAATCAGGCATGAAAAAGATATGGAAGTGGATGGGATATATGCTGGTGATTGGCGGTCTGCTATCGATCCTAGCCGCATGCGGTGCGAAGCCCGATACAGCATCCGGCAAGACGGACTCCCCGGCAGCGATGAACAAGGGGAAGCCTGCCCCCGCATTTGCGTTAAGTGATCTGAAGGGCGATTCGCTAAAGCTGGAGGATCTGAAAGGCAAGAACGTGTATGTGAAATACTGGGCCTCCTGGTGCTCCATCTGTCTTGCCGGCCTGGAGGAACTGAATACGCTGGCCGGACAGGAGAAGGATTTCCAGGTGGTATCGATTGTAACTCCCGGCTACAAAGGCGAGAAATCCGCCAAGGAGTTCACGGACTGGTTCAACAAGCAGTCGTATGACAATCTGACCGTGCTGCTCGATGAGGATGGGACATGGGCCAAGGAGTTTCAGGTACGGGCGTATCCCAGTTCTTTTTATATCGATGAAGAAGGGTTGCTGGTGAAGTCCCTCCCGGGTCATGCCTCCAACGAGCAGATTAAGGACACCTTCGCGGGAATGAACACAGCTTCAGCCGCCGCTCCGGTTCCAGCGGTCAAGACCGCAAGTATAGCTGACAAGGATCTGCGTGACCTATATCTGGCGGGCGGCTGCTTCTGGGGCGTTGAGGCGTATATGGCCCGCATTCAGGGAGTTCAGGACGTCACCTCAGGCTATGCCAACGGGAAAGGTGAGAATCCGACCTACGAGGATGTCATTCGCGGGGACCGGGGATTCGCGGAGACTGTGCATGTGAAGTATGATCCGAAGCAGGTCACCCTGAAGCAGCTCCTGGAAGCTTATTTCAAGGTCGTTGATCCGACCAGCCTCAACAAGCAAGGCAATGACCGGGGCGTTCAATACCGGACAGGAATCTACTATTCCTCCCCGGAGGATGCAGCGGTTATCCAGCAGGCCGTAGCGCAGGAGCAGACCAAATATGACAAGAAGATCGTAACGGAAGTCCTTCCTCTGGAGAACTACTATCTGGCGGAGGAATATCATCAGGACTACTTAGAGAAGAACCCGAACGGGTATTGCCACATCGACTTAAGCATCCTGGATGAACAAGAGCCGGTCATCGATCCGGCCCAGTACCCGCGCCCTTCCGACGCAGAACTGAAGGAGCGATTAACCGCCGATCAATACGCGGTAGCCGTCAATAATGACACGGAGCGTGCCTTCAGCAACGACTATTGGGATAATTATGAGCCTGGCCTGTATGTCGATATCGCCACGGGTCAGCCCCTCTTCTCCAGCAAGGATAAATACGATTCCGGCTGCGGCTGGCCCAGCTTCACGAAGCCGATCGCCCCGCAGGTCGTCACCTACGATACGGATACCAGCTTCGGCATGGAACGCACCGAGGTCCGCAGCCAAGCCGGCGACATTCATCTGGGTCATGTCTTCGACGACGGTCCCGCTGACCGCGGCGGCAAGCGCTACTGCATCAACAGCGCCTCTATCCGCTTCATCCCTCTGGACCAGATGGAGGGGGAGCATTACGGGTATTTGCTCGGGTTGGTGGAGTAGACAAGGTGAAACGTACAGACGAAGAGTGTCTCATAAAAGATCGCCCTCCATCCGCTCAACAGAGCGGTGTGGAGGGCGATTTTGTTTCTTAAGATCATCATCCAGCATGCCCCAAGTGAATAAGGGGGCTTCCCGGGCAGCCGACATTGCCACGTGAATCTGCCGACTTAAAAATCCTGCCTATAATACAACATTCCCCTGTTTAATTCGGCTCAATTTCAAAATTGCTGCACAAAAGTAAACATTTCTTCTTGTCCACGTGGATTAGCGGGACAATTGTTGCAGTTTGTGCAACAAGCCTCACGAACACATGGTATCTTCGTATTCATGTTGCAATAATTACAACATTTCCACTGATGCAGCGTGTAGTTAACCAAGCAAAAGCGGCTATTGCTCCGAGAGTAGGGTTAGCCGCACGGCTCTCTACCCCCTCAACCCCATCGAGACCGCACCGTTAATGCCCGGCTTGTACACATCCGGCTGAATGCCGACCAGCACGGACAATACCGTCTCGTCGCCAAGCTCCACATCGTCAAGCGCAACTTCCAGGGTCATTGGCCATGGAGAGGACTGCTTCGCCAGCAGCCGGCCATTGACGTAGATTTCGGTATCCCCGCTAAGCGCGTGGAAATACAGATATGGGCTGCTGTTCTTCTCCCGTTCCGTCAGGGTAATGGAGCTGCGGTAAATCACATAGCCGTCTGCTCCCTGGAGCAGCTGCTGCGGCCCGAAGCTGACGTCGACCTTCTCCCAGGAATTCATATCCGTAGGATGGATCTCCACATTGGGGTCCGGACGCTCCGGAGAGAGTTCCTGTGTCAGCAGCCAGTTGTTGATATAACGCTCGTGTACAGACAATACATAGGGAGGCTCATCGGCGACTTCTACCGGGATGACCTGCACCAGAGGCTGCAAGCCTTCCCCCTGAAGCGTCAGTTCAATAGCGTTATGCCCCGCATCGCTGCCGACAATCAGCTGGAGACAGCCATTGAACAGGCAGCGCTCCATAAGATGATCCGCCTCGTGGGAGTTGGGGTTGCCGTTGCCTGCTCCCAGTATGATCCCGCTGCCGGTTAACGAGAATGACACCCGCTGCCCCGCCGTCTCCACAAACCGCCCTGCGGCGTCGATGGCGTAGACATTCACCACGACCGCGTTCCGCCCGTCGCCAAGCAGAGCCGCCTTGCTCGTCTCCACACGCAGCGCGCAAGCTGCCCCGGACGTTATTTTCTCATCCACAGCGACCCGCTTGCCCTGACGATATCCTTCCAGCCGCAGCGTTCCCGGCTCGTAAGGAATTTCCCATTGGCATTGCTCATAGAGTTCGACAGCCTGTCTGTACCGCAGCTCCCCGTTGACATACAACGCCACTTCATCGCAGTTGGTATGCGTCATGACGGTCACCGGCTGCCCTTCCTTCCCCGGCCAGTTCCAGCCGCCTGTGATATGCGCAACCGGCTCGTCCAGCCAGAACGCCTGGTACAGGTAATAGGAATCCTTGGGGAATCCGCAGGTATCCAGGATGCCGAAATGGGTGCTGACGCTGGGCCATTCATAAGGCGTCGGCTCGCCGCGGTAATCGAAGCCTGTCCAGACAAAGGTGCCCATCATATAGTCGCGGGTATTAATGGCTTGCCACGACTCTCTTGCGGTGTTGCCCCAATTCGCCCGTTCCCGGTCGAAGCTGTCAAAAAACTGCAGTGCGGTGTCGCTGACGTACGTCCCTCTTGTGGCAAAAGCACTGACCGTCTCGGACCCGATCATCGGCTGGCCGGGATGCTTCTCGTGGAAGCGGTCATAGCCGCCATGCATATAGTTGAATCCGGCGATATCCATCACGTCGACCGTTCCGCCGTCTTCCATAACGCCGCCGTTCATGGCCCCCAGTACCGGACGGGTATCGTCCAGACGCAGGATCGCCTGCTTCATCCGCTTGAATATTTTGCGCCCGACCGGTGTGCCTTGCAGCGGTTCTTCATTGAACAGGCTGTAGAACACAACAGACGGATGATTGCGGTCGCGCGTCACCATATTCTCCACCTGGCGCAGCCCTTCCGGCGAGCTGTCGAAATTACGGTTCTCGTCCATCACCAGCATGCCGAGACGGTCGCAGGCCTCCAGCAGCTCCGGCGCAGGATTGTGATGGGCGCAGCGGTAAGCGTTGCTTCCCATAGCCTTCAGCCGTGCAATCCGGTATTCATGCAGCGCGTCCGGCAACGCCACGCCAACCCCGGCGTGGTCCTGATGGTTGCAGGTGCCTTTGATCTTGAGCGGGCGTTCATTAAGATAGAATCCGGTATCGGGGCAGATCCGGATGCTGCGGTAACCATAAGATGTCGTGACCGTGTCCCGCTCTTCTCCGTCCACCAGCAGGGTGGAGTGCAGCTTGTACAGGTGGGGAGCATCCACATCCCACAGCAGTGGCGAGCTAACAGGCAGCTCCTGCTTCAGAACGGCGGCTTCCCCCGCTTCCGCGCGGCCTGCCGTCCGTTCCTCCGCCACAACTGCTCCGTCAGCACGCACTACCCGGGACAGGAGTTCAACCTCCGCTGCCGTCTCCCGCTCATTCGTAATCCTTGTCTCCACGTTCGTCAGCCACTGCTCCCCGTCCTGCTTCACCGGATTGACCCAGATGCCGCGGTCTGCGATGGACAGCGGATCTTTCTTCGTAAGCCACACATGGCGGTAGATGCCCGCGCCTTCATACCACCAGCCTTCGGACACCGAGGCATCCACCTTCACCACCAGCAGATTGGGGCGGTCGCCATAGAAGACGTTGTCCGTGATATCCACAACGAAGCTGGTATAGCCGCAGAAGTTCCGCCCGAGCACGCTGCCGTTCAAATAAATTGTAGCATAGGTGGCGATGCCGTCGAACTCTAGCAGCAATTGTCTGCCATTATCGGACGGCTCCAGCTTGAACTTCTTGCGGTACCAGCCAATGCCGCGCGGCTTGTAGCCGAAGTCCGGCACCCCGCCTTCACGGTCGAACGGCTGGCGGTAAGACCAGTCATGCGGCAGCCCCACCGTCTCCCACTCATTATCGTTCCATTCGATGCTGGCCGCTCCCATGATGCCGCCTGCTTTGGCGTTGCCGTATACCGCTTTGTGGCTGTTCTCCACCGGGATAGCTATATCTCCGTGATGGAACAGCCAGTCCTTGTCCATGCTTAACCGTTCTCTCATATAGGTCAATACCTCTCTATCGTTGTAATACTTCTATTGTAGAAAAGCGGAACGAAAGACGTTAGTACAAAGGGAGGGAACCAATCGCACAAAATGAACATTAATGCATTTTCGATTGTTCTTTTGGACGGCAGCATTCATAGTAGATCATAAATACCCATACGGCTACCGGCTTCCCGGACCCGTAAAGATCTGCCGCAGAAGGTGACAACGCCATGATATCCAAACGAAGAAACAGCATTATGGTCAAAATGATTGTGTTCTATACCATTCCCTTTATTCTGCTCTCCGTCCTGCTCGTATGGAACAGCACCCATACTACGCGCAACATCCAGGACAGCTTCATCACCAATATGTCCCATGCCTTCGACCAATCCTATCGGGATATCGAAGGCCGCATCCAGGTGGCATCGGATCTGACCTCCATGGTCAGCCGGAACAACAAAATGCTCGAATTCATCAATGACCCCTATCTGGGGGATCAATCGGAATTTCTGAAGGAATATCTGGACACCGTCACGCCCATTATCAAATATGCGACCGCTTTCTCGGAGAGTGACGATTATTCCATCCGTGTCTATATGGGGAATGACGCCATCCCGGAGTCGTGGCCTTATTTCTTTCATCTGAGCAACTACTCTTCTCATCCCAAGCTACAGCAATTTGTGCAAAAGGATTCGGAGACCCGGCTGTGGCTGCTGCCGGATGACCGTGAGCTGGGCCCCGCCAGCTTACAAGATGAGCGCAGGAAATATACGCTGCTTACCAAGCTGTATTCGCCTGCCCGCGGCATGCTGGGACTCGCGGTAGTCACACTGGCCGAGGACAGCCTGTTCAGCATCGAGGAGGAGCCCGCCAATCTGTCGAACGCCCAATTCCTCTATGCCGGCGGCCATATTGGACTGTCTACCGCAGAGCTGGACGAAGCAGAGGAAGCAGCCATCCTGCAGCAGCATATCGGCGATAAGAGAGCTTATTTTATCCAGGGAGAATATTTATATTTGCATCGCAACCTCGATTCCATCGGCCAGAGCCTCGTGTATAAGGTATCACTGGAGCAGCTCAATGCCTCTGTCCGCAAAAATGTCTGGAATCAGATCCTGCTGATCGTGTTCAGTATTCTGCTGCTGATGATCACTTGTTATTTCATGTTCAAAATGATTTTTCTGCGGCTCAACAAAATTGTGTCGGTCATGCGCCAGGTCATTACCGGCAACAATTCGATCCGCATTCCAGATAACAGGCCGGATGAGCTGGGACAGCTCGCGCATGATTTCAACGATCTCATCGAGCGCAATAACGAGCTGATCCACCGGGTGGTCATGAAGGAGCGGCTGCGCAAGGAAGCCCAGATCAAGGCGCTGCAATATCAGATCAACCCGCATTTTATATACAACACTCTAGACATCTTCCGGATGCAGCTGATTAAGGCCAGGATCTTCGATACGGCGGACCGGCTGGCGGATTTCGGGCAGATCCTGCGCTACAACCTGAGCGACAATACCCTGCATACGACGCTGAACGAGGAGATCGGCCTGATCCGCAAGTACGTCAGTCTGCAATCGCTGAGCAGCAGCAAGGAGATCAGGCTGGACATCGAGGTCCAGGAATCGTTAAAAACCTTTCCGGTGATCAAGTTCCTGCTCCAGCCAATCGTGGAGAACAGTATTAAATACGGACAAACCGCCCGGCGGGAGCTGCTGCATATCCAGGTGCGGGCCTACGCCATTCAGCAGCAGGTCATCATCGATATCACCGATAACGGCTGGGGGATGGAGGAAGAACAGATTGCCGGCCTGAATGAACAGTTTCGCGCCCCGCTCCATTACGAGGACCCTGCGGCCGAGCCGCCCCGCCGCTCCATCGGCCTGCACAATATCAACTCCAGACTGCGCCTGTATTACGGCGACGCCTACCCCATTACCATGGAGGGCAAGAGCAATGACTATACGAAGGTTCAGATTCGAATTCCTTATGAATGAGAGGGCTCAGGGATGTACAAGCTGTTGATCGTGGATGATGAGAAAATGGTACGCGAAGGCCTTCAGGATATTATCGAGTACCTGAAGGTGCCTCAGATCGGCCCGCTGCTGACCGCACGCGATGGCGCGGATGCGCTGGAGGTGATCGCGCGGGAAGAACCGCCGATCGTGCTGACAGATCTCAACATGCCCGGCATGGGCGGGCTGGAGATGCTCCGTACGCTCCGCGAACGGCACCAGCGCCATAAGATCATCGTCATCAGCGGATACGATGATTTCCATCTGGTGAAGGAGAGCTTCAAGCTGGGCGTGCGCGACTATCTTCTGAAGCCGGTCCATTCCGGCGACCTTGCAGAGGTGCTGAACAAGACGGTGCACGAGCTTCAGCAGGAGCAGCAGCAGGACCTTGAAGGCCACTCCGAGCAAAAACTGGCCCTGCTGGAGAAAGCCAGCCGGGGCATGAATCAGGTTCTGCACACTGCCCCGGATGATCATGATGCCATCCAGGCCGTACTGGGTGAGCTGGGCTGCCGCTTCCCTCATCCTGTCACTGCGGCGGCCATCGTCTCCGTGAGCCAACCGGCTCCGCACGAGCCTTCCACCGGCGGCAACTGGGAGCAGCTTCTGCTGGCTGCCGATTGGGAGCAGCCCCATCTCAGTCTGCTCCCCTTCTATAACCGCCATAATGACCTGGTCCTCTGGCTCAACTATAATGATCAGCTGTATGATGCTGGCGGCATACACAAGCTGCTCCAGACGTTCCTGGCGGACGGCTCCGCCACGGTTGCCGTCGGTGCTGCGGTGCACTGCGCACCCGGCGCGGTTCAGCCCACAGCAGCCGGTGCTACGGAGTCCGGTAGCCGCACGAGCGGCTTGGCCTTTGCCTACCAGAGCGCACTGGACACGCTTCAGTACAAGCTGACCGCCTCCCGGCATAGCCTTATTGTGTACGAGGATACTCTGAACAAGGAAGATACCCGGATCAAGCCAGAGCATCTGAGAACGCTGGTGGAGCTGATCGATATGGGGCGCCGGGAGCAGGTGCTCCCGCTGATCCAGCATTATTTTAACGAAGAAGCCCTGAAGAGCAGCAGCATGAGCAGCATTCGCCATAATTACGATATCATCCTGCATACGATCGGCTGGCTTCCCGGCCAGAAGCGCGACCTCTCTACCTTCGAACGAAGCGAGGCCCTGCGGCTGTACCTCAAGTCCTGTATCCTGCACATGATCGAAGCCCGCGCAAGTCTGGCGCACAGCGGCGATGTGGTGGAGATTGCCAAGACCTATGTGCAGGAGCAGCTGCTGAACGGCATCAACATGGCTTTTATCGCCAATTATTGTAATATGAGCTATAACTATTTCAGTAAAATGTTCAAGGACAGCACCGGGGTCAACTTCCAGGATTATGTCACGATGAAGCGGATGGAATACGCCAGGCAGGCCCTCAGCGGACTCAATGTCAAAATCCATACAGTATCCGAGCAGCTCGGCTACAGCAACCCTAAGAACTTCTCCCGTGTCTTCAAAAGCTATTTCGGGGTCAGTCCGAAGGAATATCAGAAGCATTCCCGGTGAATTCAACCTAAGCGGAGCTTCCTCCGCCCCACTCTGTCTCACTCTGCCTCATGACCGCAGGCTCCCCGCTTCGCTCACGCGAAAGGAGGGGCTTTTTGTCTGTTCAGGATGAATAATGATACCTTTTCATAACCTCCAATCCTGTTATCGCTTTCTTAATCCGCTTACAATTGATGAAGCACAAGAGAAAAGAGGTTGCCAGATGACAGATTCAGAGGCTACGCTCGCGGCGCGCAAATCCCCGAGCACAGGCAGGAACTTCCGGAACAAGGATCAGCTGTCGCTTCAGACCATGATTCTTCCCGGTATTATATTCATTCTCGTCTTTACATTTATTCCGCTCTACGGTGTACTGATTGCCTTCAAGGAATATAACATCATCACCGGAATTCGGGGCATCTTTACGGCAGAATGGGTCGGATTGGACAATTTCAAGGAGTTCGTGAACGATATCAACTTCTGGAATATGCTGCGCAATACGCTTGGCATCAATATCCTGGGCCTGCTCATCAACTTCCCCCTGACCATCCTGTTCGCGCTGATGCTCAACGAGCTAACCTCCCAGCATTTCAAGAAGCTGACGCAGACGGTCACTTATCTGCCTCACTTTATCTCCTGGAGCATCTTCGGCGGATTGATTATCAACATTCTGTCGCCGAGCAGCGGTGTCGTTAACTATGTGCTGCTGCAGCTTGGGATCATTTCCGAGCCAATCCATTTCCTTGGGGAACAGAACTACTTCTGGCTGCTTGCGGTGCTGACGAACCTCGTGAAGGAGCTGGGCTGGGGCGCCATTCTCTATCTCGCCGCCATTGCGGGCATTGATCAGGAAATGTATGAAGCGGCCTATATGGACGGAGCCACGCGCTTCCAACGCATCTGGCACATTACACTGCCGTCCATTACCGGCACGATTGTCATTTTGCTCGTATTTTCCATCAGTAATATCCTGAACAGCGGCTTCGACCAGTTCTTCGTGCTTCAGAATCCTCTGAATATTGATAGCAGCGAGGTCATTGACACTTATGTCTACAAGGTGGGGCTCAGGGAGTTCCGTATGGAATACGCTACGGCTGTGGGTCTGATGAAGACGGTCATTGCGCTCGTCCTGCTCTATCTTGCCAACCTCACGGCCAAAAAAATAACAAAAAGAGGAATCTTCTAGGGGGTACGCTCGTGGTTAAGGATCGCTCATGGCGGGAACATCTGTTCAATGCATGCAATGTTCTGATTATGCTCATTCTGATTGTATTTACGCTCTATCCGTTCTGGTATTCCGTGATCGGCTCCTTCAACGAAGGCGCAGATTATGCCAGAGGAGGCGTATACCTGTTCACCCGGCAGTTCACCTGGGATAACTACAGCGCTTTGTTCAGCGACAGCGCTCTGATCCGGGCCTTCGGGGTTACGGTGGCCCGGACGGTGATCGGTACGTTCACCCATATTGTGTTTACAGCTATGTTCGCTTACGCCTTCTCCCGCCGGAACCTTAAATACCGGAAATTCTACTCCATGCTGGGACTCAGCAGTATGTACCTCAGCGGCGGAATGATTCCCTTCTTCATTCTGATCAACTCGCTGGGGCTGTACAATCACTTCCTGGTGTTCATTATTCCGGCCCTGTTCAGCTTCTGGAACGTGATTCTGTTCCGCTCCTATTTCGCCGAGCTGCCGGAAGCACTGATCGAATCGGCCAAAATCGACGGCGCCGGGGAATACACCATCTTTTTCAAGTTTATTCTGCCTTTATCCAAGCCCGTGATCGCCGCGGTCTCGCTCTTCACGGCTGTCGGCCACTGGAATGCTTATTATGACGCCATGATCTATACGTTCGGCGATCATCTGCAGACGGTCCAGCTCTATATCCTGAAGCTGGTTCAAAGCACGGAAGCCGCTCTACTGCTGGCTAATATGTCGGGCACCGTCGGCACGGCGCACAGTACCGTCACGACAACAACCCTGCAACTTTCCGCCATGGTCGCCGCATCGCTCCCGATTGTGCTGATCTATCCTTTTGTACAGAAATATTTCATCAAGGGCATGCTCATAGGCTCTGTCAAAGGATAAATCCGCTTAAGGTTGGATGAACATATAGCTTACGATGATAACTTGGGGGTAAAAAAATGAAGAAAACAGCAACGGCCTTATTATCCATCTGTCTCAGTCTGACACTCGTATTAACCGGCTGCTCCAAAGCGGGCAACGCCAATAACGAAAGCACCCCGTCGCCTACAGCGGCTGCCGGCAGCGGGGACACAGGCGCAAATACAGCAACTGCCTCAGAACCCGGCTGGACATCCAACACAGCGCCTGCAACCTTGTCCTGGTATGTAGGCGTACCGGGGTACTCCAAGAAATGGGATGCGCAGAATAACTATGTAGACAAGCTTATTACCGGGGAGACCGGCGTCAGCGTCGATTATGTACTCGCCGGGAATGATGTGAACTCCGAATTCAACGTGATGATGGCAACCGGCAATCTGCCTGACATTATCACACTGGACCGCTGGAACAGCAACTCGCTGATCCAGACGCTGATGAGCAGCGGCACAGTGGCTCCCCTTAACAAGCTGATGGAGGAGTATGATCCGTACCTGACCACCATTCTGCCGCCATCCATGGTAGACTGGTACACCCAGCCGGACGGCAATCTCTACTCCATTCCGAACTACTATGTATCTCCGGAGATGCTGGATCAGTATCCCGGGGTGAAGAAGTTCTACAATGAACGCTCCAACGGCCAGATTCTGGTCCGCCAGGACATCATGAACGATCTCGGCATTACCATGGAAGACCTGCAGCAGGAGGATTCCCTGATTGCAGCGCTGAAGAAGGTGAAGGCCGCCGGGGTGAAATATAACGGTATGGATGTCATTCCGGTCTATCTGGACGATAAGGATAAGTATATCAACGACTCCCTGGGCGTGCTGAGCGGCTCCTTCGGCGCTGTTAGCGAGACAGAGGACGGCTCTTATTCAGATGTCCGCCGCACCAGCGAATTCAAGAATGTGCTGAAATTCGTCAACCGGCTGTATTCGGAAGAACTGCTGTCACTGGAGAACTTCACAAGCGACCACAACCAGATTGCGGAGAAAATGACGCAGGGCTCGATCTTCATGAAGATCGGCAGCTATGCTGACTACAAAGATCCTGTCAACAATCTCTACCAAGCCGATAAAGAAGCGAAATATGTAACCGTTGACGCTATTCAGTCCAAGGAAGGCACACTGCCGCAATACGGCAGATCGCTCAACAAAGGCTGGACCCTGACCTTCATTAACAAAAAGTCCAAGCAACAGGACCGCGCAATTCAGTTCCTGGAATATCTGTACAGCGAGCATGGCCAGACCGTCAACAGCTTCGGCAAGGAAGGCGAGACCTTCACGGTAACAGCAGACGGTAAATACAAGCTGAACGCCGAAATTGAGGAAGCGATCAATAAGGACTGGAACGCCGCCTCCAAGAAATGGGGCTTCGACTCCATCTGGTGGATGGTTAATGAGGTCTGGCTGAAGGATGTCAAAGAAGCCGAAAAGACCGAGCAGACGGAATATATGGACAAGCTGTTCTCCGGCACAGCCAAATATATGTTCAGCAATGACGTTATGGATTCCGGCAACCTGTTCGACGCGTATGAGCCCGGCTCCAAGGAAGCCAATGCCGAAGCGAAAATCAATGTCTACTGGGCACAAGTCGTTCCCAAAATCATTTTCGCCAAAAGTGATGCCGAATTCGAATCCGTCTACACCGAAGCCCTCGCCACCCTGGACAAGCTAGGCCTCAAGGATATCGAAGCCGCGAAGAACGCCCGCGTCCAGGAACTCAAAGAAGCCACCGGCACTAAGCTGGTATCGCCTAAGTATACTGGAACTTATCAATAAGTTAACAAAGAAAGACGCTGCGGGGAGACATTCCCGGGCGTCTTTTATTTATATCTTAAGTGGTCTACTTATTGGCCCCGATGAGTGAGCTTAACCGCTCCAGCAGATCGCCGCCGCCCGTAACCGAGATGGAGCCGATCCGGTCGCATATCTTCTCGAGGAATTCCAGCTCCTTGAGCCGGAACAGCGTCTGATTCTCGTCCATCAGCTTCGCCGTATTCAGCAGGCTGCGTGTTGAAGCCGTCTCTTCCCGGCGGGTAAGCAGGTTCGCCTGCGCCTTCTTCTCGGCGAGCAGGACGGTATTCAGGATGTCCTTCATCTCCCCTGGCAGAATCACATCCTTCACCCCCGCCCCGACAAAACGTACCCCGAATTCTTCTCCCTTCTCCTGGATACGGGATAGAATGAAGGTGGCCACATCCTCTTTTCGTTTCAGGAGATCGTCCAACTTCAGCGTCCCGACATACTCCCGGAGCAGGAGCTGAAGCTGGATGTGGATCTGCTCGTCAAACCCCTTCATCTCCAGAACACGGTGTGGACTTACGATGGTGTACTGGCATACGAAGTTCAGACGCAGCGAGACCTTATCTTCTGTCATCATTTCCTGGCCCACCAGATCCATCTGCTGCTGTCTTAGATCGACCGTCTTCGTCAGCACCGAGACCGGTCCCTTCCAGAAATAATACTTACCCGGCGTAAGCTCCCGCTGGAGTGTATGATCATAGAACAGGAAGCCCTGCTCGTAGCTCGCAATCTCGTAGCACTGCACATACGGAGTAAGCTTAGGGATAATCGAGCGGTCGATCCCGGCAGGCAGCTCCGGCTGCCTAATATCCGTATGCACGAAGGTGTGCTTCCTCAGGAGGTTCCAGTAAGCATACACCCCCGGCTTCAGCAGCTGCTTGAATTGACCATCCTCATAGTGCAGAACAATCTCATGATCCTGTACGCGTACGACATCGAGCTCCTTCAGGAGTTCATCCTCCTGTAAGAACAACTCCAGATCTTTGCCCTCGACATTAAACGGCCTGCCAATGTTCAATACTACCACCGTATGCTGCGACCATGAGAAGTAACGGTAGGTTCCCGGCAGCAGCCGCTTCACATAACTTCCCTTATGAAAGAGCAGACCGCGCTGGTCCGCTTGAATCGTGATTGGCTTCAACATCATATGTATTACCCCATTCTTGATTGGCCAATGGATGACAGAATCCCGCTGCAGATCAGGCGGAATCACGTTTGAGACAGGCGGTCTGCCGGGAGGTCCGGGAGGACTCTTGAGACCTGAGGCTAACCCAACCTTCAGATAGCCTTCGTTCCCTTCCGTCCTTGCCAATTCCTCCCCAGCTGCCGCACCATCGGTATCCACGGATTGCAAAGCCCTTCCGCAGTGCGCTAGACTAGCCGCCAGAGATTCTGTCCATTGGTTGTTTTACTCTGATTGTGCTTTAATAGTCGCTCGATGGAAATCGAGTACTGTAACCAACGTCGCTGTGAAGGCGATTAGGGAATCGAACCCTATGGTGACTCTTACCGCAACGGACCGTACAGGATACCGTAACATACATGCCGGCACTGCGGGATCACCAGAGATCCCCGCCTCGTTACGCCCGTTCGGATAAGAACCGGATGTAGGATGAACGCGCTTGGCGTTACCTTACAGGCTCTATCATCGCTGATATCCAGCGTGGCGAACATGGCGGAAGTATTACGATGGGAGAATAAATTTCCAGAGGGGGAAGAGGCATGAGCAAAATGCCTGCGGCATCGCCAATGCGAATGTGGTCGGTTTTTCGACCATATCCCGCCATCGTACCTCCGCTGTACCGAATGTGGTCGGTTTTTCGACCATATCCCGCCATCGTACCTCCGCTGTACCGAATGTGGTCGGTTTTTCGACCATATCCCGACATCGTGCCTCTGCTGCACCGAATGTGGTCGGTTTTTCGACCACATCCCGCCATCACACCTCCGCTGTACCGAATGTGGTCGGTTTTTCGACCATATCCGCCTCCAGCCCAGAGGTCCACGGGCAGCCCATTGTGTTCGGTGAACAGCGAAGTCATTCCAGAGTATAGTCTCCTGCGGATGCTCCAAGACACTTATCCACATTGCACGGAAATGATAATTTCCCAATCAATGAAAAAAAGCCCAAAGGCAGGTGGGGGAGCCTGCTTTTGGGCTTGGTTAGGGATTCGATTTGTGTATTTCATTCATAATCCCTGTTGTTCATGTTCGGCATGTTCATTATCGCATTGCTTAATTCCCCCATTAAGAAATAGACCGCCCTTCTGAAGGGTAGCGGTCTATTCTTTAACTGCCTTACCTCTTTGAAGCCACCGCCCTTAAAAGTGGATACTGCTCCGAGAGTCGTGTTAGCAGCACAGCTCTCTTTTTTCATTATACTTTCTTCTGCCTATTGTACCACTCTCTTAAAATCTCTCATTAGCCTAAACCCACTCTTCCGGCGGGCTCCATGGGTTGGGCCTACGCTGTTCGTATATTCAAATATTTCCATTCATGGTATAATCGCAGAAGCAATAGAAAGGCTTATATGGGCGGTCGGCTAATCTCCCGGAAGGGAGGTGACGCCAATGGAGGTTTATCAAGCATTGTCCCTGATGTTCATGTTTGGCATGTTCATTATAGCGCTGCTAAATTACCTCAAAAAGAAATAGACCGCCCTCACCAAAGGAATCGGTCTATTCTTTGACTGGTATACCTATTGAAGCCACCGCCCTTAAAAGCGGCTATTGCTCCGAGAGTCGTGTTCGCTGCACGGCTCTCTTTGTATTCTACGTTTTTTCTGCCTTTACTATACCACAAATCAGTTCATAAAGTAAGAAAATGTATGAAGTTATCTATTGAAAATACCCATCGCACTCTTTAAGAGCTTCCGGTGACTGCTTCTCTCTCCAGGCCGTCCCGAATCTCCATCAGCAACTTCCCCAGCATATTGCCGCCCTTCCCGTCCCCGCCGTCTCCCCAGTAGGCATCATTCGAGGTATGCTCAACAAGCGTGCATTCTCCGGTGGAGAGCAGGATAGACTTGATAACAGGATGCTGTTCGACCTTGGCCACGAGCGCTTCCCGCATCACCTGCACCTTACACTCCTCCCAATCCGGGCGCAGCGGCCGATTCCGCTCCCGTCCCATCCTGGCCGCTATCATGGGTGTACTGGCGAGCCGGATTTCCTCTTCATGCTCTGTTCCCGCAAACTTCTGCGCCTGGAAGTAATGCTCCGATGTCGCCCACTCTTTGTCGTTTAACACGATGGGATACTTTGCAAAATTAGAAAAACAGCCATAAGGTTTGTCCGTTTCATAGAAGCGTATAATACGCTCCTCTGGCTTACGCGATAACCATTCTTTCCTATCTTCATCGTATATCTTCTGGATATGTTCCGGTGTGTCCATGGCAATCCTGGCCTCCTTGTATTTTTACTTGATCCGTGAATTGAAAATCACATAATCCGGCGCTGTGGGCACATTAATCGTGAATGACAAGGCACCTGCCTTGGGAGTAGCCTGAGAAGGGCCGGGAAGCTGCCGGACTACCGCCTGCCCTTGGCTGTTCACAGCGACGAACTCCAAGCTGGAAGCGCCCTTGGGAATAACAGACCCGGAGGCGTTAAGCACGCTGAGAGTCAGCCGGAAGCCTTTCCCATCAGCAGATTGTGTCAACAGTGTAGGGTAAAAAGGATTATGCTTCTCCCCAGGCACATCTCCAAACGGGGTCACGCTCTGCCAAGACTTGGCCTGCGGCAGCACCGTGTCTCCCCGGCCCTGTACTATCAGTACATTACGGCCGAGCAGGTTGGACATGTTCTCCCATTTCACCTTCTTCAGCCCGGTGAGGATTGGGTTCATGGGCGCAAATAGCACGCCCTCCAGCAGTTGCGGGGACACTCCCAGCGCTATCGCACTCCCGTCTTTGGTTACCGCCGTAGCCTGCCCAGCCCGCAGTTTCCCCACACTTTCCCCAAGAAGCGATACCGTGGTGCTCTTTGTGGCGGCATCATAGGTCAGCTGTGCACCCAGCGCACCAGCAAACGCACGGACAGGTACCATTAATTTACCCGCCTGGATATAGGGAGCCAGCTTACCTGGAAACAGCACATATTGGCCATTAATCAGCAGCGGCCTGATCTGATTCCCCACTACTGGTTCAGCCTGCGCCGGAGCCGCCGTATGTACGGCTGGCAGCAGACCAACGAGCAGCAGCATAATTAAGGCTTTCATAGCCAGCTGAAGGAATGGACGATGGCGATGATTCATAATTGTTCTCTCCTTTTATTGTTTATGATTTGAATAGAGTTAGATGCCTAATGACTACTCCTTCACTTCAATTAGAAAAGTTCGATCTGCAAAGCCTCCACGTTCCTCAGCTTTCTTTGCGCGTACCTTTTCTAGATCCTCTGGCAGGATCTTATGGATTTGAGCAAGAGCATGGACCACCTCAAGGATATCGGCCAGCTCTTCCACCGCTTCTGCATCACCAGCAGCTTGATTATATTCTTCGACCTCTTCACGAAGCTTCTTCTTCAGTTCAGAAACATAGGATTCGTACTCCAAAGTGATGCAATTAGAGTCCTTACCCGTGCTTTGGATAATCTCAGGGATTTTGTCACGAACAAGCTTATTGTAGATCGGCATTCCAATCAGCTCCGTTTCTTGATTTTATCGATATGAAGCTTGCGTATCTCGGCATCGGTAATATTAGCCTGAACCAAATGATCGTATATAGTTTGGATCTGCGCCGTAGAAATAGGAGGCTCAGAGGTTCCCGCCTTCAAGCTAATCAGCTTCCTAGAGATAAACTCGCTTAATTCCACATCATAGACAACCAGTTCATCCGAGTGGATCTTCCGCAACTCTGGGTCAATACTGAACCTACATCTCATCGTGAATGAAATCATAGAGATGTATTTTACTGCGGCTACGTCTTTCAGCAGACTCTCAATGGCCTTGATATGCCCATAGTTCTGCTTCAGCGGATTATACATCTTATACCGGTTACTCACCGACCATTGCTGATCTGTCCGTCCACCTTTAATTTCTCCATTATAGTTTTTCGTCTCAATAACAAATAGGCAATATGGGGAAATAACAACATGATCAATCTGAGCGTAGCCTGTTCGAGACTTGGAATTAGGGAGCAGCAGATCGCTTAAGAATTTACAGTCCTTAGGTAGCTGGTCCAGCTGAATGTTAATTTTATGCTCACCTAGTTCACCAATTCGGGTGGGAGCAACCTTGGCCTTAGCCTTTGGAGCTTGTGCCTTTTGTAAAGCCTGTGGCGGCTTAGGGTCTGACTTTTGGAAGAGTTTCTTTAGTGCTTCAAACATAGCCCAACCTCATATCCTTCTGGATTTACAATATGTATGGTAATTCGACAATATGGGAGGGATTCCCTCCAAAAATAAGCATAAGAAAAGGACTGTCGCGTGAACAGCCCAAACAAGAGTCAGTTTATGTTTTTTATCGTATTTATTCCGAGAGAACAGAAGGAGCTGTAAAGGCATGTGCTAGTTGCATTCCATCCTTTAATCCCTGTAGATAAAGACGTTCATTAAGAACGGCCTGCTTTAATTGGAGCTTATTCTCCCAATCCTCAAATTGCGGCATACGTGCAATATCTATGGAATCGAACAATGCCTGAAACGCCTCGTTCTCTTCTTCAAAAGCTTGTCTAGGCTCCGACTGATACTCTATTTGTGCAGTCACTTCATTTAAACGTCCCTGAATCGTTTGTATAAACCATGCCGGAAAACTCACCGCATCTCCCCCAGGACAGAAGTTTAAAAGCAAACCCTCTGAATATCCATTCTTCTCTTGATACATCCGATTAATAAGTTCATCTACTCTACGACTCTGAGCCTGAAGCGCCTCATTAGTGCTTAATGGAATTCCTCGCTCCATTAATTGCTGCCCGAGTTCATTCAGCTTACGCTTCTCCTCCTCATACTTGTTTATTAGACTGTGCATTGCATCCTCACCTTTCTGGCAAAGCTATAGTTGTAGACGATGTTTAGATATTTTAGTGCGTTTATCGGTTTATTTTATTTTAATTCGATATTCGCATTAAAACAACTCCTACCTCGCATACAATTCAGTTAAATTGTGAGGTGACACGGAAATGAGACATCGCAAAGAGCCCCCAGGTGACAAAAACATCATCGGGAGCCGAGTCGTAGCAATTCGCAAAGCCAAGAAAATGAAGCAGAAGGATTTCCTTGCCAGGTTGCAAACCTTCGGTTTAGACATCAGCCCAACCAGTTTATCAAGATTGGAAGGTCAATATAGACTTGTGCAGGATTATGAGATTGTGGCAATTGCGAAGGCGTTGGAAGTTTCTGTTGGGGAGGTATTGGGGGAGGGTAGGTGAAGAGAGGGTAATATACTCTGTTGATAAAAGAGATTTGGGAATTAAGTGCACGTATAAGTACACACCTAAAACTTACAAAAAATGGAGTATATAAGCACCTGCTTACTTTAGCTTTTTCCTTCGACTGCTTGAAGGTAACCTTCATAATGGAGTTAACATACAAACAAGTTCTCCAGAATAAAGACTTGTTTGTATATTAATTCTTCTTAAAAAGACACCTGCTATTAAATAAACAATTTTATATTAAGAAAAAATTCTTTATTAAATCATTCAATCAAAAACTCTTTATCAATAATTGAAATAATTGAATAAAGCAATCTTCTATACTCAACATTATTAAAATATAGCAGTTGTTCATGAGCCAATAGTGGGTTCTCAACAATATAAGAGACAGTCAGTTCACGTAAATTTTTCGCAAAAATATCCTCTTCTGTTAAATGTTTAATAGAATCGAATAGTATATCTAAAACTTCTTTAAGTTTTGCCTCGTAACCTTTAATATCAGATAGTAAATCAAAGTAAATAGTTCGTACCATATTACTCTTCTGATAGTTTGAAAAAAAATAAGAATTAAAAACACGACCTAGTGTCCCATTCCCAGTATTTCTTCGCATAAAATTCGAGAATTCTTTCTCCTGCATTATTACATCTTGATATTCAGAATCATTAAATAACTTTGAGTAGATCTTGATAAAAGATTTAATAATTGGATTAATGTCATGCGGGAAACCACTAGTAGTTTCCTTAATCGAAAATGCAGATTCTTTAGATACCGCGCTATTTAATAATAAAAATACAACAAATACTATTTCCTTTTGGCTTAATCCATGCGGGAATAACTTCTCAGCTTTATTAATTGTTATTTGAGATAAACCTTTCAATATAAACTCTTTACCTTTAATTATAAAATCATTGTAATCAACGGAGTAATTGTTATCATTATTATATTTCGCATATACGAATATACCTAATTCAGTGATTATAACATAATCATTGTATTTAACTAAAAGACCATCTGCCTCCAACTTATCTAAGTATGTTGAAATATTCGAAAATTTATCCCTAAGAGTTTCCGTAATGACGTCTATTTTCATTCCACTTGAAAAATAATCTCGTTTTAATCTTCGAACAATGAAAGCACTCATCCAGTTAGCAAATCTAGCTTCCTCTAACAAATTCTTTTCATTTAGTTTACCGACATAATTTATATTAGATTGATAAATATGCTTTAATATAATCAACAAATCTTCCATATATACCCCACCTTATCAAAATCACATCGAATCTAATCTCGCTTTATTTAATTGAGGATCTACTTTTACAAACACTCCAAACCCAAATGTATTTATTTCTAAAATGGATTGATAAACTTTTGAAGCTAACTCCGCGCCAACGTCCCCCCATTCGTCAATTAAAAGAACTAAACCAAACTCTGTATTATTTTTTTTTGATGCAAAGCTTCGAACGGTCATTGCAGAATCAGTTCCTCCGCTAATCCCTTCACTTGTACTTACCTTTCTATCTTTTATAAAAAACTGACGATTTTCGAAGTCATAACTTAATAAAGGATGTATTAATACATTATTAGCATCCAAAACTTCAAAATAGTATTTACAACGTTCGTACATGTAATTATTAAACAATTGAAGTACTTCACTATGTAGATTTGTTTTCAAAGATGCTTCTGCAATCATTAAACTCGATTTACTTTCTGCTAAGTCTTCTACTTGAAGATATTCCGTTACAGCCCTGATATCTTGTAGAAACTTAGTCATTGTATTAATATCTCTTAATTTTTTAGGAAGTAAAAATTTTCCTGAATTCATTTCAAGGCTCACTTCAAGTTCAATTTTGTAAGTGTTTAGATTAATTAATAATTGATCTTTATTTTCACCTGAATAGTCAAAATCAGTTTTTTCAATACATTTAAATAAATTCCTATAATTAATAAAATCTGTTCCCTTAGTTATTTTGTTAAGGAGTTCCTCAATCTGATCATTTTTTTGTACATTGACAATTTCATGACATAAAGCTATTAACTGATCTATGTTATTCAATAAATTTTCATAAAATACTTTAGAAGCTATTAACCCTCGCTGGGACTCCTCTAAATCAACATACACTTTTAAGCTATATTCAATTCCATCTTTAGATTTTAATGTATATTCCCTTAAGTTTTGAATATCCAAATGAATCTTTTTTAAAGTTTTTATATAAATTTCGTAGTCCCCTGTTGTATTAATAGTAATAGGCGAATTAAAAAACTTACCACTAATATTATGAATAGCCATTTTTTTTATTTCTTTATTACTTCTTATACTAATTATTTCTATACCTTCCTCAGTACTTAAAAATCCTTCAGTTTCAATTAAGAAACTTTGAATTCTAAAAGGAAGATTCTCAATACTAAATCTATATGGAAGATCTGAATATGCATTTAAATTAAAAAGGTGATTATCTAGGGTAGATTTAATAGCAATCATATTATTCTGGTTACCATTTATATTAAGTGAAATTTCCTGTAGTTTTACCATATACTCATTTTTCAATATAATAAGTTCATCTATTTTCTTGTTTTTAATATCCTCAGGGATATTTCGCTTCAATTGGATTACGCTATCAATAGATGGAAAATCCACTGTTATATCATTTAGTAAATTTATAGCTTTAATAATATAAGAAATTTCATTTTTTATTTGTGCTTCTTCCTTATAGTTATCTGAATAATTAATATTCTCCATAAACTTATTTACAGTAATCTCCACTTTATCCTTGATACTATCTAAAGTTATTATGAATTCATTTGTTATCTCTCTGTGTACTTGCCCAACAAAATTCCTTCCTTTAGAAACAAATTGCACATCAGCCAGTTCTAAATCATGTACAATTGAAACGTACTTTTGAAATACTTCATTATAATCATTAAGATTCAAATTAATAACTTGTTGTTTCTCATACATTTGAATAGAAATTTCATTTTCTTTTTTTGTAAAGTGAAATGAAGCTGTCTGTGAGCTCAATGAAAAATCAACTTGAAATTTATTTCGAGAAAATAATTGTTTAGTAAGCTCATTTACTTTGCTAACAAGTTGATTAGATGCTAACATGTGCTCTGCATCTATAAAATTATAATTTAGTATTAATGCAATTATAATAAGAGAAGTAGTTTTAAATCTTTGATTGGTCCCAGTCAACTCAAAAACTTTCCCAAAACCTTCACTTGAGAAAGAGATTCCTTCCCTTCCTTCAAGTCCTGTAAAAGAAAAATCAATATTTATATCACCGTAAATAATATCAGTTTCAGTAACTAATTCCTCAAAAACAGATTCCACAAATTCGGGTTGAATTTTTTCCTTACTAAAAAAATCTTTTGATAATTTTATTAGTTTGTCATTTAATACTACATTTTTAGGCGACATACTCATTACCTTCTTTCAAATCCTGTGAAGGAGACATATTGGATATTTGATATAAATTATCAGTAGAAGTAATAAAAAGACTTCCATAACCAGAACTCATAACATATTCTGAATGTTCATCATCTAACATGTACTCACTGCTAATTTCATATATACCTTCTTGTTGCCTCAGTGTCACGATTTCTTTATCATTTAAAATCAATGCATAAGTCCCATTACAGTTTATTGCATCAGTAATCAGCTTATTATTTGGCGCTTCAAACAATATACTATGACTAGTTGTACCATTTTCAAATACGATTCTTACCAATCTAGAATTAATAAGAATTACAATACTATTTGGACTTTCAGCCAACATATGATTATTTTTCATTTCAGTCAGAGGTGTATACGCAATTGTAATCTGCGAACTAATAAGGACTTGTATTATTTTTGTCTCAGTCATAACAAAACATATATCATTAAAAGCAATTACTTTTTTGATATCCTCCATAAGAAAATCAGAAACATAGATTGGATTCTGCTCAGAATAATAAAATACATTAAGTTTACCCGTGGAAACTACTACCAGATATTTATCCAGCAACAAAATATCAATATAGATTTCTGAATCATCTAAGTTCAGTATCTGCCTAAGTGTACCTGAATTATTATACTCATATATTTTTCCGTAATCTGTAAGGAAATAAACATAATCATTAATTGATTTAATAGATATTATATTCCCCTCAACAAAATCCATAAACCTGTTAACTCCGTCTTTTCCGAAAACAGAGAATTCATCATCCTGTCCAATTGCCAACATGTTATTTATTAAAACCGGCCCAGATACAACCTTTCCTGACAAAATAATTTCATTTGCTTTTTTCGTATTTAAATCATACAAAAGGGCTCTATTAGCATTGGTAAGCATGCATCCGAATCCTTTCCCTACGGTAAAGCGGCTTTTCGCATTGATTTTCGAATAAATTTTTTGGGGAATAGCTATCTTATCACTTAGTGCGTAATCACTAAGGGTAGAATTCTTAGAATCAACATATTCGTGAGTCCATAAAGAAGTAAGCTTATTCGTAATACTTACTACTTCTTCGTTTGACCTTTCTATTATTTTTTTAAGTAAATCTTTGTAGGAATCAGGCACAGTGTTTAAATAATCTTCAACATCAATTGAGAACAAATTAGCCTTATCGTAAGATATAATTGCCAATTTTTGATCTACCATTTTTTCAATTAACTCTAATTGAATTTTAGTTTTAATGGATATTAGTACGCTTTCACTATCGCAATGAAAAATCCCTTTTACTAAACAATATGTGAATTCCTCTTTATTTATTACTTTTTGATAAAGGTTTTCGATTTCCATTTCAATTTCTTCTGTCTTAATCTCATTAAAAGACAATAATATATGCAATACTTTTTGTCTAATCTGAGGTGACATTATAAAATATAGTTCCTTAAACCGATTAAACTCGTTGATTAATCTGCAGGGAGTCGTTTCTAAAATTTCAAATAGTTGTTGTAAATCATTTTGTGTTAGCGTTGATTTCAATGAATGATAATAAATTACAATTGAATCTAAAAAGTCACTACTTTTAGAGTTAAACAAACTTACAAATTCGTCATGTATCATCACAACCTCATTAGGTTTAAACAAATCGAATAAATCTCTATAAGGAACATTCATAGACATACAGAAGTATATAAGATATGCAAACCCCTTGAAATTTCTAATGATCTTTTCTGAGTTGTCGACGAGTTCATTTACAACCATTTGATCTGGTATTACACCATTACTAATAAATTGTTGTGTTGCTTCATGTAAGAGTTTATTTATTCTCTCATCATAACTTTTTTTTTTAAGTCTTCTAAAACTCTCTGTAGAATTTCATCTCTGCCTAATGCTATATGTTCTATGTTAAATTTTTCTTTTAAATACTTCAGTCTATACTTATTCATACCACCGTCTGGAATAACTATATAATGCTTTTGCTGTCCAATATTTTCATTTAAGGCTCTAATGCTAAAAAGTAAGTCTAACAAATCTTGATCCTCTAAACTAAAACCGATAAATACACATGTATTTTCACGCATTATTGAAAAAAGTCGTTTCATCAGCGCATCATGAGTTCTTACCTTATAAAAATCTTCTGAAGTTAATACAATGTTGGACTCTGAGTTTATGCAACCATGAATTTTATATAATGTTTTATCGTTGCTGAACTCATCATTATAATGCCATGTTTGAATATGCTTGTTATATGTACTAAAATAATAATCCTCAATAAAAGTATCATAATTCGCTGAAAACAATAATTCACGTGGTTCATTCATTACTTTTAATATTTCACTCATCATTTTATGACTTTCTTTTATGCAGTAGTTATTATCAATATGTTCCTTTACCATTCCAATTAGTGCTTTTTTGTCTCTTACAACTTCTATATATTCAGATAATCTTAGTAAGTTATCCTCATCTTCTAACCCTACTTGCTCAGCTAGTTCCTTGGCTATAACTTTAGCACTTCCTACGCCTAGTTGTTCACCAGGTAGTCTCATGGAAAATCCAGCTCCTAAGAAAAAGAACACTCCACCAGAATTAAAGCCCTTCATTTTTCTTAACAATCCATCAACTATATGTCTAACTGCTAATTTCATTTCTAATTCGTCCATTGTCATCACCTATGCCCCAGTTTTTAATCTAAAATTTCATGTATTACAACTTTCTACAAAAAATGACTAAACCCTCTTTTAAAAATAAGCCCCTCAAGGGTTACGTTAGTTTATATTTTGGTCCCTAAAAGCATTTTGTGTTAGAATTATTACTATTACATTCAAATGAGGGAAAGCATGAAAAATAAGAATGAAAAAAACACAAGATCTCCATTAAGATTTCCTGGTTCTAAAAGTAAGGTGATTAAAAAACTACATCCTTTCCTAAGTATAGATCATGATGAATACAGAGAGCCTTTTGTTGGAGGAGGGGCTATTTTTTTTGCAAAACAAAAGGCTTCTCATAATTGGTTAAACGATAAAGATGAAAATATTACCCATTTATTCGAAGTTATGAAAACACAGCCCTATGATTTATGTGAAATGGTTTTAAAGACACAACCAACTGTTGAACTGTGGCAAAAATATCGTTTGGAAAGAGAACAAATTGATTTATATGATCCTCTTGAAAGAGCATTTCGCTTTTTATTTTTTAACAGGACTAATTACTCAGGAATCTATAACGCTAATCCTATCGGTGGAATTGAGCAAAAATCGCAATATAAAATCTTTTGTCGTTGGAATCCAGAAATGCTCTGTAATTTAATTTTAAAGTGTTCACAAAAACTAATTGATACTAGGATTACAAATTTTGATTTTAGGAATGTAATTACTAAAGAGGGTGAGAATGTTTTTTTAATGATTGACCCTCCTTATTATAAAAAGGGGAGTAGTTTATATCCTGTATACATGACCCCAGAGGAACATTTACAGTTAGCCGAATTACTTAGAGAAAGTAGGCATTCATTTTTGTTAACCATAGATGATTGTCCTGAAATTAGAGAAATGTATAGCTGGGCACAAATAATATTACCGCGCGAATGGCACTATACCATTAACTCAAAAAAGAGTGATAATATCGGAAAAGAACTTTTTATTACTAATATAAACATTATAGTCCCATAATTTTCAATTCTCTACTCAATTCAAAAACTAAAATCAATGTATTTAATATAATTCATGTTCCTGTAAGAATTCATCTTTAAAAACACAAATCTTCAACACTTTTGTAAAGCAATCTTCGAAAATTATATTAACTTTGATATATAATTTCATTTATGCGGTAAGTATTCGTAATGTATCTACCATATTTATTCTATCCTTAAATACTCCATAAGATCTACTGCCAAGTTATTTTATGGAGTATAAATAATTAAAGTACGATACTTAATTGGTTAATCACCTCTGTAACAATATCAAAGGGATATAACTCTCCATCGCCCTCCATTAGCTCTATCCCCAAATCACCGCCAAACTTTGGATAGCCAACCGCCTCTGCAAGTACGCCTTCAGATGAGGATCAACACAGTAGATATAGCACCCCTTCGTTCCCCGGGTCATTAGGGTCCGGTAGGTGTTGCGGATAATCTGGTCGGCTATGCGGAGGGCTTCGTCCTTGTCTTTTTTGTACAGGGTCTTGAAGCCTGACAGGGACTTATCTGTCTTCGCACGCTTGAAGGGGTCGGTGATGATCCGGTTGTTCTCATAGCGCATATCTTCGCCGATGATCACTCCGACATAGTCGAACTCCAGGCCCTGTGAGGTGTGGATGCAGCCTACTTGCTCGATGGATTCAGGGTCAATTGCCCAGGTGGTGGTGTTGCTCAGGTTCCAGCTCATGAAGAATTGGTACTGGTCTAAGTGAATATCATGAACGCCTGGATTGTTCTTGCCATCGCTCTTCCAGTCCCAGCAGTAGCCGGCAAGCATTCGGGCCTTGTTATTGATCTGATTCTTACTGAAAATTTCGTCCCGCAGCTTATTGGGGTCATCGTAGAGCCGGATGTCATACTCGAAGTCGAAGCCGTCTGCATTCGCCGTTTCACGAATTTCGAGCACATCATCCAGCCATGCCAAATATCCGTCCGAGCCATTGCACCGGAATTGGGAGGCTAATGTCATCTCTGTAATTTCCGCATCCATCAGCTCCGCATAGTGTCTAATCTGCTCCTTGCTGCCTACATCGTGCATAGCAATCTTCTGATATTCATCAATGAAGAATACCGAGAACCGGGAAGCGCGGATGATCTCCATCGTCTGGTTGATCCCTTTATTTTTGAACAGGCCGGACTTCTCATTCAAGCGGTGCGCCTCGTCCACAATCAGGCAATCGAATTCATTGGGCAATGCCTCATAATACACGCCTGAGCCTTTGAACAGGTTATCGATGACCGCTTTCTTCACGTTTTTCTGGAGCTTCTTCATATACACAGAACGCGGTGCGCTATTCTTGGTTACATATTGGCAGACGAGTTCCCGGGCGGTAAGCTCTACCAGCAGATTAATGCCAAGCACCGACTTCCCTGTCCCCGGCCCGCCTTCGACAATCAGGACTTGCTTTTTCCCCGATCGGGCTTGCTTCGCTAATCTCAAAGCTTCTTGATAAACAACATCCTGATCGTCGATCATAATGAATTCCTGGTTTCCCTGGAGCATACTGAGGAGTGCATCCTGCAGCGATTTGGAGGGTTTAATTTTGCCGTGCTCTATAAGGTATAGTGATTTGCTTCTGTCGGTCTTTTTAATGTAGGTCGTGATAAACCCTCTTAGCTTCAGAGCATCTCCCTTGGAGAAAATCGGCGCTTCCTCAATGTATGGGTCGTAGACAGGGTGCAATAAGGGATCATTATCTTTCTGAATATAGTTATGTAGATACGCACAAGGATAGAGCTGGACCGCTTCGTTCTGCACGCTCTCATTGTAATCATGAATTAGTCTGGCATAGGACCATGCCTGCTTCGAAGGATGCTGTGTGCTTGTCTTGGTTCTATTAAAAAAGGTTCTGACCAGACCATCCGCATCCTCAACCGTCTCCACTTCTGTCCATTGCTTAAGCTCAATGATCACAACGGAGTATTGATCCTGTTCATTCAAGCCTGTAATCATGAAGTCGACTCTTCTTGGTTGCGCTGGAATCCTATATTCTATCGCGATTCCTGCGTCATCTGGAATGTCCGAGGTGTTCAGTACTTTATATAGATAGTTCATGGAATTGTTCCAGGCGTTGATTTCGCCCATGGCAACCCTGCCGATTTTTTGGACGTACTGGTTATGAATCTTTACCGCGATCGTATCTTCGGTCACATCATCCATAAATTGCTGCTTGGTCGATTCATAGATAATCATAGAGCTCTCCCCTATTCATTCACTGCTGTGTACTTTTATGTGCTCTTCCCTTGGAGCTGGATATGGGGTATTTCTTCGCGTTTTTGTCTATCTTCTGGAGGATAGCATCCTTAACATCGATTTGCAGATCATGCGCGAGCGTTAGCGTGTAGATGAGAATATCCGCAATTTCGTCCTGCATGTCGGAGTAATGCTGCTCTATAGCCTGCTGGCTGTTCTTCCATTGAAAAAGCTCCAGCAGCTCGCTAGACTCCAGCGTGATCGAGAGCGCCAGATCCTTGGGATCATGGAATTGCTTCCAGTCCCTATCGTCACGGAATTGAATGATTCTCTGCATTAATTCGTCCATGTGTACCTCCGCCCAGTGGGTCAAATTCAATTTTCCACAATTTCTCTGTATGTAATGATGATAGCCCAATCCTTAATGTAAATCTATGATATTCCTAAAATTACACAGAAAAGGACTCCTTTTCATTAGAAGCCCCATAGCGAGAAGAACCTTTGACTGTGAAGATCATTAGCTAATGTAATATAAACTACTAAATGATATAATGTCAGAAAATAAGCAATCTTGTAAGATTGTTTGTATCGGAGGAAGATATGAAAGCACTTGAATTGTTTGCTGGGGCAGGTGGGTTAGCTCTTGGAACGGATAAAGCTGGCTTTAAACATGTCGCAGTTGCTGAATGGAATTCAGATGCGTGCTCAACATTAAGATTGAACAGACCAGATTGGAATATTATTGAAGGGGACGTAAGAGACTTAACATATTCTGATTTCGGTTATGATCTTGATTTGGTTGCAGGCGGGCCTCCATGTCAACCATTTTCTCTGGGTGGAAGACACCAAGCCTGGAATGATGACCGTGATATGTTCCCCGAAGCTATCAGAGCAGTCCGTGAAATCAGACCAAAGGCTTTTTTGTTTGAGAATGTTCGTGGATTGGCTCGCCAATCTTTTTCAACCTACATTGAATATATCGTTTTACAGTTAACCTATCCTTCCTTATCTCGAAAGGTTAATGAGTCTTGGCAGGATCATCTGTCCCGGCTTGAAAGACATCACACCGGTACTGGAGGAAATAAACCTGAGTATAAAGTGATTCCCCCTAGAGTACTGAATGCTGCTGACTACGGTATTCCACAACGTCGGGAACGAATTTTTTTCATAGGTTTCCGAGCTGATGTCGATGCTCAGTGGAACTTCCCTGAGGTGACCCATTCTCAATATTCTTTGCAAGTATCCAAATGGGTTACAGGCGATTACTGGTCTTCAAGAAATATAGCTCCGACACAGATATCTCCGTCATCGAAAGCAATAGCAAAGTTGTCACAAGTTACCATGGAAAGCTTATTGGCTCCTTGGGTAACCCTTCGTGACGCAATTTGCGATTTGCCTGACCCACTTCTAACAACAGATATCACGAACCATGTCTATCAGCCTGGTGCAAAACCATACCCGGGACACACAGGCAGTGTTATGGATGAACCATCCAAAACACTCAAGGCTGGTGCACATGGAGTTCCAGGTGGAGAAAATATGATTGCTTTCCCCGATGGTACTTATCGTTATTTAACTATACGTGAATCGGCAAGAGTACAAACCTTTCCAGATAATTATATCTTCCAGGGGCCGTGGAGCGAAGCGATGCGACAAATTGGAAATGCAGTACCTATGGAACTTGCTGCACAAGTCGCCAAGAAAATATATGATGTTCTGAACCAAGCTGAGTTACAAAAAAAGCTATTAAAAAGGTGTGTGTAAGTGGTGCCAACTCCAGGATTCGATGAGTTTGAACTTGATCTTGAGCTTGCCTTTAAAAGAGACTTACCGCCATTCATTGAAAGTGTACAGGCAGCACCGTTATCACATTATAATGTTGCTACAATACCCGCAAAGAAAAACGGCGTGTACCTCCTTATACAGGACGATAGAATTATGTATGTGGGAAAAACAGATTCAAGAGCTGGGTTTCAAAGTCGCTTATCTCGTCATGCAACACATATCCAACATCGAAAAGGACTTGATCCGCTTTCTATATTTTTCAAAGCGATAGCAATACCTGTTTTCAAAAATGCAGATCTTGAAGGAATGCTAATTCAAAATTATGGGGCCCCTTGGAACTATTCAGGTTTTGGTGGTAATGATCCCGGAAGACAAAGAGATACTCAAGAACCTGCGCGCTTTGACGAACAGTATCCAATTGATATCGATATTCCATTGAAATTTGTTCCAATCGGAACTTATAGTTGTGGTGAACTGTTAAAGATTTTATCAGCAAATCTCCCATATACATTTAGATTCGAGAAAAGAGTATACCAAGAAGAATTAGCAGCCACGGTTAATGTTCTTGTTGAAAACATGACAGTAAGAGACCTTCTCGCCCTAGTGCTAGAAAATCTCCCCGAAGGAGAATGGCAAGCTACAGTGTTATTGGGAAGGGTTATTCTCTATCGTGAGCAACGAAGTTATCCTTATTACCAGCAATTAATTCACTCTTAAAAATAAGTAAGGAGCATCCTTTTTACAAAGGGCTGCTCCTTATTACTTTCACTACAACTCATCTCAACACAGTAGATATAACATCCCTTCGTTCCCCGGGTCGTTAGGGTCCTTATCATTCTTCAATATGCTTATATCGTTTTGTTCCATCGTACACACCGTGAACGGGCGCCCTACTATATTGATATATCTTTCCGTTTTCTTTACGATACAAATATCTGGAACTCCTATCGTCCTCAAAAATAACGGTCGTACTTACCAGAGGTGCCTTACCAATTTGAGTATAAATTTCATATATATCATTAGGGTAATACCCTCGGTTTTCTAATAAGTATGCTTCAACTTCGCTCGTTGTTTTATCTATGAATATTTTGAATCCAGCCGCTCCTAAGGCGCAAGCCATCAGAACAATTATCAGGAGTAGTATTTTTATTTTTTTCATTATACCCCACCCTCTTCTGACAAAACCCGCAGCACCCGCCCCCTAGCTCTCGATATATACTGCCGCACATGCTGTGTGGGAATATTCAAGAGCTCCCCGATTTGTTGATCCCGCAGCTCCAGATTGTATTTGAAGTAGAGTAGATTCCGGTCGCGTTCAGATAGCTGCAGCATTGCTTCCGTAAGTGCTCCTATGGCTTCAGCTTCGATGTAGTTTTCTTCTGTCGCGGCTGAGGGATCTGGGATTTGCTCCGCTACATCGTTCTTCAAGCCGGTATAGACCTTCCTGGAACGCCGGGTGCACCTTCGAATATGGTCATAACAATAATGCTTAATGGTGTTGACGACATAAGAGGTAACTTTGCAGCCGCTTAAGGAGCGCAATAGAGATGTTTTGGGGATCAGCTTTATAAAAGCTTCCTGAATTAGATCATCAATGACTTCTTGATCCTTAATAATATTAAATGCTTTCTTTCTCATTAAAGGATAGTGGTTCTCATATAAATTCTTCATGAATGTTCTATCATCATCGGGTTCACAAGCCTTTAGAACGCGAAGTGAAATTTGTAACCCCTCCCCATAAAAACCATATTAATTCCATTTTTAATTAATTATACCCTTTTTCCTGGTGATTCGGGCTCGTGAATAATAGGCTGGCGCAGAAAAAAAGAACGCCACAGCGTTCTCTTAATCATTCAGTATCACGTAGCTTCTAATGTCTCTCTATCTTCGTTTTCGGGCAAACCATGAGCTTGGACTTAACAGGATAATGGTGATCATCACCACCGCCCCAAGCAGCATGATGTTCCAGCGGTCAAAGGTCCGGTAGAACAAATCCGGTGAGAGGTACGCTCCATTCTGATACAGTACGTCATCAATATATCGTGCAAATATAAGCGTTCCCCGATCCAGGGTCCAGTGCTGCTGACGCACCCCTGCACGAAAAGGCTTGTTTGCTCTAATCGCTGAATCCAATACAGCCTCTAAGCTGTCCATTTGCACATAGTAATACTTCTCGCTCAATGCAGGATTTGCATCCTCTGCCGTCTTGAACGGCCGGACATACCGCCACCCCTTCTCATAGGTAGGATAGCTGGTATACCCATACCCTAACTCATAGAATGAAGATCCCTGGGATTTTGGCGGAATGGCCTCAATGATTGTTCCCTTGGGAATTTCTAAGGCAACCGCCGTTGCCCCGCCTGGAATCTGAGTATAATACTGCAGAGACACAGGCGCTTCTATACGATGAGTTAATGAATATTCAAGCTCGCCAGATATGCTGGGAAAATAGGAGCTATACGCACTCAGATCCATTTGCTCCAGCGGAATCCCCTGTTGATAGGGACTGGCAGCTGCCGCAGCTGAGAAATCATTACGTAACTGATGGTTGTGATACAGGGCGGACCCTGTCCGGTAGACAACAACACCAAAGAGGATAATCACCGTCAACACGGCACTCCACCATAGCAATGATCTGGAAACAGCGGGAACAGACATGTCATTATCCTCCTTATCGGTACAGTTAAGCTAATTAACCTTCACTGTGAAGCCGGTAGGCTCTGCGTAGTAATTAGGTGTTGAATACATATCCTTCACTCAAACCCATCCTCAGGCTCCCCCACCTCGAACCCTAATTCCTTTGTCGCTTCAGATTTAAACCTTGCTATCCAAGAATCCCAATCACTCTGATTCATTCGAGCAAAAAATGATAACCCGCTTGGCTCAACGGATGCCTGAATGTATACGTTATCCTCTTCCTGCCCATACCAGTGTGGAATCCCGTTAATGTACCCGATCCAACCAGGCATACGCTCATATAACTTAGCAACTCTATTCCATACTTCATCGGATAGATAATACCATATGTTCAGATTGCAATTATGAGAGTGTATTGCCTCCATTTGCCTTCCCCCTTAGCCTCTAACCTTCAATTAAGCTCCCCTCACATCGTACCATATGTTGGAATTCGTGTACTACCGCGCCTAGCCAGACCAACACAAATACCCTCTCCGTGAAGAGAGGGTACCCTTATTAACTGCTCTTATCCCATCAACTCATAGAAATACTTCGCTTCCTGTGTCTTATACAGACCATACCAAGCCTCTAATTTTTGTGGAGTCATTACATCCAGGGCTTTCAATACATGCATGGTGAATTCCAGCGGGGCGATGCCGGTTGCTGTGATCAGCTTGCTGTCCGTTACAGCAGGCTGGTTCTGGTAGAACTCTTCGCCGGTGTACGTGGGACAGATCATTTTGAGGTACTTCAGGTCATTGCTTGTATGCGGGCGTGCATTCAGCAGTCCGGCCTGGGCCAGTCCCATGGTAGCTCCGCAAATGGCTGCCACTAATATATCCTCCTGTATACATCTCTCAGCGAGCCCAAGGATCGGCTTGTGGATGGCTTCGGTCCATGTCTCACCGCCGGGTAGGATCAAGGCATCTCCGCTTACCAAGCTGCACTCATCTACCGTGATGTCAGGCATGATTTTCAGTCCGCCCATGGTAGTAATCAGTGTCTTCTCATTGGCTACGGTAACTATTGTAGATGGAGCTTGTCCCTCCTTGTAACACCTTCCCGAGTTCAGTTCAGCCGTTAGATACCCTATCTCCCAGTCTGCCATGGTGTCTAACACATATAGATATACTGTATGTTTCATGTGTAGCTCCTCCCTCTATGACTATCTCTATAATAAATCAGCTTCACTGACAACTGCTGTCAGTGAAGCTATGTAAGCTGAACATATTTCTTTTCCCTCCTATCAATAAAAAACGAATATAACCAACAGTTCCATTCACGCCTATGAACAGCTATGCTATCTTACCTTTATGCATTTATATTGTATTGCCAAGGAGGAGCTAGCATTGACTGCGCATAACAATCTGGAAGAGTACCGTGACCCGATCAACTATGATCTGGAGTTCGGCGGGGAGACACGAAAATATCAGTTCTATTTGGAATGGGCCAAGGCGTCTGCCGGAGAGGCTTTGGAGCTGGCTTGCGGAACCGGATTGACGACCCTACCGCTGGCTCAGGCGGGAATCGCAATGACTGGCGTTGATATTGCTTCCTCTATGCTGGCTTATGCGCGGATGAAGGCCGGGAACTTGCCTGTAGAGTTTATCGAAGCTGATGCGCGAACCTTCCGCTCTGATAAGAAGTTCGCCATGATCTATTTAACGGGGAATGCGTTTCAGGCTTTTTTGAGCGATGAGGATCAGGCCGCCTTATTCAGTACAGTCTACAATCATCTGGAGCCCGGAGGACGACTGATCTTCGAGACGCGTAATCCCGCAGGAACTGACCTGTCCGATGAAGGGGAGACGATTTGGGGGCAATTCACCGATTCAGATGGCAACGTAGTCAAGGTATCGGGCACACAGACCTACGATGCGGAACGTTCCATCATGCACTGGGTAACCTGTCGCGATTGGGGCGATAAGCGGACAGAGTCCCGAATCGACTGCCGGTTTACAACATACGCTGCGCTGACGGAGTTATTGACCGGTTACGGATTTCGTATCGAGCATCAGTATGCAGACTGGGATCGCACACCGTTCACCCCCTCCTCCCCTCTCCTTATCAGCGTATGTAAGAAATCGTAAGCTTCAATCTGTTCTTTTTGCCATAATTAAGCTGACGATCTGCTTCATCTCCTCTTGGTTCAGGACGGAATACCAGCGGCTTGTTGTGTTATCCTTGCTAACTTTCAGCAGAAGCAGCTCCTTCTTATCTTCGGAGACATCCAGCATCACTCTTATGCTACCCTGGACGTCTAAAAATATGGAGTCGAAGGGATCGGCTCCTTTTTGGTCACTTTTTGTCTTTTCCTTCACTTGCAGGTTGGAAAGCCGGGTTATGAGATCGCTAAGATGGTCTTCACCCTTAATCTTGAATTCGCTCTCTGCGTCATTTCCAGGAATGAAGGTCAATGTAGTGATCTTCTTATTAGGTAAGGCGGGTGCGACCTGCCCTATTGTTGTTGTTACAGGAATGAGCCAAATCCGAATGGTGGTACCATAATTTTGGATCAACAGGACCATAGGAAGAACGGCAACTAGAATTCTCAGTATTAAAAAACCCTTTCCTTTACGCATAAAAGGTTAACCCTCCTTGTTCCTCATTCCTCTTGATATCATCCTAACATTCATCCCCAAGTATATCATATGCTGGTTATCCCCTCCCCTTCGCACACCAAAGACTCCTCAGGCGAACCTGGGCATCTCGTGTTCCCTCTATTTAGTTCTGTCCTCTTGTCTAGGGAACTTCCATGTTCCTATAGCACCAACATCATCCTATAGGACTTAAAAGTGCGTACTTCTACATTTCTTATTTACTGTTTACACTAACATCAGCCATTGATTAACGAGGGGGAACGATTAATTTGGGACAAAACTGGAAAATCTTCATACTTGCTGTGGTCTGCTTTATTGTCGGGACATCCGAATACATGATCACGGGCATTTTAGATAAAGTCGCCGCAGATACCGGAGTGACATTATCTCAGGCTGGACAGTTAATGACCGTCTACGCACTAGCCTACGCCATAGGTACCCCGGTCCTAATGGGGGTCACGGCCCGGTTTGACCGTCGAAAGTTGTTGTTGTACTCGCTTGGCTTAATTATCGTGAGTAATGCGCTAATCATGATTTTTCCGGGTTATGGATTTATGCTGTTTGCACGGATAATCATGGCGCTCGGAACTGGCGTATTTGTCGTGACATCGCTTGCCTTAGCCGCTAAGTTAGCTCCTTCGAACAAGAAGGGGAGTGCGATTGCAACGGTGTTAATGGGTGTCACCGCTTCACTTATCTTGGGCGTGCCCATTGGCCGGGTGATTGCCGCCGCATACGATTGGAGGCTGATTTTCGGCGGCATTAGCCTTCTTGCCTTGGTCAGTCTGCCCGTCCTGGCAAGTGCAATACCGCGTATGGAAGGCGATGAGCCGATCTCCTTTGCCAAACAACTGGCTATGGTGAAGAGACCGCGAATCGCACTCTCTCTCGCCATTAACTTTTTTATGACGATGGGTTATGGCATTGCCTTCACGTATTTGTCGCCTTATCTGCTGGAAGTGGCCGGAATGAGCGATCGCTGGGTAAGCGGAGCCCTGTTCGCATACGGCATCGCCAGTCTGATCGGGTCAAAGGCAGGGGGAAGCGGCACCGATCGATGGGGAGTAGCCAGAACTTTAACTGGAGCAACGTTGTTAAATATGGTGATGCTGATATTGTTATCGGTAGTCTCTGGCACTTCCATATTCCTTGTTTTCTCAGTGCTGGTGCTTTGGTCGCTCTTCTCCTGGGCAGCTTCTCCAAGCCAGCAATATGATCTTCTTACCTTGTCTCCCAAGACATCTGGTGTCATGCTTGCCCTCAACACATCTGTGCTGCAGCTGGCGATAGCGGCGGGGGCTGGACTCGGAGGCATTGTCATTAACTATTTATCGCTGCAAGCCATTACGTGGGTCGCTGCTGCCTCCGTTGCTGTAGCGGCTATAATTTCTGCTGCGTTGTTCGGCAGGATAAGCTATCGGTCGCGCCAAGAGATTCAAAGAGCAGAAATACTAACATCTACAGCTCCGGAATAAGCTCCGGCTCCCCTTATCAATAAAAAACAAATATAGTCAACGGTTCCATTCCCGCCCATGAACAACTATGATATCGTACCTATTATACTTTGATAAATAAGGGAGCGAGCTGCGATTGGATGCACACTTAAATACCGCAATGGAAGCACTGGAGCAGTACTCTATAGGCTGCAAATCGGTTGATTTCATTGCACAGAGCGGCAATACGATCTACAAAGTCACTGATCTGGACAACAATAGTTACAGCCTCCGACTGCATATCTCCAAAGGTGATGCTCTTGAGCAAATCTGGAGTAAGCGGGAGGTGCTTCAATCCGAGATGGTCTGGCTGGAAGCGTTAACCTTGGATACCGATGTGACCCTGCCTTCACCTTGTAAGAATATTCGCGGAGAATTCATTACGGACGTGAACCATACCCACTGCACTTTATTACGATGGGTGGAGGGTGAACAGAAGCCTTTCATTCCTACTATAGAAGATGCCGGGGCCATAGGTGAATTGATCGGCAAGTTACATAAGCAAGCCTCGAACTGGAGCATCCCCGCTGCCTTTGAACGCCCGGCCTTTGATGGCTCCCGGATCAAGCAGGCCCTTAATATGCTTAAGGAACGCGCTAATGCCGGACTGCTTGATGCAGGAGATACGGAGCTTCTGCTGCATGCAGGCGAGCGGGTCATTCACATGATGGACTCTATGGAGCGGACCGCCAGCAATTGGGGCATGATTCATGCCGATCTGATTCCAAGTAATTTAGTGTTTGATGGAGAAGAAGTACGGCCCATTGATTTTGGCGCTTGCGGGTTCGGTTATTACTTATTAGATTTGGGCTGGACGTTCTCCTACATCCATCCTTCATTCAGAGAACAGTTGCTTCAGTCTTATTCCAAGCACCATCCGTTGCCGGATAACTATATTAAAAGGTTAGAGGGCTTCTTCCTTGCAGCACAGCTGGAGACGATGAATTTCTGGCTGGGCCTGCCGGACTGGCAGGAATGGCTGCCCGGGCATATCGGTAAATTAGCCAGTAGAGAGATTAAGTCCTACTTAAACAATGAATCGTTCCTCTTCAGCGGCGTGCCGTATTGGGAATGACCTTCACCTGGGCTTGGCACACGCGCAAAAATAAAGACGCTGCGGGATTCCCGAGCGTCTTTTTGTTTCTTTTATGAAAGGAAGTACTTCCTTAGTTCTGCCCCCCATACCCCTTATACGTACCATATACGGCATTCGCATACTGATCCGCCAGGATCGGGCGGCCGTAGGAATCGGTGGCTCCTGGATACCAGTTGTCGCCCCCGTTGTAATGTAAGAGTCCGTTGTAGATGTTGCCGAATCTTGCGATCTTCTCATCAAGAATCAGTCCGCCTAAGGCTACCTGATCCTGTTCGCTGCTGTGATTATACGTACGGCCGAATTTAGCGCTGAATTGGGAGGCATACGCGGCGCGTGTATTCGGCTCGACCTGCATCAAGCCGTCACCGGCGGACGGGCTGCCCGGCAGGCCTGCTCCGAAGCTGCTCTCCTTCTTGATCACCGCGCTCAACAGTAGTGCGAAATCTCCGCCTTTGCCGAATTTATTGTCCACATTCATGGCATAGGTCCAGATCTGGCTGGGCACCTCGGAGGGGCGGGTGACGCCGGACGCTGGCGGTGAACCGGTGTAGATTTTGACCGAAGACATCTTGTCATTCACACTCTCGCCGACCCAGGAGGAGCTTGATGTATAGGTCCACTTCGTGCCGCCGAAATTATCGTCCGCATACACTTCAACCGTCCAGCCATTCGGTACCTTGAGCGAGGACATCCAGTCATTCGGAATGCCTGCATTGTTCAGCTGGGACAGCACATAATTGCCTGTTCCCAGGGTGACGGCCTTGCCGCCATAGTCCCTATCTGCATAGAAGATGGCTCCGTTCGTGGCCGGGGGGGTGCTGGGCGTTGGTGTCGGTGTGGTGGTGCTGCCGCTTTTCCATAATGCAGGAACATTCGGCGGCTCCCAGCCGGTCAGGGACGTATGCGCCTGCAGACAGGTATATGTACCTCCTCCATACGTTACGGTGTCATTCACCGCATAGGCCGTGTTCGGCGACCACGCTCCTCTCGCGGCTGCATCTGCATTCGGTAAGGCGGTGAAGAACACGGAGAGCAGTAATACGAACGCGGACATTAGGGATACAGCTCTGACTGATACTTTCTTATACAATAGCCAAGCCTCCTTAGATCGTTTCCCCTCATAAAATAACCCCACAAAGCCCCAAAACATAACACCAAGCGGAAACGGCATTGCCGTCCTTTTAAAGGACGGTACCGTTTCAGCGAGAAAGATAAGGATAATTATAGCGCGAAGCATATAAATTCTTATCTTTTAAAATGGGCCCTCCACGGGGCCATCCATCAGGGTAGTATATTTTATTACCGAATTTCTAATTCATTCCAACATTGTTGTAGTTTTTGAATCACCTCGAGAAACTTACAATTTTCGACATTCCTATCTCCTTGCCTAGCATTCTACACAGGAATTTAGCCTGTTAATGAAAGAAAAGAAAACTTTACATCGTGCAATTTCACACAATTTTCGGCAATGATGCTATCATTAAGGCAATGAGCTTAAGAATGACGAATCTTGTAGATTGGGGTCGGCTTCATGATGAGGGGTATACTAAGGTCCGGTTCTAGTAATATCTGGTTACATATCGCTGTGGTCGTAGTTATCGGGCTGATCGCAAGCTATGCCATCCTGTCTGCAACGCCGGGTGCCCCCAAGCCTCGAAGCAAGGAAGGCCTACTGGATCTAACGCATACCTCTATCCGTATGAATCCGCTGAAGTTACAGGGAGAATGGGCCTTCTATTGGCACGAGCTGCTCTCACCCGGAGATATACGAAGCCGGATGGCAGGCGGGGAACCGACTGGCCGGGAACGGTATATCAACATCCCGGGCTCCTGGCTCGGCTACCCGCTGGACGGTCAAGCGCTGAAGGGCGAAGGCTATGCCACCTTCCGGCTGGTGATCCGGCTTAGTGAGCAGGATAGTCAGGAGCGGCTGGCTCTGCGGCTACCTACTATTTTTCATGCCTATAAATTGTGGGTGAATGGAGAGCTGCTGACAGAGGTCGGTGTGGTGGATCAGGAAAAGGAGGGCATGACGCCGAGCTTGGCTACGAGACTGGTGTTCTTCCAGCCTGAGGGTGACACGGTCGAGCTGGTGATGCAAGTAGCGAACTTCCATCATAAGCGGGGCGGCATCACCAAGAATATCGAGCTGGGCGGCAGTAATGTGTTAACGGTCCGGACCCATCTGAGGATTGCCGCCGATATGTTCATCACCGCCAGTCTGCTGGTAATCGGCGTGTATCATCTGCTGCTGTTCATGCTGCGGCGTAAAGACCGGGCACCGCTATACTTCGGCCTGTTCACCGTGATGTTCGGTATCCGCTCCCTGCTGAACGGCGAGCTTATGCTTACCCAATGGCTGCCGCATTTTCCATGGGAGTTGCAGTTCAAGCTGGAGTATCTGATTCTATGCCTTGGCGGGTGGATGATCACGATGTATTTTGAGTGCATTTTCCCGGATTACGTGTCGCGTTGGTTCCGCTATGGCTCCCGGATCGTCACCGGCGCACTCTGTCTGGTGGTTGTGGTGACCCCTGCTCTCGTCTATTCCCGGATGCTGGTGCTGATCGGCGTGGTAGTGGTTATCCATATGGTGTATCTGATGGCGGGGCTGGCTCATGCGGCGGTGCGCCGGATGGAGGGAGCGCTGATCTTCCTGCTGGTGTCGGTGGTGGCTCTGGCTACGGTGATCAACGATTTCCTGTATTACAACGAATGGTCGCCCATCGAAAATACCTCGCCGTTCGGGCTGCTCATCTTCACGGTCGCCCAGATGCTGCTGCTCTCTTCAAGATTCACAAGGGCAGCAACGAATGAAGAACGGATTGCGCGGGAGCTGCAGGAAGCCAATCTCAAGCTCACCGGGATGAATGCCAATCTGGAGCAGATCGTACTGGAACGCACCCATGCCTTATCCGCAGCTCACGAGGATCTCCGCCTGTCGTATGAACGGTTACTGCACTCCGAGGAAGGCCGAAAAAAGCTGCTGGCCTACATTACGCATGATCTGCGCATGCCGCTGTCCAGTATGCTGGGTTATGTCGAGGCGGTGATGGACAGGGTCAAGCCGGAGAGCAATGAACAGTATCTGCAGTATATCCGCGATAACACGATAAGGATCAACCGTATGATCGGGGAGCTGAGCTTCTTGTCCCATCTGGAGACAGGGCAAGTGGAGTACCGGATGGTGCCTGTTCAGGTGACTCCGTTCCTGCGCGGCTTCTATGAACAATATGAGCTGGTGGTGCGGGATGCGGGGCTGGATTTCGATCTGGACATCGGGGATACAGCAGACCTGGGCGCCGGCCTGCCTGTTGCCCGGATTGATTCGCAACGATTAGAGCAGGCACTATTCAATCTGGTGTCAAATGCGATGAAGTTCACTCCTGGCGGCGGGTTGGTGCGTCTTGCCTTAGCTATGGACGAGGTGAACGATACGCGGTGTGTGGTCATCAGCGTACAAGACTCCGGCATGGGTATTCCTCCAGAGCAGCTGGAGCAGATCTTCGACCGCAATTACCGGGTGGACCGGCCGGGGCTGGACATGGGCGTAGAAGGTAGCGGGCTGGGGCTGGCGATATGCAGGGAAATTGTACAAGCGCATGGCGGGAGTGTCCGGGCGGAGAGCGACGGGAAGACGGGGTCGATTTTCCAGGTCATATTGCCATTGATTCAGGAAGCAGGAGAGTGACAATAGAATGGACACATACCGAATTATGATCGTCGACGACGATCCCCATATCTGTGAGATTGTTCAGCTATACTGCCAGCGGGAAGGCTTCGAGTCCTCGTATTGCCACAGCGGGGCCGATGCTATGATGCAGCTTGGGTCATTTAACCCGGACCTGATTGTGCTGGATGTGCTGCTGGCGAATGAGAACGGCATTGACTGGTGCAAAAACGCACGCAATTACACGAATGCCCCGATTGTGTTCCTAAGCAGTCAGGAGGAGGATGAGGTGAAGATCAGCGCCTTATCGTATGGCGGGGATGATTATGTGACCAAGCCGTTCAGTCCGGGCGTACTCATGGCCAAGATCAAGGCTCATCTCCGCAGGGTATCCGCGGGCAGAAGGGAACAGCTGCTGGAGCTGCCGGGACTGACGCTGGATTTCTATGCACAGTCGGTCCATATGGGCAGCAGAACGATTTTTCTGTCGAAAAAAGAATTCAGCCTGCTCTCCTACATGGCACAGAACGTGAATCAAGTGGTTACTGTCGATACGCTGTTTCACCTCATCTGGGGGATGAAGAGTCTGGAGGATACGCGAACGGTGGCGGTCCACATCAGTAATCTGCGCAAAAAAATCGAGCAAGACCCTATCCATCCCGAGCGGATTATTACAGTCCGGGGGGCCGGATATATGCTGGTTGCCGGGAAACGCTGAGTACAAGCGGAAACGGCCATAACAATCATCGTGCACCGCGCCGCAGATCATAGAAATACTCCACCGCCGGATGCTTCCGCTGCATCTTCACGGACATCCCCTCGATCCGCTTCCGCCCGACTCTCCGGTCCATCAGAGCCAGAATATTCAGTACTATATCACTGCTCTCTAGGCTCTCCTCGATAGGAGTAACCAGGAACTTATTCGCTACTACAATGAAATTCGATTTCGTCAGGGCGGTCTGGGCCAACATTATTGCCTTGGCGTGTTCGGTGGTTAAGCGGCTTCGGGCCATGATGATTAGGCGGTCCTCAGGGATGGGCCCCTTGGCTGTCAGTCTGACTGCTTCAATGTCTTCATGGGTGACGGAGATATGGAGCTCCGGGTCATTCTTGACCTCCAGCTCAGACGAATACCAGCGGATGGGGCTTGACTTGTCGGTCATGCTGAGAATGTTCTTCTTGTCCACCGTAATATAACAGGTGCCTGATTTATCCGGCGCATAGCGGTAAGCGGGCGCCCGGTACTCTACCCGTCCTTCTAAGGATGGACTGAGGAAGCCCTCCAGTTGTTGCTTCAGTTTGCTCCAGGACATGTAATCCCTCCCTATTGAAAATGGGAAAAGGCCTGTCGGCCTCTTCTTGAAGTTCTATGTTACCATACTTCCCTTCCTTGTTGCCCGCCTGTGGAGACTTCGTGATGGATTCCATCCCCTCAATCCTTATACGGATCGAACTCATCCGCGCCCGCCATACATACGCCCACTGGCTTTAGCACATGCATAACCTCAATGGTCCCGGCGTGCGCGTCCAGTACTTCTTGCAGCTTGCGGTATACAAAAGGACTCTCGTCCGTCCCCGCGCCGCGCAGCACTACGCCGAACTGCCGGACCGCCTCCAGCATTTGCGCTGTCGTAATTTGACCGCCGCTGCGGGTACGGGTTTTATAGTTCATACGGCCCGCAGCCTGGGTCCGGCTCATGATTCGGCCCGCTCCATGAACGGTGCTGTAATAAGCATCCCGGTTCTCCTCGCTGTCCTTACCCCGGACGATTACGGAGATGTCTCCCATGCTGCCGCCGATGAAGCCCATCTGGCCGGGAGCCGATGGGGTTGCCCCTTTGCGGACGACGATGACTTCCTTGCCGTCATGCGTCTCTTTCCAGGCATAGTTATGATGGTTGTGCACCTCCAGATCCGCTTCCGTTCCCAGAATCGCCAAGACCTGCTGGATGACATAGTCTCTTCCCGCATAAGCATAGCGCCCGGCCAGCTTCATCGCTCTGTAATACATATCGCCCAGCTCACTGTTCAGGTCGAGCAGAACGGGCGGCTGATCCATCTTTTCCCCGGGGGCATTCGCCAGAAAGTCTCTGCCTGCTGCCAGGTTAAGGAACCCGCTCGCTGTCTTATGCCCGAATCCTCTGCTGCCGAAATGATTGGCAATCCATACCCGGCCCGTTGCCTCTTCTTCAAGTATGTCTACGAAGTGGTTGCCGCTGCCGACCGTACCAAGCTGATTCTGCGCCAGGGCCTTCAGCTTATCATGTACTCCGCTGCCCACCGCCTTGAACACCGCCCAATCCGGGTCGTCGAACAGCTCGTGTTCCACACGCTCGTTATTAACCCGGCCTATGCCGAAGGAGATTCTGCGGGCAATCTCATCCATAATCCCTGAGAGCCGCGGCCGCAGCTCCTCTATCTTCAAGCCGGTCCGCACCGCTTTATTCCCGCACCCGATATCGTAGCCTACGCCAGACGGAGAGATCTGTCCATCGTATACGACTACACCGCCGATCGGCTGGCTGTAGCCTTTATGATGATCCGCCATCAGCAGGGTCTGCACCACATTTCCATTCTCCGCACACATCCGGGCCTGCACCAGGGCTCCTTCGTCCGGCTTCCCCCACACGCGCACACCGTCAATATTCTGATAAGCCATATCTTTTCAACCTCCTATGTTCGGGATCACCCGACGCTTCTGTGTCTATACTCGCTTATATCGGGTCCCAGATACATGGCGGAAGTATTACGAACTGGGGATATATAACAATGTAGCATAAGTTGTCGGAATTCAGGAACATAAATAGACCGCCCCGGTGAAGGAAACGGCCTATTTACTATCACACAAGATTATATTCTTTCTGTACGATTATACGAAGTTTATTTAGTATTTATGGTTGCAATCTTCTTCACATTATCCCAGCTTATAGTCGCCCCTATGGCTTGGCTAATAAAACGGAGGTTCACATAAACTGTTCCTTCAGGAGTATTAAATGGAGTTTGAGTTAAAGTGAATTCTTTATCATTGACATTGGCCTTAAGGCTATCCACTGTCATTTTAATCGTTGTCCCTGTAGTTTGGGCCGTAACATTTCCGGTTTTGGAATCCCATTGGACATTCATATTTAATGCTTCAAATATCTTACGAAAAGGCACCATCGTGTTCCCATTTATGATGATGGGCTTAGCATCGAAGCCAAGGGGCTTCCCGTCTAAAATAACAGAGCCATACGTGGTTGGTGTCGCTGCACTCACACTGGAGACTGAAATACAGCCTACTGAGGCCATGATGAAAACAAGAAACGGTATTATAAATTTCAATTTCATAAGTATCTCCTCCAATCAGGTTTTTTCCATATTATAGACGTTTAAAACAACCGAAAAGGTTGCAAAAAAAGAAAAATGTAAATTAGAGCCATCCCGTAACTTGGAATAGCTCCCGCTTCTCTACAATCTCATTACAATGGGTACTTACTTGAATCCACATCAATTGTAACCTTGTTATTTGCATCCCTAGTAATATAGGCATGATCTTGTTCAGGAGTTCCAAAGGAACCACTTGACACTGCAACTCCATTTATTTTGATACCACTATAAACTGCGTAATTTTTTCCTGTGTTATCAGAGGAAACAACGGTTGATAAGATTTTCCACTTGGAAATTGAGCTAATCCCATTTGATCCAATAACACCAGACTCGAATATTGAAGTAAGAGGTGAATCAGTTGATATAGTGCAGGCATTGTCCGCACACGTTGCAGTTCCTTCAACTTTTATTCGAGCATGCCCCGTTCCATTATAATTATACCAAGATGACATTGTAACCGATGAATTAGAAAGGAATGCATTTTTATTGTACATCTGATTGTAAGGTGACACGCCATTCATTGCAACTTTGACTCCGTTATGTTTAACATTAGCAGCAACTCTCCAACCCTTTTCAGAGCCACTTGGTCCCGCAGTAGTTGTGTATACCGTCCCTAAGTCAGCCTCATCAATTCCAGCAGAATAACCAATGTAGTTATATGCCGCTGTTTTAGGGGCGACCATACTATCAACTGGTAATTTTAAAGTTACAGTTAAATAGGAGTTAGCTGCTCCGGTGGGCGATATATAATATCTACCTCCTACGCCATCTTTGATAAAATCAGTTTGATCGGTAGGCAAAGATAAGGTCTGGATACTATCTTCCTCAACTATTGTATCAAAAACGGTTAACTGTGGTGTACCATTCAAAGGCTCTTCATATACATAGCTTTTATCATTCGGATCAGTAGCTAGAAATGTATACTGGTAAGAGCTACCTGAAATCGCTTTAGAAATAAAATCTTTCTCCTTTTCTTCCGAGAGATTCATCTTGGCGTTATTTATCATAGCATCAAACTGTGTAGCTGAAATATCGCCACTACTCAAATTATTGATTTGAGTAGCATCTGTTGCCACTTCTGAAGCAGATACTGCTGATACTGAGCCAATCAATGATGAAGCTAACAATAAAGCTACAATTCTTTTTTTCATATGAACTCTCCTAAGATAGTATTTATTGGTATATATGGTGATCTACCAATATACATATCATTTACCCCGAATTTCAAAAATGGAACAATTATCTATAAGAACTATGAAATTGAAGAAGGTGAGATAAACATACACTCGTGGAACACATAAAAAAACAGACCTTCTTAACCAAATACAGAAGGCCTGTTTTAGTGATAATTCTTTATGTCTGACTCTTTACATTCAAAGAAAAATTCAAGAAGAAGATGTTACATCCACTTACGTATTCGAGTCCAGCATGGCCGAAGCTTTGATCGCTTTTACACGTGAGGACTTGCTATAGGTTCATGACGCATTTCACCAGGGATAAGATAATCCCGCCCTTCAGAACTCAAGCTGATTCAGCCACTGCGCAAACCGCTCTTTCTCCTCAAACTGAGGATAATGGGCCGATTTCTCGAAGATCACAAATTCCTTCACCGGCGCTTCCAGTGCTGCGAAGTATTGCTGTGCCGCGTGAACAGAAGTCATATAATCATATTGTCCCATCACAAAATAAACGGGGATGTCCACCTCATCGACTACACTTGTAATATAATTCTTGGCCCCTTCAGCCAGCAAAATATCCTGCGACAGGGAAACGCCCTTCAGGTAGCGGATCACATCCAGCAGATTGTACTCCGGGTTCAAGAGGAACCCTGTGTAATAATCGCGGTTATCGTCTATTAATCTCGCGGCCCCGCCATATTTACGCACCAGGTCTCTTGGCGTCAGCTGCCCGCCTGCTTCTATGGGAGCCCGAAGCTCTTCTAACCGCGCAACATCCTTCGTATTACCGGCTCGCGTGGCTTGTTCCATGGAGTAATTCCAGCTATCCCGCTCGCTGATTCCCAGATCGCCCATCTGCCCGATTCCGATGTAAACGGTGAACCGTTCCGGGGACTTGGCAGCCGCTTTAATCCCGATATAGGTGCCAAAAGAATGGCCGATCAGCAGCACCCGCTCCTGTCCGAATTCCTGCTTCACGTAGTCCGTCAATGCCAGCAAATCATCGACAAGCAGGTCCGTGGATAAATTCGAGTAATCCTCTCCAAAGTGATACGACTTGCCGCTTCCGCGTTGATCATAGTGCACGATGGTAAAGTTCTGCTCCAGTAAATCCTGATATTTCCGCACATATGGAATTTCCGAACAGCCGGGACCGCCATGCACAAAAATAACTACCGGATTGCGCCGGTCTGCTCCTCTGATCATGACTTCATGGCCCGTGCCGTTAATCTGGATCTGCTCCAACTTACTTACGCTATGTTCCCCTTGAATTCGGGGTGTCCACGTTGGAAACACCAATCCGGCTGCGATCAGCAGGGCAATGATGAGAATAGTTATTCGGGTTATCTTGATGTACTTTTTGGACATTCACTACTCCTTCATCCCTACGCATTCGAATCCAGCATCGCCGGAATATTGATTTCCTTCACACAGGAAGCCTTGGACAGGTTCATGACGCATTGCACCAGGGATACGATATCCTGAAGCGGAATCTGCGCACCGTTATAGGCGGACAAGACGGGCTCCACCCCAGCCTCCAATGGAATCTGCGTGGCAATCTCGCCAGGATTGATGACAGTCACACCGATGCCGTATTTCTTCACATGCTCCCTCACCGCATTGGCAATCCCGCGCAGACCGAACTTGGACGCGGCGAACGTTACCTGGGTGTAATCATTATGGTCAAGACCTGCCGTAGAACCAATCAAGAAGATTTTGGCGTTCTCTGACTTTATAAGATTGGGCAAAAGCTTCTGGATGCACGTAATCGCCGAAGTCACATTGATGTTAATAATGCTGGCAATCTCAGCCGGATCATCCTGCTCAAAATCATAGTCATCGCTGAACCCCTTGCTCTCCCATACGCCAACATTATAGATGAATACGTCCAGGGTAACGCCGTTCAATGATTCTGCAATCCGCCCCGCAGCATCCGGCTTCGCCAAGTCAGCCTCAATCCAGGTCCGCTGAACCCCATCCTCCAGCTTCATGCTGTCCGGATACGTTCTGGAGACCACCCAGACCTGATCGCCCGCCACCGGCAGCGCCTTGACGAAGGCCTCTCCCAAGCCCTTGCTTGCTCCGAAAATAATAAAGTTTCTCATACGCCCTCCCCCGAGTCCCCAAGCTCCTCCGCCCCGTCTTGCTCCTTGCCTGCGAATTCATCCAGCAGTGCACGCACCTCACGGGTGGACTTGGTGTTCATTAGATGATTTCTGAGTTCACTGGCGCCGCGGAAGCCGCGGACGTAGATTTTGAAGAAGCGGGGCAGCGGCTTGAAGGAACGGGGTTCCAGCGCCGAATAGCGATCGTGCAGATCCAGGTGCAGCCTAAGCAGATCCAGAAGCTCCTTGCTGCTATGCTCCCTTGGCTCCTGTTCGAACGCATACGGATTATGAAAAATCCCGCGCCCGATCATAATCCCGTCTACCCCATACTCTGCGGCCAGCTTCAGGCCCGTCTCCCGGTCTGCAATGTCCCCGTTAATCGTCAGCAGGGTGTCCGGCGCGATCTCATCCCGCAGCTTTTTAATCTCAGGAATCAGCTCCCAGTGGGCCGGGACCTTGCTCATCTCCTCCCGCGTACGCAGATGGATGGACAGATTCACAATGTCCTGCTGCAAAATATGAGTCAACCAGCCCCGCCATTCGTCCACGCTGCTGAATCCGAGCCGGGTCTTGACGCTGACGGGCAGTCCTCCGGCCTTCGCCGCCTGTATGATCTCCGCTGCGGTCTCCGGACGGCAGATCAGGCCGCTGCCCTTCCCGTTCTCGGCTACATTCGCTACAGGACAACCCATGTTCAGATCGATTCCCTTGAAGCCCTCTTCAGCCATGCTGATGCTCATCTTCCGGAAATACTCCGGCTTGTCCCCCCAGATGTGCGCGACCATCGGCTGTTCATCCTCGGTGAAGGTTAACCGCCCCCGTACCGCCTGCTTCCCCTCCGGGTGAGCATAGCTCTCTGTATTGACGAACTCCGTAAAAAACACATCCGGCCGGCCCGCCGCACTCACCACATGACGAAACACCACATCCGTCACATCCTCCATCGGAGCCAGTATAAAAAAAGGGCGTGGCAATTCACGCCAGAAATTATTTATCATATGAAGTACCTCTCTATGCGTGCCGGGATAATCCCTTATCCGGCTGTAGTAAAGCTAAATTATATCATAACTCCTTGGGATTTGTAGCCGCCAGCCAAGGCCCCCTCTACAGACAATAAACCTCAGAGGAGTCTCTGAGGCCGTGTGTGTCTCAATCCGCTATTGAACCCTGCCTAACCCTGCGCTTCCACCCGCGTATTCTCTTCTTGTTCGAGAGTAGATTCGCCATAATCCTGTAAGCCCTCCGTTAACTCTTGGGTTTCAACTGCTTAATCACGGACATCATCAGGATAATCATCCCCGTGCCGAAGCCTGACATCGATAGGGGAGCCAGGACGAACCGCATGATCTCCCCTTGCACCCAGAAGCTGGCCAGCATGATCACCATACAGATTACCGTGAACATCCCGACCGTCAGCGTCCCCACGAAATCCGTCAGACTATGATTGTCCTCACGCGCCAGAGTGATCCGGTTCTCCTTCAGCAGCGGCAGCTCCAGCAGCTTCGGGATATAGTCCTCCAGCCGCCCCTTCACCTTGTTCAGCTGCTCCTTGACGATCTGCCCCTGATCCATCTGGTCTGCGAAGGACTGGCTTACTGCGGATAGAGAGTACGACTCATCTACAGAGGACAAAGTCCCGTCCAGGGTAATAATCGCCCGGAAGGCACCGGCCACCGTCGGCTTCAAAGACATTCCCAGCTCGGTAATCATCGACATCAGCCGTCTCATCATGACACTGGTAGGATCAGGGGAGAACGAGGCTTCGGACAAAAGTCTGCCGAGGCGCCGCTCGATCATTCGCACATCCAACAGCTCCCCTTCTTCACAGACTCCGGCCAGGCCCTGGGCCATCTGCTTTGTATCCTTCCGGCTGTAGCCCATCAGGAAGTTCAACATCCCGGCCCGCTCTTCCTCTGTCAGATAACCCACGGAGCCGAAGTCAATCAGCGCAACCTTCCCGTCCTGGGTCAACATCAGATTGCCGGGATGCGGATCGGCGTGGAAGATGCCGATCATCAGAATCTGCTGCAGGAATGCGTGCATGATCATTTCCGATACGTCACTGGTCACCTTTCGGGTGAACCGGTGCCCTTCAATATATTCCATGGTCAGAATCTGCTTGGTCGAGTACTCGGCGTAGATCCTCGGCACTTGTATCGGAATATCGTGTTCCTGGAATGCTTGGCGCAGCAGGTTGGTATTCAGCGCTTCGATGTCGAAGTCCGTCTCTTCAATCAGATTCGTTTTGAAGCCTTGGGCGAGCTGGATTAAGCCGAGTCTTTGGATTTTGGAGGAGCGTTCGGAGAGCCGGGTCACGAATTGGATTAACAGATCCAGATCTACGCTCATCTTCTGCTTCACATCCGGCCGCAGGATTTTGACAACTACCTTCTCTCCCGTGGACTTCAGCCGTGCCAGATGCACCTGACCGATCGAAGCGGCTGCAATGGGCTCCATTCCGAAGTCTTCATATGTCTCCTCCAGATCGCCGATTCTGCTGTCGATGATCTCCTTCAGCTCCTTCCGGCTGAGCGGCTTAACCTGGTCATGCAGGCTGGAGAACGCTTCGATGTATTGCGCAGGCAGCAGATCCTTCTTGGTCGATAAGACCTGCCCGAACTTCACGAAGACTCCGCCCATGTTATCCAGAATGGCAGCAATCACCTGCGGCAGCTTCGCATGATCCTGCTGGAGCAGATGGTTCAGCCCTTTGCGTGAAGCGATCCAGAGCAGACGAATCATACGCCTGAAGCCCCGCACCTTACCCATCACATACCCAAGCGGGTTCCCGGACTGAAGCAGCTTGAAATTGAATACGCTAAGCAGCATGTAGGTATAGCAGGAGATAAATAGAATCAGCAGCGGGTAATAGATGAACATCACCCTGACCATCTCCGATTCGGAGGGAACCACAGGCTGCTTGAAGTAGGTTGAGGTTATGATGAGAGTAACAACGGACGTGCTGAAAAGAATCGCCACCATCAACTGGAACTGTTCATGCTTGAAGGTCCTGATGCTGCTTATAATGAAATACAGAATGAACGCCACGACAATAATGCTGCTCATATAGAATTGCTCCAGCACTTGCACCAGCATACTGACCGCCACCGCGCTGATAAGCGGCATCACGATCTTATGCTTCGCATTGAATATATAGGCAAGCGCTACGAACACACCGAAACATAAAAGCATTACTATGAAAAAGAACATCCTCCAGCCCCCTGTATCCGCTTCATTATTCCCAATATAGCATACTAGGCTGAAGATGCGGAATGCTCCGATATTATTGACATCTGGAGAACTTCAATGGTAAGCTCCACCTATAAAATTTGAGGAGGATGGCAGCCGATGATTCCACGTGTATGGTAAGCAAGCCCAACAAAAGCTGATTTTCCACCAAGTATGGGCTTTTTTGAGCTGCTGCTATTTACGTTAAGGACATCGGTTGCGATCCGCTACGGCTTATTTCACTATGCCCGGTTTCGCACTGTCCCAGCATGTAATTGTTGCAGACCCAAGTCCACTTCCGGATTTGGGTCTGTCTTTATTTAGGGAGGTTGAAACCTTATGAATACGCAATGGAAAAAGACATTTGCCTTCATCTTCAGCGGACAAATCTTCTCGATATTAACCTCTGCGATGGTTCAGTTCTCCATCATCTGGCACTTGACCGCGACGACGGGGTCGGCCGCCGTGTTAATGCTTGCCGGTCTGGCCGGGTTCCTGCCGCAAGCGGTCTTAGGCCCGTTCATTGGCGTCTGGCTCGACCGCTGGAACCGTAAGCTCACCATGATCGCCGCAGACAGCGCCATTGCACTAACCAGTCTGATTCTGGGTGCTTATTATCTATGGGGCGAGCCCAGCTTATGGATTGTGTATGCCATCCTGCTCATTCGTTCGGCAGCCTCGTCCTTCCATTCGCCTTCGTTCCAGGCGGCGATTCCGCTGATTGCGCCGGAAGACCAGCTCACCCGGGTAGCAGGCTGGAACCAGCTCATCTTCTCCGCTTCCAGCGTACTCGGGCCTGCGCTTGGAATAGCGGTATACTCGGCTACTTCACTAGGAACCGTATTGCTTTTAGATGTGGCAGGTGCCTTAATCGCTAATGTCATGCTTCTGTTCGTCCAGATCCGTCAACCGAAGCCGGAGAGCGTGGAGATACCCTCATTCCGTAAAGAGTTTATGCTCGGCTGGTGGGCCTTCCTGTCGCAAAAGCCCATTGTCACGGTAACGGTTGCCATGGCCGTCTTCAGCGTGGTATTCATGCCGCTGGCGATGCTGTTCCCCTTGATGACGCTGTCCCATTTCGGCCGGGGCGGCTACAGTGCCAGTCTGATTGAGGCCGTCTTCGGGATCGGGATGATTCTTGGCGGTGCGCTGCTGTCGGTGCTTGCTTCCAGATGGAAGGACACCACCTACATGAGTGTGAGTCTGGTTGTAATCGGGCTCACCTGTGTCCTGAGCGGGATGGTAGGGCGCGAGGCGTTCCTTGCTTTTACCGTCCTCTCCTTCCTGATGGGTGCGGCAGCCCCCTTGTTCAACGGCCCTTACATGGCGATGATCCAGAAGTCTTATGAGCCTGAGCTCCTGGGGCGCGTACTCTCCTTCGTGACAAGTATCGGACTTTTGTCCTCCCCGATCGGGCTTGCCCTGGCGGGACCTGTGGCCGGCCGGTTCGGCGTTCCGTTCTGGTTCTTCTGGTCCGGGATCGTTGTGGTCCTGATTGGAGTATTCGTATTTGTCAGATTCGCTGGGAAAGGTACAGACGAGCAACCTGCTAGTAAGTAAATGAAGCTAAATAGACCGTCCTCCCGTAAGTGGGAAGGCGGTCTATTTGCCTTACATCGGCGCTATTCGCCCGAACTGCCGCAGGACTTCACCAAGTTTATCTATCTGCAAAGCGCTTCAATCGTCTAGATCTGAGCCATAAGCCGAATCCGATGAACAGAATCGTTGTAAACACGCCGGTGGTCGGGCTAAACCACAGTTCGCCTGCTGGCGTGAATGTGATAATACCGGCAACTGATACCAGCAAGGTAGGCACTCCATCCTCCACTGCGTGCATGAGTACACAGGGCCACACCGATTGCGTAAGGCGATAGATTTCAACGTACATGATGGACCAGGCAACCATAAGCACACAACCAATGAAGACATAGCCCCATCTCGTCGTAGTCCCGAAATAAGTCTCCGGCAGGAAGACCAGATAATAAGCTGTATGCCACAGCGCCCAGACCAGACCGGACACAAGATAGATTAGCCAGTCATTCAGCTTCAGCTCAATCAGCTTCGGAGTCAGATAACCCCGCCAGGCGAATTCCTCGAAGATGTTCTTAATAAAGCTGCCGGCGAGCGATACCCCGACCAGTGACAGAATCGTATGTAATTCGCCCTCTGAAGCGCTGGCGCTATTGAACAGCAGAGCAAGCCCCACCACAATCACCATGATTACCGGATAGATGGCAATAGCTGCGCCGTACCACTTCCTGTTTTCTCTAAAATTGAACCTTACGCCAATATCCTTCCAATCGCGGTTCACCAGCCGCAGCACGAGCATGGCAATCACCGGCAAAATCAGCCACAAGCCCATTCCCGGCGAATTCCCTTCTGGCTGATCCGGCAGCTTCGTATCCACCCATACCCCAATCCAGCCGCACGCCAGCACAATAACGATGAACACTAGAAGACTGAGCTTTGTTCTGCCTGCTGTCATATGATCATCCCCTCCGGGTTCAAGATTTCTCCGAGCTACGCTTCGCCGTGCTGATGACATCCTCTGCCGCGCTGTTCAATAGCTGAATCATCTGCTCCTCCGTATAATGGTCCGGCAGCAATTCGTTCGCAACCATTACACTCATCCCGACCTGGAACATCTTCATCTTGAGCAAAATCATCCCCAGTTCATCATCTGTTAATCCATTCAGATCCGGGTCCGTTCGCATCATCTGAATGAACCCTTGCGTCTCTGCCTCATTGTACTTCGCCTGATCATTCTTCTTCATCACCAGATCCCGGAACAGCACCGGATACTCTCTGGCAAAACGGATGCTGGCCGCACCGATATCATGGAACGGATGCCCGGAGTTCTGCTCCAGCAGAATCTGTCTGCTCACCGTAAGTGTTCTCTGGAATACTTCCTCCACCAGCTCGCCAGCCTCTTTGAAATTGACATAGATGGGGGCGATAGAGCCTCCCAGCTTCTCCGCCACCTTACGGATGGTCACGGCATCCACTCCTTCGGTCCTCGCAATCTCGAACGCCGCAGGTGTCAACCTAATCTTAACGGCTTGATTCTCCTTTTTAACAATTGTTGTGTTCTGAGCATTTGTTCATATAGAATCAAATTATCAGCTTCTCTTCAGAGAATAATGGAACAAAACAGCGTAACTCACGTAAATTCCGATAAGTTAATTCAAGTGATACCGGCGCAATTTCATCATCACATCATGAAGGAGGCGGCAGCCCGTGGCATTTATCCCGTTAAATTGTCCCAATTGCAGCGGAAGAATTGAATACAAGGAAGGCACCATCCTCAAGTGCCCTTATTGCCAGACTGAGCTTCTGCTCAAGCAAAATAATGTCTACTATGTGGATCAGACCATTAATCATTATCACGGGGCACCCCCTCCCAAGGCCGCGCCGAAGCCACCCGTCTCCGTCTCTATCCCCATTAGGCTGGTGCTAATTCTGCTGCTGGTGCTGGGCGGGGCCATCGGTACTTATTTCTATTACGGCTTCAGCTCTCCGCAGCAGGCAACCAAGGCTAATCTGTCTGTACGGAATATGCCCGAAAGCGAGGTCCTGCTCACCTTCCTGCGGGAAAACCTGGGGAAAGGCTCTGCCATGCCGACAGAGGAGGAATTGGCCTCACTGCGTTATTTAACTGTGGAGCGTTCGAAGAATGACCAGTGGCAGTTCACTTACAGCTTCTCCGATCCGTTCAGCGATGCGCAGGCCGAGAAGCTTACTTATGTGACCCAGGACAAGCGGCTGAATGCCCAGCGGATTGATCAACGGGATTTCGAAGCCTTCAAGGGACTGACGGCACTGAACCTGACGAATACCTACGAGATCAACCAGGCGGACCAGACAACGCTTGCCCATATGCCCGGATTAAAAAGCTATGGCGGCGCCTTCAACGAATCCTTCAGCGCCTTCTCCGGCTACTTCGGCGATAAATCTAAAATTACGGAGCTGTCCACTCAGCTGCGCAGTAATCAGGAAGTGGCCCTGCTGCTGGAATTTCCCAATCTAAGCTCACTATCCATTACCTATGTGGATGAGTCTATAACGGATTTGCATCTGCTTAATAAGCTGCCGCTGAAGTCCCTGTCCCTTACCTTCGTCAATGACCTGGGGTGGTTATCGTCCATGACCGGGCTGTCTTCTCTGGCTATCTATCACAGTGAAACCACAGATCTGCAGCCGTTATACGCCTTAACCGGGCTCCAGGAGCTTAAGCTTTCCTATTTATCCAATGTGAAGTCGATCGACTTCCTGCAGAACATGCCTGCACTGCAGACGCTTGATCTCAAAAATGTGAATTTCTCCAGCCTGGAGCGTCTGGCCGGCAAAACCTCTATTACCTCGCTCCGCCTGGCTTCCTTAAGCCAGCTTGGCTCGGTAAAGGCCGTGAATAGCTTGTCCTCGCTGCGGGAATTCACCTTGGACGGTTATTACGAGCAACCAGACAGCCTTACTTTGCCGGGCGTCAAACGGGTGGAAATCCCAGCTTCCTTCCTCTCCGGGCTGAAGGCTCCTACGGTAACGGATCTGACACTCCGGGGCGGAAGCGGGGAGCTTAATATGGCTGAGCTGAAGAAATTCCCTGAGCTTGGGGAGCTGTCCCTCTGGGGGGTTGATGAAATGGCTGGTCTCGCCGCCCTCGACAAATTGCCCCGCCTACAGAAGCTAAGCATCTTCGACTCGTCGCTGTATATGGAGAGCGATGCCTTATTCCGTCTGAAGCAGGTGAACACGCTGGTATGCTCGGAATGCCGCCTGAATTTCAAGCAGACAGCAGCAACGAATAGTGTGCTTGAGCATCTGATCTTGGACCGGCCATACTTCTCCATGAACAACAACTCCGTTAGTGAGGTTGACCAGGTGATGCCTTACTTCGCGGGCCTGACTGCCCTGCGTTCCTTCACCCTGCAGGACAACAACCTGGCTTCTCTTGCGTTCATGAGTAAGTGGCAGGCCATTGAGGAGCTTCATCTGGAGAACAATGCGATTTCCAATATAGAGCTGCTGAGCAAGCTGCCCAAGCTGCAACAGGTATTCCTGACTGGCAATTCCGTGGCGAACAAGTCCGTGCTTGATGCAGGCGTGCTGGTGTATTAATTCTTCTAGTTCAAGGCAAATAGACCGTCCACCCGGCAAAGGTTGGCGGTCTATTGTTTTGATGTATGGGAATATATGTTTCTTATCAAGCAGCTTCTGGGTAATACATAGGGTTGCATCTGTCTACATATCAATTGATTACAGAATAGGAGAACAAATATGGAGAACCAAAACCAGGATACGTACCGTTTTCAGGTGAACTTAAGCGGTATGATCAACATTTTGTCTAACCATTTGTATAGCAGCCCGAAGGTATTCTTAAGAGAGCTGCTCCAGAATGGCATAGACGCGATTACTGCACGGCAGGCCTATTCCCCCGCTGGATATGAAGGCAAGATTCATGTCGAGGTAAGCGGGACCTCTACCGGGGCGACCTTACTGGTAGAAGATAACGGAATCGGGTTAGACGAGGCAGAGATTCATGAGTTCCTGGCCATGATCGGACAATCCTCCAAGCGGGGCGAAGATTTTCTCTCGACCAACACCTCTTTTATCGGGCGGTTCGGCATCGGGCTCTTGTCCTGCTTCATGGTGAGTGACGATATCGTTATGGTTACCCAATCTGCCAAGGGCGGCCCTGCACTGGAATGGCGCGGGAAGCCGGACGGCACTTATACTATCCGCAAGCTTGAAGGGGCACATGCTCCGGGCACCAAGGTTTTTTTGCGTTGTAAAGAAGGGTCCGAAGCTTACTTCGAGGAGAGCAATCTGCAGGAAGGGCTGTTCCATTACGGCGCTCTGCTGCCTTATCCGATCCAGCTGGTGTCGGACCGTAACACCCGCCTGATTAATCCGCTGACCCCGCCGTGGGTCAAAGATCCGCAGCTGGCCCGGAAGCATCGTGACGAGGTGCTGTCCTTCGGTAAGCAGGTGCTGGGAGAGACGTTCCGCGATTTCATCCCCCTGCACACCGCCTCGGGCCGGACGGGAGGCATCGCCTTCATTCTGCCGCACGCGGTTAATCTGAACGCCAAACGCAATCACCGGGTGTACCTGAAGCACATGCTGGTCTCCGAAGCTGCCAGCAATATCCTGCCGGACTGGGCGTTCTTCGTGAAATGCCTGATCTGGACCGATGAGCTGCAGCCCACCGCTTCCCGGGAGCATTTCTACGAGAATGCCCAGCTGGAGCAGGTGCGGGAAGAGCTCGGGAACTCCATTCGTCAGGAATTGATGCGGATGGCCGAGTACGACCCGGACCGCCTGCAATCTATTATTTCGCTGCACGCCTTATCCATGAAGGCTCTCGCAGTGGAAGATTCATCGTTCTATTCTATCATTCACGAGTGGTTGCCGTTTGAGAGCACGTATGGCAGAAAGACGCTTGGCGAGCTGAAGCAGCAGCCTCCCCTGTACTTCACGGCCACGCTGGACGAATACCGCCAGATTACCCACGTGGCTTCGGCCCAATCCATGCTGGTGGTGAACGGCGGGTATATCTATGATGCCGAGCTGCTGGCCCGGCTGCCGCTCATTGACCCGGATGTGCAGACGGAACGGCTGCTGCCGGAGGAGGTGTCGTTATCCTTCACCGATATCACCCCTCAAGAGCGGCTGGACTACTATGAGTCCGTAAGACTCGCAGACAGTGTACTTCAGAAGTTCCGCTGCCAGGTGCAGCTGCGCCGCTTCAAGCCAGAGGAGATTCCTGTCCTCTACACGCTGTCTGAGGAGTCCGCCCAGTGGCGTGTAATGGAAGCAACCAAAGAAGTGAGCACCGATGCCCTGGCCTCTGTGCTGGGCAGCTTGGGCGCTTCGCTTAAGGAGACGGCATACGCCACACTCTACTTCAACCTGAATAATCCTATCATTGAGAAGGTATTCCATCAGGGGAATCAGGCCACGCTGCCCTCCATTGTCGAGATGCTGTACTGCAATGCGCTGATGATGGGACATTATCCGATGAACCGCCAGGAGATCGCGCTGCTGAACCAGGGCATTATTCAATTCATTGATTGGGGATTGACGGCTAATCAAGCCACAGGAGGAGACGAATAGATGAATCTTACCGAGATGGATTTCGACGATTTGATGGAGGAAGCCTATGACCTGCCGGGCGGCAAGGCTAAGCTGGAGCTGCTGGAGCAGGCGGTACGGGTAGCAGATGCCGCAGGAGATATCGACCAGGGCTATGAGGCCCGCAGCGAAATAGTAGAGCTGGGCAGCTTCCACGGGTATCCGATGAAGGCGCTGGTCGCCTTCTCGTGGCAGCTGGGACAGTATGACAAGAACCCGGGCCGGTTCGATGATTACAGTCTGATGTGGTCGTACAAGTGGGTGCTGGACCGCATCACTGCTTTTGCAGATATCAGCCGCACTCAGATTGAGAACCTGCTGGAGGATATGAAGACCCGCTATGCAGCCGAAGGCTACAGCAGCCGGACCTATCACTATTACCGGGCGAATATCCTCGAAGATTTCGGGGAGCTGGAAGCTTCAGAGGCCGAATGGGCGATTGTCCAGACCATGGACCGGGACGAGATGAGCGATTGTGAGGCTTGTGAGCAGCATGGCCTGGTCGAGTTCCTGGCGAAGCAGGGAGACGACGAAGCAACCGTTAAGGCGGCTGAACCGATTCTCAAGGGCCGGATGACCTGCGGTGAGGTCCCGCATGTGACCATTACGAAGGTGCTGTTCCCTCTCCTGCGGCTGGGCCGCCAGAAGGAAGCTGATAAGCTTCAGAAGAAAGGCTATAAGCTGGTAAAAGGAAACCGCGACTTCCTGTATCACCAGGCAGAGCATATTGGTTACCTGACCCTGACCGATCCGGTCAAGGCGCTGGAGGTCTTCGAAGAGTATATCGCCTCCTCGCTCGATCATGAGAACCCGGCCGATCAGATGATCTTCAACGCCTATTCCGCCAAAATGTTCCGCCGTCTGGCGGAAGAATCCATCCGCTTTCAGGTTAAGCTTCCGGTCGACCACCCGTGTGAGCGTCAGTTCGAAGACGTCGCTGCGCTTGCGAAGTACTTCAAGCAGTTGGCTCTCGCCACAGCGGAGAAGCTGGATAAGCGGAACGGTAACGGTTATTATACTGAGCTGCTGGAGAAGTTGTAGGTTGTGTTCCGGCGGCGGTTTGTAAGAACAAACGCAAATAAGAGCAGCTCCCGTATTGGGGGCTGCTCTTTGTGTATTTTAAATACGCATTTACGTCAAAACTTCTCCAAATTTAGGTAATACCGAGGCATTTGATATGTTATACTGATTGAGCAATAGAATAGGCTTAAAAGGGTCGGTCGGCTACCTCTCTCAGAAGGGAGGGATGCCTTGTGACAGTGTTTGAAGCAATGATGCTGATGCTAACCTTTGGTTTGCTTATCGTAGCGTTACTGTCCGATAAACGCAAATAGACCGCCCCCTCGCAAAGGCATGCGGTCTATTTGTCGTATCCTATTTGCCAGAGGCCAACCGCCCTTGAAAGCGGCTATTGCTCTAGAGAGTCGTGTTAGCGCACGGCTCTCTTAGCATTGTACGCCCGTTCTGCTTATACTATACCACAGCCGTTAACACATGTTAACAGTGGTTAACAGATTTATGAGCACCAGTTCGAAGACGTAGTTGCGCTTGCGAAGTACTTCCAGCAGTTGGCTCACGCCACAGTGCATTTCCCGAGGCCCTTGGCATGACCTTCTAATCCCTCATGCTTTCAATTCGTCTTAGGCTCTCCGTGTCACGGGCTGGAGATGCACCGAAGAAGCGTGAATACTCCCGGTTGAACTGTGAGGGACTTTGATAGCCAACATGATATGCAGCACTTGCTACCGGATAGCCCTCGAAGGCAATGAGGTTTCTGGCCTCCAGGAGCCTTAATTGCTTTTGAAATTGAATAGGACTTAACCCCGTGGCCCTTTTAAACTGACGGTGAAAAGTATTTATAGCCATACCCGATTTCGATGCCAGCTCACCAATGTCTATGGGCCTCATAAAATTACTCCGAAACCACTTTACAACCTGAGATATTCTGGATAAATCACTTTCCCGCTGACCAAATTGCCTCAGATACCCTCCCTGTGGTCCCATCAGTACGCGATACAGGATTTCGCGCTCATAAGCTGGTGCTAGAGCCGGAATATCTCTTGGCGCTTTCGATAATCGCAATAAACGCAGCCAGGCCTCCATCAATTCAATATCCATGTCGCAAGCTGCGAATTGCCCGGAAGCAGCCGGTAATAGATTCTCCTGGAGATCTCTTAGCAGACTCTGAAGAACATTCTGATTCAACTTGAGACCAAGGGACATGTAAGGCTGGCCATAGCGGTCCGGATGTACAACCGCCGTTGCAGGAACATGCACGGGTAACACGTAATAAGATGGCCCTGCCAGTTCCGTGCTGCGCCCCCCGATCGATAGAATCTTTCTTCCTTGAACCGTGAAACCAATCATCGGCTCGTAAAGCGCTGCAAGTTGATGATTGGGGATCGCTCCCTTAATCATACTTAGCCCCGGTACTCCGGTTTCAATCTGCCTGGTGCCCGCATCCTTCATCAGATCCATTATTTCTTCAAGGACATTTTTCATGCACATAGTTTATCACACGAATGGTGCTTTTAGGCAATCAATAGGCATTTTCAGGTCTATTTTGGTGACGCAGCTGCGGCTACAATTAGAACCAAGCCGAACACAAACCAAGGAGGATCTTATGACAATTGCGATAATAACGGGTGGAAGTAATGGCATTGGAAAAGCGGCAGCGCTGGAGCTTGGCAAGCGCGGAATTAGCGTCATTCTCACATACAATTCCTATAAGGACCGGGCAGAAGATGTCGTAAAGGAAATCGAGAAAAATGCAGGTGTCCGGGCAGTCGCATTAAAGCTGGATCTGACTCAGATATCAACCTTTGCGGGCTTTATTCAAGAAGTGAAACAGAGTCTCCAAGACATTTGGAACCGGACAACTTTTGATTACTTGGTGAATAATGGCGGCATCGGCGGACCCATGCTGTTCACTGAGATGAGTGAAGAATATTTCGACAAGATTCTGAATACGAACTTCAAAGGACCGGTTTTTCTAACACAACAGCTTGCCGGATTCATGGAGGACGCCGGAGCTATTGTCAATACTACGAGTTCATCCAAAAATCAATCCTTTCCGGGCTACTCCGTCTATGGTTCGTTAAAAGCAGCATTCTCAACCTGGACCCGCTACATTGCCAAAGAGCTTGCACCTCGCCAAATTCGGGTCAACGCCGTATCACCTGGTCCTACGCACAGCAATTTCGGCGATGGAGTATTCGATAAACATCCCGAATTCATTAAGCCTCTGGCTGAGCAATCTGTATTTGGCAGAATCGGCCACCCCGAAGATATAGCGAAGGTTATTGTGAGCTTGTTGTCCGATGAATTCGGGTGGGTTACAGCCCAGGACATTGAAGTGTCTGGCGGACATTTGCTTTAATTAAGAAAAGCTTACTGTCCCCTAAACGCCAATAGACCGCCCTCCTGGCAAAGGAGTGCGGTCTATTGGGCATATCCTGTTTTTATGCGAATCTCTTACTTATTATACAGTCTGTAAAGGAATGCCGCAGCTTCAGCTTTGGTGGTGTTGCCAGCCGGATTGACCTTGTTGCCGCTGCCTTCGATGAGCCCTTCCTTCACCATGGCGGCTACGCTGTTCACCGCATAGGAAGCCACTCTGGACTTGTCGGAGAATCTCTCCAAATCCGTAGCCGTCCCCTGGCTATTCAGCTTCTTCTCCAGCTTCAGGGCTCTCTCGGTCAACACCATCATGTCTTGTCTGGTGATCTTAAGCGCGCTGCCGAAGCTGCCGTTGTCCAGGCCATTCGTAATCCCAAGCGCTTTGGCCATTCCAATCTCATTATAGTAATAAGCATTCTCCTGTACATCGCTGAAGTTTCCATTTACCTTCGCAGTCAAGCCAAGTGCCCTGACGAGGGAGTACAGGAAATCTGCTCTGGTGATCTCGGTTGACGGATGGAATTCACCGCCCTCAGTCTTGAGAATATCCTTGGATGCAAGGACTTCGACCGCGTTCTTCGCCCATGCTGCCTTTCCGAGATCTGTGAAGGTCTTGGATACATAAGCTACTGCGAAATCGCCGAGATGAGTAGTTGTGAAGGTTACCATACCGGTCTTGGAATCATAACGTCCGCTCGGTACGGTTAGAACATTTCCATTTCCGTCAATATACCGGATAACAATCCGTTCAGGATTCTTCAATTCATCCGCAGACGGCTGGTAAGGTACGGATACGGTAACAGGTGCACCAGGATTGCTCCAGGCCGTTTCTTTTCCGTCCGTCTTAAGGCTAAGCTGAATGATCGGTCTATCGCCTAGAGCCGCCTTTACTTCCGCCGGAAGCCCCGACTTGTCACCTTTTCCAATCTCCAGCGATACTTCCTTGCCGCTGCTTTCAGGTGTGCCTGTCAACATATTACCGGAAATAACGACCTGACCGAATTCGGTCGAAATGGTCAGTTTGTTATCCTTGGTTCCGCCGGTCAGTGCTGCAGCAGGCAAGCCTACCGAGTATGATTTCACTCCTTGCACGGCAGGGATGTCCAGCGTCACATTTTTCTCGATGAGTTCCTTTGCTTTTGCCAGATCTGCTACCTTAACCATTGCGGTTCCATTGTTCACTGTTGCCTGCATGGTTACTTTCTGTCCTTCTACAACAGGTGCTGCTGGTGCAGGTGTCGCAGATGCAACAGGTGCAGACGTTGAATAGGTTCCACCAGGTGCAGGCGTTGCAGGCGCTGGTGTTGCTGGTTCAGGTGTTGCAGATGGTGTTCCTGGTTCCGGAGTGGACGGAGTCTCCGTCTTGCTGTTGGTTACTTTCAGAGTATACGTCTTGACCCTGCCGTCTGCCCCTGTGACCTCAATCTTTATATCTGTTTGGGTGCCAGGTGTCAACGCTATAGCTTGGGAAGCTGTACCGCTGGCAACCACCTTATCGTTCACTTTAAGGGTTGACCTGCTGTCTGCCGCTGCTGCTGTCACAGTAATGCTGCCGGCATCCTTCAGGGACACCTCGTATTCTGTGGTTGCTGCGTTGAATACAGGCTCGAGTGTTCCCGCACTTAGTGTCAGGCTGCTGAGGTCTGCATTCACACTATTAGGTGTATAGACTCCAAGATCGCCAAGGTCGATTTTATTATTCTGAATAGTCTGATATTCGCCTGCAAAGTAATCATCCAGATACGAATGTCCCAGAATGAATCTGTCCGGTTTCATGGCGCCATAGTACCCGGCATTCGCATTACTTTGGCCGTCAAACAGGACATAGCTTCCCTGCCATCCTGAACCGGTTACGCCCCAGCTGATGATGTGATCGATATACGGGGCGAACTTGTTGAACATTTTGTACAGCAGCGCGTACTGATATCCAAGGGCGTCCGACTGTCTCACATTGAGCGCTGCTGGAGCAGTTGCGCCTCCTCCTGGAGCATCGGTCGGCACCTTAAGGTCAAGCTCAGAATAAGTAATACCCGACAGCAGCCCCCGGTCAACGAGAGAGGCATAAAGGGCCATCGCATATTGGTTGTCGCTGGCAAGGGTCTTACCCACCGCGTCATGTCCCTGGATTCCGATGTCTTCGATCAGGGGTCTTCCGTCATACAGCGGATCAGAGCGCCATGCGGTATTTAATTCAAGAACCATGTTATATACGGTTCTAGCTTTACTGCGGGTGGCAACCCCGTAATCGTTGTAGGTCAGCTTCGGAGGATTGTCAACGATGTAACTGTCAATGCTGCCTTTAGTATCGTGTCCATCCATCTTCATGTACTCTGGAAGGTTAGCGTAGTTGGCTTTGTAAGCTTCCGCCATCTTGGCGTTGGGGGCCGCGATGTGCGCGTTTTTGAACAGCAGGTATACGTAATGATCGGTGATGTCGCCGCCAATCTCATCATCTGACATGGCAACAAGCCAGTTGGTATGCTTCAGGCTCGTTCTCCAGCTGTTCGGATCCTCAAGGATAAGCTCGCTGTGGCGGCTCTCGTGTACCTCTTCGTTGAGTACATCCCAGGAATTGAAGGGAATGATACCACGGGCTTCGCTGGAGCCGTACTTCGTATCTGTGGTCAGGAAGTGCCGCATCACATACATCGTATGGTTGAACTGCACTCTTCTCGCCATTTCTTTGTCTACCTTAACCGTGGTTGTAACGCCATTGCCCAGTCCGTAGAAATTGGCAGAGCCGTTATAACCGGAAGGAAGGTTCGCAGGAATCATCTGTGCCATCCAACCAGGGGCCTGGTTATACCATGCCAGAACATGGCCGTGAGACTTGTACTGCCCGGGAGTTCCAGAATCTCTGATCGCCTGATAAGAGTTGGTAGGGAAGCTATACTCCGCTAAGCCAGGGGCAGTGGTTGCGCCGTTCATGGCCTCGCCGTTCACATTCTTCAGCCATTCCGGACCACGGGGATGCGTGCCATCGGCCTTCAGATTGTTGCCGTCAACGAAGATCTCATAGTGATTGGCTCTGGTTCCGTTTACAGGTCCGGTGCCGATCGCGCCGACCATGAACAGGCCATTCTCCTTATTGTACAGACTTTTTAGAGGCGCTACGACACTCTGGTGTTCCTTATTGACTACGCTCGGAAGCGCAACACCCTTCGGATCAGGTGCGGTAATCTCAATGTTAGAGACTAGCAGCATACCGGTTTCTTCAGGACGGGCATTCTCCCCATGAAGCTCAAGAATGAAGTTCGAGGAATTGCCCGTTGAGGCGGTAATACTATGATGCGCCTTCAGCCAGGATTCGCCGTTGTAGCTGCCCACCCAGTCAGGATTCAAGTTGTTGTACTGGTATTCCCTGAGGTAGCTGTCGAGGTTATCGCTGGCATTTCTGACTCTCCATCTCATGAATTTGCCTTGCGCGCTCTTCGGATAGTAGACATCGAATTCAATCGTTGAACCCGCTGTGACATTGACGGCCGGGGACAACGGGGATTCCAGACTGATGCCGCCGAAGGTGCTTTTGCCGTTATGGGCGTAATTAATCTGGAGCACTTCCGCTTTCCCTTGAGCATCTGCAAAAGGATATGCGATCGTCTTGAATGTCCCGCCGGCAAAGTCGGCCGGGACACGGTTATCCAGCGGAGTTCTTGCCTTCCAGGCATTCGTAGGCGCGGTAACTTTTACAGGAACCTTACCCGGACCCGGATCAAGCCGGAAATAGGGATCGGAGCCGTCTGATTTGATATTTGCAGTGAAATTCATTATGGCTTCTTTCAGCGTTGCAATAGCTTCGCCCGCCGGAGTGTTCGCATTACGCGCAAGCTCAAGCGCATCATTAAGAGCTTGGAGTTCGTCTACATGCACCCAGGGCAAAGCCCTGTTCACATCCGAACCATAGACTGACCCATAGACAGACTGGCTGACCTGGAGCGGGAACTCCGTATTGCCGGTTTTTAGAGCTTCGGCTTGCGCAATGAGGTCGCTCAGTTCAACGGACGGTTCCTCTCCAGCCGCAGCAGCCGGGACGGGAGTATACGTGAAGATGGAGAACAACATGATGATAACGAGAAGGCGGGAGATGCTGACTACATATTTTCTACTGTTCATCTAAGTTTGACTCCTTTTCTTATGGAGATTCTTACCCTTGGTTACGCCAAGTCTGGCTTGACAGTCAATCCCGCACCTCCCTCTGAACCTATTGGCAGACAATGTTTGTAAACGCATTCACGAAAGCGGATGATTAGGCTGTAACAGCTTTCATATTAGCAACTGGAAGAGAAAGTCTAAATACGGGTAATGCACGAATGATTTTAATATATTACGAAAATAGACACACTTCTCGGCTCACCCTGCCAGGAAAAAGGAAATTTGGTGTGGTAATGGAATATAGGGCAAAAACAAAAAGACCGCCCCCTCTCGCAAAGGTATGCGGTCTATCTGATACTCTACCCGGTTACCTGACTCACATTGTTGGTTCAGCTTTTCAAGCTTGCAGCCTCTAACATTAAATAAAATTGATGATGAAAATGCACTTCATTATTATATATTTTTGTAAATAAACCCATGCACTTATCTATGATTTCCCCAGTGAACGTTTGGGACATGATGGCTTTATTCGAATAGAACCTTACCGTCTTCCAGTCATTAATAATTTGGTCCAGTAACGGGTCAAGCGTATCCTTGGCATTGGTATGATCAAGGTTATACTTATAGAGCGTATTTAACCTGTATTTCTCAGAACATTTTCTATAAATAGTACTGCTCAATGTTTCTGTAATGGTTTCATTTGTGATAACACGCTCGTAATTTTCGGCCAGCAGCAAGATATTATTCAGACCTTCCGTTATTTCATCTTGATACCTGCACATATTCTCTACAAATGTATTGATCGTTGTGTGGGCTGACTTGTTATTGTTCAAGTTCAAATTCTCATCATTACCGGGAGGCACTAGCGAATATTCCCAAAAGTAGTCTGGCATCTTTACGTGTTCCGAAGTCAGGCATGAACATTTAAATTCTGAAAATGGCAGAGAATATTGTCTGTATTCTGTAATATCATCAACCGTATATATTTCCCCGTTCGTAAGATTGAAGCCATAGACGAACACAGGATGCAGTCCATGTTTTTTGTTATAGTAAAAGTCTCTCCCGCGTTGATAAAATAAATCAATAAAAATGGAAATCGGATGACCCCTAGAAATAGAGTTTATGATCTCATCTTGTAAAGTATCTAGCGAAGGGGATATTTTGCGGATGGAGATTCCCATCTCCTCAAGAATCTGATCTCCCTCCTTAAGCTCCAACACCTCTAACTTGAAATATCCTCTTGTTTGTATTTTTTGTTCATTGAATCTGTAAATGCTAATCACATTATTCAGAATCGGCAGCTCATCTTTATCGAAATATCTGGCAAGCGTTAAAAACAAATTGTAGTCGCAGCTAAAATAAGGAAAATTATGATGAGGAAACATTTTGGTCATGCCGTCGAAGGGTTGAAAGGTATCCAGGGAAACAATTTCATCCATAAAATATTTCTCCTATACTAAAATTATTGTCGCTATCACCCAGCCGATGTATGCATTTGATTCAACGCGTACACATTATAGTAATTTGGGATATTCAAATCTTCGTAGTAATCAATCGAGACATTGAAGCCGTTGGTGCGGAAGATGTTCTCGAGCCTGCTGATCTGCTCTTCATCCAGTCCGTGTACCTCCATGACAATTTGCCTGATTTTGCCCCAATCCTCCGGAAGGATGCCTTCCAGCACCTCAAATTCACTTTTTTCCACGTCGATTTTGAGCAGATCAATGGGGTTCAGATCGTAATAGCGGATCATTTCAGAGATCGTAGTTAGCTTGCATCGATGGATTTGTTCATTCAGAAGCTTCGGCGACATCAGATGATCGACAAACCGGTTTAGCATGCGCGGGTCGGCGAAGTCATCCCGGTAATGGTTGATTAACCCGTACCGGAGATCCTGATCGTGGTTCTCCCGGTATTTGATCTGGACAGAATCCGTGGACATCGTAGGAAAATAGGCAAACTCCGCTTCCTTGATCTCATTGGAAAGCCCAACGTTAACCGTTGTTACGCGAGAGAGCGAGCTCGTATTCATCTTCAAAAGCTTAAACGTCGGAGGCAGTGGCTCAAAGGCATATACCCTGCAGTTACTCTTGCTGCTGACATACAGGGTGAACATGCCGATATTAGCCCCGACATCCATGACCGTGCCATGATCCGGGAGCGTAATCCCGTGCTTGAAATACATCTCCTTCTGGAAAATCTCGTTGTAGAGGAACTCGGTTTCTCCTTCGTTGTTTTGATAGATTTCGATCCCGTTGTGCAGCCGCTTCTTGGCAGTGGCTTCTGTCTGCGGTGAAAAGCTCTTGTGCTCCATCCTGCTCATCCGATTCACCTTCTCAACAATTTTTTTGGGGCATATCTCTAACTGCTGGCGCTCTCATAGTGTTTGACGGCCAGCTTCCAGAACAGCCTGACCACTAGAAGCGATATCACAGGAGCTGCAAAAATCCATATCCCAAGGAACAAGTCCAACCGGTCGATCAAATAAACCGACGGCATGTTGGTGATAAACAAGATAGGCACGACATACAGTCCTATTCTCCGCAGCCATTTGGGGTATATGTACATCGGCATATTGTTCAAATCCCAACATTTGTCCAGTATGTCGAAGATCGAACCGGACTTCACCGTCCAGAAGGCAAGAATCTGCGGAAGAAGAAGCACCGAGTAGGTCACGATCGTGCTGCTCAAGATCACGCCGATATATCCGGCCAAGTGGATAAAGCTTGGCTCGATGCCAAGACGCCGCCAGGCCAATACGATCATCGTAATCCCGGCGATCAGGTTCGGAATCGGAAACGCGAAGTTCACGTGCCGGAATGAAATCATGAACTGCAGCGATAGCGGCTTGGTCATATACAAGTCCAGCGTCCCGTTGCGGATATGGCCGGCAAATCTATAAAAGTTATCCATAAACAGTCCTGTATAGATTGCGATCATAATCGTATAGGTCCCGGTGAAGATCATCATCTGGTCAGGAGAAATTCCGTTAATTTCGATCCCTAGCTGGTAAACGAAGACGATATAGATCAGCTTGGACAACAGAAATACGGTCTCCATGATCAAACCGGAGTAGAAATTCGCTTTGTATTCCATGTAACCGACCAAGCTGTTCTTCGCAAAAATAAAAAACATGCGTACATGCTTCCGAATCTCAGACAAGCTGATACTCACAGATCTAACCTCCAACGGCTACATATTTCTTCATCCCGGAATCCCAAGACAGCTTGGAAATGATCATAAGCACAATTACCCAAACCGCCTGTAAGAGGAGCCCGGGCACGATTTCATGAATCGTCAAGCTCCCATTGATGATCTTAACCGGGAAGTATACGACATATTGAAACGGTAAGTAGCTGGAAATTCTGGCAAACGTATCTCCGAAAATATTAAGCGGAAAGATGGCGCCACTGAGCAGATAGACGCCTTGGTTGAACGCGATAAAAACGCCCCAAACCTCAGTAATAATGAACGCGAGGGCACTAATCGAATAAAAAAGCAGGAAGTTGATGAGCAGCCCGAACAGAATGCTGACCAGGAACAAAACGATTTGCCCCACTCTAAGCTGAAACTCCCAAATCTGAGTGAACACGATCATCAGGATGACGAATAAAACAAGGACGACCGCGGTCTGAACCGTTTTCCCGCCGAAAAAATTGCATATCCGATAGCTGAAATAATGAATAGGCTGAGCGATAAATTTGCTCAGTCCACCCGTCTTGATATCGTTCGCGACCTCCCCTTCGAAGCCGGCAGAAACCAGCTTGGAGACGACGCCGGACAACACGGAATAAATGATGATCTGCGAATACGAATAGCCGTTAATAATCTCCTGCGGCGAACTGCGGAACACGGCTGTCCAGAGGAAGCATTGGACGAGTATGATGAAGCCGCCGCTGATAATACTCATCAGGAAATCGGTCCGGTATTCCATCTCATTCTGAAGCGCAAGGATGTACGTCCTTTTATACTTTTGCAAGGCTTTCATGTCTGACCCCATCTTTCTGATATAAGCTTTCGATGCCTCGCTCGACAGGTATATCTTCAACTGTGAAATCAAGGATCGGGAACCGGTCCAGCATCATCTTGGAGAGTCGCTGAAGGTCATGCTTATCGATCTCCATAACGGCATTCAGGCCGTCATGTTGAGTAATAACGCCATAGTCGCTTAGCGCTTGCCTCGGTACTTCGTCCGTAAATTGCAGCTTGATAATCTTTTTGGCATGGAACAGCTCGTTCACCCGCCGGAGATCGCCGTCGTATACGATCTTCCCTTGATTGATGATGATCGTTCGTTTGCACAGATCCTCAATATCCGCCATATAGTGGCTTGTCAGAATGACCGTGGCCTTCGTCTGCTGGTTATAATACTTCAGGAACTCCCGAATGCGCTTCTGCGAAATCAGATCAAGTCCGATTGTAGGCTCATCCAGGAATATCACCTTGGGCCGGTGGATGAGCGACGCAATAAGCTCCATCTTCATCCGTTCCCCCAGCGAAAGCCTCCGCACCTGAATGTTGAGCAGGTCTTTAACGTCAAGCATCTCCGTAAGCTCATCCAGGACAAGGTTGTAGGGCTCATCCTCGACCTCATAGATGCATTTGTTCAGGTACAACGATTCATTCGCCGGCAAATCCCACCACAACTGCGATTTCTGCCCCATCACGATCGAGAACTGCATCTTGAATTCTTTTTTTCGCTCCCAAGGGACATAGCCTAATACCGTCGCCTGCCCGCTTGTCGGATACAAGATGCCGGACAGCATCTTAAGCGTCGTCGTTTTGCCGGAGCCGTTCGGGCCTAAGAATCCGACCATCTCCCCTTGCTCGATGACAAGTGATATTTCGCTAACCGCTTCTTTAATCAATGATTTCCGTTTCACTAAATTTTTGAGCGATTTTTTAAGCCCCAATTCTTTTTCGTAATACTTGAAGCTTTTAGACAATCCTTCCATCTGGATAATGCTCACTCATGCACCTCATTTATGTGAATTTAGAAGAGTTATACACCGTGCAAATGCAAAACACTGCACTTGGAACATGCCGGTGTCAGTCGTTCGTCCATCATTTCCCTTATTCTTCTGTAGTTCATGCTATGCCATAATTCCTGTACAGACGCTTCATGTAATTTGCCGATCTCGAACTCCTTGAAGAATTTACACGCGATAATTGTTCCATCGGGCGTAATGTCCATCCGGTTCGAGAGCGCCAGGCACTTCTTGTTCATCGTGCCTTTGCCCTCCACCTCTTTGCCGAGCACGAAATCCTCAATTTGGTCATGATCCAGATTCGGCTGGTAGCGCAAACGCATTTTCCAGACCCGATTATTGACCCGGTCCAACTCGCTCATGAGAGCAGGAATACGCTCCGGATCGAGCTTGTAGTTAAAGGCGTGCCAGCTTCGTTCGCCCCTGTGCTCGCTCGCCGGAAGGAAGTCGAACTTCTCGTCAAAGTAATTGTCCATTCCCTGCGTGCATTCGTCCGAGATGTACCACGGGAAGCAGACCATGACCATATCTACACCGACGCCCTCCAGAAAGTCCAGCAGATCGTAAAGCTTGTCAGTCATACCATCGTTAACGACGGTATGGATCGTAATTTTGCCCTTGAACCGGTTCTCCTTGCGCAGCTCGACCAGCTTCCGGATTGCATCTATCGCCTTATTAAAGACCCCATTGCCGCGAAGCGCATCATTCTCTTCTTCGAATCCATCAAGCGCAATGAGCAGCTCCAGGTTATCGGAGATTCTCAGCAAGGCGTCCAGCTTTCGCTCGATCAGCACCGCATTCGTACAGATCGTCGTCTCCCGGGGATAGGCTTCAAGCAAATCGGCCAAACGGTCGAAATGGCTGTATACGAGCGGCTCGCCGCCCCAGATATAGAGTCTCGACTTGGCTGGTTCCGTCTCAAGGATCAGCTTCTCCAGCAGCCCATAGTCGAGCTGTTCCCGCTGCTGCTCCGGTGTCATGAAGTGATGGTAGCCGGTGTCGTTCCATTGATAGCAATGCTTGCAGCGCAAGTTGCATTGGTTCGTCAGTTTAATCCCGACCGACTCCGGCAACGGTGTCGCGTAACCCGCTATTTTCTCCATGTTCCGCTTGGTTTCCAACGTATTCCTGATGGTACGTTTCAATATTTGCAAATCCTTTGCGGAATGCTTAATCTCTGATTTCGGATTCATATCAACACACCCTTCTTAAATGTGATAGGTCATTCACATGAATCAGTAGATATAATACCTTGAACAAGCCGTACAAATCGGAAGCATATTTTTTTTCATATACGCGCGGTACTCTTTGTACTTGCCGCTGCGCCAGATATCCAGCAAGCTCTCTTCATTCACGTTGCCGAAGGTCAAATCATAGAAGGCATGGCAGGGCGAAACGTCGCCCCTTGCCGTAATCTCCGCATAAGTCCATGGAAGAGAGCAACGGTTTCGTTTATCTGCCATCTGATGGAATTGCCCCGAGAAATAGTTGTGCAAGTTCTGTTCATCTATCGTCTTCGGATAGGTAATCACATCGATGCGGTTTTTCAAGCAATACTCTTTAACCTTATTGAGCTGTCTCGTCAATTCGGGAATATCGATCTGGCTGAACGAACTATTGTCTTTCCAGACCATCCCCTTGGCATACGGAGCTTCATGCACGCCGAATTCCTCACGAAGAACGTCCACATATTCGGCATACTGCTCTTCCGTGGCATAGAGCTGCACTTCCATGCTGATATGGTCCAACATCGACAAGTCGATATGCTTGAAGAAAAATTCCTCGACGTACATATAGGTCAAGGGCGTAATGATAAAGGATACACCCATCTTCGGAAAATGCTTGCCTTTGCTTTGCCGGAGCTCATAGAGCTTCTCAATCCCCTTGATTACTTTCTTGAATACGCCTTTGCCCCTCTGCCTGTCGTTGATTGCCTCAGGGCCGTCGAGCGACACCCAGATCTTATTGGGCGGAGTCTCGACTAACATCTCGGCATGTTTCTCAAGCAGTGTTCCGTTCGTGGGGAAGTCCGCTATGCTTCCATAATGATTGATCATAGCGAGAATGTCGCTCAGCCAAGGGTACATCAGCGGCTCGCCGCCGAAGAAATCGTAATACGGCTTGCCGGGGCTGCACTGGGTGATGATCTTTTTTATCAGATCCGGGTCCAGCTGCGCTAATGTTTTTTTGCTTTTGTAGGGCCCTTCTAGTCCCCACTCATAGCACATCTTGCATCGCAAATTGCACTCCTCGAGCAGCTGCAAGACGATCCATCTCGGGTAGCTTGTCGTATCTTGGGCGACACTCAATTTATTAACACTCATCGCATAACCCCCTCTGCCATTGAAATCTTACCCCTTCATTAACGTGACTCTCGAACAATAATGATCCACATAATCCATCCGTTCTCCGGGTCTGTTCTTGATCGCTTGATGCATCTCCTTAAGGACATCTACGGAAAAATCCATCTCCCGCCACTTCTCATAACGTATTCCGAACCCGAGCGACTCCCACAATTCCAAATTGCTAAGCTCATGACTGCCGAACGGCTCCAGCAGAATAAGAGGGGTTTCGGAGGCAAGCGAGTCGATCAATGTGCCCGCTCCCGGCTTGGCCACGATAGCCATCGCCTCCGAAGCAACGTCAAATAACCAATGATGATCAGCCTCAGCGGGGTATGCTTTCGTGTCTTCTCCCGCTATTTCAATGTATGGCGGAAACTCGTGCAGGCCGTTCGCACTCTTCACCCATGCACACCATTCCGGATCGTTCATCCAATACCGGTGATCGGGATCAGGCTTCGCTTCATTCCAATCATAAGCTACGATATCAAGCCCGTAGTTATGACCGACAAGCTCTGGAACTTTACTCTGATAAGTGCCCATCCCCCAGCCGCCGCCATGAACAACAAGCCGCCGCTTCCTCGATTCGAAGGGCAGTGGCGTACCAAGAGGAACCGGGATTTCGTATCGAATCGCCATCTTATCGGTGTCATAGAGACAAGCATTGTAATAATGCTCGTCATACCGGGGATGATACTTCTTCAGGCTCTTCCAAGACGGGGCCAGATCTGAATCGACGTAGAGCAGGTCTACATGAATTGGATTCGGCAGCATCTTCTCCCTGTACAAATCCAAAATATAGCCCCAGTGTCCGGACAGTGATATGAATTCGTACCGTTCTTCCGCTTTCCACGCCTCCAGCAATAGCTCTACCTGGGCATAATCAATGCTGCCCCGGATATCCATCGGCATTCGGGCCGAAAAATTGGCAAGTGCGAAATCATTGTGGTAAGCCTTCCTGCTGTCTGCAATATGATCCCTTTTGTCTTGCTCCAAATAGCTTTCGAACACGAGCACTTCCGTCGCGATATCCCTCTTCTTGAAACCGTTTGCAGCTAATAGGCCGGGAATATAGAACCCCAGACCGAAACCCGAGCATAGAATCGTTACTTTCCGCTTACCCATAAACTCCCGGACGCCCTTACGTCTATCGTTCATACAGATGCCGTCTTCTGCAGCTCCGAGATATAATTGCAGAAGGCCGTAACCGACTCCAAAAAATCGAAGTCGAATTGTTCAAAATCGATTTCAATATCGAAGCGCTCTTCCACTTTTAATAAGAAAGTAATTAGCTGTAACGAGTCGAGTCCCCCGTCTTCCATGATGCTGGAATGCTCGTTCAAGCGGTTTGCCAGCTGGGCGTCGTCCTTGATTTCGCTTATCATCGCTATGATCTGTTCTTGCATAGGTACCTCCTGTTTAATGGATATATTGACCTTGGTAATAATGGATCGTTCTAGCGAGTGCATCATGCAAACCGATCGCCGGTTCCCAGTCCATAATCGTCCTTGATACGGTAATATCCGGCTTCCTTCTCCTGGGATCGTCTTCCGGCAGCGGGAGAAACTCGATCTGCGCGTTGGACTTCATGAGCTCCTTCAATACTTGGGCGACTTCAAGTATGGTGACTTCCTGCGGATTCCCCAAATTGACCGGCTGTTCATACGTGGTGCCCAGCAGTCTTATAATCCCTTCCAGCAAATCGTCGATATACTGAAAGCTTCTCGTCTGTCTGCCGTCGCCATAAATCGTAAGGTTGCGCTTGGACATGATTTGATTAATGAAATTGGTAATGACACGTCCGTCATATAAATCCATCTTCGGGCCGAATGTATTGAAAATTCGAATGACCCTTACCGGTATGCCGTATTTCCTGTTCATCCAGTAGGTGATCGCCTCTGCATACCGCTTCGCTTCGTTGTAGCAGCTTCTTGATCCAATCGAATTCACGTTGCCAAAGTAGCTCTCCGGCTGAGGGTGAACGGTTGGGTTACCGTAGATCTCGCTTGTTGAAGCCAAGAAGAAGGCAGCCTGCTTTTCTTTGGCCAGCTGCAGCAGATGCATCGTTCCTTCGCTGTTGACCCTCATCGTTTCGATCGGATAGGACAAATATTTGGGCGGGCTGGCAGGACTTGCGAAATGCATCACCCAATCGACAGGTTCTTCAACTGCGAGCGGATAAATGACGTCATGCTCGATAAACTTGAAATTGGGGGAACGTAAGAGATTGTCCATGTTGACAGTGGACCCGGTCAGCAAATTATCGACACCGATAACGGTATGGCCTTCCCGCAGCAGCCTCTCGGCAAGGTTGGAACCGATGAAGCCTGCAACTCCTGTTAATACAATGAAAATAAAGATCCCCCCATTGCCTAAGGTTGGTGAACGGTGCTTGAGGTGAGTGGATACGCGGTGGTTGTGCTTATTCAGTACGCTGTCACAACGATTATGATCCCGGCATCACTCCCTCCATGAATATACCTGGCTGACATTATTTGCGCCTTCGGTGTTACTGAATGCCTACCTTACTAAGCCATCGTTCAAGGAATATTGATTCTTCATTTTCTATATTCTTAATCAACGTTTGTAATCTTTCTGAAATACTCATATCACTTGTCAAATTATATTTAATCGCTACATTCACAAGGATCTTTGCCTTAAGTTCAATGGCTGTGAATTCATCTATATGCTCTTGATTTAATTGAATTAAATGCCGATTATCGTACAAATACTTGAGTCTCAGCGTCATTATCTTCTTATGATCATAAAGTAAATGAAAAGGTCTTATATCAAGCTTAGACTTATCTTCCGATGTTTCTTTCACATAATTAAATAGAGTGGTGTATATTTGCATGCCGAAGTCAAGATGATCCCTGTCGCCCCCGTAGTTGAACATCTCCCAATACTCCGGCGTTTTCTTAGTGAAATAATTTCTTATAGAATTCACTAGGGTATCCGCACTGAATTTATCCTGATATTGATCATTGAATCTATATAGATACACCATTTCTCTAAGATAATCATGATTGGTTGTTAGATGATTAGTGTTGAACGCAAGATTGAAATCGGCAAATGATATCTCAGCTTGACTATACACGCCGTTCTTAAAGAAATCGGAAACATACAATATCTCTCTATTTAAGTCATAGCCGTAAACAAATATGTCATGATGCAATTGGAGTCTATGATATCGGTCGCTTAGGGGCACGTAAAAATAATTCACCATGGTGTGGATATAATGATTAGCATTAATATTTTCTATAATAAAATGAATAACAGAGTCCCATTTAGCTGTTACAGTATCTCTATGTATCTTTTGAGTCGAAATCCATTTGCACGCATCCGAAGGCCGCAGCTCATAAGTCAGAGGGAAATAAAAATCTCCCCAATGATGTTTATAATCTTTGTTAATAAATAATTGAATATAATTGCTGAATATCCATGGGTGTGCGCACTCGTAATGGGTCAGTATGGACAAGAGATGAGCATGCTGCGTATAGGTTGTAATCATCGGATAACTTACCGGCAATATTCCCCTGCCCAAGGTGTGAGTTGTATTCTTCAACATTTCGTTCACCCCTACTCATTTAGCAATAAGCACTTCGTACTTGCCCTGTCCAGTTTTCCTGTTTTTGTTTTGGGAATGTCATCTACAATCCTCCATTGTCTAGGTACCTTATACGAAGACAAATGCAAGTTGCAATGTTGTGTCAGCGCATCTAGATCAATCAGACATTCTTCACAAACTTTCAGAAATGCGATGGGTACTTCGTCTAATAGATCATCGTGCACACCAACAATCATGACTTCCTCCACTTCTTTCAAACCATATAAAAACTCTTCGATTTCTTCCGGATAAATATTGATACCGCCGGATATAATGATATTTTTCTTTCTGCCTGTGATGATGAGACACCCTGATTCATTCCAAAATCCCAAATCTCCTGTCTTTAACCAGCCATCAACAATGGTAGCGTTCGTTAACTCCGGGTTGTTGTAATAACCGAGCATCACATTTGGGCCCTTGACCCAAACTTCTCCGATAGCGGCTCCTTCAACCTCATTCTCTTCTTCGTCAACAAGCCGAATAGAAACGTCACTGATGGGTGATCCACAGGATAAGCAGCGTTCTCCACGGTCCATCATACTCACCCGCGGAGAAGCTTCTGTCAATCCGTAGGTTTGAATAATGTCCGCTTGGGGAAATACAGTCTGAAGATTGTCTACTAATTTCGCGGGAATCGGCGCACCGCTTATAACTATAAATTCAATGGAATCAAAGGCACTCCAGTTGGTTGTCTGATGATAATCGGAAACAAAGTGCATCAATTGCGTAGGCACCGCTGAGAATGCCGTGACCGCCTTATCCTGAAACAGTCTAAACGCTGTGCGCGGCAGCAAGGGCAAGCTGATAAGCCTAATTCGGGTTCCAAATAGCATACAAGAAATCAATTGCGTGACAATTGTAGAACTGAAATGAACGGGCATCGTTACAAGAAACGAATCTTGATCCGTATAGCCCACCTTTCTGCCATGTGCCAACGCATTCGTTAATACATTCTCATGGGATAACATAACGATTTTAGATTGTCCGGTTGTGCCCGATGTAGGAAGGAGAATAGCACATGAATTGGGATCGGACGGATTCGTGAGCGAGATCGATTCAAACGAAGGCACCGGTTCTTGCGAGAAATCCTGAGCGGTAACCCAATAAATATGGCGATTTAAACGCGCAGGCTGTGCATATTTGCTGATAACCAGCTTGGCGTCACTGGCTTGTAAAATATTTTCAATCTCAGTTAGGGATGCCGAGTAAGGAACCGGTATGAGTACATGACCGCTGAACTGAATGCCAAGCGCCGCAGTAATGAACAAGGGCTCATTATTTGTGTAGACTGCAAGATGGCTGCCGGCCTCAAGCTCAAAGTTCTTTTTGATATATAAAGCAATTAAGTATGCTTCTGTCATCACTTCCGCATAAGTCCACTGCTCCTTTAGATCTTGAAGGATAATTTGATCCTTGCGATCACAAGCCTCCATGAATAAACGCTGAATGATAGTCATCATATCGTTGTCTCGGTCAAATAATTGAGGATTAATCCAGTCGTGGAGAACTTCTCAAACAACAGATCCTCATCAGGGATCGAGATGTTAAACTTCGATTCCATTGAAACAATAAGCTTGATGAAGCCCACCGAATCGATCCCTTGATCCAACAAAGGGGTATTGTGGTCATCCGGATACTTGATGTCAAGTTCAGCAAAAATTTCATCTCTCAAGATAAATTCTATTGATTTAGACATCATGTTTCCTCCGTTAGATAATCTTTAGAAAGGCTGATTAGAGAGGATAGCAGACATGGTGATATTCAGTAATGAGCAGGTAGGTGAAAGTGAGTGTGAAGGAGAATAATCTCAAAACGATGGACAATGTGCATACGCACTAAAAGAGTTGTTTGCAGAGATGCTGCAATGAATGCTGGAGGCGGAATATGACTCGGTGCAGGAATGAAAAGCAGAAAAAAGCATTTTCCCAAGCGATAAAGCCCTGCTGAAAATGCTCTACTTCACTACGGTGAATGACGCCCGTAAATGGATATGTTTAGTATAAATTGCAAATATACCAATTGTCAACAATTTTAAATTTTATGCAACACTAGTGAGGACGTCCTTTAGCTGAATAAAGAGGTATATCATTTGATATACCCCTTGATCCAGCTTATTGCAATTATATCAAACCGTTTGCATTTTATTTGAACTGGAACCAGGTTAAATTTGCAACTGTGGTTGAATCTGACTTCACAAAAGTAACATATACCGTATGAGTTCCTACCGCTGTCCCGGCACTAATCGGGATATTCTTGAGGGACCATGACTGCCATCCGCCGGTGCTTTCTCCCGTCCAATAACCCAGCATCGTGCCTGTAGGGCTGTCCAAGTGGAATTCGATTCTACCGCCGGAGTTAGCAGATGCAACCTTCAGATCAATGCTTGTTTTAGCGGTACTGCCAAAGTCTACATTTTTAAAGGCGATATAGTCGCCATTGCTGCCCCCGCCAACATCCAGCCCGCCATCCGTGCTTGACTCATAGGAGATAACTCCTGAACTAAGGTTGTAGCCTTCCGCTTCAAATTTCAATGTGTTGAATTTGGGATCTGCAGCATAGCTGTTCGTATCTGTTATTTTCAAATCTGTCAAATTATTTACCGCAACTCCACCGACGCGGACATTGTTTAAAGTAACTCCCGAGACAGTAGCAGTGTCACTCCAGCCCTTCATGATGGAAACTTCACCCAAAGCGCGTAAATTGATATTATTATAGACCACATTTTTGATCGGACCGGTTTTGGCCGAAAGATCAAACCATCTGGAGTGAACACCGGATCTTGGCCAGAAGCCTTCTACATCGATATTGTCAAATACGATGTTTTGTGCTGCCGGAGTTCCATACAGATGACCTACCGCTAAAGCGCGCCAGCATCTGTATACAAAAGAGTTTTTAACCACGATGCCATCCTGAAGCTGTTTCACTCCATCTCCAACCTTGAATGCTCCACATCTGCTCCAGGCCAAAGCATCATCGACAACTACATTGGACTGGTTCTCAGGAGTTCCCGGCCAGTTGGCAGCGATATCCGTAGTGGCTACATCCCAGGTCTTAAAGGAGTAGGTGTCATCCTCCGATACGGCAACAGTGTGCTTGATGAGTACATTCTGGCTCTCTTGGATGTCTATTGCATCATTTTCATAATCAAGTTCATTGTTGTTGAAGTGCTTGGTATTCTGGAAAGTTACGTTATTGGATCTTGTAACGATTGTAGCCCAGCCGCCGCTGTCTCTGATGGTTATGCCGTCAACCGTGAAGTTGCTGCACTGCAAGGGTACAAGAATATTGTTCAGATAATTGTTTGTATTCCTCATATAATGGCCATTACCGTCAATCGTTCCCCTGCCGTATATCTTAATATTGTTGGCATTGGTTTCGGTATAAATAAACCATGTCCCATCCTTATTCAGGGAATTCTTATGGAAATGGGTAGTGTAATCGCTTGGATTTCCTGACCCCCTTATAACAGAACCACCCTCCAGATAAATCGAGACATTGCTTTTTAGAACAATGTTACCGCTCTTATACACTCCTGCTGGAACGTATACGATACCGCCGCCTGCTGCGTTAGCCGCATTGATGGCATTCTGTATGGCAGGTGTAGCCAAAGTGGCACCGGTACTGTCAGCACCGTACCCGGTTTTAACATTGTATATCCCTGTACCGGATGACGCCGGAACATTGGTTTCAAGCGCATCTGCCGCGATAACCAGATCCTTCAGGTTATTGATTTTAACGATAAGATAGGTTGGTGATGAAAGTGTAAAGGTAAGTGTATTTCCGCTCTTGGTTGCAGTGATTCCCAAAGCTTTGGGAGAAATATTATAGGTATTGATGGGCTCGCTTGCTGTTATTGTGATTGTAGTCGTACCTGAAAAAGAGAAATTACAATAATTATAGTTTACAAATACCGCCGAAGTGTCGATGACCGGTATATTGGTAGAGTCTGCTGTTACCGTGTATTGACTGGTCGTGGTATAGATTGACGGTAATGGATAGCTTACAATGGTACCCGCCGCACTTGCGGTCAAAGGAAAGACAGGTAACAGATTGGCCATACAAAAAATTAATAATGCACTTAATAACTTTAACTTCCTTAACATAAATAAACACCTCTTTCATATTTTTTAGAAAATACTATATATCCCTTCTGTATTCGCTTACAACCTGATTATAGTTTGATAGGCGTATCCGGATAAGGCGGGTAATCCCACATTAAGGGCAGATTTCTGCAGCAGCTTTACACAGAAAAGAGAGGCTGCTGAACAAAATCATCACAGAATAGCAAGCAAAAGCGCAAAAATAAAGACGCTGCGGGGAGTAATTCCCGAGCGCCTTCTTGCTTTCTTTTATGTCGAATTATCACCTACTTCAGCTCCAGCACCGCCACACTTTCCACATGCACCGTATGCGGGATAATATCCCGCTCCGGTGCTTCATGCTAAAACCCGCAAACCCTTGCTGTTACTGCGTCTTCTAAAATGACCTTTTGGCTTGCTGCAGCAGCGATGTGCAGCTTTCTGCTGAATTTCGTCCCCAATTTGTCCCCATAAATCCTAACAAAATTCAGACTTCTAAGCAAATTTAACTTGCTGTTATGCCTCTAAACAATTAAAGATGTTAAATCCAAATATTCAATTTAACCTCCAAGTAGATAGTTGATCCAATTGTAGCCTTCCATTTATTAATGCTTCACCGGGTATAAGATACTTATAACCATTTTTCATTATTTCATAATCTACTCCGTAGTATAATACCTCATCGGAAGGAATATCATATGGATTTAATATGGTAAGAGTATCTGTTCCCCAGTCAATCGATAACGGCTGCGGACGATACCTCCGTAAATATTTAAACGGAAAAGGAGTATTGTCTAGTGCATTTAAACTCCCATTTTCATCATTAAATCTTTTTATCTCAGCTCTCAGAGCGGTAAGCAGGCTAAATCGAAACACATCACTATATGCTACAGACCTTGGTTCAAATGGTGAAATAAATTCATAAGTAATGCTATTCAATAATTCTAGCCCTTTAGATGAAATCTCAATTTCATGCTGTGTGTTTCTGAATTGATATTGAATAAGAACTGTTCCTGCATTATCCTTTGTAATGCTTGATGCGTTATGGATTGTTGCATTACGAATTAACTTATAGATTCGAAATACTTCATTAAGGACCGAATCGGATTGAGTTCTGTTTGGTAGTAACCTTAGCTTTTCAGCATAACTTTTCCCGATAACTGACGGATTTGTGCTATCCACATAGGTATCAAGAATACCAAAAAATAATATCACATTCAAAATAAAATTCTGACTTATTCTACTACTATTCATATAGCTCGACAAATCTAAAGTATGTTCTTTGGTTCCATCTTCATGATATTTCACTGGCATTACAACTGGGGTATGCAGTCTAATATCAGAGCGAGAGATTAAACTCTTGGTTTGATCAATAAATTCTTGAAGCATACTTTTCACCCTTTCCTACTACCTAAATTCACCACATAATTACACTACGGAAAAGGGTGTGCGCAGTTTCATAAATTACTTTTTTTCAATTTTCTCCAAAAAGACCGTAGGACATCAAGGTGATGGCATACGGTCTTTCCATTCATCAATTTCACATGGGACTGTCTCAAAAACTTTACAAATATGTAGAGCGATATTATAACTGTAGGGAACGTAATCTCATGTTCCATTTTTTATAAATGTTTCAAATATATATACTTCCCTGGGGTATTGCCCTTCATATTTCTTGCATGACTCAATTTCAAAGACAAACAACCTCTAAACTCACCAATTCGTCCCCCACTATGTTCTTCACTTACTCACAACCCTTATAAATCTAGGAACAAACAAAACAGTTTCAACATGAATCGTATGCGGGATTATATCCCGCTACAGTGCTTCACACTCAAACCAGCAAACCCTTGTTATTACTGCATTCTTTAAAATGACCTGATTATAATACTACTCACACCTCTTGCAAGATAAATTCCAATTAATATCTTACCGGTAGAGGAAATTGACTCTATATTACGATTGAGCCTCAATTGTGCTTTCTGTCTTCTCTGCATCAATTGGACCTTTAATAAAATCAAATAACAAAGGTGTGTTAGTAAATCTATTTAATGAATTAGTTCCCTGCTGAATATGTTGCCAGGTTTCTCTATAATCGCCATCGTTGATCATGAATTGCTTTAAATGGTTTAGTACGTCTAACATTCGTCCTATATGTTCATCAATGTAATCATCCATAAGGTCATTCTTATCATCGATAGAAAGATTTTGAGAATTGAACATGATATGATCTGTATTACTTGACATAAAAAAAGAACGGTAAGGAATCGCTATGCGGTCAACAGTAATTTGGCTAACACCTAACATACTCCGGTGATTGCTAGCTTTTCTCTGATTTCTATCAATTAATTCTCGTTGCTTTAGTACATCACAACATTCAATTACATTCGTTGTATACCGCTTTTTATCTTTCAAACTCACCGTTGGACTAATAATCACTTGGCTATTGGGAATAAATGTTCCGTCCATATCGACAATATGAATAATACCAGATATGATTTTGGGTCTAAGATTCAACCTATTTATCTTATCTTTTACAACCTTTTGGATTCTGTTTCTAATGCTCTGCTGTGAGGAAGTAGGCAAGGTAGTGAATTCCGAAAATATATCCGTTCGATGAGTATAGACCCGTACATCAGAATTTGAAAGCTCTGTAATCAGTGGTTGAAATAAAGCTTCATCTGTTCCACCCTCAACAATTAATAAATAGAGCTTTTTTCGAGTAGTGTTAGTCATTGACTCGCCCAGCCTTTCTAAATGCACGCTTAATCGATGAAATATCCGTGTTTACGTACAATTTTTCAGGCAAGCCATCGACTTGAATGGCTTCATAATAGCGATTACGAGTATTATTTACCTCCCGAACGTACTTCATTTGTGTATAACGGTTGTGCGCATTTACCGTTGTGAACCAAATATTTTTGATAGGCAACACTTCTAGAGCACGTAGATTGTGTGAGGTGAAAATCAATTGGCCCTTGGCTTCACTCTGTAAAGACTCTAAAATTTCACCAAGCAAATATTCAAAGATACCTGCATCCAATTCATCAATCACGACACAAGCATTCTCCTGTTTATAGAAAGCAATCAATGCACTGATGACAGAGAAAATTTTCAAAGTTCCGGCCGATTCCACTCGCAGTGGAAGCCTTCGATCATCTTTGCAACTTAATAATTCTACACGAGCATTGTAAACCGAACTACGTTCATCTTTTTCTAATCCATATTCCAATAATTCTATATGTAGGTTAGGAATTAATCGCCCAAGGATCATATTATTTATTTCAAGAGTTTGTTTTAACGCTGAAATCTCGGTTTCCTTTATTATGAATGGTTTTAGGATATTGATGTTCTCTTGTTTTTCATTTAGATCCTGGTTTTCGTTTAAATCTATACTCTCGTATTTCATATCTGGTTCCACAGTCGGAATTAATAAATGTTTACCAACAACACCTGTATGCTCATTGGGAATAATTAGTAGATTTTTTGCAAAAACATCTTGCAGAGCCTGAATGATTTCCGCTTCGACTAAGGGTAACGTTGGGAAGTACATAGATTGAAGTTTTCGATTAAAGATCATAGAGTTCCCTTGATATATCGCAATTGTATGCGCCTTTACCCAATCTTTTTCTTTTTGCAATGGTACTTTCGATAGTACTTGTTCTTTATACTGTAATATGCTCTTTGGCCGTGAGCCTTTAATATTTTGCTTGAATGTAAGCTTCTCTTCTAAAACTCCCATATATAAATCACTATAAACTAGAATAGCTTGATAATTAGTAGTGTATATTCTTCTGTTATTCAAGATTATCGTAAACTGTACAGATAAACTGGCCTTCTTTTCTCCACTGTAAATAAGTCTTTGTTCTACTGATGGAAGAAACTCTCCATTTAACAGTTGCTTTAATAAGGCTAGACTTTCAACTACCGCGGTCTTTCCCGAACCATTTTGCCCGTAAAATCCTAGCATGTCAGCTTGCTTTGTTTCAATTACTTCATTCTCAAGACTATATACATCGTAAGAATAGTTCCCTTCAAATTTTCCATATCTTACATTTTTAATATTTTGAATCTCCACTTTATTAATACGAACAACTGTATCCACTCTTCTCCCCCATTCAATATTTTTTTTTATTATATCATGAACATTAATTTTATTCACTATTTCAGTATAAAATATACTGAAATATGAACAAAATTATCATTAATAAAAAATAAGAGTCGATTCAGTTACGCTAAGCTTTATTAATATCATCTTTATTTTCATATATGAGCATTTTGCATAATTCAATTTCCGGTTCGAAGTCATAGCTGTTCCACAACCAAATCTCCGTTTTTTGAGATCCGGGTTACACATGGACAGACGGGCAGAATTTGCGGAAAGGCTACATTTTAAGCGGCAGCTACGACTCTTTGTCTCGATACAGCTAGCGCAGAAGCAAGCAGCACAATGGCATTCAAATATTGGTGAGTCGTTACTTTTTGAATGCCCCAAACGTGCAATTGGTCTGCGGTGAGATAGGTCTTCATTCGAGAGTTGCAGCGTTCTACACTGGTTCGCTTGTTGTAGAGCTCCTTCCAGCCCCGACTTTCCCGGTGCGGCATTGCATAGCGGCGAAGGTCTTGCTGAGTGTCGACCTTAACCACCATCCCATAATTGGATGCGGAGCAAGCCGTCATGCCTAAAGGACAATCCACTTTCCCCGTAGCGTGTGGGCAACGAAACTTCAAACGTTCTTTTTCCTGTCCCCAATACGTCATCGGATACCCCATCGAACAGCAAGGTGTCCCTTTGCTTGTCATGCCTGCAGGAGGTTCCTTTTCGTTCCGCGGATTCATTGGAATAATCGCTTGGGCCTTGACGCTGCGAGCCATTTTGTAGTTTTTTAATTGGTCATATCCTGCATCCAGCATGAAAAAAAGAGGCTTGAATCGTTCGACGATTCGCTTCATGAGGCTTGGTCCCTCATCGCCATCATTCACATGGGCAGGCGGCACCTTGAGCGCCATGGGAAGTTCACTCTTGGCATCGACGGCCAGGTGCAACTTATAGCCAAACCACTTGACTTTGTTGCCAAAGGTATCAAACTTTGCGCCCCAGTTGGCATTGCCCGTCAACTCGCTTTTGCGTTTCGGTTCTTTTTATTCATAGGCGTGAATGGCGGCGCTGTCGATGGTGGCATGAGTTCCGTCGATGATTCCAGCTTCTTGGCACTGAGCCACAAGATCCTCAAATAACTGCTGGGCAAGGCCTTTGTGAGTCAACTCGGCGAAGTCCAGTGCGCTGAAAAAGATAGGCAGTCGTTCTTTGGATTCGATTTTTTGAAACTCCTCAAAGGAAAATAGACTTTCTTGGAGAATATACAAAGGGGATTTCCTCCACTTGAGTGTTTTGGTGTCGTTACCAAAAAACTTCTCCAAGTTGGGGTGAAGTCCTTTTTTATACCCAAAATTCCTTTGTGTAACAAGGGTTTAGATTAATGCAAAATGCTCATATCAAAGAGCAATAATAGAATAGGGATTCAAAAAATCACACTATAGTAAATTTGACTAACAAAATTCACTATAGTGTGATTTTCTCTATATCAAAGGAGGATGAACATTTTGGAAGAAAAAAAAGAACTTAAAGATTTGCTTGATCACTACAGAAGAGTACGAGGATTGAGCAAGAAAAAGCTCTGCGAAAGAGCAGAGATTTCAACAAGTTATCTTACACAATGATAAAAGGTGGCAGGAAAAATCCAGGGAGAGCTATTCAAGAGCGCCTTGCGAGGGCACTTGATATTCAAAGTTCCTTACTCGCAGAAGATTATATTGATTATGAAGTTGGACAGGAAGATTATCAATGGGAGGACAAGAAGCCCATTCCTAATTTACACGATCTTTCAGTTGTTAACCCCATGCGAACAATTGATGAAAAGTGGCTTAATGAAGAACAACAAAATAAGATTACAGAATTTGCAAGATTTCTAATATATCAAGATAAACATAAAGGATGATGTAGATATGGCAAGCATCGAGAAACGTGGAGAGAATTCGTGGCGACTTATTGTAGAGATTGGTTCAACAGCCCAAGGAAAACGACTTTAAAAAAACAAAACAATAAAAATTGAAGATGAGGCTTTGTTGCGAACAAAGAAACGTCTGAATGACCATTTAAACGAACAGTTGGTCAAATTTAGAATTGAAATTGAGGCAGGTGAGTACATTGCACCTGAAAAGATGCACTTCTCAGCATTCGTTGAGGAGTGGGAAAAGAAATATGCAGTTAAACATCTTGAGGTCACTACTTTAAACACATACAAACGTTGCTTAAAAAAACGGATACTCCCTGTATTCGGAAGCCAGAGACTTGATCAGATTAAGCCAATTCATATTCTAAATTATTTGGATACACTTGAACAGGACGGGAGTCGAATGGATGGCAAGCAAGGAAATCTATCATCCGGCAGTGTATTTATGATGTATCGAATTCTAAAGAATATTTTCAGTCGCGCTGTTGAATGGAGAATTATTAAAAGTAATCCTGTTGCTCAGATAACAAGACCAAAAGTTCAATATAAGGAGTCAAGGGTATACTCAGAAGATCAGGTTCATCAATTATTTGAGGTATTACAAAAAGAACCCTATCACTGGCGAGTTATGATAACCCTAGCACTTACTACGGGGCTAAGACGAGGAGAATTACTTGGGCTTGAATGGAAGAATGTTGATTTGAATACGGGTGTTATACACGTCCAGCAAAGCATCACAACATTTAAAGATGGAGAGCCAATAATCAAGCAACCCAAAACTAGGAAATCATTTAAGGAAGGTAGCCCTACCAACATCAGTAACAGCAGAATTAAGTGACTATCTGCTTCACTGTCGTAAAGAACGAATGAAAATGAAAGAGGTCTGGAAACGAGAAGAACATTCCTTTTTATTCTTCAATGAAGAAGGCAAGCCGTTCTATCCAGAAACGCCTTACCTTCATTTCAGAAATTTATTATTAAAAAACAAGTTACCCTACATCACATTTCATAGCCTTCGTCATACTTCAGCCACGTTGCTTATTAACCAAGGTGTTCATGCTAAGATCATTTCTGAGCGGCTAGGACATGCAAATATTGGTACAACGATGAATACCTATGGTCATTTATTACTCAAAGCTGATCAAGAGGCAGCAAATAAATTTGACTCAATCTTACCAACTTTTAAAGCAAAATAACCTTCCTGAATTTTTTCGTCCCCAGTTCGTCCCCACTTAGCTCTTTTATTACTCAAAACCCTTATAAACTAAAGAACAAACAGCCTCCACATGCACCGTATGCGGGAACATGTCCACCGGCGTAACCTCCACCGTCCGGTAGCCCCCGTCCTCCAGCACCCGCAGGTCGCGGGCCAGGGTGGATGGGTTGCACGACACGTACACGACACGCTCCGGCTGCATCAGCAGGATGGTCTCCAGCAGGCGTGGGTCGCAGCCCTTGCGCGGGGGATCGACGACGATGACGTCCGGGGTGATGCCCTGCTCTTTCCAGGCCGGGATGACATCCTCCGAAGCGCCGACTTCGAACTTCACGTTGTTCATGCCGTTCAGCTTCGCGTTGGCGCGGGCGTCCTCGATGGCTTCGGGCACGATTTCTACACCATACACCTGATCCGCATGCTGGGCCAGGAATAACGAGATGGTGCCGATGCCGCAATACGCATCAATCACAGTCTCTTTGCCGGTGAGGGCAGCGTATTCCAGAGTTCTGGCATAAAGCACCTCGGTCTGCGCCGGGTTCACCTGGTAGAAGGACCGTGCCGAGATCGCGAACTGCACCTCGCCAATGTAGTCGTAAATGACATCGCTGCCCCACAATACGCGGGTATCGTTGCCGAAGATGACATTGGTGCGCTGGGTGTTGATGTTCTGGCAGATGCTGACCACTGCCGGAAACTGCCCGCGGATACTGCCGAGCCAAGCGTCCAGATGCGGGATATCCCGGCCGTTCGTGACCAGCACCAGCATCATCTGGCCGGTGCGGAACGCCTTCTTCACCACCACGTGACGGAGCAGTCCACGGCCGGTCTCTTCGTCATAGGCGGTGATGCCCAGCTCACGGCCGAGGCTCTTGACGGTGGCAACGACCTTGTCGTTGTCCTCATGCTGGATCAGACAAGTCTCCATGTCGATGATCCGGTGACTTCCCCGTGCATAGAAGCCGCCGACCAGACCGCCGTCGGTCACCCCGATCGGCACCTGGGCCTTATTGCGGTAGCGCCAGGGCTCGTCCATGCCGAGGGTGGGCAGCACGCGGATGCCTTCGCCTTCCGTGACGGCAGCACTTGTTGCTTCTGCTTCCGTAAGGGTTTGCTCCGTGCCTCTTATTGGCACACCAGCCACTTCCAGCTTTCCGATCCGCTGCAGGTTGTCCACCACCAGCTGCCGCTTCCATGCGAGCTGCGCGGTGTAGTCCATATGCTGCAGCTGGCAGCCGCCGCATTGATCATAGATAGGGCAGGGTGGCGCGATGCGGTCGGGGCTGGCCTGCACCAGCTCCAGCAGCTTGGCGTAGCCATACTGCTTCTTGGTCTTCAGCACTCTGGCCCGGACTTTCTCACCGGGGAGTGCGCCCTGCACAAAAAGGGTAAAGCCTTCGACGCGGCCTACCCCTTCCCCTTCATGGGTCATGCCGATGATATCGAGCAGGACCTCCTCATTCTTGTTCACTGGCAATCCGGCCACAGCGGCCGGCCTTTGTTCCCGGCGGCTTGCGCTGCGTCCGCTGCGTCCGCTGCGGTGTTTACTCATGTGTATAGGTTCACTTCTTTCATGTTCTTCACTATTCATCTCATTAATCATTAGGGTACTGACAGAACACACTCCTCTTCCTTACGGACCGTACGGACGTTAATTACCATAAAACTTATATTTCAGCCGTGCTAACGGACCGTACAGCGCTTATCTCCTCTCCCATAGGCATTTTAGAGGCCAAAGTGGGCAACTAAAGGCGCTGGAGTCCGTTAGCATGCGTAAAGTGCAATTTTGGGCGAAATAAGAGCTGCCCAGTCCGTTAGCGCAAAGGCTTCGAACTTCTAGCGATTCTGCGCGTTCCATTCCCGCCACAGCAACCTAACTATTCTGCGCAAAAATCCGCAGATGCTGCGGCAGGATGCTGAAGTTGCCCGGCAAGGTGCCGCCCAGCTCGCCGTCCAGGTTCAGCTGTACGTAGCCGGGAGAGGTTACCTCCATGGCATCGGTGCGGAAATGGATAACCTTCTTGTCATTCAGGTGATCTCCGCGAATGGTTAGACGCACCAGCCGGATGAACTCGGCCAGGTTGCATTTCTTAACGGCAATAACATCGAGCAAGCCGTCATCGATGCGCGCACCCGGAGCCAGCTTCTCGAAGCCGCCGACCGAATTCGTATTGGCGATCAGGAAGAGCATGAACTCGTCATGGATCATCTCCTGGCCGTTCGCACGGATGTACAGCTCTTGCGGAGCAAGGCTGGCCATCTTCTCGATCCCCTTCAGGTAATAGGCAAGCTGACCCATCATGGTCTTCAGCTTGCTCGGGACCTCATAGGTCAGCTCCGTCAGTTGTCCGCCGCCTGCTATATTAATGAAGTAACGGTCATTGGCTTTGCCGAGATCGATCAGGCGCGCTTCCTGACGCAGAATCAGGTCGCAGGCTTCCTCCCAATTCTTCGGAATGCCCATGGCCCGTGCGAAATCATTCGTCGTTCCCAGCGGCAATATGCCGAGCGGGGGAAGGTTCGGCTTCTCCGCCATCCCGTTAATCACTTCATTAAGCGTACCGTCGCCTCCGGCAGCTATGATCAGATCATAAGTGCCGCGTTCCACAGCTTGGGCTGCAGCCGCAGTAGCATCGCCCTCTCCCGTTGTTGCATGGCAGGTAGCTTCGATACCGCCCATATCCAGCCGGTCTAGAATATCGGCGAGTCGTCTTTTCATTTCTTCCCGACCAGAAGTGGGATTATAAATCAATCTCGCAGTTTTCATTACCGGAACGCCACCTGTTTATATAATGGATAACTTTACTGATTATACCCAATTCTGTACCCCACAAGCAATGTCAGGGGCCAGCTACATTACCCGCTTATGAATTAACGCTGACCCTCAAGACGCTGGAGCGCTGCTTCCACCTGCCGCTGAATCCAGCGCGGCAGCAGCGGATGCGGCAGCAGCGTCTGGCCGGAGTAGGCATACTGCAGCCCCTCCAGCCGCTGCGGAATAACTACCTTGGTGAAATACCCCTCACTCAAAAAGAGCGGAGCCACCAGCACATCATAGCCCTGCTCCTGCCAATGCTCCACCCGGCTTCTTACACTGTCCGGGTTCAACAGCCCGTAATCAGCTGCAGCCAGCCCGCTTATCTCCCGTACCCGCGCGGCAAGTGAAGAGATGCCCTGCTCCCAGCGCTGCCGGAAGCCGTCATGCCTGCTGCCGTGTCCGACCAGCAGCACCATCTCCCGCCCGGGATGCTGCGACAGTTCCCGGAGCTTATCCCACAGCATCTGTGCAATATCGGGATCGTCATCGACCGGATATCCGTAATGAACCTTCGCGGCAACCCTGAACGGCGCAAGGTCGGTCTCCCGCTCAGGAACCGGCTTAGCGCCCAGCGCATACTCTATCTCATCGACATGCGTACTGCCGGAAGACACAAACAAGGGGATCACAATAATATCTGTGACCCCTGCATGTTCCAGCTTATCAATTCCATCTTGTATCAATCGTCCTTCTACCAGCTCAAGGAAAGCCACTGCCACCGGCAGCTCCTCCCGGAGCGTGAGATGGCTCACTGCCTCATCTACCATCGACACCCAGGCCTGATCACGGGAGCCGTGACTGATTAACAATACACCCGGAACCATAAATTATCGGCCCAGACGTTCCAGCGTAAGCTTATAACCGTCATTGCCATAGTTCAGGCAGCGCTTCACACGGGAAATTGTGGCCGTACTGGCCCCCGTCTCGGCTTCGATCTGATTATATGTAGACCCCTTGCCCAGCATCCGCGCAACCTCAAGGCGCTGTGAGAGCGATTGAATTTCGTTCACTGTGCACAGATCATCAAAGAATACATAACATTCTTCCATATTTTTCAATGTTAAAATAGCCTCAAATAATTGATCGATACTTTTATCGTTTAGCTTCTTTAGCTGCATCGCCCTATCATCCCCTAAACATTAACTTAATGTGACTATCTTGCCTCTACTATATTGTACTGGAGCACATTTTTCAAGCATTAACGGTTTCACGCTGTAAAGAGTGAAATCGATGGACAAACGTCCACCCCAGGCGCACACCATAACCAGGGTTAACCCGTCTCTACTTCCGGCTCCCAGGTTAGACCGCCTTACTCATAGTACTACAAAACCGTGCGAAATCAAGCATGGACACGGTTTCTTCACTTCCGCCTGCCGCCCTATAGGCATCTGCCCTTTTCCGCTGGTATCCCGGTTACCCGGGCATTCGTCTATACCGTCTGTTCGCCCATGACATACAGTATAGCAAACCACTAACGAAGGAATGTGATCCTATGCCTCAGCATTACTATAATCATTCCCGCCAGCAAGGCCGTTCACTGGCTGAACCTTACAATCCGTCACCTTACCCGGGACTATCTGCTTATACACCTGCCCCGCTTCCCGGAGAACCTGAGCTGCTGCCTGCTTACGGCGCTGAAGTCACCGATACGGCACTCGCACTCCCTGCTGCAGAAGCCTCTACCGCGAAGGCCGGAGGCCTGCTTGGCGGACTCGGCAATCTCGGAAGTCTGGCGAATATGGAACAGATCAAGGGCATCGTTGACCGGATGGGCGGGATTGACGGAATCGTCAACACCATGGGCAAGGTGCAGAAGGTGATGCAGGGCTTCTCACAGATGGCTCCGATGGTGAAGCTTATGATGGGCGGGTTCGGCAAAGGCAAGGGAAGCGGAGCAGGAGAGCTCGCCGCCGCAGAGGATGCAGCCCTCTATAGCCCCAAACGGCGCAAAAAAAGACGCCCCGCCGCGAAGCGCCGCAATACCACCTCCAAGAAGCGTAAATCCGGCGGGCCTTCCTCCGTTAAGCGCCGCCGTTCCTAAGCGGCGGCGTTTAACACGCTTGTTCTGTTACTTAAACCAGCCGCTCCGCCGGAACCAGCCGAACATCCCGATCCCCAGCACCAGCATAAGCAGCAGCACTGCGAAATAGCTGTATTTCCATTCCAGCTCCGGCATCACCCTGAAGTTCATTCCATAGATTCCGGCGATCAGCGTCAGCGGCATGAATACCGTGGTAATCACCGTGAGAGTCTTCATAATGGAGTTCATCCGGTTGGAGTTGAGCGAGATATAGCTGTCACGCAGGTCGGCGGTCATTTCCCGGTCAACTTCAATCATGTCGGTCAGCTTCAGCAGATGATCGTAGATATCGCCGAAGTATACCCGCTCCTCGCCGTTACTCTGCACATGCTGCGAATTGACGATCCGGTACATCAGATCACGCATCGGCACAATCGTCCGCCGCAGCTTCAGCAGCCTTCCACGCACATTGAAGACCTGGCTCATCAGTTCTTCCACTGATTCGTTGCCGCCCTGGCTCTCCAGATCCGCGAGTTCATCCTCCAGCGTATACAGGGACGGGAAATACCTGTCGACCAGCTTGTCCATCACTGTGTAAGCAGCAGCCATCGGCCCGCCCGACCAGCCCTTGCGGCTATGAATCTCAGCTTTGACCATCTGCCACGCTTCCTCCATCTCCGGCTTGTCCTGATGATGGTAGGAGACGAGAAATTTCGGGCTGAGGAACAGGTCGATCTCTTCGGCCTCCAATGTCCGCTCATTCAGCGAATGCAGCACGAAGAACTGCACATCCTCGTAATAATCCAGCTTCGGCCGCTGCAAAACATGCATACAGTCTTCAATCGCCAGCGGGTGAAAATGAAAATACGTGTCCAGCCTCAAGGTTTCTTCCTCCGTCGGCATAGCGAAATCCGCCCAGATCCAGGCATAATCATCCAGGACAATATCCTGAAGCAGCAGATCGGTCAGTATCTCGCCCGCATGCGTAACGGCAAGTGTTCGTATCATAATATAAGTCCTCCGCCCTATGTAGGCAATCCGCAGCAGAGCCGCGCTGTTCTAGTTGCTTCCTCCTATTGTACAGCATGTCTGCGCAAAAAAATAACCGCCAGCCCGCTGACCAGCGCTCCGGAGGTTTCTTGGTCTTGTCTTTATAGTTGACGGCGCCATTTACGGCGCACGGCCCGGTCCGATTTTCCAATATATAGCTTATCGGCCCAAGCCCTCCAGCACCTCCAGATGCAGCACCTGCAGGAATTTCTTAATGTTCACCTTCACCTTGCCGCTATCTCTGCCCTGTTCAATCTCCTTCATCTTCAGGCGCACCTCTTCGAAGTCGAAATACAGCGGCGCATAATGCTCGAACTTCGGATTCCCGTAATCCGTCAGACCAATGGACGCGAGACTTGTCAGACCTGCCGCCAGTGCGCGGCGCAGACGCTGTTCGATGGCCTTGACCTCTTTGGCTGCTTCCGCAGGCACCGGTCTGTATTTGGCAGCAGTCCGCTCGTACAGCTCCTTGAGGGACGGAAGACTTCCGCTGTTCCCTTCGGCTACCGCCAGCTCCATGATCGTGATAATATCACGGCTGCCATTCTCCGAGATCATGCCCATATTCATCAGAATTGGCTGGACAATCTCCTTGACGGTACGCTTGCCAGGCGGCAGCTGCGGCAGTCCGAACTGCAGACCCTCCAGCTTACCCAGCGTCAGCTTGATCTCATCCAGATAACGGCCCATGGCGTAACGTTCATTCACTTTATATAGTACAGATTCCACTTCAATCTTGTTGATCGGCTTGCGGATGAAGAATTCAATTCCGCTTTTGTAGGCGCGGCTCACCATGTCCCCGTTCTCAATCTGCGAGATCATTACGAATTTGGAGCGGCAGCCCTGTGCCTGAAGAGAGAGGATGGTCTCAATCCCGTCCTGGTCCGGCATCAGCAGATCCATCAGCACAATATCCGGAGTCTCGCTCAGGATCAGGGCTATCCCCTCCTGTCCGCTCTCAGCAGTACCCGTCACCTCACCAAGCCCGCTGTCCTCAATAATATGCTGCAGCATTCTTCTCGCCGACGCGTCGTCATCTACAATACAGAATGATAGCGGCATCCTCTATTCCTCCTTCCGCAGCTTAATGCTCGGCACTGTAATCTGGAACATGGCCCCACCGATATGCGATACCGGCTGAACCGTAATGCTTCCCTCGAACATATTCACAATATCCCGTACATGAGAGAGCCCGATCCCTGTGGCAGCGATGCCCTCTTCATCGAATTTCGTGGTGAAGCCCGGCTCGAACAGCAGATCGAGGTCACGCTTCCCGATGCCTGTCCCGCTATCGTTCACTGTCAGAATCGTCATGCCGTCCTGCTCATAAGCGTTCAGATGGATGCTGCCTGTCCCTTGGATGACTTCCACCGCATTGGCGGTGAGATTGTTAAGCAGGGTCAATAGAGGAATGTAGCTGTCGGTTGTGTAATCGGAGGTGATGTGAATATGGAATTTGATCTCTTTACCTAGCATTTCTGCATATTTGGCATTGCTCTTAACCGCGAACCTCAGAATGTCCGATAACGGCATGTCCCCGTTCACCTCACGCTCCACCAGCTTCACCAGCCCTGCCAGAATCCGCTGCGAATCCTTCTTCACCTCATGGAGCTGCTGGGTGATATCCAGCACCTGCCGGCTGTAACGCCCTGTGCCTTCCCCGTCCTTCAGCTTGCTGTACAGCTCGAAGCTGTTCAGCGTTACCTGCTCCAGGGTGCCTATAGACTTCTTCAGATAGAACACTTCCCCGTACAGGCCGGAGCCGAATCCGAGCATCTGCTGGGTCCGCTCCTGCTGCTCCCGCTCCCGGATACGCAGCTGGCTGACAGAGATACTGCTATATACCCCGGTGGTGAAATACGTACGCAGGACGGCAATCGCCATTAGATACGTCCACTCGTTCAGCCGGAAGGTAGCCGAATCCAGTACGATCAGCCGGGTCAGCAGCTCCATTTCATTCGACAGGAGATCGATCAGCGCGGCAACCGCGCCAAGCACCAGCGGATGGAAGGTATCGATCCGGCTCTTGATGACATGCATCAGGGCGCCGAACACCATGTAATAGATCATTGCCGAGAAGTGGCTGCTAAGGCTCTGCTCTACCGTCAGTCCGCTTCCCTCCACCATATCCATGGCAGTCCGGAACAGCAGCACAACCACCCCGGCAGCACAGCCTGTGCGGATATAGGGCAGCTGCCTCATTAACAGCAGGAAGAGGAGAAAGGCGCTGCTGCCCATGGCAATCCGGAAGATATCTCCGTCAAACGGGTTGATCTTGAATTCTCCGGCTACCGCAGTAACGGCGGCCACCAGCAGAATCTGTACCGCCTTCATTCTCAGAATTGATTGTCCCATCGCCACTGCTCCTGCCTTGAGAGGTTGACAACTATAGTATCATAGCCGCACTGGCTTGAATATGGCTTAATCCTCATTCGGCTAAGGTTATACCGCTCTGTGCTCAAGCCTTCTGGACAGCAGCGACAGCAGGTAATTGACGACAAAATAAATCAGGGCAACCAGCGCCAGCGTAGGGATGGCATAGCTGTAGCTGTGGCCGATGACAATGTTGGCATTATGCATCAGCTCCGGCAAAGATATCACAACGGCGAGTGATGTATCCTTCAGCAGGGAGATGAACTGGCTCACCAGTGGCGGAACCATCCGCCGCAGCCCCTGGGGAAGCACGATATGCCATAAGGTCTGTACACTGCTGAGACCGGAGGAACGCGCCGCCTCAATCTGTCCCTTGTCGATCGACATTAAGCCGCCGCGGACAATCTCGGCAATCATCGCCGCTTCGAAGATGGTTAGGGCTGCAATGGCTGCAGTAATCAGTCCGAGCTTGATCCCGACCTCCGGCAAGGCAAAGCGGATGAAGAAGATGATCAGCAGCAGCGGCAGATTACGGATCAGCTCCACCAGGTAGAACATGACCGGAGACAGCACCGGTACCTCCGAATAGCGGATGACGCCAATCATACAGCCGATGATAAAGCTCAGGAAGATCGATACAAAAGCAACGATCAGCGTCACATACAATCCGTCCAGCAGAAACTTCAGATTATCGGCAGAGTATGCCCCTATGAAATCCATAATATCCCTCCTTTAGCTTCAGATGTCCTTTTATGATGCTTCTTAATATTTGCGCTGCAGCCGGCGCTCCCAGATCCGCACGCCGTAGCTGAGCGGAAGCGTAAGCACCAGATAGAATACCGCTACGAAAATGTAGGTGTCGAAGGTACGGTAAGTCTCAGTAGAGATCCCGTCGGCGAAGTACATCAGATCAAGACCGGCCACCAGAGTCAGTACTGAGGAGTTCTTAATCAGGTTAATGAACTGGTTGCCAAGCGGTGGAATGACCAGCTTGATCGCCTGCGGCAGAATGATATGCAGCATGGTCTGTATGTAGCTGAGACCGGAGGAACGTGCCGCCTCCATCTGTCCCTTGGGCACGGCCATAATTCCGGCACGGATCGCTTCGGCGATGAAGGCCGAGGTATATACGGCGAGTCCGATCGTTCCTGCCTTGAAGCCGTCCAGTGTGAAGCCCAGGGCGGAAGGCCCATAATAGAAAATATACACAACCAACAGCAGCGGGATGTTGCGGATGAACTCCACATACACCGCGCCGAACCAGCGCAGACCCTTGACTGAAGTCATGCGGAAGACGGCAACGACCGCGCCGATCAGGAAGCTGCCGATCAGGGCCAGCACACTGGACAGCAGCGTACCGTAGAAGCCTTCCATATACAGTCCGAAGTATCTCGTTAATATTGAGAAATCCACAATGTTCACCTGCCTTTACCTGTAGATGAGTTCGTTCCTGCCCGGCATGACCGCCGTTCCTACAAACAAGTAGAAACGGCGTTGCCCTCCTTGGAAAAGGCGGTACCGTTTCTACGAGAATTTCGTGTGAAACCCGTTTATGCGTTCTTACCTTGAGGGAAGCAAGCTCTTGCTTGAAACAGGCTTATTTAGCCGGAGCTTTACCAATCCACTTCGTATAGATGGCATCATACTCCCCATTCGCCTTCAGTTCAGCCAGTGTATCATTAATCGCCTTAACTACATCCGCGTTGCCTTTCTGGACCGCAATGCCGTAAGGCTCATCGGTGAATGGCTTCCCTACCACCTCGAAGCCGGGGTCCTGGGAGGCCATTCCGTACAGAATTGCATCATCGGTAGTGAGCGCATCCCCCTGTCCCGCCTTAAGCGCACTGAAGGCATCCTGGTAGTTATCGAATTCAAGCACGGTTACGCCCGGCACCTTCTCTTTGATATTTTTGATCGAGGTTGCCCCCTTGGAGCCGAGGATCTTCGTATCCTTCGTAACGCTCTCAAGGCCTGTAATCGGGCTGCCCTTCTTCACCAGCAGAGACTGGCCGGCCTGGAAATAGACGTCAGAGAAATCGACTTCCTTCTTGCGGTCCTCCGTAATGGTCATGGTAGCCACCACCATATCGATCTCGCCGTTATTCAGCATCGGAATACGTGTCTTGGAGGTGACCTCCTTCAGCTCGATGGCATTCTCGTCACCGAGAATTTTCTTAGCGATGGCCTTGGAGATATCGATGTCGAAGCCTTCCACCTTGCCGGAGGTCGGGTCCTTCAGGCCGAACAGGCGGGTATCGAACTTCACGCCGACGAGCAGCTTGCCGCGCTCCTTGATCTTGGCAATGGCCGCAGAGTCAGCGGCTGCTCCTCCGGCAGCGTTGCCGCCTGCCGCATTGTCGTTCTTGCCCTTGTTATTGCCGCACCCGGCAATGACCAGCATGGCCGCAATCATCAGCACACTTAACACCTTGAAGCTCTTGGACATTTTCATTTCGTTTCCTCCCCGGATTCCTATATATTTAGTTTAGTGGCTTAATACACGGCTGAGAAAAGTACGCGTCCGCTCTTCCTTCGGGCTGGCGAAGAAGGCTTCCGGCTCCGCCTCTTCCACGATCTGCCCCTGATCCATGAAGATGACCCGGTCCGCCACCTCGCGGGCGAAGCCCATCTCATGGGTCACAACGACCATCGTCATGCCCTCGCGGGCCAGGGCGCGCATGACATCCAGCACCTCTCCGACCATCTCCGGGTCCAACGCCGAGGTCGGCTCGTCGAACAGCATAATCTTCGGCTTCATCGCCAGCCCCCGGGCAATCGCCACCCGCTGCTGCTGTCCGCCGGATAGCTGGGAAGGATAGGACTCTGCCTTGTCGGCAATGCCGACCTTCTCCAGATAATACATTGCGGTCTTCTCCGCTTCCGCTTTGCTTAAGCCCAGCACCTTGACCGGGGCCAGCGTGATATTATCTATGACTTTTTTGTGCGGGTACAGGTTGAAGTGCTGGAAGACCATTCCGATCTCTTTGCGCAGGGTATTGATATCTGTCTTGCGTTCGTTTACAGTTATACCGTCCACGGTTAATCCGCCGCTCGTGATCGTCTCCAGACGATTAATGCAGCGCAGCATCGTGCTCTTGCCGGAGCCGGAAGGACCGACTACAACAACGACTTCCCCTTCCTGAACATGCAGATCAATGCCCTTCAGTACATGGAATTGTCCGTAATGTTTGTCTACCTGATGAAAGTCGATCAATGGCTAGGCCTCCTTTGTCTATTCGGGTGTTTGTCAGCAATGGTAACACTTAAAACAAACCTTACTTCCGAGACTACCAAATCCTACATAATACTACGCAAAATTCATTTCTCATATGTTATTTTCTTTTATTTATGTGATGTATTTCATTTTCTTTTTATGCCTATTAACATTTTTTATCAGTTTCGTGTAGCCTTTTGTGACATTCCTCTCTTGAAAAACAAATAACCTCCGCTTAGGCCGAGGTTTAGCGCTGAACGCAAAAAAAGATGTCCTAAAGCCATCCATGGCTTCTGTGACATCTTGTCCAGGCAATCTATTCTGTTCAGTCCTAGAAGAAGAGCTTGAAGATTACTCCTGACAGCAAGGCGCTGATTGGAATCGTAATGAACCAGGTAACCACGATTCGTCCGGCCACTCCCCATTTGACAGCGGAGAAGCGCTTGGCTGAACCTACACCCAGAATCGATGAGGTGATCGCGTGGGTTGTACTTACCGGCAGATGCAGCAGCGTAGCCGTGAAAATAACAGAGGCCGCCGAAATATCCGCCGCGAAGCCGTTGATCGGCTCGATTTTGAAAATCTTCGTGCCCATCGTCTTAATAATCTTCCAGCCGCCGATCGACGTTCCGAGTGCCATGGATGTAGCCGCTGCAATCTTAACCCAGAGCGGAACCTCCATCGTATCCAGCCGTCCCGAGGTGACGAGGGCAAAGGTAATGATCCCCATCGCCTTCTGCGCGTCATTCGTACCATGGGTGAAGGATTGCAGTGCGGCCGTCACGATCTGCATCGAACGGAAGCCCTTGTTGACCGTATGCGGACTCTTCTTTGCGAAGATCCACTTCAGAATCGTCATCACGATATACCCGATTACAAAAGCGATCAGCGGGGAGAAAATCAGCCCCTCTACGATCTCGATGAACCCGCTCCATTTGATATGCTCTGTACCTGCCCCGACATACACCGCCCCGGCTAACGCACCGATAAGCGCATGGGAGGAGGACGAAGGAATACCCAGCCACCAGGTCACAAGATTCCAGATAATTGCCGCAATGAGCGTCGCTGTGACAATGTCTATCCCGTTGTCCAGCAGGGTCGGATCGGTAATGCTGCCCCCAATCTTCTTCGCCACGCCGGTGAACATCAAGGCGCCGATAAAGTTCATTGAAGCGGCCAGCATGATGGCTGTACGCGGCTTCAGCGCACGGGTTGAGACAGAGGTAGCAATCGCATTGGCGGTATCATGGAAGCCGTTGATAAAGTCGAACGCCAGCGCAAGAAAGATAACAAAAGCTAGTACATATATAGATGTATCCATATTTGAGGCCCCTTATGAGTTACGCATGATGATCGATTCCAGCATGTTGGCTACGTCTTCACATTTATCCGTGGTGGTCTCGAGCCGCTCATACAATTCTTTGCGCTTAATCAGCTCAATCGGGTCCTTCACAGTCTCGAACAGGGCCTTGGTGCAGATACGCAGGACTTCGTCGCCCTGGTTCTCCAGATCATTCAGACGGATGGTGTATTCGCGGATCGCCAGCAGCTTCTTCTGGGAGAGCAAATGAACCGCCTTCTGGATCTCGTATGCACTCTGGCGGAGAATCTCTGCGAACTGGACAATATACTCATCCGCATCCAGCAGGTTATACATATAGAAACGCGAGGCAGAAGCCTCCAGCCCATCAATGACATCGTCCATGCTTGTAATCAGATCCATGATGTCGTCCCGTTCCAGCGGCGTAATGAACGTCTTGTTCAATTCCTTGATGACAGTGTGTGTGTAAGTATCGCACTGGGATTCGTATTTCTTCATCTCCGCGGCGAAGTTCTCCACATTGCCCTGGAGAGTCGAGATATTCTGAGCGAAATAATCCGCCGCCTGAACAATGGTGTCAGCCATGTTTTCCAGCGTCTCAAAGAATATATCCTTTTTTCTGAGCCTCATTAGCTTTATACCCCTTTACATGAAATTGCCGTAAAAAAATGCAGCCATCCAAATGTAAACGCATGAAAATGAATGACAACCCTTGTTATCTTATCATATCGACAGAAGGGATAGAAGACAAAAAACCGAACTTTTTCACACTATAATAACAATTCCCTGCAACTTACGAAAATAATCATCCGAACATTCAATCTCCAGCCGGAATTAGGGGGATGCAGGCGCCTGCGCGTATTCGAGATGACTGCTGAACGAAGGGCTGTTCGGAACGATCAGAATATGGGTGATTCCCGGGAACATCAGCGCCTCCTTGCCGTCCTTCTTCACGAACCGGATGACATCTCCGGGGCTGCGCGACCACTTGCCGTTCATCGCTACACCGCGCTGTAACAGCACTGCTTCTCCCCCCAGCTCCGTATCCACCTGCAGCCGGCCGACATCGTCCAGCACCTTATGGTCCGAACCCATCACGATGATGTTCGCCGCTTCCACCGGACGGTTATTATTCAGATCGAGATGCGGCTTGCCGTTCACCCAGCGGGCGTATGTGCGCTGCTCTGCGTTATAATGGTACCCGACATTGTAGCTCTTCAGCAGGAAGTTCACACCCAGCGCAAGCGCCGGGGTGCCCTCCACAGGAATATAATCCGGATCATGGAAAAGAAAACCAGGGACCTTCACGCTCTCCGCATAGCCCAGCTTCACTGCCCCCTCCCGCAGCTTGGCGGCATTGCTGTACAGGTTATGCGGGGCCTTGCGTTCCTTGTCCCGCCAGAAGTAGGCCCCCGCGCGGCCGATTTCGTCCATATCCGCCTTCTTCTGCCGTTGCAGAATGGCATAGGCATCCGGACTGCCTCCGGCATGCACCGTTATGCCGCCATAGCTCTCGCCGATATCCAGCAGGTAAGGGCGGATACTGCGGATCGGCCCAATCTTCACCACCCCGGCATGACTCTGAAAGATACCGATCAGCCGGGTAATTCCGCCTTCGGCCAGCACCTCGTACAGAATATCCGCCTCGCTGATCCCGGACTGCGGGCGGGCCGCCGGGGCATTATTGATCATGACCGCGAGCGGCCGGGGCAGGCTCTCCTCCTCAACCGGCAGGCCTGTTAAGACGGAGACCGCTATTGCCGGGGCTGGCGTTGCTGTCGGCGAAGGCTGCGGAACTTCGGTCGGCTGCGGCTGCGCCGTAGGCGCTACCACCCGCACGGGCTCAGGCGTTGCCTGCTCTTCCCCACAGGCAGAGAGCAGCACGGCGGCAAGGACCAGAGCATATACAGGACGGGATACATAACGGTTCATCGATATAGACACGTTGTTCCTCCTAATCGTAAGTTACAGCTTGCTTCTCTCGATTCTCTTCTATGAAACTCGCTTCCTTTATTTAATCATAGCTGGCAGAGTTTGTCTTGAGTCAAGTGGAAACGGCAGCACAAAAAGAGTACAGCCCTTATAGCAGCTGTACCCTCTATTCATTCCTATATTAATCAAACATCCAGCAGTTCAGACTGAGCGTACCGTATTGGTAGGCCTGAATCATTAACTGTGCCGCTCTGCCTTCATCGGCTGCACCCATTACGTAGAAGAGCGGGATGAAATGTTCCTTGCCGTAGGTTGGTACGGCCTCCCTCACATGCGGAGCTTGCTTCTCATACGCATACAGGGAGGGAAGATCCCAGGCCGCAAGCCGCTCTGCAATCCACCCGTCGAAGTCAAGCGCCCATTGCTCCGGCTGATCCTTCTGCTTCAGCAGCCTGAGGTTATGCACCAGACCGCCGCTGCCGATCAGGAGGACACCTTCCTCACGCAGCGGAGCAAGCATCCGTCCGATGTTGTACTGCTCCTCAGGCGAGCGGAGCGAATCCACGGATAAGGCCACGACCGGAATATCCGCCTGCGGGAACATGGTCCTCAGGATGACCCAGGCACCATGATCCAGCCCACGGCCCAGCACGGGCTGATGGGGCAGATTACTATCCTTGAACAGTTCCGAAATACGGCGGCTGAGTGCGGGATCACCTGGAGCAGGATAACTCAGCTGATACATCTCTTCCGGGAACCCGTAGAAATCATGCTGCGTTTCATGCTGTGCGTCCACTGTGATCAGCTGCTCGGGACTGTCCCAATGAGCTGAGAAGATCACAATGCCCTGGGGCTTCCCCAGATCCGAACCCAGCCGCTGCAAGAAACGCGTATAGTCGTTATCCTCAAGTACCAGCAGCGGGGAGCCATGCGCAATGAAAAAGGCCGGTAATTTCATAGGGTAAGAGCCTCCATTTCCGGTATGGTCTTCCCCTTTATTTTACAGCTAATTCCCAGCCATTGCGAGTGCCGTTACCGCTCCTATATCATCCAGTTCTGCCATTCCTCCTGCAGATGCTCCTGCTGGTTCATCCAATCCCGGGTACGCTTCAGCACCTGCTCCTGCGCCGGACCCGAAGAAAAGGTATGATCGCCCTGGAAAATAATCTCCTTGTCGCACCGTCCTTCCGGCCGGGTCCAGAACAGCTTCTGGTAGAGGAACGCATAATCTACAGGAATCACATCATCGGAGGTTCCGTGGATGACCAGCACATCGCCGCTGAACTTCCCTGCTTCCTGGAACGGCTGGAAGGCAGCCAGGGAATTGAAGTATACCGGAGTGAACGAATAGCCGGCGTAATCTGCTGAACCGCTCTTCACCGACCGGTCGAAGGCATCCCTGCCGACAATCTTGACGATATCATTGAAGGGATAACCGACAGCTGACCACAGTACAAGGTTCTTCACCCGCCGGTCACGGACACCGGTCAGCAGCGCCACCGCACCGCCCAGACTGTGTCCGATCAGCGTTACACGCTGCAGGTCCACATCGGCCGAGCTGATGCCGTAATCCAGCACCGCCCGGGTCTGCCCGATCATCGACTCCATATCCTCACTGCCGTAATCACCGCTGCTCTCCCCGCAGCCCGCATAATCGAAGCGGATTACCATATAGCCATCCTGCGCCAGCTCACGGGCTGCCTTGACGAAGATCCGGTCGACACCGATCCGGCTGCCCACGAAGCCATGGCAGATCACTGCAAGCGGCACCCGGTTCTTGCACCTTCCTGTCCCTGCCCGGTCTGCGGCCGGATAATGTATGCTCGCTGTCAGTTCCTCTCCGTTATGCCGGATGATGATATTCCGTTCCATTGCGGCGTCCTCCCCTAAATGGCTGATTTATTTTAAATTATAATAATTCCGATTAACTTAGTATGATTAATATCTCTATTATAATATCTGTGCTAATTTGTTGTCAATACGCATGAAGCCCGCCGCTTACGTCAGCCCTACCGGAGAAAGGCCCCTTCCACTCCCGCAGGAGCAAAAGAGGCCCATATCCGCTTAGGCATCACTCAGTCATAGCTGTCGTGAAACATGTCGTGTGTCTCCTGCCGGCCTTCCCAATCCCCGAGCCCGTTCTCCTGGCCCTGCCCCGCAGCATCCCATAGGCTGAAGCCGTCAGAATTGCCCCAGTCCCCCACATCATTAGTCGGTACAGGCGCGGTGCCGTCGTTCACAGCCTTGCCGGGTTCCTGCTTGTTTTCCTGTTCCATAACGCTCCCTGCCTTCCCTCTAGCTATAGTTGGTGAAGCCACCACCTCTTCAGTGTTTACTCTTCCAAAAGGATTATTCAGACCTTCGTGAACGAACGTTGTCCTTGCACACGGCTGGTGCACAAACGTATACTCTAGGTTGAAGGTATCCTGATCACTCAATGCTGGAGGTATAGGTCCACACTATGAAAGTCAAAGCTATGATTAAGCAGAACAACCTGCTGCGGGAGCAGATGACGCCGTCTAACCGCTCTTATTACGAAGATATGCTTCTGGCGATGCGCGCCAGTTCAGTAGATGCTGTACGTGCAGAGGAGCTGCTGCTGGAGGCGGCTGAGCTGCTGCTGAAGGGACAAGCCAAGGGCAAGAATGCCAAGCAGATTTTTGGCGACAAGCCCGGTGATTATTTCAAGGACGTGATGGACAGTGTCCCGCCGCGCACACCGCGCAGCCGGCTGAAGAACTCTATGATGATCTCCTGGTCCGCTCTGACCCTGCTGTTCGGGACGATGGGCATTGCCGGCCTGATTACACAGTGGAGCGGCGGTCCGCACGAACTCTTCGGCCAGCTCAGTCTGTTCACGCTGGTCGTCGTCGGCGCAGGCTCTATCCTGCTCGTTGAGCTTATTATGAAATGGATGGCCTCCCTGTCGGAGGACGACAGTCCGAAGCCCAAGACCTTCGACATTAAGGCCCTGGGCATCTACATCGGAATTGCTGTGATTGCGGTATTCGCCGGCATATTCCTCGATAATCTGTTCCCGGTGATTCCGGTCTCGCCCTGGGTCAGTCTGGCGCTGGCCGCTGCCGGAGGGCTGGGGCTGAAATTCATATTCTTCCCATCTTAGAGGCTGTAACCCACATCTATTCCATACAGGAGGAGACTCGAATGAAAAAGCATGCCGTTCTATCCGCCGCAATCGCCCTGCTCATAGGGCTTCAGGCAGGCGCAGCCGTCCCGGCTGGTGCCGAAGGCAGCGGAAGCAGCCGGACAGGCACTTCCGGTGCAGCTGCAAGCGCTAAGACTGCCAGCCATGCAGAAGCGGTCTATAAGGGCGCGCTGCCGCTGCTGTCCAGCGGTAACCTGCCGGGCGCCGTTGCCTATATGAAGACGAAGCTATACGCAGTCACTCCTTATCAGGCGACTGTATTGACGCTGAAGCTGGAGAACCTGCATAAGGCGCTGCTGCCCTCCTGGGAGAAGAAATTCAGCAGTAGCGAGGTCCAGCGGAAGCTCCTCACCGTCTACAGAGGGGGAGTCAGCATGGAGAAGCTGGCTGAGAGTACGGATAACGCCGCCTTGCGCGCCCTGCTGCAAAATGCGGGAGAGAGCGGATACAAGCTGGATACCGCCGAGGGCAGCTTTTACCCGGTGATTGATTATGCGGCTTACCGCAAATATAAGCCTTATGTAACGGAGGATATCAGCAGTTATATTTCCATTATGGCGGCTGAATCAGATCTGCCTTCTTCCAAGGATAACGGGCTGATCATTGCTTGGGGCGAGGTAGCCGACCGTGCGCTGACCCAGGAGCAATTCATCCAGACCTATCCCACATCCAACCGGGTACAGGCCGTCAAGAAGCTGTATAACCAGTATGCTGTGAACACCTTCTACGGCCAGAATAACACCCCGCTCTTCCATTACGATAATCTGGAGATGGATCTGGAGGCGCAGAAGGCCTACACCAGCATCCTGGCCAAGAACAGCAGTACCAGTGCTTTCCTGCAGAAGCTTGACGGCTTCATGAAGCTGATGAAGAGTAACGGTTACCTGCTGGACGATGCGGCGGAGCAGTATCTGAAGACTGAGGTGCCTCAGCCCTGATACAAATAGTGCAATCAACTTCATTAAGTGATTTTCATCCAAAACAAAGACATCCACACCAAATCCGGTAGTGGATGTCTTCGTTTTCAACTAAATTTTTAATTAGAGTTAAAAACAGTAGTCCTTCAGTAGCCTCGCCCTGACGAGATTCTCTATAAATAGTTTAATTACCAAATGTAATGTTATATGCTGCATTTCTTATTGCATATCTACTCCACCCGTCTGATCCTGAAGTGTAGGAGAAGGAACCAATTGAAGTCCCAAAAGCTTTAGTTTCTTTTGTTGAGAGTACTACTGTACCGGTTGTTGTAAGTTGATTAGTAGGAAAGCTACCCGTGTTACCCGTAGGTACCGTCTGAGCATTTGGAGATTCTAATATGAAATTTCCACTACCAGGCATTGGAGACCAGTAAGTACTACTAACAGAATTGATTTGTCCAAAAGAACCTGATTGGTAACAGTTGTATACAGTGTATAAATCTCCTCCTGCAAAGTGCTGACCATTAACTCCAGGATCAGTGAATGTCCTATATGTAGTTCTAGTACTATAAGTTCCAGTTGCCATAATGGATATTCCAGCTGGCTTATTTTTCACCTCAATTTTCTCACCATAAGTTGACACAATTTGACCTGAGTTCTTGTCCACTACTTTAACAACTACTTCGTTAAATAAATCTGATCTTTGAAAATCATAGAGCGCAGGATCATAAGGTGTAGAAATTGTGGTCATGTCATCAAGTTGTAAGGAGAATTCCTGTTGAACTGATTGAACAGCCTCGGTAGGCGATACCGTTTGAGCTGAAGCAATTGCCGAAGAGGTAAGAAGTAAGGCAGTAGTTAAAGAAGCGGATAGAATTTTTTTAACCTTAATCATTTTTTGAATTCACTCCATTAAATGTATTTTTATTACAATGTAAATATTACCATATTCAAGAAGGGTTGTTCGTGAGAAAAGTAGTGGAAAAAAAAAGAATTAAAGCATATAATTAGATATTAAACTTTGAATGGAGGAATAAAATGAATTCAGACAATTTAGTTCAACCCATAAATAATGTGGGGAGTCAAGTAAGTAATCTTAATTCGACAATAGTTCATACCAACAACGAGACTACTAGCGGTTTAAATAATTTGAATTCAACATTAGTTATTACCAATGTACTCTTATCAGCGCTCGTTCTTTTTGTAATAATTCATACTATTGTATACTTTAGAAGAAAACCTAAAAAATAATAATCTTAGTTGCAATGACACACATAAAATAACTCACGGTGCGTTTCCAAAGGCATAGAAAAGTCAGTCTCACGAAATATGGTACAATCTCTTCAACATTTAGAGGAGGTTGTACCTTTTTTTACAAATAAGAAAGAATCTCGAAAGCCGATGAGAGCGGTTGATTTTGCAACAAACGTTGGTTTTGAGGTCTTACTGCTTACACGGCGCTGAATGACATTGTTGTGCCGCAGGAGAATTTACTTTGTCATATTAAAGAAATGGTGAATTTTTATTTCATATTTTGGGGACCTTCAAGATAATTACTATTTGGATAACGACAATGCGATCGACCCCCAATCCTCTCAAAGCCATCTTTAAGTTGTCTAAAATGGATATTGTTGAGCGTTCCCGATACGACCTGTCTTTCAAGTTCTCTCTAGAGGTGGCGCCAGGAGACCTACACACTGAACCGCGTTCCCTAAATAATTTTGATAACTATCCCAAAAAGATTTGAGTCTGCTGGATCTGCTCATCAGCAAGACGGTGGCATTTGGCCATTATTTTTTTTTTGCAAAACACTTCCATCATCGTGGACGCCACCCATACGATTGCACGCCATAACCAAAAATTAACTTGGTAAATTCTGTATGATAGTTCGTTCGTAAGCTTTGAAAAGCCGTCTATGTAAAGGATGAATCACTAAAAACTCGTATGCTGGCCAAGAACGATGTACTGGATGTAACAAGCTGCAATGGCTATTTTGGCTGTGAACTAAAACGTTTATTGACATTGTAGATTAGAAAACTCAGAGCAATAGAATTATATAGATGTAAAAATGAATACAACCACTCCAATATCCGGTAGTGGTTGTATCTTATTTTCAACTAAATTTGTAAGTAGAGTTAAAAAGAAGTGATTCTTCAGTGGGCCAACGTGAGTAGGGACGTGTCCTCTTGCTGCTGGATCAAATCAGCATACTGAACAGATTAACATCCTTGTTAATCTCCACGTAATCGACGCCCTTCTGCTTCATCCGCTCAATCAGCGGGGCGTAGGCATCGGTAGACATCAGTTCAATGCCGACCAGGGCCGGGCCGTTCTCCTTCTCATTCTTCTTCGTGTACTCGAACCGGGTAATATCATCATCCGGTCCGACCACCTCGGTGAGGAACTCGCGCAAGGCACCCGCACGCTGCGGGAAATTGACCATGAAGTAATGCTTAAGGCCTTCATAGATCAGGGAACGCTCCTTGATCTCCTGCATCCGGTCAATATCGTTGTTGCCACCGCTGACGATGCAGACCACGCTTTTGCCGCGGATCTGATCACGGTACATGTCCAGTGCAGCAATGGGGAGGGAACCGGCAGGCTCCACCACAATGGCGTTCTCGTTATACAGCTCCAGAATAGTGGTACACGCCTTGCCCTCCGGCACCTTCACCACATCATCCAGAAGCTTCGAGCAGATATCGAAGGTCAGGCCGCCGACACGCTTCACCGCCGCGCCGTCCACGAACTTGTTGATCTCCTTCAGGGTGATGACCTCACCGCTCTCCATGGCCTCACTCATCGAAGCCGCGCCGCTGGGCTCCACACCAATAACCTTGGTTGCCGGACTCACCGTCTTGATATAGGTGGCTACACCGGCTGCCAGCCCGCCGCCGCCGATGGTGACGAACACGAAGTCCGCAGGCTTGTCCAGGCTCTCCATTACCTCCATGGCAATGGTTCCGTTGCCGGCAATAATACGCGGCTCATCGAACGGGTGAATCAGCGTCATGCTATAGTCAATGCAAGCCTGCAGCGCTTCATCATAAGCATCATCGAAGGTATCCCCCTTCAGAATCACCTCAACGAATTCTCCGCCAAAGCGCCGGACCTGCTTAATCTTCTGATTAGGGGTAGTGCTCGGCATGAATATCTTGCCCTTAATGCCGAGTGCCTTGCAGGAATACGCCACGCCCTGGGCATGATTTCCCGCGCTGGCACAGACGATGCCCTTGGCTCTGTCCTCTTCAGACAGACTGCGGATCATATTATAGGCCCCCCGGATTTTGAAGGAGCGTACAATCTGCAGATCCTCACGTTTCAAATACACATTACAGCCGTATTTGGCCGACAATACCGCATCCAGCTGGAGCGGCGTACGGACGATAACCTCCCGCAGCACATGGTGTGCGCGTACAATATCTTCCATTCCTACGATCCGGTTTTCGCCTTCTCTCATGTTTTCCCCACCTCACTGTCTCTTTCTTATCGTTTCGCTTCTTGTAACATACTCTTCCAAGGACTTTTTTTCAACCCTTGTCCTCTCCACACAATATAGCATCCACTGAGAGTGGAATTGTAGAAGCCTATACCTTAAACCTCGACACCGCATTCAGCAGCTGCGCCGAGCTGAGCTTGATCTCCTCCATCTCCGCTACGATGCTGCCGGACCGCCCGATGATCTGCTCCGCTCCGGCAGCAATGGCTCCCGCTCCTTCTGCCCCCTCATTGGTCGCACTCCCCGTCTCGCTGATCGCAGTAAGCATGCTTTGGATGGAAGCCAGCAGCTCTTCCGAGGTGGCGCTGAAGTCCGTCACCAGCTCCTCGATATACCGGGCATCCTCACTGTACCGCTCTCCGGTCTCCTGCATGGCATCGTAGTCCTTCTTCACCTGGCTGTCCATGAAGCCAAGCATACTCTCCGCAGCCTCCACCAGATTGGACACCGCCTGGACTACCGCCCCTGTCACTCCCTGGATCTCAGTCACCGTCTCACGCGAGTTGTCGGCCAGCTTACGGATCTCCTCTGCCACTACAGCGAACCCCCGGCCCGCTTCCCCGGCCCTTGCCGCCTCAATGGAAGCATTCAGCGATAACAGGTTGGTCTGGGCGGCGATCTCCAGAATGGCGCCCGTAAGCGCGCTGATCTGCGAGATTGATCCCGACTGTTCGATGGCCGTGCGCAGCTTCTCTTCGCTAAGCCCGTACACGGTATCCGCCTGTGTGCGGGATTCCCAGGCTCTCTCCTTCAGCCGCTCCGCCCGTACGTTAATTTCTCCGGCGGCTTCCGCCCCCTCCTGAGCTTTGCGGGCAATCCCGTGGATCGCAGCCTCGATCTGGGTCGTGCTGGCATTCATCTCCTCCATCGAGGCGGCGGTCTGCTGCAAGCCTGCCGACAGTTCCTCCGTAACCCCCGAGATATCGGTAATGCTGCCATCCAGCACGAATACGTTCTGCTCTGTATTCTCCACCGCGCCCGAGATACTCTGCGAGCTGTGCAGGATCTCCTGAATCAGCGACTGCTGCGAGGCGATCATATCGTTGAAGCCCTCAGCCAGCACCCCGATCTCGCCTCCTGCGGTTACCCTTGCCCTTACCGACAGGTCCCCCGCCTTCGCCTGCCCGAACGCAGCCGTGAGGAGCGGAAACTGCTTCAGGATACTGCCCGAGACCAGATACAGCAGGACAGACAGCACCGCAATCGAAACCATAATGGAGAGGAAGAAAATCAGCTCGAAGCGCTTCAGCGCAAGCTCCGCATGCTTCTGTGGTACGATCAGCGCGACTGACCACTGGTTAGCCACAGCCGGTGAATAGGATACATAGCTGGGCTCGCCGTCTATGTCCGCCCGGATGACATTTGAGCCCCACTGCAGCATTTTATCGCCGACAGTCTTCCACGATTCGCCCAGATCAGCCATCTTCTTCAGCAGAATATGATCCGGATTGGGATGATAGATGAAGGTTCCCGTCTCATCAATCAGCACGGCATAGCCGCTGCCTTTATAATTAAAAGCGCCCAGCGCAGCTGTAATCTGCTCAATCGAAATATCTGCACTCGCCACGCCGATCAGCTTGCCTGAATCATCAAGCAGCGGTGTGCTGACACTGACGACCATTTTGCCTGACCCGGCATCAATATAAGGATTGGTAATCGTTACACGCTTGTTCGCAGCCGCAGCGGAATACCAGCTTCGCTCCTTCAGCACGTAGTCTGCCGGAGGCTCGAATTCATCCTGGGTAATCACCTTGTTCACCGCATCCATACCTATGTATACATTGAGCAAATTCTTATTGTTGTTCTTGATCAGGTTCAGCGTCTGGATCAGTTCCGTGTACCCGTCCGTAGTCTTCAGCGTCTGCGCATCCTTCACCCTCAGAATGAAGTCGCGGAGGTAGGCGTTGGCATTGAGCAGCGCCACACTGTCCACAGCAGGCTGCAGCAGGTCATTGACCTGTACCCCGATCGCCCCTTTCTCATACGTCAGCGAGCTCTTCAGCCCGTCCACGATAAGCTGCTTGGCATTGCTGTAGATCACTACAGACACCGTCATGAAAATAACCACCACAGACAGAATCACTGACAAAAACAGCTTGCCGCGAATCCCCATATTACGGAGTGAGCCGATAAGCCCCCTCTCCCTAACCTTCTTACTCTTTCCCAGTGCCATAGACCCTCCCACCTTCCATGTATAAAGACCCGGAGCTATCCCGGATCTTCTCTGTCTTTTCGACTTATTTCTGCAAAAAATCCCTTTATCCCTGTACCGTTTTCCCATAGGCTGTGAAATAAGTGTGTCCATGTAAGGTATTTTCTCATAATTATCGAGTTAAGCCTCTTATTTACCCATATCACCGCTTGTTCATGTCAGGTTATTTGCACAAAAAATACTCCCTTGTATATGCTGTATTCAGCAAACAAAAGGGAGCAGGATCTCTATAACCAATTTTCCAATTCATCTTATCCGGCAATCTGCCGCACTACTGTTCCAGCAGCTCCTGAAACCACTTCAGGTTCAATTCATGGTGCGCTCTGACATTATTCATCATTGATTTTGCCGTATCGTAGATCTTGTCTTGCTTGGCCTCCAGCGCATGGTCGATCTCAGCAATCTTACGCCGTGTCTGCTCCATCTGTATGGCTACAGCCGCCTTGAATTCCCCTGTATCATACTGGTGGGCGAACAGCGTCGTCATATAAAAAGCTAACGTAATATCATCCGTCTGCAGCGAGTACTTGGCCATCAGCGCTTTGAAATGCTCGTCGCCCTGCGGTGTAATCTCATAGATGTATTGCTCGGGATAGTTGTTCACGCTAACGACCTCTACCAGCCGGACCAAGCCTTCGCCCGATAACTTCTGGAGGTTGTAATACAGCGATCCCTTTGTCATATGAACAAGATACCTGTAATCCCGCTCCTTGAAGACACTGAGCAATTCATAAGCGCTGGATTGTCCGCAATCCTTAAGCAGACCCAGTATAAGTAAGGGTATAATAGCGAATTCCTCTTTCTGTATTTATTGAAAATCACCGAGATGCTCCGCGATCCATTCTCGGAACGTATAAGGCTCCCGGCCAAGAATCGTCAGCACCGTGTCCGTCACGGCGAGCTTATGCTTCAGGGTATACTCCCAGTCCTGTACTCTAAGGGTAATGTATTCCTCAGCGATGTACTTGCTCATATAGGAACGGAAGTCCGCAATGGTCTGTTCTTCCAGTTCAAGCGATTGTCCCAGCTGCTTAGAGATCTCTGTCAAAATGTTCCGCTGGCTAAGGATATTCGCACCTGTGAGCGTCAAGACCTGCCCGGAGAATCGGTCAAAATCCGTTACAACCACACTGATAACCCCGGCAATATCTTCTTCATGTACGCTCGCCAGCTTAGCCTCCAAGGCCGGTAACCGGATCGTCCCCTTATTGTATCTAAAAAGGTCCCTCCAGTAAATGGTATTGTGCATGAAGGCCTCGGCCCGGATAAACACATACTGAAAGCCATATGCCTGAATCTGCTCCTCAACCTTCTTATGTTTCATAGCGTTCTCGTTGTAAGCGGCATCCGAGCGGTTAATGGACGCTGAGGATAAGAACACGATGTTGCGGACACCCTTGGCCCGGGCAGCCTGCAGAATCTCCTCAGCATCATCCAGCAGAATCAGGAATAAGGTCTCCACGCCGCGCAGGCTGTCTGACCAGGCGCTGCAATCCTTAATATCCCCGGTGACGATCGTCATGTGATCACTCTGATCGTTCATCAGCTTCTCAGGTGTGCGGGTGAGGGCTTTGAAGTTGACATCCTTAGACTTGAGGTAATGTACAACCCGGCTTCCAACGGTTCCAGTTGCTCCAGTAATAAATAACATTAGGAGGACCTCTTTTCAGATAGTTTAGTCTAATTAGACTACATCACATAATATAGTCTAATTAGACTAGAATGGCAAGGGGATTTATACGTAGCCCAATTCCACCGCCAATGTGGTCGGTTTTCCGACTACATTCGCCCATCCACCTGCGCCACTGCCCATTGTGGTCGGTTTTCCGACTACATTCGCCCATTCACCTGCGCCACTGCCCATTGTGGTCGGTTTTCCGACTACATTCGCCCATCCACCTGCGCCACTGCCCATTGTGGTCGGTTTTCCGACTACATTCGCCCATCCACCTGCGCCATCGCCCATTGTGGTCGGTTTTTCTATTACATTCGGCCTGTGTTCGGTGATATCAGCGAGGTCACTCCTAATCTCCATAAAAAAACACAGCCCCGAAGGACTGTGTCTGTATTTCATCTATAGCGTCGTCTATTGCTTCAGCATCCACTTCAGCAGATCCGGCAGGCTCGCCCACAAGCGCGAATGCATAATTACATATTCAATCGCTTCATTGGGATCACCCATACCGACATAATCCGGAAGATTATGCGGCAGCCGCTTCATACCCAGCAGGTAATCCGGCACATGCTTGTTCACTCCGCGGGCTATGCGGTAGAGCATTTTGAGCTGCGAGGTAATGCCGTTCTTCTTGAACTCCAGTACAATCCGGTCATAGGCAAAAGCCGCCGCCGCATCCTCTTCACCGTAGTTCTTAATGATCCGCTCTGCTTCTTCAAGCTGGTTGCTATACAGATATACAGCAGTCAGCAGATAGCGGGCACCCGTATTATCATCCTTATTAAGCTCCAGAATATGCTCCAGCATCTCTGTTGCTTCCTCCGCCTTACCGCCGAACCAGCAGGATTCCGCGTAGCTCTGGCAGATCCGGATATAAGGGCGGGTCTCATAGAGCCCCCAGAAGAACCCTTTATGCTTCGTAAAATAAGACTCGCCCAGCTCCCGTCTGCCTGCGGCGATTCCCGCCTTAAGCAGCTCACGGGCGTCCTCCTCATTCTCCGTTTCCTCGGCCAGAATAAGGTAGGCTTCCGGGCTGTCAGGATAGAGCTCCAGCACCTTCTCCGCGAGCTGGACCCGGCGCTTCGCAGAGGTTGCCTCCATGGCTTGGGCCAGAAGGGTCTGCGCCTTCTCCTGCGGAGTTTCCGCTCCGTTCAGCGCCATCAAATCGTCCGCTTCCCCGGTCATGCCGTATTCCTCGACATAGTTATATATTTCTTTAACCTTGCGGGAGATCGTGGCCGTGGTAATCGCGTATTTGTCCGCCAGCTCCGCCTGCGACAGCATGAAGCCGTACTCCTCGGACAGCAGGTATTCGATCGCCGCACAGAATGAGCCTGTCTTCTTCACGGCCGGCTTGGTCTGGCGGGAGAAGCCGTTCCACAGCAGCAGTGCTTCCAGGATCAGCTCACGGTCATACTGGTCTCTCATGTGCTCGATCAGCTCCAGCGCCAGCTGTTCATGGGCCGGATGCTCCCAGTTCAGCTCCTTCGCCACCATCTTCTTCAGCTTGGGCAGCGTAAGCTTGCCCGCAGCAGGGGCGGCACTTACCGTAGCCGGCTGTTCCTCGTGCACGATTACGCCGGGTATGGTTACAGGTGCTTGCGCCGCTGCATCCCCTGCATTAACCAGCCGCAGCATCGACTGGGCCGCCGCTCTGTCTTTCTCCATGCAGCATTTCTTATATTTGTTCCCGCTTCCACACGGGCATAAGTCATTTCTTCCTACCTTACTCAAAACTAATTCCCCCTTAAATCAGTAACTGTACATCCGCATAAGCATCGCTGTTATTGTACTATTATAGCATTCGTTATGGAATTGCAAGTGGAAACGGCTGTGGCGTCCTTTTAGGGACGGTACCGTTTCGGCGAGAAATAGAAGGATAATTTATAGCGTGGAACATATGAATTCTTCTATTTTAAAAAAGGCCTTTCCTTAGAAAGGAAAGACCCTTTATCTGTATATATCCGCACATTTTCCCCCGTACGAGTTGTATTATAGCACTTCTCCTACAACTTGTCAGTCCTTTTTTTGGGACTTTTTTCTCAGACCAGTGCCTTCATTGCGATATCACTGCGGTTCTGTTTGCCCGCAAACGTAATATTCTCCGCACGTGCATAGGCCGATGTACGTGCTTCGGCAATGGTTGCCCCCAGGCCTACCACTCCAAGCACGCGGCCGCCGGTAGTCACCCAGCCGCCATCCCCGCTGCGTGCGGTTCCGGCATGGAAGACCAGCGCAGAGCCGCTGTCTTCCAGCCCGCTGATCGGCACACCCTTCGGGTAAGGCCCGGGATATCCCTCCGAGGCCAGCACCACGCAGACTGCCGCCTCAATGCTCCACTCGATCGGAATATCGGCGAGTCTGCCTTCGGTCACAGCCAGGAAGATCTCCAGCAGATCGCTTCGCAGCCGGGGAAGAACCACCTGTGTCTCCGGGTCCCCGAAGCGGGCATTGAACTCAATCGTCTTCGGTCTGCCGTCCGGCGAGATCATCAGTCCTGCGAACAGCACTCCGCTGAAGGGACGGCCCTCAGCCACCATCGCTCTGGCTGTCGGTTCAATAATCGTCTCGACCGCTTCACGGATGATCGCTTCATCGATATGCGGCAGCGGGGAATACGTCCCCATGCCTCCCGTATTAGGTCCTTTATCGCCGTCGAATACAGGCTTATGGTCCTGGGCCGCAGCCATAGGCCGCACCGTTTCCCCATCCACGAACGCCAGAATCGACATTTCCTGCCCGGCAAGGAACTCTTCAATGACGACCTGCGCCCCTGCTTCCCCGAAAACCTTGTCGACCATGATCTCCTGAAGGGCCTGCTCCGCTTCCTCACGGGAATACGCCACGGTTACCCCTTTGCCTGCGGCCAGGCCGTCCGCCTTGATGACAATCGGCAGTTCTTGGCTCCGCAGATAAGACAAGGCTGTCTCATAATCGCTGAATTTCTCGTAAGCGGCTGTCGGAATACTGTATTTATGCAGCAAATCCTTCATAAAGGTCTTACTGCCCTCAATCTCTGCGGCATTCTTCCGCGGGCCGAATACAGGGATATCCTGGGCTTCGAAGGCGTCCACAATGCCTGCAGCGAGCGGATCATCCGGTCCGATAACCACCAGTCCTACCTTCTTCTCCTTGGCAAAAGCGGTCAGCTTATCGAACTCGAAGACGCCGATCGGCACACATTCCGCAAGCTGCGCAATCCCGGCATTGCCGGGGGCGCAGTAGATTTTACCGGCACGGGGACTGCGGGACAAGCTCCAGATGATCGCATGCTCACGTCCGCCGCCGCCGACTACTAAAATATCCATAAGGCTCTGATCCTCCCAGCGTGCTAGTGTTTGAAATGGCGTACGCCGGTGAAGACCATGGCAATGCCGTATTCGTTGGCAACCTTAATCGATTCCTCGTCCTTGATCGAGCCTCCCGGCTGAATAACCGCCGTAATGCCCGCCTTCGCAGCCATTTCCAGTGTATCGCCCATCGGGAAGAAGGCATCTGATGCCAGCACAGCACCCTTCGCTTTCTCGCCTGCTTGTTCAATGGCAATCTTGGCCGCACCGACACGGTTCATCTGTCCTGCACCTACACCGACTGTCATATCGTCAGCCGCCAGCACGATGGCGTTGGACTTCACATGCTTCACAACCTTCCAGCCGAACAACAGCTGCTTCAGCTCTTCTTCGGTAGGCTTGCGGTCGGTTACCACTTGCAATTCCTCAGGATTCACAGAGTGTACATCGCTCTCCTGCACCACCATTCCCCCTTCAACGGAGGTGACCACAAAGCTGCTCTTGCGGGATGCAGCGGTGCTGAGGTTGCCCAGCTTAAGCAGGCGGATATTCTTTTTCTTCGTCAGGATCTCCAGCGCTTCGTCTGTGAAGCCTGGGGCCAAGATGATTTCGAGGAAAATATCCTTCAGCAGATTAGCCGTATCCGCATCAATAATCCGGTTGGCTGCCACAATTCCGCCGAAAATGGAGGTAGGGTCCGCATTGTACGCTTTTTGATACGCTTCATAGACGCTTGTGCCCACGCCCACACCGCAAGGATTCATATGCTTCACGGCTACAACCGCAGGCTCTTCGAATTCTTTGACAATCTGGAGCGCTGCGTTCGCGTCATTGATATTGTTGTAGGACAGCTCTTTGCCGTGCAGCTGCTCAGCAGCCGTCAGGGTATCCTGCGCCGCCAGCGGCTTGCGGTAGAACGCAGCCTTCTGGTGCGGGTTCTCCCCGTAGCGCAGATCCTGGATTTTCTCATAAGTGACCGTGTAGCGCTCCGGCAGCGGTTCACCGGTGACATTCGCCAGATAATCGGCAATCAGGGCATCGTAAGCCGCCGTATGGCGGAAGACTTTGGCCGCAAGACGTTTGCGGGTTGCAAGGGTTGTATCTCCACCGGCGCGTACTTCTTCAAGCACATTCGCGTAGTCGGCCGCATCCACCACCACACTGACAAACGCATGGTTCTTCGCCGCAGAACGCAGCATGGTCGGTCCGCCGATATCGATGTTCTCGATAGCCTCTTCATAAGACACATCCGGCTTGGCAATCGTCTCCGCGAACGGATACAGATTCACCACGACAAGGTCGATGTAATCAAGGCCAAGCTCATTCATCTGACGGGTATGCTCTTCGTTGTCACGAACGGCCAGGAGGCCGCTGTGTACAGCTGGATGCAGGGTTTTGACGCGTCCATCCATGATCTCAGGGAAGCCGGTAACATCAGAGATGCCAATGACCGGAACGCCTTCCTTCGCCAAAAGTGTGCTGGTGCCGCCTGTGGAGATAATTTCTACGCCTAATGCAGACAACTCGCGGCAAAAATCCACGATGCCCTGTTTGTCCGATACGCTGACCAGCGCTCTCTTGATACTCACTTTGAATAGTCCTCCTCTGGATTCACGCTAGATTATTGGGGTGTAGGTTTTAGTTGGATTTTTGTCATCTAATTTCGGCAGGTAAGCACGTAGCGGCGCAGTAGTTGGAAAATATACACTTAAATAACGCCAGATAAGCTAAATCACTCGATTGGGGTCAGATTAGCTGTACTTTTTCCACTTACGCTCCGCTCACCGCATCTATCAGCCAGATTAGTTGGAGAAAATCCACCTGTTACTGTAGCTTAGCTTATTGGGTTGGGAATACTATAACCTTTAAATTAGAATTACCTTGTAACTGTGGATGATTGCCGGATGAACACTGGATGATTACAGACACGAATCTTGTAGAATAGGGTGGTAATTCAGGTAATCAGGTGTTCTGGTTGTTTCTGGTGTTTCTGTCCTGCTATATATCCTTTTGTCCTTATGCCAGCAAACCTGTATTTTCGCAATTTCAGGCCAAGCCGCCAGATCTTCCGTCAATTACTGCCACTTGTGAAGTATTTCCCGAGAAATATCAGAATCGGCCGGGGCTTGCCTGAAATGTCGAAATCACTCCGGTTCAACAGTCAATCCAGGCAGCTATACAGCAGCTTCGCTTATTCGGCAATGGTCGTCATTCTTCCGTTCAATTCTACTTTTCCTGCCGCAAAAGCACTCACTACCTCAGGATACAGCGCGTATTCCACCTGATGGATGCGTGCAGCCAGCGATTCAGCGGTATCTCCAGACTGGACCTCCACGCTGCGCTGGGCGATCACCGGTCCGGTATCCATGCCTCCATCGACAAAATGCACGGTCACACCCGTCAGCTTCACGCCATACTCCAGCGCCTGCCCGATCGCGTCCTTCCCGGCAAACGCCGGCAGCAGCGAAGGATGAATGTTGATGATCCGTCCGGCATACGGTGCGAGCAGAACAGGGGAGATCAGCCGCATGTAGCCGGCCAGCACCACCAGTCCGATGTTCCGGCGCTGCAATTCAGCCACAATCGCGGCTTCATACTGCTCCCGGCCCGCGAAGTCCTTCGGCCGCAGCAGCAGAGCAGGAATGCCTGCCTCCTCTGCCCGCTGTGCTACAGGCGCTTCCGGCTTGTCCGAGACCAGCAGCTCTATGCTGCCTCCGCCCAGCCTGCCCTCCCGCTGTGCCTGGACCAGTGCAGCGAAATTGCTGCCTGTTCCGGAGGCAAAGACAGCGATTCGGCCCCACTCCATCAGACTTCAGCTCCCGTAAAGGTAACGATGCGCTCTCCCTCAGTAACCGTGCCGATCCGGTAAGCCTCTTCCCCGCTCGCCTTAAGCAGCTCCAGCGCACGCTCTCCGTCCGCTTCCGCCACGACCAGCACCAGCCCCACGCCCATATTGAACGTTGTGAACATGTCGCGGTTGCTTACCTGCCCCTTGCTCTGCATCAGGCTGAAGACCGGCTGAATCGGCCAGGAGCCGTAGTTGATCTCTACATTCACATGCTCCGGCAATACGCGCGGAATGTTCTCGATGAACCCGCCGCCGGTAATATGGGCCATGCCCTTGACCGGAAGCTGCTCGAGCAGAGCGAGCAGCGGCTTCACGTAGATCCGGGTTGGGGCCAGCAGAACATCCGCCAGCGGCGCTCCCAGCTCCGGCACAACCTCATCCAGGCCGTAACCGTCTTCCTCCAGCAGCAGCTTGCGCACCAGCGAGAAGCCGTTGCTGTGAATTCCGCTCGAAGCCAGTCCGATTACTGTGTCTCCTGGAGCAATGTCTGCTCCGGTTACCAGCTTCGCCTTATCGGCCACACCGACGGTGAATCCGGCGATATCATACTCGCCTGCCGCATACATGCCCGGCATCTCGGCGGTCTCGCCGCCGATCAGCGCGCAGCCCGCCTGATGGCAGCCTTCGGCGATCCCGGAGACAATGGCTTCAATCTTCTCCGGCACGACCTTATCGCAGGCCAGATAATCGAGGAAGAACAGCGGCTCAGCGCCCTGTACCACGATGTCATTCACGCACATGGCGACCGCATCGATGCCAATCGTGTCGTGGCGGTCAGCCGCGAACGCGATCTTCAGCTTCGTGCCCACACCGTCTGTTCCCGATACGAGAACCGGCTCTTCGTACTTGTCCTTATTCAGGCCGAACAGGGCGCCGAAGCCGCCCAGCTCCGTCATCACTTCCGGACGGTATGTGCGCTTCACATGCTTCTTCATGCGTTCTACTGCTTCATTGCCAGCCGCAATATCCACTCCGGCGTTTTTATAAGCTTCCGACACTTTTGAGCACCTCATTTAAATTAGTTTAGAGCGCGGGTTCGGGGCAGCAGGGATTTGAACCCCCTTCTGGGGGGTGGTTATAGTCGTCATTCCGAGGAACATTTGGACTTCCGGCCGCTGTTATGGCCCGATTTCCTGATTGATACCGCTGTTTGCGGTAGAAATCGGGCCATAAAGGCGGTCGCTACCGCTCCTACAGTTCCAAATTTCCTCTCCATGACTCCAACCACCGGGTTTTCAAACCCGTACCGCAAGCCGAAATTTCGCGCCTTGCACAGCAGCAAGGGTTCGGCGCTGTGGGCGAAGCCCAGCGCCTCCTTAGGCAACCGCTCCCCCGACTTTGCGATAGCAAACAGGACGGGGGCGGGAGCTCTCCCCGCACGGGCGAAGCCGTGCGGTCTCTGGGGCGACAGAACCTCCGGATTTGCGCAGCAAACAGGACGGGTTCTGCAGGCCTTACCTCACGGAGCGAAGCCGTGCGATCCTTAAGGCGACAGAACCTCCGATTTTGCGACAGCAAACAGGGCGGGTTCTGGGGCACTTCCCCGCACGGGGCGAAGCCGTGCGGTCTCTGGGGCGACAGAATCTCCGGATTTGCGCAGCAAACAGGACAGATTCTGGAGCCAGAGGGCCCGGCGGACCGCAGGCCGCCGGGGGTGCAGCGCCGCGAAGCGTGTCCCGGCCGTGCGCAGCACACAGGGACAAAGCGGGGACGCGCACCCACGCCCTCTTAGCAAGTTTAGAGCAAACTCCTCCCACCAAACTTTCGGGTGGCCGGAGGGCAGCGCCCTCCGGAATCCCCCTTCGCAAGGGGGACTTAGGGGGATGAGACCCACAGACTTAGGGGGATGTTAACACGAGCATCCGTCCTTCTCTTCCCCGCCGAAATCCACCTGCGTCGGGTAATCATTGTCGAAGCAGGACAGGCAGAGGCCGCCTTTGTAGTCGTCACTATTATAGCCGCCGATGGACTGGATCAGTCCGTCAGGGGAGAGGAACGCCAGGGAATCGGCGTTGATCTCCTCGCACATCTCGGCGATGGTCTTGTAAGAAGCGATCAGCTCACGGCGGTCCGGGGTATCGATGCCATAGAAGCATGGATTCTTGAACGGCGGCGAGGTAATCCGCACGTGGACCTCTACGGCTCCGGCTTCGCGCAGCAGGTTGACGATCCGGCGCGAGGTCGTGCCGCGCACGATGGAATCGTCGATCATCACTACGCGCTGGCCTTCCACGACGCGGCGTACCGCGCTGAGCTTCATCTTCACGCCCTGCTCACGCAGCTCCTGGCTGGGCTGGATGAACGTGCGGCCGGTATACTTGTTCTTGATCAGCCCCAGCTCGTACGGGATGCCCGTCTGTTCGGCATAGCCGATGGCGGCGGAGATACTGGAATCCGGCACGCCGGTGACAATATCCGCATCCACGAAGGCTTCGAGCGCCATGCGGCTACCCATGCGCTTGCGCGCGGAGTGCAGGTTGGAGCCGTTAAGATCACTGTCCGGGCGGGCGAAGTAGATGTACTCCATCGCGCACAGCGCTTTGCGCTTAGGCTCGGCGAAGCGTTCTTCACGGAAGCCGTTCTGGTCCAGCACCAACAGTTCACCCGGTTCAATATCACGCACCAGCTGGGCACCGATTACTTCAAGCGCACACGACTCGGAAGCGAAGACATAGGCTTCGCCCAGACGGCCCATCACAAGCGGACGGAGTCCGTGGGTGTCTGATGCGACAATCAGCTTGTCATTGGTCATCAAGAGGAAGGCGAAGCCGCCGACCAGCTGCGACAAGGCATCCTTCGTCGCTTCGACAAAATCCTTCTGCGAACGCGCAATCAGATGCGCCAGCACCTCGGTATCACTGGTCGTCTGGAAGATCGAGCCGCCCTGCTCGAGCTGCTTGCGGATCAGCGGTTCGTTAACGATATTGCCGTTCGTGGCAATCGCGAGATCGCCGTCACGGTATTTGAAGACCAGCGGCTGCGCATTGGTCAGCCGGCTGTCTCCGCTGGTGGAGTAACGCACATGGCCGATGGACATGTCTCCCACCAGCGAAGCAATCTTGTCTTTGTCGAAGACTTCCTTCACCAGGCCCATGCCGCGGTGATAGTTGAAGTCGCGTCCATCCGCTACGCAGATGCCCGCGCTCTCTTCCCCGCGATGCTGCAGAGCATGCAGGCCGTAGTAGGACATGGAAGCGGCTTCCGGGTGTCCGAAGACCCCGAAGACGCCGCATTCCTCTTTTAATGTGTCAAAAATATCTCCCGAGCCCGTTCCTTCGTTGTAAAAGTCGCCGGTCCACAGGATAGGGGCTTCCTGCTTGTTCCCGGTCTTTATTTCATAAGACATGGAATAGCATCCTCCCAAATGGTCTTGAGTTCGCTAACAGCTTCATCCAGTGCAGCCGCGCCGTCCAGCGCCACACGCAGGCGGTCCCCGCCAACGGTTCCAATGATCTCAACAGGTACGCCATAAGCGGCAACTGCAGCCTTCAGCTCTTCTGCACGGTCAGGTGCCGAAGTCAGGAGGATACGGGACTGGCTCTCGCTGAACAGTGCTACATCCTGGCGAAGTCCGCCGGCAGACAGCTCAATATTCGCTCCAATGCTTCCTCTGATGCAGCTCTCAGCAAGTGCTCCGGCAAGGCCGCCTTCCGACAAGTCATGCGCCGAACGGACCAGACCGCTGCGGATCGCAGCAAGCACAGCATCCAGCAGCTTGCGCTCTGTCGCCAGGTCCAGCTCCGGCGGACGGCCTTCAGTCAAGCCGTGAACGGCATACTGGAATTCACTGCCGCCCAGCTCTGCCTTTGTAACGCCCAGCAGTAGTACAGTATCGCCTTCCTGCTTGAAGGCCTGGGTTGTAATATGATCGGTATCTTCAATGAGACCTACCATACCGACAACCGGTGTCGGGTAGATAGCTCCCGAAGCATTCTCATTGTATAAGCTGACATTTCCGCCGATGACCGGTGTATCCAGCACCCGGCAGGCTTCCGCCATACCGTCTACCGCACGCTCCATCTGCCAGAAGATCTCCGGCTTCTCCGGGCTGCCGAAGTTCAGGTTGTCCGTTATCGCCAGCGGCTGGGCACCGGAGCAGACGATATTGCGCGCAGCTTCGCTAACAGCAATGCGTCCGCCCACTTCTGGGTCGAGATAGACGTAACGGCCATTACAGTCCGTAGTCATCGCCAGCCCCTTACGTGTACCGTGGATAGTTACTACAGCCGCATCGGAACCCGGACGAACAGCCGTACTGGTGCGGACCATGTAATCGTATTGATTGTATACCCATGCTTTGCTTGCTACGGTAGGCGATCCCAGTACGGTGCGCAGCGCGCCGCCCAGATCAGTCACTTCCTCATAACGCAGTGTATCAATCGCTGCATTCTCCTCGTAGTAAGCAGGAACCGCAGACGGTTTGTTATAGATTGGACATTCATCCACCAACGCCTTGACCGGCATATCGCCGACCACTTCGCCCTGATGGAACAGCTTCAGGCGGCCATCATCGGTCACCTTGCCGACCTTGCGGCAAATGACGCCCCAGCGATCGAAGATTTCCTGGGCCTGGGCCTCATCCTTAGGCTCCACCACGAACAGCATCCGCTCCTGGGATTCCGAGAGCATCATCTCATACGGGGTCATCCCGTCTTCACGCTGCGGCACCTGATCCAGATACAGCTCCAGACCATTCCCCGCCTTGCTCGCCATTTCGGCGCTGGAGCAGGTCAGTCCAGCTGCGCCCATATCCTGAATGCCGAGGACGATGCCGCTGTCGATCAGCTCCAGGCAGGATTCCATCACCAGCTTCTCCATGAACGGATCGCCGACCTGAACTGCTGTCTTCTTGGCTTCAGATTCTTCACTCAGTTCCACAGAGGCGAAGGTCGCACCATGAATGCCGTCACGGCCAGTAGGCGGACCTACATAGAACACGGGGTTACCTACCCCTTTGGCGACACCGCGCTGGATTTTATCATGATCAATCAGACCGACACACATTGCATTAACCAGCGGATTGCCGTCATAGCTGTCGTCGAACATGATCTCCCCGCCGACGGTCGGAATGCCAATACAGTTGCCGTAGCCTGCGATCCCGGACACGACATGCTCGAACAGATATTTTACCCGGTCACTCTCAAGCTTCCCGAACCGCAGGGAGTTCAGCAGCGCTACCGGTCTTGCCCCCATGGAGAAAATATCGCGGATAATCCCGCCCACCCCGGTCGCCGCGCCCTGATAAGGCTCTACCGCCGACGGATGGTTGTGGCTTTCGATTTTGAACACAACGGCCTGGTTATCACCGATGTCCACGATGCCCGCGCCTTCGCCCGGTCCCATCAGCACCTTAGGCCCGCTTGTCGGGAAGCGGCTCAGCAGCGGCTTGGAGTTCTTATATGCACAGTGCTCAGACCACATGACGCTGAACACACCGATTTCTGTATAGTTGGGTTTACGTCCCATGAAGGAGGTAATGAGCTCATATTCGCTGTCTGATACACCGAACTGACTGTAGATTTTCTGCTCCGCGATCTGCTCTGCGGTCGGCTCCTTAGCGGATACTTGCTGCGTCATAACGATCCCTCCATGTCTTGAGAATGGATGTGAACATCCGTTTGCCGTCTTCCGAGCCCAGCAGGCTATTCGCTGCACGCTCCGGGTGAGGCATCATGCCGACTACATTGCCCGCCCTATTACTGACTCCGGCAATATCAGCCACCGAACCGTTCGGGTTGTCACTGTAGGTAAAAACGATCTGATTATTCGCGTGCAGCTCTGCGAGCGTCTCTTCATCACAATAATAATTGCCTTCGCCATGCGCAATCGGAATGACGATCTCTTCATCCTTCGCATAGTCAATAGTAAACGGGGTTGTGTTATTAACGACCTTAAGCACCGTGTCATGACAACGGAACTTCATCGACATGTTGCGGCGCAGCGCGCCCGGCAGAAGACCTGCTTCGGTCAGAATCTGGAACCCGTTGCAGATACCAAGCACGAACTTGCCCTGCTCTGCCGCCTTAGCCACTTCAGCCATTACCGGAGCGAACCGGGAGATTGCGCCGCAGCGCAGATAGTCACCATAAGAGAAGCCGCCTGGCACGAGAATGCAGTCATACGCCGACAGGTCCGTCGCTGTATGCCATACATAATCCACTGGTTCGCCGAGGCTGTCTTCTACTGCCTTGTAGCAGTCAATGTCACAATTGGAGCCTGGAAAGACAAGTACCGCAAATTTCATGACGTTTAGTCCTCCAATTCGTAGCGGTAATCCTCGATCACCGTGTTGGCCAGCAGCTTCTCGCACATTTCCTTCAGGCGTCCTTCCGCTTCTGCGCGGTTATCGGTATCGAGGGTCAGCTCCATATATTTGCCGATACGCAGACTTTCAACTTCCTGGAAACCAACGGAGTGCAAGGCTCCTTGCACGGCTACACCTTGGGGATCGAGCACGCTTTTCTTGATGGTGACGTAGACTGTCGCTTTTAACATACGCTTGTAGTTCCTCCTAGAGTTTAATGAACTGAATTAGGCTTAATGGCAGCTTGCTTAACTGCATAATGTACAACTATATTCTCAATATTCCCGGCAAAATTAGCTTTAGTTGCATTTCGTACGGCTATTTCTACGGATATCTACGTCTCAGGTCATCCCGCTACAACGACTTTCCAGTGAGGCGGTGATAGATATCCAGGTACCGGCGCGACGTCTCTTCGACCACCTCAGGCGGCAACGGGTCCGGCTTACTATTTTTGTCCCAGGAGGAGGCTGACAGGTACGTGCGAACCGGCTCCTTATCCATGCTGTCGATCTCAATATCCAGTGCGTACTTGTCCTTGGCCCAGAAGCGGGAAGCATCCGGTGTAAAAATCTCGTCGATCAGAATCACCTTACCGTCCAGCAGACCGAACTCGAACTTGCAATCTGCCAGGATGATGCCGCGATCGTTACAATATTCTCTGGCAAAAGCGAACAGCTTCAGGCTCTTCTCCTTCAGCTCAAGTGCAAGCTCTGCACCAATCAGCTCCTGCATCTGTTCAAAAGGGATATCCTCATCATGGCCGACATCATTCTTGGCTGCCGGTGTGAAAATCGGTTCGTCCAGCACTGCATTCTTGCGCAGTCCCTTAGGAAGCCCGATTCCGTTCACCTTGCCGGTCTCCTGATACTGCCGCCAGCCGCCGCCTGTAATGCAGCCGCGCACGACACATTCGATATCAATCCGCTGGGCTTTGCGGACGACCATGATGCGGTTCTTCAGCGCTTCACGGTCCTTCACAATGTCTCCGAGCCGGTCCACATCGATATGAACCACATGGTTCTCGATCAGCTCCTTGGTCTCTCCGAACCAGAAGGCGCTAAGCCGGTTCAGCACATTGCCTTTGTCCGGCACCGCCGGGTCCAGCACGTAATCGAATGCGGAGATCCGGTCTGTCACAACGATCAGCACCTCATCCCCCAAATCGTACAGCTCACGAACCTTGCCTTTGTAGAGCAGCGGCGCATTTATTAATTCCACGGCAGTGGATACGGCCGATGATGTCATGACCTTTCCTCCCTTGAACAAATGATCTTGCTTATATTTGGGCTAAAAGCTTTGGGAGGCTTGTTTCCTGCGCTTCGCATCAAGGAATTGACTACACCTTCGGGTTAATAGGGTCACTGCGGGAAGTTTTGGACTTCCGATCGCTGTTATGGTCATATTTCTCTGATTTAACCACAGGCTGTGGTAGAAATCTGACCATAAAGGCGAACGCTAACGCTTCTACAGTTCCAAAATTCCTCTCCGTTCCTCCTTTAACCCTAATACCTAATCTTATTCCGCTGTTGCTGCGCTTCCCGGGAACAAAACTCCCCCATGGCTCCGCCCCTATCTTCTCCAGCTCATCAGTTCACCACTGACTTACTATTTTTATAGAAATTAGATCAGCTCCAGCTTGCGGAAGATGGTGTCCACATGCTTCAGATGCCAAGAAGGATTGAACGCATCCTCGATCTCTTCTGCGCTAAGCACGGCCGTGATCTCCGGGGTTGCTTCCACGATGTCACGGAACTGGGTCTGCTCCTCCCAGGCCTGCATCGCACGCGGCTGCACAGTGTCGTACGCCTGTTCACGGCTGAAGCCCTTGTCGATCAGCTTCGTCAGAATACGGCCGGAGAACGGAACGCCGAAGGTACGGTTCATGTTGCGCTTCATATTCTCAGGGAATACGGTCAGGTTCTTCACGATGTTGCCGAAGCGGTTCAGCATATAGTTGAGCAGCATGGTCGCATCCGGCAGGATAATCCGTTCCACGGAGGAATGCGAGATATCCCGTTCGTGCCACAGCGGCACGTTCTCGTAAGCTGTCATCATATGGCCGCGGATGACGCGCGACAGGCCGGAGATATTCTCGCAGCCGATCGGATTACGCTTATGCGGCATGGCGGACGAACCCTTTTGACCCTTGGCAAAAGCCTCCTCTACCTCGCGGATCTCACTCTTCTGCAAAGCGCGGATCTCGGTAGCGAACTTGTCGAGGGAAGTGGCAACCAGTGCCAGCGCCGCCATATACTCTGCGTGACGGTCACGCTGCAGGGTCTGCGTGGAGATTGGTGCCGGGCTGGTGCCCAGCTTGCGGCAGACGAATTCTTCCACGAACGGGTCGATGTTGGCATAGGTGCCGACGGCCCCGGAGATTTTGCCGAATTGCACGCCGTTCGCCGCATGACGGAAGCGCTCCAGGTTCCGCTTCATTTCCTCATACCACAGTGCCATCTTCAGGCCGAATGTCGTGGGCTCTGCATGTACGCCATGGGTACGGCCCATCATTGGGGTATCCTTGTAGGCGATGGCTTTGTCTTTTAGAATCTCAATGAACCGGATAATATCCTGCTCCAGAATCTCGTTGGCCTGACGCAGCAGGTAACCCAGCGCCGTATCGACCACATCTGTCGAGGTTAGTCCGTAATGCACCCATTTGCGCTCTGCGCCAAGACTCTCGGATACTGCACGGGTAAAAGCAATCACATCATGGCGCGTCTCCAGTTCAATCTCATCAATCCGCGCGATGTCGAATTTGGCATCCTTGCGCAGCTTCGCGGCATCCTCATGCGGGATCACTCCCAGCTCGGCCCACGCCTCACAGGCGCAAATCTCAACCTCCAGCCACGCGTTGAATTTATTCTCTTCGGTCCAAATGGCCCGCATCTCAGGTCTGCTGTAACGTTCAATCATAGCTTGTCAGTTCCTCCAAAGGTTAGTTTGCTCTACCCAGGACAATCCGTCGCCGGTATCCTTGCAGAGCAGGTTGATATGGCCCATTTTACGGCCGGTTTTGCTCTCGGTCTTGCCATATATATGAAGCTTGGGCGATATCCCAAGCCGGGTTGCCTCTTCATTCGCACGGCAGGCTGCCTGAACGGCTCCGTCCAGATGCTCGCCGAGTACATTCACCATCACCACAGGAGTCAGCAGCTTCGTATCGCCCAGGGGCAGATTGCAGATCGCCCGCACATGCTGCTCGAACTGCGAGGTCACGCAGGCATCCATCGTGTAATGGCCGGAGTTATGCGGACGCGGTGCCAGCTCATTGACGAACAGCTCTCCATCCTCCGTCACGAACATCTCAACCGCCAGCAGCCCGACCGCCTTCATGCCGGAGACAATCCGCTCGGCCAGCTCGCAGGCCCGCCGCTGAATCTCCTCCGGCACCCGCGCAGGGACAATCGAGAGATGCAGGATATTATCCACATGAATGTTCTCGGCAGGCGGGAAGCTCTTAACCTCCCCCGAGGCACTCCGGGCGGCGATGACCGAAATCTCACATTTGAAGGTGATGAATTTCTCCAGCACCAGCTCCGGTACATCTGCTTGCGCACCCGGCGCGACTTGCCGGAACGCTGCGGCCAGCTCTTCCGGTCTGCGGATCACGGCTTGTCCCTTGCCGTCATATCCTCCTGTGGCTGTCTTCAGCACACAGGGCAGGCCCAGCTCGGCAGCCGCCGCTTCCAGCTCCGCCAGGCTGCCGACCTTGCGGTAGGGCGCAACGGGCACGCCGGCAGCCTCGATCGCCGCCTTCTCGCGCAGCCGGTGCTGCGTCGTATACAGCAGCGCGCTGCCCTGCGGCACGTACGATTCCTCCGTCAGCAGCGCGGCTACGCCCGCGTCCACGTTCTCGAACTCGTACGTGATGACGTCGGAGCGCCGCGCCAGCTCGCGCGCAGCGTCCCGGTCGTTATACGCCGCCGTGATCTGCGGCGTAACCTGCCCGCACGGCGCATCCTTTGCCGGGTCCAGCGCCACGAAGCGGTAGCCCATGGCGCTGCCGGACAGCGCCATCATGCGCCCGAGCTGCCCGCCGCCGAGCACGCCGATCGTTGCGCCGGGCAGCAGCGTCCGCGGCGGCTGCGCCCCGGTCTCTTCCCGCTCTGCCCCAGCCTTGGCATCTATCGTTCTGCCTTCAGCCTTTATCGCCCGCTCCGCCCCGGCACCTTCAGCTTCGCCTGCAGCCTTTACCGCCCGTTCCACCTCAGCACCGCCCGCTTCGCCTTCAACCTCAGCCCGCTCCGCGCCACCCTCCAGCCGTCCGGCCTTCAGCTCCTCCAGGCTCATAGACTCTCGCTGCTTTCCAGCACCTCTTGCTGAGTCGCCTCGCGCCGCAGCTGCACCCGCTGCGCTACCTCCGGCTCGAAGGCGCCGATGATCTGCGCCGCCAGCAGTCCCGCATTGATAGCTCCGGCGCGTCCGATCGCTACCGTCGCTACCGGGATGCCCGCAGGCATCTGCACAATAGACAGCAGCGAATCCATGCCGTTCAAAGCCTTCGACTGTACGGGAACCCCGATAACAGGCAGCGTGGTCTTAGCAGCCACCATACCCGGCAGATGTGCCGCGCCGCCCGCTCCGGCGATAATGACCCGCAGGCCGCGCTCTGCCGCCTCCTCGGCATAACGGAACATCAGATCCGGTGTGCGGTGTGCGGAGACAACCTTTTTCTCATAAGCTATATCCAGCTCCTCCAGCACTTCACAGGTATGTTGCATTGTTTCCCAATCTGATTTACTTCCCATAATAACAGATACCTGTACTGACATAACTCAACCTGCCTTTCCTTCACATAAATAATTGATCTTCTACATTCTCTATCTTGAGCTATTTCTTTATAGTTTTCCATATTTCGCATAAAAAAAGCCCGATTTCCTAACGCATTTGCGGGAAATTCGGACTTCGGAGGAATGATTAGACAATTTTCGCGCTCCCGTCAGGGAGCGACACGAAACAGGACAGCATGCACTCTTCCGGACAGACCGCAAGCGATGTCGCCTTATGCCTTCCAAATCCCCGTAGTCCGGAAATTTACGGTTCCCGGGTAGAAACTTCCGGGCCCTATCCCCGGAGATATACGAGCTGTTCATACCTTAAGTTTAACAACCCCCTACACTGTATGTCAACTTAAACACGAACATTAACATATCCTCTCGAAAAAACGTTCGCTTTTTGATAGGATCTATTACTATTATCCCCCAATTTATTCGATAAGGCCTGTCCATACCCTGAAGACTTCGTTTCCCAAAACACAAAAAACAGCGGTTTCTCCCCTTAAGAGAATACCGCTGTTTCTTATAATCGTTGATTGGATTCCGCCTGTCTGAATTACTCCGCTGCAGTTAATACTTAGCCGGGTTTAGGCTGCGGAAATAATTCCCTTGGCCTGCAATGTGTATTGGTCGCCCTGATCGGCTGGGCGATAGCCTTTATCCAACAGGTCTTTGATAAAGATCTTGTTATATACAAAAGAAAAGATGAATCCTGGTATCCATGCCCCAATACCAAAGGTGAAAAATCCCGCTGCAAATGCTGTAATAAACATAATCACAGCCCATTTTAAATCCCCTCTGAACAAAGCCGGAAAAAATCCGAAGAAAAAGGTAGTCCAGCTAAATCCTACTTTAACCTCTTTCACTACTCCCGCACTATTTTGTAATCTTACATGCACGACTTAAGTCCCCCTAATGGTCATTTATACCAATAACATTACAATATATGACAAGATAAATACAATCTTTTTTTCTCTCTTCTGTGTCTTTTGTATGAATATAACAAACTTTCAAAACTATTTTCTCTGAATTCTTCTGTTTTAGCCCGAAAAAAAAGAACGCCGCAGCGTTCCTCTACTAAAGTTCCTATTATTTAACAACCAGCACCGGAATGCGCGCACTTTGCACCACATTATGGCTGACGCTGCCCAGAACGAATTCCCGGATACCGCCCAGCCCCCGGCTGCCGATGACGATTACATCTGCACCCTGCTCCTTGGCATAATTCAGAATAATTTCCGCAGGCGATCCCTGCAGCAATTCTACCGTAGCATTCAGACCTTCGGCTTCCAGCCGGCTTTTCACTTCATCCGTAGTCTGGACCGCGAGGTCATAATAATCCTTGTTCACCGATGCCGGCAGAGGCGCGAGCGCTTCCCCGATGAAGAACCGCGGGAATTCAAATGCGTGTACGACGTACAGGGAGGACCCCGGAGTTACCTTAGCCAGCTCAATCGCCCGTTCCAGAGCCTGATTCGAAGCCTTTGAACCGTCATAGGCAAGCAGAATTTTAGAGAATAACATATACGCCACCTCTTTCTATTATTTACATCATTACCAAGCCTGCAAAGGTCTTACCTCAAAAAATATCCATACAGCACCATATTCAGCAGCAGCAGCAGCGGAATTCCGAGTCTGAAGGAAGTATGCCTTGTCTTGTGGCGTTTGCGGTACATGGCAGTCAGCACACCCAGCGCACCGCCCATGAACGCCAGCAGAAACAATGTTTTCTCCGGCACCCGATCCCGTCTTTTCCGGGCCTTGTTCTTGTCTTCCGACATCACTACATACCCGATAATGTTGATCAGCGCGAACCACAGCAATACCACCTTGACCATCCCTCCGGCCCCTCCTCCTAGCATCCTATCTGCTCTCTATTATATTACCCTTTCCGGCAAAAAACCAATAACCTCACATCACCGGCCCTGCAACTGCCGCTCTTTCTTGCTCCGCCCGCCTGCGGCTCCGGCTTCCCTGATCCAGAACCAGGACAGCACCGCCGCCAGCACCGCTGCAATAGCGCCCAGCCAGAAGCCTCCGCGCAGACCGTACGCCGCACTCATCCATCCCGCTACAAAAGGACCGCCGGACATGCCGATCGCATACACCGCCTGATAGAACCCCATCGCTGTCGCCCGCTTGAACGGAGCTACCCCGGAGACGGATTTACCCAGCAGCAGCGGGAAGATCAGGCCTTGCATGAAGCCGTTCCCGATCTGTGTGGCACATAACGCCGCAAGCGTTGGCATCGAAGGGATGAGCAGCGTGAACACCGCACTTCCGGCAAAACCGAGCATCAGCGTCCCCCGGTCCCCCAGCCACCGGCCGAACAGCCGCGCACCATAGAGGGTCGCTACCGCATGAGGCAGCATAAAAGCCAGCGTCAGCCAGCCGAGACTCCCCTTGCTCGCGCCAATATAGAGCGCCTGATTCGGCGTGTAGCCGAACATTGTAATGAACAGCACACAATGGGCCAGCACCGATAACAGTGATACTTTTACCAGCAGCGGCTCCTTCACGACACCGGCCAGATCCTTGAGCTTAATCGCCGTGCGCTTCTCCAGCTGTTGCTCCGGAAGACGGACGACCAGCAGCATCGCGGCCACCGCCACAATCCCACCGATGATGAACGGGGTATTCCAGCCGAAGTGGTCTACGATATAGCCGCTGATCATCATGCTGGTTAACTGGGCAATCACCGTGGTGAACTGGAGCATACCCATAGCCCTGCCCGCCTCTTCTTTCGGAAAATACCCCGCGAACATCACCGAGTACACGACCCACGCCGATGCTGCTATCCCCGAAACCGCCCGCGCCGCCAGCGCCCAGCCCGGATGTGCCCCTGCCAGGAACAGCAGACAGCTCGCTCCGCTTGCGATCAGCCCCAGATAAATGAACGGCCGCCGCCGGTTAAGCACATCTGAACCCATCCCTATCGGCAGCCGGAACAGAATCTGCATCAGGCCGTAGATCCCCAGCACCGCTCCCACCATGACATAAGAAGCTCCCAGATGCTCCACATACGGCGAGAGCACCGGAACATAGATATAAGAAGAGAACCAGAACATAAAGACGATCACCAGAAAATACAACCGGCTGCTCCCCTTCGTACCCGGGGCCTCTGCCGCTTTCGTCACACCCGCTAACCCTTCAGCCGCCGCCACTTCTCCACCTGCCCCACTCTATTTACCGGAGCCCTAACGCCTGACCCCGTATCAATCTTCTACAGTAAAGCATATCTGCCGTCCCTTGGACAGCCTTACTTTGGCTTCCTGCGGCTACTTGCCCTTCTGTTTCGCTTCCATCGCAGCCTTCAGCAGGTCCCCAAGATTGTTGCCGGCACTTTCCGTCTTGCTGTACTGCTGCACCAGCTTCTGCTGCTCGCGTTTGTTGATATGCTTGTGGTCCTTATCCATCGTCTCTGTAATTCCGCAGCCGAGGCACTGCACATACTTTCCGGCCTTGCCTTCCTTCATCTCCATCTTCTTATGGCACTGCGGGCAACGGCGGTTCGACAGCTGCTTCTCGCCCGCCCGGGTGTAGCCGCAGTCCTCCTTCGGACAGACCAGCAGCTTGCCGCGTTTGGTCTTCTTTTCTAACATCCTTGTTCCACACTCCGGACAATGGCTGTTAGAGACATTATGCGGCTTGTATTCCGCTCCGCTGTTCTTCACCCCGGACACCAGCTCCTGGGCCATACTCCGGATACCCTGTAAAAAAGGCTCCGGGCGCCCCTGCCCGCGCGCAATTCTCTCCAGCTCCGCTTCCCAGCGTGCCGTCAGCTCCGGTGTACGCAGCTGCCCCGAGACCAGCTCAATCAACTGCTTACCCTTGCCGGTCGGATGCAGCAGATTGCCCTGCCGTTCAATCGTATCCGAGCTGACCAGCTTCTCAATAATATCCGCACGGGTGGCCGGTGTCCCCAGCCCATGCTTCTCCATCTGCGTCAGCAGCGTGGCTTCATTATAACGCTTCGGCGGCTGTGTCCGTCCCGGCTTGATGATGCAGCGATCCACCTTCACAGGGTCGCCTTCCCGCAGCTCCGGCAGCTTCACACTGCCTGCTGCGGGTTCATCCCCCGCATCCTCCTCGTCGTCATCCGAGCTCATATCTCCGCCGTATACCTCACGCCAGCCTGCATCCTTGATGGTAGTTCCCTTCACATAGAAGCTTTCACCATCTACGGTTACCGTCACAGCTACGGCATCATAACGGGCCGGAGAATAGAACAGACTGATGAACCGCCTTACGATCAGATCGTAGAGCTTCCGCTCTTCCGCACTCAGCAGATTGAGCAGCACCGTCTGCTCTGTCGGAATAATCGCGTGGTGATCGCTGACCTTGCTGTCATCGACAATCCGCTTCGTAATCGGCAGCGGCTTCCGCAGCAGCGGCCTGGCGAGAGCTGCATAAGGACCGATAGCCACGCTGTCGAGCCTTTCTTTTAGCGTGCCCGTCATATCAGCGGTCAGATAACGGCTGTCTGTACGCGGATAGGTGACCAGCTTATGCTGTTCATACAGCTTTTGGAGCACACTTGAGGTCTGTTTCGCTGAGAAGCCGTATTTACGGTTGGCATCCCGCTGCAGCTCAGTCAGATCGTAAGCCAGCGGATGCGGCTCGCTTTTCTCGCTCTTCTGCACCTTAGTAATCCGTCCGCTGCGGCCCGTGAGCTTCTCCTTGAGGACCCCCGTCTTCTCCCTGTCAAAAATCCGGCCATCCCCGCCCTGCGCACGCCACCCCGCCTGGAAATTCCCGAAATCCCCAGTCAGCAGGTCATATTCCTGGGAACGGAAGCCGATAATCTCATTCTCCCGGTCCATAATCATTCCCAGGGTAGGGGTCTGCACACGCCCCGCAGAGAGCGGCGCGCCGAACTTGCAGGTTAAGGCCCGCGTCACATTCAGCCCGATCATCCAATCCGCCTCAGCACGGCAGCGGGCAGATTCATACAGCCGGTCGAAATCCCGTCCAGGCCGCAGCGAAGCGAAGCCCTCCTTAATGGCCTTATCCGTCTGCGAAGAGATCCACAGCCGCCGGAACGGTTTTTTCCAGCCTGCCATATTCATAATCCAGCGGGCCAGCAGCTCACCCTCACGCGCCGCATCCGTTGCTACGATCAGCTCCTCTATATCCTGCCGCTTCATTAACTGCTGCACAGCCTTATATTGCTGGCTGGTCTCGCGCAGCACCTTCAGCTTGGCCTTCTCTGGAAGAATCGGCAGATCCTCCAGCGCCCAGGTTGCATATTTATTGTTATAGTCCTCAGGCTCAGCCAGGCCAACCAGATGCCCCAGCGCCCAGGTCACCACATATTTCGGACCTTCCATATAACTCTTCTGTTTATTCCCACAGCCCAGCACCCGCGCAATCTCACGGGCTACCGACGGCTTCTCTGCCAATACTAATACCTTCATCGTCCAATCCCCTCCCTGTCATCAACAACCTATTATACCATGACATACAAGTCCGCAATTATCATCAGGCCGAATTCCCTTCACTTCAGCTAGACTAGAATCATCCCCCAGCCGAAAGGAGCATCTGGGACCCCACCATCCGAACTCGGTAAGTGAAGTCTACATTCCATTAACGATACTCTAATAAGCAAAAAGCCCGCATCTGCACAGCAGACGCGGACAAGGGCTCAGCCTATCTTACCCATTCCCGTTTTCACGGTTCGCGGGTTCATGGAATCACTATAGTGCTCTCAAGGTCCTTATGATAAGTTCTCACCGGTTTCCCATTGTCATCCAACAAGAGCTTCAGATCATTATCCAAAGTCATTGTATACGGTCTGACCGTAATCGTCTTAGGGGTTTGCGGGAAGGTATTGTACAGGCTATCCACAATAGGATGCTGAACAGCCTTCATCAAGGCATATCCTTGCTTGGAAGCAGCAACATTACCTGCATCATCCACAAGCTCATAGAATACCGCCGTTGGACCATATTCTCCTGTCTGCTCCGGTGATGCAGGCACTTCCCCTTCACTGGTGATGATCATCCTCATGGCAGCAGGCGTGATGTCCAGACTCTTTACTTTATAATGGAAGGAGTCTTTGCTCGCTCCCTGGCCCGGGGTAAGGTTGATGATTCCCTCCGCAAGCTTCTTCGCTGTTACCTCGAACTCAAACGGCTCGGCGATCTGGGCAACCGGTACGCGGATATTCACCTTGAATTCGTCTCCGAGAGCCGAAGCATTGTGCAGTTCTCTAAGCTCCAATAAGAGGGTGTTCGGTTGTCCTTTTACGTCACCTGTGATAGAAGAACCGAAGCCGATAGGCTCTCCTGTCGCCAGAGTAACCTCTGGTAGACCCAGCAGTCCTTTAGTTGATTGATCGAATTCATGGGTTTTAAAATCAGTAATCTCCGCAAGCACCCGCTCATCTGCTACTCCGGTTCTTTCGAAGCCGATGGCCAACTGGATTCCGTCATAAAATACCTCCGTAACACTTAAAGTCACTCCATCCTTGGTAACGCTCATATTAGGTGAAGTAGTCAGGCCCTGTTCCGCCGCTAATTTCAGTCCCGGGTTCTCCGTGTGCTTGAATATACTGCTGAAGACAGGAATTTGACTCAAGGTATCGGCCCAAGCAGGAGAGATGAACCCTGCGGTTATCGTACCTAACCCTATTACTACAGCTATGCTTGCGGCTGCCAGCGTCTTTTTAAGCAATTTATTTCCTCCTCTGGTCTCCAAATGTTCGATCCGGTTCATAATCTGCTCATTATAGCTATCTACAGGAAGCTCTACTCTTCCGACGCTGCTGCGAATACGTTCCAGCATTTGCTTCTCAGTTTGATTCTGCCACTTCTCCATGAGCACACCCTCCCTTTTCATCCGCTTTTTGCTGAATCAGTTTTTTACGGAGCCGTTCGTATTTTTTGCGCAGCGCCGCCGAACTGCTTCCAGTAATCATTGAGATCTCTTCGAAGCTGTATTGTTCAATGACACGAAGGATTAATAGCCCCCGCTCTTCCGAAGTGAGATTTTCAAAAATCCGGTCTACCGGCGACTCCTCCGGCAACGCTTGTTGATTCGTCATCAGTTGCAGCTTATAAAGGGACAGTAACCGGCTGCGGCGCTTACGCCTGCGAAGCTGGTCCAGGCAATGATGATAAGCCACCTTATATAGCCAGGCCGAAAAAGAAACCCGCCGTTCATAACGCCCAAGCTGCTGATACACCTTAACGAATATATCCTGCACAGCATCCTCCGCTTCTTCACGGCTCCTTAGGAGATAGTAGCAATACGTGTAAATCTTTCTTTCATACTCCTTAATTATGGTTGAGAACGCTTGCCTGTCTCCTGCGTGTACCTGATGAATGGCTTCTTCAATCTTATTTGGATTCATTGGGCCCCCGGGGTTGCCTTGCTCCAAAGGAATCACCTCCACTTTCCTTTTACACCTGTATAACGAATGCCAATTGTGCATTTGTGACATATAAGGAAATAGCAAATATAACAAAAGACAGTTCCCCTGAAATTCGAGCAACTGTCTAGATTTAACGCTATGTAAGTCTCTCTCAGACATCAACCTTTCTTCCAAGCTTCAGGCAAGCTTCAAAAAAGATCCGCTCCCCGCCTTGCCCGCGCACATATACCCCATCTTCAGTCAGAGAAGAACGCATAACACTGATCTCTTCACCATATTTGGCTTCCTGGGCATAGGTGATATGAAGCCCCGTAAGCTCTAACTCCTCCCACTCCTCCAGCGCCAGGGCATCACAACATAAATCTGCATATCGCGCGTTGTTAAGATGTTTGTTGTTATCCAGCCCGCTATATCTTACCTGATAACTGTAAGTCTCCTGCAAGAGAAGTTCGGGTGGAAGGATTACTTTATCCGGCAGACTCCCTACGGAATCTTCTAAATACGGCTCAACAACAATAGGCAAGGCTGACGGACGCAAAATCTTCCGCTTCCCGATATCCACAAGGGCCCAGATCGATCGCGCCGAAGCAAGCTCTACACCTTGGGCGTCATAGATCCGGTAATCCCGCTGCCAGAGCGGTCCTTTGTTTCCTTTACTCCAGGTATGTACCTCAAGAAGCTCACCCGGGGATGGCAGACGCTGCAGATTCAGATCCAGGGTGATGACCATCCAGCCCATGCCCGCCTTGAGCATACTCTCCATACTTAGCCCCAGGCTGCTTACAGCCGAATCCGCAGCACGCTGCATGATATCCAGCAGGAAGGAGAGCTTGCCCCTTGAACGGTAATCCGTGTCACTTGCCTGAACCCTGAACTGCTCTGTCCACAAAAAGCTGCTATGCTTATCCATAACTTTTGGCTCCTTCACCTGTCTATCCCCAATTTTCGGTACCTATCCACATTATTGTACCGGATATCCACATCATTTGGGGAGAAGTATCAAAAAAACTAAATCTATCCACATGTGTATAACTATGCGCCACTTGTAAGAAGACCTGGAATCTACTCACAACCTGTCCACAAGGCTTCCCCGAAAATACAAAAAGACCACTATTGATTTCTCAACAGTGGTCTTGTGTGCTTGGCAACGTCCTACTCTCCCAGGACCCTTCGGTCCAAGTACCATCGGCGCTGGAGGGCTTAACGGTCGTGTTCGGGATGGGTACGTGTGG
>NZ_JAGGLV010000012.1 GCF_017874735.1 Paenibacillus silagei
CTCCAGCCTCATTTAGAATGGATGCGACGGATGCCACCCACTTATTTTCATTCCTGGGGGTGACAAGGCCTCTGTCTTGTCATGCCTGTTTTTCGTATACACTCCAGACTCCACGTATACTCGCCGGGCCTCCACACCCTTTTCAGGTCCCGGACAAAATAAAAAGACGGCGGGTAAACACCCTCTCCGTCTGTTCATGGTAAACCAAAGTTGTCCTTTACCAGCCGCTTCGCTGGATCAAAGCTGTAATCTGCGCGATATGATGGCGGCTGTGCCAGATGTACCTCTCCACTGCGGTATCTAGTGTCATCTCACCGAGACCACCGCTTACAAAGGTCCGGTTATAGTCCTCAGGCTGCAAGGATTCCAGTAAGTTCGCGAATCTGCGGTTAAGCAGTCCGATGAGCTGGAGTGAGGATTCCACCGGTTCGTTGGAAGAATCGCTCAGCTCCGCCCACAGATCCTGTCTGTAGCTTGGAACCTGCGGTGCTTCCTCCGTCAGACCCCGCTTGAAGCGGAGGTATGCATACATGCCCGTATCGGCGAGATGATGCACGACCTGAACCACAGTCCAGCCGCCCGGCCGGTAAGGGGTATGCTGCTGTTCCGCCGTTAGCGGTTCTACTGCTGCCCGTAGCTCCTCTGCCAACTGCCTAAAGACCGCAACCGATGCTGCCCGCACTTCTGCTGTCCGGTTCCCCTTAGCGGCGAATCTTCCAAGCGGGTATTTTAACAACTCCAGCTCCTGCTCTTCCACATTGTCGTTCATTTCGCTCACAGCTCCTTTGTTATTGTTGTTTGGATATCATACCATTTTCGGGTGACAACAGCGCATAGGCCTCTTCCAGTGTTCCCGCCGTAACATCCGGCTTCACTTCCAGCTCCCAGGGCTGTCCGTTCCGGTTGAGCCAGCAGGACTTGATTCCGGCTCTGGCTGCTCCAAGAATATCTGACGCAGAATCTCCAATATGGATAATTTGCTCCGGCTCCACATCATAATGGATTATCACCTCAGTAAACATACGGTTATGCGTGTCATTCTTATACGACTGATACGTCTGCGAAGTGAACAGTGAGATTGGATAATTCCAGTAGAACTCAGGAAGCATAAGATCATCCGTATCACTTACAATACATACCTGATAATCCCGGCATATGCGCTGTAAGAACGCCTCGGTGTCAGCGTACATTTCAGACAGCCGGTGCTGGGCAACGAGGTTATCCACTGCCTGCCCGCAATCGTAATCCAAGCCGGACTCCTGGAATACGCTCTGAAACCCTCTGTAATAAATCTCTCTGCTGCTGATAAAAGTACCCGCCTCCCGGGCTTCGCAGGCTGCGGCATAATAACGGCTCAGCAATTGCTTGCCGAGCTGCAGTGCCCTTGCTTCACTGAACTTCTGCTGGAGAATCGGCCTCCAGACCTCTGCCCGCCTGCTCTCAATATTCACCAAGGTCTGGAACATATCCAGGCTAATCACTTTGAATGACTGCATGGGCCCGTCTCCTTATCTGATCAGCAATTGAATCTTGCCGTCACGAACAATACCGGTGAATTCCAGTAGACTGTCACTCGCCATAGCCGCCCTTCCCCCCAGCCGAAGCTGTATTTGGGGAAGGGCCACTTGGCCAGCTCCTGTATGTACATGTCTTTCTTGTGAAACCATCATCTATTCCTTCAACAGCTTAACAAAGTTATCCGGCAGACTGAACTGTTGATTGTTAAGAATCATATCCCGCAACTCGGAGAATGGATCTTCGTCCTCCTGCGAATCCTTGATTTCCTTAATTTCACGGTGCAGCCGCTCCATCTGCAGATCGAGCTCGTACGCCTTGTCAGCCGCATTCTTAAGTTCACGGGTCAGATGCTCGGGAACCGCCTGGCTATATTTATAGAAGATTTTATGCTCCAGACTGGCCCAGAAATCCATAGCAATCGTGCGGATCTGTACCTCAACACAGACATGCTCCTGACAGTCCGACATGAATACAGGAACCTCGATAAGCAGATGCAGACTCTGATAACCGTTGGGCTTCGGGTTTTTAATGTAATCCTTAACCTCAAGCACCTTGAGATCGTCCTGCTTCTGCAGCATAGCGCTAACCTGATAAATATCCGAAATAAATGAACAGGTGATCCGCAGTCCGGCGATATCCTTAATACTGGATCTGATCTGCGGGAGGGACAGTTCACTGTTCTTGCGCAGCATTTTCTTCATAATGCTCTCCGGGGATTTGATCCGGGACTTGGTATGCTCAATCGGGCTATAGTCGTGAAGCAGCTGGAATTCCTCTTTGAGGATATCAATCTTGGTCTCCATCTCGGCAAGTGCGAACTTGTAAATCATCATAAAGCGGGTAAGCTCATATTTGAGCTGCTTGAATTTCTCTAACTGGTTGTCGGTATGCATCTTCATTTCTCCTTTATGCTGCTGTACAGAATGACTATAATCTCCATACAACTCTTCCATCTCTCATTAATCATAGCCAATCTATGACGTGAACACAAACCTTCCTCCGGTCACCGGGACCCTCAGGTCTGTCCTCCTTTCTTCTCTCAGCCTACGAAAAAAAGCCAAACCGTCCAAAAGGACAGTCTGGCCGTTCTTTAGAAGCGGGCGCTGTTGACAGCGCCTCTTCATCTGGTTATTCAGTTCACCACTTCATCGATGGACAGGCTGCGTTCACGCGACAAATCCCGGAAGCCCTCGCCTACTTTTACCAGCGGCTTAAAGAGGTCCAGCGGGTTGTTCATGACGATCATGCCCACTTCTCCGTTGCTGAGCTGCACATTCTTGCCCACGAAGCTCGGCAGTAAATGCCCGGTCAATGCCTGCACCACCGTCTCATTCAGCTTGCCGAAGCCCATCTCATGCACCTTGCGCAGCACCGTAACCAGCCCCTGCTTGGGACGGTTTGCAGTAGAAGTGGTGAGCGACATATAGATGTTGGCTACCGAAACAATCTGGGCGTACGGATGAATCTCTTTTTTGAGCAGCTGATTCGGATAGCCTGAGCCATCCTCGTACTCATGATGCTGTAGAGCTACTAGCGCGGTAACCTCGTCCATCTGGGAGCCGCGGATCAGATCATAGCCATAGAAGGTGTGGCGTGCCAGCTCATCCTTCTCGGAATCCGTCAGCAGACCCTGCTTGTTCAGGATTGACAGGGGCACCTGGCTTTTGCCGATATCATGCAGATAGCCCGCGCGGCTGATCTGGTAACGCTCCTCCTTGGAGTAACCCATCCACGCAGCAATGTAATAGGATAATAAGCCCACCTGTAATGAGTGGTGATATGTATCGATGTCATCCCGGTCCAGCAGGAGCAGCAGGGAGACAACATCCTTTTGCCCTTCCAGCGTCTCCAGCAGCGGCTTCAGCGTATCATCGACTGCCGACTGCGAGAAGCTGCCCTTCGTCAAGGCTTCCAGAAAAATCGCTTCATAATTCAAAATAGCGAGATCAAAATCATCGTGCAGCCCGTGGCTGGGCTCCAGTTCAGCGTCCATATTCAGCCCGCTGCGCGGCTCGATATCGACATAATCAATTTTGTGCCGGATCAGGATACTAATCTCTTCCCGTTCCACACGAGTCCCCTTGGGGAGAACGTGCAGCCCTACACCATTGAAAGTGTCTGCCATGAGACAATCACCGTGCTTCAGATCCGTGACATGTACTTTCAAGTACCAGCACCCCTTTTGTATGATAGAAATATTCCGTTATGCTCCACTTGATCATAGTCAACAGACGGTAAAGTAACAATCCGGTGAAAGTCACAAACTCTAAGCAATCTAGTTCTATAGAATCCCTGTCTTTAGACGCCTTTCCATATTCTGTTCAGAGCCATCTGACAAATCTCTTGTATTTTATCCTAATTTCGTTCTCTTCTGCCCAGTACATTAGTCTCTTCCTTACCGCTACAGTGTCTTCTGTGAACCTGAAGCAGAGATTAACCGGGGCAATCCATTTGCCTGCAGGCAATATTCCTACTATCGGACCATCTATGTAAATGGCCTTAATCCCTTGCGCGGAGATGCGCTTTTTGCGAATAATAAGCGAATCTGTCCCCCACTGAAGCTGACCTTCCTTACGCAACGCGTTGATGAGAATGAAAAGGCAGGCCGCAATGCTAAGTCCAATCCAAACCAGTCTGATGTAGTATAAATAGAAATGCCTATCCGGGTCGAGGTTAGGGGGCAGTGCCAGAATAATTATGGGAATCAGCACACCTATTAAGACTCTAACAGGGTTAGGCGCTTTGATTCGGTCGGTTATGGCTAGGGAATCTCCGGTCAACGTATTCAACCTCCATCCGGCTAATTTGTAGTATAATCGCTAATGCAGTCCAACACTTTGTCCAAGGAGGATCATTCCATTATGTATGAGCATCTCGTCGTCTTCCGCTTCAATGAGCAATTCGATAAAGGCCAGGAGCAAGCCCTGTTACAAGCACTGCTGGCGCTGAAAAAGCAAATCCCCGGCATCATTGACCTTACAGCAGGCGTTAATGTAACCGAGGAGCAGGAGAATGTCCACGGCTATACGCTGGGGCTCCGCGTGACCTTTGAGAATCAGGAAGCCCTGCGTGCATACGGGCCGCATCCGGCCCATCAGAAGTTCGTGTCCATGCTGGACGGAATTCTGGAGAATGTTGTGGTGGTCGACTACCCGATTTAGAACAACTGGTTCACATCGAACAGTACTTTTCCGATCAGCGCATCCTTGTCTACGAACGGAGTCTCCCATAAGTGAGCATCATAGCTGACGTTACGGTTGTCGCCCAAGAAAAAATACTGGTCTGCGGGAACGGTGACCGGCCCGAAGGTATAGGTCATCCTTTCCTGCAGGTATGGCTCATCGACAGCCTCATGGTTACGATACAGGGTGCCTTCCTTGATCTCAATCACATCGCCCGGCAGTCCGATCAGCCGTTTTACATATCTTTTATGCGCATCTTCAGCGACCGGCGGATGGAACACCACGATATCACCATGCTTCAGCGAGGTATTCCAGAGCATTTTGTCTACCACAAGCCGGTCGTTAATCGCTATCGTCGGAATCATCGAGCCGGTAGGTACACGCATTGCTTCTGCTACGTAGGTACGGATAAATAGGGATAGAATAATGCCAATGGCAATACTCGGCACCCACTGCTTCAAGAATTTTTTCAACTTCCTTCACCTCAGATTCGTATAATTAGCCTTCAAAATGCTCAATAATCTGTGACATTTCCAGCTCCGCGTCTACTAGAGAGTGCTTCGGCAGATAAATCACCAGCAAGCCGCCGAAGATCTGCTCCCATCTGCCCCCATGCTCTGTAACCCGCTCCGTGAAGCTGCGGATCTCGCCGGAAGCCGCCGCCTCTTTGCTGAGCAGCCAGGCATACCGGACAAGTCCGGACTTCTCCACCGTCTCAACGTAATAAGCGATCCCCTCACGCTCACTCACTCGGATAATATCGCCAAGCGCAATCCCCGGGTTAAAAATCGGCGTCTCCTCAATCCGGTAGATATCCTTGTCGACCCGGTTCACATCCAGCACCTCAATCTCCCGGCCTTGCTCATCAAAGCATATATGTAATCCAACCGTTCCCGGCAAAAGCCTCCACCTCAATTCTGTTCTGTCATGCTATCATTTCATCGCCCGAAGTGACCTCGAAATGATGCCCTCGAGCACCTTCCAGGGAAGCAGGGCCTTGCCGATCATCAGCACCCGCGAGCCCCGGCCTACAGGATAGCGTAGCTTCGGCGCACGTAAGGCAGTGATCCTTCCAATCAGATCAGCCACCTCCTGCGGATCGGGAGCCGTCTCGGACGCCCGCCGGGAGTACCGCAGCACCTCTTCAAGCCTGGTGTGATACGGGGAGCCTTCACTTCTGTGCATCCCCGTAATCCCTTTGTCCCAGATGGGGGTGCGGAAGGAGCCCGGTTCAACCAGTACAACGCGGACGCCAAAAGAGAGCATCTCCTGGCGCAGACTCTCGCTGAACCCTTCCACTGCAAACTTCGAGGCGGCATACGGACCATAGCCCTGGAATCCGCTCAGGCCGCTGACACTGCTCACGTTAATGATCAGGCCGCTGCGCTGGACCCGCATGTGGGGAAGCACCGCCTTCGTTACGGCAACCAGTCCGAAAAAGTTGGTCTCCAGCTGCCGCCGCCATTCCTCCATGCTGACCTCCTCCACGAATCCGCCTACGGCGAAGCCAGCATTGTTCACCAGCACATCCATTCTGCCGGCAAGCTCAAGACTCTCCTGAATAGCAGATGCAATCGAAGCTTCGTCCGTGACATCCAGTGCCAGCAGATGAATGCGCTCCCGTACCCCCGCCTGTTCAGCCTGCTGAACAAGCTCCTTGCTGCGGCCAAGATCCCGCATGGTGGCAATGACCCGGTACCCTCTGCGGGCCAGCGTAATTGCGGTCAGCAGGCCGAATCCGCTGGAGGTCCCTGTAATCAGCGCAACCGGATCAACTCCTTGGGGCTGGCTTGAATTAGAGTTCATTGGGCACCTCCTTTCATTTTTCTCAAGTTAACAGGTTATGAATCCGCCTACAGCTTCAGCCTCTGAATAAGCGGCATGCCGATCCGCCGGAGCAGCAGCTCCAGGAAGGACCAACCGCAGCGGTTGAGCAGTGAGGTGCCCCGGTCATACACCGCCGAATATTCGGTGGCTCCGGCCGCTCCCCGGTTGCGCTTGAACTGCCCGACGCCCGAGCTTTCGTGCAGTAATAGTTCTCTGCTGCCCGCAAGCCCGATCAGGACGGCGGACAGCATACGGTAGAGTCCTAAAGACTGAGGCAGACTCGTGTCATAACCGAACAATGGCGCAGTCATCGCGCCCTCCCGCTCATAGAAGCCCAGCACTGCATCCAGCCTTCCCTCCTTGCGCAGACCGTAGATTTGCAAGGTGCGCCGCTCCAGCGCCAGGGCAATATAGGCTTCGGTGAACTGCGGATTATAGGTCGAATATTTATCGATATACAGCAGTCTGTACAGCTCCACGATCCGGGGAATGTCCTCCCGTGTAATCTCCTCCGGGCCCACCTCAGTATAGCCGTGCTTCGCCAGCAGATTCCTGTCGCGTTTGACCAGCCACCTGGCCTTCGAGCCGGAGGTATTCGGATGCAGCAGGTAGATCTGACGGCTTGGAACCAGCTTGCAGCCATATCCTTGCAATTTGACAATGTGTTCTCCCGAAGTATCCCGGCTAAGCGAACGATACATTAAGGTATAACCCGGATAAGTCTGCCGGAGGTAATCCAGTATCGCCGTCAGCTGTTCCGCATTTAAGGCAGGATACAGATTGGTGGACAGCAGCCAGTTATTCACCTGAACCACCCGGTTGAACCGTGCTTGTCGCAGCATCCAGCCCATGCCTGAGAGCATTAGCGACAATAGGCCCTCTAGAAGCCGGTTATTGAGCAGCGCCAGCTCCTCACGCGCATAGCTGACATAGTGGGTATAGGGTGAGCATACATACGAATTGTCATAGTCTGCTTCGTTGACGGTAATCGGAACCGGCAGCCCATCGATGGTCAACACCTTAACAGTTGTACTCACATTATCGATAAAAGGTTGCGCTCCCCGCTCCAGCAGCGGTGTAAGATACTCCCGGGCATACCGCCCGTACTCCGTATCCGGCCAGTCCAACCCGGCAACAGAATCGCGGTCATATTGCGTTACCCGGTCCTTCACGGCTTCCAGCCCCTCTCCACCCGGCGCAGCTTCACAGTTCCGGGCACGAAGCTGTAGGCGGTAAAAGTCAGCTGCGGCGGGATGCAGGACAGCCTGGCGAACAAGCGCGTCAGTTCTGAAGTAATCTGCTGCTCCGTCCCTTGATCAGTGCCGGTTCGTGTACAATAGGAGATTTCCAGCTCAGTGAGGCTGTGCTGAATGACCCGGTAATGCTCAATGTCTGCGGAAGCCGCCAGCACAGCCCGGGTAACGAAATCAGGGAATACTGTAACGTGCGTGCCGTCTGCCGTATGGGGCAGATACAGGATATCATCACAGCGTCCTTCGATCCGCTCAATGGCCGTGAACAGTGAACCGCAGGGACACGGCTCTGCCGCTTCGGTCAGAATATCATTCAGCCGGTAGCGGACGCTGGGCTGCACACTTCTGGAGAAATCGGTCACGATAGGCACGAACCGGCGTGATTTTTCATCCAGTATTTCTTTTTCGATATGTACAATATCTTCGTTGAGATGCAATGTTCCGTAACGACAGGTAGCTCCGAGGAAGCCCTCGGTACACTGATAAGCCTGATGCACCTTCTGCCCGAAGGTCTGCTCAATCTGCTGCCGGTCGAGCGGGTCAAGCACTTCCGCAACCGCAATGATCCGGCGGGGATGCAGATTCATCTCACCCGATTGCTGTGCCTCAGCCAGCAGACGCAGCATGGACGGCGGTGCAATCCAGATATCCGGCTGGTACTCCTTCATACGGGTCAAGAGCCGGGGAAGCGGCTCCAGCAGATCGAAATACCGGAACTGCAGCCTTCCCTGCTTCACAGATTCATACAAATTACTATTTGCCCGCAGAAAAAATGCAATGCTCGCCCGCTTCCACAGTCCACCCGGCAAAAGCTTTGCCAGCACCGTGCCGGTCCAGGCAGCCTGCTCTTCTTCGCCAACGAGAAAAATCCCCCGGTTGCCGGAGGTTCCCGAGGATAACCCGACGGTGACGCCTTGCAGCGTAGGCTTGAAGTTCCTGCTGTTCTCCGCTTCATAGGCCTCAGCAAAGGCCTGCTCCTTCGTAATACCCGCAGTGTTAAGCTGATCGAAATTCTCCATCATCTCCGGCTTCCCGATCACCGGGAAACTCCGCCATTCCTTGGACGGAATACCTGCCCACAGCTCCCTGTAGAACTTCGAGCGCTGCCTCACCTTCTCTACATGAAGCCGGATACGCTTCTCCTGCCACTGCTCGAGTGCTGCCCTGTTCTTCCAGCGTCTGCCCCACTTGGTGAGGATGTAATGGGTGATTACCAGCCTGAGCCGCTTCATATCACACCTCCCGTTCCCCAGTGCGCAAGCGCCTCGCGGCAATGGCTGGGCACAATCCGAAGCTTAGGAAATTGTTCATGCAGCTGGCGCAGCCGCTCGAAATTGCGGTGGTATTCTGTGCGGCTGGACATGATCAAGCCTGCTGCCAGGTGCGGCTTACGGTTCTCGCGAAACGCGCGGCTTGACCAGACCGTATCTGCACAGAGCAAATAATCATGCTGGGCGGTGGAGACGAATACGCCGATCATCCCGGCGGCATGGCCGGACAGCTCAACCGCCAGCAGGCTGCCGTCTCCAAGCAGATCATAGGCGTCCGTGAACGGAAGGCCTTGCGGCAACGCACGCTTCGCTGAGGCTTCATCCACAGGAATGGAGCGGAGGATGAAGTCATCCGGCAGCAGCCCGGGCAGGAATCCCGCCTTCGTCGCCCGCACCGGACCCAGCCCGCTTACGGCATCGTAAGATTTCTGCAAATAAATATACTGTGCCTGCGGGAAATCCCGTACCCCGCCGATATGGTCGGCATGAAAATGCGACAGCACCACATACCGCACCTCCTCCGGCGAGATCCCACCTGCCTGCAACCGCCGCACTGCACTCTCTTCCTCTCTATAGACAACCGGAGTAATCTTGCGGTATAGAGAAGCTGGCAGACTAGCTGTCTCCTGAAAGAAACGCGCGCTGTAGCCTGTATCGAACAGGATGGGACCGTATTCCGGATGCCGGATCAGGGCGTAACCTGCCGGGAAGGCAACCGGCTTCAATGTGCCTCCACGCAGCGTCAGACGCTCGGGATGCAGGCAATAGCCCGCAGACAGTATAGATAATTCAACTGGAATTTCTGTAATCATTGCTGTTCCCTCCACCATTCTGCAAAGGCACGAAGTCCCTCGTCTGTTGTTATACGCGGTTGATAACCCAGCTGCTCGCGGGCCTGTGTAATATCCAGTGTCTGGGAGATACCGAGTGCGGCTGCAGAATAACGGGTCAGCAGCGGCTCACCCGGAATAGGCAGCACCTTGTAGATCCCTTCCATTAAGGCCGCTGCGGTATAAGCTACCGGGTAGGGCAATCGCCGGGTGTGCAGCGGAACCCCGAGCAGTGAGAATAGCCGGGTGACCAGCTCTTCGAACCTTAGCGGCTCACCATTAGTAATATTGTAGACGCTGCCGGAAGCAGACACCGGGGCTTCACAGCAGAGCAGCATGGCATCGACTACATTTTCTACGCAGGTGAGATCAAGCCTGGCCGCTCCGCCATTCATCAGCGGCACCCCCTTGCTCTCATTCGCTGCCAGCAGCCGGGGGAACAGGGCGTTGTCCAGTGGGCCGAATATGGCTCTGGGCCGGAGCATGAAGGAGGTAAGCCCTTCTCTCGCTGCCTGCCGGACTACCTGCTCGGCAATCAGCTTTGTTGCGGCATAGGCATTGGCAGGCCGGCCGGGAAGCGGATCACTCTCCCGGATGCCGAAGCGGGGCCGCTGGCTGGAATACACACTGGGCGTGGAGATATGAACCAGCCTTCCTACGCCATGCCGTTTGCACCCCTCAACTATATGGCTTGTAGCCTCCACATTGCATGTATAGAACTCCTTGTACTTCCCCCAGGGTGACGACAAGGCTGCACAATGGAACACCACATCCATTCCCCGGCAAAAGCCATAGGCAGTCTCCGGGTCACGCAGATCCCCGGCCAGGAACACTGCACCTTCCTGCTCCAGCTGCTTTCCCTGCTCCGGGTTGCGTCCCTGCGCGTAGACCTCCCAGCCCATCCGGGCCAGCCTCCGGGCGGTATGCCGTCCAAGAAATCCGGTTGCACCTGTTACCAGCGCTTTGGTCATGCCTCACCATTCCATTCTATATCTTCAGTTAACGCCTCTGTGATCGAGATACGGTGCCGCCTGGCTGTCTTCCAGGCGGCGTATACTATGCGGAACTGCTCGCGGGCAGGGCGGCGATCTTCCTTGCGGTAGACCACATCTGCTGCTCCAAGCAGTGCTTGCCTCCAGCTGCGGAAGCCCCCGGGTCCCGGCTTCAGCCCGCAGCCCAGCATGGGCAGCGTCAGCATGGCTGTGCGGGCTGAACGCGGGACAATGACTGTTCCGCTCTGCACGAGCAGACCGGGATTCAGCAGCGCCTCCGTCAACCCTTCCTCCGGCGAGAACAGATGAATCCCGCTTGTAGCGCGCGGATTGCATTCAATTGGATACAGCGTCCCGTTCTCCGGTTCGATGAAATCGAATCCGATCTGGCCGCTGAAGCCGGTTACTGCGGCGAACCGCTGTACCCATTCCAGAGCCGCAGGATGCTCCAACGGTTCAAAATACACGCTGGCCCCGCTGCGCCCCGTCCTGTACCTGCTGTCATAAGCAGCATGCGCCACAACTGTGCCTTCGTGAATTATACTGTACGTACAAATCGCTCTGCCTTGAATGTACTCCTGGGACACCCAGGGAGCCTCAGCCGATAATCCGGCTGGAGGCTGTGATTCCCCCGGACCGCGTCTATACGGATCAGTTGAAGCGGATCTTTTATCTGGGAGAATGACCTTCGAGGCAAAGCGGGAATATGCAGGTTTGTAGACCCGCTGCTCTCCCTCCTGCGCTGCCTGCATCACGGCTCTCCGCCACTCTTCTGCGCTGCTGATCAGCACCGTGTCCGGGATCTTGAATCCGAGCGAACGGAGCAGGATCATGAACTCCCCTTTATGGTGCAGCCCGGCCAGAATACTTCGTTCTGACGTAAGTACGCGGCACCCCGTTAGATACTCAAGACCTGCAGAGACATAGAAAATCTCCTCACAGGTCGGAATCAGGCAGTGAATGCCCAGTTCTTCCGTTAACGCAGCCAGGCGCTGGACATAAGCCTGCGGCTGATGCCTTGGGGCAGGCACCCGGAAGCTGGCTTCGACGGCAGAGGATACCCGGCACAGATGATACTCAGCACTTTCTGCCACATATACCCGGTGGCCTGCCGCCTTGAACAGCCTTGCCAGCTCCAGGGCCACCGGGGCGCGTCCGCCGGTAATCAGAATATGCCGGGCCTCAGTAATCAATAATCATGCCTCCCAGAGACAGCCCTGCCGCTGTGCCGATCAGCATGATCCGGTCTCCGCGCGTTATCCGGCCCTGACGGATAGCTTCATGCAGCCCCATCGGGATGGACGCTGCAATCGTATTGCCATGGCCTGCGGTATTGTCGAGGAAGCGTTCCTCGGCAATACCCAGCTTTTTACGCAGGAGACGCATCGCCATTGCACTGCCCTGATGGGGAATAACCAGCCTGAAGTCGTCCATCTTATTGCCTGTGGCGCTCAGCATGTCTGCAATGAAATCCGGAAGCAGCTTGGACGCTTTGCGGAATATAGCCTGTCCATCCATATGGAACAGATAAGGCAGTGCATCCTCTGCTGTATAATTCTGGGGATGCAGTCTGGTCCCGCCCCCGGCAATCTCCGAATAACGCGCACCACTGCTGTAGGTTTTGAGCGAAGCATGGAGGATCCGCGAGGAATCACCGGTCTCCGCAGGCCCGATCACCACCGCTGCCGCTCCGTCACCGAACAAGGCCGAGCTCTCCTTATCCTGCCAGTTCAGCCCCACCGATGCAATCTCAGTGGCCACCAGCAGCACATTCTTATATCTGCCCGCTTCCACCATGTAGGACATCACATCAAGCCCCACCAGAAAGCTGAGACAAGTCGCATCGATATCAAAAGCCGGCACACCGGAATCAGCCTGCCCCATGGCCTGCTGAATGAACACGGCGGTACTCGGCAGCGGCTGCTCCTTGGTTCCGCTCGTACACACCAGACAATCGACCTCACTGAAGCTGAGGCCTGCATCGGCGAGGGCCGCTTCAGCAGCTCTTGCGCCCATGAAGGAGGCTGTTTCATCTGTATTGACATAATGGCGGGTGCCGACGCCGGTGATTTTGTTCACCCAGCCCGGTGTTGTGCCAAGGATCTGATCAAGCTCTGCATCACTAACTACACGCTCCGGCAAATATTTGCCTGTTCCTTTTATTTTCACATGTCTAAGCTGCATAATGCATCTCCCATTCGTGTGAGTACCAAGATGTCGAACTTTATATATTATTGTAAACTACAGATATATTCTACTAGATTTTCCGGTTGAGTCATATACAAAAAGAAGATAAATATCCCATTTCGCGAACTAACGTTCTTAAAAATGCTTGACGGCGCAGGTTCACGGGGTTATAGTAAATGCACAGGTAACACATATTAAGCGGGAGAAGCACCTCGCAGGACAGGCAGTTCATGCCTTTCTTGGAGGTGCTTCTTTGTGTTTACTGCCAAATAAACAATCAGAGGAGCTGAACGCAATGTTTAAATTCATGGGCTTTACGAATTGGAGAGGGATGGAAGTTGTTACACCTTTCTCGGGAAGAGCTGTAAGAAGGCTGTTTGTGCTGGTGATACTGCTGTCACTTTGTACATCTCCCATGTCCGGTGTCTCCGCCGATTCCGGGTGGGATGCTGCGCTGGACGAGATTCATAATCTGTATACAGACTATACGGGTCTACAGGCATCGCTGAAGTCTGACCTCCAGCGGAATCAGGAATTGCGCAAGCAGAATAACGCCGCACTTGCCGCAGTGAACAAGCAGCTTCAAGCCACTAATGCTGCCCAGCTCACCAAGCTCAAGGCTGCCGCGGAAGCGGTGCAGAAGAAGCATGCTCCGCTCCTGGACCAGTATACTGCTCTCAGCAAACAGATCACCGCTGCCCGCAAGGTAAGCAATCTGAAGAGTGCCACTGTGCTTGAGCTGAAGCGCAATAAGCTTAAGGCTGCTGCTACCGCAGCACGGGCTGAAGTGAAGAAGGCCACCTCAGCCTTGGCAGAAGCCAAAGCGTTAACTGCCGCGAAGAACAAGCCGGCTAAGGATGCCCTTGCCCCCATCACCCTGCTCAAGAAGCAGATTGCAGCCCAGAACAAGCTATTCTCAGCCGCCCAATCAGAGAGAACCGAGGCCGACAAGCGCTACAAAGCCGCGGTCCAAGCGGGGGACGCCACCCAGGCTGCGGCTGCAATGAAGCTGTCTTATAACCGGATGGAGGAGATCCGTACTATGACCGGACAGTTGTACGGTTGGGAACAACAGATCAGCACGGCGCTCCGTGCCGCAGAGCTTAAGCTGCCGAAGTAGCCGAAGCAGCATATTCATGAGGGTCAGAGCAGCTTCACCAGCCAGGTGATAATGAAGGCTCCCGGTACAAGCAGGGCTTGCCCCAGCAGAGATCCCAGGAAGCGCGAGCCCATCAAGAGTACATAGATCTTCCCGAGCTGGTCACGGTATTCCACATTCTCCGTTGCCTTATGGGTGATGATTCCCAGCTGCGGATCGATGAACACCGTCAGCAGGATCGTTGCTATCCCGTTAATCAGGCCGGATGCCTGGGAAGCAGTGGTGCTGAACGCTGGCAACAGCTTGGCCGCATACATCGAGGATAACACACCTACGGTGTAGAAGGCCGTCACGAAGACATTCATCACGATGAAGCGCTTGGGAATTCCAAGATAACGGAAGCTGCTCAGCCTGACCTTCGGTCTGCGGATATATTTGCGCGTATTCTTGAGCTGGCTGACCGTTACACTCGTCAGCAGCTTAGGGATAGATCCTTCGATCTCCAGCTTGGAGATCACTCTTGCGAACAGTCCTACGAAGGTCGGAAACAACGCGATCGCGATCAATGTCCCCAGTGAAGAAGCCAGCATAATAATCCGCAGATAGTTGAGCAGCGGGAAGCTGTCGTCAGCTTTGGCATAATCTACGAACTTCGCCGTTAAGGGGCCTTGTACCATATTTGCGGTTCTGGAGACCAGCACGATAATTCCGGTCAGGGATAAGGCGATGGCGATCTTGTTCAGCTTCACTCCGGCAAAACGCACCGAATACGACAAGGTCTCCGCCGTATGAATAATCAGAGTCAACAGACATACTACCAATAAGCTGTTCGTCATTTACAGTTACTCATCTCCAAATCAGGCAGCATTCGGCAGATGACCGGCATTCTTGTTCCAGATTATTACAGACCGGATCGCCTCACTTAATATATATTCTTCTTCCTATATAATCCAGAATCAATTTTGTAAGATTTGGTCTAACGTCCAGCAGAACAGAATTCCGGCTGTATACCGGACCAGATCAATCCAGAGGAAGCCGTGGCCGAGAATCAAGCTGCCAAGGGTTGTAGCACGCACATGCAGAATCCACTCTGCCTGATAGAGCTGGCTGAACTCAATTCCGAAGCTGAAGCACAGGCTAAGGACAAGCGACATCCATAGCGGATGCCGGATCAGCAGCACCCGGGAGGCAAGGTAAATCATACCTGCCCAGATCGCATCCCCAAAGTGTTCGCTGACAAAGTGCGGCAACTGGTTCCCGTATGCCCTGGTCGCAAGACCCAGCAGGGTGGCTAGCAGTACTGCACCGCAGTAGATCATTCTGGATTGTAAATTCAAAATCAGCAATCGTAACTACTCCTTCATCAATCAAATACAACCTTCAATCAAATATAACCTTCCTGGGCGCAGCTGCATCCCGCATGAACAGCTTCGGGGGATAAGGGATTGTTAGCCCGGGCAGTTCATCTTCCTTGAAGAATCTCAGCTCTTCCGCCTCCCCGTCCAGGCTCCTGAGCTGGCCTTTAACAATGACACATTCAAATACAATAACCGTGTACTCTACCTGATCCCCGTTGCTATATTCATATCTGAATTTCTCACCGCCGAATACGCCGATAATCTGTTCAGGCGTAACCATTAAGCCGGTCTCTTCGAACACCTCTCTACGCAGCGCCCTGGACGGGGTCTCTCCAGGTTCAACGGCTCCGGCTGGCAGGCCCCATAAGGTCTCATCCTTTTTGCGGATCAGCAGAATCCGATCCTGTTCATCTCTTACTACAGCCGCTACAGACGGCATCATTAACAGCCCGTTGCCGGCCTTCCCGCGCAGCTCCCGGTAATACTCAGACATTGACATGAAGCATCCCCCCACTATATTTCAATTGGTCCCTATATCATTCTTAATTCCAGTTTATAGCTCATCCTTGCGGAAAGAAACCGGATGAACCACGAAATCACCCGGCTGATTCTCACAATCCGTCAGCTCTACCTTATAGAATTCCTCGGTCTCAGCAAGCCGGATCGCTCTGCATACATATTCGATCTTCCCGCCGTCGCCTGCCCAGTCTCGGCTATTGTCCACCGTCCAGTGCAGTACCCTGCCATCGTTGTAGAAATCATGAATATACGGCCCGCTGTCAACACCCCACTGAAGCATGGTGAGGTTATCTCCCTTACCTTCCTTAAATCTATGTATCATTTCTGTAATTCTGTCCAAATCCAGCTGATCAAAATGCGTAATTAAGTTCCGCTGGTCCCTGACCAGAGAGACTGGCTTGTTGAATTCCCGTATCAGCAATAGTGAAAGTACCGCAATAAGTAGCGTTTCAAGAATTATAATAGCTCGGCTGTATTTGCTAAAAAAGTTGTTCATGTGCCCTCCCGCTCCATGGTTTATGAATAAACTGGGTTAGCACTATATTTGACATGGTTGTATGATATTCCTTGTCTGACTTACAATTGTGGTTCAAGTGAATAAATTTTTTTGTTGAACTAAAAGGTTATAGAACCCAAAAACATCTCCAGCCATAAGGCGGAGATGTCTTTGGGTTCTTTGCATTTTTTATGTTCGCATTCGTCACTAACTACTCAACCTTCCCCAAGCTCTGGTGGCTCCAACAGATGATCCAGCAGTTGCAGCCCCCGGCGACGGGTGCGGAAGGTCCACAGCAGATCCGCCGTGAATACCAGCAGGGCGATGGGAAGTATGGGCATCCATACCCGCTCCATATGCAGATACAGGAAGTGTACCAGCGGTTGCAAGCCGAAGATGCAAGCCACTGACAGTCCCCACCAATACAGCGAGAATTTCAGGCAGATATGCCCATGCAGCTGAAACGGCATCTCAGAATAATCCCACCACTGTCTACGAAAGATTCCCTTAAGCAGCCAGCCGCTGATAAACTCAACCGCCGAAGGGACGATCAGCGCAAGCAGCAGGAATAACGGAAAGGGAAGCCTATTTTCATGTGCTGCCAGCAGCAGCAAGGGGGCGCAGCCGTACATGGGCTTTAATGGCCCTTTGAGGAAGCCTTCTTTGCGAAAGGTCCCGGTGCTGTAAAGGTTATAACTGCCTTCAAGGACCCATCCCAGGAACGAGTAGACAGTGAAATAGAACAGATAGGGACTTGCCGCAGCCACTACACTGTAACTATTCTGTAAAAGTAAAGGTGTCATCGTAGTTCTTCCCGCCTCCGCTCCCATTAATTTTCCAATTGGAGCTAGTATGCCTCCAGGAACCGGATGCTATGACGGGAATATCTGGCGGTTTTTCGCATACATTCCAGACTCCTTATTAACTCCGTCGGCCTGCGTCCGGTGAAATCATAATCCCTATATCAGAAAAAAGACTGCCCCTAGTAGGAACAGTCTGCTATGTGCATATGCCTTATACCTTAATCCCCTACACCCGAATTCTTAGGAAGCGGGTCAGGATGGGCGGTTTCGGCCGGTTTGGCTTCCCAATCATCGGCTTCAGGTTCAATATCCACACCGTTCTCCATCTTTTTGCGTTCTGCGAGTGAATCCCCGTCTTTATTCTCCTTGTTGCGGATGTCTGCTTCATTTTGGGATTGATCCGACATGTGAATTCCTCCTTGTATGCAAGTTGTGCGCGATTTGGATTACTTAGTTATAGTTACCCGCGAACCCCTTTTGCAAACATCCCGTCTGAACAAAGCTGCTTTTCCCTTGTCTTATCCATTCACTTGCCATTCGGCAGACTGGTCCTTCTTATTCGTAATACACACGAAACACAATGTCCTGCTCGTAATTCCCGAAGCCGCGCCCGAATAACGTTAAGCCGCCCCGCCTTCGGGTGGTGTCTTCTGCCGTGAACCTGAAGCTCCACTGGTCCTGCTGCCAGCCCACCTGATCAATGGTAACTGCCGATATCTGCTGGCCGTCTATATAAGTTCCCCCTGCATTAATTCTGAGCACCTTGAGCAGCCCGTACTGGTTCACATCCGATTTCCACCAGGCTGGGGTCAGCCGGCCTCTCATTACGCCGAAGTCACCGGGGCTGGTCCATTTGCCAAGCGAAATGCCATTCATCATAAAAGAGATATCCGAAGGCCACTTCTCGTTCACACTCGGTGCCTCCGAGCCGATCTCCATGGAAATCTCAATCTCCTGGACCGTCTGATCCATGAACAGATAATTCGGAACCTTATATTCCACGTATCCTTTGGCGAACCAGAGAATGCCGGCATCCACCCGCTGCGGGTCCAGGAAATAACGCGGGTCGTCATAATACCCGATCAGCTTCTCGGTTGTGGCAATGCCGCAGGTCGGTGAAGCTGCAAGGTCGGTGTAATGGCCCACAGGGACAGAGACCTCCACTACTTTGCGGGCGATGCCTTTGGCCCCGGATAATTTAATCTGCAAGAAATTCGCGGAAAGTGAGCAGAATTTATAAGTCCCCCCGTCGATCCGCTTCATCTGGGAGCTGACAATGCCGGCCTTCTGCAGCTTCGCTACATGCGAGCTGACAATGGCACTGCTGAGATACAGCCTGGCTGCAATCTCCTTAATATGCATCTCCTCGCTGCTAAGCAGATCGATGATCCGCAGCCGCACTTCACTGGCAAGTGCTTCATAGACCTTCAACGATTCAGAATCTGTGGTTAAATACATCGGTGGCCCTCCGCGCTCTTTGAATTAGTTATTAAGTTAATCCTGAAATTAGTTATTGCTTAGTATACCCCGTAATTCGTATCATGTAATCATAAACGGGCTTGAACGATTAGCTATTTCATTAATCTAACACAAAGGAGCTTCTAACTATGAGCATTCAATCCAAGATGATTGTCGACAAAGACTTCAAGCTGGCCGAGGTAGATCCAAGGCTGTACGGTTCCTTCATTGAACATCTGGGCCGGGCCGTCTATGGCGGAATCTATGAGCCGGGACATCCTACCGCTGACGAGAACGGGTTCCGCGGCGATGCCCTCCAGGCTATCAAGGCACTACGCGTACCGATCATCCGTTATCCGGGAGGCAACTTCGTATCCGGTTATAACTGGGAAGACGGTGTAGGACCCAAGGCGGAACGGAAGCGCTCTCTTGAACTTGCCTGGTGGGTGACAGAGACTAACCAGGTAGGCACGAATGAATTCGCCGATTGGGCCAAGCTGGCCGGTTCTGAAGTGATGATGGCAGTGAACCTGGGCACACGCGGAATCGACGCTGCAAGGAATCTGGTCGAGTACTGCAACCATCCCTCCGGCTCTTACTGGAGTGACCTGCGGATCTCCCATGGCTACAAGGATCCGCACAAATTCCGCACCTGGTGTCTGGGCAATGAAATGGACGGTCCATGGCAGATCGGAGCCAAGACTGCAGTCGAATACGGAAGACTCGCCAATGAGACCGCCAAAGCGATGCGCTGGGTGGATCCTTCTCTGGAGCTTGTCGCCTGCGGCAGCTCGGGCAGCAACATGAGCACTTTTGCCGAATGGGAAGCTACAGTTCTGGATCTCACCTATGATAATGTCGATTTCCTGTCGCTGCACACTTACTACAATAACAATGATGGGGATACAGCGAATTTCCTGGCCCAATCGCTTGATATGGATCAGTTCATCGACAGCGTAGCAGCAGTATGTGATTATATCAAGGCTAAGAAGAAAAGCAAGAAAAAGATTTACCTGTCCCTCGATGAATGGAATGTATGGAAATCGCAGGGCTCTAGCCGTGCCGAGCAGCACTGGCAGATTGCACCGCCTGAATTCGAGGATGTCTATACCCTGGAGGATGCGCTGGTGGTGGGCTGCTGCCTGATCAGTCTGCTTAAGCATGCAGACCGGGTCAAGATGGCCTGTATCGCCCAGCTCATTAATGTCATTGCACCGATTATGACGGAGGATGGCGGACCGCTCTGGCTGCAGACCACTTATTATCCTTACATGCATGCCTCCATCTACGGCCGGGGAACGGTGCTGCACCCGCTGATTACAAGTTCCAAATATGATTCCAAGGATTTCACCGACGTTCCATATCTGGAAGCGGTCAGTGTATATAATGAGGAGCTGAACGAGGTTACTGTGTTTGCAGTGAACCGCCATCTGAGCGAAGGCATGGAGCTGGCGGTTGATCTGCGGAGCTTCGGCGCTGTAGAGGTTATTCAGCACACGGTTCTTGAGCATGAGGATCTTCAGGCGGCCAATACCCGCTCCAATCCGTCGAATGTGCTTCCGCACAACCGGGGAACAGCAGCCGCAGACGGCGGCCGGGTGAGCGCAATGCTTCCGGCTGCTTCCTGGAACGTAATCCGGCTGCGTGTGAACGGCTGATTACTGAATGCTGCAAGCTTAATGGTACATGATCCAGGCGACTAGCGGTCCGGCGATGGAGCCGACAATCGCGCACACAGTCATGGCTACAGAGCTCATGGACACCGACTCTTCGCCGTATTCCAGTGCCTTGGCTGTGCCGAGGGCATGGGAAGCTGTGCCCAGGCCAATGCCGATTCCCGACTCGCTGCGGATTCTGAACAGCTTGATAATATAGGGGCCGCCAATCGCTCCCGTGAAACCGGCAACCATCACGAATACGGAGGTCAGCGATGAATCTCCGCCGAGATTGCTGGAGATCTGGATCGCTACAGCGGTGGTAATCGACTTGGGCAGAATGGACAGCACATACAGCTTGGAGAAGCCGAGTCCGGCTGCCATCAGCAGCCCGCTGAACATTCCGACCATAAGTCCGGTGACCGTTCCGCCGAGAATGGCAGGGAGATTCTTCCACAGTACATGCCGCTGTTTGTATAAGGGATAAGCCAGCGATACTACCGCTGGTCCCAGCAGGCGGTTAATCCAGTCGCCGCCGATCATATAAGTCTCATAAGAGATATGGAAGCCCATGAGCAGCACAACAACCGTGAACGTTGCGGTCAGCGCGGGCAGGAGGACAGGAAGACGGTAACGTCTGTACAGTATGGACATGACCAGATAGATCACGACGTTCATCAGCACGAAGCTGGCAGCCAGCAGAATTCTCATGCTTCCTTCCCCTTCCCTTGGACATTACGGGCACGGTACGTCCGGCGTGTTAAGCGTTTGACGCTGCGGGCGGCAATCCACTGGCTGGAATGTGCTGTAACAACCATGGTCAGCACACTGCTGATGACGAGAATGCCGATCAGGAGCAAGCCTCTTCCGCTAAAGATATCCAGATGGTTCATGATGCCTGCGGTGGCCGGGATGAAGAACATGGGCAGATACGCCAGTATAAAGGACGAGCCGTTCTCGATCAGCTTCACGGGTACAATCTTTAGCAAAAGCAGCACGAAGAGCAGCAACAGTCCCACGATACTGCCTGGAATCGGCAAATGCAGCAGCTCTTGCAGATAGCCTCCGGCCAGGAAGAACACATACAGCAAGCAGACCTCGGCGATAATGCGGATGATTTTCATAATGCAGGAATCCCTTCAATCTTGAAATGACGATCTTAAGCAGCTGCTTACCGGCAGCAAGTTGACCTCCTAAGAGTAGCAGAATTTTCAGCAAATTTTCAATAAGTTTTCGACTCTTCTATGTACTTTCATTATTGATCTAATATTTCAAAAAAAAGAAACGGATGCAACCCCTCAGGGCAGCATCCGTTTCTTTGTCATCCTCATAACAGCCTCCGGCTCGCAGGCCTTATCGCCCTTAGACCCACTCTACCACCTGCGAAGCGTTCTGCCGGGTCTTCACACGCGGCTCACCGCTCCGGTAGCCGAAGGCTACCATGCAGGCCAGCCCGAAATGTTCAGGGTCCATAATCCCCTCGTCGGCCAGAAGCTGCTCCATTTTCTGCTTATCGAAGCCTTCAATCGGACAGGAATCGATGCCGATCAGCGCAGCTGCGGTCATCATATTGCCAAGGGGCAGATAGGTCTGACGCGCGCCCCACTCGAAGATCGCCCGCTCATTGCCAGCCAGGCCGAAATCGTTTTTCAGGAATGCGCCGTAGACCCGCTGCTTGCCCTCTGCAATCTCAACGGGCAGCTTCTGTACCTCCGACATCATACTCTGAATATATTCTGAGTCAGCTGCCAGATCACGCGGCTGTCTGGCCAGAATAAGCACGAAATGACTTGCGGTCGGAAGCTGCTTCTGCGCGCCCCAGGCGTATGGCAGCAGCTTCTGCCGGAGCTCCGGGTTCTGGACAACTACAAACTTCCAGGGCTCGAAGCCAAACGAACTCGGTGACAGACGTCCCGTCTCCAGAATGAAGCCGAAATCCTCCCCGCTGATCTTTCTGCTGCTGTCGAATTCCTTGGTCGCATGTCTGTACTCATAGGCTGCCAAAATCTGCTCTTTCGTCATTTGAGTTGCTGTGCTTGTGTTCTCCATCCTCCATACTCCCTTTCTGTGTACCGTTCATGATAAGGAATTGACGTTTTCCTGTTCCCATGCCTATAGTAATGGATATACAACATATTTAGAAGTACGCACATTTTTGTGATGTAGTATACAAAATGATACTAAGGAGCGTGTTCAGTGATGCGCAACCGTAAAGGCGGTTTCGGCACTTGCCCTGATGGCAATGCCTTTGCTTGTCCTGTAGAATTCACCCTCGATGTTATCGGCGGCAAATGGAAGGGTGTGCTGTTGTACCATATGATGGATTCCACAGTCCGGTTCAACGAATTCCGCCGCATCTGCCCCAGCATCACCCAGCGCATGCTGACCCTGCAGCTCCGCGAGCTGGAGGAGGATGGCGTCGTACACCGTGAGGTCTATCATCAGGTGCCGCCCAAGGTCGAGTACTCCTTGACTGATTTCGGCCGGTCTCTGATTCCGATCATCAAGCTGATGAGAGATTGGGGTCTGGAGTACCAGGCGAAGCAGCAGACTTCAGAGCGTCCAACTATTGACACCGGAGTGTAACGGGGCATAGCAGAATAGGGACTGTCTCAAAGTAGATATTCTATAGACGAGTCAGATCTCAGATGTTTCAAAGGATTCAAATGTTAAAAAAGCAGCGATTCTCTCATATTGGAGAACCGCTGCTTTCTGTTTTTGTTGAAAAAATGTATTTTCGTATCCCACTTAAACAGCGGAGAGGACGAAACGATTGTGTAAAAGCGTCAGCGGTCGCCTTGGTCTCCGGATTTTCACCGCTAAGGGGAATGAAAAAAATTCTTACGACCACAGCGATTGGAACAACGGTTCGTTCACGCAGCGTCCACCCAAGTACTCACGTTAATCCTGCTTAAAAAAAGGGGCCGTTTTCCAGCCTATTATGAATCTTCGAAAAACTCCTCCGCCTTCTGCTTATGCTCCTCCTTGACCTGTCCGGCAATAGCCCGGATGCCCGCCGCCATGACGGCAGCATCGTCTGTGAAGCCCAGGCCGATCAGCGCATCGGGAATAGCATCGATCGGGGAAATGAAATACGCCAGCGCTCCAAAAGCAATCCCTTTCGCCCATAGCGGTGTTTTGGCATCCATAGCACAGTAGTACATGGCTATCGCTTCTCTGGTGAAGGGAATTTTACCGGCGGCTTTCCTGGTTTTGCTCCAGAAGCTCTTCTTCACAAGCTCCTCATTCTTCTTATCATACTCAAAGCTCTCCACCAATACTCCTGCCGGCAGCTTACCTGTCTGATTGTCCATCCGTAGTTCCCTCCCGGTGATTAGACTGCCTATATATGGCCTCGCGCCAACCCTTACTATATCTTCACATCATTCCCTTGCGGCTAATCACTGTGGCTTATAATGCTTCACTTAGGAGCCCAGATGCTCCTGGAAGAACAACGCCGTCTGTCTGCGCTGGAATTCGCTCACCTCATGCCCGGAGAACGGATAATCCATAATCTCCTTAGGTGATTCTATCCGGTTATACGCGGCATAGATCGTCTCCGGCATACATACCGTATCCTTCCAGCCTACGGACATCTGAACAGGGACGGTGAAGCGGTGAGCCAGATTGACGATATCGAAAAAGGCCAGATTCTCAAACACACGCTCCAGATGCTCCGGATAGCGCTTCAGGTATTCCGCGATCTCAGTAAGTGAACTGGTGGAATTCAGCACCCCGAAATCCAGCCGGCACAGATTAGGAATATCTGCGGCTACCGCAGCCACGCGGCGGCTGAGCGCTCCAGCCAACAGAGCGATCCCTCCGCCCTGGCTGGCTCCTGTAATCGCAATACGTGCCGGATCAACCCCCGGCAGCTGTGCTGCCGTCTCTATAGCCCGTACGGTATCTATGGCTAACGCCAGATAGTAGGACTGCTCCTTCTCCAGCAGCCCCTGGGTAATCCAGCCTCTGACAATCCCGTGCTCTTGCGGCAGCAGATTGCCGGTCTCTCCAAGCTGACCACGAACATCTACGGCCAGTACTGTGTATCCAAGCAGCAAGAAATCTGCGTAACGCTCGGGATATCCCCGGTCACCGGTGTAACCTGGAAAGGTCACAACACACGGCCGGTCTCCCATGCCGTCCGTATCACCGGCAGGCTGGATATACCAGGCATTGATCGTAGTCTCCCCATAGCTCATATAGCTGACCTTGCTCACCTTCATGCCCGGATAGGGGGTATCTTCAGGGGTGATGCTCACATCCAGCGGCTGCTCTTCATCTTCCGCGAGCAGATCATTCCAGAATTCATCAATCGTCTCCCGGTCCAGTGTAGGCTCTGGACGGCAGTTCTCCAGCTCTTGCTTACGCATCTCTATTGCATTCATCTCAATTCCTCCTGTGTTGCATGCATTCTTAAAACCTTGCATGTCTATGTAAGCGTCATTAATATTATAGATATAAATTCATAGAATTCCAAAGGAGTTGTTTATTATTCGTTACGGAACGTTGGCACACACTGCCGGCTGCCTGCCGCTTAAGGAATTGACCGCCGCTCTTCAGACCTACAATATTGACTTCGTACAGCTCGCCTTATCCAAAGCCGTACAGGACATTGACCTCTCCCCCGGCAAGCTTAGTCCTGGACTGGCCTCATACATCGGCGAGCAATTCGACAGGGCCGGTATCCGCATCGGTGTGCTTGGCTGCTACATTAATCCGATTCACCCCGATCCTGCGGTCCGCCGGTCGGAGATTGACCGCTTCAAGGAGCATCTGCGCTACGCCCGCCAGTTCGGCGCACCTATGGTCGCTACGGAGACGGGGGCATTTACGACCTTCCAGGAAATCGACCCTTACCGCTATGAGGAGATCGGCTGGGATGCCCTTAAGGTAACAATCGAGGAGCTGGCAGAGGAGGCGGAGAAATGGGGCGTATTCCTAGGTCTCGAGGGCGTAAGCACTCATACCCTGTCCTCTCCGGCCAAAATGCGGCGTATCCTCGACGAGGTGCCTTCAAGCTCCATCGGAGTCGTATTCGACCCATGCAACCTGATCGGTGAAGAGGTTCATCTCCAGGATGAGATCGTCGATCAATCCTTCAGCCTGTTCGGCGACCGGATCATCCTCGCCCATCTCAAAGGAATCTATGAGGACGGCGGACGCATTCGTCACGGCGCTCCCGGAGCCGGACTGTTCCACACCGCTGAGTTCCTGAACAAGCTTGAGGCGCATAAGCCGATGATCGATGTCTCGCTGGAGGATGTCACCAGCCTGGAGATCCGGGACACTGTGAATCTGCTGCGTAATCTGCGCAAATCGTTATAATCCGGCCATAACCCCATTTCCTCCAAAAGTACCGCTAAGCGGTACTTTTCGCTTTTCACTGAATAAAATAGTATACCTATCGCATTTTTGCAGGGCGATGGTGCAGAAAGGAAGGGATCACAGATGCGGTTCACTTTCCCCATTCTTACCTTAAGCCATGGCGGGGCACAACGCATGCTCGTGGAGCTTACGAACGGTCTTAGTGCCCGGGGCCACCAGGTTGTGATTGTCATGCCGCTGGGAGGGGATGTTTCCTATGACGTCCGTTCCACTCTGCTGATTACCGACTACCCGCTGCTTCGCGAATCCGATTTCCCCGTCAGTGATATCATCGTCTCCAACTTCTACACTACGGTTCCGGTCTCACAGGCAGCCAGCCTGAACGGCAAAGGTATGCATATCCGCCTCTCCTTGTGCTATGAACCTCTTTTTCTGCCGGAGAGCGAGATATCCTTCCCCTCCTATCATATTACTGATAAGCTGATCGTCCTCTCCAGATGGCAGCAGGAGTTGATTAGGCTGGGTCACGGAATCAGCGGAAGCATTGTACCGGTAGGGATCAGTGCTTCATTCCGAAACATGAACATCCGTAAGGAGCTTCAGGAACAGCTGAACATTACAGCGATCCTGCGCAAGGTGGAGCACGGCTTCTCCTGGCACCGCGAGCAGGATTACCTGGTGAATCAGCTGGATATCGTGAAGCAGAACTTCCCGTGGGTCAATATCAATTTCATCAGTCCGCCGGATGAATGCTTCACCTCCGATTCGCTAAAAAGGATGATGAACAGCGGCAAATACCGCTTCTTCACGCCGCTCAATGACGAGGAGCTATGCTATCACTATAACGGTGCTGATATTTTTGTCAGCTCCAGCATTTTTGACACCGGCTCGTTGCCCGGGCTGGAGGCGATGCGCTGCGGGGCGGCGTTGGTCTCCGTGTATTCGGGAGGAAATCTGGAATATGCCCGCCATGAGGAGAACTGCCTGTTGTCCTACCGGTATGAGAACCGGCTTGCCGCGGATGTGATCCGGCTCATTCAAGATCCTGTACTCCGGAACCGGATCGCCGAGCGCGGTGAGACCGATTCAAGATCATGGACCTGGGAGAACAGTGTCAAAATCATGGAACGGAAGATAACCGCCTTTTTAAAGGAGAGCGCCGTGGTCAATACGCGCTTCGATCTCCCTTTTGCAGAGAACGGGTAGGCAGCTCCGAAGAACAAAAATGATAGACGCGTAGAATAGTAAGTCAAAACAGGCCCGGCTTGGAGAAACCAGCTGGACCTGTTTTTATAAGAATAACCCATTCCCTGCTCTCTCAATTGCCGAAAATAACATCCTGCTTGTTCAGCCGCGTATCATTCCATACGGCAGCCAGCGTATCGGGGAAAATGGTAGCCGCAGTAATATAATCACCAATCAGCGCAGTAGGAATGGGAGAATTGCCGTTCGGGTTCGTGGATACATCCGACACCCTCCGGTTGGCAAAGGACAAGCCGCTGTTAATGGACTCTGCTACAAATACATCCAGCAGGAAGCCGTCGAGCCTGTTCGTATAATAGATTACACGCACCGTCCCTGTTGTAGGCGACACTGTGATCGAGGGCGAGAAATTCTGTGATCCGGGCGGAGCCCCTGTAATGCTCACCGGCTGGGACCACAGCAAGCCGTCCGGGGAACGCGAGAAGAAGATATCGGCATAACCCAGCCGGAAATCATTCCACACCGCATAGACAAAACCCGCAAAGGGCCCATCCGAGATGTCTGCTCCAAGTGCTAGATTCGTCTGTACACGGAAGTTATAATTCGGAACAGGCAGCGGGCTGGGCACGGGAACAGTACTCGCCAAAAAGGTCGCTCCCCGGGTGACCGGAGGATTGAAGCTGACTCCCCCGTCCTGGGAGACACGGATATAGGCATACTTAGGGCCAGAGCCAAGCTGGATATATCCCACATAGACCTCACCCGCCAGTCCGACAATAAGTGCAGCCCGTTCCAGATCCCCCCGGGGATCAGAAATACGCTGCGCCGGCTCCCAGCTAAGTCCCTGATCCACGGAACGCTGGAAAAAGATTGCCGCATTCGTTCCCGAATAGAACAGCGGGGTATAGCCTACGTATGCATTGCCCCGGTAAGGGCTGGACGGTGAACGGTCTACAGCAAGAAAGGGTTCGTCATTATGGACGTACAGACCGTAGCCCCGCTGAACGATAACAGGGGGATTGAACGTCAGTCCGTTGTCAAAGGTAGTGTACGTTGCAATCGTCCCGTCTTCAAATTCGTTAAAAAAATGGACGGCGATGATAAAGGTATCGGGAAAGGTGTAATCAATGGTCGGCGCTTCCGCGCTCATGAAGCCCGGCGCCTGCGGCAAAATTGTGGATGACCACGTGGCCCCGCCGTCCACGGACCGGTAGAATCCGGTCAGAGCTGTTCCGGTACTGGAATCCACCGCTACCGCACACAGAATGTTAGGGTCCAGCTCATTTACGGCAACCGACGGCTCAAAATGGTTTCCTGGCAGTCCCGCTGTAACGTTGACGTTCGCCAACAGACATCACCCCGTTTCAAGTATTAATGATAGTCAACCGGTCAATGTATGTAAGTTCTGGTTGAAGAATTTGCCCGATACTGTTGCCTGCAGCATCTAGTGCAAACACATTTACAATGGTGTTCACCGCGCTGTAAAAGTTAATTTGGGCTTCGTAGTAGTTCGCAGCATTTACCGAATACGTCTGCACCACCAGCTGCTGGGGATTCACTTGAAATAAAGCTTCGCCTACGGGGACCCGCGTAAAATTGTTACCTAGGAAATGAAAGATCTGCAAGTTGATATTAATCGCTACGATAATAGAATCATTCAGGCAGGAAATTTGAATCCGGTCGATATGTGACGTTCCGGCAGGCGGATTATAGACCGCTCCCGTTGTATAGGGCATAAATTCCGTGCTCCTTCCTTCTTCCTACTTAATCGGTGTCTTCTCCCCCTTCCCTGCTGCTGACGCCTCCAATTCCATGTATATGTATCTCTTTATTTGTCCAATGAGCGAATAATAATTCTATCGGTGTGCAGAAAAAAACCGGAGAGTGTCGCTCCCCGGCGTCAGGTTAAGAGACGGACAAGCCCGAGAATACCAACGGGCCGATGATCACCGGCGGGCTCCCCGTTCCAGTGGCGGACACAACAAGAGCATAGCCGTAATAACCTGACGGAATACCGCTGTCTGTAAAGGATAGACGAATGGCTTCATAGCTATTGCCGCTCCTTGGGCTGGATCTTGCCGTGAAGATCTGCACCGCATTCCGTACGATGGTAAAAATCAGATCCGAAGCATTGGGTGTATTGTTGTACAGGCCAACCGTCGCATCAAGCAAGACCAGTCCGTTCGTCCCGACGGATACTCCGAACTGTCCCAGAATCGTACTGTTAGGCAGCCTCCTTACGGGGAATGAAGCGGATTGACTGAAGCTGGACGGGACACTTTTACCAAAATCAACGATAGCTGCCATAGCTTACACCAGAGAGAGTCCCGAGAAATCTACGGGACCAGTCAGATTGGCAGAGTTCAGTGTAGAGGAGTTCACTTGTGAAATCGTCAAGGTATAAGCGAAATATCCTGACGGAAAGTTAAGATCCACATAAGAGAGACTTAGCGGAGTATACTGGCTCTCGCCGGGTGCCGTTGCGAGCAGGGTAAACACGGGTGTTCCCGAACGCAGGATGGTGAGCAGCAGATTGGGATTGCCCAGTGTAGTCTGAACACCAATCGTGGCATTGAGCAGGACACTCCCGCCCTGTACTGTGGCAAGCCCGAATTCGGTCAGCGTATAGCTGGAGGGAGACAGGGGAACAGGTATAGTGATCGATTGACTGAAGCTGGTGATTGCACTTCTGCTGAAATCAATAATTTGCGTCATTAACTTGGCCTCCTGGTAACAAATTCACTCTCCATTATTCTATGGGGAATTCAGTCTGCTGACTGGACTAACAACAGGAGATTACATCCCTCTAAGAACCCATGACATCTATACATAGGCACGGCTGCACGTATGGTTTACACTGATTGTATATATACTAGGGTTATCGGAGGCGGGAGCATGAACAGGAATGAGGAGCAGCAAGAGTCCATGGGAGCTCAGTTCAAATATATGGTCAGCGGGGATTCTATCTCCAAGGGCGTTGTGTATGACGAGACCCGAAGCAAATATGTCATTCTGGAGGATAATTATGTATCCATGCTTCAGGGCAAGCTCAAGGGAGCTATGCGTAATACTGCCAGATTCGGCAATACGCTGATGAAGGGCTTCGGTAATCTGAAGCGGGATGTCCTGAAGGAGAAGCCGGATGTGGTGCTGATTGAATACGGCGGCAATGATTGTGACTACCACTGGAGTGAGATTGCGAGCAATCCCGAGGCAGAGCATAGTCCTAAGACGGATTTTCCGGCCTTCGAGCGGATGCTGGCTGATATGATTCATTTCCTGAAGAACCAGGGGATCACGCCAATCCTGATGAGTCTGCCTCCGCTGAATGCGGACAACTACTTCAAGTGGGTCAGCGGCAACAATCCCGATTCCGAAGTGAACATTATGAAGTTCCTCGGCAGCGTCACCAAAATCTACTGGTGGCAGGAGCGTTATAACTCCGCTATCCTCAAGGTCGCCGAGAGCACCAGGACCAAGATTATCGATGTCCGGGGCGCCTTCCTGCAGCAGCCGGATTACACCAAGTTCATCTGCCGGGACGGCATCCACCCCAACCGGGAGGGCCACCGGATTATCTACGACAAGGTGCTGGAATTCATCCGCATGAGTGAGCCCCAGCTGCTGCTGGAGCCTGCGGCAATGCCTGGACATCCGTAGACAATAACAAGCGCTCCCCAGCCTCGGCAGGGGAGCGCTTGTTATGTGTTCAAGGCTGCTGCAAGGAGACATACTTGTCGCCCAGTAGCTTCTGGAAGTAATTCCGGTTATACAGCATGCTGGGATGGCTGGGGGAATGAAGCAACGCAGTCTCATTATAGCGGTTGGCCCGCTCATGCTGGCCCAGCCGGTCATAGCATAGCGCAAGCTGCAGATTCGGAATCCAGGTGGCGAAGGCCTCATTCTTCATCCCCATGGACTCCGCCTGTCCGGGCAGCTGAATAGCAAGCTCAAACCAGTAGATGGCCGGATGAAGCTGGCCCTTCTCCAGATGCCAGGCCCCCAGCCGGCAGCAGCCTTCGGCACGCGGGGCATCATATTGCAGCGTGCGGGTGACCGCAGTGAAGGCCGCTTCCTTGTCCCCCAGCGCTTCCAGGCATTCGGCCAGCCGCAGGCAGGCCTGAATATTATCTTCAATCCAGCCCTGCCCGCCGCTGAGGAACAGCTCGTAATACCGGCAGGCCTCCCGGTGAATTCCGTGGTCGCGCAGCTCATTGGCGTAATAATATTGATCGCGCGCAGAGAAGCTCTCGCCTTCAGCTTCCCGTCTGCGGTAGATCCGCAGATTACGGTCCGTGTACGCCTTATCCTTCTCATGGGTAACACAGACGGTACTTGCCAGCGATGGGCCGTACACCTCCAGATATTCATGCACCGGACCGATCCACTTGAACCCGCAAGCCCGGCGGACCAGCCGGTTGCGCCGCAAGGAGGCCGTCACTCTCCCTTCCCCGTCAAAAGCGAGATTATACTGCATATTCACACTGTCCACCTGTCCCGGCAGCGAAGACTTCAGCTCCTTGAACAGCACCTGATCCTCTTCTTTCAGATAGTCGTCCGCATCCAGCCAGAAGATATAGTTCCGGGTCGCCTTGCTGAAGGCGAAATTACGGGCAGCAGAGAAATCGTCAATCCAGGTAAAATCATAAATTACGGCTCCAAAGGCAGCGGCAATGTCCTTGGTGCGGTCTGCCGATCCCGTATCCACAATAATGATCTCATCGACCAGCCCTTTCACAGAAGCCAGGCAGCGGGACAGGCTCTTCTCCTCATTGCGGACAATCATACATAAACTGATCTCAATCATGGCAGCCTCCTGAATACAAAATCCACTAGACTATCATGATATGCAGTACAGCAGAGCGGGAACCCTTGCTCTCACCCAAGGGCTGCGGGGCGTTTTTGGAGCTTATACTTTTTTTGCGGACTAAGCCGATGATTTTTGTTATAATAAGCAGCATACTATTCATATACAAGAAGGGGACGTTACCTTTGTCAAAAATCATTAAGACATTAACCATTGCCGGCAGTGACTCCAGCGGAGGCGCAGGCATTCAGGCAGACCTCAAAACCTTTGAGGAATACGGTACTTACGGCCTTAGTGCCCTGACTACCATTGTAACGATGGACCCTGACCGGGGCTGGCATCATAATGTATACCCTGTCGATGCTGCCATCGTTGCCGAACAGCTTAAGACGATCTTCGCCGGCGGTCCTGTGGATGCCATGAAGACCGGTATGCTCGGTAGTGTGGACATTGTTAAGGTTACTGAACAGGCCCTGAAGAGCAACAAGCAGACCAATGTCGTGATCGATCCGGTTATGGTATGCAAAGGCGAGGATGAAGTACTGAACCCGGAGAGTGCAGATGCCATCCGCGATCTGCTGCTGCCGCTGGCTACGGTGGCTACTCCGAATCTGTTCGAAGCCGGAGTGCTCTCGGGTCTCGGCAAGCTGACTACGCTTGATCAGATGAAGGAAGCTGCCCGCCTGATCCATCAGCTCGGCACCCAGAATGTTGTCGTCAAGGGCGGCAAGGCGCTGGGCGGCGACAAGGCGATTGATATCTTCTTCGACGGCAGCGAATACCTCGTCCTGGAGACTGCGAAGATCGAGCCTGCCCACAACCATGGAGCGGGATGCACCTTCGCCGCAGCGATTACCGGCGGACTGGCTAACGGCTTGTCGGTGAAGGATGCTGTGGTGAAGGCGAAGGATTTCGTATCCGCCGCCATCCGCAATGGCTATGCGTTCAATGAGTATGTCGGTCCTGTATTCCATGGGGGCTACCGTCTGGAGCAGTAAGGCTGAACGGGTAATCAAGCAAGCTAACAACCAGCAGACAAAAACCTCTCTTCATGATGGCGGTGTAACCAGCCATAGAAGAGAGGTTTTTGTTGTTTTTTCAAAAGGAATTTAGATCCAATTCCTGCTTACTTAACGGGCGGCTCCTCCGCAATATGCTTCACGAACGCCAGCATCTTATCCTTGTCCTTGTCATTCAGGACACCGATAATGATGGATTTCGCATTATAATTGATAGGCAGCTCTGAGATGAACGGAGATTTCAGAATATCTACACCATACAGCTCATTCTTGCCCGTGTCCTCGTTGACTCCCCACTGCATGCGGGTATCGTCAGCGGCAAGCTTCCCGTCCGCTGTGATCGGCTCCAGATTCTGGAATCCGGTCTGTCCGCCGATCCACTTGACGGTGGCCTCATCCAGAATGAGGATATCCGGCCGGTTCGCCGCCAGCTCCACAACAGCCTTTTGCATATAATTCATATCCAGTGAGTCAGAGCCTTCGCCCGTTCTGGGCAGATAAGTCATCACCGTCTCCACCCGTTTCCATTCCGGATAAGCCGCGATGATCGCCTTCTCCAGCTCCTCGGTCTTGCCGCTGGTATCCGTGACTCCGAAGCTGCCGATGAACATAATCTTAGCATCTACTGGCGGTAGAGAAGCTAGATATTGTCTATGCTGATAATTGTCATAGAGCGCCTTCCCGCCAAAAATCACTACCAGCAGCCCGATAATGCCGAGGATCACATGTGTCCGGTATAGCCGCATGAAGGTCTCCCACTTGCTTGCCGTACCGGAGAAGCGTCCATACTTGGCAAGCCGCTCATCTTCAGCCTTCTGGATCTCCTGCTCATCCCAGGTATCAAGAATCAGCTTGTACGCCCGGAAATCCGCTTCGTAGGCTGCTATCTCCTCCTCTGTGGTCAGGGCGCGTCTTCGCTTCAGGAGCAGATCGAACCGCTTGTTCAGTTCCTCTCTGGTTACGGTTTCAGGTAATCCTAACTGTACATACGCTTGCTTCAGGTTCTCGTTCACATTGAATTCTCCTTTGATATGGATGATGCCGTAGTTCTATATTAACAGACTTCACCCTGAATTCTCCACTCGCGCTATAGGCGGGCAGCAATGTCCCGGGTCTCCATCAGCAGGAACTCCATTTCGCTGTCCCCGTGCTGGTGTACGAAGCTATGCAGGAGTACGAAGCCTGCCTTCTTATACACGCTAACTGCCCTCAGGTTGAAGGCAGCCACCGACAATCTGAATCTCTTCGCGTCATACGTCTGCTCTGCAAACTTCATCCCCGCTTGCAGGAAGGCCAGTCCACGGCCCTGCCCGGTCAGATCCGGTCTTAGCCCCAAGCCGATATCGAGGGAAGTTCCCTCCAGGTAGAGTCCGCTCTCTATCCCTTCCCCCACCTGCGCGTTCTGTCCGTAACAGAAGAACCCGATCAACGCTCCGTCCGCCGCAGCTACACTGAAATAAGAGCCGTCCAGCAGCTCCTCGATATCCTCTGCGTCATCAGCCGCATCCAGCATATTGTACAGGGCATATGGCGTCTCGTATCTCCAATTAACAATCTCCCTGGCCGCCTGCTCATCCATTAACCGGATCTGATAACCTCTGCTCTGTTCCAGAATCACTATATCATCCCTCCGCTCTTGTGTTTCCTGAATTCGGTGGGCGTAAGCCCGGCATGCTTCTTGAACTGCTTGGAGAAATAGAACAGATCGCCGAAGCCGAGCTGGTCGGCAATCGCACTGACCGAACCGGAGGTGGTGGTCAGCAGCTCTTTGGCCTTTTCAATCTTTTGCCGGGTAATGTACTGGATGGGGGGCACGCCGATCTGCTGCTTGAACAGGCGCATGAAGTAGTTCGGGTGCATGTATGCAATCTCGGCAAGATCATGAATGGTCATATTCTGCTCGATATTCTCCGCGATATAATCCAGGACAGCCGTCAGCTTCCGGGCCGCCCCGAGATTCTTATAAGACAGCTCATCCAGCTTGAGATTCATCATGTAATAAGACATCAGCTCAAGCAGCTTGCTTCTCGCCAGCAGCGGGGCGTAGACCGCATCAGATCTGGCACTATCGGTGATCCCCTTGAACGCCGCCTCAACCGCAGCGGGATTCTCAGGAATACAGACATGACTCAGCTCAAGCACACGGAACAGGTTCATCTCCCCGACCTTGGCACTGAAATGACACCAGTATTTGAGAAAGGGACGTTCGCTGATGCAGGCATAGGATTGCTTCACACCCTCCGGCATTAGAATCAGCTCACCCGGCTTCGGATAATACTCCTTATCCCCGATCTTCAGCCAGCCTTCTCCCCCGATTATGAAATAAAACTTGCTGTAATCCGGAGTATAGTCCAGATCCCTCCAGTCCGTAGAGCATTCGTTATAGTCTGCTACGATCAGGTCAACCTTGAGATTGGCCAGGTAGCTGGTAAGCAGAGTATGGGAGTCCATGGGACAGACCGCCTTAAAGGTTATTTTTGTACATCAAAAAGTTAGTGCCGTACATTCTTACCTGTCCTGCCGCCCGGTACAATGAAGGTATTACCTCATACAAAGGGAGATGACTGGCGCATGATGAACACAACTGATTATCTGCAGGTTATTGACGAGACGATTAAGAACGGCCCTTACAAGGCGAATTGGGAGTCGCTAAGCGCTTATGAGGTGCCGCAGTGGTACCGCCAGGCCAAATTCGGGATCTTCATTCACTGGGGGCTGTATTCGGTTCCGGCCTTCAGCAATGAATGGTATTCACGCAATATGTACATTCAGGGCACGAAAGAATATGAGCATCATCTGGCAGTCTACGGGAACCACAAGGAGTTCGGGTACAAGGACTTCATTCCCCTGTTCACTGCGAAGCAATTCGATCCGGGCGGGTGGGCTGCACTATTCAAGGCCTCCGGCGCCAGATATGTCATTCCCGTGGCGGAACACCATGACGGCTTCCAGATGTATAAAAGCGCTGTCTCTCATTATAACACTTATGACATGGGTCCCGGGCGGGATATTCTCGGCGAGCTGAAGGCGGCCTTCGAAGAGCAGGGGCTGGAGCTGGGCGTCTCCTCCCACCGTGCGGAGCACTGGTTCTTCATGTCCCACGGCAAGGCGTTCGACTCCGATATCCGCGAGCCGCTTGTCCGCGGCGACTTCTACTGGCCGGCTATGCCGGAACCGGATCATCATGATCCCTATGGTTCTCCCCCGTCCGGGGAGTATCTGGAGGACTGGCTGATCCGCTGCTGCGAGCTGGTCGATCAGTACCAGCCCAAGATTTTTTACTTCGACTGGTGGATTGAGAATGCGGCCTTCCGGCCCTATCTGCAAAAGTTCGCGGCCTACTACTACAATCGCGCGGCAGAGCGCGGAATGCCGGCAGCTATTAATTATAAGCATGATGCCTTCATGTTCGGCAGTGCGGTCCCCGATGTCGAGCGCGGGCAATTCGCCGAGCTGAAGCCCTTCTTCTGGCAGACAGATACGGCGGCAGCACGTAATTCCTGGTGTTATACGGAGAATAACGATTACAAATCCGCCGCAGAAATCATCCGCGACCTGGTCGATATCGTCAGCAAGAACGGCAATCTGCTCCTGAACGTGGGGCCCAAGGCCGATGGCAGCTTCGCAGAGGAGGATCAGGCAATTCTGACGGCCATCGGCAGCTGGCTGGGAACAAACGGAGAAGCGATCTATGATACCTCCTTCTGGCGCATATTTGGTGAAGGGCCTACACGTATTGAAGAAGGACAATTCACTGATGGCCAGGCCAAAACGTTCACACCGGAAGACATCCGCTTCACCGTGAAGGGTAGCTGCCTGTATGCAACCGTCCTGGTGTACCCGGAAGATGGTATCGTGCGCATCCAGTCGCTCCGGGAGAAATCCCCCTGCTTCGAGGGAATCCTGAGGGACGTTACAGTCCTCGGATTCAGCGAGCAGCCGGCCTGGGAACGGGATACTGAGGCCTTAACGATCCGTACCACTGCGGTCACAAGCGCCTTGCCGGTTGTGTTCAAGCTGGAGCTGGCGTGAGCTATCTCTGAAGCCGCTCCTCTAGTCCAATCCGTGCAGTCCTCTCCACTCTTCCGGCTGCATGCCGGTAATCCGTTTGAAGACGGCGCAGAAATAGCTGACATTCTCGAAGCCTGCCCGCTGGGCGATTTCATAGATCCGCTGGCCCCGGCTGCTGAACATCAGCTGCTTGCTCCGGTTGATCCGCTGCTTGTTAATATAGGCCACCGGCCGTTCACGGACCGTCCGCTGGAACAGCCGGCACAGATACTGCGGCGAGACTGACGCCACTTCGGCCAGCTCCTTCAGCAGCAGCGGGCGGTGCAGGTGAAGCTCAATATATTGCAGGACCGGCTTCATCCGCGCAAGCTCATTGTCCTCATTCGAGTCCGGAAGCAGGCTGCGCTTCAGATCGAGCAGCAGCGCATACAGCAGCTTGGAACGCTCCATGTTGTCCTGAAGCTCATTGCCGCAGGAGAGCGTAAGCATCTCCTCAAGCGGAGCAAGGATGGATTCTGCTCTGAGACGTCCCACCCCGGACTCCCGTATTCCGGCGTAGAGCAGCATCTGGGCTGCTTCTCTTCCGTTGAAGGAGATCCAGGCCAGCTCCCATTCACGGGTAAGCGGCGTATAAGAGTGGGGCACATCCGGGTAGAGACAGAAGATATCGCCCGCCTCGGCAATATAGGATTTCCCCTTGATATTCACTTCACCCTTGCCGCCGAGGACCTGGTGCAGCTGATAATCCGGGAAGCCCGCAGGCCGGGACATCTCCCCCTGATGCTCCCAATACCCGATGGTCATGGGATACAGGGGCAGCAGAAGCATATCTTCCATTTCGCAAAAGATCATCGTACTGTCCATAGCAGCCTCCCTCCAGATGCAATCTGACATCACTTAGTTTCATATTCTATTATATCTAAACAAAATCATTATATATACCCAGAACATTTCCCATTCTATAATATGAATATAACAATATAAGGAGATGTTAACTTGCGCAACAAACTCTCATATCAGCAGCCTGCCAACGGATATCCCGAATGGAACAATAATCCTGAGATTTTTCAACTGAACCGTATAGATGCCCACGCCTCCATGATGTCCTTCCCGGCAGCAGCCGACGCTCTGCAAGGGGATAAAGCGTCCTCATCCCGTTACCAGACGCTGAACGGAACATGGAAATTCGCGTTTGCCGAGACACCGGATGCACGGATCAAGGACTTCTATAAGGCCGGATACGACGCTGCCGGCTGGGCAGATATCGCCGTCCCTTCCCACTGGCAGTTCCAGGGATATGATTATCCCCAATACACCAATGTACGCTATCCTTGGGAAGTATCCGAGCCGGATCTGAAGCCTCCCTTCGCTCCGACGGTATACAATCCGGTAGGCTCCTATATCCGTTCTTTCAGCGTTCCGCAGGATTGGGACGGACAGCCGGTATTCCTCAGCTTCCAGGGTGTGGAATCCGCCTTCTATGTATGGGTGAACGGCGAACTTGCCGGATACTCTGAGGATACCTTCACACCGTCAGAATTCGATATCACCGCCTACCTGCTTCCCGGCGAGAACAAGCTGGCCGTTGAAGTCTACCGCTGGTGTGATGCAAGCTGGCTGGAAGATCAGGACTTCTGGCGTCTGAGCGGAATTTTCCGCGATGTCTATCTCTACACTGCGCCTCCAGTACGGGTAGCCGACTTCTTCGTCCGCACCGAGCTGGACAAGAGCTTCACCGATGCGGAGCTGCAGGTCGACCTGACTTTGGAGAACTATTATAACCGGGTCATCGGGGCACACACCGTTGAAGTACAGCTCTACGACAGCAAGCAGCAGCCGGTATGGGCAGCGCCGGTGTCATCCGGATTTGCTTTTGAACAAGAAGGAACTCAGCTGCTTAAGCTGTCCGCAGCCGTAAAGAACCCGCTGAAATGGAGCGCGGAGAAGCCTAACCTCTACACCCTGCTGATTTCGGTGAAGGACGATCAGGGACAGCTGCTGGAAGCGCTCAGCTGCAAGACAGGCTTCCGGACCTTCGAGATCCGGGACGGCCTGATGAAGATTAACGGCAAACGGATTGTATTCAAGGGAACGAACCGCCATGAATTCTCCTGCGATACCGGCCGTGCGCTCTCCAAGGAAGATATGATCACCGACATTAAGCTGATGAAGCTGCACAATATCAATGCCGTGCGGACCTCCCACTATCCGAATCAACCGGTATGGTACGAGCTGTGCGACGAATATGGTCTCTATGTGATTGACGAGACGAACCTGGAGACACATGGCTCCTGGCAATACGGGCAGAAGGAGCTGCATGAGGGGAACGTTCCCGGCAGCCGCCCGGAATGGCGCGCGAACGTCATTGACCGCTGTAACTCCATGATGCAGCGCGACAAGAACCACACGTCCGTCATTATCTGGTCGCTTGGCAACGAATCCTTCGGCGGCGATAACTTCCTGGCCATGTATGACCACTTGAAGCAAGCTGACCCGACCCGTCCGGTGCATTATGAAGGCACTTATCATTACAGACCTTCGGACGCGGCCAGCGATATTGAATCGACGATGTACATCAAGCCGGATGAAGTCGTGGAGTACGCTCTCAGCAATCCGAAGAAGCCGTACATTCTATGTGAATACAGCCATGCCATGGGCAACTCCTGCGGCGGCCTGCATCTGTACACGGAGCTGTTCGACAAATATGACAGCATTCAGGGCGGATTCATCTGGGACTGGGTGGATCAGGCGATCCGTACAACCACTCCTGAAGGCGTGTCTTATCTGGCTTACGGCGGGGATTTCGGAGAGAAGCCGCATGACGGCAACTTCAGCGGCAACGGGCTGCTGTTCGCGGACCGCAGCGTGACGCCTAAGCTCTACGAGGTGAAGAAATGCTATCAGAATATCACCATCACCGCACTGGATCTGAAGAGCGGGAGCTTCGAGGCCCGCAACAACTTCCTGTTCACGGATCTGGCAGACTATCAGCTGAGATGGACGCTGGCGCTGAACGGCGTAGCGGCCCAGGAAGGACAATTGCCGCTCTCCGCAGCGCCTGGTGAAGCGGTCAGCTTCACGGTTCCGCTGGATTCAGCGCTGCTGGAATCTGACAAGGAAGCTGTACTTACGGTGTCGTTCGTTCAAGAGGACGCAACCGCCTGGTCTGAGGCCACGCATGAAGTTGCCTGGGAACAGTTCGTGTTAACCCCGTATATTCCGTCCCGTAACCCGGAACTTTCGGGCGGCACCCTGCAAGTGAAGGAACAGGATGGCTTCGTGAACTTCGAGGGCAACGGATTCGCGCTTGCCTTCGAGACAGCAACCGGCGCGCTTGTCTCGCTGAAGTCCTCCGGGAAGGAAGTTCTGCACGCACCGGTCAGACCTAACTTCTGGAGAGCTGTAACCGACAATGATCTGGGCAACAAGCATCCTGAGCGCTGTGCGATCTGGAAGGAAGCGTCCTACGAGCGTCAGCTGGCCCGTTTCAGCTGTCGTGTGGAAGGGGGCCTCGGCTTCGTGACCGCTGACTATCTGCTGGGTACGCAGCCGCAGTCCACCCTGCGTGTTCATTACGAGATTCGTACGGATGGTTCGGTCGAGATTGTACAGGAGCTTAACCCGGGCAGCAGCACCCTGCCGGAGATCCCGGAATTCGGGATGGTCTTCGAGCTGGACAGCAGCCTGGACACGATTCTCTGGTATGGCCGCGGGCCGCATGAGAACTATTGGGACCGTAAGGCCGGAGCTCCGCTGGGACTCTACACAGGCAAGGTCAGTGAGCAGTTCACGAATTATCTCCGCCCTCAGGAGTGCGGCAACAAGACCGATGTCCGGTATGCTTCCGTCACCGCAGGAAGCGAAGGACACGGATTATCCGTGGAAGGGGCCGTACCGCTTGAAGTCAATGCGCTGCCTTGGTCTCCGGCAGAGCTTGAAGCCAGCGACCACGGCTACAAGCTGCCAGCTTCTGACAAGACCGTGCTGCGTGTCAATTACAAGCAAATGGGCGTGGGCGGCGATGACAGCTGGGGTGCGCCAACCCATGAACAGTTCACTTTACCTGCCAACCGTCCGTATACCTTCAAGTTCAAGCTCTCCCTGCTATAAACCGCCTTCTCCCTTAAGACAGCTCAGCACAATGTCTGTAACGATCTGAAGATAGCTTTTCATAATTACCCGGAAGGGGTTATGGAAAGCTTTTTCTTTTTTATAGATTCTACCTCCGTAATGTAAGTATTGCACTGCTCTCTAGAGAGCAAGAATAGTCGTAATACCACTTTGCTTGGCGAATCAGCACTTCCTTTGTCACCTGTGCAGGGAGCCGCCGAAGAATAACGAATTACTCATAGAAGACTACTACACTGGAGGGATTGAAATGGAAATTCTGAAAACTAAGGAAGCTGCGGAGCTGCTGTCCGTTAGCCAGACTACGATCAAACGCTGGGCGGCCATGTTCCCCGATTTCTTTCCAAAGGACCGTCTTGGACATTATACCTTCTCGGAGCAGCAAATCAGCCAGCTCAATCATATTAAAGACCGTATTAATCAGGGGGAAGCACTGGAAGGCATAGATCCGGATCTTACGAACGACAAGCTGCCAAGGGGCCCGCTGCATGAGAATCCAAGCCTATATACAGACGGTGATCCTATGAATAAAATATGGTCCCGGATCGAGTATATTGAACATGCACTAGATCAAAAAGCGAGCGAGATCGTTTCGGTACAGCTGCTCCAGCAGCGTGCAGAGCTTGAGGATATGCGAGTAATGATTAAGGAATTATCCGCATCGCTGGAAACGATGCAGAAGCCCGGCAGTCCATCCCTCTCCCCGCGTGAAGAGCTTTATCCGGTTGCCGCTGGCAGGCTGACGTCTCCACCAAGGAAGCGAGGTCTATTGCGCTCTTTTTTTCCATTCCTGTAACCCTATCTCTTTCAGCCTTACAGAGATTACACTAGTGTGAACACTTCGCTAACCCAGCCCCTATATTACCCCGGTGAGGAGATATTGTATGTCAGACACCGCCGCAAGAATCCGGGATGAGATCCTTGACTCCATGACACAAAGATTCGGGTTGCATGTCACTGAAGCGGTCCAGATCGATCAGGGCTTCCTGAATCTGAAGTGGAGGCTGGACAGTGATCAAGGCCGTCTGTTTGTGAAACAGTACAGCAAGGTCCGTTACCCTGAAGCCCTCACCCTCGGACTGGAGGTCTCCTTAAGCCATCAGGATCATCTGTACCTGGAAGGCCTTCCTGTTCCGAAGCTATTTTCGCATGAGGGAAATTATGTATTGAGAACGCCTTCACAGGAACGTTATGTCCTGATGACCCTGTGTGACGGGCACAGTATTGCCCCCGGATCGGCCACGGAGCAGCAGATGTATTCGTTGGGCAGGGTGGTCGGCCGGATGCACAAGTTACTTAACGCTCAGCCTGCTTCGTTGCCGCTGTACTGGGAGGTCCGCAGTAAGGCGTCAATGGTGAGAAACTGGGAGGCACGCTATCATCAGGCCGCCGCCCGGCAGAGCGAGGATACTCTATCGGCGCTTGAGCTTCAGCGGAGGATCATCGACCGGATGGACACTGGCATCTTCGCGGACTGCGAACGGGGCTGGGGGCACCGGGACCTGTTCGTGGATAATATGCTGTTCAGCGCAGATCAGGTGGCGGCGATCCTTGACTTCGACCGGCTGCATTTTGTCTACCCGGAGTTCGATATAGCCCGGCCGATCCTCTCCTGCGCGTTATCTGAGGACGGAATCGGGCAGGACCGGGTACGGGCCTTCGTGACGGGCTACCGTGAATATACCCCCTTGCCCGCAAGTACACTCATCCGGTCGCTTAAATTAACCTGGTGGAAGGAAGCCGAATGGATCGCTGTGCCTCAGCAGGATGAATTCCCTCCGCTCGTCCGCTTCCGTCAGGAGAATCATTGGATCGCGGCCAACTGGGACCGCTTGAATGATATTTTTACCGGGATCTGAGAGATAGTCCTTAGCTCTGATACAGCCGGATGCCCGACACCGTCATTACCGCAGGCAGCGCAGCTTCATCTACCGCGACAGGGTCATACCATCCGCCAACGGCAAGATTAAGCAGCAGATAAAAGGGCTGGTCGAACGGCATCCCCGGCTCAAGCCGCCGCTCGGCGAAGCAGTGCCCGTCCACCAGCCATCTCATGGAACCTTCCTGCCATTCCAGCGTGTAATCCCGGAATTCTTCAATCGTTCCGCGCTCTAATTCGTAAGTGAACTCTTCAACAATCTTCCGCTCGATGTCTGCACCGTAATGCAGAGTTCCGGCTATCTTCCGGGGCAGACGCCCCTTCGCCTCCAGGATATCGATCTCGCCGGAAGCCGGCCAGGGTCCATACGCCTGATCCTGCGGAAGCAGCCAGATCGCAGGCCAGATTCCCTGCCCGGCCGGCAGCTTGGCGCGCACGGTCAGCCTGCCGTAGCAGAACGCGAAGTGATCTCTTGTATCGATCCGGGCCGAGGTATAAGCGAAGCTCCGCCCCTCCTGCTCTGTGACCTCACGGCGCGCACACAGCCGCAGTCCCTCCTCGCCAACCGACAGATTCCCCGGCCGCCCCGTATAGAATTGCTGCTCTCCATTCCCCCAACCCGGGAAGATCGCTTTCCCGTCATTGTCCAGCAGATCATTGCCAAGGCGGATGTTCCATAGCTTCAAATCAGCAGTCCCCCCTTGGAAATCCTGCTCCCATACCAGTCTGTTCATCGTTTGGCCCACTCCCTTCATGTAATCACAGCATACTGAATTTCCGCCCCCAGCGGGAGGAATCCAAAAAATTGGGATAGGGCCAATAATCATGGCCTTTTTTTCCGCCAGCCTTTTTCATACGATGAAGAAGGAAGGGGGTACAGTACATGTTCCACACCCGAACGGGACAAATGAAAGCGCTTCTTAGGCAGTGGCAGCTGCAAAGCATGGTAATCCCGGGCATTCTCTGGATGTTTATCTTTTGTTACATCCCCATGCTCTGGCTGATCATAGCCTTTATGGATTTCAGTATCGCGAAACCAATGCTGGAATCTCCGTTTGTCGGGCTGAAGCATTTCCGCGATTTCCTGACAGATGACCGGTTCTGGCGCTCGATCCGCAACACCCTCGGGATGAGCAGCATCAAGCTCGTTCTCGGTTTTCCCATCCCTATTCTATTCGCCCTGCTGCTGAATGAAATCCGCAGCCTGCGGTTCAAGCGCACGGTGCAGACGATCTCCTACCTGCCGCATTTCATCGCTTGGACGATCTTCGGCGGCATCGCCCTCAACTGGCTGGGCGAAGGCGGTGTCATTAACCAGCTGATGATGGCGCTGGGGCTTCAGGACCGGGATATCCTGTTTAACAGTGAGCCGCAGTACTTCTGGTGGATCACCTTCTTCACCGATACGCTGAAGGAGACCGGGTGGAGCGCGATCATCTACATAGCCGCCATTGCCGGCATTGATCCCGGGCTGTATGAAGCTGCGGAGCTGGACGGTGCGAACCGCTGGCAGCGGATGTGGCATATCACGGTACAGAGCATCCGCCCGACCATTGCCATCCTCTTCATCCTCGCCGTCAGCGGCATTCTCGGCAGCAACTTTGAGCAGATCTTCATGCTGAAGAACAATATGAACATGAAGATGGCGGAGAGCCTGGACCTCTACATCTATAACATGGGGCTGGTCTCCGGGCGCCATTCCTTCTCCACCGCCGTCCTGTTCGCCCGCTCCATTGTAGCGCTGGGACTGCTGCTGTTAGCCAATCAGAGCTCCAAGAAGCTTACGGGGGACAGTATTTTTTGAACACAAGAATTCACCTGGAAAGGAGACCAACGATTCATGGCAAGACATGGAGGATTGCGGAGGATCGGCTTGTTTGAGATCTTCAATACACTCTTGATGCTGGCCGTCTGCTTCCTGACGCTGTACCCGATGTGGTTCGTGCTCGTCAATTCGCTGAATTCGCCGGAGCAGGCTTCACTCGGTACCGTCAACTGGTTCCCCTCAGAGCTGTCGCTGGCCAGCTACAGTGTGGCTTTTAACGATAAGACCTTGATGAACGGGTTCTACATCACTACAATGCGGACCGTTATCGGAACGGTGGTGCATGTGCTCTTCACCGCAATCATCGCTTACGGAATCAGCAAGACGAATCTGATCGGCCGCAAGCTCTATCTCAAAATCTCTCTGATCACCATGCTCTTCTCAGGCGGGCTCATCCCCTCCTTCATTCTCATGACGAAGCTCGGCCTGTATGATAGCTTCTGGGTGTTCATCATCCCGTCCATGTATACTTTCTTTAATATGGTCATCTTCATGAGCTTCTTCCGTACCATTCCTGACAGCCTGGAGGAGTCGGCCAAGGTAGACGGCGCTTCGGATTACGGCGTGCTGTTCCGGATTGTACTGCCTAACAGCATGGCGGTCATTGCGACCATCGCCCTGTTCTCCGCCGTCTATCACTGGAATGATTATTATCAGGGTGTTATCTACATCCATTCCCAGGAGCTGCTGCCATTGCAGACCATGCTGTACAAAATCATCGCCGAGAACTCCATGTCCTTCATGCAGCAGCAGGCTATGGCCCAATTCGGTGCCCGGCTGCCCGGCAACTCGATCAAATTCGCGTCCATGATGGTGGCTACGCTGCCGATCCTGATCTTCTACCCCTTCATTCAGCGTTATCTGGTCAAGGGTGTGATGATCGGCGCGATTAAGGGATAACCGTAGGAAGTCTAACCACACCTAACCCGAAAGGATGATTATGCTGTGAAAAGCAAACCTGTACGCCCCATCCTGGCCGCAATGATGACCGTAACCTTGGCCTTAAGCATAGCCGCCTGCAGCAGCAATTCCGCCACTAAGGAGAATATGCCGACGGCTGCGCCTCAGGCCGAAGCGTCACCGGAACCGCAGACCGAGACCAAGCTGAATGCGGAGGAGCCCGCCTGGAAGCTCGATACCAGTCCGGTGGATCTCACCTGGTTCGTCGGCGCGAACTGGTATGCCCACACCTGGGGTGAGAGCCTAGCCTCCAAGTATGTCACCGAGAAGACGGGCGTGAACGTCAAGCTGGAGGTTCCCTCAGGGGAAGCGAATGAGCAGGTTACGCTGATGATGACCTCCGGCAAGCTTCCGGACCTGATCAGCATGGGCTCCTGGGAGACTGCGGTCAAAAAGCTGTGGGAAGGCGATCATGTCTATGCGCTCAATGAACTGGCCGACAAGTATGATCCCTACTTCTTCAAGGTCGCCGGTGACGGCACGCTGAAGTGGTACCGGCAGGAGAACGGCAACACCTACGGGGTGCCGAATGACTCCTACAGCCCCAACCTGATGCACGAGACCGGCATGACGGCGGCCAACCAGACCTTCCTGGTCCGCAAGGATCTGTATGAGGAGATGGGCAAGCCGGACCTCAGTACTCCAGAGGGCTTCCTGGGTGCGCTGCAACTGCTGAAGGATAAGTACCCCGAGTATAAGGGCCAGCCGATCAGCCCCTTTTTCGCCCAGGGCAATGTGCCTTACGGGATGACGGAATACCTCCAGAATCTGCTGGCGGTTCCGCATGAGAAGGATGGCAAAGTATATGACCGTATTACCGATCCTGATTACATCGCCTGGCTCAAAACCTTCCGCACAGCGTACGAGCGCGGACTGATTAACGTCGATTTCCTGGTGGATTCAGATACCCAGGTAGAGGAGAAAACGAACAACGCCCGCTACTTCATGATGATCCGCGAATGGACCGGCATGTCAGCGGTCAACCCCATGCTTGCTGCCGGAGCTAACCCGGACTCTTATTACATCGCGGTTGACGGGCCGCAGAACAGCAAAGGCGAGAGCGCCAAGCTGTTCCCCGGCAATATGGACGGCTGGATGGTGACCATGATCAGCAAATCCACGAAGAACCCGGAGCGGGCGATCCGCTTCCTGACCTACCTCGCCAGCGAGGAGGGCCAGCGTGACCTGTTCCTCGGCAAGGAAGGCGAGACCTGGGATTCGGCGGGCGGCAAGCCGCAGCTCAAGGCCGAATTCGCCGAGATGCTGGGCAGCAATATCGAGAAGCTGGAGAAGGAATACGGGATTATGGACACCTACTGGATGATGCGCAATCCGGTCATCGTCAACCAGTGGAGACCGGAGAAGGCTCCGGTCATCAAGCAGATGGAGGACTTCGCGAATGCGCAGGCCGATATTGACAGCGGCATCTACAAAGGGCTGGATCCGCTCGGCGATTCCGATGTGGCGGTAGCCTGGTCGCGGATCTCCCAGAACTGGGAAGAGGTGCTGCCGGAGCTGATTACAGCTAAGGATGAGGCGGCTTTTGACAAAGTGTTCGAGGGCTTCCGCTCCCGCCGCGATAGCTACGGGTTCGCTCAGGTGATGGAATACCGCCAGACCGAGCTGGATGCGCGCAAGGCCAAGATGGCGGAATAACCCGCCAAAGTAATGGAGCTGTACCGGCGGCCGTGAGGGCGGCCGGTATTTCCTGCATCGGGGAGATTCTGCTTAGGGCTGCATTGCCTTATTCCCTACCAGCCTATTTGTAATCTATACTATATTACAGGGACGGGAGGGGTTACCGATGAAGAGACTGCTGATCACAATACGAAGACTATACCGCAATGCCCCGATCTCGCAGAAGCTGTTCCTGGCCTTCAGCCTGATGATCGCCGGTCCCTCCATTGTGGTCTCCTTCCTGTTCATCCGCAATCAGGAGAGCCAGCTCTTCAAGCAGGCCATGGCCGAAGGCAGCAATCATGTGGCCCGGCTGAACGAACGGCTGCGCAGCCGGCTTGAACTTCTTGAGAACGCTTCCGCGACCGCCCTGACCCAGAAAGGATTCGTGGATTTCATCCACTCCAATATGCGCGCAGACGGCCTTAGGCTTGTGAAGTTCAAGCAGAACCAGTACGAACAGATGCATAACATCATTCAGAGTCATGAGATGATCAGCAGTCTGAGCTTCTATGTCGATAACCCTGAGGTCTATGAGATCTGGCCGGAAATCTATCATTACTCCAAGTTCTGGCCGCAGGACTACTGGATGACGCTGCGGGATGAGGGCGGCGCGGCGTTCCGGCTGTCTGCCTTCAAGGATGGCGCGGATACGCTGTCTTATTACAGGCTGGTGCGGCTTCAGGGCCAGCAGCAGAAGCTGCCCACCATTATGGAGGTCCGTGCGAAGCACAACGTGCTGTTCAATGACCTGCTGGAAGACAGCGGGCGCGACTTCTTCACGGTAATCATGGACGGCGCGGATGCTTCCCGCAATGTGTATCTTTCGGGGCATGAGCTGCCGCAGAAAGCCGGAGCGAAGCTGGACGATATCCTTAGCCGGGTTCATGCACAATTGGACGTACTGGAGCAGAAGAGTCCCGTTACCGTCCAGTCCGGGGATCAGTCCTACTATGCGCTGTACCGTTACATCGCTCCCCTCAACGCCTATGTGGTAGACATCGCTTCCCGCCATGAGCTGACAAAAGGTCCGCGCGACGGATACCTGCTGGTCATCGCGATCACCTCCTCCGTCCTGCTGCTGATGCTGCTGCTGGTATCGAGGATGACCCGGCGCATCTTCCGCCGGCTGGAGAAGGTGCTGGGCTCGATGCGCAAGGTGCGCAGGGGCCAGCTGGATGCCAAGATTGATACCGGCCTTGGCGCGAACGAAACCGGTGACGAAATTGACTATGTCGCCGTCAGCTACAACAGTATGCTGGACGAAATCCAGCAGCTGATGACACAGGTAGTAGATAAGCAGCTTATTGCCAAGAACGCGCAGCTCCACTCTCTCCATTCGCAGATCAACTCCCACTTTCTGTACAATGCGCTGGAATCTATCAGAATGCGCGCAGAGGTGGAACGGCAGCCTGCCATTGCAGGCGCACTGGTCTCGCTGGGCTCCCTGCTGCGGTACAGTATGCAGTGGCGCAGCGATACGGTCGCGCTCAGCGAGGAGCTGGCCAACATCCGCAGCTATATCCGGTTCATCAACTTCATGGAAGGCGGGAGCATTGAGCTCGCGGCAGATCTTCCGCCGGAGGTGCAGCGCTACCGCATCCCCAAGATGTGCATGCAGCCCATTGTCGAGAACGCCGTACACCATGCGGCCCCTTCCGGCGGCAGTATTCAGATCACCATTTCGGTACGGGTAGAGAATGACAGCCTGCTGCTGATCGAGATCCGCGATGACGGTGCCGGGGTAGCGCCCCGGATGCTGGACAGCCTGCAGTCTGTGCTGCGGGGCGACTCTGATACCCCGATTATCAGCAGCAGCAGCGGGCTGGGGCTGGACAATGTACATAAGCGCCTGCAGCTCCATTACGGCACGGATTGCGGCCTGTGGATCAGCAGCGTCCAAGGGGAATATACCTGTGTAACCCTGAGGCTGCCCTGGGAAAATGAGAATCTTGGAGGTTGGTAGGCATGATCAATATTCTGGTGGTGGACGATCAAAAGCATATCCGTGACGGGCTGCAGGCGATGCTCTGCCAGTTCCCGCAACAGCCGGGGCATATGTACAGCGCCGCTAACGGGCTTGAAGCCCTGGAGCTTCTCCGGTCGCACAGCATCCAGCTCGTCATTACCGATATCCGCATGCCGGATATGGACGGCCTTGCGCTTATGGCGCAAAGCCGGCAGGAAGGCCTGAAGGCGGATTATCTGATCATTAGCGGATACAGCGATTTCGCCTATGCCCAGAAGGCCATTGAGCTCGGGGCCAAAGGGTACCTGCTCAAGCCTGTGAAGCGTGAAGACCTGCAGGTCTCGGTGGAGCATATCTGGCAGGAGATCGAGACGCGCAGATTGCTCACCAGCAATATTGAGCGGCTCTCGCAGCGCGCCCGGGAGACGGACCGCAAGGAGCTGCGGATGTATATGCAAGGTGCGGCGGGCGATGAAGCGTGGATTGCCGCGACTGAGCAGCAGAACCCGGGGCTGTGGCGCAGCTACCGCCTCTGCCACCTGCGCGAGGAGCGCTGGATTAACCAGCCGGGGGCCAGCAGCAGTCACAGCATCGAAGCCGTGGCCTACCGTGTGTACGGCAGACAGGGCTGCATCTGTCTCCAGCACCGCCCCCACCTGGTCCTGGCCGTGGATGCAGCCATAGATCCGGGAGCCTTGCCTGCTGCGCTCAGCGAAGAGCAGATCGGGGCCGTCACGGCCATGACTGATCCGCACCAAGGATTAAGCACTCTGCCGGGCAGTTATACACAGGTGCTTGATCTGTACCGCCACAGCTTTCTTTTCCCGGATACGCGCTGCCTGCTGCCTCAGCACATCGCGCGGCTGGAGCAGCACTGGGAGCTTCCCTATGAGGAGCTGTACGCCCTCTTCCAGTTAACCGGCACAAGTAACAGCGGCAGAATCACCCAAGGGATCTCCAGCCTCTTCCACAAGGAGGTGCTTCAGCGCTATCACATCCGTTATACCCAGCAGCTATGCCGCGCCGTTGTCCGGATGATGGAGGATTATGAGCGTGTCATCCGTCCTTATCTGGGTGAAGAAGCGCTGGATCTGGAGTGTCTGCGCAATCTCTTCGACTATCCCGGCATCCGCGAATATATCCAGGCCTTACAGCAGCAGCTCCTGCGGCTCGACCAGTTCTACTATGAATACAAGTGCAGCTACCGCAGCTCGCAGGATCTGAATGAGGCCATCCGCTTCATCCACGAGAATTACCACAAGCCGCTGGATCTCGCCATGGTGTCCAATCATGTCTCGCTGAATTACGCCTACTTCTCCAACCAGTTCAAGAAGAATATCGGCAAGGGCTTCGCCGAATACCTGCGTGATGTGCGTCTGGGCAAAGCGCGGCGTCTGCTGGCCGAGACCGATCACAAGATCATTGAGATTGCCGCCATGGTCGGCTACGAGAGCTACAAAAGCTTCACCCGCGCCTTCCGCGAAGCCATGGACATGCAGCCGACCGAATACCGTCTGCTGATCCGCCGGAAGCCTGCCATTGAAGAGGATTACCGGGACACGGTGCTGTGAAAAAAGCTGAACCCCAGTGGGCCCGCGCGGGTAGCGCGAGCCCATTGTATGCTGTTTTCCGCATACATTTCGCTCACGTGCCTTCAGCGAGCCCATTGTATGCTGTTTTCCGCATACATTTCGCCCACGCGCCTTCAGCGAGCCCATTGTATGCTGTTTTCCGCATACATTTGGCCCACGCGCCTTCAGCGAGCCCATTGTATGCTGTTTTCCGCATACATTTGGCTCACGCGCCTTCAGCGAGCCCATTGTATGCTGTTTTTCGCATACATCTGGCCCACGCGCCTTCAGCGAGCCCAATGTGTTCGGTTTTCCGCATACATGCGGTCCACTCGCCTCACGCCAGCCCAATGTGTTCGGTTTTCCGCATACATTTGGCCCACGCGCCCCGCATCAACCCATCACTGGCAGCAGAACCCAAAAAATTGGGTTAAAACAAAAAGGATTGTCCCTTTTAGCAGCTGACAAGTTTCGATAGAATAAAGATGTTCTCTCACATGTAAGCGGTTACCTTCACTACCATTTTATTAAAGGAGGGCAAGTATGAAGCGACTTTATACTATGCAAACGCAACCCGGTTTCAACCAGAAGGTGCTTAGTCTGTTCCTGGTCCTGCTGCTGCTGTCCGGCATCGGCCAGCTCCCTGCTTCAGGCATTCAGCGCGCAGAGGCCGCAGGAACTACAGTTAGCTCAATGGCTTATTTCTCAGCGGCAGACGGTCCGGTCATCTCCAAATCAGGCGTCGGGCAGGCGAGCTACGGGTTCGTGATGCCGGTATTCAACGGCGGGACTGCGTCCTGGAGCGATGTTTCGGATGATGTAGGCGTCAAAGTGAAAGTAAATGGCAATTGGGTAGACATCGACAGCGTTGGCGGCTTTGTCTACAACCAGAACTGGGGACACTGGAGCGATGGAGGCCAGAACGGCTACTGGTTTACCCTCTCGGCTACAACCGAGATCCAGCTCTACTCCAAGGCGAATAGCGGGGTTACGCTGAATTATACACTGGCTTTTCAGAACCTGAACAAGACCACCATCACCGCAATGGCACCGACCCAGGGCCCGCAGATTACAGCAGGCTTCACGGGCGGCGCAGGCTTCACCTACCCTACCTTCAATAATGATCCGGCGCTCACCTATGAAGCTGTGGCCGATGATCTGAAGGTATATGTGAAGCCGGTGAACAGCAGCACCTGGATTGACATTGATAACAATGCAGCCAGCGGCTGGATCTACGACAGCAACTTCGGCCAGTTCACCGAAGGCGGCGGCGGATACTGGTTCACCGTCACCGAATCGATCAATGTGAAGCTGCAATCTAAGACCTCATCAGCCAATCTGATCTACACCCTTACCTTCAACCAGCCGGTCAGAAATTCCTATGTACTCACCGCCTATGAAGGCACAGCTTTCACTGCAGATAACAACGGATCAATTGGTTTCCCTTTGCCGAAGATTGACGGAGGTGCACCAATCGGCAGCGAGCTGAACAAATATGTGTATCAGATCAAAATCGGCGGCCAGTGGGTCGATCTGAGCACTTCCGCCCAGAGCGGCTTCGTCTACGCAGGCAACGGCTATAATAATATGTCTGCGGCGAACCAGTGGGGCTATTGGGCAGATTATGTGTATGGATTGTGGTTCCAACCGATCCAGGAGAATATGGAGATCCGCATCGGCTATCCGTTAAACGGCCAGCAGGGCGGCAATATCGCCAGCAATTATGTGTATTATACCTTCACCGGCAATCCGAATGCCCCGCGTCCAGATGAAAGCGATCAGGAAGATATTACGTTAGGTACTCCGTCAGATCCTGCCGTAGCTGGCATGAACCTGCTCTGGCAGGATGAGTTCAGCGGAACCGCACTGGATACCAGTAAGTGGAACTATGAGCAGGGTTACTATATCACCAATGACCCTAACAGCTGGGGCTGGGGGAATAACGAGCTGCAGCATTATACGAATAGTACCGAGAATGTATTTGTCCAGAACGGACAACTGAATATCCGGGCCAAGAGCGATCCGAAGTCCTTCCCGCAGGACCCGAACCGGTATGCACAATATTCCTCCGGCAAAATCAACACCAAAGACCATCTATCCTTCCAGTACGGCCGGGTGGACATCCGTGCCAAGCTGCCGACAGGGAACGGGATCTGGCCCGCCCTGTGGATGCTTCCACAGGATGCGGCTTACGGTGCCTGGGCGGCATCCGGCGAGATTGACATTATGGAAGCCAAAGGACGGCTGCCCGGCACGACCAGCGGCGCGGTTCACTTCGGCGGACAATGGCCGGTGAACAAGTACATCGCCGGGGAGTATCACTTCCCGCAAGGTCAGACCTTTGCGAACGACTATCACGTATATTCCATGGTCTGGGAAGAAGACAACGTGAAATGGTATGTGGACGGCAAATTCTTCTTCAAGGTCAATAGAGAGCAGTGGTATTCTGTAGCGGCACCGAACAACCCTAATGCTCCCTTCGACAAGCCCTTCTATCTGATTATGAATCTGGCAGTGGGCGGACATTTCGACGGCGGACTGACTCCGGCTCCGTCCGATATTCCGGCAACGATGCAGGTCGATTATGTACGGGTGTATAAGGAAGGCAGCGGTGGCGGAAATCCCGGGAACCCGGGCAATCCGGGTACCGTTCCGGTTAGCGGCGTTACCGTAACTCCGTCAACCTCCCAAGTGGAGATTGGACAGAATGTCCAATTAACAGCTAACGTAGCACCTTCCGGTGCGTCCAACAAACAGGTGAACTGGACTGTAGCGAACAGCAACATTGCATCAGTGAGCCAGAGTGGTCTTGTTACCGGAATTGCAACGGGAACCACTACCGTTACTGCAACAACCGCGGATGGTAACAAAACTTCCAGCAGCACAATCACTGTAGTCTCCCCGCCGCCAGCAACCATTGTGATCGGCGATCAGGTGCGCGGCTTGAAGAAAACAGGCAATAACCTGCTCTTTTATGTGAACGGCGCCACCTTTGCCGATCTGCATTACAAGATCAACGGCGGCGGCCAGCAGAACGTAGCCATGACCTCCGCAGGCAACGGCAATTACACCTACGCGGTCAATAACGTGCAGCAAGGCGATTCCGTAGAGTATTTCTTCACTTACAATCCGGGCCAAGGGGCGCTGGACACCCCCTGGAAGACTTATATACACGGGGTAACCCAAGGAACGCCGGAGTAACCGCGGGATTGCTTCAAACAGATAAGCGGCCGGATGAGCCGGCGCTTCATAGGACATCTATCGCAGGGGATGAGGAAGTCATGGACTTCTTCATCCCCTGTTTTTTGCTGTATCAGGGTGAGCTTAGAACAAGCAGAATAAATTCCCGGAAACAAAATGTGACCGGATGCCGTCCTAAAGGGTGTTATAGATAAAGGAGGGCATAACCTCATGCAGCAACCCATGACCCGGCCGGGCCATCCTGTGATGAAGAGCTACGAACAATATGCAGATATGCTGTACCGGATTGCCCTGGTTCATCTGGGCAGCCGCCAGGATGCCGAAGAGGCTACGCAGGACACCTTCATCAAGCTGATGGAGAAGGCTCCCGTATTCAAAGATGACGAACACCAGAAGGCCTGGCTGATCCGGGTCATCACCAATCATTGCAAGAATCTGCTGGGCAGAGGCTGGCGCAAGCGCGAGGTCAAGCTCGAAGGGGTGGAGCCAGTTACGGCCGATAACCCCGAGGAGCTGGCGGTCTTGCAGCTCGTGCTGGCACTGCCGGTGAAGTATAAGACTGTCATTCATCTGTACTATTATGAGGATTACGCTGTCCAGGAGATCAGCAGAATTCTGCAGATCAGCGAGTCTGCCGTGAAGATGAGACTTCAACGCGGGCGGCAGCTGTTAAGACTGGAGCTGGAAGGAGCAGAAGCGGAATGAAGGAAGATCAGTTTCGAACCCAATATAAGAAAGCGGTGGATACTATGAGTTCAAGCAGAGAAATGAAGCAAGGTTTAGAAGGTAAAATGGAACAAAAGCGCCGTCCGCGTAAAATGGTCTATATTGCAGCAAGCGTACTGGTTGCTGCCGGTATCGGCCTAGCCGGACCAAGCGTGATGAAGCAGCTGGGCGGAACGTCTTCCCCGAATCAAGTAGCCCAGGTAGAGCCGGGCACACCTGCGGCCGGGAATTCTGCCGGAGTCGTCATTCCCAAGATCGAGCTGCCGGATAAAAGCTCTGGTGCTGTGGCCGATATGATCGGCCTGGTCGTCTACCAGGGCAATATCTATACCCAGGCGGCGATCCGCATTGAGGCGGCCGATGCGGCTGCACTGCGCGGGGAAAAGCTGGGCCGCACGACCAGCGGAATTGATGAATGGAGCGGCAAGGATGCGTATACGGAGCTGGCCTCGAACATCGGGGAGACAGATATCTATGCTGTCAAAGGATATGATTCCGGCTTCCTGGTCATGTCTTATACAGAGGCAGACGGTCAGGTGTTCGCGGAGCTGTACGAACATACGAACGGAATTACCGTGAACAGCGGAGCCGATCTGATCGGCAAGCTGAACCTGGACGGGCGCATTGCCTCTGCCCAGTGGGAGAGCTTCGATAGCTGGAACAACGGCAAGCAGCAATACCTTCCGCTGCCGGAAGGCGCAGCGCTTAACGGCTTCCTGAGCGCGCTTAATGCCGCCAAGCCGCTGTCCGCAGACTCGCTCATGGCGCAAGGCATCTATGACAATGAGGACCGCAAGCTGGTTTACCTCGAACTTGCTGACAAAGCCCGGGTAGAGCTAACCTTGTTCGGCAAGGGACTTGTGCGCTACGGCAATGCGCCAGTATTCTTCGAGGTTGAGCCCGGGGCCTTCCAGGCGCTGTGGGATAACCTAAAATAGTTCAAAGGCCATCCCTCCCGGGATGGCCTTAAGCTTTTACATACGATAGAAAGTAAACCATCCTATACACCGCAGATTTATTCACCTAAGAGAAAATTCCCGTGCTACCCTTCCATTTTTCCTTAATATACTCCTTGATCTGTTCCGCCAGCGCGGCCGTAGGTGTAGAAGTGGAGTCAAAAGTAGGCATCGGCGGATCATATTCCGTATCGGCATGGTCCAGCAGCCACTGCGCGAATTCCTCGTGCTGCCTGAGCATATCTTCAGTCCAGATAGCTGCATCCTCCCGGCCCCGCAGGCGGGCATTTCGGGTGGCATCGTCACAATGCAGGTTAATAAAGTGCACTTCACTGAAGGCATCGTACACATCGCATTTCTTGGCGTCCCAGGCCATCATCGTCCCGCAAATAATCGTCCCTCTTCCCGACAACGCAACGGCACGCGCACAATGAAAGAGCACATTATACCGGTCCTGATACTCCAGCTTCTTCCCCGTGCTTCCGAAGTTATCATCATCCGTACTGAACAGCACAAATTCCGGCATCTGCTTCCTCAGCTCGTGCATGACCGTGGTTTTACCTACTCCGCTGGCTCCGGTGATAATGAATAATGGCAACTTGGTAGTCATATGTCCTCCATCCCCTCTTCACTCAAATATTCCGATATGTACCGCTGATCCGCCTCCGAGCTTGTCCAGAACACTACGGGTGCATGCGTAATGTTCATCCGGCGCAAGGCCACATTCCGGTGGCGTCCGTCATTGATTGCAAACTTCCCGTCAGCATAATTTACAATTAACGGAGGCATATCCCACTTGCTGTAACAGGCTGTCATCGACTCTACAATACTGAAGAAACGGGCTTTTTCATCTAATTCAGTCAGATACGAGGGTGCACCTTCCTCTATTCCGAACCTCGTGATATCCACAGCCACCGGACCTGTATAGACTCGAGGTTCCAGCAATAATCCGTCTGCCAACACCACATTCTTCCCGTCATTCCGCAAAAAAAGCTGCAGCCACTCGTGGATAGCCCCCCGCCGGGCATACTCCATTGCACAACCAGCCGTTCCGTATATCATCCTGAATGTCTGCCTTTCCTTGTGGGATGTCTTCATCATAGCCGTGAGAGCAGCAGTCCTTCTATATCGAGAATAATTTAAACTATTCCCGCCATATCCGCTCAGTCCGGTGTGTACATCACATACTGCTTCAGATATTGCTCGTCACCGGCTAATTCCGTCATCCAGACAATGACAGGATATTCGCTTACACCAGTACGATGAAGCGCTTCCAGTAACGGATTACCGCAGTTCAGTTCCATCCTCCCTTGCGCAACCTTCGCGATGAGGGGCGGAGTGGCTTCACCCGCTTGAATTTGTTTGGTCCAGTGCATAACCTTTTGCTCAAAATCCTCCCGGTCCACCCTCCACTTCATCCCGCTCTCCGGTCCGCTCGTTCTGTCCAGTAAGGAGAGCGGGATCCACAGCGGACCCTCATACGTTCTGTTTATCAGTGCAAGGCCTTCCGAGAAATTCTTGTTGCGGCGGCCGAACAGCACATAGGTATGCACCCACTCCTCCAGCATCCCTGCTTCTGCGTATGCTGCGGCGGACGGTGCTGTGGGATCGTAATCCAGTTTGTTGGTGTTCTTTTTGGAGTATACAATACGTTTAATGGTCTCCTGGGACAGATAGTATTCCTTCGACAGCTCAGCGATTGGGGTTCCGTGAAGATACTTATTGTAGATCAGCTGGTTGCGTCTGACGAGAAGCTGGCGGTAGCCCGAAGCCTCCCCCCACGCCTTCTTATCATCATCCTGCGGAATATACAGCAGCTTGCCCGCCGCATATTTCTTCACTTCCTTAAGCAGCTTCTCCGGCAAAAGCTCCCCGGCATTCTCATAGTTCATAGGTTCACCTGCCTGTAGATCATTTACAATTCTAGAGCGCCTTCCACGCGGTATTTCTTCTCCCATTCCGATACATGGCTGGAGTCCAAGCGAATCAGCTTTGCCGGAGTATATTCGATAGACGTAGACGAATTGGCCCCGCCGCCGTCCGGCAGGACACGCAGCTCTTTAATTCTGCGTACAACCTCTTCATCCGTTCGGATCTCAGCCGCTTCTTCCTCGGACACCACCAGCAGCGGAATATCCTCCTGTACAGTAGTGAACACGCCATTACCATCTGTGTAAGACAATTCAGCCGCCAGGCTGTACTCCCCGCAAGGGACTGGCTCCCGGGTGAAGATTTCAACGTACAGGTCCGTTACTGACTGCGTATCGTCAATCCATATTCTCCCACTGCTATCTTCAACAGCACCATTCAGATTAGGGGACCGGTGAAGCCCTGCCGGAAGGATTAATTGTAAGCGGGCATTCTGCACCCCGCCGGGCAGCGCGATGTGAAGCCAGAGATGATTCATTCCTTCTTCCTGCTCTATAGCAGATTTTGCAAAACGCATTTGGATCATACCTGCCCCTCCTCTTGAAGTAGTCTAGTAATCGTCTCAAGCATCTTCTCCTTCAGCGCCGTTGAGATGCGCGGACTAACGGAGAGAATGACATCCTCACTAACAACATGCATCTCACTCTGGAGCATCTGATCCGATTGGTAAAGCCGCAGGTTATCGCCCAGCTTCATGATTTCGTCCATCGTCAGTCCGGCTAACTTCTCTTGGGCTGAGGCCAGCGTCTCGCCGCTCCTGGTTAATACAAGGATCGCCCGTAAATAATGCAAATGACTATCTGTATACGCCCTCTTATTGCCCACCAGTTCCAGCGGCGGCAGCATTCCGATCTGCGTATAGTACCTGACTGTCCGCAGATTCATCTGCGGATCTTCATTCTGTAACACCTCAGCCAACTGCTTAGCAGTGTACGTATGCATCTTACTCCCCTTTCTTATCCAAACAAAAAAAGTTACACTACACTGTATATGTTACAGTGTAGTGTAACTCATTGTTAATGTCAATAAGTTACTCTCCTTATATGCTATAATGCCAAAAGGAATCGTGGAACTTCTTGTGAGCATTCATGTAAAACGGCCTTCACGACTCGTTCAGTCATTATGCACCGGAAAAGAGGACCACAACAATGGATATACGAAAATTAAAATACTTCATTGCGGTTGCGGAAGAGCTTCATTTCCATCGTGCCGCAGAGAAATTACATATGACACAGCCTCCGTTGACCCAGCAGATACAAGCCCTGGAACAAGAGCTTGGTGTGAAGCTATTTGAACGGAACAAGCGTCAGGTCCGCCTCACACCGGCGGGAGCTGTTTTTTATGAGGAAGCCAGCCGGGTTTTATCTCAACTGGAGCGGTCTATTCAAACTGTACGGCTGGCTAGCCAAGGCATCATTGGACATTTGAACATTGCATTCATCGGTTCAGCAGAAGGCGGAATCATGGTCGATGTGCTCAAAATATTCCGGCAACGGTTTCCTCAAATACAGCTAAACCTGCTGGAAATGACTTCTGCCCAGCAATGGCAGGCGTTGCACGACGGTACCATCCATATTGGATTCATGCGCTTCATTGAGCCGGCACAGAATATTAATCATTGCAGCTTGATCAACGAAACTCTGGTTGCCGTATTGCCTGATCAACATCCGCTCGCCAAGCTGCCTGCATTGCCAGTCTCCGCTTTGCGTTCCGAGCCTTTTATCTTCTTTCCGCGTAAGCACGGTCTTCCTTTTCATGATCTGATTATGGGCTTTTGCGCTGAGCATGATGTCTACCCTCAGGTTGTACAGGAAGCCGTGCAAATGTATACCATTGTGAACCTTGTGGCAGCGAACCTGGGGGTTTCCATTGTCCCTTCTTCAGTTTCCGTCTTCCAGCGCAGCGGAGTCGTATTCAGACCCTTTGAAGACAATGTCCCGGCTGTCCCCTTTTATGCCGCCTGGAGAACGGATACGAATCAGGCCATCCTCCCTGCATTTATAGAGATTTTACAAGAACATAATTCCAGGTGAAAGGTGAGCGGACAGCGTTATTCACCCGGTTTTTGCAGGAGCACGCTCAACTAGCCCCTCTAATATTCTGTCGATCTCACTCAGCAAATCAGATCCAAGACGCACCCCTGAAGCCTTAACATTCTCTTGTACCTGCTCTGGTCTGGATGCCCCAATGATTGCAGCCGACACCTGCGGATTCTGCAGCACCCATGCGATGGCCAATTGCGGCAGGGTCAGCCCCGCTTCGTGTGCAAGTGAGGACAGCCGGGAGACCGCCGTAAGAACCTCTGTGTGCAGCCACTGGCCAGCCAATCGTTCAAAAAACGGAGAACCCGCTGAAGTCGAAGCACGGGACCCCTGCGGGACAGGTTGATTCGGCAGATATTTTCCCGACAGAATGCCTTGGGCCAGCGGTGACCAGACAACCTGCCCGATTCCTTCCTGCTCAGAAGCCTGGATAACCTCCGCTTCGATCACCCGCCATAACATCGAATATTGCGGCTGGCTAGCCACCAAGGGAACCCTCAGCTCCCGGGCCAACACCGAGGCTTGTGTAATCTGTTCAGCCCTCCATTCGCTGATCCCCACATACAGAACCTTCCCTTGACGCACCAGATCAGAGAAGGCCAGGAAGGTCTCCTCCAGCGAAACCTTATTGTCAAATCTATGGGCATAATAGATATCTATATAATCCGTCTGCAGCCTTTTCAACGAGGAGTTACAAGCTTCCATGATATGCTTCCGGGATAATCCCCGGTCATTGGGGCCTGTTCCTGTAGGCTGATAGACCTTGGTACATAGCTCGATGCTCTCCCGCCGCACACCTGTTAAGACTTGTCCCAGCACCGTCTCCGCCTTCGTATCCGAATACACATCTGCGGTGTCAAATGTAGTAATTCCCGCATTCAATGCAGCATGGACACAAGCTTTGGCGGTGTCATTATCCACTTGAGCCCCATGCGTAATCCAGTTTCCAAAAGCAATCTCACTGACCGATAAGCCGCTGGCACCCAATTTACGATATTCCATCTTCTTACCTCCTTTTAATAGCCATTTAAGCGTAACAAATTACTATTAATAGGTGAAATATCTTTTAATTATTCTTTTGATATGAAAAAAGTATCACAGAGTCATTCAATGCATTCTTTTAGGTAAACCTGGCTCAACATGCAAAGACCCCTCCATTAAAATGGAGAGGCCTTCTTAGATCTATAGCGTAGCTACTGTCTGCTCATACAACCCCTGTTCTACCCCACCGACAAACGGCGTCCACTCCCCTGCAGTATACAACTGCAGCCGGTGCATAGCCCGGGTACATGCCGTATAAAAAAGCTTCCGCTCGCTCTCCCTGTGATACGTCTGCGGGGAGGCGTCGTAGATCAGTACGGCATCGAACTCCACGCCTTTGGCAAGATAAGCGGGGATCACCTGTATTCCTTTTTCAAAAGTGGGCGTATTCTTCGTAATGAGCCTCAGCTCCGGGGCGCCACCTTGGGCAGTCAGGCACTCATAAGCTTCTCTGCTCTCTGCGGCCGTCTTCGTAATCACAGCGATGGAGCTATAGCCTTCAGCCTGAAGCTCCGCGAGATCTTTCACGATGCGCTCCGCCCTCAACTCACGATTGTCCAGCTTAGCCAATACCGGCTTCCGGCCCCTCCGTTCAAAAGCCACAATCGCCTCGCCGCCGGGCAGCAGCCGCTTCGTAAACTCCACAATCTCAAAGGTCGAGCGGTAGCTGCGGACCAGCAGGAACTGGCTAGTCTCTTCTTCTCCATAAAGCTTCAGCAGCGGTGAGCTGCTTCCATACAGATTCGTCGCCTGCGTGAAGATCGCCTGGCCGAAGTCTCCCAGCACCGTCATGCGGGCACGCGGAAACAGCTTTTTGAGGAACTCATACTGGAACATGGAATAATCCTGGCCTTCATCCACAAAAATATGCCGCACCTGCGTATTCGTCCGCACACCTTCGATTAGCTCTTTTAAATACAAATACGGGGTCGCATCTTCATACCAGAGTGTCCCGCTATCCAGCATCTTCCGGGTCTGCGCACAGATCTCCGGCCACAGCTCCGGCACCTCCGGTTCACCCGTCATTTCCCTGTAGGCCGTTTCATCACTGAACAATTGACGGTAGAGCCCGGCCATGTCGATAAAGGTGAACTTCCTGATCCCCCGTCTCAGCGGTTTGAACTGCTCCTTCACGATCATCTGGGCCAGCAGCTCTTCCTCCCGTTCGGCGAAATCAAAGTCACTCTCATCCTGCTCGCGCTTGTGGACCAGCAATTCCTGAAGGCGGAGGTATTTCTCGGCAAAATCAAACACGCCCCGTTCCCTGTGCAGCATCCGGTATACTTCAGCGTATTGGTCATTGTCGAGGTAATTCATCTCTTCCTCTACCCAGGCGGCTCCCTGCTCCTGCTTTTGCAGTCTGGCCAGCTCTTCTTGCAGCCATTTCTGCACCAGCGTAATCCGGTTAGGCAGACGAATCGAAGGATCAAAGCTGTATAGCTTGCTCTTGATTTGCTCCCCCGAGATTAACACGCGGTCCCGGAAGCGAATGTCCTTGAACAGCATCCCCTCCAGCTTCAGCCACTGCGCATAACCCTGAAGTGCCCGGAGGAAGGCTTCCGACGCCTTATATCCGACTCCCTTGAGACGGGCTTCATACCCCTCTTCCTGCTGAGCGGTAAGCACATATTCCATCTGATCGAACGAATCTTCAATCCGGTAATCCTGACCCAGCCACGTTTCCAGATATTCCTGAAAGGTCGTCTGCTGCATATTCTCTTCACCCAGCTCCGGAAGAACGGTAGATACATAACTATTGAACATCGGGTTAGGGGAAAATAACACAATCTGATCCGCCGTCAGCCGCTCGCGGTGTTTGTACAGCAGGTAGGCTACGCGCTGGAGCGCTGCCGAGGTTTTGCCGCTGCCCGCCGCTCCCTGCACAATAAGCATCCGGCTCGTATCGTTACGAATAATCGCGTTCTGCTCGGCCTGAATCGTGGCTACAATGCTCTTCATTTGTGAATCTGCGCCTTTGCCAAGCACCTGCTGGAGCAGCTCATCTCCGATCGTAACGCTCGAATCGAACAAATGCTGGAGCTGACCGTCACGGATCTGGTACTGCCGCTTCAGTTCCATCGTTCCGCTAATCCGTCCTCCGGGTGTGTCGAAGGCTGCTTTTCCTGGCGGATAGTCGTAGTACAGGCTCGCAATGGGGGTCCGCCAGTCATAGACCACGAAGCTCAGACCATCCTCTTCGATGAAGGAGGACACTCCGATATAGACCTGTTCCACAGCCTCCTGACCCTCCTCGTGAAAATCAATCCGGCCAAAATAAGGCGACGGCAGCAGCCGCTGCATATTCTTCCATTGCCGCAGCTTCCGCGCATGACTGCGTTCCCGTTCAGACAGGACTGCGTCCTGCTGGGTAATGGTGAAGAAGCTCTCTTCGAAATCCTCCTCCGTACTCGTATTGACCGTAACCTCTTCCCAGAATCTCCGGCGGATGTCCGTAGCCTGCTCCTTCAGCTGGCCAACCTCCGGCTCCAGGCTTGCGATCCCCGATTTCAGCTTCTCTTTGACCTGCTCCAGCCACTCCTGCTCCTGCTCCCAGCTGCTTACCTTCTCCATCACCTGATCACTCCTCTTTCTTGACATAGTCCCAAACAGGCGGGTTGACAAACCGGATGTCCCTTTGCTATAATTAAGATATAAATAAGATGCGTTACCTCCGATCTGATTTTCGAAAATAGTCAACAGTCTTCTAACATTAGCATATTATTTCTTTGTATGCAATACTTCCTGAATCATAATTAACCCTGGCGCTTGCGCCAGGGTTTTGTTGTTTAGGTGATAACCTGTCCTTGTATTCCCCGCTGAAACGGCTAACCGTCTGCTCACCAGCACAGCCGTTACACCGGTCTCTCGATCTCAAAAATCTCCCCAATCCCCGCATAGTTATTCCCTGCCAACCGGCTTACCGCCCCTAATCGTACCGGATCAATCCTTCCCTGTTCGTAAATCTCTTCGTCCAGATGAAACTGCACGATCCTGCCAATCACTAGGTCATTATTCGGCAGCTCCAGGCAATGCTCCAACACACATTCCATCCGCACCTTCGCTTCCTGGACGCCGGGGACCTTAATTCGCTGGCTATCCACAGGCGTCATACCTGCTAAGGCGACCTCACTCTGGTCAGGCGGCAACGGTGCAGCAGTCATATTCACTTGTCTGACATTCTGCTCATCCACAATATGAACCACAAACTCCTTCATGTGCTTGATGTTGCGTGCAGTATCCTTGGACTGACCCCCGGCATGCTGAATAGAGATAGAAATCATCGGCGGGTTGGAGGATACAATATTGAAGTAGCTGAACGGCGCACCGTTCAAGACCCCATCCTCCGACAAGGTAGTTACAAAAGCAATCGGACGCGGAATAATCGTCCCGACCAGAAGCTTATAATTATCCCGTTCGGTGCCCTGCTGCGGATCAATAGTGATCATGCTCGTGCCTCCCTTTTAATGTCAAAGCAGATTAGTCAAGCTCTCTTACAGTAACCGGCAGCAGAACTTGTTCAATCTGTGCTCTGTGCGGCTCGTATTGTTCCGGCAGCATCAGGCTGGTCCCCATCGTCTCCGGCGTTTCATCATGAGCGAAGCCCGGAGGATCGGTAGCGATCTCGAACAGAATCTCCCCATGCTCTCTGAAGTAGATGGCGTTGAAATAATTCCGGTCCTGCACAGGCGTTACCCCATATCCATTATCATGTACAACTTCCTGCCATTCAAGCTGATCCTGATCATCCTTCGCTCTCCAGGCGATATGATGTACGGTGCCGACACCCATTTCACCGCGCGGTACAGCCGTTACCTTCAGCTCAACCACATTTCCAAGATCCGCAGCCGAATGGTAACGGGCGACATCACCTTCCTGCCCTGCGAATGTAAGTCCCATCACCTTCTCCAGCAGCTCCGCCGTTTGTTCAGGTTGAGTGGACAGCAGTGTTGCGCCGCCGAAGCCCTTGATTGCAACCTCAGGCGTTATGCCACCGAAAGTCCATTCATTACGCTCACCCGCCTCCCGTTCCACCAGCTCCAGATGCAGACCGTGCGGATCATCGAATTCCAGGTAGTGCTCTCCGAACCGCTCCATCTCTGTGTAAGCCACCTTGAATGCCGTGAGCCGCTCTCTCCAGAACGCCATCGCCCCGACCGGAATCACATATGAAGTCACACCAACCTGCCCGCCGCCGATCTTACCCTGATACGCATCCGCCCACGGGAAGAAGGTAATAATCGTTCCCGGCTTCCCGCCATCATTGCCGAAGTAGAAGTGATACGTTCCCGGATCGTCGAAATTGACCGTTTGCTTCACCAGCCGCAGCCCCAGTACCCCTGCATAAAAGTCCATATTCTCCTGCGGATGCCCGACAATAGCGGTGATATGATGAATACCCATGGTTTGTTTGTTCATTTGAATTGCCTCCTAAGTTGATTCATTCGAATTATATCTTTACTTTAAGATATTTGGTTAAACATTATCTTTAAGTTAAGATATTTTATATCCTTACTTTACTTTCTATAGTTACAGTTGTCAAGTACTTAAGTACAATAAATAGCCCCTTCTTAAGAAGAGGCCGCTGAACTAATAGTTTTTGAACACATTTTACTAGATGAACTGTGACAATCCTGCACATATTGCAACATTCTGCTCACTCTATGGCCCGTAATCAAAAAATGTTGCACAAAAGGCAGCTTTCCGCATCCACCAGACAGCTGGACGGAACTATTCCTGCTTTTTATACAACATTTCTCCCGAATACTTAGGTATTAATCAACCAGAGTTGCAATTTATGCAGTATTTCTTAGCTATCAGCATTAACTTTACTTAACAAGCTTTTTCTCATAAAAGCACAAGGTCAGCCTGTCGTTGATCTGTTGGGTCTCACCCGTCCTTCTGTAGCCCAGCTTTTCATACAAGTAGCAGTTTCGCTCCTCCTGCACGACGGTCGCCAGCCCCCACGTTTTCGCATCCGAATAGATCTCTTCAATCCGGGCGAATGCCTGCTGGGCGATGCCTTGGCTTTGGGATTGCGGAACTACACATAATTGACCGAGCCAGTAATGATGCTCATCTGTCTTCTTGACTCTCATGCTGCCTACAGCATTTCCGGCGTTTCGGATGATATAGTAATCAACAAAATCCTGATTCATCCGTTCTACGAGCCTCTCCAACGTTTCATTAGCCGGATTTGTCTCATAATCCTGATATTTCTCCAAGAGCGGCAGGAAGGCCTGAAGCTGCATAGCATGAATATCCGCCGCATCCTCCAACGTAGCTTTACTTAATGTAACCTCTGACTGTTTCATTGTATGTACCTCCTGGCTTTATACCCTATACACGTAGTCCCAATGTTCACCCTTAAGTACGGAGCCAGGCCCCATGTCCCGCTTCTGCTGCAAAATAAAACCAACGCGCTCATACATCCGTTGGGCTGGGATCAGATCATCATTGGTGGTCACCCGAATCTGCCCGACTTCATTCCGCAGGATTCGGTCGACCGCTTCTTGAAGCTGCATGGTACTGTAGCCTTTGCCTTTGTAGGCAGTTGCAATACAGTTATGGCCAATTTCAGCGTATCGTGGCATTTGCCTCGGGTCCCAGGATACGAAGCCAATAGCCTTACCATGCAGCGTAGTCATGAACCCATATTTATCTGCAATTTGCAGATTGTCAAAGAAAAAGTTGTCGAACTCCTGCCAATCCTCCAGACAGTTCTGCTCATACCTGCGGTCGAAGGAATAAGCATCCTTCAATAGTTCAAGCAATGTTCCCCGTTCAAACTGGCTGATTTTACTGAACTCAATGTTCATTTAATTCCCTTCTTTTCTTGGGTGTTGTAACTTTCACTTTAACACCACAGGTTCCAGCAGACTCAAATCATACAAATTCCCACTGCCCGCAGGGCTGTCATTGCGGATATGCTCTTCCAGGCAAAGTCTGCTGCGGTCCGAGCGGTACTTTTGGCTATGGGCTAACTGATCCATCAGTGTCTTCCAGGAGCCGCCAATGTCTTCGCTGCTGTCCAGCTTGGCGTATAGCCCCCCGGGCAGGGTCATTTCCTTGAAGGGTTCCGGCACGCTGATTCCTTCAGGAATTGTCGCACACATTCCATAGCCATAGGGTTTACCAGCACTACTTGGCATAGGCTTCATATTCCCGCCGAATAACCGCGCCGTGCCCAGGAGCTTTGCGGATTCCAACCAATCCATGATAGGACCCATCGCTTTGTCTTCCGGAGAAACGTCTACCACGATATGAAAGGCTACCCTCATAGTTGGCAGTGTAATCACTTTAAATGTGGACTGTCCGGTTACATTACTCATAAAGACATTCTCCATTTCGCTAAGCAGTTCCTCCTGAATGGAGGTTCTCTTATTGGAAGTATTCAGGTAATCGAGTACCTGATGTAATTGCTGTCCCATCTGTTCTAGTTCTTCCTGGTGCACCTGTAGAGCAAGTATCCTGTTCTGTATAACCTGCTTAAGCACAGGCACAGAACTTTTATCCAAGACAGCCTGTATTTCTCTGATCGGGATATCCATTCTCCGCAGCAGTGCTGTGATCCTGATACACTTAAGCGCATGTTCATCGTAGGTACGCCAGCCGGAAGATACCTCTCTCTTACTCTGAAACAATCCTTCTGCTTCCCAGTGCCGCAAGGTGCGGCTCGTCAGCCCGAGTTGCTCCGACAATTGCTGTATGCTAACAACCGTCCTGTTCATTTCTCCCTCCTTCCTGTGATCACATCCCTATCCTATCACTTGACGCAGCGGCAACTTCAAGGAGGAATTTGGATTACTGCCGTATGCTCCTTCAGCTTTGCTCGTATGGTCTGCATGGACTCACTCCTAACCCTACGCGAACTAAAGTTTGACATTCTCCAGAAAGTACTGTATAAATACACTAATTCAATATTATATAACTTTGCAATGACGAAGAGAGTACGCATAACGAATACTTCAGAGAGCTGATGGTAGGTGCGAATCAGTGTAGGGAATATGCCGAAGTGGGCTTCTGAGCATCCAAACCGAACCTTCAGGAAGTAGGCTTTGGCGAAAGTCTCGTCGTTACAAGAGACGCGTATTCAAACCTATAGTGAGGTTTCGATACGTTCAAGCGGTCCGGATCACCGTTCGGACTAACTAAGGTGGCACCACGGGGTTTTCTCGTCCTTTTCAGGATGAGAAGACCCCTTTTTGATTTTATAGACGGAGGGATAATATGAGTAATGACATTGTATTAACAGGAATTAAACCTACGGGCAAAGTCCATCTGGGGAACTACATCGGAGCAATCAAACCTGCACTGCAAATCGCCGGGGCCAGTGATTGCACTTCACTCTACTTCATTGCCGACTACCATGGGTTAAATTCCATACAAAATAGAGACGAGTTCAGAGATCTGTCTTATAGTATCGCAGCCACTTGGCTGGCACTCGGACTCAACCCGGACCGGGTGATTTTCTATAGACAATCTGATGTGCCGGAGATCTTCGAGCTGTGCTGGATTCTAGCCTGCCTGACGTCCAAAGGACTGATGAATCGTGCCCATGTCTACAAAGCGATTCAAGATCAAAATGAACAACTGGGCGTGGATGCGGATACTGGTGTTAATATGGGTCTGTTCACCTATCCGATTCTGATGGCTGCGGACATTCTGCTGTTCCAATCAGACAAGGTCCCTGTCGGTAAAGACCAGATTCAGCATGTGGAGATCGCCAGAGATATCGCCGAAAGCTTCAACCGGGTTTATGGAGATACGTTCAAGTTGCCTGACTATATTGTCGATGAGAGCACAGCGGTGATTCCTGGTCTTGACGGGAGGAAAATGAGCAAAAGCTATAACAATACGATTCCGCTTTTCGAAACGGCAGAGAACCTGAAGAAGCTGATCAGCAAAATCAAAACTGACTCTACACTTCCGCAGGAACCGAAAGACCCGGAGACCTCTAATATTTTCTTGTTGTATAAAGAATTTGCGACGCCCACTCAAGTGCAGGAGTTAAGAGACAAATATCTAAGTGGCATTAGCTGGGGTGAGGCCAAGCATGAGCTATTCCAGGTAGTTAATGCTGCTCTGGAGGAGCCACGGAAGAAATACTATGATCTCATGGCAGAGCCAGAGCAGATCGACACAATCTTGAGTGAAGGCGCCCGGAAGGCAAGAGCCCTGGCGGGACCGTTGCTCAAGAAGGTTAAATCGAGGATAGGACGTTATGCGTAGACCGGTTTTAAGACAGTGGTGATCATTTGTTTGTCTTTGAATACACAAAGAAACCACTCTTGGAACAGGTCAGGTCTCTTTCCGTTCCAAGAGTGGTTTCTTCAGCAGCTACAGCTTCTGAAATAACCGTTCCCCGTTGATCTGGATATATCTGTACATGCCGGCGCAGACCGCTGCCATTAGAATGCAGTATCCCAGCAGGATGAGATTTCCGTCCATCCCAGGAAGAAGCATGAATAGTACGGCGGGAACAGCCAGCGTGAGAACGCCGATAACCATCGTTACCAGCACCGACGCACTCTGCTTGATCGCCGCAACTTCACTGGTCCAGTCCAGCTTGGGCAGCTTCAGGTTCACCATAACGCCCAGCAGGGCAGAATAGCAGGCATAGATTACCGGAACGGCCAGCATTAATATACTTTCCATCCATCCGGCATGAAGAGTATAGGCCAGCAGCCCCCAGCTTACAGCTGTAATGGGTAACGTAATGGTGAGATTCACCGCCACCTTGCTGAATACAATCGCCGGTTTGGGCACGGGCGAGCTGGTCAAGATCCACAGATGATTTCCTTCCAGCGAAATGGAGCAGGCCGTGGTGCAGCTCAGAACAACAAACAGAGAGATCACCAGCGGACTCAGCGTACTTAGGGAGTCCGACAGCTGCGGGATGTCAAGAATGGTTCCCAGCTGCTCTGAGCTAACGAATAATAAGGAAATGGACATCATCAGGAGCAGCACCATGCCGATCCCTGTGTTCAACACATAATTGACTGAGCTGAAATAACGCCGAAGCTCCTTCAGATACAAGGCCTTGAAGGCTGAATTAGCCTGTAGCGGCTTCATCGTATATCCGCGGCTTGCGCGGCTGGTCATAAGCCCTGTATGAATCGCCTTATACCGGGTCGCCAGCAGGATTGAGAACAGCATAAAGACCAGCACAGACACCGCGATGAAGAAGAGCAAGGCACTTACCCGGTACGAGCAGACCGCATCAACGTACAGGGAAGCCGGAGGATACACCTTGAAGATCATATCACCCAAGGCGGCTCCAACATCTGCAATCGCCTGCTGGCCTTGATTGAGCGTGAACGAGCCCAACATCAGTATAATGATGAAGGCGAACGTGAGGATCATATTCAGGATTTTGCTCGCCCGGAACCGGGAAGAGACCCAGCTAATGAGGGTGCCCACAAGCGTAGCCGCTATAATCGGCAACAGAGTAATGAAGAAGAGCGTCAATAGGAAAAACAGATAGAACAGCACGCCCGGCTTCACATGTATCGCATACACCGCCCCCGCCGGAAGCATGACCAGCAGTGTGAAGAACAGGTTCATCACATAGAGCTGAAGCACCCGGCTCGCCACCACATGGCTGGTCTTCACCGGGAGGGACATGATCATATCGTAGTCTTTATAACTGAATAATACCCCGCTTGCCTTATAGACCGTAGTGAAGAAGCCGACCAACGAAGTGACCGCCATCATCACTGCCAGCAATAAGTCCATCCGCCCAAGCTGCTCGAACGACTGCGCCATCATGAAGCTGTAGCCGAATGACACGGCTCCGATCATGAGTATCCCGGCTATCATCGCGATGCTGAGCAGCAGCGCTTTCCGTCTCTGTGCAGAGTCTTTCGTATGCAGCGCTTTATTGAGGCCGAAGGAGGATAACAGCTGCAGCTTCGTTAATCTCCAGACATTAATCATGATCGATCAGCTCCATGAATACATCCTCCAGGCTGTTCTCGCCCCTGACCTCTTCGGTCTTACCATGGGCAATCAGCCGTCCGCCTTTGATGATCGCAATCTTATTGCAGAGCTTCTCAGCGGTATCCAGCACATGCGTGGAGAAGAAAATCGCACTGCCTCTGCTGCACACATCTGCCATGATCGTCTTCAGCGTATGCGCCGCTTTCGGATCAAGCCCCACAAAAGGCTCATCCAGCACTAACAGCTTCGGCTCATGGATCAGGGCAGAGATAATGGCCAGCTTCTGCTTCATGCCGTGGGAATACGAGGAGATCAGATCACCCAGACTCGCTGTAAGCTGGAAGGCATCGCCGTACTGCCCAATCAGCCGCTCCCGATTGGCCCCCGATACACTGAAGAGATCGCCGATGAAATTCAGGTACTGAATCCCCGTCAGGTGATCGTACAAGTCCGGGTTATCCGGGATGTAGGCAAGCTTCGCCTTGCAGGCTAACGGATCTTTTTTAATTGAGATGCCGTCAATTTCAATCTCCCCTTGTTCAAAATCAAGCACGCCCACCACAGCGCGGATAGTCGTGGTCTTGCCAGCGCCGTTATGGCCGATGAAGCCATAGATGTCGCCCCGTTCAACTACCAGACTGAGATCATCTACTGCTTTTTTGCCGCCCTTATAGCTCTTCGTAAAATGTCTAATCGTCAGCATTTCCTCTCACCTCTTCCTTGGTGTTAGCAAATAACTATAATACGAACAGCCCGGGCTAATGGTTCATTTCAATATTAAATCCCAATCTCCCGCATTTTGGCCGTGATTAAGTTCATGCGGGGCTCAAGCGTCCCTCCGCTGTATTTCGGCAGGCGTATCTCATCGACAATCCTGCCGTCGCACATGAACATAATCCGCTGCGTCCTGGCCGCCACAGTGGCATCATGGGTGACCAGCATGATGGCCGTCCCTTCCTCATTGATCCCGGACAGCAGGTCCATGATCTCCTCGGCAGCCTTCAGATTCAGCGCACCGGTCGGCTCATCCCCGAAAATAATGCGCGGACTGCCCATCAGCGCCCGGCAGATGCCAGCCCTCTGCAGCTGTCCCCCCGAAGCCTCCGTGATATCACGCTTCGCCAGCTCCGCGATGCCCACCTTCTGCATAAGCTGCTGCGCCTTATCCGTAATCGCCGCAACCTTTCGCCGGTTGCCGCGCATCGACGGCAGAATGATATTATCCAGGATGTTCAGATTCTTCATCAGCGTCGGCTGCTGGAACACGAAGCCCATTTCCGTTCTGCGGAGATCCGCAAGCTCATCCTCTTCAAGTATCCCCAGATCCCTGCCCTCAAAAGTAACCAGACCCCAGTCGATCCGGTCCATTCCGCTCAGTGCAAACAGCAGCGTGGATTTCCCTGAGCCTGAAGGTCCCATCACCGAGACGAATTCACCTTCGTGAATATCGACGGATACTTCGTCCAGCACCTTGCGCTGCTCCTCGCCGGTGCCGTATTGTTTGGTTATATTTTCACCTGAAATAATCTTCTTCATCTTCTTGATCTACTCCTTAATATTGCCGGATATTTGAATTCGGCCGATGCCCGATGTGCCGATAACCGCCCCGATGAGTACAGAACCGGTCATGATTAGCGGACACAGCAGATACGCCGAGAGTGGATGGACCACGAACTTGAACGACGAAGCCCCGAAGGAGGAGATCACAGCCCCGGCAAGAATCTGCCCCAGAGTGTTCGCCAGCAGGGTGCCCAGAACCATCCCGGTCACCAGTACAAATATAGAACGCGCATAATACTGTACAGTCAGATCGGAATTCCGGAAGCCCATCGATTTCATGACGGCGATAGGGTAACGGTCCTTAGCTACCAGCATCCGCATGAACAAGAGTGTAATCAGTACATTCAGGACCAGCATCACGGCTAGAGCAGCCCATGCAGCCTTACCGACTGAGCTAATGGTAGAGCCGAAGGTCTGCGTCACATATTCCCCGATATCGGACACCTTCGCATAACTGAACCGCTCTGCATATTCGCTCACCTTGCTGCTGATTAGCATGGAATCTGCAAGCTCCGCATAAATCACGGCCCACATGGCCTGATCAGAAGTCGTGGTGAAGGTGGCCTTGGCTGTTTTCCCGCCGTTGGTCACATCCGAATAAATCCCGGATACCGTAAGCTCCTTCGCTTCTCCGTTTACGAGCAGGGTCAGGGAATCACCGGCTTGCTTGCCCAGTTCCTTGGCATTCGCGGCGGAGAGGGCAATCTCATTCGCTGCAACCGGGCCATGTCCTTCACCATAGGCAACCGGAAAAATGGAATGGTCACCCAGCTCAACCTTTATCCGCTCAACGACACCATTGTCCAGCTTCACATTCAGCGCCTGAGTGGTCAGCATGGCAAAACGGAAGATCATCACATCCTGCTCCATCACCCGCGCAATATCTGCGGCCTTCTCTGCAATATGGTCCGTCTGCTGGATATCCATGCGCAGATCACTGTCACCGATGCCCATGTATGTAATGAAGCTTGGAGAGGAGATCGTATGATAGAGATTCTGGGGCACAATCATAAGGAAGGAAGAGATGACGAGCACCGCAAGCATGGTTGCGTATAGACTTTTTCTGGACAAAACATCCTTAACGCCCAGGTAGACATTCGTGTTCAGCAGCCGGTTGCCGCTCAAGGTAAACCGCCCTGAGCCCGTCCGGGTCTGCTGGGATGTACCGAAACGAATGGCTTCGACCGCCGAAATCTTCCGGAAACGCTTCAGCACCCTGTTCACATAGGCAACAATAACGAGGAATACGAGCAGTACGCCAAGGATGCCGCAGGCCAGAGCAAGTGCCGGATGCGCACTTTCGCCCATATACAGCCTGATATTCTCAAGCAGCAGGCCTCTGAAGCTGAACGATAATGCCAAGCCGAGGATACTGCCCAGAGCTGCTATCGCTGCATATTTAGCCAGATAGATTTTTTTGAGATCCGAGACGCGCAGGCCGATGGCCTTCATGACACCGATCTCCCGGTAATCGCTCTCGATGGTTGCCATGAGGGTGAACCGTATACATAGAAAAGCAATAATAACGACCAGCACACTCGCCAGCAGGATCACCGCAATCATCAGCCCGTCCGAGATCGCATTAAGCACTCTGAACAGGGGATATGTAATCACAGGACCGTTCCCCTCAAGTCCTGCTGCGGTATAGTCGGTCTCGAAGGCTCCCAGCATCGACAGGTCCTTCAATCTGAACTCAATCAGATATTCCGTGGTTCCGTACTGCGCCAGCTCCGCATAATCCTCCGTGCTGACGAGGAACCGCTTCGATGAAGCGAGCAGCGAGTTCATCTGTGAATCCCGCAGGAACCCCGCTACGGTGAGACTCGTATCCCCCACGGTAACCTTCCCTCCGGCCTTGACGGAGCCATCCTTCATATAACTGATCGGGACATACACCTCGCCGCCCCGTACATCAATCACATTCCCGTCCAGATCAAGCAGATAATCAAACTTCCCGCTTTGTGTGCTGAAGCCGTTATCCTGAACACTGTCCGCAAGCGTATGCCCGTCCATGACAATCCTCGCGCCTTCTACATTGAGGAAATCAAGCACCTGGTAATCTTCCACCTTGTTGTTCTGCTCTGCAAAGGCCTTGAGCCGGGCTTGATCCAGCTGGCCGGAATGCATCTGCAGGAAATGCGGCGTCTTCGCCTGTGTCATTAAATGATCGATGGCCCCGCTCAGATTGACGACCAGAATAGCTGACAGAGAGACGAGCATGGCTGCAGCTGCTACGAACAGCATAGTCATGAGCGTAATTCCCTTACTTGTACGGATATCTCTGCGGATGATTCGGTAAAACATACGTTACCCCCTGCTCTCAAGACTTGTAATGGATTTGAGCCGATAGATCATGACCGAAGCAGCGCTTAACAGCAGCCCGGCAATGATGATGAGAAGTCCCATCCCCCGCCCGCTGCCAGTGCCGATGATCCGCCCCACACTATCTGCCAGAACTCCGCCGCTCACCAGCAAGGGAGTAAATACGTAGTCTGCCAGCACACCTGCCAGCATATAAGCCGCCACGAATCCTAGCTGTGAGAGCAGTCCGATCAATGACCAGGCCCTCCCCTGAACGGAATTGTCAATATTGGTGCGGACCAGATAATCCAGGGCCGTGTTCGTAAAGGGCAACATGGCAAAAAACATAAATCCGGCAGCGCCAATCAGCACAATATTCTCACGCAGTCCGAAGACGGCGATACTGATTCCTGAGCAAAAAAGCGACACTGACAGCATGCGTACGAAATTTTTTTGTATATGCAGCATCCCTATAATGACACTCGACACCAGCATTCCCGATGCCATGACCGTCTCAAGCGTCCCCAGGACCGCACTGCTGGAGAACGCCAGAATCATCGGCATGGACAAGGTCTCGATGAACCCGATGAAGAAGGTCATGACCGAGGTCATAATCACCAGCACCAGTACTCCCCTATTCCCGGAGACTGCTCTCCAGCCTTCTTGAAATTCGCGGATAAAGGCCGGTGCCTGCTCCGTCTTCTTGGAGGTAAGACCACTGCGGACCGCAAGCGTAGTAGGCACGGTTAGAAAAAAAGTACAGATGTCGATAATTAGCAGCAGCTTCACATCAGAGACTGTAAGCAGCAGCCCGGCAATGAGCGGCGAAATCAGATATTTGGCGGAGCCGGCAATCTGCACAAACCCGCTGGCTTTCGTATACTGCTCCTCGGTAAGCAGATCCGTTATCGTAGCCTTATAGGCGGGATCTAGCAACGAGGAGAATACCGAGCTTACAGTCACCCCTAAGCAGATCTGCCACAGCTGTGCATCTCCATTCAGCAGGCAGACCAGAATATAGATCAGACCTAAGGCAGAGAGCGTATCCCCCAGCACCATCAGCAGCCTGCGGTCATAGCGGTCCGCTAGCACGCCAGCGACTGGACTGAGTAGGAGGGAAGGCATGAATGCCAGTAATGTCACCAGTGCCATAGCCGAAGCCTGCCCGGTCTGCTGTAAGGTATAGATCCCCAGCCCGAACGCGGTGAGCCCGCCGCCGATAGCTGAGATCAGTTGTCCTGACCACAAAAACAGGAATCTGCCGAAGCCTGTGCCGGATCTATTCATCACCATTGCCCGCTTCCACTCCACCGGAGCCGCCGAACATCTGCATCACGCTCATCAGACTTCCGCTCCCGGCACCGAGCAGCCTTTCCACATTGGCGATGAAGGCCAGAATGCGTGACATTCGCTCGTCCTCCGTCATTTCGACCATATCTTGGTCAAAAATGGTGGTGGCGTAAACCACAACCATCTCCATACATTCATACGGATAAGGCGTATTGAATATCCCCTGCTCGATCCCCTCGCTGATGATGGAGGCCAGAATCGGCGGAACGCCATGAATAACCGCCTTCTGAATCTTTTGATGCATCAGCGCATTCTGCGGCTTGTGGATATGCTCCATAATCTCCGTGCTGCTGCCGTCTCCGCTGCTGATGTTCAGCGCCATGACCGCACGGAGAATCCGCTCAATGACGGGGATGCTCTTGTCTTCAGCAATCTGCTGCGCGGCATGAAGGATTGTGGCATTCGTCCGCTCAATCAGCGCGTCCATAATATCCTCCTTCGACTTGAAGTGATAATACAGTGTCCCGCGCGCAATACCGACCTTGCCCAGAATATCGCCCGTGCTGGTACCGTCAAAGCCCTTCTGTCCGAATAGCTCCTCTGCTGCATCCAGAATCTCATTTCTGCGGGCTTCTGCTTCTTTTACAACTCTCATGGTCATGTCTCCTTATGGTGAAGCTGGGATTATTCTGCCTGTGCTTGTAAATGTAGTTATAATTAATTATTCACCGACCGACTGTCTGTCGGTAATTGATTATAGCATAGTATGCTTGGATAGAACAAGAACAGGACACCGCTAGGGTGTCCGTTCATAGATCCGTATGGTTTATTGTAATGAATGAGGGATATAAAGTTCTTCCAGGCTGATGATTTCTTCAGGTGTTAACTGTACAGATAGTGACGCTACTGCTTCTTCCAGATGGCTGATCCGGGTAGACCCGATAACCGGAGCAGTAACCTCTTGCTTGTGCAGCAGCCAGGCCAGAGCGATTTGCGCGCGCGAAATCCCCCGGTTAGCAGCAACTTCTGCTACTCTGTGTGCAACTTTGCGGTCCGCTTCTTCCGTTCTTGCGAACATCGCCTTGGCAACCTGGTCCTTCTCTGAACGTTCAGTGAACTGATCCCAATCCCTGGTTAACCGGCCTGCAGCCAATGGCAAATAGGGAGTAATGCCCACTCCCTGATCCTTACACAGCGGGAGCATCTCCCTCTCCTCTTCCCGGTAGAGCAAGTTCAGCCTATTCTCCATGGAGATGAACCGGGTCCAGCCATTTCGTTCTGCAGTATGCTGGGCTTTCGCAAATTGCCATGCAAGCATAGAAGATGCTCCAATATAACGTGCCTTACCCTCCTTCACGATATCATGCAGAGCCTCCATCGTCTCCTCAATTGGCGTATTCGGATCATAACGGTGAATTTGATAGAGGTCAATGTAGTCTGTTCCGAGCCGTCTTAGGCTGTGGTCAATCTCGGTCATTATGGTTTTACGGGAGAGACCCATCGCATTCGGCCCCTTCCGCATGGGAACGAACACTTTCGTGGCCAGCACAACTTCTTCCCGGCGGGCAAAATCCTTGATTGCACGTCCTAGTATTTCTTCACTGGTGCCATCTGAATACATATTAGCTGTACTGAAGAAGTTAATGCCTAATTCGATTGCTGTTCTAATGATCGGTCTGCTGCTCTCTTCATCCAGTGACCAGGGCGTATTGCCGCGTTCCGGCACACCGAAGCCCATAGTTCCTAGACTTAACCTTGATACATCCAACCCGCTTACTCCAAGCTTCACATATTCCATAGAATAAAAACACTCCTTTATACTGGATGTTGGTTGACATATCAACCTAAATAACAAGCTCTTCCTTAGTTGACATGTCAACCTGTAAATATACAGTAACATCTTGTGGTTGATACGTCAACCATGATATGATTCCTCTATGGATAATATGAACGAATTAAACGAAGAAGAAATGCGGATTTGGAATATGTGGAAAGGCTCCTACAAACGAATCTTCGGCCGTGTTGTGAAGGATATGTCTGAGCAAACAGGATTATCTGAGGGTGATTTCGGAGTATTAGACAGACTGGTGCAGTTCGGGGAGGGCAAGCTTCGCCAACAGGAGTTAGCCGACTCCATGGACTGGGACAAGAGCAGGCTATCCCATCATCTGACACGGATGGAGAAGCGCGGTCTGGTACAAAGAAAACCGCTGGATACCGACCGGGGTGTCCAGATTAACATTACTCCCGCCGGCCGGTCCGTTCTGGATGAGGCACTTCCGGTAGTCTCTACGGCCATACGCAAGCACTTCCTGGCACTGCTGACTGAGCAGGATATGAAGTCAATTATTGCGCTGGCGGAGCGGACCAAAGCACCTTAATAGTTCAGATTAGTAATAGCCTAGTCCTCAAGCAGCAATTCTTCCCTTTCGGGAGAATCGCTGCTTTGTTCACATTGTGCCAGAACCTTCTCCAGCCCGCTCACCAAGCTTTTGAGCACCATCAGCTTGCTTCCGGAGTCCAGCCGGTAATAGTTGCGGGTGCCGTCTTTTCGGACGCTAACAATTCCAGCCTCTAACAATATTCTAAGATGATGGGACACGACCGGACGGGAAAAGTGGGTGATCCCTCTTATCTCGCCTACACGCATGCCCGGATCTTGCGGCCCTTGCAGCAAAGCCATCAGGATGGCTTGCCGGGTCTCGGCACCGACCGCGTTCAGCACCTTCAGCGAATTCTTGAATTGAGATGCCAGCTCATTCATAAGCTCCTGATCCATGAAAATCCCTCCTATGTGCTTCATCGTCACGAATCCTATCGTTTCGTTCAGCGGCTCATCCCTGGAGCAGTGACCAGAATCTTGCTGGCCAGGGCTATTATCTGTGCCCGCTCCTCCCCGGTAAGACCATCGGTTACCGCCGTAATCTGCCGCTCGATCTGCTCCCCGACCTCGTGAATAATCTTCCAGCCTGCCGGAGTAGCCCTCACATTGAATGCCCGCCGGTCACTCTCTGATACGGTACGCTCTACCAGCCCGCGGCGCTGCGCCCGGTCAACGAGCCCTGTAATACTGGATTTGTCGAGGCCCAGATGCTTGGCCAGCTGCAGCATTCCCGGCTCCCGGTCGCGCAGTATCCCCAGCAGACGGATCTGAATGATCGACAGATCATGCTCCGTGCCTATCCGGGCAAGGATATTCTGCACCAGGAAGGATAGCTGCACAAGGCTGTCTACCATCGACAGATCATCCAGCTTATCAAAAGAATTATCGTAACCGCTCATTGATTTCACTCCGCACTTTTGTATATTTCAGACCTGTTCGCTCCTATTGTACCACAGCAGCCGTTGACTTTGTACGTAACACAAACTATTATTGTTTGTATTACAAACCTTTTAGTTCGTTTCACAAACCAAAAACACTCACCCGGGTAACTATCCGGGTAAATGGAGGCCTATTTATGTACGCTGCTATTGTAAGATCATTCGATTCAGGTCCGAAATACGAAAAGGTTGAAGCTCCGGTACCTTCAGGAGAACACGAAGCTCTGGTGGATGTGCTGGCTGCCGGATTACATCTCCGGGTCCGGGCACAAGCCAATGGTTCTCACTACACGAGTACGGATGAACTTCCGTTAATCCCAGGAATTGACGGCGTGGGACGGCTCCCGGATGGCAAGCTGGTCTATTTTGTAGCCACCGATACGGCCCTGGGATCATTCGCAGACCAGACCCTCATCGATCTTCGCCGTGCTGTCCCGCTCCCCGCAGATGCTGATCCCGTGCTCATCGCCGCTGCGATGAATCCGGCCATGTCCTCCTGGGTAACTCTCCGCCGCCGGGTTCAGGCTAAGCCCGGGTTCAAGGTTCTCATTCTGGGTGCTACCGGCAACTCTGGACAAATGGCCGTGCAGATCGCCAAGCTTATGGGAGCCAGTCAGATCATCGCTGCCGGGCGGAACCCGGAACGTCTGCGTTCGCTTACACAGTATGGTGCAGATGTAGTCATATCGCTTACCGGAGATCCCGGGGCAGTGGCCCGGAACCTCGGCGAAGCCTCAGCTGAAGTGGATATCGTTCTCGACTATCTGTGGGGTGAGCCTGCTGCACTCTCCATGCTCCCGATATTAACCCGCCGGTCCGACCGCAGCCGGCTGTTAACCTGGATTCAGATCGGTTCCATGGCAGGCGCGGATGCCGCGATTCCTTCTGCTGCGCTGCGCTCTGCCAACTTCCAGATCATAGGCAGCGGCCAGGGGTCCGTCACGCCTGCCGGATATCTGGCCGAATTCCCGGCGTTGATCCAAGCGATTGCAGAGGGTCAACTTACAGCGAACCCTATCATTTATCCGTTATCTCAAATTGAACAAGTATGGAAGACTCCGCCGGGCAGTCAGCAGCGTATTGTCTTCGTGCCGCACAACAAGTAGTTTCCCGAACCCTCCAAGCAAGCTATGTCCGGGTATTGTCAAGCTACGTTACTCCTACTGTAACTTCTGTTCTTGAACATTCTGGAAAGTAAGTGATAGACTTAGCAGGATATCCTTTTTGAAGGAACCTTTTAAGGAATCATACTTACGCATCATAGAACAGGGGGCCGAGGAGCAGTTGGCGATATATCTGGTAAGACACGGCAAGGATGACGAAGGATATCGCGGCGGATGGAGCCAGCGGGGGCTGAATACCCAGGGTTACCGACAAGCCGAGAAACTTGGCCGTTTTTTGAGAGAGAATTCGGCTTCATTCCCTATACAACGTATAGTTAGCAGCGATTTGCAGCGGGCGCTGGATACAGCCGGCGAGCTGGCAAGAGAGCTGGAGTTACCCTTAGAGCGCAGTATGGACTGGCGGGAGATGAACAATGGTGTGATCGCCGGTATGCCGAACGAAATCGTCAATGAACGGTACCCCGGCTTATACTTCTCAGGACTGCGGATGGACGAGTGTTACCCTGACGGAGAGAGTCCGCTCGATTTCTTCACCCGGATTCAAGAGACCTTCACCCGGCTCTGCGAAGAGCATTCGGACAGCAGCCTCGATGATAACATAATTATTGTTACACACGGCGGTGTCATAAATATCATCTATCACATCATCAAAGGGATCGACTGGAATAACCGTGGCAGTAAATTCCCGGCTTCCTATGCCAGCCTGCACAGAATTGAGCTTGTGGACAGAAGATGGAGCCTTTCTCTGGAAAATTATACGGTCTAGCTGCTGCCGCGGACTCGACGTTACGCAGGCAGCCTAGACCCAATCAACACAACAGCACACGCCCGGCTGCCGAGCTTATGCTCTCTGCTGCCGGGCGTGTGCTGTTAATAATGCTCAGGACGTATAATTCTGCCCCAGCCCTAGACTGCTTAGCAGCTGTCTATAAGCAATGGAGGTGCGGTCTGCCGGAATATGGGCTTCAGCCTGCAGATCCAGCGGGAGATCCTCCGGCGTCTGCGACTCCACCATCTCCGCATCCTCCTGGAACACCTGCAGATTGAACTTCACCGTATCCTCCAAGGGGGCGTTCTTGTCAAAATTCCGCGAGATCGGGCAGAACAGCCGGGTATAACGGGCCGACACCGGAGAAGCACAGTTCAGAATCTTCAGCCTGCCCTCATCCGGGAAATAGACAGTTAGCGAAGCGGCGAACGGTGCGAATACACGGAACTCCCGCAGCCACTGGAAGCCTTCCGGCGCAGGATTCTCCTGCCCTTTTCCATAGTTGCTGACCGTGCTCCAGTATTCGGCCACCAGCTCCGTCTCCCCTTCACGCCACACCTTGTACTGGGGAACCTCTGTATTATTGCGGTCACCGAAGGTTGCCGTATGCACGTAGGCGAAATGGGATACATCGAGGAAGCCTTCCATCTGCCGCCCGGAGGAGCCGGCAATATCGAAGCTTGGGATTAGAATATTAATATAGTCGGGATCATCCCAGGCCGGGAAGGCGGGAATCTGCTCCGGCGCATCTGCCAGGCAGGTCCAGATCAGACCGTAGCGTTCGATGGCCGGATAGACAATCAATTTCAATTTGGGCGAGATTTTGGCGCTTGGATGTGCCGGTACCGCAGTACATTTCCCCTCACAATTATAGCGGAACCCGTGATACGGGCAGACAATCTCCCCGTTCTCCACCCATCCCTTACTCAGCGGGGCTCCCCGGTGAAAACACAGATCCCGGGCAATAACCACCTTGCCTCCGCTGCGGTAGCATACCAGCTTCATATCCAGCAGCTTCACAGCCACCGGCTGATCCTGTACCTCTGCTGCCGTAGCCACCGGATACCAGTACTGGGCCAGAATACGCCAGTCTTCAGGCGAGAAGGTGCAATCACGCGGGAGCTCAAGCTCTGCCTGCCGTTTCTTTTCCTCTATCATGGCTGCCCCACCTCTCCATATATTATAGATACTTAAGATTCCTTAATTATATGTCAGAATAACTGACTTGTTGAGTGTATTTTAAGCTAATTTCATCATGACAATCAATTATTTCGCTGAATATTTTGTATTCGAGCCTAAAATCAGCTATTCAATGTTATGCAAAATGACATATAAATTGATTTCTAATACCCATAAAATGCATGATTGACTTTTCGAAGCTGCTGATTATAATAAGGTTATATTCCTTACACGGACTGTTACTGGGCAACCAGGCATGACCGAAAACGATTACATTTTTTTGTAATCCTTTTCGGTCATTTTTATTTGGCGGGGAGGTGAGTATGTATGAAGGTCATCAAAAAAGTGAACAACAATGTAGCTATTGCTATTAATGACAACAATGAGGAAGTGTTTGTGGTTGGCAAGGGCGTTGGTTTCCCAAAGACCCCCTATCAGTTGACTGAAACCGATATGGTGGTGGAGAAAATCTTTGTCGCTCCCAAAAACATCCGCATGTACGACTTGTTGAACAGCATTCCGATTGAGCATATCTATCTGGCGGAAGAAGTCATTACTATGGGCAGCGACATTCTGCATAAGACGTTCAATACCAATCTGCTGCTCACTCTCTCTGACCATATAAGCTTCGCTCTGGCCCGTACCCGTGAAGGTGTCTCCATCAAGAATCCGCTGGAATGGGAAGTGCGCACCCTATACCCGGATGAGACCCGTGTAGGTGAAGCTGCAGTCCGGTTAATTGAAGCTACAGCGGAAGTCCGCCTCCCGACAGCCGAAACGACACTGATTGCCTTACATTTTGTGAATGCCCAGGTGGGGTCTGGAGAAATGAGCGATACAACCAAAATTACCACCGTTACCGGCGAGATGCTGTCCATCATCAAATACGCGCTGAAAATTGATTTTGAGGAAGAGTCCATTCACTTCATGCGCTTCGCCACCCATGTCCGCTATTTCATCATGCGGCAGATGAGCGGCAAGTCACTGAAGAAAGAGAATGAAGCGTTGTTTGAGATGGTAACAGAGAAATTCCCGCGTGAACTGGAGTGTGTGGAGAAGATCGCGGCATTCCTGCAGAACAATTACGGCTGGAGCTGCACCAATGATGAGAAGCTGTATCTGATTCTTCACATTCAAAGGTTAATCTCCAACGACTAGACCGGCCCTGCCCGATAATTGCATACTATGAATTGGACTGTTACTGATTCGATCAGGCATGACCAAGCACACGGGAATGACGATTCCCTTGGCTTGGTCATTTTTTTATTCCCAGACTACTTTATGTAAGGAGAATGGTCATGAATAACAAGGAATTGGCCCAAAACGTACTGGAGCTTGTAGGCGGCGAACGTAATATCTCATCGCTCACCCACTGTGCAACACGGCTGAGATTCGTGCTTAAAGAAGACAGAAAGGCCGATCTGAAGGCGCTGGACCGACTCGAAGGCGTACTGAAGGCGCAGAATGCAGGCGGGCAGGTTCAAGTGGTGGTCGGGAACAAGGTAGATGCTGTGTATGCTGAGCTGCGCAATCTCACCTCGGAGAACCTCCAGAGCGAAGACGGGGATGCAGCTCCCAAAAAGAAACAAAATCCGGTAAATGTGGTCCTTGAGACGATTGCAGGCATCTTCACTCCAGTGCTCCCGGCCTTGATCGGCTGCGGTATGATCAAGTGCGTGGCTACAGTATTGGCAGCGCTAGGATGGATGGAAGGCTCCGGGTTCCTGTCCATCGTCAATATGATTGGCGATCTGATTTTCTACTTCCTGCCCTTCTTCATCGCTGTAAGTGCTGCCCAGAAATTTAAAACCAATCCGTATCTGGCCGTTGCGCTTGCTGCTGGATTAATGCATCCCGTGATTCTCGATGGCGCAGCCAAAATTGCCGAAACCGGCGTGAAAACAATCGATTTCCTCGGCATGCCGATCCTGCTGATGAAATATTCCTCGTCGGTGATTCCAATCATTCTGGGCGTGTGGGTCATGAGCTATCTCTACCCTGTAGTGGACAAATTCATTCCCAAGTTTCTGCGGGTGCTCTTAACTCCAATGATTGTATTGTTCATCATGATCCCACTGGAACTGATCGTACTTGGACCGATCGGCTCTTATATCGGTACTTGGCTGACCGACGGCATCAACTACCTGTATGCAACCGTTGGCGTATTGGCAGGTACGATTCTCGGGTTCTTCAAGCCCATTATGGTTATGTTTGGCATGCATTACGCCATTATGCCGATCCAGATTCAACAGATTGCCAGCATAGGCTCGACCATGCTGCTGCCGGCCTCTCTTGCAGCTAACCTGGCCCAGGCGGGAGCCGCCTTCGGTGTTTTCGTTCTCACCAAGAGCAATACGATGAAATCCGCAGCCGGGTCAAGCGGTTTCACCGCCCTGTTCGGCATTACCGAGCCGGCGATTTACGGCGTTAATCTTCGTTACAAACGGCCGTTCTTTGCCGGGTGTGCGGCAGCCGGAATCGTAGGCGGTTTCTACAGTATTGTTCATGCGAGTGCAAATGCCATCGCCCTTCCGGGAGTCTTGGCCCTGGGAACGTATACAGCAGACCGATACGTCTACATTGTGATCGGGTCCATAGCAGCAGTCGTTCTGGGATTTGTATTCACCTTGCTCGCAGGCATCAAGGAAGATGCGGGCGGGCAAGCCATTACGAAGGCTAAGAAGAACGCCGCTTCGCCGGCAGCCGCTCAGGATGCCACCCCTTCAGCATCCCGCGCTGCGGATACCGCTGGTATGCTGATCGTCAGTCCGATGACAGGTGAAATTAAGCCGTTAGCCGAGGTTGAGGACCAAGCCTTTTCTCAGGAGCTGATGGGCAAAGGCATTGCCATCGTGCCAAGTGAAGGCAGAGTCTACGCACCTTTTGACGGAATGGTTGAGGCATTGTACAGAACAAAACACGCCATCGGGCTAAAAGCAGCGAACGGCGTGGAAATACTGATTCATATCGGCGTAAATACGGTGAGCCTGAAAGGCAAGCATTTCAAATCCTATGTAGAGCAAGGTCAATCCATTCAGGCAGGCGACCTGCTGGTGGAATTCGATTCCGAAGGAATTATTGCCGATGGCTACCCTACAATTACCTCTATAGTCGTGACCAATATGCAGCAGTTCGCCGATGTACTGACGGCCTCTGATAGCGGTCCCATCCAAGAAAGCGGAGCATTGCTCAAACTGATTCCATAACTCATACCAATCAAGGAGGAACAATATCATGATACAATCTCTTTTTCCGGAAGGCTTCCTGTGGGGAGGCGCTCTCTCCGCCTGTCAGGCGGAGGGTGCTTACAATATAGACGGCAAGAGCCTGACCATTCCTGATGTGATGAAATTCAACTCCAATAACGATCGTAAAGTAACCAAGCAGATGAAGATTAACCGCGAGATGATTGAAGAGGCCAAAAACGATCCGGATACGGTTAAATATCCAAAACGCCGCGGCATCGACTTTTACCACACGTTCCGTGAGGATATCGCTCTGTTCGCCGAAATGGGCTTCAAGGTCTTCCGTTACTCCATCGCATGGGCCCGGGTATTCCCGGGCGGAGACGATTCCGCCCCGAACGAGAAGGCATTGCAATTCTACGATCAGGTGATTGAGGAGTGCCTGAAGCACGGCATGGAGCCGCTGATCACCATTAGCCATTTCGATACGCCGATCGTGCTGATTGACAAATTCGGCGGCTGGTATAACCGCAGGCTGGTGGACTTATATGTCAACTACTGCGAGGTGTTATTCAAGCGTTACAAGGGCAAAGTAAAGTATTGGGTGACGTTCAATGAGATCAATATGAGTGTCAAAGCCGGAGCAAAAACGCTCGGAATTATCGAATACGATGCACCGAATTATGAGGAAATGCTGTTCCAGGGGTTACACCATCAGTTCGTGGCAGCCTCTAGAGCGACCAGACTGGCGCATGAGATTGATCCGGGTAACCAAATCGGCAGCATGGTCGCTTACTTCACGACCTATCCGTACACCTGCAAACCGGAGGATGCCCTCCAGATGCAGAAGGATGACCAGATGAAAAACCAGTTCTTCCTCGATGTCTTGAACCTGGGCGAGTATCCTTATTACGCCAAGACGTATTTCAAAGACAAAAATATCACGCTGCACATCGAGGATGGCGATCTGGATAGCATCCGTACACATACGGCAGATTACGTCGGCATGTCCTACTACAATTCTATGATTTCCAGCAGCGATACGGAGCAATTGGAATTGACCGCAGGCAACGTACACAGTGTATATAAAAACCCGCATTTGCCTGAAAATGAATGGGGCTGGCAGATCGACCCTGTTGGGCTGCGGTATACGTTGAATCTGGTGTATGACCGCTACCACAAACCGGTATTCATTCTGGAGAACAGCTCCGGCTTCTACGACAAGGTGAATGTTGACGGCACTGTGAACGACCCTTACCGCATTGAATTCTTGAGAAAACATATCGAACAGATGGGGCTGGCCATTCAGGATGGTGTCGAAATGATAGGCTATACCATGTGGGGGCCGATTGACATGATCAGCTCTTCTACCTCGGAAATGAGCAAACGTTACGGGTTCATCTATGTGGATCAGGATGACTACGGCAACGGGACGATGAAGAGAACCCGCAAGGATTCCTTCTATTGGTATCAGAATGTTATCCGGACGAACGGGGCCGAGCTGTAGGCAGTATGAATATACTACGGTCTGTCCAAAAAATACCTGGCGGTCTGCTCATCGTCCCCATGCTGCTGGCAGCCGCAGTCAACACGGTGTTTCCGCAGCTGTTCGGCATTGGTGATCCTACAACCGCTCTGTTTACCTCCAGAGGAACGATGGTGCTTATCGGCTTGATCCTGTTTGTATCCGGGACGCAGTTGGACCTCCGCCTGCTCCCTGCTACACTGAAGCGCGCCGGGGTGCATGTTCTGGCAAGAATCCTGATCGCCTGGATGTTTGGATGGGCATTCGTTTATGGATTCGGCATCGAGGGCTTTGCCGGTATTTCTGCTATTGCCTTCATCGCAGTGCTGACTAGCTGCAATCCGGGCCTTTACCTGGCGCTGATGAATTCCTACGGAGATGAAATGGATCAGGGAGCCTTTGGTATTTTGAACCTGATCGCCGTTCCGGTCATTCCGGTCATGATTCTGAACTCGGCCAGCGGGGCAGGGATTGATTATCTTAGCGTGGCGGCCACGCTGCTTCCTTTTGCCGTAGGTATACTGCTTGGCAATCTTGATGCTAACCTTCAGAGGATGTTTGCTCCGGGAACAGTGATCCTATTGCCATTCCTCGGCATCAGCTTCGGGTCTAGCATCAACCTGAGCCTGGCCTTCCGGTCGAGCTTATCCGGCCTGCTGCTAACCTTACTCTTCTTCCTGCTTTGTCTGCTGCCGCTGGTTATGATTGACCGTCACTTGTTAAAACGCCCGGGGTATGCAGCGGCGGCTACCTGTTCAGTCGCCGGTCTATCGATGGTTGTGCCCGGGATAGCTGCCAGTTTTAACCCAGCTTATGCACCATATGCGGATACAGCTATAGCACAGATTGCTTTTACTGTCATCCTGACTTCCATCACCATACCTTATGTGGTTAAACGGCTGGCTGGAAAAGTGAACTCGGCCGAAGCCGGCCATTAGCTGCAACCAGCGACATAATACCAATTGCGGTCCATTGCCTTCCCAGATTCGGGTCTGCGATTGGGCCGCTTTAATTTTTAGCTAAAAATTTAACTAGGTTTCAAAATTTCACTTGCTTTATTAAAGTTATCAGCTATAATAAAAAACATATCAAGCAAAACAAATTACGGAAAACAAAATTTGAGGAGGAATTACAATGACAACACTTAATATCGGAATTATTCTTGGAAGCACACGCCAGGGTCGCGTTAGCCCGCAGGTAGGCGAATGGGTGAAGGGGATCGCTGATGCCCGTGGAGATGCTAATTACGAAATCGTAGATATTGCTGACTTCAAGCTGCCGCTGCTCGGGGAGAGCGACAGCTACGCTGAAGCTCAGGCTTGGGCAGCTAAGCTGGCTACCCTGGACGGATTCGTATTCATCGTTCAGGAATATAACCACAGTCTCTCCGGTGCCCTGAAGAACGCACTGGATTCTGCCCGCGAAGAATGGAACAACAAGGCTGCCGGAATCGTCAGCTACGGCTCCGCCGGTGGCGCCCGCGCTGCTGAGCATCTGCGCGGTATTCTCGGCGAATTGTCCGTCGCCGATGTTCGTGTCCACCCGCTGCTCTCGCTGTTCACCGACTTCGAGAACGGCTCGGTGTTCAAGCCGGCTGACCTGCATGCTGCCAATGTCAATGCTATGCTGGATCAGGTCTTGGCCTGGAGCGGCGCGTTGAAGACACTGCGCCAGTAAGAATTCATTCGAAGCAGTTCCAGATCTATACAAGTCCGAACATGAAGCAAGGGGAATCTCCAGCCAAAGGCTGTGGAGATTCCCCTTATTTGTTTTACATTAGTAATTCTCATAAGTAATTCTCGACCCTTATCGCGGAAGCAGCCGGCTGATCAGCTCTCTGCGGCTGGATACACCTGTCTTGGCGAAGATGGATTTCAAATGATCCTGTACCGTGTAGGCGGAGATATGCAGCGATTCGGCCAGCTCCTTGGTCGATAACCCCAGCGCCAGCAGCTCTGCCAGCTCCTTCTCCCGCGCGGTCAGGGCGAAGGCTTCGGCCAGCAGCCGGAAAACATCGCCAGAGCGGGCACTTACCAAGGATACGGCGAGCTGTGTCTGCGGGCCGCCAAGCAGGCTTGCGGTAACTGTCAAATACTCCCCGTCTCCGATTGGAAGACTTATTCTTGACTGAGAAGTCCCGGCTCCGGCGGGCTTCTTCGCGCCGAGCACCCGCAGGCAGACGGCACGCACCGGGCCTGGAAGCTGCCCTTCTTCCAGCTGCTCCAGGTTCCAGATCTGCTTCAGCCAATAACGGGCTGCTGCATTCGCACTGACCGGGACCAGCCGCTCACTCAGCACCAGAATACCGTTATCCTCCGGCACTGCCCGATCCGCTCCGGATACCGGCAGAACGGAGGCATACGCACGCAGACGTTCAGCGATCAGCGGAGCTACCGAAGCCAACAAGGCGCATTCCTGCTCCTGAAACGCCGGCTGGCCCAGCGGACGGAATAAGGTCAGGAACCCCCAGCAGATCCCGCCTGTGCGCAGCGCTACGCGCAGCTCATCCCCGAATCCGGCGGGGTGCAGCACCTTGCGGTACCGCGCGCTTTTCTCCAGGCTTCCCCCGGTCACTCCGCTTAAGCAGACTGCCGGAATATCCGACACCGCTAACTGCTCATACTTCATATAATCCTCATGCAGATATTCATATTCGAACAATAGCGGATGAACCTCTTCAAGTCCCTGCTCCGTGACTGCCCCTGTGGTTAAAAGCGTGTGCGGGTCTACTGTCGTACAACAGGCCGCAGCGAACGGAACCAGCAGGCGGAGCCTGGCAATTACCGCTTCGCGGTACTGCTGTGAATCCAGAACCGGACCACCCCGGACAGGGTCAAGCTGTAATAGGCTATGTACTCCCTTGTTCATCTTCTGTCCTCCCCGAAATCCCACAAATGTGGGATAGTCTGCCGCCCGCCTTAGCAGGATAATGATACGTAACGTTAATTATACCGCAGATTCTGCAATCCACCACGAAGGACGGGAATACTTATGAAAACAGATATTGTAGTAATCGGCGGCTACGGGCATGTCGGGTCACAGATATGCCGGCTACTCGGGGCACAGCACCCCGGCAAGGTCTACGCGGCAGGAAGAAACCTGAACAAGGCCGAGGAATTCTCCCGCAGTACCGGCGGATATGTGAAGCCGCTGCGCCTGTCGGCAGAGAAGCCGCTTCCCCCAGAGCTGCTGGGGAAGGTCAAGCTGGTCGTCATGTGTCTGGATCAGCAGGACACCCGGCTGGCCGAAGCCTGCCTCCAGAGCGGCACCCATTATGTAGATGTCTCGGCAAGCGGAGACTTCCTGACTATGCTGCAAAAGCTCGACCCTGTGAAGCATAAGCTCAAGGCGGCGGCAGTGCTGAGTGTCGGCCTCGCACCGGGGTTAACGAACCTGCTTGCGGCACGGGCTGTCCAGGAGCTGGACCATACAGAGCAGATCGACATCTCGATCATGCTGGGACTGGGTGACAGCCATGGACAGGCGGCTATGGAGTGGACGGTGGACAACCTTGGAGCCGACTTCGAGATTACCGAACACGGCGGACCGCGCACCGCCTCAAGCTTCACGGAGGCTAAGACGGCGGATTTCGGGTTTGCTCTGCGGACGCATAGAGCCTACCGTTTTCCTTTTTCGGATCAGATGACTCTGCCTCAGACCCTTGCCGTACCTTCTGTCTCGACCCGGCTCTGCTTCGATTCACGGAGCATGACCTCAGCCGCAGCGCTGCTGCGCCGCACCGGACTCTCCCGTCTGCTGCGTAACCGGACGCTCCGCAACCTCGCGGTCCAGGCGTTCACCCGCTTCCGCTTCGGGTCCGAGCGCTACGCGGTCAAAGTCGATGCCTGTGGCATGAAGGACGGTATACCCGCCTCCAGAGAATACGGAATCACAGGCGTACATGAAGCATCCATCACAGCGGCAACGGCTGCTGGAGTCGCCTTGAGACTCTATGAGTCAGCACCGTCTCCCGGTGTCTATCACATTGAACAGCTATTCTCCCTTGATTCCAACGGGGAACAATGTTCGCTAATCCCTTCCGCCTCCGGCGGAACCGGGCCCTCCTTCCGTTACCCGCTGGATGGACTGACTATCTGGACGCGCTCCGCCCGGCCTTCACATGCTTAAGCTGGGCGACAATAATCACGCTGATAATCACCAGCAGGAACCATGAGCTGATCTTGCCGAAGCCGACCAGATGCCAGCTCTCGTGCTGGTCCGGGTATTGCCACGCTCCCAGGAGGGTCGCAATATTCTCGGCCAGCCAGATGAAGAACCCCACAATGGCAAAAGCCAGCACAAGCGGCATCCGGTAGGTCTTGCCCTGCACCCGGTAGATGATCCAGGTTCTCCAGAATACCACTACTACAAGGGCTGTCAGCCACCAGCGGAAATCCGGAATATAGTGGTGGGTGAAGAAGTTCAGGTAGATCGCTCCGCCCAGCAGTCCCGCAGCGGCAAGACCCGGCCAGCCGGTCAACTCCATCTTCAGTCTGCGCCAGATCTGGCACATGTAGCTGGCCACACTGGCATACATGAATCCGCTGTACAGCGGCACACCGAGCAGCTTCGCATAACCGGGTTCCGGGTAGGCCCAGGAGCCCATTTTTATTTTATACATCTCCAGCACCAGTCCAATTACATGAAACACGCAAATGACCTTAAGCTCATCCAGCGTCTCCAGCCCGCTCCGGTACATCAGGTACTGCACAGTAAGCAGAATTAGCAGAATCAGATCATAGCGGTGGATGAACGGCAGCTCGATTGTGCGGGTCAGGATTAACGTTCCAAAGATCGCTACAGGAAAGATACAGCTCATCGCCTGATGATACCCGAAGTGCAGCAGCCGTGTCATGACTCTCAATACCGTTCCCTCCCCGCTCCCGGTGCCCATTATTCTATAGCATCCGCTGTGTATTCCAGAATATCTCCCGGCTGGCAGTCCAGCGCCTTACATATCGCCTCAAGCGTTGAGAAGCGGATCGCCTTGGCCTTGCCGTTCTTCAGAATGGACAGGTTCGCCATCGTAATTCCCACCCGCTCCGTAAGCTCGGTTACGCTCATTTTCCGCTTAGCCAGCATGACATCAATGTTGATTATAATCGCCATGGTCGTCACCTCAGACTGTCAGATCATTTTCAGATTTCAGTTCAATAGCGTCTTTCAAAAGCTTCTGGAGAACTGCCGCGAACACGGCAATGACCAGCGAGGCAAAAATAAGGATCATCCCGATGACGATGATCCCCGGGGCATCATCCTTCTCCGCCATCAGATAGAACAGCGGCATACCTATAACGAATATCCCGCTGATGGCCACTGCGCAGTGCTTGATTGTTTTATCATTCCCGGCAGATGTCAATAAACCGCTGTAGCCCGGCTGACAGGGTCTCGTTCTTGCGTGTACAGACAGCAATATGGTTGCTAAGCTGAATGCCCTCCACCTGTACCCGGCATAACTGCTTCCACTCCACATAATCCCGCACAGCCAGTGAAGAGATGAAGTTGGCGCCATACCCTGCCATAACCGAACGGATGACTTCGCCCAGCCCGCTGAACTGCAGGGTCACACGCGGCGGCTTCAGGCCATAGGTTGTACAGAGCGAGACCAGACGCTCCCGGGTAGAGCTGCCTTCCTCACGCATCACGAACGGCTCCTGCATCATCTCAGGCAACGATACCGTACCATTGGCAAAGGGATGGGAAGGGGCTACTACGAACCACAGCTCATCCTCAAACAGCTCCAGCCAGTCTACATCCTCCGGCTTCTCCTTGGCTCCGCCCCCGTAAAAGGCCACATCTGCTTCATGACGCTGCAATTGTTCAAAGGCATGCGTGGAATTGGTCGTGGTAATCTCAATCTCCATCTCGGGCTGCCCCGCCTTGAACCGGGCGGCCCAGCCCGGGACCAGGAAATTCGCCGGAAGATAGGTGGCGGCAATGCGCAGCTTCCCCTTCCGTCCCTGGCGGTAATCCTCTACGAACTCCTCAATCCGTTCTTCATAGGGGAAGAGATTGCCTGCCTGCTTCGCCAGCTCTGTCCCGAAGGGAGTCAGCGAGATTCCCCGGCCGCTGGGACTACACAACGGCAACCCCAAATCCTTCTCCAGCCTCTTGATCTGGCTGGTCACCGCCGGCTGGCTGATCCTCAGCCGGGCAGCCGCCTTCGTAACGCTTCCCGTCTCGGCTACATAATAAAAAAGCCTCAGTGCATGAATGTTCATAAATGCGCTCCTATTCATGGGTTGTATTCATAACCTATGATTATGATTATACCATTAACATATATTAGTATTATGAATGATAATCCTTTATATTTAAAGCAGTTCTAATACACCAATACAAAAACACAACTAACGGAGGGATTCACATGGAAGAACAGAACAAATGGAGCAACGTAGACGCTTATTTCAATGACCGATTATTGGCGGCAGATCCGGTCCTGGATGCTGTGCTGGATGCGAATACAGGGGCCGGCTTACCGGCGATTGATGTCGCTCCGAATCAGGGGAAGCTGCTGCATCTGCTCGCTAAAATGAAGGGAGCGTCCAACATTCTGGAGATTGGCACCCTGGGCGGTTATAGCACCATCTGGCTGGCGCGGGCGTTGCCGGAGACGGGCAGGCTGGTCTCGCTGGAATTCGAGCACAAGCATGTTGTAGTAGCTGAGGATAACCTGAGAATGGCGGGGCTGGCAGACAAGACAGAGGTAATTGAAGGCCCGGCGCTGGATTCGCTGGCGTTGCTGGAAGCCCGGGGCTATGAGCCGTTTGACTTCATCTTCATTGATGCCGACAAGCCTAATAATCCGCATTACCTGAAGTGGGCGCTGAAGCTGGCCCGGCCGGGCGCAGTCATCGTAGCCGATAACGTGGTGCGTGACGGCGAGGTTATTGACCCGGGCAGTGCGGATGACCGGGTTCAAGGCATCCGGCAGTTCATGGAGCTGCTCGCCGCAGAGCCGCGTATAGATGCTACTGCAATACAGACGGTCGGCAGCAAGGGCTATGACGGCTTCGTGCTCGGGATTGTCACCACACAAAATAACCCCTAAGGATAACGAATAACCCGCAGGCAAGGATAGCAGTGCTTATCCGGCCTTGCGGGTTATTTGTTGTTGCGGGCTCTTTTTCGTACACAGGCATCTGCCTATTCCTTCGATAAGCCCTCAATCACCTGATCGATATTCCACTTAATCATCTTCAGATAGGTGTCTCCGTCTTCGCCTTCCTTAGCCAGAGAATCCGTGAAAATCTTGGAGTGCACCGGCACACCGGTCTCGCGGGAAATGGTCTCCATCGTCTTGGGGTTGACGCTCGTCTCCAGGAATAACGCCGGAATCTGCTTCTCCTTAATGATGCCGATGATCCGGTTCATTTGCTCCGGTGTTCCCTGGCTGTCAGTGTTGATCTCCCAGATGAAGGCGGACTCGAAGCCATAGGCCTGGGAAAAGTATTTGAAGGCCCCTTCACTGGTGACCAGCACGCGCTTCTCCTGCGGGACCTTGCTCACAGCTTCCTTGGCATACTGATCCAGCTCCGTCAGCTCCTTCACATACGCGGTCTGGTTATCCAGATAATACTGCTTGTTGTCCGGGTCCCGTTCGATCACACGCGCGGTAATGACGTCCACATACTTGACCGCATTTTGTATATCCAGCCAGGCATGAGGGTCAACCTGGGACTCCTTCCCCTTCTCGGTTAGGTACATCGGCGTGACCTCTTCGGAGACGGCAAACGCGGCCGCTTCCTTTTTCGTCACCTTGAGCAGATCCTGGAACCAGCCCTTGCCGGTCTCAAGATTCAAGCCGTTATAGAAAATCAGGTCTGCACTCGAGACCCTGCCTGTATCTGCGGGCAGCGGGTCATACATATGCGGGTCAGTGCCGATAGGCACCATGCTGTAGACCTCCGCTTTATCTCCGGTGATATTCCGGGTCATGTCTGCAATAATCGAATACGTGGCCACGATCTCCAGCTTACCGTCATCCGCTCCCCCCTTACTGGTGTTGGAGCATGCTGCTAGTAGTAGAATGAGTACGGATGCCGATAGTATTTTGAACAGTCTCATGCTTGCTTCAATCCTTTCCGCAGAAAATTATTCTTGGGCGATATGATGAATGAAATGCTGAACAGCGTGACGCCTACCAGCACGATGGTTGCACTTGTCGGCAGATTGTAGCGGAAGCTCACGTATACACCGATGATCCCCGAGGCTGCCCCTACTGCAGAGGCCAAAACGATCATATGCAGCAAGGAATTAGACCACAGATACGAGGTGGCTGCCGGAATGACCAGCATAGCGATGACCAGCACAATCCCAACCTGGGACAGGGAGGAGACGGTCACTACGGAGAGCAGCATCATCAGCAGATAATGATAGAAGCCGGTCTTCAGTCCGTATGCCTTCGCTACCACCGGATCGAACGAGCTGATCAGCAGCTCCTTGTACAGCAGTGTAATGATGGCAAGCACCGCCAGCATGATGATGAAGGATTGCAGCAGCTCGGATTGCGGAACGGCCAGAATGTTGCCGAACAGAATATGGGTGAGATCCAGCCCGCTGCGGGCAAACGTAATCAAGACAATGCCGAGTGCAAAGAACGAACTCAGAATGATGCCGATGGAGGTATCGCTCTTAATATTGCTGCGGCTGGTGATGAATTGAATGAGAATAGCGGCTAAAAGGCCGAACAACGAAGCGCCCAGCAGGATGTTGATGCCCAGAATATAAGACAGGGCGACGCCCGGAAGCACCGCGTGAGATAAGGCATCGCCCATCAGCGACATTTTGCGCAGAACGATGAAGCTGCCGAGCGCCCCCGAGACAATCCCGAGGATAATCGCAGATAACCCGGCGTTCAGAGCGTATACCGGAATATTCAGCAGACTGGATAAGGACTCAAGCATGAGCGGCACCTCCCGCCCCCTGGATCATTACATTGCCGAGGGATGTACCGTAAGCTCTGCGGATATTCTCCGTGGTGAAGGTATCCTGCACATCTCCGAAGGCGATTAGCTGCTTGTTGAGCAGGATGATTTTGTCAAAATATTCTTCGACCTCATGCAGATCATGATGCACCACCAGGATAGTCTTGCCTTCCTCGCGGAGCTGCTTGAACAGGTTCACAATGATGCGCTCGCTGACCATATCAATGCCGACAAACGGCTCATCCAGGAAAAACACACTAGCCTCCTGAGCCAGCGCCCGGGCGATAAACACCCGCTGCAGCTGCCCGCCGGACAAATTGCTGATCTGCTTATCCGCAAGGTCACCGATCTCCACCATCGCCATGCTGCGCTCCGCAATCTCCCGCTCCTTCTTGCCCGGACGCCGGAACAGCTTCAGGTTCGGATAAGTTCCGGTCAACACCGTATCCTTCACTGTAATGGGAAAAGTCAGGTCAATATCGTTCTTCTGCGGTACGTAGGCGATATTCCGTCTGTACAGGGCGATGTCCTTCCCCTCTGCCTTCACCGTTCCGCTTCTCTTCTTGATCACATCCAGCAGCGCCTTAATGAATGTGGATTTACCGGCGCCATTGGGCCCGATAATGCCTACCGAATGCCCGAAGGGGATATCGAGCGTCACTCCTTCCAGCGCCGAATGGCCGAAATAATCAACATTTAAACCTTTAATCTGAATCATGTCAGCACCCCGTCTCTTATTTAGCCTATCTGGCTAAATTGAACTAATGATTTTTTAGGTTTTGGAATTGGCTGTTCGCCACTTTTCCCTAAACTTAAATTTTTTAGTTCAATTTATCTAGCCTATTAACGCGTCTATTGTTTCTCGTATACACATATGTTTCCCGAAGGAAACTTTTATTCTTATGGATAATATATTTGATCATAGGCAAATTGTCAACGGTAATTTAAATTTAAATTACAGTCGTGGAGTGCTGGGGCAAAGTTCAGGGGCACAGGAATAGGTTAAGGAAAGTAGGGGGACGTTCAGGGGCTCCCAGAATGAATGTCGAGGGAATACGGGGGTTGGAGGGAACGCGGGTCTGCTCAGGGTCACAAGAATCTATCTGGTTACGGGAATTTCTAGTGGATGCTAAGAGTTTACGGACAACGGGGATGTACAGGGTCCGGAGGCATGTCCACGGGCAGGGCGTCTCCCTCTTAGCGGCAAACAGGTGGAAAAACGTATCTTAATTAGCCCACTTCAGGCAAATGCATGGAAACAAGTGGAAATAGTGCAACTAAAATAGTTTGTTTGGGCTTCTGCGGCTAAATAGGCTGAAATTAAGTGTTGTTTATACAACTGTTGTCCGGGAAGCGCTCATTCGTTCATCAGCAAGTGGAGGAAATCCACCTATTTCCTGCGGTAAACGCCACTCTACCTCGGCGCGCACATTGTGTTCGGTTTTCCGCATACATTCGGTCCTGACACACACCAACAAGTAAATTGTGTTCGGTTTCCGCATACATACAGCTTGCGTGCACCCGCTCCACACCTCCGCATAAGCAAGCTATCCTCCTGTTCACCCACCCTATCAACAACAAAAAAAGCCTAACCCGGCTGCCGCGTGCGCGGACATCCTGATCAGACCGATGGAAGTTGCTCTATTCATCATCTATACTACCATTACTATTCCCCTAGCTATGCCTCAAAAATCTCCTCCAGCACCCGCCCGTCCCCCGGCCCGAACTCCATCCCCAGAATCCGGCCCATCGTCGGGGCGATGTCGACCATCTCCAGATCGCCGATGGGATAGCCCTGCTTGATCCCGGCCCCTGCGATGACGAGATTGCAGCGGTACCCGCTTGCATCTGGCGAGTAGCCATGCGTAGCATAGCGTATACCCTCCGCCTGCAGATCGGTGATCAGCGTGTCCGCAAGCGCTTCATCGAAGCTGTAGCCCCGCTGTGCTTCAAGCATGACTTTTGCCACCGGGCTGGCGTGGAGCTGCTTCAGCGTCTCTTCCGTATATACACTCTCAATTCCTGGTGCACCCTCACGCCTATATTCATCCACCGCCGCCAAGGCCAGCCGCAGCGCTTCCTCATCCCCGGGCTGCACATGCAGATAAGCTGAACCGCCGCCGCTCTGGAAGTAGGCCCGCCACTGCATCACGCCGTCCTTCTCATAGATCAGCCCCTTAGCCTGCAAAAGGTTGTTCAAATGCACCTTGTAGCGCACGTTGAACTGACCATGATCACCCAGTACCATAATTACCGTCTCCTCCCGGATTCCGGCATCCTCTACCGCCTGCATGATCTCACCCAGCCGGTTGTCCATCCGCAGGATGACATCGTCTACTTCCCCGCTATCCGTGCCGTACATATGCTTGGTGTCATCCAGGTCGATTAGATGCATCAGCAGCAGGTTCGGCTTATGCCGCTTAATCGTATCGGCGGCGCATTTCGTGGTGAAGTTATCGAGCTGCGGCTGGGTGATGCCCTGCCTGATCCGTCCGTATTTCAGCTCCAGGCGTGCGCAGTACAGGGGACTGCCGCTTCGCAGTATCTTGAGTGCCTGATTCTCTCCTTTTAACGCCCGGATCTCTGGAATATTATACTGAATCGAGGACTTGCCGCTTACCGGCCAGAGCAGTCCCGCCGTACTCAGCCCCGCCTTACGCGCGGCATCATAGATCGTTGGCACCTGGACCGCCTCCCGGAACCAGAACCAGCGCTGCTCCTCCTCCGGCACGAACGGCTGCAGCGGATTGTTGTGATAGATGCCGTGTTTATCCGGGTAGACGCCGGTAGCGATGGTCGTATGTACCACGTAAGTGAGCGTGGGATAGACACTTCTTAGACGGTTGCTGTGGGCACCGCTGGTGATCAGCTTGGACAGATTGGGCAGGCGGCTGGCCATCTCCCAGTGATCTTCAGAGAAGGCATCATAGGAAATGACGATCAGATGCTTGGCTACTGAGGGTGGTGGCGGTTGCAGTCCTGTAGATTCCATGCTATGTCCCCTTTGGCAATGTGATGAAGATCAAGAAGCCGATCAGAAAGAGCGGGATAATCGACAAAATACTATAGCGGGCATCCCCCGCCAAGGTGGTGGTCAGAGACATCAAGGCAGGGCCGAGAATCGCCGCGAACTTGCCGAAAATATTATAGAACCCGAAGAATTCGTTGGAATTCTCCTTCGGGATGATTTTGGCGAAATAGGACCGGCTAAGCGCCTGAATACCGCCCTGTGCCGAGCCGATCAGCGCACCCAGCAGGAAAATATGCCATACCGAGCTAATGAAGAACGCTGCGATACAAGAAATAACGTAGGTGAATATCCCGGCAATAATCAGATTCCGGGCGGAGTAGGTTTTGGCCAGATTGCCATAGAGAATCGCGCAGGGAAAGGCAATAATCTGGATGATGAGCAGAATTCCCAGCAGCGTGAAGGTATCCAGGGCATCTGTGCCGAGGACGGAGGTGGCGTAGGGCACAACCATTTTGATAATCGTATCCACTCCGTCAATGTAGAAGAAGTAAGCGAGCAGGAACACAAAGACGATTCGGTGCTGGCGGATATTCCTGAAGGTGGCAGCGATACGCTGGAAGCTCCGGGCAACAGGCTTCGGCTCAGGTTCGATATAATATCTCTGCTTCACATCGCGGATCATTGGCACCGTCAGCAGCCCCCACCAGAGCGCCGTAATGATGAACCCGATCTGGTAGCCGATGGCCTTGTCCATTCCCAGCAGGAAGATCAGCAGCAGGCTGATGCCGAACGGAATACAACTGAAGATGTAGCCGTAGGCGAACCCTCGGGTAGACACCTTGTCCATCCGTTCATCCTCCGTAACATCCACCAGGAAGGAATCGTAGAAGATGTTGGACCCGGCGAAGCCGACCGCTGACAGAATGTAAAAGGCGATGAGCAGCTGCCATTGCCCGCTGTCCGGGGACACGAAGGCCAGGGAGGCAGTTGCAAGGATACCGAGCGCAGCGAAAAAAATAAAAAACCGCTTCTTCCTGTCCTTATAATCGGCAATCGTACCGAGAATCGGGCTGAGGACCGCGACCAGAATACTGGCGATGGAGTTGAAGTACCCCAGGTCCATGCTGCTGCCCACATTATCGAACATCCCGAAGATAATCGGCAGCAGCGCCGTAGTCACTGCCATCGAATAAGCGGAATTCCCGCAGTCGTACAGAATCCACGATCTCTCCTCTTTGCTTAGCTTCATCTCATCTTCTCCTCTTATAACCGATTGTTTCAGTTATATCACGCCAACATATTAAGGATGTTAATGGGGTGTAAAATCACGGGCGGTTCTGCTATTACGATTACGTCCATCATACCATAGGCCTTCTTCCCAGGTGATGACTATATCTGAATCCCTTCGTATCGGTCGCCAAGGAGCGCTAAGGGTCAGCTGACCATGAGCTTGACCAGTCGGCCCCCAGCCGATAAGGCCAAGCTCAGTTAAGGTGGTCACACCAGATACTCATCCATGGCTGACAGCAGCTCCGCTCCGAATTGGTTCTGAACCCAGGTGTCCGAGTATACCGTATCGAGATACCGTTCTCCCTTATCATGCAGAATTGCGGTGCAGACTGCGCCGGGAGGAATCTCCTCCTTAAGTTGCCGAATAGCAGCAAGCACTGCCCCGGAGGAGGCTCCGGCCAGAATGGATTCCCTGCGGGCCAGCGCCCGGCAGCCCTTCACCATATCGGCGTCGGCAACATGCACAATCCGGTCAATCAGATCCGGTCTGCGCAGCGGGGGCACAATTCCGGCACCCAGTCCAGGGAAGTGCCGCTTCTTCGGATGGCCGCCAAAAATAACGCTACCCTCTGCATCCACCGCCACAATCCGGGTCCGCAATCCCTTGTCCTTCACGTATTCTGCCAGCCCGTTTATCGTTCCGCAGGTACTGACACTACAGAATAGGTAATCGACCTGCCCCAGCTCGTTCACGATCTCAGGCATAGTCGTATCATAATGGGATAGATAGTTATTGGGATTGGCATACTGATTCGGCCAATAGCTGCCCGGGTTCTCCGCGAGCAGCTGCTGCACACGCTTCAGCCGGGCCGGCAGGAATTCCCCGGTTTTGGGATCAGGGCGGTCAATGAAATCAATGTCCGCACCCAGGGCCTTCAGCATCTGAAGATTCATCCCGGTGGTTCTGGCATCCACCACACTGATGAAGCTCATCCCCAGCTGCTTGCATATCATGGCCAGGCTGATGGCCATATTCCCGGAACTGGATTCAATAATAACGGTCCCCGGCCCGATGAGACCTTCCTTCCACGCTTCCCGGATCATCCGCAAGGCTGGGCGGTCCTTTGCGCTTCCTCCCGGGTTCATCAGCTCCAGCTTGGCGTAAACGCTGAACCCGCTGGCAGCAAACAGATTATCCAGCTTCAGGAGTGGTGTATGTCCGATAGCCGATAAAATCCCGCTGGTAAGCTGAGGCTCTGCCCGCTGCTCCACTGTCTGCTGCTCCGTTTGATCTTTCCGGTAATACAGCTTCTTGTTCTTCACCTGCCCGCCCGCAAGCTCCTCGTCATCTTCCGTCAGAATGACCTCAATATCGTCAAGCAGGTGATTTGCGATCATCAGACCAATCTCCGGGATGCATGCCCTGATCTCTTCCCTGATGACCGGAATGCAGGAGGGAGCTGCTGACCTGCTCTGGATATACACGGATAATGCATTATGGCTGACATGAACCCGGACCCTGGCCTGCTGAAGATGACGGTAGACCACCTGTTCAATATCGTAGATGCTGATTTTCTCCCCATGCTTCAGTTCACGGCCCACCCGTTTGACGATGGACTGGAAGCTCTGCCGCTCCACGCCGTCTACCTGCACGGTCCTGAAATCCCTCACCACATCATAGGTGACAAACCGGAGGGCAGGCAGCAGCTTACGCACGGTTGAGGTAAGCACGAGAATGCCTTCGCCGTTACCCAGCGGGTCGAGTCCTTCCCCTACGATCTCCGTTCCCACAGCTTCGGCAACGATGCCTTCAGCCAGCAGATACCGGCCCAGCTCATGCGAATAATAAGCAATCGTGCCGATTTCAATCGACCCGTACGTATCGGTAATATCCTGCGGCCTCAGGCCGAACAGGCGGGCCATATTCTGCTGCCACTCCCGGGAGGCGATCTCGCCGACCAGAATGATTTTGCGGATTCCAAATGCCCGGGGGTCCTCCGCAGCATATACGATATGATCCAGGATAGAGGGCATGGTGTACAGCAGGTCGGGCTGGAAAGTCTGAATACGCTCAATATGCTGTTCTACCGGCAACTCGAAGGGAATGGAGCTGTTAACCAGTCCCAGCCGTGCAAAAATGGCCAGCGCCGTATTCGCAGCATGTCCGGTCCCCATATCCGCCAGCGCCCTTGCACATCCGCTTCCCTGAAGCAATTTTTCGAACAGCCTGGTTTTGATATCGATATAATGCTGTTCATCCTCTTCCGAATAGACGATTGATTTGCGCCGTCCTGTACTGGTGCCCGAGGTCCGGTAGACGGCAAGAGAAGCATCGGGTTCGTTATTATAATAATGAGTATCCAGCAGATCCGAAGTCATAAGGGGAAGATGCTCCAGACTGTAATTCACGTGCTCATTGCCGATAAGATCCTTGTACCAGGGGAAGTACCTGATTACTTCGTTTACTTTATCCCGCCACTGCTCCGCCATTCCTTTCGACGCCTCCCGCACCGGTTGCCTGAACGCAGCCTCCCGGATGAATACCTTCAATAATCTATGTAATCATCTGCCTGTGTGTTCAGCCCCGGGGCATCCGCCCAAGCCAAATCCGGCTCTGTACCGTACTATAGCCTATTAGAGTCCATAGAACGGGGGATTAGCATGAAGGAGCAAATCAGCCGAATATCCAATAAATTAACGAAGACAACGATACTGGCGAAGAAGTCTGAATTAAAGCGGCATATCCCGGAGACCCGAAAACTAAGCCGGAGAGTACTCCAGGCCATGCTGCAAAATCATCAGATGGTCTATATGAAGCCCTGCTGCGGCTCGTTAGGCGAAGGGGTCATAAGGGTTGAACAGCGGATACTGCGGAGCAATAGCGCCGCTGGCGGAAGCGGGGCTGATTCGGGGAACGCGCGGTCCTACCGCTATCAGGCAGGGACAAGGATAAGCACATTCGGTAATTATAACGAGGCCTATCAGTCCCTCCTGGCGGAGACCCGGGGCAGGTCCTATCTGGTACAAAAGGGCATCCGGCTGCTGACTTACGGCGGACGGCCTTTTGATATCCGTGTGATGGTGCAGCGTAATCTTCAGGGGAAGTGGGAGGCTACAGGAGCGGCGGGACGCGTGGCGCATCCGCAGAAGGTGGTTACGAATGGCAGCCAGGGCGGAACCATCTATCCGGTGGAGACGCTGCTGAAGGCTTACACCCGTTCCGAGAAGCGCAAGACTCTGCTTGCCCAAATGTACGGACTTGGCGTGAAGTGCGCCATCCAGTTAAGCTCTGCCTATCCCGGACTTAAGGAAATCGGCCTGGATGTGGCCTTGGACCGGCGGCTGACTCCCTGGATTCTGGAAGTGAACACCGCCCCTGATCCCTGCCCGTTCACCAAGCTGAAGGATACCCGGATGCTGGACCGGATCGTGAGATACGGCAAAGCCTACGGGCGTACGTACAATCTGAAGTGCCGGAAGGCCAAGAGAGGCGTGTAGGTACAGCATGCCCCATCCTTGCGCCCGGCCTCCCGGCCGAGCGCAAGCTTCAGTGCTCTTCCCGGTAAGCGCCCGGGGTGCTGCCGGTGTATTTTTTGAACACCTTGTTGAAGTAATGCTTGTTCTCATACCCGACCCGGCGTCCGATCTCGACTATCGGCAGATCCCGGTGGAGGCTCAGCAGCTTCTGCGCTTCCTTGATCCGGGTGGTATTCAGGTAATTGACAAAGGTATCACCCGTGACCTTCTTGAACAGGCTGCTGATGTAATTCGGATGAAGGTTCATCAGCTCGGCCAGATGATCCAGGGACAGGTCATTCATATAATTCAGCCGGGTATAGGCAAGAATCCGCTTGGCATGAGGCGGACAGTCCGTACTGTCCAGGGAGGGAAGATTCCGGTTCACCTGACTCAGCAGCCGGGCTACCTCCTCCTTATCCACCGGCTTCAGCAGGTAGTCCACTACCCCGTAGCGGAGCGCCCGGCGGGCATATTCGAAGTCATCATGTCCGGTAAGAATAATGAAGCGCTCACATAAACCGTTCTCCTTCGCCTCCTCCATCATCTCGAACCCGTTTTTCTCCGGCATATGCAGATCGGTTACCGTCACATCCGGCATGTATTCCTTCATAATCTGAAGCGCCTCGAAGGCGTCACCGGCCTCGCGGATCTCAGCCCCGACCGGCGCGGCTCCGCCAATCACCTTCACCAGCCCTCCAAGGATAATCGGCTCATCGTCTACGATCAGAATTCTCATGCTTGCTCTGCCGCCCCTTTCGATAGGATGATGGTCAGGCAGGTCCCCTTGCCCTCCTCACTCTCAAGAACCAGCCGTGAGGTCCCGCCATAAAATGATTTAATTCGCTCGCTGACATTATACAGGCCCACGCCTCCCTCCGCCTCTTCCTGAGTCTTCACCTCTTCCCCCCGGGATAACCGAGCTTGAATAAGCCGCACCTGGTTCTCAGGAATGCCAATGCCGCTGTCGGATACGCTGATTCGGATCTCCTCTGCCGTCTCCTGCGCTTGAATCAGGATATGGACCGGCCGCAGCGTCACAGCAGCTCCGTGAATAATACTATTCTCGACCAGCGGCTGGAGAATGAATCTTGGACAGATCAGGGTCTTCGCAGCCACAGCGATATCGACCTCATAGGTAAGTCTTTTTTGCAGCCGCATTTTGTGAATATTGAGGTAGAAGACCACGGTCTCAAGCTCCTGGGAGAGAACGGTATGATCGTCCTGGGCGGACAGGCTGTAGCGCATCAGCTTACCGAACCAGTAAGAGATCTCCGCCACTTCCTTGTCGTTGTTCGATTCAGCCAGCATGCGGATGGTCTCCAGCGTATTATAGAGAAAATGCGGCTTGATCTGGGCCTGTAGCACCTTATAAGCGGCTTCCTTATTGCGCAGCTCGGCCCGGTGAACATTGTTGATCAGCTCATCCATACGCAGGAGCATCGAATTATAAGTCTCAGTCAGGAAGCTGATCTCATCTCTGCGGCCCGGCTTATCTTCCTTGCTGATGGACTGCTTCAGATTATCATCATTCAGGTTGCGCATATGTCTGGCGAGCCGGAGTACGCGCTTCGTAATCGTTGATGCGAGTGTGTAATAGGCGAATGACAATAACGCAAGCAGCACCGCGAATGTCGTAATCATCACCAGCTCCTGGCTCCGGATCGAGCGGAACACCTCGGATACCTTGCCGATGACGGCGACACGTACGCCCAGTTCCTTCATATATAGCTGATTAACAATGACCTCCCGGTTGATAAAATAGGTCTGCGCTTCTCCCGAAGTCAGTCTTCTCCAGGTGGCATCGTCCACCGCTGCGGGGATACCTTCCCGCTCCAGCGGCCCGCCCTCTGCCGGCAGAAGCAGCGCGGTCCAATCCCCTCCGCCTGTCGCCCGGTAGAATTTGCGGATCAGCTCACTGCCGACCCGCAGCTCCAGCAATCCCACAATCTCGGTAAAGTCATTGTTATATATTTTCTGGTAGAATACCAGCGGGGGCGCTTCCACCTCAGGATCGGGAATGATCCACTTGCCCTGTCCCGGCCGCAGCATACGGGTAGCCTCGGCACCCTGTTCATCCAGCGCCGATAGTTCGAGCAGCCGGTCAGTAATGGGCAGCACGCCCTGCTTGGTTATATAGATTCTGAACGTGTCGATCTCAGGACTGATATTAAGCGATTGCAGAATCACCGGATTGATATAACGGTTATAGGCATATATGCTCTCTGAGTCCGTCTCATAGCTGCCGTCCAGATAGTCAGTGACATACGGGTTGTACTGCAGCATACGCTGGGTGGAATCAATCCGGGCCAGATCCGCCTTCATATTGGCATAGGCCTGCTCCAGTATCTTTTGACGGCTCTCCACAAACTGGCTGCTTACACTGTCATAGATCTTACTATAATAATAGTAGCCAAACGTAACTACAGGAATAAAAATCAGAAAGATATATCCTACTATCATCTTGCGTACGATGCTCACGGCAGTCTGTCCCTCCGGTGCCCGACTTGTGTTCTCTAATCCTACCATGAACATGTAAAACCCGGTAGAGACAGGTCTCTACCGGCAGGAATTCGCTTACTTGAACAGTTCTTTCTTCTTCTGATAGGTCGCATTCGCCCAGTCGGTCAGCTTCTGCAGGCCGATGTTCTCTGCGTTCTTCAGCATATTCTCATAGGCTGCTACTGCGGCTTCCTCCGATTCAGCCAGATAGATTTTGACCTTCTCATTCTTGACCATCTCATCGATCTTGGTCTTAATGGTCTTCTCCTGTGAATCCGGCTGGGTCTGGATCAAGCCGAGCTCCGGCTTGTAGATACGGACCGCCTTCAGTTCCATCAGCGCCTGGGTCTTCTGCAGCTCAGGAACATAGGACAGCATACCTTCGGTAACCCCATCGTTATAGAGATACCACCATTTAATCCCGTTGCTGTTCACGAAATCAGCGTCGGACGGATTATATTTGAAGTCGGGGTGACCCTCCTCATTCCAGGTCCAGTGTACTCCTTCAACTCCGAACATCGTCAGCTTCTTGCCTTCATCGCTCGCCAGATACTGAAGGAATTTGATGGAGGCCTCCGGGTCCTTATTCTTCTTGGTGATGAAGGTTCCGGAGAAGCCGAGTCCTGAGCTGACTACCTTGGCATCCTTCGACAATACGCTTGGCAGCATCTTGAAGGAGAAGTTCCCCTGATTGCTCTTGATCTTGATGTTATCGGTATCTGCCGTGGATACCGTATGGCTATGGGCGAAAGCTTTGCCGCCCGTAGCATATTGATCATCAATCTGGTCATTGGCCAGTGCGAAATTCTCAGCCAGGATATAGCCATTGCGGTACAGGCTATTCATGAACTTGAAGAAGTCCAGCATTTTGGGCTGTCTGATCGCATATTCCACCTTGCCGTCCTGTTCATACCAGCCGTCGAGCAGGGTCTCCGTACCGAACTGGGCCAGGAAATACTGTTCGATCCAGTCCTTGTCCATGATCAGCGGGACCATCTCGGGATATTTCTCCTTGACCATGCCCAGCACCTTGACGAAATCATCCAGGGTCTTGATTGGCGGATTCCCCAGCTCCTTCAGAATATCCTCCCGGACCGCGATGCCCGGGTTGCCGTCGCTGCCTAACGAATATTTACTATTCTTCATCTCCTCCTGGGTCGCAAAGGAGTTCCGCACGGTATAGAACTTGCCGTCATCCATGGTATGAATGGCAATCCGGGTCTTGTCAATCTTGAAATCCGGCGCATATTTCTCAATCAGCTCATTCCAGGAATACGACAGCTTCGAGTCGGATAACCGGTCTATGTTGGAAGAGGTGAACACCAGGTCCGGCAGGTCACCGGAGGCAATCATCAGCGGAAGCTGCTTATCATCGGTAGCGACCGTAACCTTCAGCTTCACTCCTGTCTTCTCGGTAATCATGTCGGCGACCGGGCCCTTCCATTCCGTAACCGGGTACCACGACGCATCGATGAAGAGGCTTAACTCCTTCACCTGTCCGGGCTTGGCCGGCGCATTCCCGCCTGCTGCGGCGTCCGGGCTGCCGGACGGGGCGGGCTGACCGGTATTTCCCCCGTTACCGCCGCAGGCGGATAACACGACGGCCATTGAGAGTGCGGCTGCAACGATCTTGAAGCTTCTGCTTTTGTTCAAGCTAATCCCTCCATGATTGAATTAATGAGCTGTATGAGCAATGGAACATTTGAACACTGAAGCACTGGCCTAGCCTTTTACTGAGCCTAGCATGATGCCATGTACGAAATACTTCTGCAGGAACGGGTACACACAGATAATGGGAACAATCGACACCACCATTGAAGTGACCTGTAAGGAGAAGCTGGTCACACCCGCCGAGGCACTGTTGGCTACCGCCAGCGAATCCATCGGAGAGTTGCTCTTGTTAATGACCTCCATCATGCGGAAGGCCAGCGTACGCAGCTCCTCGGACTGGACGAAATAAGCCGAATCCAGCCAGGAATTCCATTGCCCGACCCCCATGAACAAGGCCATAGTTGCCAGCACCGGCGTTGAGACCGGCAGGATGATGCGGAAGAATATCGTAAGCTCACCGGCCCCGTCTATATGCGCAGATTCTTTTAGCTCAGCGGGAATTTCACGGAAGAACGAGATCGCAATGAGCAGGAAGAACGTGCTGAGCATAGACGGGATAATGTACACTGCAAAGGAATTTAACAAGCCTAGTGAACGCAGGACTACATAATAAGGGATCAGCCCGCCGGAGAAGTACATGGCGAATACGATCACTGTGAAATAGACCTTGCTGAATAACAGATCTCTATGGGATAGACCGTAAGCGACGATGCTGGTGAGCAGCAGTCCGAGCAAGGTGCCGGACACCGTCCGCAGTACGGAGATCAGGAACGCCTTCACCCACTTGGGATCATCCATGAACACCCGGTAATTCTCCAGGGTAAAGTTCCGGGGCCACAGATACACACCGCCCAGCAGCGAGTCCGAGCCTTTATTGAAGGAAGCAATTAACACATAATAGAACGGATACAGCATCGTGAGCATAATAATGAACAATACCACATAGATCACGCTGTCAAAAACCAAATCCTTCTGCCGCTGACTCTTCAGCATAGCCTTCCCTCCTCTCTCTAAAACAGACTGGAGCCTGATACCCGCTTGGCAATATAGTTACTGGAGAATATCAGCGCTACCGAAATCACCGATTGAATTAAATCTATCGCCGCTGCATAGGAGAACCTCCCGTCGCTTAACCCCACCCTGAATGCGTAGGTCTGGACAATCTCAGAGGTTGGATTATTGATACTGTTGCCTAACAGGTAGGCCTGCTCAAAGTTGGAGCCGACCAGTCCGCCGCCGAGAATACTCCCGATGGTCAGCACCAGCACAACAACGATAGTTCCCTTCATCCCCGGCAGGGTGATATAACGGATTCGCGCCAGCCTTCCGGCACCGTCAATCTCAGCAGCCTCATACTGGGAAGGACTGATCCCCGATATTGCCGCCAGAAAAATAATCGTCCACCAGCCCATCTCCTTCCACACCGCACTCCCTACCGCCAGCCCCCAAAAGTAATTCGGACTGGTCAGGAAGGCCAGCGGCTCATCCGTGAATCCCATCGCCATCAGCGCCTTATTGACCACACCGACATCGGCGGACAGGAAGGCATAGGATACGCCAACCACGACCACCCAGGAGATAAAATGCGGCAGATAGCTGATTGTCTGCACAAACCGCTTGAAGGCCATGTGCTTCACTTCGTTCAGCATGATCGCCAGCAGGATCGGCGCCGGGAAGGCGAAGATGACCTTCAGCAGACTAAGGACCAGCGTGTTGCGGACCAGCTTGCCGAATTGATAGTCATGGACGAATTCATCGAAATACCTCAGCCCGACCCAATCGCTGGTGAAGATTCCTTTGATGCCGCTGGAGATGCTGTAATCCTTGAACGCCATCAGTATGCCGAACATCGGAGTATACGCGAAGATCAGCAGATAGATCATGCCTAGCCCGACGAACAAATGCAGTACTTTCTGTTTTTTAAACCGCTTCCATAATATCGACCGCCGGCCGCCGCCGGTTCCGAGACTTCTTGGCTGTGTTTCCAATTCCATATGCGCTCCTCCCTTGTACCTTTAGTTTACCTGCAAGCCCGGGGACGGCGTAAGCCAACATTCTTAAGAAAGCGTTGTCATTTTTGAATACGCTTCCTTTGTTTATTTGTTGTATTCGTCTTATAGTATAGAAGACAGACTTAAGATTTGAACTTGAAGCTTGGTCGTCACTGCGGTGAACATTTGGACTTCCGGCCGCTGTTGTATTAGGATTTCCCGATTGTATCTGCTCTTCGCGGTAGAAATCCGGTGACTAGCTGATGCTTACGATGCGAGCTTTCCTGCGGAAAGCTTTCAGGCGGTCGCTAACGCTCCTACAGTTCCAAATTTCCCCTACGCTTCTTTTTGCTTTTCGTTAATTTCATTAGTGCTTCTTATAACAGAAGTTCTAAGATGAAGGATATAGGTGCCAACTATGAACTCTAAGGAATACGGACTTGGCGAGGGTCCAATGGTAAAAGGGAACGGGTACAAGCCCCCCAATCTGCACAGATGGGGACCCGGCGTCCGTGATGTATATGCGCTGCATTATATCGTGAGCGGCAGAGGTTACTTGAAGACCGGCCAGGCGGTACACCCTGTGGAGACGGGTGAGAGCTTTATGATTTTTCCGCAGACGGAGGTGTATTATTATCCTGATCCGCAGGACCCGTGGGCGTATTGCTGGATTGAGTTCAGCGGGGCGGAGACTCTGCGCTTACTTGCCATGATTCATATCTCACCGGACCAGCCCGTTGTAACGGCTGCCCCGCAGGATTTCAGGGATATGTTCGATCAGGTCAAGGGGTATCAACAGGAGCCGTATGCACGGGAGCGCTCGGATGCGGCGCTTCATCTGCTGCTGTCGTATTACATGGAGTATTATCCGAGTGAGCAGGCCAGTCTCAAGAAGGACTATGTAGGGTCAGCGAAGGCCTATATTGAGAGTAACTATTGGAAGTCTTCCTTGTCGGTGCTGGATGTGGTGGAATATGTGTCAATTGAGCGCAGTTACCTGTTCCGGCTGTTCAAAAAAGAGACGGGCACCTCTATCTCCGGCTACCTGACCACCGTGCGCATCCGGCGGGCCTCCGAGCTGCTGGCGGAGTCGCGGTTGTCGGTGAAGTCGTTGTCTTACTCAGTCGGCTACCACGACCCGCTGTACTTCTCGAAGATATTTAAGAAGGTTACTTCGTACACGCCTTCACAGTACAGGAAGGTGTATAGGGAGGGGACACTCATTCTTCCTCCGGCGGATGGGGGTGGGGGTAGCGGATAGGGGCCATTGTAATCGGTTTTCCGATTACATTTCCATCTACGCCACCCATCCAGCTGATTGTAATCGGTTTTCCGATTACATTTCCGGCTACACCACCCATCCAGCTGATTGTAATCGGTTTTCCGATTACATTTCCATCTACGCCACCCATCCAGCTGATTGTAATCGGTTTTCCGATTACATTTCCGGCTACACCACCCGCCCGGCCGATTGTAATCGGTTTTCCGATTACATTTCCGTCCACACCACCCGTCCGGCGCAATGTGATCGGTTTTTCGATTACATTCGGTGACGCTGTTTTTTAGACCAGATCTGGACTTTGAATTGTACCTATGTACTCGTAATATGTAACTCGTGGAGATGTCCCTCTCGCTATAGGGCGGAATTTCCCCTTATCCACCAGCATACGGCTGTATTTAATAATTGTGGTGTAGTGTAACTCAAGCTCTCTCGCTGCATCAATGGGACGAAGGACACGATAGTTACGGATAGCTAACCTCATCAATTCTCGTTCAATTCTGGAATAGGATTTCTCTGTGCTTCTGTTAGCAGTTCCTGCCAACAAATAAGGAGACAGAACGTTCCGCAGTGTGGAGAGGACAAAAGACGGATTCTCTTTCATCTCATCCAACGAGATATAGAGAACCATGTAGTCCTGTGATTGCAGGAAGAGGCCGCGATTCAAGTCCATCCGGTATTTGCTCCGGTCCGTTCCATGCGATCCGTAGTCCATTATCTCAAATGCAATACGCGAGGAACCCGCCATCCACAAAAAATCGATAAAATAGGATCTGCCGCGCCAGTCCTTAACTTCATATTCCGGATGGAGTCCGTGAAAATGTCCGGTAAGCGGCCACCACACACATTCAACGAATAAGCGGTTACCGTAGCTATGCCCCCGCTTAAGTGCATCGAGCCGTTCCCCCTTTCTTCGTTTCAAATGCTTGCTTAACCATTGGTCATGTTCTTCTGTAAAGCCCACTTTAATTCCCTCGCTCTGCAATGAAATTAATCTCTAAACGCACAAAACCCCGCCTCCTTCTGCAAGAGAAGAGAGCGGGGCATTCTTTGCCACGTTTGACATATCTAGCACTAGTGTGCCACTTTTGGTCAGCGAACGCAAGATAAAGATCACAAGGAGCCTTACGGTCCATCTGCAAACGCACATTGTGTTCGCTTTTTCGCCTACATTCGGCCCACGCGCCTCCGCACTAATCAATGTGTTCGCTTTTTCGCCTACATTTGGTCCACGCGCCTCCGCACTAACCAATGTGTTCGCTTTTTCGCCTACATTTGGCCCGCCCACCTACGCACTAACCAATGTATTCGGTTTTTCGACTACATTCGGCCCGCCCACCTCCGCACTAACCAATGTGTTCGGTTTTTCGACTACATTTGCCTGCGCGCCTCCGCACTAACCAATGTGTTCGGTTTTTCGCTTACATTTGGCCCGCCCACCTCCGCATTGCCCATCCCAACAAAAAAGGGCTGCTCCCGGCGCGCATTGCGCCACGGGAGCAGCCCTTAAGTAATTTCGTGCCTGCTCCAGCTTACTCGGCCGGAACGGGTTCCAGCACAGGCTGAAGATCCAGTTGCAGGTCTGGCTCAACCACACTGTCCGGCTGGATCACACTGTCAGTGATAGTGAGGTCCTGGGCGTCGGTGGTTTCCATCAGGGCCGACGAGCCGCCCAGGTATTGCTTCAGCCATTTCAGGGCAGGGCGCTCTGTACCGTTGGAATTCACCAGATGGGTATTGGCTGCCCAGGTCTGATTCTGGATGTAGCCCCACAGGGTTACGCCCTTAACGGAAGGATGGTTCCAGAGCACAGGGAATTTCTGTTGGTATCTGGCAAGCTGGGTGTTGTCATCACCGGTAATATCCAGCTCGGAGACATAGATTGGCAGGCCTGTTGCAGCAAGCTTACCCAGTACAGTATTCATGGTGCTCACACTTACGTTATCCATATTGAAGTAGTGGCACTGAATACCAATACCATCGATCAGTCCTCTGGATTTCAGGATATTGATAATGTTCACGTACTTGTCGGCCGCACTGGGGTCACCGATAATGCCATATTCATTGATGAGCAGCTTGGAATTCGGGAACGCCGCCCGGGCTTGCTGGAAGGACCAGATGACCCAATCCCAGCCGGTGCTTCCATCACCGCCGATGGCATTGCGGTATGAAGGCTTGGCATGCAGTGGTTCATTGACAACATCCACGAAAGCTGACTTGGCCGAATAACGCTGGCCTGCCTGAGTAATAAACGAGCTGATCTCCGCCTTCTGCTCCGCTGCCGGTAAGCCGGCAACCCAGTTAGGCTCCTGGCTTCCCCAGACCAGGGTATGGAACTTGAACGGGATATTTTTGCTAATCGCATAGTTATAGATCATGTCCGCATTGCCCCAGTTCATCTGGTTGCGGTTGCCTTCAATCGCTCCCCATTTGGTGCCGTTCTCAGGCGTTACCTGATTCCAGTAGGTAGTGAAGTTGCCCGGAGCACTGCCTGCAATGATATTCCCCAGGAACTTCGATCCGTTGGTAATTGCTGCACTGGCATTGCCTGCCATCACAGAGGTGAGCAGGACACTCGCTAAGGCGAGCCCGCCCACAACCTTCTTGATTCTATTCTTCAATTGGATACATCTCCTTTTTCTAATTGGGTTCAAATTCAAACAAGCTATTCCAGACGCAGATAATCAAAATCCGCATAGCCGCCCGCTGACTTCGTCGCATAATTGAACAACGCAAACCGGTAGCCCATAAAGTGAGGCAGCGTATAAGACATCTGCAGCGTATTCCCTATGGATGTCCAGTTGTTGCCGTCCAGACTATAGGAGAAGTACGCCTTATCCGTCTGATTAGTGAAATCGCAGAGCACCTTCAGATAGACTCTGTTCTGGTTGAGCGGCACACCCGCCACTTGAGTCATAGACCCGGAGCTGGCATTGACCATCACAATGGATTTGGAATTGCCGGACATTTTCACACCGACGAACCCGTATTTCGCCTGAAAAGCTGCCAGTCCGGCAACGTCCCCGTCCTTCATTCCGCCCGTCTCCAGAGCCGTGACGCCTGTGCTCTTCGGTCCGAACGTCCGCTGGGTCAGCGTGTTCCGGGCATCCAGCAGACTTGTGCTTACCTTGCCGGTCGTCAGCCGCATGAAGCCTTGGCGCTGAGTTAGCGACCACTTCGAGTTATCAGGATTGTGGTTCCACTGCCAGACCTTAGCCAGCCCTGAGCCTGAAGATGGGGCTGTGAACTCGTCTGACGCGTACACCTTCTTCACCGGATACCCTTCGGCAGGCAGGTTCAGGGTCCGCGGCGCCTTGCCCCCGCTTCCGAAAACCGGCCAGTTCCCTGACCAGGTTACCGGCACCAGATACGGCATCCGCCCGACCGCCCCGCTGTCTCTGAAGAGCATCGCGTACCAGGAGCCGGATGGCGTGTCCACGATTCCACCCTGGGCAATGCCCGAGTCGTTAAGTGACACCTGCCCCGTATAGCCTCCAGTTAAGCTGGTGGAGCGGTAGGTCAATTGGGTGCGTCCGCTTCCCGAAGGCCAGCAGATCAGGAACACATAATAATAGCCGTTGATCTTCTGGATATGCGCACCTTCGGCCTTCACGATGAAGCTCGAACCGGCAATATTGCTGGAATTCGGGATGATGACCTGACTGATTCCGCCAGACTTAATCGCCTTGGCATCTGCCGTCAGCTCAATCAGGCTGATATTATCAACTCCGTACACCAGGAAGACCCGGCCATTGTCGAACAGCAGCGACGCATCGTGATAATAGCTGTTCAGGACCGATGAGGTCCAGGGGCCATTTTCAATATTCGAGGTCTGATAGATATAAGTCCGGCCGGTTGAGTTGGACCCGAAGGACACATAGTAGATCCCGTTATTGTACCGGATGCTGCTGGCCCAGGAACCCTTGCCATACTCATTCTGTCCGTTGTTCAGGTTCTGGGCATCCCCGTTCGCATACGTATCGTAGACATAGTTCACGATTTCCCAGTTCACCAGATCATAGGACTTCATGATAGGGACTCCAGGGGTCATATGCATGGTGGTACTGGTCATGTAATACACATTGCCTACCCTGATGACATCATTGTCCGGGGCATCGGCATAGATAAACGGGTTGGTGAAGGTCGCCGCCGCAGCCGTAGAAGGATTGAACAGGATGCCAAGCATGAGCGAAATTGCCAGCAGGTACAGCCCTGCCTTTTTAGCCATAATCCCATTCCTCCCGCCCCATTGCTTCGTCACTGGCTCCATTCAATATAATCCACATAGGCGTCCCAGCTTCCATTGTCCGTAGTTACGACCAGCTTGACCTCCTGATTGCCGGTGGCGTGGGCCACATTGGTCAACGTCTGTACAGAAGGGGTTGTGCCGCTAAAATTGAAGGAGCCAACGTTCACTCCGCCGATCAGCAGATCCACCCGCGCCGTAGAGGAATTGTTAGAAGCCCCCCGGACCGAGAAGTTATGCGTGCCGTAGGCATAATATTGATTGAACGCAGCAGCGTCATCATTCCCGTACAGCGCCACTCCGCTGAAAGGGGAAGTGATCTTGCCCGCATAGGTCCCGCTGAGCGTCATATCCTCCGCTTCCACCTTGCTCACCGGAGGAGGCGTCGTGCCGCCATCACCGCCCGTAGAGAACTGCCAGTAATCAAAGTTGAACAGATTGCCGGAGCCTGATCCGGTGAAGACCAGATAGAGTCTGTGCACTCCTGCCGCATTGCTGACCGTAGTCTGTACCTCCTGCCAGGACTGGGCTCCTCCTGTATTAGGAACATTCAGCGTGCCGACCAGCGGGCCGGTTGCGCTGTCGAGCCGGATTTCGATTTTACCGCCGCCTGTGGCGGAAGCTACATTCGCCTTGAAGCTGGAAGCGCCGGAGGAGCCGAAATCGGCATTGCCCACAGCAACCCAGTCTCCATTGTTAATATTGGTCACATTCATATTGCTGACAGGACCGCCCGCAGCCTGCGTACGTTCCGTTGTAATGCCTGCATTCCAGCCGATCGTCTCAGCTTCCACCCGGGTGTACGGATTGAGATTGGCAATCTGTGCGATGCCCGCCATGTCTCCCTGAACCTCCTGGATGGTTCCGTTCGAATTATGGACCAGCTTGTTGATATGCGGAGAACGGTAGCCTTTGCCGTCACCGAGGACAGCCTTCGCCACAGTCTGAGCGTGATAGACTACATACCATTGATTGTTGAAGTTAAATACCGCATGGTGGTTGTTGCCGCCTACCCCGAAGAAGGTGTAAGGATTCTTCAGGAAATGTCCGGTGTACGTAAAAGGTCCCATCGGACTGTTGCTGACCATGTACCCGATTTCACCTGCCGGATAGGCAGCCGGGTGCGTGCCGGAGAAGTTGAAGCAATACGAGTAATAATACTTGCCGCCGTACTTGTGGATGCCCGAATCCTCGAACATATAGGGAGCATCAATAGTGGATGCGCTTCCAACAATGCTGGTCATATCCGCACCCAGTCTCAGCACGCGGGCTGTCTTGGGACTCGCGATAGATGCCGGGTCCGAAGTGTTGGGGATGCCCCCGCCTGCATACAGGTAGCCGCTGCCGTCGTCATCGACCAGCACCGCCGGGTCAAACAGCCAGGTCACCCCGGACATTCCCGGCGTACTGCCTGTCACCAGCGCTTTGCCCAGCGGATCGGACCATGGGCCAATCGGAGAGTTGGCTGTCAGTACCCCGATGCCTGATGCCCCGTTGGCGAAGTACAGGAAGAACTTGTCCTGTCCGTTGATTTTCTTCACGGCTGCTGAAGGCGCCCAGGAGAGCGAGGCCCATTTGGCAATACCCGCAGAACCGTTGACATTATTGGCTCCGGCTACCGGGATGGCGCCATGGTCTGTCCAGTTCACCATATCTGCCGAAGAGATGACATTAATTTTGTTCAGTGCGCTGAAATCATTATCCTTTACCGTTCCGTTGCTGTTATAGACATAGGCATCACTCGACATATAGATATAGACTCTTCCGTTATACGTCAATGCGAAGGGATCGGCACCCAGCTTGTGGTCCATCAGCGGATTGGAATTTCCCGGCTGTTTGGCTGTGGCATTCCCTGCCGCCTGAGCAGACAGCATAGGCAGACAGCCCAGCAGCAGAACAAAGGTGATCGCAAGCACCGAGAGCTTTTTGAACATCGGCATTCTCCTCCATTACAATTTTTTGTAAACCCTTTCAATCGGATGCGTTACTTATGCCGGAAGCTCACAATCCTCCCCTCCTATTGAATTACTTGAATGAATCTACTAATATTTGTTATTCGAGATCATCTTAATATACTTCTGTCCAATGAACAATGTAGATTTTTGTTTGAAAAGTTGAAATTTTTTGGTTTTTTTGTCTTAATATTTGCGGTTGTTGATCTCTATTACAGCCAGCTCCTGGGTGTATATATCCTCCGGGGTCACCATCCGCTTCGGCAGGGTCCGGCCGGCCATAATCTCCTTCACGGCCTGCATCAGCAGAGGCCCGAGCAGCGGATTACATTCGACCACCGCGTTGATGCTTCCCGCCACCATCTGCTCGAATGCCCGCCGCGTCCCGTCCACCGACACAATGATTATATCCTCCCCCGGCACAAGCCCGGCCTCCTTAATGGCCTCTACCGCGCCGATCGCCATATCGTCATTGTGGGAATAGAGTACGCGGGGCCACTGCTCCTTCGGCTGCTGCAGGAAGGTCTTCATCACCTCATGACCACCGCTGCGCGTGAAATCCGCCGGGGCGCTCAGGGTAATCCGCAGGTTCGGCTGATCCGCGATCAGCTTGCGGAACCCGCGCCCGCGGTCGATGGACGGCGTTGAGCCTACGGTTCCCTGCAATTCGGCAATGCGGATCTCTTCGCTGTGATGGCGCATCTTGTCCCTCACATACTTGGCCGCCTTCACCCCTTCTTCGTAGAAGTCAGAGCCGATGAACGTGACATAGAGCGAGCTGTCCGGTACATTCACTGAACGGTCCAGGATAATCACCGGAATTCCAGCCTGCTTAATCTCCAGCAGAATCGGCTCCCAGCCGGTCTGCACCACAGGCGCAATGGCGATCACATCGACCCCGCTGCGGATAAAAGAGCGGATGGCCTCGAACTGCTGCTGCTGATCCTGCTCGGCGTTCTTCAGCAGCAGCGTAATCCCCGCCTCCCCGGCGGCTTCGCGGATCGAGGCGGTGTTCGCTTCCCGCCAGGTACTCTCCGACCCGAGCTGGGAGAAGCCCAGCACGATAGGCTTGTTGTCAGCGGCAATCTCCGCTGCGGATGGCAGCAGGCCTGTAAGGGCCGCCGGAGAAGGCTCGGACATGGGAATCGACTGTGGCCCGCCGTTATTTCCCCCACCCGTGCAGCCGCCCGTCAGCATCAGTGTTAGGACGAAGAACAGCAGCACCAGGCATTCTTTTACTGTTCGCAAGCAGATCCCCCCTTCCGTATGATAGCGATTACAATTATATAGCAAGTGGAAACGGTTTTACCATCCTTTTACAGGACGGTACCGTTTCGGCGAGAAATAGAAGGATAATGTATAGCGTGAAACATATACTTTCTTATATTTCAAAAAAATGGAGAGACAATTATAAATTGTCTCTCCTCTCCATGCGCAGTGCTTATTCTTTTAAAGTCAGCCGCCTGGAGCTTAGCACCCGCTGCAGCAGGATGAAGATGAACAGCAGCAGGCCGATGACGATCTTCGTCCACCAGGAGCTGAGTGTGCCCTCGAAGCTGATAATCGTCTGAATTACGCCTTGAATCAGTACACCGAAGAAGGTGCCCAGCACATATCCTACACCTCCGGTCAGCAGTGTGCCGCCAATGACGACAGCCGCAATCGTGTCCAACTCGAAGCCTACGGCATGAAGCCCGTACCCCGACAGCATGTAAAAGGTGAACACCACGCCTGCCAGCGCCGAGCATAGTCCGCTAAGCGTATAGACCAGCACCTTGGTTCTCGCTACGGGCAGCCCCATCAGCAGCGCCGATTGCTCACTGCCCCCAAGGGCATACACATTGCGCCCGAACCGGGTATAGTGAGCCGTGAAGATAGCGACTGCTACGACAAGTATAGCGATAACAGCGCTGATGGAGAGGAAGCTGCCGCCCGGCAGCGGAATTCGCGTCTGAGCCATAGCGGTATAGAAGGTATTATCAATAGTAATGGTATCGATGCTGATCACATAACATAAGCCCCGGGCCAGGAACATTCCGGCCAGTGTGACGATGAACGGCTGGATGGAGAAATAATGAATAATCGCTCCCATAGCCGTGCCGAATACCGCACCCATCAGGAGCACAAGCGGGATCACCACGGCGGGCGGCCAGCCCTGCTGCTGTACCAGGCTCGCCGAGACCATCGTGGATAACGCAATCACCGAGCCGACCGACAGATCGATACCGCCGGACAGAATAACGAAGGACATGCCCACCGCCGTGATTAGCAGAAAGGCATTGTCCACCAGCAGATTCATCAGCACCTGAAGGGAGAAGAACCCGGTGTACCGGAAGGAACCGGCGGTGAACATGACGATGAACAGCAGAATGGTGACAACAATCGGAATATACTTGCGGTTAAGAGGCATGACGGCTCATCTCCTTCTCAGCGGGGTAATGCCGCGACTTCCAGCGGGCGGCAATCGCGGCGCGGAAGGTATCCGACTGGATCAGACAGACGGCCAGGACGACACAGGCCTTAACAACCAGCGTAATCTCCGGCGGCACACCGATCATATAGATGGTGGTGGTCAGCGTCTGGATGATCAGCGCTCCGATCACGGTGCCGGTAAGATAGAAGCGGCCGCCGTTCAGCGACGTCCCGCCGATGACCACGGCCAGAATAGCGTCCAGCTCATACCAGAGACCGGCATTATTGCCGTCAGCGCTGGAGACATTCGAGCTAAGCAGCAGGCCGGCGATACCGGCGCATAAGCCGCAGAACACATAGACAGACAAGATAACTAAGTGGGCACGGATGCCGGACATCTTACTGGCGGCCGGATTGCAGCCCACCGATTCGATGAACAGGCCGAGGGCCGTCCGCCGGGTAAGCAGCAGAGCGATCACCAGAACCAGAGCTACGACAAAAATAGAAAAAGGCAGCGCAGCCAGTGAACCGGACCCGATGTACGCATACTTAGTGCTGGTTACCGTAATAATCTGTCCGCCGGTAATGAGCTGGGCGATGCCCCTTCCCGCAACCATCAGAATCAGCGTGGCAATAATCGGCTGAATCCCGGCCCCGGAGACCAGCAGTCCGTTCCAGGCCCCCAGCATCAGGGACAAGCCTGCGGCGAGCAGCACCGAGGTCAGGATCAGCCCCAGACTGTTCTGATCCGCTCCCCTGCTGATACTCAAGCATGCGATAGCGCCCGAGATAGCTACTATGGAACCGACCGACAGGTCGATCCCCTTGGTAGCGACTACCAGCGTCATTCCGATAGCTACGAGGATCAGCGGGGCACCGAAGTTCAGTATGTCGATCAAGCTGCCGTATAAATGCCCGTCATGGACGGTGATCGAGAAGAAATCCGGCGAATAACACAGGTTGAACAACAGCAGTGCAGCCAGAACGCACAGCGGCCAGAATAAGTGATGCTTCATTATTGAGCTCATGATCGGTTCAGCCTCCCGCAATCGCCTGCATAATCTGCTGCTGGCTCATGTCCTTCTCTGAAATTTCCTTCACCTTGCGGCGGTCGCGCAGAATGGCGATCCGGTCGCTGACCCGCAGCACCTCCTCCAGCTCCGAGGAGATGAACAGGAACGACATCCCCTGCCGGGAGAGCGTCAGCACCAGCTTCTGAATCTCTGCCTTGGCTCCGATGTCGATGCCCCGCGTCGGCTCATCGAGGATGAACAGCTCCGGCTCCGTCAGCAGCCAGCGGGCCAGCAGCACCTTCTGCTGATTGCCGCCGCTGAGGTTCTTGATCAGCTGGTCCGGGCTGGGAGGGTTGATATTCAGCATACGGATGTATTCTCCGGCCAGCTCCTCCTGCCGCTTGCGCGGGATCGTCTTGAACATCCCGTCCTTGGCCTGGAGCGCCAGAATAATGTTCTCTCTTACTGTCAGATCGCCGATGATCCCCTCGGTCTTGCGGTTCTCCGAGCAGAAGGCGATCCGCCGTCCTATGGCTTCCCGGGGGGAGTGCACCCCGCCGCCAGTTGACGGCAGGATCACTTGCCCGAAGTCCGGCTTGTCGGCACCGAACAACAGGCGTGCCGCCTCCGTCCGCCCGGAACCCAGCAGCCCGGCCAGTCCGACGACCTCTCCCTTGCGGATCGCCAGGTCGAACGGCTCGATCCCGCCCCGGCGGCCCAGCCCTTCCGCCCTCAGCAGCTCATCGCCCAGGCTGTTCTTGTCCTGTGCCGCAAGCGTTGGCAGCTCATCCAGCAGATGAAGCTCCTTGCCGATCATTTTGAGTACGAGATCCAGGCGGCTTAGCTCGTTCGCCATGTATTCACCGACCAGCTCGCCGCCGCGCAGAATGGTGACCCGGTCGGAGATTTCATACATCTGGTCCAGAAAATGCGTCACAAACAGGATCGACAGCCCCTCCTGCTGAAGCTTCCTCATAATGCGGAACAGCTGATCCACTTCGTTCTGATCCAGGCTTGAGGTCGGCTCATCGAGAATCAGCACCTTCGCCGAGATATTCAGCGCTCTGGCAATGGCAACCAATTGCTGAACCGCTACAGAGTAGCTCTGTAGAGGCAGGGTGACGTCAATGTGCAGATTCATCCGTTCCCGGAGCAGCTCCGCTGCCCGCAGGTTCATCTGCTTCCACTGGATGCAGCCGAACCGCCGCGGCTCCCGGCCGATGAAGATATTCTCGGCCACGGTCAGGTTGGGGCACAGATTCACCTCCTGATACACGGTGCTGATGCCCGCAGCCTGCGACTCCTGCGGGCTGCGCATGGAGATCGCTGTGCCCTCCATCTCTACAAGGCCCTCGTCAATCGAATAGACGCCGGTCAACACCTTGATCAAGGTGGACTTGCCGGCGCCGTTCTCGCCCATCAAGGCATGAACCTCGCCGGGGAACAGGCGCAGACTCACATCTGTCAGAGCTTTCACCCCCGGAAACCGTTTATGGATCCGGGTCATTTGCAGTATGGGCTGCTGTGTGCTCATAGCTATATCCACTCCTTCTTCTCCATAGACAACCGCTCCGGCGGTTCAAGGACCGCCGGAGCAAGTTTTCTACCCGACTTACTGCTATATAAAACGCACTTAAGGTTTGAACTCGAAGCTTGGTCGTCACTGCGGTGAACATTTGGACTTCCGGCCGCTGCCCGTCAACAGATTTCTTGATTTAATCCGCTCTTCGCGGTTGAAATCCGTTGACAAAGGCGGACGCTGCCGCTCCTCCAGTTCCAAATTTCCCCTCCGCTTCTTTTTGCTTTTCGTTAATTTCTTTAGTGTGTCTTATATAGTATTTAATACTGGCGGCTAGGCAAAGCTTCCTTGGCCTGCTCGGAAGTGAAGGTGGTCTCCTCGGTCACGATCCGGGCCTCTACCGGCTTGCCGTCGACCACATCTTTAACTACCTGCATCAGCTGAGGTCCAAGCAGCGGGTTGCACTCGACGATGAAGTTGATTTTACCTTCACTGGCCGCCTGCATGCCGTCCTTCACGGCATCGACAGAGATAATCTTGATATCCTGGCCCGGCTTCAAGCCTGCTGCTTCAATCGCCTGAATCGCCCCCAGCGCCATATCGTCGTTATGGGCATACAGCACATCGATATCCTTATTGGCCTTCAGGAAGGCCTGCATGACTTCCTTGCCCTTGGCGCGGGTGAAGTCGCCGGTCTGTGAAGCGATGACCTTGAGGTGCGGGTTATCCTTGATGGTCTCGGCGAAGCCTGCCATCCGGTCATTGGCCGGAGCAGAGCCTGTAGTTCCCTGCAGCTCCACAATATTAATGTCCTCTGAGGCATCCTTATACTGCTCGGTCAGCCACTTCCCTGCCTTGCGGCCTTCTTCCACGAAATCGGAGCCCAGGAAGGTAACATACAGTGAGGTATCCTTGGAATCCACCGCACGGTCTGTCAGAACAACCGGGATGCCCGCAGCCTTAGCCTCCTTCAGCACCGTATCCCAGCCGGATTCTACTACCGGAGAGAAGGAGATGACATCGACCTTTTGCTGGATAAAAGAACGCAGTGCCTTGATCTGATTCTCCTGCTTCTGCTGGGCATCCGAGAATTTCAGCGTGTAGCCTGCTTCCTTGGCTGAATCCTGAATGGACTTCGTATTCGCGCTGCGCCAGCCGCTCTCCGCCCCAACCTGTGAGAAGCCGAGCGTGATGTCCTTGGCCTCTTTGGTGGCATCTGCCGCCGGCGCCTTCGTTGCTGCACTGTCTGTCTTACCCGCATCCGCCGCCGTGTTCCCGCCGTTATTGCTGCTGCATGCCCCTAACAGGGTCATGGACAGGGTCAGGGCCAGCACAGCGCCCACTTTTCCAAGCTTCTTCATATCTCCTTATTCCTCCCCCTTGACGTTCACCTTGTTCCGGTGTTGTGCCCATTATAGAACGCTTACAGAAGAGCATTATACGGGCAGCCTTTGGCGTTTACTTTCTAATTTTGGGTTTATTCCCTCCTAATAGGTATTTTGGTGTACTTTTTTATTCAAAAGGTGGATATTTTGTTTGCGCTTTCTTTTTTGTTTCGGTATTCCAATATTTGTTATAAAATAGAGTTAGGAACGGCATCTACTCTACTTGTGAAAGGGAATTCCCGATAATGCGGATTACACGCTGGATCTCCTCCAGTCTTAGAGCCAAACTGCTGGCTTTGTTCATAGTGCTGTCCACCATACCGCTGATTGCCGTCGGCCTCATTTCCTACCAGAAATCCTACCAATCCATTTCCAGTCACAGCAAGGCTTCAAGCATGCTTCAGGCCGAAATGCTGGGAACGAATATGGACAACCTGTTCAAGGATACCGAGCGTCTGCTGGAGCTTAGCAATAATCCTCAGGTCATCCACTTTCTGTTCTCACAGTCGGAGACCTATCAGGAGGCCAAGGACATTCTGCAGACCTTTACCCTCTACCGGGACACCTACAAGTATGAGAATGTGCTCAACATCAGCCTGATTAATCTGTACGGCAAAGGCATCAGCGAGCGCCGGGGAATCTTCCAGTCGGCCAGCAACCCGCTGCGCAATCCGCATTTTCAGGCGTTATCCCAGAATCCGGAGCTGATCCTCCGGGTGCCCCCGCCGCTGATAACCGGCTATGACCGGGTGGACGGATTCACCTACGGGGACGAGGGCGTGATCTCGATTATGACGGCGGTCAAGCAGCGGATTACGCATGAGGTCATCGGTTATATCATTGTGGATCTGAGCGATTCCTTCATTAAAGAGTTCTGCGACAAGGTGACGATCGGCACTACCGGATTCTTCTACCTGCTGGACGAGCAGAACAATCCCCTCTATGTTCCTCCTGTGAGGGCGGGAGAACTTGCCGTTATTCAGGACAACCTGATTCCTGCGGGGGAACGGGGCAGAAGCGGCAGCTTCGTGCTTCAGACGGGCGGACCGCCCCGGTTCATCGTCCATACCTCCTCGCTTGCAACAGGCTGGACGATTATCGGCATAGCCCCGCTGCAGGAGATCGTGGCCGAGGCGAACCGGATCAGGCAGCTGATTATTATCAGCGTGGGCTTAAGCATTATTTTTGCGATCACGCTCCATTATCTGTTGACCCGGCGGCTAACCCGGCCCATCCAGCTGCTCCAGCACAAGATGCGCCTGACCGCAAGTGGCTATCTGGAAGCCAAAGTCAAGCCGGACGGTACCGATGAGATCGCCGATCTCGGGCAGAGCTTCAACATTATGGTGGAGCAGATCAAAGAGTTGCTGGCCCAGAGCATCCGTAAGCAGCAGCAGCTGCAAAAGGCAGAGCTGCGGACGCTTCAGGCGCAGATTAACCCTCATTTTCTATATAACACGCTGGATTCTATTGTCTGGATGGCGGAAGCGGGGAATCACGATGGCGTGATCCGGCTGGTGAAGGCGTTATCCGCGTTCTTCCGGCTTAGTCTCAACAACGGGCGCGACTGGATACAGATCCGCTCCGAGCTTGCCCATGTGCAGAGCTATCTGATCATCCAGCAGATGCGCTACCACGACATCCTGGAGTTCAAGGTGGAGGTGGCGGAGGAGCTGCAGGAGTATCCGATTCTGAATATGACCCTGCAGCCGCTGGTTGAGAACGCCCTGTATCACGGAATTAAGAATAAGCGGGGCATGGGACTCATCCGCATTGGCGGGTACACCGACGGAGGCACCATTATGCTTACGGTCTCGGACAATGGCATCGGCATCCCCGCCGGGCGGCTGGAGGCGCTAAGGGAATCGGTTGAGCATCCCATTCAGTCGGAGGAACCCGAGGACACCGGCCAGGGCGGCTTCGGCCTGCAGAATGTGCATCAGCGGCTGCGGCTGTATTTCGGGCCCGAATATGGTATCCGTCTGGACAGCTCGGAAGGCTATGGCACACAGATTACGGTTCGCATACCCAAGAACAGGGGGGTCTAGTGATGAAGAAGATTATGCTGGTGGATGACGAGATCCTGATCCGCGAGAATATTCGGGAATGTATCGATTGGGAGAAGGAGGGCTTCCTCTATTGCGGTGACGCTCCCGACGGTGAGCTGGCGCTGCCTATTATTGAAGCGCAGCTGCCCGACATTCTGATTACCGATATCAAAATGCCGTTCATGAACGGCCTGGAGCTTACCTCTGTCGTCCGCCAAAAATTCCCGCAGATCAAAATCATCATTCTCAGCGGCCATGATGACTTCCAGTATGCCCAGCAGGCGCTGCGCCTGGGGGTCGAGGATTACTGCCTGAAGCCGTTCAGCGCAGCCGACCTGCTGCAGCTTCTGCGCAGCGTCAGCGCCCGGATTGATGAGGAATTACGGATCAGGCACAAATATGCCTACACCCCCGAGAATCTGTTCGCCGATCTGTGCGGAGGCCTGATCAGCACCGCTGCCGCCTATGAAGCGGCGGCCCAGCTTGAGCTGCAGTTAACAGCTCCTTACTACGCCGCCGCTATATTTACTCTGCATCCGCCCAATATGGAGGAGTCCCCGGAGCTTCCCCCTGCTTCACCGGATGCTGAGGCGCTGTTAGCGGGCCTGCTCAAGGAGGCGGCCGACAGCTTCATCTACAAGCGCAGCCGCATGGAGATGGTTCTGATCTATAAAGGCAGTGATCCGCTCCGGATGAACCATACTCTGGATGACCTGTGTGCGGCTGCGAAGAAGCGGCTGAGGGAAGGCTGCGGGCTGGAGCTGTCCGTCAGCCGGGGCAAGGTCTGCGAACGTCTTCAGGGCATTCACCTCTCCTATCTGGAGGCCGAGAATGACCGGATGTTCAAGCAGATGTCCAGAATGCATTCCGCCGCCATGCTTGAGGCGTATTATGACCCTAGCGCCCATGGAGTTCTGCTCGACAGAAGCCGGCTGGTCCAGTTCCTGAAGTCAGGCGACCACAGGCAGATGACCGGATTCCTGCTGGAGCTGTCGAAGGAGCTTGAACAGATGAACTGGGACTCAGGATATGCCTGTTACCTGATGAACGATATCACCCTGGAGCTGGTCCAGACAGCGAAGAACGGATTCCGCGCAGCCGCAGGCCACGCCGGCATACTCCAAGAATTGCAGACACAGCTGAAGCAAATCTCCAGTAGTAATGACGGCCTTCAGTATCTCAAGCAGTTATACGAGCGGCTATGGGAATGGCGTTCCGAAGGAGCAGACAAGCACCGTGAGCTGATTGACAGGGTGAAGCAATATATCCGTGAGCAATACGACAAAGAGCAGCTCTCCCTGAATGACATCTCCAAGGTGGTCAGGGTCAGTCCCAGCCATCTGAGCAAGACCTTCAGTCAGGCGACCGGGCAGACCATCACGGAATTCCTGACGGCTACACGTATGGACCGGGCCAAGGAGCTGCTGAAATCCACGGGGCACAAAACCTTTGAAATCGCCTATCTGGTCGGCTACAACGATCAGCATTATTTCTCCAATCTGTTCAAAAAAGTAACGGGGATGACGCCCATGGAGTTCCGCAGGCAGGGAAATACCGGGGAGCAGCTGCACACGATCCGCAGAGGGGCGGGACATGCGTGAGCGTAAACAGGCTTAGGGGATGGTCCGTGGTTCTCCTGCTCCTGACGGCAGGCTTCCTGCTTGGCGGCTGTCTTATGGCAGCCGGAGCAGCGGATATTCCTGAGAAGACAACGGGAGATTTTCCGTTAAGTGCAGGTGAAGAACCTCCGCTGACCTTCGGCATTATCTACCCTATGGTGAATGCCACTTACGAGATGATCACCGGAAAAGCGGAAGCGGTAGCGCGGAAGCATAATGTAGAGCTGCTGGTGCAAGCTCCCGATGAAGCCAATCTGGAGCAGCAGATCCGCATCATGGAGATGATGATTAAGCGGGGGGTAGACGGCATTGCGATTGCTCCGGTGGATTCGCAGGCGCTCACCGCCATGATTAACAAAGCGGCCGCCCAAGGAATTCCTGTGGTCTGCTTCGAATCGGATTCGCCTGCCAGCCGGAGAGCAGCCTATATCGGGGCGGATAACCGGGCAACCGGCGCAGTGATGGGACAGACGGTGGAACGTCTGCTAAGCGGCAAAGGAATGATTCTGGTCGAGTCCGGAATGTCCCGGATGCAGAGCACCCGGGAACGTCTGCTGGGACTTGAGACTTACCTGACTCAGCATACGGACATTGATGTACTGGAGATCCGTCACAACGACGGCAGTGAGGAGCGGGCTGCCGGGCAGCTGGAGCAGATGATCTCGGATCATCCCCATTTCAGCGCTCTGGTGAATCTGGATTTCGTCTCCAGCACCAGCTCTGTCCTAGTCTGGAAGGCCAAGGGGCTGAAGCGTTATAACCTCGCCCTCGGCCTGACCCCGGCCTTGCAGCAAGCGCTGGATAACGGCCAGATTACCCGTGTAATCTCACAGAACGAGCAGAACTGGGGTGAGGATATCATCAACACGCTGCTTCTACAGGCCAAGAATATAGACACAGCCAAATGGATCAACACGGATATTGCGATTATTGGGGAGTAGCCATTAATAAGACCCGGCGCTCAGCTTCAGAATCGTGCCGGTGGAAGCCGGAAGGACGTCGGCATAGCTCCCCAGTCCGAAATAGAAATCGCCACCCTGTTCCTCGAAGGAACGGGCGAACGTATCCCGGCTGAAGTGGAAGACCTCGCTCCAGCCTTCCCCGCCGGCTGCGAAGCTGGAGGTGCTTTTGTGGTAGACGTAATTCGTATATTGTCCCGAGGCTTCCTTGACATAACCGAGCACATATACTGTCTCCCCGCGCTCCAGAATATCCATAGGCACTACAGCAGAGTCAGGCAACAGCTCCTTGCGCACATTCTGGAAGTTGGCCGCTGCCGAGTACAGCCCTTGCGGGATAGATTGATGGTCGTTATAGATCACACCCGGAATATAGAGCAGCCGGTCGTTCACCGGGGTCGTACGCAGGAGCTTCAGCCAAGGCTGGCCGCTGACACCGGGAACATTCACTTCACCCGCTTTCATAACGAAGCTGAGACCCGGGAACAACTGGGTACTGGTAAAAGTCAGCTTGGACGTCTGAATTCCCCCGCTTGTGCTCTGCTTGATGGAGGTCATATACCCCTTTTCATTTGGAATCCCCTGGGTCTTCCCTGCCGTGGCTGAGGACGCATACAGTGTATCGCCCAGCTCGAACAGATTGTAGGCACGCATAATACCGTATTGGGAGACCGTGCCGAAGCGGGTCCAGGTCGCTCCCCTGTTCGAAGATACGTAAATCAAGGGCCCTTCGTTAGCGCCCAGTGCTGCGTACAGCTTGCCTTTGTAGTAAGCCATATCGTATACATGGATGCCTCCGGGAATGTTCATGTATTGGTCCCAGTGATCCCCGTTCAGGCGATAAAAATTCCCGTAAGCCCACCCCGGTACTCTGGAGTCATGCCCGGGAATATACAGCTCCCCGTTCAGCACCTTGAAGGTATCGATCTGCTCATCCATGACATAGACATTGGTGGTCACCTTGCCTGTCGCCGGGTTCGTATACGTAACATCCTGCACAGAGAATTTATTCTGGGCAAGATCCCAGTAATAGATTGGAACCGGCCCCGCATTGGACGAAGGCGCATTGTTGCTGCTGTTGCCGTGGCCCAGATAGATTTTTCCGCCAAAAAGCTGCATGTCCCAGACATTACGCGCATAAACCGCTTTCTTGAACGGGCTGCCCAGCACTGTAATGGAAGAACTGACGTCCACAGCAGCCAGAGCTGCTGCCCCTGTCCCGATCACCTGTCCACTCTGGACAGGCGAAGCCAGTACCTGCTCCCCTCCCGCATATGATACAGCACCCAGCAGCATAAGCCCCGTACACAATTGGCTTATATGTTTTATTACTCCATACATAGTAAATCCTCCTAATCTTTGGAATGAAGCAATGATAAACTAATTATTTGTAAAAAAGAAGATGCAGAGGAAATATTAGTACTTCCGGTATAACAGCAAGGTAAACGTGTAGCGGCAGGTCTGGGCGGGAAGACCCAGAGTTGCGGGATGCGGGATGAGGGATGCTATGTGGAGACCCAGAGATAGGCAGGATACGCGATGTTTATTAGGCAGGCTGAATAGTTGAGTAATGACAGGGAACAAGGTAACGGGTGTGGCTCATCGGATACAGGAAGAAACCGGCTCCAACGTACAGCTTCGAGCAGTATACAGTTGGAAAAACGTATCTTAATCCACCAGTGTACATTTTCCAACTAATTCCAGTTCCAATTCCGGTTCCGGTAGCTTCGTTTTTCCGGGCAGGATTACACGGGAGAATTACTTTAACTAATGGCTTGCTGAGGGGTTACTTCACCCCGATTAGGAGGCAAGTTGGAGGCTTAATTGCAATTCGTACAACTAAATCGTCCGATGTGCCGCCAAATCTCCGTTTAGATGTAGTTCGTGCAATTAAAATGGCCCTATACCTGGATTTTCGCCCATCCGGGCAAATGTAGTTGCACAAAATACAATTAGAAGAGGATGTACATCCGTTTCACTGTTTTTAGTTGCACAGAATACACTTATCCCTGTTTTTTCGCTACAAACGCAGCTTCATCCCTTACCGCTTTGTTGGAATGAAATCACTTGTTTAATTCTGATGGTCTACTAGGTTGTCCGGCGGGGAGGTATGGCGAGGGATTGCGCTTGGTACGTGGAAGTTTATATTACTCAAAAAATCCCCTCCGGCCAGCCAGCATCCGGCCCATCATCCGATGGGTGGACGCTCGCGGCCGTGAGGGTTATATGATGTGATTCTATGCTTTACCTGCAGGGTGTTACTTCTTTACTTCTGCAATATCCGGAAGATCATGACAGCAGCCTCCGCCCGCGTGGCTGTTCCGGTGGGATGAAGGGATTTACCGTCCCCCCGGACAATTCCCTCTTGGACCAGTGCCGCTACACTATCAATGGCATACTTCGCCACCTTCATTCTATCTGTGTAGCCGACCAGGTCTCCGGCACTTCCACTAACCGTTAATTTGTTCACCACCTTCAAGGCTCTGGCTGCAATCACCATCATATCCTGCCGCGAGATTTCGCCCTTCGGATTGAAGTTGCTGCCGTCTGTTCCATTGATAATCCCCAGCTGCTTCGCAATACTGAGCGCTTCATAATAGTAGGCTCCCTGGCTTACGTCTGCAAAGCCGGAACCGGATTCCGCTTCGAGACCCAATGTTCTCACTACCAGCAGCACAAAGTCCGCTCTCGTAATGTTCTTCTCCGGGCTGAAGGTGCCCACGGAGGTTCCTTGGATGATGCCCAGACTGTACAGTGTATCAATCGCCTCCGAAGCCCAGCTGTATTTGGCACCTACATCTTTGAACGGGCTGCTTGGCACTGGTGTCTGCGTAGGTGCTGGTGTCTGTGACGCAGCCGGTGTACCTGTTGCTCCCGGCGTCGATGTTGGTGTCGGTGTTGGCGTAGCTGTTGATGTTGGTACTGACGTCGGTACTGGCGTCGGCGTCGGTGTTGGTCTTGTTGTTGGTGTAGGCGTCGGCTCAGACGGACCGCCACTGTCTTTTAGCGTAGTTACAGAGAGGGCAGGACCATTCTTGCTCCAGTTCCCGGCTTCATCCCCGGCCTGCACCGAGAAATGATACTCTGTTCCCGCAGCAAGCCCGGTTACCTCGTACCGCAGCTCTGTTCCAGACAACGCAGCGATTTCCTCTGCCCCCCTATAGACTTTGTAGCCGTTCACTCCCGTATCGTCAGCAGCCCGCGTCCAGGTTAGTGTCAGACCGGATGCTGTGATCCGTGAGGCTTCAAGCTTGCTTCCCTCCATCCAGACCGGAGGTGTGGTGTCGGTAGCAGACAGTGTCATCGCTGACACAGAAGGCCCACCCTCGCTCCAATTGCCGCCCGTGTCTCCCGCTTCTACTTTGAACGTATACTGCATACCCGGCTGTAATCCCGTTACTTGATGACTGTATACAGCACCGGTTACGGTCTCCGTATACACAGAATCTGTAACCGTAATCGGCTTATCTCCGGTTCCATTCGTAATCCGGTACCCGTAGATGCCGCTGTCATCTGTGGCCGTAGCCGACCAGGTCAGCGTCAGTCCGCTACTCGTGATACCGGAAGCGGCAAGCGTGCTTCCTTCCGCCCAGACCGGCGGCGTGATGTCTTCACCTCGAAGGGTGGTCACTATAACGTACGGTCCGTCCTTACTCCAGTTCCCCGCTGCATCGCCTGCCTCTACCTTGAAGGTATATGACGTGTTCGGCAGCAGTCCAGCTACCTCATAACGATATACGGCTCCGGTTGCGGTCTCCACCGGTTCGATACCGGTTACAAGCACCGGCTCGGAATCGATCCCATTGTAGATGCGGTATCCGGTAACACCTCGATTATCCATTGCAGCCGGCCACGATAAGGTAACCCCTGTTGGCGTAATACCGGTGGCTTCAAGCTTGCTTCCCTCAGCCCACACAGGCGGAGCTGCGTCTCCCTTGCCGCTGAGGGTAAGGTTGCCGAACACCTCTGTTGATTTCGCAGCCCGGCCCAGCAGATCATTCCAGGTGGCTACGCCGATCAGATTGGATCCGGTTGCATTGTTCACCTGCGCATCGAACCGGATCTGTGTCCCGTTCTCCGGCCTCAGTGTGCGGAATGGAATCTTCATCTCCACCGTATAAGCCGTCCCTTCGGTTACCGCCGCCGATTCAAATCCCGGTGAGACCGCCGGTGTCGAATTACTGAGGAACTTGAAGGACTGCTCTCCGGCATAGTTGACCCGGTATTGCCCGTCATCCTCGCGGTACGGCCAGGCGTTGATACGGTCTTCGTCCACATAAGCTTCCACGGAGTCCTGCTTCGTCTTATCCGTGCTGGCTTTGCTTAACTGCGTATCTTTGACCTGGAACAGCACATAGAGATTCTCTTCATCCCATAGCGTCCGGGCGGTTCCTGTGGTCTCCGCTGTCGCCATCAGATGATTGTCAATCCGGATCTCCGGCGCATTCGCCCAGAGGTCGTCTATGCTTCCATCAATGTCAGGCGTACCATACAGCGCTGTAGAGCTCTTAGTCTCTGGAGTCACATAGAGCGGATGCCCGGCCAGATACTTCTCAGGATCAAGGATGGCATAATACGCCGGCTTCGGTGCCAGCGAGCTGATGAACGGCAACGGATTCTGACCTGCTCTCCAGCTCGCGCTGTCTGCATATCCCCAAAGGGTGACACGCGCGATTACATCCGCATGCTTCTTGTAGATCTGGAACAATTGGGCATACAGGTTCGCCTGCTTCTCTGCCCACTCTGCTGAGAGGGAATAATTCATGCCTGCCAGCACATCCAGCTCGCTGATGGAGAGCTCCACGCCCAGGGAAGCATATTTCTCAATCGCCGCTTCCACATTGGCAGGCTTGGTTCTCATGTCGTAGTGGGATTGCAGCCCGATGCCGTCAACCAGCAGCTTGCCGGGATGGGCCAGCGCATAACGGTCATTGATCTCTTTGACCATGTCATAGATGGCATCCCGCTTCTCCGGGAAATCATCGTTGAAATCATTGTAATACAGCTTGATATTCCACGATGGATGCTCATCCAGCACTTCCCTGGCGGCAAGGAATGCCTGCTCTACAAAGTCAGGGCCGACAGAATAGTACCAAGGTGACTTACGCAGCGCATCCTTCCAGTCCGTTACGGCCGGAGGACCATCCTGCATCGCCTCATTGACCACATCCCAGGAGATCACCGAATCCTTGTAATGCTCCATGACCGTACGGATATGGGTTCTCATATTTGCCAGAGCCTCACCGCGGCTAAGATAGACCGGATTCCCCGCCCCATCCTTCACGGCATTGCCTGAAGCATCCACCTGCTGTGTGAACCACGCCGGGGTCTGGCTGTGCCATACCAGCACATGTCCATGGACCTCCGCCCCCATCGCCCGGGATTTGGCAACCATATCGTCTGATTTGTTAAAGGTAAAAGCACCTTTGGTCTTCTGCAGCGCGTCCGGCTTCATCTCGTTCTCGAAGGTCACGGCATTGAAGTGATAATTGAAGAACGCATTCTGTCCGTTACCCGGATTAAGATCATTCGTGCCGGGTATATTGCCGAGCAGGAAGTCGTTCTTATACACCTCCTGAAGTGGAAGAATGCTCTCCAGCCCTGTGTCTGTGAAGCTGAAATCATCGATATAGTAAGACGCAGTAGTGCTATTAGGGCTCTCTACATATAAAGTTACATCATCGTGCAGATAACGGTAGGTTCCCTCCAGCTTCACCCAGTCCCCGCCTGCACTAAGCGTCTGTGTAGCCAGACTGACATAGTACGGCGTAGCTGCATCGACCTGTGCCGTCAGCTTGAGCTGTGCACTTGCCGGGCTGATCAGCTTCACCCATACCGTTGCTTTATACTCGTTGCCGATGGTGACGGCATCCTTGACCTGGACCGCAGGTCCGTCCGGGTTAGCCGCTCTGCCTGTGACCTTCAGGGCATAAGCGCCGCCCGTGGTATGGTTAGCTTCCTTGGTAACCTCCAGCTTCACGCCAGCACTTCCCTTCGGCTGGAAGCCTTGCACGGTCCCATCTTCGAAATCTCTTACCGCCTTCATCCCCGCTGCAACAGTGAACGGGCTGACTTTTATACTGACACTTCCCTTAGTTACAGTTAGCGTGAATCCGCCTCCCTGGAGAGTAATAGCGGTCTTCACTCCCAGTTGCTTCAGCGCTTCATTGCCATCCAGAATAGCCTGTGCTTTGGCCATCAGCTTAGTGTTGTCTTCACCCTCTACTGCATTAGGAACGGTAATCCGGTTGCCAATCAAGGCCGCAGCTTCCTCTACCGCCTGCTGATCTGCAGTAATTTCCCCAGTCTCTCCCATGGTCTTCACCAGGGTAACCCCCGAGAAGGTAACTTTGAAGTCCGTTACAGCGCTCGTATTGGTTCCATACAATTGCACCTTGGCAGCCTTGAAGAATTCCGGAGTATACGTGGACGGAGTGCCCATCGTGGTCCAGGAAGAGCCGCTGTTGGTCGAGAAATAGCCTTGCACCACATTGCCTTCTTTTACAATCCGCAAGAAATAGTTCGTGCCGCTCAGATTCGTCTGATTCGTATTGTTGGTGAAGGGCTGAGTACCTATCAACCCCGAATTATTCACTTTGATATTGGCGCTTACCTTTCTGGCATTGATTCTGTAAAATTCACCGTTTGTAATCCGGCTGATGCCAAGTCCTACTTGGGAATTCTCACCCACCGACGAGTCATTAAGCGGTTTGTCAACGGTGAGCTTCGCTGTCAGCATCCAGTTGCCTTCAGCAGAGCCCGGAAGCTGCAGCATATTATGGCTGCCCGGATAGTCCGTATCGCTCTTCAAGGTCTGAATTGCCGCACCCTCCGCGCTATAGCCAAGGGCAGTCTGCGGATCAGCCGGATTGATGACTTCCCAGCCCGCCGGAAGGCCAGCCGCGAAATCAATGACTTCGTTCGTACTGAAGAAGATTTTATAAGTCTTGATCTGTTCTCCTTTGACGAACCGGACCACTGCCGTGCCCTGCGCACTGTCCGCCTGCGAGATACTCACAAGCTCAGCCGGATCACTGGTTACCGCTGTAACCTTCGGAATGGCGTTCCCGGTGACTGTATATTTATATTCATGCTTCGCTTCGTCAAAATCAGACGGCTGAACGCCATCAATAAAGAGGTTGTGCGACACGACCGCCTCAGGAGTAAGCGACATTTGGTCAGCATACAAGATGTTCGCATCCTTCGCATACACCGCCAGGACCACCTTCGCTGTGCCTGCGGGTTCCTCATACGTGAATGGCTGATTAGGCGTCTCATGCCAGTCTGCCACCTTCACATCCACGGGCTGGAAGGAGCTTAAGCTAAGCGGCCCGCCCTCAAGAATGCGTCCGATGAATTTGCCGCCCGCCCAGTATGCAGGATCACCGGCTTCACGGGCGGCGTACGGTTCAGGCATATCGCGGCCATTGATCGGAGTCATTCCGAGCTGATTCCCGTTCCCGTCGTAATACACCAGCGCCGCTTCGACATCACCCGGATGCTCTGCAGCAACATCATAGCTGTCCGGGCGGCTCATCATCGAGAGGAAGTAGCCCTTGAAGTTATAGCTCTCTCCCTTGTTCAGCTTACCGGTAACATCCTGCCACATTCCATCATACTGCTCCGCAGCGTCGATGCGGCCAGCAAGCTTGCCGGAACCGGCAACCTTCGAGGTCGAGCTGTTCTTCAAGTAACGTGACAGCCCCGAATAGCTTTGTATGGTATCCGCCGTTAACACAGGTCCTGCGGCAGCAGGCTCAAAGGTTCCCTTGTTGTAACGTCCGGCAGACCAGTTGTCTGTATTGGAAGCGGTTGCCGTATCAAAATCCCCGTTGAGCAGCAGATTGCCCGGAATGGATACTGTAGAATTGTTGGCGGCAGTACTCCAGTCGGAATCGCCTGCTCCGAATAGGAAGCGGTCAACGGTGATCGTACCCGTAGTCCCGTTCGGTTCGGCCACAATATACAGATCCTTATGGCCGTAAGCACTAAGATCGCCTGTATCGACCATGTCCTGGAATTTGCCGTAGCTGTCATTGGCCGGTACCGGAATCTCTGCGACCTGCGTACCTTGGGACAGGATATCGGCGCTGCTGCCGGCAGGGGTTCCCACCGGAAGCACATAAGCAGCAAGCTTGCCTCCCTGCGCCGACTTTGTCTGGGCGGTAAGATACAGCAAGTGTCTGCGGACCACACCGCCGTTCGCCGAGCCGTCTGCAAAATTCACATTGTTGTAAGCGAGATAACCGCCTGCACCCAGTGTCACTGCCTCATTGGCACGGTCTGCTTGGCCTGCACTGTCGCCGGGCACACGGTTATCATTCCCCTCTGCTTCCAGCGTGGAGAAGATATCGCGTTCCCCGTCCAGCCCCTGATAGGTGGCAAAGGTTCCCTTGGACGGAACAACCGTCACAACGCTGGCGGACGGAATATCAATGACGAACTTGCCGCCCGATACAGGAATCGTACCCAGCTTTTTCTGGTTCTCGCTTCCCGAGGTGCGGAACACCGTCACACTATCTGTTCCTGCCGGGAAGTCCTTCAGATTGAATTCCAGCTGCTGAACGCTGTCATCATTGTTGGCACTCGATACCGTCATCGAGAAATCACCCGTAGCCGGATTCTTGAAGCCGACCACATTCAGATCAGGCGCCGGTACGCGTGTAACCTCAAAGCGCACATCGCCGGGATTCATGAACCGGGAGAAATGCCCGTAGCTGTAAAAGCGCTTGAACAACCGGTATTCACCGGTCAGTGTGCTGATCCGTCCCGGCTCCTGCTGGGAGTTGGTCGTCACGAAGCGGATCAGGTCAGAGCCGTCCGCGCCGTTGCTGTCCCACATGCTCCACCAGACAAAGCCGGTGAAGCCCGGGTTGCTGGTGAACATATTGGTCATCAGATTAGACCAGCGCACGGCATCATTAATATTCTGATTGCCGTAGCGCTGCGTATACGCTCCAGCCGAACCGTCACCGGTGTCCTGGTTCATGAATTCTGCCTGCCAGAGCTTATACTTAGTAAGATATTCGGGATACTTGCTTCCATCCTTGGTATAATCCAGAGGATTCTTGGAGAAATCCCCGGTGTGGTACAGCTTGTTCTCATCCGTACCGATGCCAACTGTACCGTAGAGATGGGTAGTGAATACATCGAGATAGGGATTCTTGTCGAGCGCATTATCCGGGTCCGTCTGCGAGAACACCTCGCCGCCTCTGCTTAAGGAAGCGCCCAGATTGGTGCCGTCCACTGCGGCAAGCTGGGGAATGAAGTCAATGAGCTTGCCTTCCGGGTTCTTAATATCATAGAGGTCGCCGCCAGGCTGCATCGATTTTTTCAAGGCAGGTCCGATGTAACCGTTAATCAATTCCGTAACGTAAGCGGCTGAGCCGCCCGCCAGATCGACTTCGTTGAAGGGATTGATGTGGGTAACCGGAATCCCATACTGCTCCCACATCCCGCGGATATAATTGACAAGATAATCTGCATAGGCCTGATAGTATATTTTGACCGGTTTTCCGCCAATGGTGGCGATGTCGCCACGGACAATTTTGCTGGGAGAATTGGTGTTGGACTGGCTCATCCAGTAGGGTACGGTCCAGGTGCAGGCGTAGAATTGCTTGACGCCATACTGCTGTGCCTGGCGCATGGTCCAGACCTGATCGATATCGAACAGCTCTTTGCGGGTACGCGGGGAATTCTTGATGACTACAGGCTGTTCACCGGGCTTACTGAGGAGATTGGTCGGACCGCCGTCGTCATTGCCGATCGGCTGATTCCAGGAGGGATAATCCCATACAAAGTCTTGCACAGGTACAAGCGTTCCAGGAGCATGCTCCGGTTCAACCGGCCAGATACTGTCGGTATTGCCGTCATAATAGCGGTTCTCCGCTTCGATCTTGTAGCCGTATTGTCCTGCTGTTCCACGCATGGGAATGGCATTCCCCTCAATGTCAAAGCCGGGATTATTCACATCGGCCAGGAGACTGGTGAGCGGGTTGAACCCCGGGCTTGCCGCAGTAGCCCCGGAAGTCGTCAGGCCGCCGTTGTCACCGATGATCACCCGGACAATGTCGTGACCTGTACCCTTCTGTTCGCTGAAGGTCAGATCCAGCAGATGCCGGACCGTATCCTGATGGCCAGCCGAAGCGAGCTGCAGCATATGGACGGAATCCGTATACGCATAGGCGGCTCCTACACCATCCATCGTCTGATAGCTCTTGTACCAATCGGCGGTTACCTGTGCCGGAGCAATAGCAGCCTGCATGGCAGCAGCCGGAGCAGCTTGAAGCGGGTTAGAGAATGGCATAGGGGTAATGACGGATAGCAGCAGCACACCAGCCATTGAAACTGAGAGTGCCTTTCTCCTGATCTTTTTACTCATCCTAGAGATTCCTCCTCTTGTATGCGCTTACATTGTTTTGCCTGGTAATATCCTAACAAATCAGATTGTACATTTATAGAAGAAGGATCCACGATTCATTTTAAAATAACACTATTCTCTTTCAAATTTAAACGTTTGCCCCGGAGACGCCAAAAATCCCGGCCTGTAACCGCACTTTGCAAGCTGCTGTCTACAAGCCAGGATTGATTTTCAGACTATTGAACGCCCTGATGAACTTCTTCAGGAATTTCCTGAGGAATTGTCCGATGAGTCTCCAGGGCTTACTGGGCGGTCACATTAATACTGTCCACATTCGGTCCTTCCGTACCGGTCGTGACCACTTTAACCGTATTATTGCCGACAATCATAGGGACCTGAACCGTCTTCTCCCCCCAGGAGGACCAGGCCCCCGTTGCGGTAAACGCGGCATTGCTGATGACCTTGCTGCCGTTCACATACACATCCAGATTTCTTGTGCCGCTCTCCAGGGCATAGCGGAATTTCAGATTCTTGGTCCCGGCCACGGCACAATACACGCTATTCCACTGGATTGCAGCATCCGTTGCCGCATTGAAATTGACGTAGCCGCTGCCCGTATAACCGGCATTGATTGTCTCTACGACCGCATTCGTCAATGTGGTGTCAATCTCGGCCTCATAAGTCGTTCCCGAGCCGGTTCCGCCCCCGCTTCCAAGTTCTGCTACGAAGGTAGTCACGCTAAGGGCAGGCAGCTGCGCGGTGAAAGCGCCGTTCGACACATTAAGGTTAGAGCCGGCTGCCACCTTGCGGCTCGCGTCGGTAATCCACGAAGCAAAGCTTGCGGCCGTCCCGTTCTGCAGGACAAACTTCTGGCTTACAGCTGATGTACTTTTGTTAATAGCAACAATAACTGCCTTGTTATCTCCCTTGTAGGCCGAGACATAGACATTGGTATTCGGGTTCTTCGTGGCATCCACTCTCACATAACCCGGGCGGACGAACTTGGAGAACTGGGCCATGCTGTCCCCGCGCTTGCTGATGGTACCGTCCTCATTCATCGGGCTGTACTGACGGCGGATATACCACCATACATAGGCCTGGAAATCCCCTTCAACCAGCGCATTGTGCATATGGTATGCCACTTCCAGCGCTTCCGGCCACAGGTTGGCCGAGTTGTTATTGCTGTTCGGATAATAGACCTCGGTCATCCACAGATCTTTGCCTGCACCCTTCTGCTTGAAGAGCGGATAGGCAAAGTTGTTCACCTGAGTTCCATACAAGTGCGCCCCCAGAATGTCCATATTGGCCAGCGCCTGGGAGTCGTTCAGAATCGGGTCAGACATATTCTTCAGATATTGAAAGGACTCCGGCGCAATGACCCGGCAGTTGATCGCACCGGCATAATTCTTCATGAAGTTCAGCATTTCGGCAGGCGTCCACCAGGTCCAGGTCTCGGCATAGTCTGGCTCATTCTGCACCGAGATGGCATACAGGTCCACCCCGTTATTCTTCATGTACGTCACGAAATCATTCAGATGCTGGGCATATGCGCCATACTTGTCATATCTGAGACGCTTGGCCGAGGGATTCCCGTTGCGGTTGAAGGTCTCTGTCATGCTTGCGGGAGGATTCCATGGTGAAGCAAAGACAATCGCTCCCTTGGCAATAGCCGCCTTGGCCGTGTCCAGCTCCCTGTACCAGTTGTTCGGGTTTTCGTCTACAGAGATTCTCAGAATAGAGAATCCCAGCTGGTTCGCCCCGTTGCCGAAGGCGGTCTCCCGTTGCGCGGCCGTCAGATCCCCGATCCAGACCGGATGATTGATGCCCCCGAATCCGCGGATCACCTGCTTCTGGTCGGACAGATTGACGGTTACATCGCTGGCTGCATTCACTTTGGGCGGCGGCGGCACCATTAAGGCAGATAGCATGGTTACCGTAGCCAATACGGTACACAGTGTTTTTTTGAACTTTGATTTCATTGCTTCAGCTCCTCTTCGTAGATTGGTTCATAACCTAACAGTTCTGCCAGACCTTCTCCCGTTACACCTCCTGTCTGCTAGAAGCGGCAGCTGAACGCCATACAGGCTTGTCCATGGTTCTTGCAGCACTTGCAAGCGCTTCCTTTTCCTGTATTATATTAAATAGTTGCAGTCTAGTCGTTGCACATCTGAGAGAATATATTGCGCGGATACCAACAATACCAATATTTACATTTGAAGGAATGAATGCCATGGAGCAGGATATTCAGTATGTGTTCACCCCGATCCCAGAAGAAATGATCTGCTTCCACAAGTCAACCACCACAGAGCAGCTCAACCCGGCCCAGCCCTACCACCGGCATGATGCTTACGAAATCTACCTGTTCCTGAGAGGCAATACCTATATGTATGTGGAACAGTCCTGCTACAAGCTCTCTCCCGGCGACCTGCTCCTGATCCGTCCCGGCGAGATGCACCGCTGCGTTTGTGCCGACAATCAGATCTATGAACGGATCGGGCTGAATCTGAGACAATCTGCCCTGCAGCGGCTATCCAGTTGCCGTACGAATCTGCTGGCCTGCTTCGAGTCCGCTCCCGCCGGGCTGAACACGCTGATCCGGCTCTCCCGGGACCAGTGTGCCTTCTACTCCAGACTGGCCGACCAATTAATTCACTGCCTCCACTCGGAGGATTATGGACAGGACCTGCTGGCTGATTCCTATGCGACCCGGCTGCTGGTATTCATCAACACCCTGCAGCAGTCCTCCGCCGCCCTCCCGCATAATATCATGCCGGAGATCGTCCGCCAGACGATGGCTTACATCGAGGAGCATCTGCTCGAACCGATCTACTCCGCTCAGCTTGAGCAGGAGTTTCATTACAGCGGCAAATATATAAGCCGGCAGTTCAAAGAGCATACGGGACTTACCATCCGCTCCTACATTGTGGGCAAGCGGGTGTCCCTGGCCATGAGCCACCTTACCTCCGGCAAGAGTGTCGCGGCCGCCTGCGAGCTGTCCGGCTTCAGCGATTACGCCAACTTCATCCGCAGCTTCACCAAGGTGGCCGGTATGTCCCCGGGCAGATACCGGGCTGGTATGCTGCCGTAAGTGCCCGGGCATTCTTTTGAAAAAGGTAAGGTTCATTATAGCTGTCTTTTCCCTTACATCCGGTGTAGTGTGTGATACATTAGCACTGAAAAGAAAATCATAACTGGGGGTTAATGATGAAGGCAGCAATTCAGCAAATAACAGAGGCAAACAAAGAGCTGTTTGAGAACTTATTTAATTACTATCTCTATGAGCTTTCTGCTTACTCACAGGAGGATATTGGAGCAGAAGGTACATTTGAAATGGAAGACATCTCGCCATATTATAGGGACGATCGGTTATATCCTCACTTCATCACGTTTAATGACAAAATCGTTGGATTTATTCTGGTTACCTCTCCTCCTTATGTTGCAAAGGAAGTCGACTATTCAGTGCAGGAGCTATTTGTATTGCCCAAATACAGAGGCACGAATATAGCCAAAGATGCTGTCATGCAAATCTTCCAAATGTATTCTGGCCGCTACGAGGTGGGGATGTTCAAATCGAATGTAAAAGCTGTTAAGTTTTGGACTAAGTTGATATCCGCACTTGAAATTCCGGTATTCGTAGAAGATGGTTCCACTGAAATTCAAGGAAATGCAGTGCAGACGATGGGTATGAAATTTACGATAGCTTAATTGGAGCTGTCCCTGAAGCCATGAAACGGTTGCTTGGGATAGCTCTTTATGCTGGAGTAGATTCAGCGTAAGCATTTGGGGGAGTGGGACCGCTCCCTGCGCGTCAGCAAAATGTATGCTGTTTTTCGCATACATTCAGGCCTCACGTGCGCGTCAGCAAAATGTATGCTGTTTTCCGCATACATTCAGGCCTCACGCCTGCGCGCCAGCAAATGTATGCTGTTTTTCGCATACATTCCGGCCTCACGCCTGCGCGTCAGCAAATGTATGCTGTTTTTCGCATACATTCAGGCCTCACGCCTGCGTGTCAGCAAAATGTATGCTGTTTTTCGCATACATTCAGGCCTCAAGCCTGCGCGCCAGGCAAATGTATGCTGTTTTTCGCATACATATTTTCCACGATAAAAGAGGCTGTCCCTTTTGGGACAGCCCCATCTTTTTGGCAGAATATCAACATTGAGAATTAATAGCGTTACTCGCTGTCCGCCTCCCAGTACTCGCCAACCAGACCTTCAATAATACTGCCGCTGGCCCAAGGCATCAGACAGAACCAGGTGCTGGCCGGTGAACCGTCACTGTAGGTCTCGGTCACCAGACCCTCCGAGTGGCAGAATCTCTCGGACATCCAGCCCGTCAGGCCGTGACCGAATTCCCGGTCATACCGGTTGTAGGTCTGACAGCCCCAGCCGACGGTATCCAGCATCCGCTGCTTCACATAAGGATCTTCACGCCGCTTCACATAATAATACAGCTCATCTACCACGCTGCTCGACATGGGATGAATATGCGGATTGGCGACGGAGGTCACGCTTCCCCCGCAGCTCGACCACCCCACCGTGCTGAGCGGCGGCACCTTCACTGGTGAATTGTAAGCAAATTTGAAGGTGAATTCGTAAGCAAGCGCATCCCTCATATGATCCAGATACAGCTCATCCCCAGTGAGGGCGTGCAGATATCTGACCGCTCTGATGTACGCCAGAATCCCTTCAGAATCTACCGCCTTATCTGCATCAAGCGGCGCTCCATAACATTCCATCCGCTTCACATAGGTCTCATAATAATGCCGCTCACTGCGCTTCAGGCTGTCCAGATGCGACCGGTTTCCGGTTAGCCAGCTATAGTAGGCTATGGCAGCCATGATCCAGCTCCCGCTGAAGGAATCATATTCAAGCCCGGCACCGGTTCGCTCGGAGAGAATCGTAGGGTATTCACCGTCCGAATTCCGGCTTCTCTCCAGTACAGGGAGAATCTTCCGCACGAAGTCCACCCAGTCCTCGTGAATGACATGGTTGAGCCTTTTCTCGTATTCATAGGCCTTCATAATATAGAACAAGGCCTGTCCGCATAGATAAGCGGAATGTCCGGGCGTGCGCATCCCGTCAAACCACCAGCCGTAAATGCTCCATTTCCCGTCCTGATAAGCCTCATAGGGAAGACCGGAAGCCGGGTTCAGGGAGTTCCCGATGATATGCTCAATGCAGGAGAGCGCCTGCCCGCGCATAGGCTCATCTCCCAGCCGCAGCGCAGCCATCAGCATAGGAGTGGCTACAGTCAGACCGTTTGTCCAGCTGATGGAGATGATTTTATTGTACCGGTACCCGCCCGTCTCCTTGTCCTCATAGACAAAGGTTGTGTAACTCCGGTCCTCAGGCAGCCACGCATACTGATAGATGGCCTTCGACAGATCGGCCGCAGCGCTCCTGATCCCGCTGCCGGGTCTTGGGGGCTGATGATAGCGGGAATAGATCTCTTCCAGCGCAGCATTGATGCCCAGCTCAGACTCAGCCTTGTAGTCATACAAATCCAGCATGAACGTTACTGACTCTGAGGCCGCCAGTTCGAAGCAGTTCTCCTCCAGCGCTGCCCGTTCCTTGACAAGACGCGATTTGATGAACAGAAGCGGAGCATTCTCATACCCCAGCGTATAGCCGACCGTTCCCTTGGCAAGCGAGCAGGTGAAGCCGCCATACTGCAAGAACTCCCCCTCTAGCCCAGGCTTCCACTGGATCTTCTCTCCCTCCCTGTATATAAAATAAGGGCTGGCGCATAATCCGTACACTTTGCCAGTGTCATATACAAGCGCTGCAGGGTGTGACAGCCGGTCGCTGCGCACCATCCACCAGGAAGAAGAAGGACGCGCGGGCTGCCCATCCCTTAATCTCGGAAACTCATTCGGAACATTCTGCGGAGCCTCTCCGCGGTTGCGCCCATACATAAAGGCGGGAAGAAAAAAGCGCGGATCAGCCTTGGCAAACGGCAACTCCACATGAATGACGCCTGACCAAGGCGTGTCGTTCAGATTCGTGATCTGTACAAGAGCCTGAAAGGGATGCTGTGCACTGCCTGTCCCGCCTGTTATCTCAACGGATGCATGTAGTCCATGCCCGTTAAGTCCGGTATATTCATGATCTTCCTGAGCCTTGCTTCTTGCCGTTATGATCAGTTCCACTATCCTGACCTCCAGTCTGTTGTAATACAATAAAAGGGTTGCAAATCATATTCCTGCATGCTAGGATAATGTCATTTTAAAGTAGTTCCAGAGAAGAATCATTGCAGGTTCCGCTGTTATTATTGCGCGAAATGATCCGGAGGTTACCCATGAACGAGCCATTTGAGCTTCGCTATGACCCTATCCATAAAGATTACCTCTACCTGCACAGGACAACCACCTATAATATGGGAACCTTCTATCACCGCCATGAAGCGTATGAGCTGTACTTATTTCTGCGCGGCAACGTCAAGTTCTATATTGAGAACAGCTGCTACCACCTGCAGCGCGGAGATCTGCTTGTGTTGAACCCGGAAGAAATGCATCGTTCCTTCAGCCAGGATGAATCGGAATATGAACGGATTACGATCAATCTCCAAAAATCTTATCTGCACCGCCTGTCTACTCCTGCTACTCCTCTATCCTGGTGCTTCGACCACCGCCCGAAGGGTAAGGGCAACATCGTGCATCTGGAGGAAGCCGAGCTTCAGCAGGTTCTCAGGTTGACCGGCGATCTGGAGGAGGTCCTCTCATCGGATGCGTATGGGGCAGATATCCTCGCCAACAGCATGCTTGCTCAATTATTGGTGCTGACCAACACCCTGTTTCATAGAACAAGCATCGTTCCTGCAGATATCATGCCGGAGCTGGTCCGCAGGACCATGGAGTATATTGATGCCCATCTGGGCCAGACCCTCACGCTTGAGCAGCTTAGCAGTACCTTTCATTTGAACAGCACCTATATTAGCCGTCAGTTCAAACAGCACACAGGCTTAACGCTCCGTTCCTACATACTGGACCGCAGGATTTCGTTAGCCAAGGCCTGCCTCCGCGAAGGGCTTAGCATCACCGAGGCCTGTTATCAATCCGGCTTCAGCGATTATGCCAATTTCATCCGCAGCTTCACCAAGGTGGCCGGCATGTCCCCGGGCAGATACGCCAAGCAGGAACTGTAGGATGTCTCGCGGGAAGTGGAGCGGGCAGGCGAAGTGTCTGCGGAAGGCGGGACTGGATCATTAGTGGGCTGGGGATTTACAGATTCGAGAGAGTGTTGCTTACAGTTGAGCGCGCGGGGGACTTACAGCGTCTGACTCATGGCGGCGGACTTATACAAGTGGAAATTGTACATCTAATTTGGCGGTAAAGGGGTACGTAAACTAATTAGTTGGAAAAATGCAGCTTACTCAGCCCGACTTCTGCTAAATCCATCGGATTCCAGGAATTAAGTGTACTTTTTCAAACTGCTTGCTCTCAACCCTCGATTTCGGCAAAATTAAGTGCCTTTTTTCCAACTATATCCGCCCTCCCCTCTTGCAACGTATCACATAAGGCTCCCAGCCAAGCCGGGGGTTATTGTATAAAAAAAGCCTCCCATAACGGGAGACTTGAAGGGTTGGAGACTTGCAAGCTTGGAGGCTTCGAGGCTTGCAATCTTGAAGGCTTGCAAACTTACGTTGCAACTTAAACTCAATCTACTTCTTATACCCAAAATCCGGTATCTCCGTCCATCTCCGGCGCAGCTCGTGGGCTGCCGCCTTGGGCTTGCGGTCACGGGTGAAGATGCCTTTCTTGTTCCCCTGCACCCGGATAATACCCTGGCTGGTAGCAAAGTCGGCAAAATTCCATACCTGCTCGCCCACAAACTCCTGGAACTCGTCGAAGACCTCGTGGTTAGCCTTGTAGAACGCCACCTGATACTCCTCAGTGAACATGATCGGCTCCACATCATGCAGTCCGGCCACGGTATCGGTTCCATATTCGGTCATCATCATCGGCTTGCCGGGGCAGCGCTTGGTCCACGCCTCCAGCTCCTGCCGCAGCTTAATCTTCGCCGATTCCAGGTCTCCCCCGTCCACATACCAGCCGTAATACCGGTTGAAGGCCAGCACATCGATCAGCTCAGAGATTCTGTCGTTCGCCGGGGATGCCTCAATATGCGTCACCAGGGTCACCGGACGGTGCTGCGGATCTTCCTCCCGCAGCTGCTCAATCAGCGGCTTGAAGTATTCGTATGCCCCATCCTCATAAGAGGCCGGTTCGTTCGCTACATTCCACATCACTACACAGGCATGGTTCTTATCCCGCTGGATAAGCTCACGAATCACCTGCTGGTGATGCCCGAAGGTCTGGACCTCTGCCCAGGTATCCTTCTTCGATCCTCCTGAGAACATCACTAGAAAGTTAAGATCCAAGCCTACCGCCGGGGTCTCATTGATCACGACGAAGCCTTCACGGTCGGCCAGCCGCATCACTTCCTCGGCATACGGATAATGCGCCGTGCGGAAGGAGTTGGCCCCGGACCATTTCATCAGATTGAAATCCATAATGTTCGCCGCTTCATCCAGACCCCGTCCATGGAACGGGGTATCCTCATGTCTGCCGTAGCCCTTGAAGTAGAACGGCTCGCCATTGATCAGGAACTGTCCGTCCCTCACTTGGACCGTCCGCACGCCGAACGGCAGCTCATAGACATCAACCACCTGCTCCGCTTGCAGAAGCTCAATCTTCAGGGTGTACAAGTAGGCGTTCAGCGGCTGCCATAGTCTGACAGATGGAATATCCAGTACACCGGACGGCTCCGTCCCTGAGCAGAGCGTGTTCCCATCTTCATCCAGTACCGTAACCCGGACCTCGGCTTCGCCGCTAATGTCCACGCTATAGCGGACTATCCCTTGCCTCTCCTCCCCCTGCTCCTCCTTATAATCGGTCACTACAGTGACGTCCTGAACGAAGATGAGTGGCGTAGAGTAGATCCGCACCGGCCGCTGCAATCCGGCAAAGTTGAAGAAATCAAAGTTCGGCTGGTTCTTCACCCTAAGCTTCCCGTCCGGCCCTTCGGTCTCCGTGTACAGGCCAACAGGCAATGTGGTGTAATCCACGACGTTATGAACAGCTACCGTCAGCCGGTTCGTTCCAGGCCGGATATAGTCATTAATCACTCCCTCGAAGGGAAGGAAGCCGCCGGCATGCTCCATCACCAAGCTTCCATTGATAAATACCTTCGCCTTATGGGTCGCCGACCCGAACCTCAGGACAAGCCGCTCATTCATGACGTTACGCGGAAGGGACAGCTCCCGCTCATACCAGACCCAGCCGACATGATTACGAATCTCCGGGCTTACGCCAAGATCATTGTAAGCCGAGGGCACCGCCATAGGGATCGTATCTGTGAGCTTCGATGCCTGCCAGCTCTCGTCCCAGCCGGAGCCATCGTCCAGCTTGAAATTCCATACCCCGCCCAGATCATACAGACTGCGGGTTTCCGTCATGATTGGATACAGCATGAACAACACTCCTATCTACTTTCTGGTCTCTTTTATTCAGGATTTGGAATCAATAATCTTCTGAATCTTGGTTTGTGCATGCTGAATCGTATCATCGATACTTTGACCGGACAGCATCATTTTATCGAACTCCTCCAGCAGCACCTTCTCCAGCTCAGCGTGATAAGGTACTGCCGTAGCTGCAGTAGTAGATTTGGTATTCTCCAGAACATAGAGCAGGGAAGCTTTGTCGATCATTTCCGGGGTCTTGCTGCCTGCGATGATCCGGTCCACCACATCATTCAGATCAGCTTTTTTCCAGGACGGGATATTCTTGCCTTGCAGTACAATCCCTTCGGTGGAGAACCAGCGGATGAAGGTGTAGGCTTCGTCTTTATGCTTGGACTTGCTGTAGATGCTCAGGACATCCCCGCTCACGTTCGAGGACATCGGGTCTTCCGCCTTCATCTTCGGCAGCGGAGCGAACACAGTCTTGAAGCTGGCCGGAATCGTATCCGTTCCCCCGGTTTCCGGGATCAGGAATGTGCCCGTAACAAGCATACTGGTGTCCTGGTTGAAATATTGCGGTCTGTAGTTCAGCTTCTGGCTGACCACCTCGGAATACGGGGTTGCGGAGCCTTCCGATTCTCCCCGAAGCCGCAGCTCAAGCGACTTGCGCATGAACGGATTGTCAATATTGGCGGTCTTGCCGTCATCGGTAGTCAGATTCGCATTCACCGGCTGGCCGAAGTTCTGCACCACGTAGCCATATTGAATCCAGCTGTGAAAATAGGTACCGTACCGGGTCTTATCGCCATTTTTCTTCGTCATCGCCTTGGAGTATTCCATATACTGATCCCAGGTCCAATCCTTAGGCAGCTCAAGTCCGGCCTCCTTCAGGTGATCCTCATTGATAATGACCAGACCCTGGGAGGACTTGCCGGGCAGTCCATAGATTTTGCCGTCAATGCTGGTATCGGCTGTATATTCATCCTTGAAATTAATGCCGTCCTTAGCCAGATAATCATCCAGTGGCTGGATCATGCCGAGCCCTGCACGCTGGGACAGGAAGGTCATGTTACTGAACATGAGGATATCCAGATCATCGCCCCCGGCCACCGCCAGGTCGAGCTTCTTATAATACTCGTTGGAGTTGTTGTCCTCTGCAGAGGCGAATTCCACCTTAATGTTCGGATGCTGCTTCTCGAACTCGGCAATGACGATATCCCAGTTGTCCATTTTTTTGGCATACCAGTTGCTCAGCTTAATGGTTACCGCTTGTTCTGCATCTGTTCCGGTACCCGTTGCCGCCGGCTCCTTCTCTGCATTGCCGGCGCCTCCGCAACCGGATACCAGCAGGGATAACAGCGGTACAGCGATGAATAGATTGCGTTTTACTTTTGACATGATTTGGCCCCCTGTAATGTAATTAGTCTAGCCTTTGACACTGCCCATCGCAACTCCCTCAATCACCTGCTTCTGGCCGATCATGAAAATAATTAACAATGGCAGAATGGCTGATACGGCACCTGCCATCATCAAGGAGTAGAACTCGCCGCTGAAATCAGCGAATTTCCGGATGCCCAGCTGCAGGGTAAACAATGAATCGGAACGAAGGAAGATCAGCGGATTCTGGTAATCATTCCAGGTCCAGATAAAGCGGAGAATCATATAGGTAGCAAGGGCTGGCTGCACCAGTGGCATGGCAATCCGCATGAAGATCGTCCAGTGGCCCGCTGCATCAATCCGCGCCGATTCAATAATTTCATCATGGATTCCCAGGAAGAACTGTCTCAGCAGGAAGGTTCCCAGCACGCCGGAGGCGGCAAGCAGCACCAGCCCGAAATGGCTGTCGAACAGTCCAAGCCAGCGGTACATAATGAACTGCGGAACCAGAATGGCCTGCGTCGGAATCATGAAGGTGGCCAGGACAACCAGGAAGAGAATATCCCGCCCTTTGAAAATGATTTTGGAGAAGCCGTAAGCCGCCATAGCGGAAATAATCAGCGACAGCGCTGTAGACATCAGGGTAACCTTCGTCGTGTTCCAGTAATAGAGCGTGAACGGCACGGCTCCCGCCCATACCTGCTTGTAGTTCTCCACCGCATTCCATTTCGAGGGAATCCATTCTATCGGATATTTCATCACATCCAGCTCGGGCTTGAAGGAGGCGGAGAGCATCCATAAGAACGGCATGATGAACAGGATGCCCGCAACCCCCATGAAAACGGTAACAATAACACGGTTAAGCTTGATCGATCGCATGTGTATACCTCCTAGTAGTTGACCCATTTCTTTTGTCCGACCCATTGAAACAAGGTCACCAGCAGGATGAGGATCAGCAGAATAATGCCCATCGCCGAAGCATAGCCCGACTCCAGATTCACGAACGCCACCTCATACAGGTAGTAGACAATAACTGAGGTTGAGCCTGCCGGGCCGCCGCCGGTTAACACCATAATCAGATCGAAGACCTTGAAGGACCCGACAACTCCTGTGATAAGCAGGAAGAAGGACGTAGGCGACAGCATCGGCAGTGTAATTCTGAAGAATTGTCTGAGCGGTGAGGCCCCGTCCACATCGGCGGCTTCATACAGATCCCGTGAGATATTCTGAAGGCCCGCCAGATAGATGACCATATTGAAGCCGAGTGAAGTCCACACCATAATAATCATGACCGAGATCAGGGCGAACTTGGGATCAGCCAGCCACATGGGCGGATGCTCGAACCCTATAGATCTGAGGAAGCCGTTGATCGGACCGTTGTTCGGGTGATAGAGTACTCTCCAGAGCAGGGCGATGGCCACGAAGCTCGAGATGAAGGGCATGAAGTAGATCACTTTGAAAAAGGTTTTGAAATAGGTTGCCTTGTTGATCAGCACCGCCAGCACCAGCGCCAGGAACATCGCGACCGGAACGACGGCAATCATGATCAGGTTGTTGAAGAGCGAGCGGTGAAAGGACTCGTCCTGCACCAGCCGGGTGTAGTTATCCAGACCGACAAATTGAAACCCGTCCAGCCCGGATACAAAGTTCCAGTTCGAGAAGCTGATCACACCGGATAGGAGAATCGGAATAATTACCAGCGTTACGGTCAGAATGAGCATGGGGGCAATGAATAAATACCCTGCAATATTGTCGTAAAAGGATTGCTTGCGCATCTTGCTTATCCCGGGGCTGCCGGACCGTTTTGCCGTCCCCTCTTCAGTAATAACCTCCACTTTATCCACCTCTTTTTATGTTTGTAGCTTTATTATAGAAGGGCAAATTTCACAGCACATGCAACGAATTTATCTGTGGCGAAAACTTTGTATAGCATTATTTTTTCTAAATCGAAAAAATTATTGGATGTGCCGAACCGCAGAATCAAGTACCATAAGTCTGTGAAGGTCTACTACTGGAGGGATATTAATGAAAGAAAAGCACAGGCTCAGTCAGCTCTCCTTCCGGCAAAAGCTAATCCTTACCTCCATCGCCTGCCTTGTAATTCCGGCACTGGGGATGCTCTATATTACCAACGTCTATTCCAAGCTGATTATCCGCGAGCACTCCTTGGAGAAATCCACGCAGTCCCTGAGAATTGTCCAGTCGCAGATTGATGTCATCTTCGAAGAGATGGTGTCGGTGTCGAACTTCGTCCATTTCGATCCGGAGATCAAGACCCTGCTGGAGGATGCCAAGACCAATCCCGTAGCTGCGCGGACCCTGACCAGCCGCCTTGAGCAGGTGGCCGGAGATACCATCGATCTGAGGATCACTCTGCTGGATAAGGAAGGACATGCCTATTCCGATTATTCCTTCTATGATTATGATCCCCGGCAATTTCTGAAGCGGCGCTGGTTCTCCACTCTGGAGCAGCTCCCGCCGTATGACACCTTATTTATGGGAGCAGAAGACAATTACCTGACCTCCCTGCAGGCTGAGCAGCCGTATATCTTCATGACAGCGCGTGCCTTAAGAGAAGAAACGACTGCCGCTCCCTACGCCTACCTGATTGTCAGCCGCAGTGAGGCTTCGATCCGTGAACGGTTTGCTTCACTGGAAGAGGATGTGTATCTGCTGGATGAAGAGGAGAACATTCTGTCGAACCGGAACCAGGAGCTGATAGGCACAAGCTTTGATCAACTGCTGCCTGTAGATGAGCTGGTCTTCCCTGACATCGTCAAGTTCAAGGGGCAGAATCAGCTCCTCCTTGAACTGCCGCTGAAGTTTGCCAGATGGAGACTCATCAGTGTCGCTCCCTATGAGCAGCTGACGGAAAGGTTGAACGGGATTAACCGGACCGGCCTGATTATTCAGACGATATTTGCGGTCAGCTTCTTGTTCGCGCTGACGGTTCTGCTGCGGAGATTCACCAAGCCCGTGCTTGTCCTGGGCAAGGCGGCCCGCCGGGTGGAGGACGGGGATCTCATGGTGCGCTCGGGCATCCGGGGAGCCGATGAGATCGGCAGCCTGGGACACTCCTTCGATAACATGCTGGACCGGGTACAGCTGATGCTCAGGCAGGTGGAGACGGAGCAGGAATTGAAGCGCCAGGCAGAGATTGCGATGCTGCAGGCCCAGATTAACCCTCATTTTCTATTCAATGTACTTAGTTCGATCCGGCTGAAGCTGCTGATGAAGCAGGATGAGGAGAATGCTGCGATCGTCGGCTCCCTCTCCGCTATGCTGCGGGCCAGCTTCTCCAGCCGGGAGGAATTCGTCTCCATTGCCAGTGAGCTTGATTTCACGAAGCAGTATATGGAGTTAATGCGGTTCACGATGAGATATCCTACGGAATATGCAGTGCATGTGGACAAAGAGCTGCTGCTGGAGACGGTGCCGCGGTTCATCCTGCAGCCCATTATTGAGAATGCTTACAAGCACGGGTTCTTGCAGGGCGGAGGGCGGGTCGTCATCACCATCGGACTCGTTCAGTCCAGGCTGACCATTACCATCGAGGATAACGGCACGGGAATGGAGGAGCATACGCTCGCAGCCCTGCTTCAGCACATCAGGCAGAAGGATGCGGAGTTAGGTGCCCTGAGTGCTGACGGGACGCCAGTGGCAGAGTCCGCTCGCGGCATCGGATTAATCAACGTCTACCAGCGGCTCAAGCTAATCTACGGGGAGCGCTTCGAGATGAACATTGAGAGCATTCACGGGCTACGCACCACCGTACAGTTAATCATGCCCGTGAAGCGGATAGGAGCAGATAATCATGACCTATAAAGTAGTACTGGCAGACGATCATTATCCGGTGTTGGAGTATTTAAGCACTTCGATTCCCTGGGACACCCTCGGCCTTGAACTATCGGCTTGCTGCTCGGACGGCAGACAGGCCTGGGAAGCCTGCCAGCTGCATCAGCCGGATATTCTGCTTACGGATATCGGAATGCCAGCGATGAATGGACTGGAGCTAATCCAGAAGGCGCGGGAGGTGAACCCTCAGCTGCAGACGATTATCCTGTCCTGCCACGGGGAATTCGAATATGCCCAGAAGGCTGTGAAACTGAATGTGGCCGAATATATATTGAAGGAGAGTCTGCAGATCGATCAGGTAATTGCCGTATTGACGGAGGCGGTGGCCCGGCTGGAGGTGAAATTGAAATCCCGTAACCACTATCTCCAGATGGAGAAGCTGGTCAGCCAGAACCATGCCGCCATCCGGACCCGGTTCATCCGCATGTTCGTGGAGCAGCCGGTCTGGGATGAAGCCGAGTGGTTCGGACAAGCCGAAGCGATGGGCATCCACCTGCACACAGGCACCCCGTATCTGCCTGTACTGGCAGTCCCGGAGCGCTCCTATGAGCTGGAGAGGCGGTTCGGCGGAGTGGTGAACCTGCAGTTCGTGATGGATAATGTGCTGCAGGAATTCCTGGAGATAGACGGCATTATCCAGTTCGCGCTGACGGAACGGCAGTTCATCCTGTTCATTCCTTTGCCGCATATCCTCGTCCGCAATCTTTACGAGGAATTCCGTGATAAATTCCGGCATGTCCAGAGAATGGCGAAGCTGCATTTGCGGATGGGGATTTCCTTCTTTTACGGGGAGGCTACTACAAGTCTGATCGACATCAAGAAGCAGATTCAGGCGCTGCTGGATTCCCATGCCCTGCGCTTCTATGCCGCCGAGGGAGCGATTATGAAGTATGCTCCTGTCCAGACCAGCGGCGAGGACCTGTTCGTGCATTATTCGGAGATTCTCCAGCAGCTAAGGGACTGCATTCAGCAGGAGGACAGCTCACAGATTGGGGCCAAGGTCAGGGAGATTAAGCAGTATATAGGGGACCAGAAGTATCCGGTGGAGAGTGTGAAGAGCTGGCTGCTCAAGATGGTAATGGAGCTGGAATTGAAATATGTCGTCATGCAGAACTTCGTCAGCAACTTCAACAGTGAGCGGCTCCAGCGCTCGATCCAGGAATTCGAAACGCTGGAGCAGCTCATGGAATGGCTGGAGGAATTCCTGAAGGATAAAATACTCATGCTAAGCTCCATGTGGAAGCAGAATGTCCGCAAAGAAATAGCTGAAGCCAAACGTTATGTAATGAATCATATCAGCGAGAAGGCTGGCATGGAGGAGATGGCGAAGCGTCTGGGCCTGAACCCCACCCATTTCAGCCGGTTATTCCGTCTGGAGACCGGGCTGACCTTCATTGAGTATGTAACCAGGGTGAAAATGGAGCACGCCCGTGACCTCCTCAATCAGACGAACCTGACCATCGTGGAAATCGCGGAGCAGCTCGGCTATGACAACGTCAGCTACTTCATCAAGCTGTTCCGTAACTTCTCCGGCATGACTCCGGCGGAATTCCGGAAGTCCATCTAGTACAGCATCAGATTTAATTCTGTGAATAGGTCAGATCCCGGAGGTTCCGTAAAACGAAACTACACCGGCCGTTCGAGTTTGCTCCTAACGGACCTGAGAGACCCTATTCCCAGGAAAACGCCACTTTTTGCGGGTTAACGGACTGAGTAGCCCTTATCGTCTCTCTACAAGATGTTTAGAGTAGAAATTCCAAAAATAAGGTCCATGGGGTCCGTTCCTTTGCCCAAGTGGTGACTTTCATCCAGAATAAGCGCGCCTCAGTCCGTTATGCTGGGCAAACGCCACTAAGGGACAACTCCCGTCTTCGTCTGGGAATAGCATCTGAAAGGGGTGGCTCCACTCCTGTAGTCCTTCAGGCATCAAGCGCCCCATCCACCAGTTTAAATCTGATGCTGCACTAGTTTTGTATACAACAACAAGCCGAAGGCAGGCGCATAAGCGCCCGTCTCCGGCTTGTCCGTTGCCCGCGTCGGGTAGGGATTATCGCGCAACGGATGGCTCAGTATTTATCAATCTTGTACCAGAACAGGGGCAGCGGGAACCAGCCTGCGGGTGCATCCACTGCCATATATCGGCCATGCTGGGTAAGCAGAAGCGTCTGAGCCTGCTGCTTGCTGAGGACAACTGCATCCGGCATGGCAGACCGCTCGACGCTCACGCCCTCTTCGTCCACCCGCGCCGTCACCGGCTGTCCGTCCATTACTGCGGAGAATTCTCCCGGGATAATGCCTGTTGTCTTGAACTTCAGCGTAAGGTAAGCCTTCAGGATGTTGGCGAAATCCAGAATATGATACATATCCGAATTCTCGATTACGAAGTCTTCGGCAATGCTGCCAAGCGCTGTGTTCAGCGGCAGGTCATATTCCGGCGCATGCAACGTTATTCGCCCGGCTCTGCTGTAGGCCATGTAAGCCTTAATCGTACGCTGGATATCATCCGCTTTCTCCAGCGCGAATTCAGCTATATCATCGCCCGCTTCGTTGACAACCACATACCCGATCAGCTTGCCCTGATCCAGAACGCCAAGTGCCTTTTGACAGAGTGTACCGAAAATCAGCGGCAGTTGCTCTAAGCTGCGTTCAACATAAGCAAGCCGCGAGGTGTTCAGGTTATGCGCAAATTCTGCTCCTCCTTCAACCTCAAACAGCGGACGGAAGGTTATTCCGGTGTCATTCACCCCTCTTAAGCCATGGCGCACATTGGCCTCTGCCACGGTATATTTGAACTTGACACCGCCAAGCGTGAAGCCGAAATACTCATATCTCTGCCGCTGTCCATATAATACAACCATATCACAGGTACCCCGCAGCTCTTCAAGCCACAGGTTCATAAGCGCTTTCATATGCCCTTCGCCTCGCGCACGCGGATGAACAGATACCGTACCCAGATAGCCGGTGCGCAGCGTATGATCACATACCGTCAGTGACTCTGGAAAAACAGCCACCAGCGCACGCAGCCTGCCCTGCTCGTCCACAGCAACCTTATGCATGGCGGAAGAATCTACACTTGTGTCATAAGCCTTGGGCATCAGGACCTCAAAATCAAAGCGGAAGGCAAGGTTGGCCAAATCTATGTATTCCTCGCGTTCGTGCGGAGCTGCCGTTCTGTATTTAACCATTGTGTCCTACCCTTTCAGTCCATATATTCAACTGCCTGCCTGACTATATTCTAGAGGCATCTCCCATCTCCTGCTCAGGTCACTCAGATTTCCGCCGCTTGGCCGCAGCCTCATCAATCGCCTGCTGGATATTGGCCAGTGCGGTCTCCAAGGGCTGTCCGGCAAGATACTGGTTGACGCCCTCCAGAATCTTCACCTGGAGCGACTCGGTCGATACCGTATGCGGCCAATAGAGCGTGGCGTCCTCGCGCGTTACCGCAGCGGCAATGGACGAGACCGAATCGCTCCGGTCCGTCGGGGCCGAGATGACCGAAGGCACTGCCAAAGCGCCTGCGGCCAGCTTCTCCTGCGTAGCCCTGCCGTTCATGAACGCCACGAACTGCTTGGCCTCCTCGGGATGCTCCGTCCGCGAGCTGATCACCCGGTACGTGCCGACATTGATATTCGGCACCGTCCGCACACTGCCCGGCACCATCATGAAGCGGATATCCTGAGCCGGATTCCGCTCCTTGATGCTGGGGATGTCCCAGGTTCCGGTAATAATCATGGCCGCCTGGCCTGTGCCGACCAGATCCTTGGCCTGCTCATGCTTCAGGCTCTTCCAGTTCGGCGGCACGAACCCCCGGTCGATAATCTCCCGGTGCTTCTGGATGGCATCCACGAACACCGGATCATGGGTCCGGATCTCCCCGCTCTCCAGCTTCTTCGTCCAGGCGGCATCCGCCCCGTTATCCGACATGATAGACCCCCAGAAGAACTGGGCTGTGGACCACTCCGCATCCATTGCCACCGGAATAAGCCCTTCCTGCTTCAGCTTCACGCAGAGCGCAAGGAACTCGTCCCAGGTGCGCGGAACCTCCAGCCCGAGAGAGTCGAACAAGGTTTTGTTGTAGAGCAGCCCGTCACTATGCATGACCTCCGGCGCTCCGTATACCCGGCCGCCCACCGTAACCGGCAGCAGGGAGTTCGGGTAGAATTCCTTGAGAAAATCGGCTCCGGTCAGGTCCAGGTACATATCGCTCCGCAGAGCGCGGAATTCCTCGAACAGGCTGGGCGACCACGTATCGAATACATCCATCGGCTCACCGCCAAGCAGCCTGATCTTAATCCCCGCCGTATAATTATTGTTCTGGATGAAATCTGCATCGATCTGGATATGGGCATACAGCTTCTCGAATTCGGCAATCGCATCAAAATACACTTTGCCTGCTTGCGCCGTATCCAGCAGATAGCTGGAGTACCGGAGGATGACGGGTTCGCGGGTGTCTGCCGCTCCGCCTCCGCCAGACAGCAGGGAAGCGTCTGTACTGCTCCGGGTATCACAGCCGCCAATCATGAACAGCAGCAGAACAATGCTGCCCCCGATACCGGGTCTCCACTTCTTCATGACGCTTCCCCTTCCTTAATCTATTTCTCCGTTCGCTTCTGTAACGTTCTTGCCCTATCGTTATATTCTGACCGATTCCATAGATTGCAGTCAACGGACAATCAGAGCTTCCCCCCTGAAGTTGCAATCCCTTCAATAAATTGTCGCTGGAACAGGATGTAGATGAGCAGCATCGGCCAAATGGCCAGCACGGAAGCCGCCATCAGCTCCGGGTAGTCCACGGCGAAGGCGCTTTGAATCTTAGCCAGGGCCGAGGAGAGGGTTGCCGCGTCCGAGCTGGTGTTGACGATCATCGGCCACATCAGGTCCTTGAAGGAGAAGAGGGCCGTGAATATCCCGAGGGCCACCAGACCGGAGCGGACCAGCGGGAGCATGATTCTGGCGAAGGTCTGGCCGATATTGCAGCCGTCGATCTTCGCCGCCTCCTCCAGCTCCTTAGGCAGGCCCATGAAGAATTGTCTCAATAAGAAGGTGCCGAAGGCACTGACCAGCCCTGGAAACAGCAACGCAAAGATCGTATTGCGCATCCCCAGCGCATCGACCATCAGATATTGCGGGATGATGAAGATCTGGGTCGGCACCATCATCTGGAACAGCACCAGACTGAAGCAGAAGTCACGCCCCGGAAATCTTAGTCTGGCAAAAGCATACGCCGCCATCGCGCTGAACATCACCGCGCACAGCACCCTTAGAGCCATCATCGCAAACGTATTCCAGTACAGGATCAGGAAGTTATTCTGCCGCCATACCTCCAGATAATTCTCCGCCCGCCAGGTCTTGGGGAAAAAGATAAACGGATTCATCGAGGTGGACTCCGTAACCGACTTGAACGAGGTCAGCACCATCCAGACGAACGGAAGAATCATCGCGGCTGCTCCCAGGAGCAGCACAAGGTGGGCTAAGATACGGTTAAGTTGTTTATGTTTGGCCATAGTGCCGCCTCCTACATGTAGTTGACCCATTTTTTTTGCGCTCGCATCTGGAAGAAGGTGATGATCATGATCAGCGCGAGCAACACCATTACAATCGCTGAGCCATAACCCTTGTTCGAGTACTTGAACGAGTTATTATAGAAGAGATACACAAGCGATACTGTATGGTCATAGGCCGGGTTACTCACATCGATCATCATATAGATGACATCGAACACTTGCATGGCCTGGATAATCGTGGTCACCACAACAAAGAACAGGGTTGGCGTTACAAGCGGCAGGGTAATCACGAAAAATTGGCGTACCCGGCTGGCTCCGTCGATATCCGAAGCCTCGTAGTAGTCCTTCGGGATCTCCTGCAGACCGGCGAGCAGCAGCACCATATTATAGCCGATGACACTCCAGATTCCGATCACCGCGATGGATAAGATCGCTACCCTCGGGTCCGTCGTCCAGTTGACGGCCGGAAGGCCCAGCTTGGACAGCCCGTAATTAATGAGGCCGTAGTGCTGGTTATACATCCAGCGCCATACCATGGTCACTGCCGCAGGAGCGGCGACCATCGGAATGAAATAGATCGTGCGGTACAGCGAGCGGCCCGCGAGCTTACCGTTCAGCAGGACGGCCACCAGCATGGCGATGGCAATGCTGACAGGAACGACCAGCAAGGTGTAGAGCAGTGTATTGCCAACAGCATGCCATACCTGGGGATCATGAATCAGCTTGCGGTAATTCTCCCATCCGATGTAGATATTTCCTTTGCCGAAATCTCCGCTCTTGAAGAAGCTAAGGTAAGCGGTCTGCACTATTGGAATGAAGTTGAGGACGATAAGGCCGATCATCGTTGGCGCAATCAGGAACCAGCCCCAGGACCATTCATTCCAGGTTTTGGCTCCAATTTTCCTCTTGACGGTATGATTCATCTGCTTCCCTCTCCTATCAAACTTGCGGCAGCCCTGAGGCTGCCGCAGGCATATGACTCTTGCTTATTTCTCTTCCGCCAGACTCTCATTCATCACCTTCGCTGCATTACGGGCTGCTTCCTCTACGGACACCTTGCCGGAGAACGCCGGCTTCAGCGCTTCATAAGCCTTATCTTCCCAGACAGCCGTTGTATTGGAATACGGACGGATTACACCATAGCTGACCATGTCAACGAATGCCTTGATGTTGAAGGTCTTGTTCGAATCCACCCACTTGTCAGCTGCACCTTTGTACGCCGAGATGGCAACGCCCAGCTCCGCCTGGCGCTCCTGGCCGGTCTTGGAGCCTAAGTATTCCACGAACTTCCACGCTTCCTCCGGATGCTTCGTCTTGGCGTCAATCGCATTGCCCAGACCATTGTAGATGGAGGCCTGCGCAGCCTTCTTGGGCAGGACGGCCACATCGAAATTCTTCGCCATGAATTCGTTCTCTGTGAACCCGCTCAGGTTCCATGAACCGAACAGGCCCATCGCCGCCTTGCCGTTCTTCAGCAGATCGGCACGCTCGGCATCTCCGTACACCTCAGGGGACAGTCCGTCACGTACGAAGCTTATATAGAAATCCAAGGCTTCGATCGTCTTCGGATCGTCATAGCCTGACTTCTTGTCCGCTGTAATAATGGTGCCGCCATTCTGATAGACGAAGTTGTAATACCCCTCCTGGTTATGCATCGGCGCGAGGAAGCCGTATACCCCATCCTTCGTGAGCGCTTTCGCGGCGCTGTGAAGATCATCCCAGGTCCAGTTCTCATCCGGGTATTTCACACCCGCCTGGTCAAACAGCGTCTTGTTGTACCACAGCCCGATGGTGTCGAAATCCTTCGGAACCGCATATTGCTTGCCCCCCAGATTATAGATCTGGTTCAGTCCTTCCGGGTAATTCTCCAGCTTGACGTCCTCGCTCTTACTGATGCGGTCTGTCAGGTCAAGCAGCATGCCGTTATTCGCATAGCGGTAGATCTCATTGGAATGCATCCAGAAGACATCCGGCAGCGAGCCGCCGGTGGCTCCCGCTTCCAGCATCGTCCAATAATCGGACCAGCCGGTCACCTCGATATCGACCTTGATGTCCGGGTTCTTGCTCTCGAATTCATCGGCAATGGTCCGCAGCCCCTTCTCCTGATTGGAATCCCAGATCGCGTAGGTCAGCTGGACCTTCTCTCCGCTTGCCGCCTGGGTGGCCGCTGCGGCATCCGTTGCCTCTGCCGGTGGTGAAGCCGATGTATTGCTGTTGCCGTTGCCACTGCCGCAAGCGGTCAAGGTGGCCGCTGCAAGCAGGATGGACAATACGGTTGCTAAGCTTTTTTTCTTCACTAGAATTACCCCCAACTTCCATTTAGGATGTGCTGCATCTGCTGCACCTCCAATAGTAGGTGAACCCCGCCGCTCCCGGAATGGCCGTTTTTTACGGAAACATTCCCTTTTTTGACCAATCCCCGGAAGATGCAAAAAGTGCACCCGCAGCGGATGCACTTCTTTTACAGACTCTGTTCTTTTTTTGACAATTGCCGTTCTAGTACAGCGTCAGATTTATACTGGTGGATAGGCCACTATCCTGCCTGAATGACTAGAGGAGTGGAGCGCCCCTTCAGGTGCCATTCCCAGATGAAGACGGGAGTTGTCCATTAAAGGCGTAATAGCTCGGCGTAACGGACTTAGGCGCGCTTATTCTAGTTTAACATTACCACTTGGGCAAGTAACGGACCTCATGGAGCTTATTCTTGAAATCTCTACTCCTAAACCTCTCGTAGAGAGACGATAAGGGATCCTCTGTCCGTTAATCCGCAAAAGGTGGCGTTTTGCTGGGAATAGGGTCTCTCAGGTCCGTTAGGAGCAAACTCATCCGGCCAGTGCAGTTCCGTTTTTCGGAACCTGCGGGATTTACCCTATTTACTGAATTAAATCTAATACTTTTCTAGCCCCGGTATTCCTCGGGACTCATCCCGCTCAGCTTCTTGAACAGCTTGCTGAAATACGCGGTGTTCGGATAACCCACACGCTCAGCAACCTCATAGACCTTGATGTTCCTGTCCCTGAGCAGGCTCTTGGCCTTCTCCATGCGCAGCCGGGTCAGGAAGCTGACGAAGTTCTCGCCGGTCTCCTGCTTGAATACCCTGCTGAGATAGGAGGCGTTCACGTTGATCCGGTCCGCTACGGATTGCAGGGAGATATCCTCCGCATACAGCTGCATGATGAGTTCACTCGCTTGCTCTGCATAGCTCCGGGAGGATTCGCCTTCCGACATCTGCGCCCTGCACTGCTCCAGATAACCGGCGACGGTCTGGTGCAGCCCCTCCAGACTCTCTTCATGGAGAATGCTCTCGTACACCGTAAGCCCGGCTTCATTCGGCTCGGGAAGCGCCGGGAAGCAGGACAGAATCGCGCCAAGCATCCGTATGTAGGTCGAACGCGCCGCCTGCTTCGTGCAGCCCTCCAGCAGCATAGTATCCTTCAGGCTGTTCAGGAAGGCAAGCGCTCCTTCGCTTCCGCTCTCGGTATCCTGCCTAAACTTCCGCATGCAAGGCTTGTCGATGAACAGCCGCTCCCCCCTTCTCTGACGGCTCCTGGCCTTATCATAGAAGGACAGGCCGCTCCCGCTGGCGAAGAACAGCTCGTCAAGCGCCATGTCCGCCTCCTGATAGGCCTGCTTCAGGCCGCCAAAGCCGGGAGCCGGACCGCTGACGCCGATGGACAGCGTCAGCTTCAGGAAATCCTTCATAGCCGCCTGAATCTTGGCGGCCGCGCGTTCAATCTCCGCGCGGACAATCCGCCCCTCCGGCCCGAGGTCCAGCAGCAGCACATATTCCGCAGAGTTCATCACAATGATCTCCTTCGCCCGCTTGCGCGGAAGAATCTCTTCAAGAATATTGGTGACTGAATAACGCAGCAGCTTCTCATCCTGCTCCACATACTTGCGTCTATGCTGTTCAAAATGGTTAATTCGCAGCTTCAGGAGCACCATCGGCTCATCCGCCAGGCGGATGCGCAGAGATTCGCGGTTAACCCGCACATCCCCGGCGGCCTTGAAGCCGCTGATCAGCTCCTTAAAGAGCGTCTCCTTCAAATACCCGATGCTCTCCTTGTAGGAGCCGGGTGGCATTCCGGAGGAGCTGCCTGCGGAGAGGCGGACCGCCCGCTTCTTAACCGTCTCCAGCACATGCACCAGCTCGTGCGGCTTCATATCGCTCTTGATCAGATAGTCCGCCGCCCCGAGCCTGAGCGCCTCCTGGGCGTACTGGAATTCCTCCAGACAGCTAAGGATGACGAATTGCCCGCCGATGTCCAGCCGCCGGGCCTCCCGGATCAGCTCCAGACCGTCCATCACCGGCATTTTGATATCCGTAATAATCAGATCCGGCCGGTGCGTCCCGGCCAGTTCCAGCGCTTCGCGCCCGTTTGCGGCCTCCCCCAGAATCGTAAATCCCTCATCTTCCCATTGAATAATCGATTTCAGGCCGATACGCATTAACAGCTCGTCATCCACGATAAGCACACCCAGCATACTCAATAGGCCCCCTTCTTGTCCCGAATGGGAATTGTGATTACGAATACTGCACCTTGCCCCGGACTGCTCTCGAACGATACCCCGTACGGCTCGCCGTATAACCGGCGTACCCGCTGATGCACATTGATAACGCCGATGCCGCCGCTGTCCTCTGCACCGCACAGCCTGCTGCGCAGCTTCGCTGCCGCCTCAGCGCTCATGCCCGCACCGTTGTCTCTGACCGTAATGGTGAGTTCAGCATTACCGGCCCGCCGGACCTCGATAGACAGCAGCCCGTCCTCCTGGTCGGCAATTCCGTGGAAGATCGCATTCTCGACCAGCGGCTGGATGCTCAGCTTCGGAATCTCCTGCTCCGCAAGCGTCTCCTCTACTTCCGAATGGAACTCGATCCGGTTGAAATACCGCACCTTCTGAATGATTATATAATGGCCGATGTGCTCCAGCTCCTCACGGATCGGCACCAGCCGGTTGTCCGTCTTGGCAGTATAACGGAGCATGGAGATCAGCGCTCCGGTCATCTCAACAATTTTCTCCGACTGCTGCATGGTGGCGATCCATTTGACTGAATTCAGCGTATTGTACAGGAAATGCGGACTGATCTGGGCCTGCAACGCGCGAATTTCAGCCTCGACCTTCTGCTCCTGCTCCACGTAGATCCGCTCCACCAGCTGCTTGAGTTCAGCGGACATCTGCTCGAACCGGCTGGCCATGACACCGATCTCATCATTCGAGCGGACCGCCGGGAGATTATCGAATTTCCCTTGCTCCACCAGCGTCATATTGCGGATCAGCTGCTTGATCGGCCGGGTGATCAGATTCGACATGTACACCGAGCTGGCCAGGGCGAACAGGATAAGCACGACAGCAATCGTCCACAGATTCCGCTTCAGGATATCGCCTTCCACCGCGAGCTCTTCCACGGGCATATACATATAAGTCTTCCAGTTATGTTCCTCAAATGGCGACTGGATCAGAATATAGTCCTTGCCGGATACACGGACAATCTGCCTGCCTGAACCTGCGGCAAGTTCTTCCTCACGGACCGGGAAAAGTGTCCTGAACGGCTTGCCGATCAGGTTATAATTGTTGTTGAATATAATTATGCCGCTGTCATCGGTAACGGTGAAGGCCGAACGGTTGCCTGCCTCCATCCGCTTGTTCAGCCGGTTGATGAAATCTATGTCTACACTTACCGCCATTACGCCGATCAGCTTGCCGTTCTCCATATCGAAGATTTTGCGCAGATTATAGATCGTCCAATTGCTGTCCGCCTTGGTCTGCAGGTCCAGCCGGGTCGGCAAATCGCGCGTAATATCGTCAGAACGCAGGAATTCGGTGAACCAGTCCTCCTTGCGGGGGTTGTAGGTATAATCGACAGGTTTGTTCGGGGCCACATAGAGGTCGCTGCCATTCACCAGATTGTAGACATAGATAGAGATGGCGCGGTCCTTCATAGTGATGTAATTCATCAGCAATTGCGTGGCCTGCAGTTCGTTCGTCACGGAGCTGTCGTGTAGATAGTTCTGTACCGGGTAGTTCTCCTGCGAGACCGCTGAGATGTAGCTGTTAATCCCATAACTGGCGATGAGCGAAATCTGCTTCGTGTCCTCCAGGAATTCCTCGATGCGGATATTCGACTGTCTCGTCACATCGGCCAGCAGGTCCGTATATTTACGTTCAAGCATCTGCTGGGAGGAGATATAGGAGTTAGCGAACAGAATCACAACCGGAATCAGAATGGCCAGCAGGAAGAAGAACAGCATCTTGTTCTTCACGCTCACAAAACGGCGGTTGGGCTTCAAGGTGAAGGGAGCTTTCAAGTCATAACCTCCGGCGGCAGAGTTGGTGGAATACCTTTGTAGAATACCTTTAATGATAGACTCCCGGCTGCTTTCCCGCCACCCTGCCCGGCATGTCTTTTTTTTACTCTTTTCGTTCCCTTTTTTACATGTAGGGGGATTACGGGGAAAGGGCTGGCAGGATTCTACGGCTCCCGCCTCAGCTTCCCTGTCTGCCCGCTCCAGGCAGTAACCCAGAGACGTAAAGAAAGGAACAAAAACAGTAAAAAAGCTTGATTTTATAGTAAGGGTCATTCACTTAACATTCTCGGTGAAGCGAACAGCCATGACAGGGAGGTTGCGGTGCCTATGCGGAGATAGCGGAGATAAGTGTTAGTGAATAGAGAAGTGTTTCAAGTGCGCAGACCGTTCTATTAGGACAGGTATCCCCAAAAAACAAAAGAGGTGAGTATCTATTGAGGCTATATCTTAAGCGTTCACTGATATCTATACTGGCAATTCTGACTCTCCTGCCCTCCAGTTTGGCAAGCGCTTCCACATCTCCGGCCGCAGACCCGGTTCCTGTGGAAGATTCTGTATGGGTGACTGATTCGGAGTTAGTGACCAATCCGGTTACGGCACCTGATTCCGATGAAACCCCTGCTTCCCCGGCGGAGCCGGATGCTGCTGCGGTGGCGGATGCTGCTGCACTGCCGGAGGCTGCTCCTGTTCAGGAGACTGCGCCGGATCAGCTCCAGTTGAAGACCGCTGTTGAGGCGGCCCCGCTGTTCCAGTGGAGCTTCCGCTCCGGGCAGGTGCTTGACCGCACCTCGGTGGTAAACAGCGTCTACCCCGATGCGGCCGCTGAACGCGCCGAGCTTAAGGGAGTAGCTGCCATTGTCTATGACGACCAGCGCGGAGACGTCCTCTCTTTACCCGGCGGCGGGAACGGTACTGCCTGGCTGAAGCTGCCCGATCAGCTCTACAGCAGGATCAAGGATGAACTGTCCATCTCCTTTTGGGCCAACATCGACTCTTCGGCTAACGCCTATAACCGTCTGCTGTCCTCCACAATTGCCGAGAAGGGGCTGAGCAATGCCGGGGTAAGCGGCTGGCAGGACTCCGAGTTCATTATCATCGCCGGAGACGGCACGTTCAGCAACCGGATCTATACCGGCACGAATCCAAGTCAGATTGCCAGCTACAAAGGCGATATCGTCTGGAACCGTAACCCGGCCAAGGGCAAGTGGCAGCAGGTGACCGTCACTATGACCAGCAGCGGGGCCTATGAGGTATACCTGGACGGTGTTCCTGTTGGCATCAAAGGTCTGGATCAGAGCAAAAGCTCATCAGGAGCGACCATGCCCTCCGTTCTGGAGCATTTTTTCTCGCGTGATTATCTGAACGCCCTGAAATTCAATGATTTCGGCAGATCGCTCTATACCTCGGATGGAGATATCAAGGGGAAATTCGACGATCTGCGGATCTACAATGTCCAGTTAAATGCCAATCAGGTCAGCGCACTCTATGCAGAGACGAAGCATGAAGAGAACACTTCAGCCAAGCCGGCCAAAATCTCGGTTGATCTGGCAGACCGCTCGCTCGGACCTGTATTCCATGGCTCTTCCGGCGCACTGTATGCGATCAGCGAGCCGAATGTGCCGGATATCAATACACTCATTCCGATCAAGCCCTCGCATATCTCCCAGAAGCCGCCGAACGGCATCCAGCACCCGACCGGTGACGCGCTCAGGGTGTCGGACTATTTCTTCGAGGCTGGCGGAGAAGCTGTCAATATCGTTATGCAGGATTATTATCAGCATTGGTACTATCCGTCCAGAACGGCTAACGAATATATTCAGGAAGCCGTCATTCCGATTACAACGGCAGTCAAAGCGTATAAAGAGCAATGGGCGGCGGCGAATCCGGGGCGGGATGCGGATGCCAGATTCATCTATATCCCGTTCAATGAGCCTGAGCAGAACAATACCCGTTATCCCCAGCTGCTGGCGGATAACCAGACAGGCAAGAATTCGAGAGCCGTATTCAACAGCGACTGGCTGGCGGTAACGAAGAAAATCAAGGAGATTGACCCCGGTGCAGTCATTTCCGGAGTGAATCTAACCCAGTACGGAGCCAAGGTATTCGAGGATTTCATTCCCTACTGCGTAGAGAATGACTGTCTGCCGGACATTATCAGCTGGCATATGCTGTGGGACAAAGCCTTCAACCAGGCTCCCTTGAACGTAGCCACCTTCCGGACGGTGGAAGCGGGGTCCGTGCAGCGCTATAAAGAGCTGTACCCGGACCGGACGGTTCCCTTCCCGATCAAAGTGGACATTAACGAGTATGCCGCTACCTCGGAGATTGCCGTAGGCGGCTCGCTGATTCATTACATCGCACGTTATGATGAGCTGAAAATGAACAGCATGCTGCCGTATTGGAACACGGCCAACTCCTACGGGTCCCTGCTCGCCGGGCAGAACGAGCCTAACGGGGCATGGTGGCTCTACAAGTGGTATGCCGATATGATGGGCGGCGACATGGCCAAGATTGAGGTCATCAACGCCAGACATGAGAATGATGCCTTCGGCCCCGGCTTGTACGGGCTAAGCTCCATTCAGGACAACAAAAAGCAGGTCAGTATCGCGTTCGGAGGCACACAAGGAGACGGCCAGATCGTGTTCAATAACGTGACCGGCAATGGGAACAGCCCCTCCTTCCTCACAGAAGCAGAAGCGGTGCATATCACCGTATGGCATGCTGGATATACGGGCTTGACCGGATTTCTCGTAGAGCCTACCCAGATCCTGGACCGTGATTATCCCGTCAAGAACGGCTCGGTCACACTGGATGTCAACCTGAACGATTACACCTCGGCGTATTATGCAGTCATTACTCCGGCTGTAGATCATGCCCCGAAGGAGACTTTCTATAAGCGCTTCGAGGCTGAGAATGCGCAGGTGCGGACCAATGTGACCCTGACGGATCACTATCCGCGCAAGAGTACCGGACGCTCCGCCTCGAACGGCCAGTACGTTCAAGGCATCAAGGCTGCGGACAGCCTGGTGAAGTGGACCGATGTTACGGTTCCGTCAGACGGGAGCTACCGTCTGGATCTGATTGGCGGCAGCGGCGCAACCTCCCCCCTGCGCAATCAGTCCAATACCGGAGATGCGAATCAGCGCATCAATTCCGAATGGTTCATCAAGATTGACGATCAGCCGGCAACGAAGGTGGTTCTGCGTGCGGATTACAACATGCAGCTGCTGGGAGGCAATACGATCTTTGCCAATCTGACGCAAGGAACGCATTCCATCGGCATCAGCAAATACAACCCGGATACGGGAGAAGCAGGCCAGGGCGAATCCACCCTTGACGCAATCGAACTAACGTATAGCGGCTTACCGGGCGCACACCCCAACTACCGTGTGCAGGCGGAATTCGCCGACTACGACCCTGCGCTGGGGTTGTCGAGAGAGAGCAGCCTTGAAGGCTTCGAGGGCGCCGGATATGTGACCGGTTACGGCAGCAGCCAGGACGCCAATACCCGCTTTGTGGTAAGTGTGCTGCAAGACGGCATGTATGATCTGCAGATTCGCTATGCCGCATCGGGCGCAGGCAAAATGCAAATTCAACATGACCGCAAGCCGCTCGTGGATCTGCCTGTTACGGATACCGGCGGACAATGGCAGACCGCTACAGTACCAACCTTCTTACGCACAGGCATCAACCTGGTTGATGTACGTTCCAGCGCTGCGCTTAGTCTCGATTATATTAACGCAGCTTTCGTCAGCCAGACTTCTGTATATTCCGTTGAGGCAGAGGCGGCAACGGTCGTAGGTACTCCGGCCGGCTCCGAGCTGCCGCTCATCCGTGAGGATGCCTTTGCCAAATACGCTTCCGGCGGCAAATATGTGAACGGCATTACCTCCTTCGACGGAGCAGAGCGGTATCTGGAGCTTAAGGACATCACGGTGTCCAAAGCAGGCACTTATAAACTGGTTGTTACCTACGCGAACGGTGAAAGTGCGGGGACCCATGCTTACAACAATGACGTTGTTGAACGCTATGCGCAAGTAAGCGTCAACGGCGGCGAGCCGCAGACAGTCTACTTCAAGAACACCATCTCATGGCAGCAGTTCGCCACACAGACCTTTGATGTTGAACTGAAAGCAGGCACCAACAGCATCCGTTTCTCCAACAATAATACGTATGACGGCGGCTCCAATCCTTATGGAGGAACCGGGGCGCAAGGCTTCACTCCTTACACAGCGGTTCCGCGCCAATACGCGCCTGCGTTCGACCGGTTCGATATTTATGCGCGGCATACGCTTGCGATTGACGACGGCGGCAACAACGGCGGCGGCGAAACTGGCGGCGGTAACAACGGCGGCGGTGATCCTGGCGGCGGTAACAACGGCGGCGGCGAAACTGGCGGCGGCAACAACGGCGGCGGTGATCCTGGCGGCGGCAACAACGGCGGCGGTGATCCTGGCGGCGGTAACAACGGCGGCGGTGATCCTGGCGGCGGTAACAACGGCGGCGGTGATCCTGGCGGCGGTAACAACGGTGGTACTAACGCCGGTAGTGGCAACGGCGGTAACCCTACCGTTGGTTCGATCACCCCTGTTCAGCCGGAAGCACCAAGCGGCAGCGGTCATTTGACCGTCGAAGCAGAGGTGACAGGAACTACTGCTACAGCCACACTGGATGCGCAGAAAGTAAAAGCGGCAGAACAGATCACCGTCTCGTCTCCGCTCGGCACCTTCCACTTCCCTGTAAAAGCGGTTGATACCGCAGCTTGGGGACAGCAATTGGGAACCGGGGACTGGAAGCTTAAGGTCAGTATGACGGTCCTGCCGGAACAGCGGCAGCAAGAGATCCTTCAGGCTGTTCTGGCAGCCCAGGGCAAATTAATCAGCCCTGCCATTGAATACACGGTAACGGCTGAAGCCAACGGACGTACAGTGGAGATTCCAGGGTTCAAGGGCAGCTATTCCCGGGGCACCCTGCAGCTCGACAGTCCGGCAGACAGCCGGAATACGACCGTGGTCCGGATCGGGAAGGACGGAAGCTTCACCTTCGTCCCGGCGGTCTTCAACGGCACCGGTGTAACCTTCTACAGTCCGAACAACGGCACATTTGCGGTAATTTCAAGCAACAAGACATTCGCGGATATCAAGGGGCACTGGGCACAGGCATCCGTCGAAAAGCTGGCCTCCAAGTACATCCTCACCGGCTTAACGGACAGCAAATTCGCACCGAACGCTACCACAACGCGCGCGGAATTCGCAGCGATGATGGTTCGTGCGCTGGGCTATTCCTCCTCCGGTTCGGCAGATGTTTCGTTTAAGGATACCCCCTCCGGCGCATGGTACACCGGAAGTGTCGGAACAGCCGCTGAGCTGGGTCTGGTGCAGGGCGGAACGGACAATAATTTCCGGCCGAACGACATCATTACCCGCCAGGAGATGACCATTATTCTGGTTAAGGCAATGGCCCTTGCAGGCTCGCCGCTCCCAGCTTCAGAGCTTCAGCCTGCAGCCTTCAAGGATGCAGACAAGATTGCGGGCTGGGCGCAGCAGGATGTGGCCAAGGCGGTTCAGGCAGGCCTGATCACCGGTACACCTGCCGGGCAATTCCAGCCGGGTCAATCCGCAACCCGTGCGGAAGCGGCAACAGTGATTCTTAGATTACTGGAGCAGGCGGGCTTCGTGAATTGAAACCCTTAGACTCTTCCTTCAACCCTGCAAATAAATGACACAGCGGCAGCACGGGACTGTTATCAGTCTTGTTCTGCCGCTGTTGTTATTATACTTAAATTCCCGGTTCGTGCAGCTACATATGCCGTCTGCGCTGTTCCGGCTTCATCCACTCCGGAGTCCAGGTTTGCTCTTTGTCATCTACCCGTTTGCCTGGCGGAACAATAACATCAATCGCATCCAGCACATCTGTACTGAGCCTGGTCTCCGCACCGGAGATATAGGCACCCAATTGCTTTAAGGTCCGCGGTCCCCATATCGTAGAGGTGACGGCCGGATGGCTTTGTGTAAAAGCGGTGGCCATATCCGCCAGCGAAATCCCCGCTTCATTGGCCAACTGCTGCAATTGGGCAATGATCTTGAACTTGTGTTCATTTTCGGCAAGTTCCGGGTCAAGATTATCCATATATCCTTTTAATTCGGAAGCGCGTGTGCCGCTTTGTGCGGGCTGGCCCGGTTTATATTTCCCAGTCAGCAAGCCCCCGGATAAGGGACTATACACAAAAAGAGACAAATTGTACTGCTTGGCGATTCCCGCAAGTTCAAATTCCATGCGCCGGTTAATCAATGAATAAGGTGTCTGTTCACTTACAAACCGCTGAATATGATAACGGTCACTAATCGTCTGTGCTTGTACAAGCTGTCCGCCGAGGTGATTGGAGGTGCCGATATGATGAATTTTCCCCTCCCTCACCAAATCGTTTAACGTGAGCAGAATTTCTTCATAGCCCATCCATTCCAGCGGAAGATGAAGCTGATAAATGTCTATATAGTCGGTTTGCAGACGTAACAGACTTTGCTCGACAGCCGTCCTGATCCAGCGGCGTGACCCGCCGCTCTGATTAATTTTCTCAGGAGACTCCGCACCAAATTTAGAAGCCAGCAATACATTTCCCCGTCTGTGCTTAATAGCTTGGCCTATCACACGTTCTGATTCTCCCTGTCCGTAAATATTAGAGGTATCCACTAGATTAATCCCGTAATCCAAAGCCTTATCTATGATTAGCCGGCTCTCTGCTTCACTTGTCCTGGTTCCAAAACCAGACCCGCCAAGCGCAAAGCTGCTGACCTTAGTACCGGTCTTTCCAAGAAAACGATATTCCATGTTAAACCTCCCAGTTAAGTTCCTGCCATGGCAAAGATAATGAACACGTGTTGATTCCAGCGCTAGGACCTATTATAATCAGGCATACCAAGGAGATCAATGAACATTACAGGCAAAGTGTATATTAATAGATACAATGTCAATAGTGTTGATTAATTAATGGTTATCAGTAAAAAGGAGATCAGCCCATGATTGAACAGAGTACAGACATGAGAGTCGTCCGCAGCCGTACCCTAATGGAGAATGCCTTATTTTCTATTTTGGAGCAGGAAGGAATTAAAGGGCTGAAGGTCAAGAATCTTTGTGAAAAAGCAGGGATTAACCGGGGTACCTTCTATTTGCACTATAAAGATATTTTTCATCTGATTGAGGAAACATCATTTATTCAAGGGTTGCTAGAGGTATTTGAGCCCATCCATATGAAGGAGTTAATCGACTACCCTGATCCGGAAGGAGCCTACCCTCCTATCACAAAGGCCTTTGAATATATGCAGCAGCATGCCAGTTTTTTCAAGGCATTATTCCATCCGGATGCTCCGGCAGAGATCCAAGAACGCCTGCGGTATCTGACGGGTACACGCTTATATGATAATCTTATACAACATCAACCGGAGATGGACAACGCAAGCCGCCTATTTACTGAATATGCGATAGCTTATTTGGGTAACGCACAATTTGGGCTTATCCATCACTGGTTCATGAGCGACCGAGCCATGCCGCCCGAAGATATTGCCAGAATGTTAACCGTGTATATACGTAACACCCCCTGTCTTGATAACACTGTCCCACAAAAGTAAAACAGAGCAGCGAATCTCCATCCATGGAGACCACTGCTCTGGCTTGTCAGTAACGTTAACGGAACAGCACGCATTTCCCCGATTCCCTGAAATACTTGATCAGCCGCTCAATCGGCTCGCGTCCGCATTTCAGCTGCTCGCCAAGACAGTCGATACACAGGAAATCCTGGGCATTGCGCGTGACCAGCTTCAGGTAAATCGCCACATCATCGGTCATCAGCGGAACACCGCATTGTCTGCACGTTCTGTTCATGCTCATACGCTTCTCTTCTTTCTTGTCTCTAGACCGATCAGACCAATTTCGCCCGCACGATCAGACAGTCACGGGCTGGAACCACCGGAGCAAACCGTTCTCTGAACACCCCAAGCTCCTTCTGCTCCCAGCAGTCATACAGGGACAGCGATTTGCCGGAGGCATATGGAAGCCCGAAATCCCAGAATTGCAGCGACATCTCTCTTTGACCATCACTCAGATTGAAGAATCCGATCGCGAGGTCACCGTCTGCTAATACTTTTACCAGCATGAACACTTCATTGGTATGGAACCACTGCGGCTCAGGCTTGATGCGGTAAGCTCCGCGGCCCTCGATATCCTGGTTGATGGCAATCAGATCCGGGTTCAGTAGAATCTTCTTGGTCGCTTCATTCGCCTTGCGGATGTCACTGCCGATCATCAGCGGAGAGCCCAGCAGGCTCCACAGCGAGAAATGCGTCTTGTATTCTACATCCGTGCAGCCGCCGATCTGACTGCCGATGAAGTCACTGTTGCTGCCCCCGTACATGCCGACTACCAGCATATCCAGATCGTTATGGCAGTAGGCCCCGGTGTAGGCGGCTTTATCAAGCTGTGACAGCGCCAGCGTCTTGATCGATTCCCAGCTGTCCTGGATATCGCCGGTGGAACGGTACATATGCGCGCCGGATTCACGAATCCACTGGTAGACGTTATCTTCACCCCAGTTACATGCGGAGAAAAGAATGTCTCTTCCGCAGTTCTTAAGTGCGAGACTCATCCGCTTATACAGTAGCTCCCCCGACATATGTCTGGGTTTGAAGCAGTAGTCATACTTCAGGAAGTCTACACCCCATTCCGCCAGCGATGCGGCATCCTGGAATTCATGCTCGAAGCTGCCCGGATAACCTGCGCAGGTATGCGTTCCCACACAAGAGTACATCCCGAACTTCAGTCCCTTGGAGTGAATATAATCTGCAACCGCCTTCATTCCGTTCGGGAATTTGTCCGGATCGGCCACCAGTCTGCCCTGCTCATCCCGCTCCTTCAAGCTCCAGCAGTCGTCAATCACAATGTATTCGTACCCTGCATCCTTGTAACCGTCCGCCACCAGCGTATCGGCCGCTTCCCGGATCAATTGCTCATTGATATCCCAAGTAAAAGTATTCCATGAATTCCATCCCATCGGCGGCGTTAAGCCAAGCTGTTGCTGTTTGTCCATCATTCGTATTCATCCTTTCGAGTCCATCATTAAATAAATAGTTACCAGCTAGTAGTCATCTGCATAAATACTGTATTCTTTATGTATTTAATCATACTGGAGCCTTGCATTCTATAGCTTGACGTTGCTTTCATATCGACAAATGTTGCTTTTGAGTGTGATGCTTATCTGCCTCCTTAGCCGCCATCAAAACTGCTTGATCCGTCTCCACTTCTGAACATAGGTGGAAAAGGGTATCTTAATTTTCCGTATTCTCAGGATTAGGCGGGAGCAAGTGGATAAAGAGCATCTAATGGGTTTGATTTCGTCACTTTAGTGGAAATGCGCAAAATTAAGTGTTGTTTATCCAACCATTGCCGTAGGAGGAGCCTTTTGTTCACCAGTAAGTGTATAAATGGCAACTGTGTCCCTCCACACCTTTGCGCCTGAACCTCCAGCCTTCGCCACCCACACCTCTACAGATCGACTACATTTCACCCACGCGCCTCCGCAGCGCCGAATGTAATCGGTTTTTCGATTACCTTTCGCCCGCACGCCTCCGCAGCGCCGAATGTTATCGGTTTTTCGATTACATTGAGCCCACGTGCCTCCGCAGCGCCGAATGTTATCGGTTTTTCGATTACATTGAGCCCACGTGCCTCCGCAGCGCCGAATGTAATCGGTTTTTCGATTACATTGAGCCCACGCGCCTCCGCAGCGCCGAATGTAATCGGTTTTTCGATTACATTGAGCCCACGCGCCTCCGCAGCGCCGAATGTAATCGGTTTTTCGATTACATTGGGCAGTAGCACCTCCCGCACGCTCAAAAAAGCCCCCTTTCCCCCGCGCGGCAATCCGGTACTGTCCCGGACCGCCCTGCAGATGGAGAAGGGGGCTCTTACCATAAACCTCTAGTTCACCTGAACCAGCTTCCACTGCTGGTGCAGATCGCCGCGGTAGAGGTTCTGCTGGAGCTTCGCGCCGTCTGCGGTGGAGGCTCCTGTGACTTCGACTGCCTTGTTACTGTTCACATTAAGAATGCTCCAGTAGCCGTTGCTCAGCTTGATGAGCCGGAACTGCTGGGCGGTGTTGTTCAAATCCTGCATCAGCTGGATGGCTTCGCCGTTATTCTTCGTGCCGTTACGCACATCCATCACCTTATTGTCGGAAGAATTCACGCTGCGCAGCCGGTAAATATTATTGTACGTGCCCATATCCGTAACCGTCCATTGCTGAGCCAGCGCCGTGTTCTCCGGCCACTGCTGGAGCTGAAGGGCGTTCGTATTCTGCCCGTTCGGAACGTCAATCGCTTTGCCTGACGCCCGGTTGATCAGCTTATATTTCGCATTGTTGGTGACCCCGTTCCACACCCCATTCCAGGGGTTGAACTGTGCCCGCTCGTAGTACCATTCGAAGATAAAGCGCGCCATGCCGTCCCGGGTGGCGTTGCCGTCATAGAGCAGCCCGCCGTCCGGATCGGCGAAGGAGCTTTTGGGACCGGGATCGAGCAGGAAGCCGTTCATATGGACGGCAATGCTGACATTGCCGGCGGCGGTGAAGATCGCTTTGGTATTCTTGCCGAAGCCTGCATTCGTACCGTTGAACAGATCCCAATATGCGGAGTCGCCCGGCTGGTTCTTGAACCAGGTGGTTTCAGTAATATTGATCGGGTAAGCATCGGCAGCAGGCTTGATGCTGCTATCCCAGATCTGCTGAAGCGAGTTGAAATTGTCATAAGCGCCGTAGCCCGGGTACCAGTGAACGGCATAGCCGTAATTATTCAGCGGGTCAGTCAGCGGACTGGATGCCGTCAGCTGATAATGCTGATCCCAGCCGAGTCCTGAAGCCCAGATCACATTATCCGCGCCCTTGCTGCGGATCGTGGAGATCATGGAGTTCTGGAAGTTCTTCAGCGAATTCCAGAACGCTGCGAAGTTAGGCTGGGAGGGATTGCCGCCCCATTGTCCGTTCACATCGCTCAGCACCGGCTCGTTGACCAGCTCGAACATGACATTATCCGCGCTCTTGAGTCCCGGCTGGGAGGCCAGGTAACCCCAGATCTGATTGAACTTGTCCAGATTGGCCTGGGTGGTCGCCTTATTGTCAAGCAGGGTGAAGTCCAGCCCCAGCGTGACGTACAGCCCCTTCGTCTTCGCATACTCCACATAGGGAATGATCAGATTCTGGGTAGCTGCCTGAAGGCCCGCGAAGTTATACGTTCCTGCCGCGACATCGCCCATATCCTCCCGGTCGATGAACAGGCGGACCTGATTCGAGTACCAGCCGTGGCTGTTGCCGTATTTGCCGGAGGTGCTGGTGAAGGTATCCGTGATCTCCTTCAGGTACTCCAGAGTGGCCTTATGCCGGTTCCCGCCGTTGCGGTTCAGATAATAATTGCTGTTCTGATACGTCCAGTAAGCCCCGGTAGGCTGATGCCAGCCGCTTAGCAGCACAGGCTGCCCGCTGCTGTTCACCAGCTGATTGCCGCTTACATGCAGCTTGGGAACAGGCGAATCCTCCCAAGCGTTTGCAGTGCCGCCGCCGGACTGCATCGGCGTCAGCAGCAGGGCCAGCATCACCAGCAGCTTCATGGATAAGCTTAACTTCCTTTTTCTCACAGATACCCATCTCCTTCTCATTTCGTGAAATCGGCGGAAGCCGTCTTAATGAAAGCGAATACATCTGAATTGTACTCTGCGCGGAGACGGGCGGAAACCTGTGTGATTATAGTTGATAGACTTACAGATTATAGTTGATACAATGACAAATTATAGATTTATATGCACAGACTCCCTATATTCCTGGGGGGTCATTCCCGTCATTTTTTTGAAGAACCGGGTGAAGGAATGATGGGCCTCATAGCCGACATCCAGCGCCACATCACGGATTTTGAGCGCTTCATTTCCCAGCAGCTCCTTCGCCTTGACCGCCCGGCATTGATCGATGTACTCTGACAGGTTAATGCCCTGCTCCTGCTTGAAGAAGCGGGACAGATACGACGGATTGAAATAATGCAGCTCGGCCAGCCGCACCAGAGACAGGTCTTCGCCCAAATGGCTGTGGATATAATCGCAGATCCGTTCAATAACCTCCGAGGAGCGCTCCTTCTCGGCTGTGCTTCTCCGCTCGAAAAGATCTGAGGCCAGCCTCTCCAGATAATAGATGCCCTCCCCCAGGGAAGAATGCTCGTCCAGCCGCATCAGCTTGCCATATTCATTGACAAGGCCGTAGAGCTCCGAGCGGTTCATATGGGACAGCAGCACAAGGGCAACTGTATAATACAGCTCGGCGGCTTCTTCCACGGAGACGCCCGAATGAATGCCTTTCCGGATCTCCTCCAGCGTCTCAGCAAACCGCTCCCGCCGTCCGGCATCTAGATGGGCCGCAAGATTCTCCACCCGCTGTTGGAGCCGGACCCCAGTCTCACGGACTGCGTCAGACTCCGGCGGACCGCTGCGGTCAATCTGCACCATGGAGATGCCGTCCCCGATCTTCATCTGCTGCAGCCGGTGAAGCCGCTCGTAATGGCGGCCGGTCTCTGTCCAGGCACAGGCCGAGCCGCTGACCGTAAAAGCAACCGGCAGGCCCAGCGTCTGCCGGCAGGATTCCTGGATCATCTCCAGCGTCCCCTCCAGATACCGCGCGAAATTCACGCCGAAGGCAGCCCCGGCATTGTGCAGAGGCTGCAGCAGCCACAGGAGATCCCCGTGCCTGTCAAGCACCCAGGCATGCCGGGTCATCTCCGCCAGATGGGAATTCCAGATCAGCCGGGAAGAGGTCAGAAGCTCACGCCGGTCCATGTAAGAGATGCCCTCCGGGTAGGTAAGCCGTCCAAGAACGAGCATGACCGGGGTATCCGCACTAAGGCTGATACCCAGCTTGCTGAAGTCTGCACGTAACGCATCCGTATCCTTACACAAGGCCTGGCTGTCCTGAAGCAGATGGCGGAGATAATCGCCCTGCGCCGCCGTCTCCATGGAATCGCGCTGCTCCCTGGACTGCTCCAGCAGCTCACTCAGCATGTTGCCCTGCTCAATCTCCTGCAGCACCTCCTGCACCGTCTCAATAATCTTGTCGAAGCCCTCGGTCTTCAGCAGATAACGGGCCCCGGGAAGCTGCAGCGCACTATAGGCATAATCGAATTCACTATAGCCGGTCAGAAAAACAATCCGTGACCGCGGCCAAAACTCCCGGATTTGCTCAGACATCTCCAGCCCGCTCATGCCGGGCATGCGGATATCGGTCAGCACAATATCGATCCGGGTGCGCGAGAGCCACTCCAGGGCCGCTTTGGCCGAATAGACCTTGTAGACATCAAGCTTGTCCGGAAGCAGCTGGTTGAACGCCTCGTATAAGCCGTCTGTTATTATCTCTTCATCATCAACGATCAATAGTCTGTACAAGACCTTCACCTCCCGTCAGCCTAATCCGGATCTCGACCCGGAGGCCGTTTAACATGCTTCTGTCCAGGAACAGGCCGCTGCCTTCCCCGTAGATTAATTGGATACGCCGGTGGATATTGCTCATGCCGGTGACTTCATGCGTTCCACCGTTCTGATTCAGCCGCCTTCTCAGAGTCTCGATCCGTTCATCGGTCAGCCCGCTTCCATTATCCTCAACAATAATGCGAATCTCCCGTTTCTCCTGTTCAAAAGAAACCCGCAGCTCCCCATCCTCCGCCTGCTTCTCCAGACAATGCTCATAGGCATTCTCGATAATCGGCTGGAGAATCAGACGCGGAACCCGCAGTTCCTCCATGTCTTCCGGCAGCTCATCGAACTGAACCTGAATGCGCCTGGAGAAGCGCATCTTCTGGATCTCTGTATACATCCGGGAATGGCGCGTCTCCTCCGCAAGCCGGACATTATCCTCTCCGTTACGGGTGATGAACCGGAAATATTCGCCCAGCATGCCGGAGAATTCCTCAATCCGGGAGCTGTCCCCCTGCTTCGCCAGGGCGCTGAGAATGAAGAAGCTGTTATAGAGGAAATGCGGATTGATCTGTGACTGGAGCTGCTTCAGCTCCGCCCGCTGCATCATCAGCTTCTGGGTGTAATCCTGGTCAATCAGCATCCGCAGCCTACTGAGCATCTGGTTGAACCGTAGATACAGATAGCCGAATTCATCCTTGCGGGCATGGTCAATCTGAATATCAAGCGAGCCGCTCTCCATCCGCTTGAAGCTGCGGATCAACACAAGCAGCGGTTTCTGGACGAACTTATAGGTGGCGTAGGAATAGATCAGCACCGCCAGGAAGGACGCCGCCGCGAACAGCCAGGCCCAGACCACGAACTTGGTCAGCGGGCGCTTGACCGCCTTCTCCGGCAAATAGGTAGCAACAGCCATCCCCAGCTTGTCCGAGGTGAAGCTGTCGATATGATACCGAATTCCGTCCAGCTCCCAGTTGTACAGGTTCCCTTCATCGATCGCCTGGTGATAGCTCTCAATCATCTCCGGGGAGCTGTTCTCTGTGCCGAGTGCATAGTCCGTCAGCCGCGAGACCAGCAGCGAGCCGCTCTCCTCGTACGCGTTAATCGCCCGGAGCGAATCCTTCAGCTTCTCGTTGTCCAGCTCAATCTGCACGATGAAGAGCGGAGGCTCATTCCTCCTGCCGCTGGATTGGGTAACGCTTAGCTCCAGGAAGTTGTTCCAGTTGATCAGCCGGCCTTCTTTTCTGAGATCGACGGACCGGAAGAAATTGAACTTGCTGCTGTCAAAATCATCGATGCCGTTCATCGCGGACAGCGTTTTATTAATGGTACGGATATGAACGAACACATCGCCGATGTAGGCGCTGCTGTTCTTCAGAGAGGTGAGCCGCTGCGAGATGTAGTTCAGGCTCTCCCGCTTTTGAACATCGTCCATGTAATTCCAGGTCACGGCAATCTTGTTCAGCTCGGTATCCTGGGCAAGATCATACTGCTGGATCTCCATCCACTCCACCTCGCGGTTCAGGTCCTCCAGATAATAGGTTAACTGCGACAGGGTCGCTCTGGACAGGTCCTGACTTGCATTCCTGTAGCTCCAGTTGTAGAGGTAGAGTCCCAGCAGCAGAATCGGCAGAATAATAGCAAGATAAGTGACAACCATCCGGATAAAAATCGTGTGGCGCATCGACACCGCAGGAAACTTAAGCATGTGTACCGCCTCCACTCGTCTGCTCAGGTCCGGTCATTTGCTGCTCCCGCCCTTCTCTGCGTACCAGTCGTTGACCTCAGCCGTAATCTGCTCGCCGCCCAGCTTGTTCCACTGTGCCACGAAATTATCGAACCCGCTGAGCGGTCTGCCCTGAATGATATCAAGAAAGGCATCAATCTGAAGATTATTTAGAATATTCTGCTTCTCGATCATCGTCTCTGTAGGTGCGCCGACGAAGCTCTCATAGAGCAGCTGAGATTTACGTTCATACCCGTCCAGAATGGAAAAAGCACCCGAAGGCCCGTACGTCCGCTCCCAGCCCCAGCCTGTCTCGCTGTCCGCACCTCCTGCCTCGTAAGCGGCAATCCGCTTCTGGATCGTCTTCGCTTCATCCTGAAGCACGGAGGCATCGCCGTTGCGCCGGAAGGTCTCCAGCTCCCGGAAGGCCTCCAGGTTCTTCTGCACCGGAAACGGCGTCACCGGCGACAGCTTCCACACCGCCTGCGGAGCGTTATAGTACCGCTCCACCTCACTCGTAGCCCCCCAATTCTTCTCCAGATGCAGGTTAATCAGCTTAATCAGCGCCTCCGGATGCTGGACGCCTTGCTTGACCGCCAGGAACTGGTTGGTGCTGAACGGAAGCGGCACCTTCGGCGCGGCCCCCGACTCCGAGACCAGCGGGAAGGCTTGCCACTCAGCCTGCGGATTATGCTCACGGCTGGACTGCACGAGGAAGGAGCCCCACTGCTCCCCATACATCATTCCAACCTGCTCATGCTCAATCCAGTCGCTGGCCTTGACCCCGTCCTTGAAGGCGAATTCCCTGTCAATCTGTCCTGTCCGGTACAACTCCTGAAGCACCTGCAGGGCATGCTTGACCTCCGGCTGGATCCCTCCATAGACCAGCTTGCCGGTCTTGTCCTTAATCCAGATTCCAGGATACGCACCATAACCGGCCATGAACCCGGTAAGTCCCATGACCGGGTCCCACAGATATTTGGTGACCGCAAGGCCATAGGTATCATGCTTGCCGTTACCGTCAGGATCTTGCTGCGTAAACGCTTTCGAAATAGCCAGCACCTCTGCCATCGTCTGCGGGGGCTGCAGGCCGAGACGCTCCAGCCAGTCCGTCCGAATCCACAGGAACATCGCGCCCTCAATGGACGAATTGGTCTCCGGGATCGCCATAAGCTTGCCGTCAAGGGTAACCGTCTCGAACGGGCCCGTTCCTTCCTCGCTCAGCACCTTGCGGGTTAACGGGGTTGCATACTCGTCATAGACTTCGCTCAGATCCTGGATCAGCCCTGCATTGCTCAGCACCCTGAGCTGCGAAGCATTCACCCGCACAATATCAGGGATATCCCCGGAGGCCAGAGATACCCCCAGCTTGCGGGAGTAGATGGAGCTCCACTCCGTCCAATCATAGGTGACCCTAATGCCGAGCACCTCTTCATACAGCTCGGTCCAGCGGTTATGCTCCAGCGACTCTCCCGGCAATTCCTTCAGTATTTCTTCCAGCGCATCGTTGTTCTCACGTACGAACGACAGCTGGATGGGCGGATCATATTTGCTTAGACCCGGCTCTTCATATAACGAAGCGCTCCCCGGCTGTCCCTCAGGAACCGGAGAACGCTCCGCAAGGTTACTGCTTCTCTCACAAGCGGTTAACAGTTGTACGGCCATGCATGCAGCGACAGTCCAGGCCATTGTATTCTTGATTGTTTTGGGCACCAGTTGCAACCTCACTTTGCAAGATTATTTATTACCGGAATATTATATTATCCCGGCAAAAATAATGAAATTGTAAGGTGCATTTCTTGTTTGGCTTACCCGTTCTTTACCATTTAGAAATTGGTGACCGCCTGGAAGGCCGGTTTGGGCTGATGCTGCCTGTCGAACAGCATCGGCGCCTCGGTCCGCTCGGTCGGGAACGTGCTCAGCCAGGTATGATCATCCGCAATGCCCCAGAACATGACCCCGCTTAACAGCTCCTTCCTGTCTCTTAGAGCAGCGAATAGCTCGCCGTACCGCGCAGCCTGCCGCTGCAGGATATCCTCAGGAACTACAGGGCCGACATCGCTGAGATCGTTATAGACATACAGGCTCATATCCAGCTCGGTGATCTGATTATCAAGGCCGAGGGCATGGAACTTCTCCATGGACAGGGTAATACTCTCCACCGAAGGATAGTCCAGATTAATATGGGTCTGGTGGCCAACCCCGTCAATCGGCACCCCCTTCGCCAGCATGTCCTTCACCAGCTCGTAGAGCCGGTCCCGCTTCTCGGGATTATCTGTGCCGTAATCATTAATATACAGCTTAAGCTCCGGCCCTCCAGCCTTGCGGGCCGCCCGGAAGGCTGTCTCGATGAATTCGGTGCCGGTAATCTTATACCAGTCGCTGGCCCGCATGCCATCCGGGTCTCCAGGCTCAATCACCTCATTCACTACATCCCAGGAGGAGATGTCGTCCTTGTAACGGCTGACAACAGCGGTAATGTAGCTGTCTAGCCGCTTCAGCAGCAGCTTCTTGTTCGCTTCGCGCCCTGCTGCATCGGTCTCATCCGCCATTGCCTGACCGGCTTCATCCCGGAAGAACCATTCCGGTGTCTGGCTGTGCCACACCAGGGTGTGGAAGCGCAGCCCCATGCCGTTCGCCTTCGCGAAGGCGACGATCCGGTCGGCCCGTTCCCAGGTGAAGGTGCCTTCAGCCGGAGCAATTGCATCCGGCTTCATGACATTCTCGGCCACGAGCCAGTTCACATGCCGCTTCAGCAGGTCGGCTGCGGGACCCTCCAATTGGTCCGGTTCCACCGCAGCTCCAATAGGAAAGTAATCCGCATAGGCTGCCGCCAGCGGCGGAGCCTCCTGCTGCACCGGAGCTTCTGCCGCAGCATCAGGCGAAGCTGTAGGGGCAGCGGACGGAGTCCCGGCGGGCGAGGCCGCCGGGGATGACGCTACATTCCCTGGCGGGGATGCAGCAGGAGCCGCATCCCCGCCAGGAGCGGAGCAGCCGGATAACCATAGAAGCGCGGCTGCGAAGACTATACTCCGGGCCAGTCTGGCCGGAGTGCTTGTTCTGTTCTTTTGGTGCACAGTCATCCTCCTTCTACGGTTATCCCACAATCCCGGTACGCTCAATACTCTCCACGAAATACCGCTGCACGAACAGGTAGATAATGATCAGCGGCAGAATAGCCAGCAGAATCCCTGTATCCTGGACCATGCTGAGGTAGAACGGATCAGCCTTGGAATTGGCGCCGTCCTCCAGCAGAATCGCCAGATTATACGGCAGCGAGCCGAGCTGGGTCGCCATCACCTTGCTGGATGTCAGATAAGTCGTGGTGAAGAAGCTGTCGTTCCATTGCCACACAAACGAGAAGAGCAGTACCGTAACAATGGACGGTATCGCGTTAGGCAGCATAATCCGGTAGAAGGTCTTGCCTACCCCGGCCCCGTCGATATAAGCCGCTTCCTCCACCTCTTTGGGAATCCCCCGGAAGAACTGCCGGAAGATGAAAATGTACAGCCCCGCCTTCAGCGAATTCGCCGTAGCAGAGGTTAGAATAAACGGCCAGTAGGTGTTGAGCAGATTCACCGATTTGCCGCCCGTTAAGAGCGGAATCAGCCCCATCAGACTGAAATCCTTCAAATTCAGGTAGACCGGAATCAGAATCGTGATCGGCGGAACCAGGATCGTCAATATGACCCCGGCGAACAGCAGCTGGCTCCCTTTGAACTTCAGCCGGGCGAAGCCATACCCTGCAAGCGCGCAGGAGATGGCGGTCAAGATTGTAGTCAGCGCCGACAGGGTGAAGGTATTCAGCAAGGCCTGCCAGTAATCCATTATTCCAATCGCTTTGACGAAATTGTCGAGCGTGTAATTCTCGGGAAGCCAGACGACAATCGGTGAATACAGATCGCTCTTGGCCTTGAAGGCCGTGGATATCTTCTGAAGTACCGGATAGAGGATCACGAACGACAGGCCTGCAATGAGCGTCAGCCGCACGAAGGACCATATCCATTTCTTCCAGCGTTCGAGCGACAGTAAGCGGGTCGCATGCATTAGTCCCATCCTCCCTTTAATCATAGTAGAAGACCTTCTTCGAGATCAGATAGCTGCTGACGGCCAGAATTAAGGCCACTGCGGCGAAATACAGCCAGGCCATCGCAGAGCTTAGACCGAAGTTGAACTGGGTGAAGCCGGTCTCCCGGATCAGGTCCGTCATGGCGTTATTCGAGAAGGAATCGATAATCGTATAAATGGAATTCACCAGAATGAGCGGGCTGACCATGGGAAAAGTGATTTTCCAGAAGGCCTCATAGCCGGTTGCCCCTTCCATCTTGGACGCCTCATACAGCTGCGGCGAGATGGTCTGGATGCCGGCCAGGAAAATCAGAATCTGTACGCCGGATTGGCTCACAATACTATAGATGCGGCTCACGGCGCTGGTCAGATAGTTCACTACCCATTCGCTTAAGCCCGCATCCAGCATCAGCCCCTCCAGCTCGAAGGTGCCCAGCCCCTGAATCGCTCCCGCTCCGGCATTCTGATCGTTGACCGCCTGAATTAGGCTGGTGCTCTCCAGGCTCAGAATGACCCCGGAGGCCAGAATAACGGGCAGGAAGAAAATCGAACGGGCCAGCGATCTGCCGATGAACTTCTGATTCAGCAGCACCGCCAGGAACAGACTGAAGATGACGATCAGCGGCACATTGATGACCATATTCATAATGGCATCGGCCAGCGAGCGGTTGAATTCGGTATTCACCGTCAGTGCTTCGGCATAATTCTGGAAGCCGCTGAAATGAACAATCAGTCCGTCGGAATTAGCCTGCACCGAGCTTAAGCTGTAGCGCAGCGAAGACAACAACGGAATCAGGAAGAAGAAGATGAACCCCAGCAGCCAGGGCAGCACATAGAAGAAGCCCATTAATGCCTTTTGCTCTTTGTAGGATCTGCGGTCCAGTCTAAGTATGGATTTCAAGATTGCTCACCACCCGTAATATAGCTTTCGGCTTCAACCGTCCGGCCTTCAGCAAGGACTGCTGTCTTATTGTAGTTGACGATGACAGACATCCCGTTACCGTAAGTGCTTTTATAGACACCGTCTGCCAGCTTCTCATGACCCGTCAGCCGCTGATTCTGAACGTTCTTCATCACTCCGTTCACTTCAGTGTACATATCGGCTGCCTGGTTGATCCACTGCTCGTAATTGACCGCATACAGGTTATCGTAGTCGGTATCCTTCACCTTGTAATTAGGCGCATACATCCATTCATAATAGATACCGGAGCCGTACTCCAGACTCTTCAGGATATACTGCCTTGGATTCGTGAACGTGGACAGGTTGTAAGGCTTGCCGGTGTAATTCACATATCCCCGCACCACCATCGGATAGAACGGAATCTCCTCATCCTCCAGCTTGAACCGGCTGCTGGACACCGGAGCATCCGTAATGTCAGAGAGATACGGGAGGGCGTAGGCATTCCCGCCGTCCGCGAGAATGCGCAGGGACTGTCCGGTGATCTTCTCCAGCGATTGGACCGATATCTGCTCGGACGCAGACCGGTCGATCTCCTGGTTCTTACGGAAATCGCTGTTCAATTGATCGGCCATATCCCTGAGTGAGATGCCCCCGGTCTGAAACGGCGCAATCTCCTTCAGCGTGGCATCGACATATCCGCCGATCCTGCTTGGCGAAATAATGTAGGCAGGCGTGAAGGAACGGTCCCGCCGGTTCAAGGCCATATTGTACGGATAGACGGCTGCCGGAATCTCACTGAGCATCCGGGAAGCCTTCTGATTAATACGGAAGCCGGAGGTCTGGTTCGCCCGAAGCAGAGCCACGTCAGGGAAGAGCTGAATATCTTGCTCCTTAGCGTATGCTGCCAGCCGGTTCAGTCCCTTGCTGCCGCCGATCGCCTGATCCACAGACAGCCGGTCCGGCACCTTGTGATCGAGGCCCCTGTTGAACCAGCCGGCATATTTCAGCTTGATATGATCAATGCCGCGCTGCTTCATCTGCTCCAGAATGCTCTGGGCCTCTTCGAAGGTCGTCAACGCCTCCAGCGATTGATACGGAATACCCAGGACATGCTTGGTCTTCGTGATTCCGCCCACCAGCTCCAGATAGAACGGCGTATTCACAGGAGCTTCTGCGGAAGCTGCCGGCTGCGCCTCAGGCAGTCCGCCATGCTCCGCCAGATAGCTCTGGTAATAACGCGCCATGCCCGGATAAGAGGCCTCTGCTCCGCTCAGGAACGCGTAACGGACGACATAATCTGTCTTAGGCGGCTCCTGCTGGAATTTCGGCAGGGTGCGGTTCTGATCGCTTGACGTCAGGGTAAGATCTCCCTTGGCAATCAGGGTGAAGCTCGGATACACATAGTTGTATCCATTCAATCTGCCGCTGGTATCCGCGTTGATGGTAGCCAAGGACGCACCTTGTTCAATAATGCCCAGCATGGCGCCTTCCTCCCGGATCAAGCCGAACACCGGCAGCTTGACCTCCTGCTGCTGCGCATAGGCATCTGTGGTCTCCATCGTCCCGTCCACACCATATACCGCCTGCTTATATGCGGGATAACGGATCTTTCCGTTATTGAAATGAATCAGCGCTCCTGAGCCGTCCGGCACCAGGATGGAACCCGAATCCTTGCTCCCTCCGGCACCCAGGAAGCTCAGCAGGGAGATGTCATTCACCGGATAATCCGCAGGATAGCGGATATCCGCTGCCGGAACCTTGACGACCAGCTGATCCCCGTCCAGGGCGTATTCAATGGCGAGCTGAAAAATACGCGGCGCAGGCTTGGTCTGGCTGAGTTTGTTCTCGGCGATATCCTGCTGCAGATCTTCCTCTGTGTACCCCGCCTTCTCGAAGCCCTTCAGGGTCCGCTCCAGCTGAAGCCCCTTCAGCGCTTCATCGTTTCGCGTATATACCCCGTTCTCCTCATCGAAGGTGTAGGCAATTTTCATCGTCCGCTGCCCGGTCTTATCCATCTTGCTCATGATCTTCTCCTCGAACCGCTCCTTGCCCATCTTCATCGGCAGATCCTCCGCTGTTGCGGCGGTCGTTCCGAACTGGTAGAAGACCTTGACGCCCTCCGGCGTCAGTTCCATCTTCATTTGCTTATGGGCCACGCTGTCCGTATATGAATTGACAGAGCTGACTTGACCCAGGTTGTTATAGAAATCCAGCTTGAGCTGTGCGGACAGCAGGTCTTTATTATCCCCGCTGGCCTTGGCATCCGCTTCACGGTCCAGCGGGTTGCTGTACCAGACCGTCCCGTCCGACAGATTCTTGACGGCAATCCCTCCGGTAGCTTCATCCATGAACAGCCGGAGCTGCGCGTTCTCGAGCACCCCTGTCATGCCGCTCACCCCACTATCGGTGAAGGCAGATTTCAGCGCGCTCCCTTCCGTAAAGGACACTTCAAGATTCGGTTCATGCCCGCTGGCCTGGCTGCCTGAGCTTGACGCCGAACAGCCGGCCAGCACACTCATACTGAAGAGAATCGAGAGCAGCATGATTAACGGCTTCCTCATTCCCGGTCCTCCTCCTATCTCCTCAAGACAATTTCTTGGTATATGGTCGAGACGAATGCAATCATCTGCTGAACCAGACTGAAGAACAGCAGGGTCAGGAAAGCCATGAAGGCCATAGCGAGCAGCGTCAGCAGAATCGTCCCGATCGTTTTGGACGGAGAGAACTGATGAACGGTCATAATGCCCACATACAGCAGCAGTCCCGACCAGAGAATGGCAAAGTTTTTGAAAAAGTAATAAAAAGAGCTCTCCTGAGCCGAGATGAAATTGCTGATCCAGATCCATGGGAAATTAATCAGGACAATCGGAACCAGGGCGAAGCAGGTGGTAATAAAAATCTCCGTGAACTTCCCCTCCCCGTCCATCAGCGTAGTCAGCGACCAGTTCGCCACACACCAGAACAGAACAGGAACCAGCACATAGACCGCTTCCAGCAGGCTGTTCAGATACCGGGGATTATTCATATTGACCAGGAACCCGCTGTATTGATTGCCCAGAACATTCGTCAGAATCAGCATAAACAGAATGCCGAAGGAGATGATCAGACTGGTTTTTTGACTGCGTTCATATTTGAGGTCCCAGTATCCGTTGAACGGATGAACCATCACATACAGCGGATGTTGCAGCGCTTCTCTGTTCAATGGAGCTCCACCTTCTTTCTGGCCTTCATTTTCCGGTACATTCTCAGGCCCAGCCATAGGGCTACCAGCGCGATCAGAGCCGTCATAATGGTGGAGAAATGTCCGCGAAGCACTTCCTTACGGTAGAGCAGGAACGCTTTGGAATAGTTGGTCCGGTCCATGCTGCGCTCGAAATACTCCGCCGACTCCTTGTACTCGCCTTGCCGCAGATACGCCTTGCCTATACCCGCATAGGCATACTCCATATTCGCATTCAAGTTGACGACCTTGCTGAACTCCTGGGAAGCCATCTCCTCATCACCGTTATAGTAGCTGCGCACAGCACTGTTCAGCGTTCTTCCATACTCTGTGGTCTGGAATACCGTGATTTCACCCAGCGCCTGATCCAGCACCAGAATATCGTCACCGCTGTGCTCAATGGCAACCGGGGTGTTGAATTCGCCCATACGGTTACCAATTCCGCCGAAAATATACAGCAGATAGCCGTCCCCGTTGTACGTGAACACCCGGCCCCGGCTGGCATCCAGCACCGCGTATATTTCACTGTCGCTCACATCAATATCCACAAGCCGCGGGGCGCCGCCCGACCGGGTTGAATACATCAGATCGCCGCTGGGCTTGTAATAGCCCTCTCTCCGCAGAATATCTGCCCCCTGCGCGTTCAGCTTCTTGATCGGGTCCCCGTAATCGTCACCGTTGGTAGCGTACAGAAAGCCTTCGTCATTAATGTCCAGATTCGTGAACTCGGTAGGCGTATACATCACCATCTGCTCACGCTGCGCCTTGGTGGAGATCGATTTCCAGAAATACTCTACCGCATCAACATGCACCCGGTTCGCGCCAATGAACGATTTGAACACACCATCCGCCCCGAATTCCATGAATCCGTCGAAGACGCCGGCCGACATCACATAGATGCGGTCCGCCTTGTCTACAGCAACACGGACAGGCTGAAATTCAAAGTTCGCCTGCAATAGCTCGGACTTCGGGGCTTCAATGATCCCCACGGCCTTGAAGTCGCTGTCGAGATGGACGATACGCTTATTGCCGGTATCCGCAACATAAATCTCCTTCTGCTTCGTCACATAGATGCCCTGCGGATTGTTGAACTTCTCCGCCTTCCCCTTGAACTGGAATGCATCTACCGTCTTGACGGACTTATAGTCCTGATCCAGAATCACAAACCGGTTATTGCCGCTATCCAGAACATAGATCTGCTTATCCGCCGTAACCTGAATATCCTGCGGATTGTTGAATGGGCCCGCACCGGAGCTGGCACCCGTGATGAGCGTAGTAGCCTGGTAGGCGGACGGAGCCGCCACCGCATTCCCCCAGTATGAATAATTGTAGGAAGGGGCTGCGCTCTCTGCCAGGGCCAGCTCTCCGCCAAGCCCCAGACTGACCAGGCAGCACAAGGCCAGCAGACCGGTTCTCAGTTTCTTTATCCTTGCGACCATTGTCACCGTTCCTCCTCTCTACTCTTTCATACCGGATGTGGCCATCGTCTGGATGACACTGCTCTGTGAAATAATGAACAACAGAATCGGCACGGTCATCAGCAGCAGAGCGACTGCCGCTCCGACCCCGGCACGCGCAATTCCGCCCTGGATGACCTGGCTGAGCGCGTAGTGAAGTGTCTTCAGGTTCTCACTGTAGATGAAGCTTCCTCCATCTGTGCCCCACAGCGCCGGAAATTGCAGGATCATCAGCGTCAGCCAGGCCGGCTTCACATTCGGCATTACGATTTGCCAGAACACGCGGTACTCGTTCGCACCGTCGATTTTGGCCGCCTCAATCAGTGCATCCGGGATCTGCTCCATGAACTGCTTCATCAGGAACAAACCTAGTGAAAAGGCCAGTGACGGGACGATAATCGCCGCCTGGGTATTGATCCACCCCAGCTGCGACATGACCAGATAGTTGGGGATCGCCGTAACATGCGGCGAGAACATCAGGGACAGCACTACAATCTTGAACAGAATGCTGGAGCCCGGGAATTTGAACTTGGCCAGCGGATACGCCGCTGCCGACGCCAGCAGGATATGTCCTGCGGTTCCTACCAGGGTGATCAGCAGTGTATTCGCAATGTATCTGGTGAACGGCACCCAGGAATTCCCCATGATCACCATCAGGTCGGTGAAGTTCTCCAGCGTCGGGTTCCGCACCAGGAATCTCGGCGGGAAGATGAACAGCTCATCCAGCGGCTTGAAGGCATTATTCACCGTATAGATCAGCGGAAGAACCATGAACGCGCCGAAGCCCAGCAGCAGGCCGAAGAGCATAAAGCTGACAGCAAAGGAACGGTTCAGTCTTTTTTGAGGGCGAAGGGCCCCTATCACTCTTGAATACAGGGTCATTCACCCACCTTTCGAAGCAGCTTCTGGGTCATCATGTTGGTTCCGAGCATAATTGCGAAGAGAATAGTGGCAATCGCAGAGGCATAGCCCATCTCAAAGCGCAGTGTCCCGTAATCCATCAAATGCGTGACCACCGTATGTCCCGCATAGTTAACGCTCGGGAAGCCCGCCAGCGCAATAGAGACCTCAGCCACCGCGAAGGAGGCGGTAATCTGCATGACCGCGCCGAACATCAGCTGCGGGCGCATGGACGGCAGGGTAATGAACCACAGCTCCTGCCAGCGGTTCCTGATTCCGTCCATCGCTCCGGCCTCGAACAGCGTCTGGTCCACGGTCTGAAGTCCGGCGATGAAGGCCAGGAAGCTTGTGCCAAGACTCAGCCAGAGCTGCACAATAATGATAATGGGGAGAATGTACTTCTCATTCTGCAGCCATATAATCGGCTCCAGCAGCACCCCGATCTTCATCAGGAAGCCGTTAAGATAACCATAGCTGTCCCCCGAGAAGACAATCAGCCAGATGAAGAACACATTGCCCGAGATCGAAGGCGCATAGAAGACCAGCGTCATCAGCGACCGGACAAAGGGCGACAGCTCATTAATCAGCCAAGCGAACAGGAAGCAGGCGATATAGCTTAACGGACCTGTGATGACCGCGAACAAAAAGGTGTTCTTCAGCGCGATCATGAACACATCATCGCCCAGCAGCAGCCTGGAATAGTTCTCCCAGCCGATGAATCTCGGCGTCTCCAGCATATTGAAATAGAAGAAGCTCAGCCCGAAGGAGACGACCACCGGGATCACCGTGAACAGGAAGAAGATGATCATATAGGGACTCATCATGAAATAATAATGCTTGCTCTTCTTGATATCTCTCCATAATTGCGCCAGACGGGATTCCTTGACCGGACCGCCAGCCAGCCCTGGCAAGGCTGGTTCAGTGGTATTCTGTATTTGTACCATCAGCTTGCAGCCTCCAACCTAATACGGAAGTTTGAATTCCTTCCGTTTGATCTGAATTTCATCGTTAATGTAGATCAGATAATCCGACAGGGCTTCACGCGGATTCACATTCCCGTTGACCACCTTGCGGAACGCATTGTCCAGATGCCGGCCTGTGAAGTACCCGCCAGGAACCTGAGGGTTACCCTTCACCCACTGCCACTGGCTCTCCAGTTCCTTGTAATCCTTCACCGGCCACGGCAGCTCCTCCAGCGCTTCAATGTTCGCGGTCGGATAACGTGCCGCCGCTCCCATCAGTCCTTCCATTTCCCGGCCGTACTGGACCTGGGTGTCCTTGTCTGTCCACCACTTCATGAATTCCCAGGACGAATCCTTGTCCTTGGCATTCTCCAGCAGCATGACACCGGTTGTATGGCTGGCTACGCTATGGTCCACCGTGCCGTCCGCCTGCTTCGTTCCCGGCACCACCGTGAATTCCCACAAATTGCGGATTTCCGGCGCCATTACTGTCAGGCTGTTATAGATGGTGTAATCGGCAATCCCGATTGGGATCTCGCCTGTACGGAAACGGTTCGGAAAGTCCACCTTCACCGGGAACTTGTAATTGGTATAGAACTGGGTCCACTTGTTAAATTCACTCATGGAGGTCTCCGAGTTCAGCGCGCTTCGCTTCTGGTCGTCCGTGTAGAGCTGCCCGCCGTTCTGGTAGAGCAGCATGGTGAAGGCCGCATTGGGCACCAGCGTCGCGTTGTTCAGTGTATCCTCCAGGGGAAGATAGAACTCCAGATTATGTCTCTGCAGCACAGAGACGACATTGTAGACTTCCTCCCACGTAGCAGGGGGCTCCAGACCAAGCTCCTGCAGAATATCCTTCCGGTAAAAGAGCATCGGGAAGATCTGCTGCTCAGGCAGCCCGTAGACGCTTCCATTGTACTTATAAGGCGTAAGGGCGCTGTCGCGGAAGCGGTCAGCCACTTCTTTGAAATCGGCGAACTGGGACAGATCGGCCGATGCTTTGCGCATCGCATAGTTCACTGGAAGATCCTCGCCGATCTGCATGGCTACGTCCGGCCCTTCGCCCGCCAGGGTTGCCGGCAGCAGAATGTTCGGAGGCACCAGCCGCAGTGCCACGGAGATGCCCGAATCCGGCGTGAAGGTATCGTCAATCATGCTCTTCATCACTTGAGCCTGATCCCGGCCGGTCGAAATCCAGACCGTAATCGCCTTCTGGTTCTTCGTCACGTTACCGATACTGTCATAGTCTTCGGTATACGAGGCGCCATACGCTCTCAGCTCATGCTTCAGCTTCTGGAAGAAGGTCGCCTGCGCAGACGGAAGCGGCTTATCCGGCGCCGAGACCACCAGTGAATCCAGTGTCAGCGGCTGTTCCCGTACGCTAAGAATCCAGGTCCCCAGTCCGCCGACATTCGTCTTGAAGGAGACCAGCCGTTTGGCTACCGTGTCCGGATGCTTAGCCATATCCTCTAGCTGGGTAACCATCGAGTACAACACCGATACCTTGTCGCTGCGTTCCCCGGTGGCCTGCTCCAGATATTCGCCGACACCGCGGATAATCTCCGCCTGCTCCCGGAATACCTTGGTCATCTCCGGTATCCGCTTCTCCAGCTGATAGTCGCGGAACTTATCCGGGTTGTTGGAGGTAATCGCCAGAATATTGCGGTACATTTCATTCAAGGTCAGGACACTGGACTGGACAGTACGGACCAGCGGCGCGATATCGCCCAGGGTCACGGTCAGTCTCAGCTTGTGCGTCCCTTCTGTAAGATGGAACAGATAAGGCTCTTCCCCGCCGAGTACATTCATCTGCCAGCCGGGAGAGTAATTGAAGCGGATCTGCTTCATCTCGGTGAACGGATATTCACCATCAATGGTCAGGCTGCGGTTGGCATAGACGCCCCGGAGCTGATTCTGCTTTTCCTTGAGCGCTATCCGGTACAGACCTTCTTCAGGGACATCAATCTCCCATTCGATCCATTGCCCCGGAAGCTTCCAGTTCACCCCGCCGATGGTGTTGATCCTTAAATTTGAGACGGCATAAGGAACCACTGCCGGGCTGGAGCGGTCCGATAACGGGTATAAGGTAGGCGAGGATTTGGCGGATGCCGCTTCGGCCTGGACCTCGATATAAGGCTCTTGTACCGGCTGAAGGCCTTTAGTCTCATACTCCTGCTTAGCCTCTGCATAGGAGCGCACTGTCCGGTCCTGGAACAGCTCAATATAATCAATGGCCATCGGCTCACGGAGTGCGGTCAGCGACAGGGTCTGGTTTCCCTGCTCCAGATAGAAGGCATACGGCTCCTCATAGAAGCCTTCACTGTCCGCAATGACCGTGGACTGCCACACCGGCTGCTCCACCTGTCTGGGGCGCAGATCGTTGCCTCGGTCATCCTGCTTAATGACCTCCTCACGGTTCCCCCAGACCCGGTCGAAGAGCAAGGTATCCGCTCCCTTGAACGGCACCTCCCGGTTGATGGATAAGGAACGTTCAATGGACGAGCTTTTGCCTTCCACCGGATAATAATGAACCCGGATGTTGTACAGCCCGGATTCCGGAACCGGCACCTCCCAGGAGATGGTTCCCGATTCCTGGGTAATGACTGCTGCTCCGTCAAGCCCCTCGAATTGCTGCTTCACCTCAAAGACATCTCCGCTGCCGGGGGAATAGCTCTCCCCTTCGATGCGGATCTCCCGGTCAGGGCGCGGGGCATCCCCGTGTTGCTTCAGATAGGCTTCATAGCTGCCTTCTTCAGCATCCTGCGCGGCTGCCGTGAACTTGCCTACTGCGGGAGAGTCGGAATGCACAGGCTGCCCCGAGGAATTAAATATCCAGATCGTCCCGGCCAGCAGGACAACAACCAATATAATCGCTATGTTCCTGATTCGAATATTCAACGTACTCCTCCCTTTAAGCGATGGATCATAAGTTGGTATATTTCAAGTTCCAGCTCTATAATTGCCGCAAGAATGGGAACAACAGTCCGCGGGGGACTGTTGTTCCATGCGGATATCCGTTTATTTTTTGTAGACTGCGTCTACAGAAGCCTGAACCTTCGCCTTGTACTTCTGAATGACAGTAGATGCCGAGGTTCCCTTCTTCAGTTCGTCAATCATCTCGTAGTAAGGCATGGTTGAGAAGGTATTATGGTTCGTGAGCAGCATGCCGCCTTCGACCAGCTTGGCGTTGTTGATATCATCCTCGTTGTCATACGTGCTCTCCAGGGAAGCCTGCTTCGGATAATCGTAGATGGACTCGATATCGTTGATCTTCTCCCAGATATACAGCAGCTGATCCGGATTCTCGGCCTTCTTCGGGATGGTCAGGAACTGGACATTGGATTCCACACTGTGGTATTCGGTAGCATTAGGTCCTTTTGGAAAAGGAACAAAGCCGATATCATAATCCTTCATATCCGTCTTGAAGCCGTTCGCCTCATAATCTGCTCCTGCATACATCAGCGTGTTCCCCTGACGGAAGAACTGCGCCGGTTCCTGCCAGTCCCCGCCTTCTGTCGGCCGCGCTACCTTCTCGGCACCCAGCTTGGCGATGAACTTGAAGACCTCCAGCAGCTTGGGATCATCGAGATTCTGTTTATCGTCAATGGTCAGATCGGTCTCGTTGGAGGCCAGCGCCATTTCCAGGAACCCGCCTGAGGCCAAGCCCCAAACATCAAGTTTCCCGTTGTTATCTGTATCCTTGTTCGCTTCTTTGGCGACTTGGGTGAAGGTCTCCCAGTTCCAGTTATCCTCGTTCACATATTCCTGGAGCGGCTTCATGCCCAGCTTCTTCATCAGGGTGCGGTTATAGAATACTCCGCTGATCAGGTTGCCCGCATTCTCCGAGAAGCCATAGCCCCGGCCCTCATATTGCGAGAATTCTGTAGTCATACGCTGATTGAAGGCATTCTCATTCTTGGTGTACTCGTCAACCGGCCAGAACATATCCTGCTTCGTCAGCACCGGAATCATATAGCCCTTGCCCATTCTGACAATATCGCCAAGCGGTTCACCGGCGACCAGTGAAGCCACAACCTTCTTCTGGTATTCACCGAAGTCCAGCGCTACATATTCAACCTTGAAATTATGCTTGGCCATCAATTCCTTCAGATTCTTCGAGCGCTGGATATTATCAGGATTGTCCTCGGGAATCGTCATATCCCACCAGGACACAATCTTGATCGTTCTGCCGCCCATATCGAAATCTTTTTCCGGTGTAGCATTGCTCGGCTCTGCAGTCGGTGTAGCTTCTGCAGTAGCCTCAGCTGCCGGAGCCTCCGTAGCCGCCGCCGGCTGGGCTGACGCTCCCCCGCCGGCGTTCCCGCCGTTCCCCGCTCCTCCACATGCCGTCGTTGCAGCTAATAACAACATACTAATAAATACTGACATTACCTTTTTTGCCCGCATGATCTGTCCCCCCAAGTATGAATGACTTACCTCGAAAGTTTAGCGCTTACATTTTCAGGCAGCAACCCGTCTAACTTCAGGTGTTCACCTGTCAAATTATAGGTCCGGCCCGCAAGTCCTTATCCACCGCGCAACCGGATTTCGATCAGGTAAACAAATGGAGCCTGGTGCAAGAATTGCACATTGTAGCGCCCGGCTCTGTTGCACATAATGAATGAAGGAAGCTTAACTTCTCTCTGAAAGCGGGGTCTTCATGTTGTACAGAATCTTATGTGTAGAGCGAAACGCCCAAGTGCGGGAGATCGCTTCTTATATGGCAGGGAGCAGACTTAAGAATTTCATCATTCATGCGCATGCTGATTATTCATCCGATATTCTGCGGCTGATCCGCAGCGAGGGGATATCACTTGTTCTTCTGAATATCAGGGATGCCCATACGCCGGGCATGAGAGTCTGTGAGCAGATCAGGCAGGGAAGCTCCGTTCCGATTATTCTGCTCGGGGGCAGCGGAGATTTCGGGCTGGCGCGCCAAGCCTTACTCTATAATGTAAGCGATTACTTAACAGACCCGGTGGACCCGGCTGAGCTGGGCGGAAGTCTGGAGGCGGTTAGTCGGGTGCTGGCTCAGGCTGGCAAACCCGCTGCTGTAGAGCGGGATTATGCTCAGTTCACCATTCAAAAAGAGCCGTCCTCCCCGTGTCCGATCGTCAGTACGATCAAGCAATGCGTGGATGAGCAGCTCCATCATAATATTACACTCAAGCAGATCTCCGACACCCTGAACTTCAATTGCGCCTATCTCGGACAGAAATTCAAGCAGCAGGAGAAGATGTCCTTCAACGAATACCTTCTGCGCCAGCGGATGGAGAAGGCCAAGCTGCTGCTGGAAACGACCGACATGAAGATCTATGAGATTGCAGACGCTGTCGGATATTCGGAAATCGACTGGTTCTACAAGAAATTCAGAGAATACACGGGAACCAGCGCCAATGAATACCGCAAGCAATGCTTCGTCATTGCCTGAGGCAGAGGGGGGTGGAGGGAGCGGCCTGTACGAAATCTGGAGCAAGGCTCTGGATAAGTACGGCTGCTGCGTGCCAGACCATCGAAGCAGCGCTGCTCCCCGTCCATTTGATGAAATCAGGGGCACTAATGCCCCTCATTCGGCTCATCCGCCCACTTTTGATGAAATCAGGGGCACTAATGCCCCTCATTCGGCTCATCCGCCCACTTTTGATGAAATCAAGGGCACTAATGCCCCTCATTCGGCTCATCCGCCCAACTTTGATGAAATCAGGGGCACTAATGCCCCTCATTCGGCTCATCCGCCCACTTTTAATGAAATCAGGGGCACTAATACCCCTCATTCGGCTCATCCGCCCAACTTTAATGAAATCAGGGGCACTAATGCCCCTCATTCGGCTCATCCGCCCACTTTTAATGAAATCAGGGGCACTAATACCCCTCATTCGGCTCATCCGCCCCTCAGCCTCCCGCATTCCTTTCTTCCCGCTCCTAAAAACTCCCGTTTCGGCTCCGACTCCTGCTTCTCTCACTCGCCCCTCCCATACAATTGCCCTTCTCATCCGCGTCTCCTTCACCTGACAATAGATCAATAATTGGTGAGGATCGGTCATTGTAGGAAGATAAACGATAACTTATTATAGTTTCATACATGAAAGCGTTATCAAAAACGGAGGTTGCTTACTGAAGAAGGGGGATGACAGACAGACAAGATGCCCGGGATTGCTTGCCCCGGCTTAGCTTCAGGAAGCAATCATACAAAGAGAATATGATGAGGAGTGAAACAATGCGCAGCCAGAGCATGAGAAGCAATTCGTTCCGGAAATTCCTTTACATCTCTCCCTTTATGCTTTTACTCGCTGTCTTTGCCTACTATCCGCTCTATGGATGGGTATATGCATTTTTTGACTACACCCCGCCTATCCCGTTGTCCCAATCTGAGTTCGTCGGCTTCAAATGGTTCCATTCCCTGGTTGAGAATCAGGTCAAGATCGACCAGCTGATGCAGGTCATCTGGAATACCTTCGGCATCAGCGGACTGGGCATCCTCTTTTCCTGGCTCCCGATGATCTTCGCCATCTTCCTGACCGAGATCAAGGCGGTACGTTTCCGCAAATTCATACAGACGGTCACCACGCTGCCGAACTTTATCAGTTGGGTGCTTGTGTACTCCCTCGCCTTCTCCATGTTCTCCAGTGAGGGGATGGTCAACGGCTTCCTGCATATGACTGGGCTGACCGATTCACCTACAATGTTCCTGCAGAGCTCGGAGCATGTCTGGTGGACCATGTGGGCCTGGGCTACCTGGAAGACACTCGGCTGGTCCGCCATTCTGTACATCGCGGCCATCATGGGCATCGACGAATCGCTGTATGAAGCGGCTTATGTGGACGGGGCTACCCGGATGCAGGTTATCCGCCATGTCGTATTGCCAAGCATGATGCCAACCTACTTCGTCCTGCTGATGCTCCAGATTGCCAGCTTCCTGAACAACGGATTGGAGCAGTATTTCGTGTTCCAGAATGCGTTTAACAAGGACACTATTCAGGTTCTTGATCTATATGTGTATAACCTCGCCATGGGCGGCGGCAGCTATTCCGTCTCCGTTGCGATCAGTATGCTGAAGAGTGTAATCAGCGTGGTGCTTCTCTTTTCGGTGAACGGTCTGTCCAAAATGCTGAGAGGAGAGGGCATTGTATGAGTGACAACCAGACCAGTCTTACGCCAAACACCCGGGAGATCGACATCACCAAAAAAACGGTCAAAATGCAGGTCAGCGCTACCGATAAAATCATCTCTACTATTATTTATATCCTGTTCTCACTGTTCGCCTTCATGTGCGTTTATCCGTTCTACTCGATCATTATCAACACGATCAGCGCGAACGACCTGAGCGCCAAGGGCGAAATTATTTTCTGGCCGAAGGGGATTCATTTCCAGAATTATATCGATGTGTTCAAAATCCCGGGTCTGGGCAATGCCTTTATGATCTCTCTCGGCAGAACAGTGATCGGTACACTGCTAACAGTCGGCGCTTCGGCCTTCCTCGGATTCATGTTTGCCCAGGAGGACATGTGGGGCAAGAAATTCTGGTACCGCTTCACCATCATCACGATGTTCTTCAATGCCGGGATTATCCCTTGGTATCTGACCATGAGATCGCTGCATCTGACGGACAACTTCCTGGCTTATATTCTTCCGTCCGTTGTTGCTCCTTTCTTCATTATCCTGGTCAAAACCTTCGTGGAGGCAACACCGAAGGAGCTTCAGCAGGCGGCCAGCATTGACGGTGCAGGAATCTTCACGATTTTCTACAAAGTCATTCTGCCGATCAGCAAGCCGATCCTTGCAACCGTTGCCATCTTCTCGGCCGTCAACCAATGGAACTCCTTCCAGGATACGCTCCTGCTGGTAACGGACAGTAAGCTCTACAGCTTACAGTTCATACTGTATAACTACATCAATCAGGCGAGCTCCTTGTCCACCATGGTCAACCTGCAGAATGCCGGCTCAACGGCGATGGCTACTCTGGCGACCAAGCAGACCTCAACCTCCATCCGCATGACAGTTACCATTATCGTAGTCGCACCAATCCTGCTGGTATATCCGATCTTCCAGAGATTTTTTGTCAAAGGAATTATAATTGGCGCTGTGAAAGGCTAACGGACCTGCGCCATTATGATACATTAATCATTCGGGGGGCTACACATGAAAACACACATTAAGCTGGGCAGAAAGTCCGCGCTGTTACTAGGGACGACCATCCTGCTGGTAACAACGGCGTTAAGTGGTTGCAGCGGTAATTCCAACAATGGAGGAACTGCTGCGGGGACGGCCGAACCCGGAACACCTACTGAGTCATCCGATCCGGGCACAAGCACAGGCATCGATCACAGCAAACCTCTAACCATTACGGTATTCGACAACGCAGCTAACTATCAAGGCGAGCAGACGGGATGGTACGGCAAGCTGCTGAAAGACAAGTTCAATATCACACTGAACATTCTGGCTCCGCAGGTAGCGGGCGACCAGCTGTACAAGACCCGCTCGGCATCCGGCGACCTCGGCGACCTCCTGATTATTGAGAACAGCCAGCTCGAGGAACTAATTCCGGCAGGCATGATTATGGATCTAACCGACATGATTAAGAACACGGAGCATCTGTCCCAATATGTAGACAATCACTTTAAGCCGTTCAATGTGGCCTTCGAGAAGCAGAATCCTGACGGTAAAATCTATGCCCTCCCGGCCTTCACCGCCGATACTTCGCCAACGACTTTCTCAGAAGAGCTGCCTTACTCCAGCCCGATTATGCCTTGGGATTATTACAAGGGAATCGGCGCGCCGAAGCTGAATAATCTGAACGACCTGATGACCGCCCTGAAGGACATGCAGGCTAAATATCCAAAGACTCCGGACGGCAAGCCGATTGTTCCGATCACCCTCTGGAAGGACTGGGATGGCGGAAGCATGGAGAATGTCCGCTGGCTCAGCAACTGGTATGGCTATGAGCAGCCGAACGGCACGACAACGATTCAATTGAATGCCAAAGGTGACATCGTGCCAATCGTGGACGACAACAGCATGTACAAAAAAATTCTGCAGTTCTATTATGACGCTAACAAAATGGGTCTCGTCGACCCGGATTCCCCTTCCCAGGATTGGAACAAGGTATCTGAGAAGCTGACCAACAAGCAAGTTCTGCTTCTGTGGTACTCCTGGCAGAGAGGGTTCTACAATACAATTGAACGCGGCAACCAGGGCGACGGCAACGTAGCCGTTCCGATCGGCGATACCCACCTGATCCAGAACAGTGATGCTTATTTCGGGAACGGTAGAGTGTTCGCTATCGGCTCCAAGGCGAAAGAGCCGGAAAGAATCATGGAACTGATGGACTGGATGTCTTCACCGGAAGGTCTGCGTTACTACACCAACGGCTTCGAAGGCTTCAACTATGAGAAGACACCGGACGGCAAATTCAAGCTGACCGAAGTCGGCCAGACGGCATTCCAAGAAAACACCCCGGTCCCTGCCGAATACGGCGGCGGCGGTTACCAGGACGGCCAGAGCAAGGTCAACTCGATGATTATGAGTGATTTCGTGACCGACCCGGAAACCAAAGAATTCTACAACAGCACGTACTGGGCTTCCACCATTGAAGCCAACAAGACTGCGCTGACTACAGACTGGCAGAAGACCTATGACGCTACTACTCCGACCGAGTACTATACGAAGAACAACATGATCGACATCGTGCCGAATATCAATACCAGTCTTGGCTCCGATTCTTCTGACGTCAAGAACAAACGCAGCCAGATCTCGGATTATGTCAAGAACACCTCCTGGAAAATGATCTTCGCCAAGGACCAGGCCGAATTCGACCAGCTCTGGACCAAGCTGAAGAGCGATGTCGAAGGGCTCGGCTGGAACGATGTGTTCGCTGTAGACAAGGAAAGAGCAGAGAAAATCGTTAAAATGCGCGCTGATGCGGTTGCCAATAAGTAAGCAGATGAGCGTTACCGCGTAAGCTGTAAAAGTAAAAGAAGAGGCAGCCCCTGAGCCATGGAAATGGCTTGAGGCTGCCTTTTTTGTTACCGGAAACTGTTCTTCCTGCTCCCTTAAAAAATAAGCTGAGCGAACTGATACAGCCCGTTCTTCCAGACCGGCCAGTCATGGTCGCCCTGCTCTTCTACCCAGATGTGCGGTACGTTATGCTCTGAGAAATAAGCATCGGTGCGGTCGCTGACATACTTGAGGCTGTCGAGGTCTCCGCAGGATAACCAGAGCAGGTTAAGCGCGTCCGTTACCTTCTGCGGTTCCGGTACCAGCAGTTCCGGCTCCTTCGTGTTAGGTGCCGCAGAGAAGGCTCCCACCCAGGCGAAGCGGTCCAGGTTATTCAGACCCATGTTGAGCGATTGCCCTCCGCCCATGGACAACCCGGCCAGCGCGCGGTGCTCCCGGTCCGTCAGCACAGAATAATTCGCTTCAATATAAGGGATCAGATCGTTCAGCAGATCAGACTCGAAGGTTGCAAAGGCTTCCAACTTGTCAGGAGCGAAGATGTCACCCTCCGCCCGGTCATTCAACATCGCCCGCCCGTTCGGCAATACAACAATCATGGGCTTCAGCTTGTGATCAGCATAAAGGTTGTCCAGAATAATCTGCGGCGTGCCGTGAGTGTACCATTCGTCTTCATCTCCGCCAATGCCGTGCAGCAGATACAAGACACTATATTTCTCTGTGCTAGAGTATCCAGGCGGCGTATAGACTCTGGCCTTCCGGGTGTTGCCTACTGTGGCAGAGGGATATTCGATCATTGTGATCTTACCACGCTCGATCCCTTCTCTCTCCTGATCATATCCCGCTGCTTGTGTTGTATACTTCTGATGGTTCATGTCCAATACTGCTCATTCCTCTCTTGGATTATATGTATTTCTCTACACTTAGTTTATTCAATAAACTAAGTGTAGAATCCTGCTGAGGAACCTGCTGCAGAAAAAATATATGTAGGATAGAAGGTCTTCTGCATTCTCCTACATTGGACAGTCCCGATTGTATTTAACCTTCGTATACATATGAATGCATCGGAGTAATCTCTACCGGCTGTAGGGATTGATATAGAGCATTAGCCTCAGCAGAAAAACCCGTTATAAAAGCAGTTGTCACACCTTGCTCCTTCAGCCGCAAGAAGCAGGCAGTAACAACCGCCTTGCCGAATCCGCGTTGCCGGTAGTCGGGGTGGGTCCCGATCGTCTCTATGACCGCAATCCCCTTATCGTGATCCACGAACCCGAAACAGAAGGCAACATGCCGCCCCTTCTCATCAACCACAGACAGATCAAGCTCTTCATTATAGGAGGGCAGAGTTTTTCTCCAATACTCTACCTTGACTGGGCTGGAATCAGATGGAGAGAAGATCTGTTCAATCAACTCTCCCTTCGATTCTTCGTCTGCCCCTTCCGCCATGCACCAGATGTAAAAGCCTTCTTCCAGGTTCAAAGTGTACTCAGTATGCACAAGATCGTATCTTCTTGTATTCCCGATATGGGAATCCTGCACAAAACCATGGTCTAATAATGCCTGAACCTCCAGACCGTAGGGATAGCAATCGGTGTTGAGCTTCTTTTTCCCCTCGCCCCATACATTCCGGGTCCATGCGACCATCTCGTCCGCCAGATGCGGGTAATCCGGATGAACGATTAAACTGAAGAAGCCGCCTCCGGATTCGGAAATGAACAGGCCTGTGATCTCACCGGCTTCATTCTTCCATAGGTGTGCATTTTTCCTCCTGAAATCAGGGTCTGCACTTTTGAGCGCTTCATGCTTGTCCCAGAACTCGAATCTGACAAATTCCCAGGTCTGAAGCTTCCCAGTCAAGGTTACCATTTTTCTCAAAAAGGTATGAACGTTGTTGAAGTTCTCCTCGGTGTCTACGTACTTTTCATTGAATGCCTTCATCTCCTCATCTCCATTCGGCTCTCATCATTTCATCCTTCTTCCATTATATGTAGGCCCACTTTTCCTTTATAGGCAGAGATCTGTTAGGATCATTTATTGCATTGCTCTGTATAGAACAAATTCACCCTGCGGGTGAAGGATGCTTTGTGCCTCATTGTATACTGTGACTTAGGCCGCATTGCTGCATTTCTTGCAGGATTTCTCTAAAAGGGTACGGGCTGCGGAGATGGGGCCCATCCCTCAGCGCAGCGGCACCGATTGTGGTCGGTTTTCCGCATACATTTGGCTTACGTGGCGCACCCTCACACCCTCGACGCACCGATTGTGGTCGGTTTTTCGCCTACATTGGGCACGCGCACCCTCGGCGTCTCCATTGTGGTCGGTTTTTCGACCATATTCCGCCCACGCACCCCCGCCGTGCCCAATGTGGTCAGTTTTTCGACCATATTCCGCCCACGCACCCCCGCCGTGCCCAATGTGATCGGTTTTTCGACCATATTCTGCCCACGCATCCCCGCCGAGCACAATGTGGTCGGTTTTTCGCCTACATTCGGCACGCGCCTCATTGGGAGGGCATTTACGCACAGATAGCCGCAACTCATAAATGTCTTAAAAAAACACAAGAGCCTGTCCCCAGGGACAGGCTCTCAACCATAACCTTCTACAGCACTATTTTCACTGCAGCATTATCGGATAATTCAAACGGTCCAGGCGTCACATTCGAGTCCGGGCGCTGCTTACCGAAGAAGTCGCGGTCGAACCGGTACGCCGAGCCGTCCGGCTCCTCGTAACGCATCTCGGCGTGATAGCTTCGGCCCAGCAGATTCGTGGTGACCACGGTCGGCGCGGCAGCACGCAGCAGCTCAGGGTTCACAATATGCACCTGCACCTTGCCGGAAGCCGGATCAACCTCGATCTCAAGACCCTTGTCGGCATAGACCTTCGCGTTCGGCTCATGCGCACCCGGCACCGCATCTTTCAGATACAGGTTGCCCTGAATTCCAACGGGCAGGGCCATCTGTTCAGGATGGAACGGCTTGCCGGAATCGATCATCGCCTTGATCTCTTCCTTGGTCAATTCCCACCACTGCTTATGCAGCGCATTCGGGTGCTCGTCATAGCCGCCCAGTCCAACTGGATGCAGATAACAGCGGGAATTATCAGGGATACCGTCCATCACCCGTTCACCGTTATCATTAAGCTGCTCTCTCGGGGTAAGCGGCAGATGCTCGAAGAAGGTCATCGGCACTACCTCATTGCCCATATCCTCATCACGCAGGAAGATATTGTTATAATAGCGGTCATCCCCGCCCGCGATATTGCTGTAGCCCGCAACCGCTGTCTCATGCGGCATATGGTACGGTGTATATCGGGTAAGCTCGGGGCGCACCACGAATCTTCCGGCGAACAGGTTATGGACGAACGCGCCGCCCTGGGCCATATTGCGGAAGTTCATCGGCGACAGGAACAGGTTGTGATCCACCATATAAGGGCCGTGGCACACCTCCATGAAGAAATCCTCGGACAGGTTGTCGTAGAACACATTCCGGCTGATCCGGGTGCCCTGTGCCTGCCAGTCCAGCCATAACGCCCGGTAGGAGCTGTAAATGACATTTTCGCAAATCTGGGTATCCAGTGAAGCATGGAGCTTGATTCCGCCTACCTCTGCCCCGTGGAAAATCCGTTTATGATGAATATTATAAATACGGTTCTGGACAATCTGGCTGAAGGCCCCGCCCAAATGGCCGACAACTCCGGCCTGCTCACAATCATGAATTACATTATTGCGGACGATATGACTTCCGATGTTATCCTTATGCCAATCCTGGCGGAGTGCGCGGAAAATAACCTCCTGCTCCCGCTGCGTCCCGCCCTTCATCCGGCCATTTGACCACTCGTTATGCCCGGTTGAGATTTCTTTGCCCAGGCTCACCCCTGTGCATTTGGACTCGCAGATGTGGTTGTCCTCAATGATCCACCCCTTGCTCCAGTGAGGTCCGATCAGCCCTTCCTGCAACGCCGTTGGCGGAGCCCACTGCGGAGAGGCCTGCCGGAGCGTGAAGCCTCTGACCGTAATGTAGCCCCGTCCCGTCTGCTCCGGCCAGAAGCAATAAGGACGAACGCTGATCTCCACATTCTCCCGGCGGGGGTCCTTGCCCCCAAAGGTCGCCCAGATCCTGGTGGAAGCCGAGCCTACTTCTGCATACCACTGGAGCAGAGAGTCCGCCGGGTACTTGGCCTGCGGCCATACCTGGGGATCGCGCAGCTTGGTAACGCTGTCACATTCATACAACGATTTGCCGTCCAGGTAGACCTCCCCCAGATGCGGCTCAAACGCCCCTTCGAACAGCCAGTCGCCATACAATTTCTCCGCAAAAGGATTGCGCACAGCAAACAGGCTGTTCGGCACCTCTGTACTCCAGACACCATCCCCTTCATCCTGCCAGTCCGCCACGGGCTCAGCACCTGTGATGATGACCTCCCCATCCCCGGCAGCCTGATAGACAATCCGTTGTTCCTCTGTTCCTCCGTTAGCCGGGCTCACCCATTCCCTGTATGTACCCGCCTGAACGGTAACCGTATCTCCAGGCTCCGCCAGCGCCGCAGCGCGGGAGATGGAGCGAAAGGGCCTCTGCGCTGTACCGGGAGCCTGATCGCTCCCTCGCAATGCAACATGATATTCCATATGAGCATCCTCCTCTTTCTTGTATGTCATATGGACATTTTAAATGAAAATACTTTATTTTGCTATAACCATGTATACAATACTCATAGAAAAGACCGCAGGCCTTGTACATCCGGCATACGATCTTTCTAAGATCATTCCCCGTAAGGGAGAACTCTTGTATACAATTAGACAACCTAACCTTTAACCCCGCCGACCATCATGCCTTTGACAAAATACTTTTGCAGGAACGGATACACCATAATAATCGGCACGGACGCTACTATCGTCATCGTTGCCCGCACGGACATCGGAGTGACCGCATTCTGCTGGCCTCCCGTTGCCCCCTGGATCATCCCGTCCAGCGACGAGGTGCCGGTGGTGGTGTTGGAGTTCTGCAGAATCTTTTGCAGCTCATATTGCAGGGTACTGAGACTTGCATCAGACGAGTTATAGAGGAAGACATCGAACCACGAATTCCACTGGAACACTCCCGAGAACAGCGCCACCGTAGCCAGTACGGGTACCGTAAGCGGCAGGATGATGCTGAAGAAGGTCCGGTAATCGCCCGCGCCGTCAATCTTAGCCGATTCGATGATGCTCTCCGGCAGATTTTCAATGAAGGAACGGATAATAATCAGGTTGAACACCCCGATGATTCCCGGAAGAATGTAGACCCAGAAGCTGCCGACCAGTCCCATATCCCGTATCAGCAGGTAATTGGGAATCAGGCCGCCGTTGAAGTACATCGTCATGATAAAAGCTACGGTGATGAATTTGCGCAGCACGTAATCCTGTCTGCTAAGCGTGTAGGCCAGCATGGCCGAGCAGAAGACAGTGACTACCGTTCCGATCACGGTGCGCAGCACCGAGATGAAGGTCGCATGAAAAATCGTGGCCTCTCTCAGAATATAATTGTAATTCGCCAGCGTCCATTCTCTGGGAAGAAGGTAGATCCCGCCTTTAATGGAATCTTGCGCATTGTTAAGCGATACGGCAAGAACATTCACGAACGGATACAGGGTAACAATCATTAGTGCGATCATGAAGCAGTAGTTGCAAATGACAAACAAGCGGTCGCCGGTGGAAGAGCTTATGGGGGGCTTGCGTTTTTTCTTATGGACAGCTGCGGTCTCCATGCCTGCGCCTCCTTTATTAATACAGCCTGGCTTCGCCCATACGCTTCGCGGCATTATTCGCCATGAACAACAGGATGAAGCTGACGACCGTCTTGAACATTCCCGCTGCGATGGACAGGGAGAAATTACTCTGGGCAATTCCGTATTTCAGTACGAATATATCAATGTTCTCGGAATAATCCACATTCATGCCGTTGCCCAGCAGGTACTGCGGCTCGAATCCCGATTCCAGCAGATAGCCGATATTCATAATGAGCAGGACAATCACAACAGACTTGATGCCCGGAAGCGTGACATAGATCATTTTCTTGAACCGGTTCGCGCCGTCGATCTCCGCTGCTTCATACTGTGTGGGATCAATCGTTGTCATAGCGGCCAGGTAGACGATGGTGTTCCAGCCGATATCCTTCCAGACGGAGCTGGCTCCGAAGATGGTCCAGAAGTATTCCGGGATTCCCAGGAACAGAATTTCATTGCCGCGGTCAAGGAAGCCCAGACCCACCAGCAGCTGGTTAATCGTACCATCCGGGGACAGCGTCGTCTGAATGATGCTCGCCGCGACGACCCAGGAGATAAAATGCGGCAAATAACTGACAGTCTGCACTACACGCTTGAAGGCAATATTGCGTATTTCATTAAGCAGCAAGGCCAGGGTGATCGCAGTGACGAAGCCGAAGAACAGGTTAATCGAGCTCATCGCCAGCGTATTGCGGAGCACCCGGAGGAAGCGGTCATCCCCGAACAGAAATTTGAAATGCTCGAAGCCAATCCAGGTCTGCTCCATGAACTTCCTGGCCGGCTTATAATCCTGGAAGGCAATGCTCCAGCCCCACAGCGGCAAGTATTTGAATACAAACAGCCAGATTAGAAAAGGGACCGACATCACTGCCAAGGCCCGCTGCTGGCCCAGCTTTTTGAAGAACAGCCTCATCCGGCCCGGCTCCTTATCCGCCGCCGGCCGGGATAACGCGGGTACCGTATTTTTATCCATCCGTATCTCTCTCCTTCAGCGCACCGGGGTGTCTAAGCGGCAAGCAGGAAAGACCAGCATCTCGGTACAGCCCTGGTCTTTCCCGCCGATTCCGGCGGCTATTGGTTCGCCAGTTCGACCTTCGCTTTGACTTGCTCAGTGGTCCATTTCTCATAACCCGCAGTATCGAGCTTGCCGAATTCCTTCATGTATTCCTCCCAGACTGCTTCGAACTTATCGGGAGTCGTCAGCACCAGCTTAGGGAAATATTTCTTCGTCATTTCATCCTTGCTGGCTTCCCAGAGCTGTTCCGGGGAATTCTGCTCCTTCGCGAAGCCCCACGCCGGGAAGTATGGACGCGGAACCGGTTCAGCGAACAGCTGGCTGTAGGTCTGTACGCCGTATTTTTCTAAGATCGCCTTATCCTTGTCGGTCAGCGTCATCTGGAACACCTCCGGCTGGCTGGCAACATTCTTGGCATTTCCGTCAGCCAGGGTAGAAGTGGCATTATACATCGGCCAGTTCCAGCTGAAGTACTTGAAGCCGAAGCTCTCTCTGAACGGCTCGTCAATCTTGTCGATCTGCTCCTGCGTACGGTAGTAGCGGCCCTGTTCATTCACTTCATACGTCTCGCCCTTGATTCCCCAGGACATCAGGGTCTGGTTCTCTTCGGTCAGCATGTTGTCGAAGAACTGGATGATGCGGACCGGGTCTTTGGCACTGACGGTAATCCCGATTCCGCGGTTCGTTACCAGGCCCCCAGGCGGATCAAGATAGGCATCCGGGGTGCCCTCCTCGAAGGTTACCGGCAGCGGGAAATACTTGAAGCCGTCCAGAGAAGGGTCTTTACGGGCGGCATCCTTCAGCACATTCAGCGCATTATCCACCTGCCAGCGGTAGTCGAAGAAGCCGAGCACCTTGTGGGAGGTTAATTTGGCAATGTACTGGTCATAGTTATCGACGAAGGAGGCTTTATCGAACAGACCGGCAGCATTGAGGTCATTCAGCGCCTTCAGCCACTTTTTGGTGGACTCGGCACCGGCATAGGTCTTGGCTTCCCAGGTGTTCGTATCCACTGTAACGTTACCGTCATTCGGATAGCCCATCAGATGCATCGGCGGGTTGGAGGTGGCGAAGAATCTCCAGTCATGCGTAAGAGAGACCATGCCCGTCAGATTCTCATCCTTGTGCTTGTCGCGGTAATTCTTAATCAGCTCTATATATTGATCCAGCGTCTTGATCTTCGGATAACCCGCTTCCTCCAGCACACGGCGCTGAACCCAGAACCCCGCACCGGCTTCCGGCTCAGGAATGAAATCGTTCACCTGGGCGGCAATCGGCAGGAAATAGATTTTACCGTCCTTGGAGCGCATCTGATTCAGCGATTTGCCGTAGACACGCTGGATGTTCGGCCCGTACTTCTCAATCAGCTCGTCGAGCGGGATGAATGCACCGGCATTCAGCACTTCCTCTATAGCGGCATCGGGAATCAGCACATCCGGGTAATCGTTGGCGGCAATCATTGTTCCGATCTTAGTATTGAGGTCGCCCACCACGAATTCCAGCTTGAAATTGACACCGGTCTGATCCTCCAGCAGCTTGCCGATGGTCGTCTCATTGGTATTTCCGTCCTTTGAGCCGGCCACCCCGTTGAAGATTTTGAACGTTACCTTATCCTGCTTGGGTTCGGTCTCTGTGGTAGCGGCAGCGCTTGTCGGCTCCGTCGTCCCCGTATTCTTCTTGGCATTATTAGGCCCCGAGCAAGCCGTCACCACGGATAATGAGACGACTGCCGTCAGAGCGAGAAGCCATATTCTCTTGCTTTTACCCATTGCCTGTACTCCCCCTTGTATATTCATGGTTTAGTGCTTCTTTAGTATAAAAGCGTTTTCATTCCTCCGTTACCCGTGAAATTATGGCTTCTCCTTTGAAAACTATGGATGAACTGGAATTCTCAGCTCAATCCGTGTCCCTTCACCCGGTCTGCTGTCCACCTGGAAGATTGCGCGCCTGCCATACAGCATCGTTACTCTGTAGATAACATTCTGTATTCCGATCCGCTCGCCGATAATCCCTTCCATGTCGAGGTATCCGTACAGAGTGTCAACCTGCTCACTGCTCATGCCAATCCCGTTGTCCGCCACTTGGAAGACCACCTCATCCCCCTCCATGCTGATGCGGATCTCAATGCTTCCGCCTTTTTTGAGCGGCTCGATGCCATGAATACTGGCGTTCTCCACGAAGGGCAGGAACACCATTTTGGGGACAACGCAGGCGTAGGCCTCAGGCTGCACATCGATATGATAGCTCAGCTTATCCTCGAACCGGTATTTCTGGATATCCAGAAAACAGAGAATGAAGCCCAGCTCCTCCTCCACGCTCACCCACTCCTTATTCCAGGTCAGCGAGCTGCGCAGGATCATCGCCATGCTCTGGATGATTTTGGCCGTCTCGTTCTCCTGCTTCAGCAGGCTCCGCATCCGAATCGTCTCCAGCGCATTGAACAGGAAGTGCGGGTTAATCTGGCTCTGCAGAGCATTCAGCTGCGCCTTCCGCCGCTCCAGCTCCAGCGACTTCTTCTGAATCTCTGTAAGATACACATCGTTAATCAGGGCCTTAATCTGCATAATCATACTGTTGAACTCCAGGGTCAGCTGGCCGATCTCATCGCGCGATTCCCCGTGCATGATCATCTGGAACTGCTGCGTCTTCACCTTTTTCATATGCTTCAGGATCTCAATAATCCGGAGGTTGATCGAACGGGTAATGATCAGAATAATAACGGTGGGGACAATCATCATCAGGCAGGCCGACCAGAGGATGAAATAACGGGATTTCAGCACCTCCTTGATGATCTCGTTCTCATTCACTGTGCCGACAATCCGCCAGCCGGACAGATAGCTGATACTGCCGTATTCCTTCTCGAAATCAATGAGTTGCTCCTGCTTCAGGGAGGCATACAGCTGCCGGTCCTTCCCCTGCCAGTCTATGGCCTGGTTCGTCGTATATTCAATCCGGCCCTCCGGCCCCAGCAGATACACATCCCCCTGCACGTTCAGATTGGCGAAGACCTCCATCAGATCAATCGTCTTAAAATCAATCTTCACCAGCTTCTCCTTGACCATGCGGTCCGCGAAATAATCCATCCGCCGCAGCAGCGAGAACGACTGGAACCGGCCGCCTGCATCCTGGGTGCGGACGAACATCGGCTGGGAAGAGGCCTCCTGCATCCACTCTTTATACCAGACACTCTCCCGGACCTCCGCGGACAGAATCCCGATATTCCCAGAATTCAGCAGCGTGGGGTTATCCACATAGATGGTCTTGTTTTGCAGCGAGGAAGAGAACGGGGAATAGTTGTTCAGGGTGGACCTGAGATAGAGGTCGTAAGCCTCGACATAGTCTTCGGTCTGTGTGAAGTTACGGTCCAGCACCTCATTGGTCTTGTAATCCGCATAGAAAAAAGAGGACAAGCCCACGGCCTGATCCACCATCAGCCGGAACTCATTCTTAATCTGTTCCACCGCCAGATCGATGTCCTTGATCCGCTGCGCCTTCACATTTCCGGTAATCGTGTTGTAGAAGATCACATTCGTGAGAATAATCGGAGCGATGACCCCGAGGAAATAGACGAGGAACATTTTATTCCTGAGCCGGATATTATTCAGCAGCTTCATGCAGCGCCCCCTCCTGGCATTAACGGTTGCCCGTCCGGTTTCTATATTCTGTAGGCGTTCTCTGCTCCAGCTTCTCGAACTGGGTGACGAAATAATCAGCATTCTTGAATCCGACCTGCTCGGCGATTTCATAGATCCGCAGATCGGTCTGCCGCAGCAGCTTCTTGGCCTCGGTGATACGCAGCTGGAGCAGATAGTCATTGAAGTACATGCCGTAATTCTTCTTGAACACCTGGCCAAGATAGGCTGAGTTCATATAGAACTGGCCTGCGATCTGCTTGAGGTTCAGGTTCTCATGGAAGTTCCGGTCCACATAGCACTTGATCCGGTACAGCCCGCTGCTGCCGTAGCTCTGGTACAGCTCTTGAATCCGCTCCGCCGCTTCCAGCGCAAAGGCTTCGAACAAGGACCTCAGCTCCGCAAGGGTGATGTTATGATCCGGCCAGTTCATCATCGGGACAAGGCTCGCCAGCTGCTTCTCATCCCCCTCCATGCTCCGTATAGTATGCAGCACACTATGGACGCATTGAATGGCTACGGCCTTCATCGCTTCCCGGGAGACCAGCTTCTCCTGAAATTCTGCGAACAGCTTACCGATCCCGCCCATGATCTCCGTGTGCTTACCCTCCTCAATCGCTTCAATCAGCGCCTGAAACACCCTACTACTGGTATGGATGTAGTTCAGGGACAGACCGGCAATATCAGAGGACAGCAGAATCGGCTGGGCAGGCCGGACATATTTGTACTCCACAGTCTGCTTGGCCGAGGTATACGAATGCTTCAGCTCCTGAAGCGTGCTCACCGGCCTGCCCGCATACGCTTGAACCTGCAAGGGATAACGCTGATAGAGCTTGCTCAGACAATGCTCCAGGAAGCTGCGCAGCTCCCCTTCATGGTTCGCCAGATAATGTTCCGGCACAATGAAGCCGAAGAACCTCCGGTGCTCATAGATAATAGGCGTCTCTGCTGTGAACTGCTGCACCGCCTGCCGGATCGCCTCCTTCAGCTCCGCCTTCCCGGGCATGGACTGCCCGCTCCAGGGGAACACATTGTTCACCTCCAGCAGCACATAGGTGAACTGGCGGGACCCCGCCTCTATCCACTGCTGCTCCCAGGCGTCTAGCACTTCATCCACCGCTTCCCCCCGGATCAGCGCCTCTACCCGCTTCACTCCCTCATGAATGCTCAGCCGGTCCTGGAGCTGCTTGCGCGCAGTGAATAAATCGCGGAACTTATGAAGCGCTTTCACAATTTCGTGCTCATTAATCGGCTTCAGCACATAGTCCAGCACGCCATACCGGACCGCCTGCTGGGCATACCGGAAATCGTTATATCCGCTGATAATGATAAATTCCGTTCCAAGCTGCTCCTCGGTCACCGCCTCAATCAGCCCGATGCCATCCAGGACCGGCATGCGGATATCGGTGATTACGAGCTGCGGCCGCTTGGCCCGGATCAGCTCCAGCGCATCTTCCCCGTTGTCCGCCTCATCCACTATCCGGAATCCGCTGCCCTCCCAGTCAATCATTCCGATCAGACCCTTGCGGACAAACAGCTCATCATCGACAATAATGATCCCGTACACTTCAGCATCCACTCCTCCGGTAAGATCGTGAAACAAAGGGAATCCCCGGCCTAAGTAAACGGTCAAGGATTCCCCGATGATAAGGAATATTATAGAGTTAGGCGGGCCCGTAGTCTAGCCTACGATGACTTCCATGGATACCTGCTTCAGGCCCGGATTCAGGTCCTTCTCCTCGGTAAGATCCAGAACTGGAGCACCATCAATGTCAAAATGCACACGGCGCAGGCCGGAGCTGCGCGGTCCCTCGATTCCCGGTCTGGCGTGGTAGGCGTTCCAGATGACCCCGTCCTCGTCCGTCACATAGGAATTATGACCCGGCCCGTATTCTCCCGGCACGCTTCTGGAGGTCAGCAGCGGATAATTGCCCTTGGTCCAGCTCTGGATATCCAGCAAATCTGCCCCCTTGTCTGCGGTCAGCAGACCGACCACATAAGTAGCATCCACCGCTGCACTGGCAAAAGTCACGTACAGCTTCTCATCAGTGTACAGAGCGAACGGACCTTCATCCACGAACGTATGGTTATTGGCCCAGCCGTAATCCGGCCGGGTCAACAGCACCGGATCACTCGTCAGCCTCCACGGCTCCTGCGGGTCAATCGTGGCGATATAGACCCAGGCTCCAAGATCCACCGGCAGGAATTGGCGCTCCGACCATGCCGCATAGAGCTTACCATTCCAGCGGATGACCGTCATATCCAGAGAGATCGTCTTGCCTGCTTCGCACAGATAGCTGCCGTCCTTCTTCACTACCCGGCGGGGCCTGGACCAGTCCGCAGCATTCATGGGATTTCCGCCGGGGCTCAGCTTCATCACATGCGACTCTTCGTGGAAGAATTCCCCTGGCGTTGCGGCATGGAAAATATACAGCTCGTCTTCAATGATATGGAGTTCCGGTGCCCACAGCAGGCCGCCAATCTCTTCATACGTGGAGGAATCGAGGATCAGGGCTTCCTCGGCAGTCACCAGCCCGGGAATCGTATTGGCTTCCCTCATATACAACGTATGTTCCTTATCCGCATCATTAGTCGCAATGAAATAATATTTCCCCCTCCACTCTGCAATGCAAGGGTCCGCACGGTTAAGTGCAACCGGGAATGGAAAGTGATCCTGATGGATCTCACCGGTGATGCTATAGGTTCCGGCCTTGTCCCAGTTGATGGCATCCGTGTTCCAATGGACTTTTTTGGCAGCCTGCGTTCCATCACTATATAGGGCCGTTGCCCGGACCCCCTTCACATCCTCCACCGATGCCGCATTCACACGGTCCGGTACTACGACAGCAATGTTCTCCGGCACCGTAAGCTTGCAAAAGAGTCTGCGGGCTATCTCAGGGGAGACAGCGATCCTATTACGCGGCTGGATTCCCTCGATATCAGTCTGCACCGCTTCCAGCGTGAACGGCTCCGCCTCCACCGGTGCTGAGACATTCGTAAGGCTCATGATGTCGGCAGTGAAATTCTCGTAGCCCTGACCCTGCCCGTCTATCCATTGGATCAGGTAACCGTTTCGCTCCGGGTCGTAGGTGCAGGAGACATCGCTTACATGAGTGTCTGCCTTAAGCTCCAGCAGTCCAATCTCGCTGTATTGCAGCAGATCGGGAGAGGAGAACAGCAATACCTTGCCCTTGCTTTGTTCATCTGCTTCCCCGTCAGCCTCGGTGCGCACGGCGAGGACGCCGAAATTCCCGTCTGCCAAGTAGAAGAGATACGGCTGCTTCAAGCTTTTGGCCCGGAGCGTCCCATCCTCATTCTCCGTCGCCTTGGCGAACAGGACACCCGAGTTATGATTCAATGCCTGATACTGGCCCCTCTCCGTCTTGTAAGCCAGGTGCATACTATAAGCCAGCTTCGATGCATACACGATATCCTCCTGCGGCAGTCTTGTATAGCAAAGGATATCTTTCCGATCTTCGTTTTGTTGTGGTATCATGAATTCATAACCTTCCTTCATATTGATAATTACTAATAATAATAATCACGCACTGTTCGGTTAACCTTAGAATTCACTCTTATATCCACTATAAATTATAGAGATTCACCGAAATTCTAACAATGATATTTACTGACCATTAATTGATCTATCCGCAGAAAGGAGAAGCCCATGCCCACAATTCATTACGTGGAATACGATGCCGCACATCCGGCTAATTTTGTCTACAGTATCCCCGAAGGACTGGACGCCTGGCTTCTTGTCCTGACCCAGACCCCGGCGGTGTTTGAAGTGGACGGTGAATTGAAGGAATTTCCAGCTCACTCTGTCGCTTTGTATCCTCCAGGGCGCAACATCTATTACCGCGCCTGCTCCCGGAGGTATGTCAACGACTGGGTGCGCTTCGATGCGGATGAATCGTATATCACCGAAAGCGTCCTGCCGCTGGGCAGCCCGTTCTCCCTGCCCGATCCCGGGTATTGCCATCAGCTGTTCCAGCTGCTGACGCTGGAGAACTCGTTCCAGAACGATTACCGGGAGCTGTCCATTGACTACCTGTTCCGCCTCTTGTTCAACAAGCTGTCCGAAGCGTCCCAGGACAAGCTGACGCCGCAGTATTATAATCTGCTGGAGCTGCGCAAGACGCTGTACAGCAATCCGGGCCACCCTTGGACTGTATCCTCAATGGCCGGGTATCTGCACATCAGCACCGGCTACCTCCAGACCATCTACAAATCCGCCTTCGGCATCTCCTGCATGGAGGATGTCATCCAATGCCGGATTCGGCTGGCCAAGGAGAAGCTGGGCTTCGGCCAGCATAAAATCGCCGAGATCGCCGCCCTCTGCGGCTACGCCAATGTCGAGCATTTCTGCCGCCAGTTCCGCCAGCTGACCGGCTTCTCCCCCCGCGCCTACCGGGAGCGTCTGGCTTCCAAGCAACCGCTGATTCGGAAGGGGGAATAGCGGGAGTGTAATAGGGTCGGAGTTAGACGAGGCTAAAGTGGGAGTTAGTTAGGAGTATGGCAAAGAGTATGTGGAAATGTGAATACATCGTTGCTCCAACTATGGGCACCCTCTCGCCGCCGCCCAATGTAATCGGTTTTTCGATTACATTCCATCCTCGCGCCTCCGCCTAGCCCAATGTAATCGGTTTAATACGAAAATAAAAGTACCGGGAAATGTGCCGCAGACTGGATTTTGACAAAAAAAGACCCACCGCCCCAAAAGAACGTTTCGTTTT
>NZ_JAGGLV010000013.1 GCF_017874735.1 Paenibacillus silagei
TGAGGTCGCCTCATTTCGGTTTGGTTTGGTCGTACTTACCATTACCCGAAATGGCGGCCTTTTTTGTCCCTTTTTTTGGGAAATCAACACGCTTATATAAAATGCAAGAATTGCCCCCGCTAAGCGTTTGGAGGATGAAAAATCCTGCTTTTTATGCAGTAACTTTGAAATGTAGCCGGGATGAGCAGGGTAATGTTGTATTTTGAGCAGGATTTTCACTGGGAGGTTGGAGACGAATGCAAAATATTCATGATAATGAAATTATTTCTTATAAGGTTGATTTGCAAAAGTCAAAAATTACATTCCAAACATTGGGCGGCAAAGACAATTCAGTTCCCGTCATGATTGAGTTCATTGATGTCTTGGCGCATATGTTTGAAACGCAGTTGCAAGGGAGTATTAATGAGTAAAGCTTTGAAACCAAGCGGAGCTTCAGACATTGTTACCTCCCGTCATCCCCACCCTGAAGCACCGACTTCACAAGCAGCAGCCACGGAATGCTGCCAGTAGCGGCGATGCTCCCCTCCGTGTGAACCTCCGCTGCAAGCAGCAGCATGTAATAACTGAGGCCAGTGATTGCGGCAGCGCTGCCGGATTGCAGTAGCGTCTGTTCATCGTCTGACGTAAGCTGTGGAGCTTGCCCGCAGGATTGAGCTATGGCTGCATAGAGCAGCCATTCGGCAGCATCCCCGGACAATCTATGGTGCTGAGATTGCCCGGTATATTCCGCACACCACTGTAATCTAAATGAAGCAGGTGCATGCAGAATTCCTTGCAGCAGCGGCAGGGGAAGTCTGCTCCAGAGAAAGTGTGCAGCGCCAAAGGGCTTGCCAAGCAGGAGCAATGTGTCCCAAGCGCCTGCTTGAAGCAGCAGTTGTGCTGCGTAAGAAAAATCTGTAGAGCTAAGCGGTGTGTCTGCGCGGTGTTCCGAATCGGCTAAGCTGCCGATATCGGGGGCCGGGAAGGAACATTCTGCCGGAACAGAAGGGTCTTCTTGTTCTTCGGCTTGGCATTGTGGCAGCCTGGAATGGCTGGTTTCAGCATGGAGGGAGGCGACTTGGTGCTCCTGCATGCTGTTAGAGCCTGCCCGATGCTCCGCCGGGCAGGGCTGCTGCCCCGCCAGCCGGCGGTGCACGGCTGCAAGCCCGGGCGGCAGCTCCGCCAGCCGCCCCAGGCCTTGTCCTGCCGCGGCGATCCCGCCGCTGCGGCAGGACAAGGCCCACAGATAGCCGGATACCCACGGGTTATCCGGCGCGCCTCTCTGCATCCGCGCAAGCTCAGCGGATGCGGCCCCGGGCTGTTCCGGGTCGCGGAACAGCGTCCACAGCAGCACCTGAAGCACCTGCCGGATATCCTCCGGCAGATGCGGTGCTGCGAGAAGCGCCGCCAGCCACGGGGCGGCGCGGGCATTGAGTGCGGCGGGCACCAGCCGGATCAGCACTCGCCGGGGCAGGGCAGGGAGCAACTGACGCGTGAACACCGTCAGCTGCTCCGTTTGCCCGGACAGCAGGCACAACGTGGCCAGCTGCTCCCAGGCGGTTACGTCATCAGGCGCGTAGCCGATCGCCTGTCTGTAATGCTCCATTGCTTCCTTGTAGAGGAACAGCCGCTCGCAGACCCGCCCGGCGGAAAGGCGGGTGCGGTAGGTTCCGCTGCCGGAGGAGGAAGGGTATTTATGTGCGGTATCCCCGCTGTCCAGCGCCTGCTGGAGCAGAGGGTATGCCCGCCATACCTGCCCTTGCTCCAGCAGCAGACCCGCATAGCTCTCCAGCAGATCAGTGAAATCGGCGTACAGCCCAATCCCGGCCTGATAGACAGACTCCGCGTCCGCAGGCCGCCCGCCCGCTTGGAGGGCAAAGGCTGTTTTGAGATACAGGTCGGCGGTATAGCCGGAGTCGGGCTGAGCTTCTTCCAGCAGTGGCAACAGCAGGTCCGCCGCAGCCTGATATTGCCCCTGCTGGTAATATTCCGTGCCCAGTGCGTACCGCAGAGGAACGCTATCCGGTTCAAGCCGCAGAGCAGCGTGGATCAGCTGCAGATTGCGGCTGGCTTTATTTTTGCGCTGAAGCTCATCATCCAGATAGCCGTAATGGTGGACAGGCAGACGGGCATAAGCAATATGTCCTCCGGGGAGGCTCCAGATGCTGGAGGCTACCTCTTCATGAATGCTGCCGCGAAAACAGATACGTACATCGTTTCGGAAGAGTCTGCACACATTGTCTGTCACGTATTCGCGCCCGGAGGCATCACCTACATAATGAATAAAAGGCAGGAAATACCCGTACGCATGCTCCGATTCCAGCAGAAGCTTTAACTCCTCTGGCTTCCAGTCAGCAAGGGCTTCATCTGCATCCAGCACCAGAATCCACCCATAGGAGGCCAGCTGTAGGGTATGATTACGGGCTTTGGAGAAATCGTGTTCCCAGGGCAGCCTGATTACCCGGGCACCGAACCTGCCGGCGATAGCCATACTGTTATCCTCTGATCCGGTATCCGCGATAATAATCTCCGAGACCATACCCTGAACAGACAGGAGGCATTGCTCCAGATGTTGCGCCTCATTCCTTACGATCATGCAGAGCGAGATCCCGGGAGTATCCATGGTCTATACGCTCCTTTCTAACAGTATCTGATTGAAAAAGCGGGAGTGCAAAGCAAGCGGGTATACCCCTTATGGACTGGAGAGCCGTTTTTTCAAAAAAACAGCACTTTTTACGGAGTTGCGGACTCAGAGGAACCTATTATCACTCTAACCGATGATTTAAGGCAGCATATCCGCCTTTAAGCGCCGTGGAGTCCGTAACTCTTCCCAGTCATGCGTTTTCTGCAAAATAAACGCTCCTCAGTCCGCAACGCCCAGGCAACTGACACTCTGCTGAATAAAAACGGACTATGCAGGGATAGTTGCAGAACGTACACCTAAAACGAGCGATAAGGCACACTTTCATTGGATAACTGTAGTCTGTACAACTAAATCTGCCCAAAAGGGGAGAGGGAAGAATCAACGGATGTTTAAATGTACGAAGTACAACAAAACCGGAAATTGGCGAGCAAACAGGCGTTTTAGTTGTACCAAATACAATTAAGGCTTATCGCAACTCCGATCATCTGATGACATACTAATCGCTTGATCTGGGAAGCGGAAGAGTGAGACGCGCAGCCGCAGCAGCCGGTGAATATATGGCCGAAGTTACGAGCGCAGCCAGAACCTTGTCAGCCAAAAGAATCAAGGGCTGCACAGCCGCAGCAATAGCAGATAAGGGGAGTGAGGTGTTCCCGTCCGCCGGGTTAACTGCAGGATGATTTAGCAGCCCGGTGATATCATCGTAGCCCAGCTCAGCTGCGGAAGCTGCTTCCGCCCGCTGCAACAGCTTCAACAAATCAGCGCTAGGCGGCACCTCAAGCGCTGCATCATCTACCGCTCCAGCACCTACCCCAGCATCGATCTCACCCGCACTCTGCGCCGTAGCATCCACCGCTCCCGCATCTTGCAACACGCTATCGATCTCACCCGCACTCTGCGCCGTAGCATCCACCGCTCCCGCATCTTGCAACACGCCATCGATCTCACCCGCACTCTGCGCCGTAGCATCCACCACTCCCGCATCTTGCATCACGCCATCGATCTCACCCGCACTCTGTATCGCCGCATCCAGCTCTCCCGCCGCCACACCAGACCCCACACCGCCCTCAAGCATATCAGCCGCCGCTGTGTAACAGCCATCCCTTACCAGCAGGCGCAGTAGCTCCTGGCGCTGCTCCGTCAGGATGCCGGGCAGCTGCCCGGCCAGCCAGCCGTGAAGCTCAGGTTCGCGGCCCGTGCATTTGAACAGGCGCGTGAGCCGGGGAATCAGCAGCCAGGGCTCCGGCTGGAGCTGGGCTGCCCTGGTGAAGCAGGCTGCCGCTTCATGGTCTTCGCCGATCTGCTGGCAGACCTGCCCCAGCAGCGTGTGGGTGAGATAGGTGCCTAACCCGGATTCTGTATGATAGAGGGGAGGGGAGGCTCCGATCTGCAGTGCCCTGCATAGCGCAGCCTTGGCTTCGGCTAAGGCTGATACCTGCAGCAGCAGCGCACCTTTGAGATGGTGAAGATCGGGATAGTCCGGGAAGAGCGAGCTTCCCTGCCCGCAGGCTTCCAGCGCAGCCGGGTAATCACCGGTTACCGCCAGGCAGCGGACTTTGTATTTATAGAGCAGATGAATATAGCTGGTGCCCGGCTCGGCCAGGTTCAGCGAGGTGCCGATATGCTCCAGCGCCTGCCCGTAATCGCCAAGCCGCATATATTCAACCGCCAGATTGAAATGCTGAAAAGCATCTCCGGGACTCTCCTCCAACTGCTGCTTCAGCAATCCGAGATTACGGCTGATTTTATCTTTTCGCTCCACAACTCCGTCGGCATAGCCGTAGTGATGAACAATCACGGTGCTCATATGCATCGCGGCCGCCGGGGTCTCCTGCACAATGGAAGCCGCAATCTGCTCATGAATAATGCCGCTGAAGCGATAATTCGGGCGGTTCTTGAACATACGGAGGATCGGGTTAACCGTAAGGGTCTGCGAAGCGCGCTCCATCCCCTGATGATTATGAATCCGCACAAAAAAAGCCTCATACTCCGTATGCTTCGCGCACACCAGCAGCTCATCCCGGCTCCCAGGCTCCAGTTCCTCGTCTGCATCCAGCACCAGAATCCAGGTACCCTGTGCCAGGGCCAGCCCGGCATTGCGTGCGGCGGCAAAATCCCCGTTCCACGGGTAATCGATGATCCGGGCACCGAAGCTGCGGGCAATGGATCGGGTGGCGTCGGTGGAGCCGGTGTCCACAATGATGATTTCATCCGCAGCCCCGCGCGCACTCCGCAGACAGCGGGCCAGGTTGTCGGCTTCATTTTTGACAATCATGCATAAGGAAATCAGCGGTTGGTGTGGTTTCGTGGTCATTAGCTCAGACCTGCTCCTCTCTGCCGTTGGGTGTAATTCCACTTCGTATGCCAAGGGGTGCGGCGCAGCACCGCGATGGATTGAGCCACCGCTGCACTGTCCTCCTGAAGCGGGCCATGAGGCGGTTGCCCCTTCCCCTGTAGTCGTTCTACAGCTTCTGCGAGACGCTGCTCCGCCAGATGAAGATAACAGAGCGCCAGTCCGGTGCTAACTGCATCGTCTGCAGGGGATTCCCCCAAGGCCAGCCGGTACCAGCTGGCAGCTTCCGCATAATGCCCTTTATCTATGAGAAGTTCTCCGAGATATCGCAGGGTTGCCCCTGAAGCTTCCTTGCTGCCTGCAAGGCCAATGAACAGTTCCCCCGCCTCTGCACGCCAGCCTTCCTCATAGAGCGCCTCTGCCAGAATGCTTGTATGCGCTGGGAAGTGTTCAACGAGCCGCTTGCCCAGCGCGATGAACTGGTGCTTCACAGCAAGCCGGATGACCTCGGCAAGCAGAGGGGATTCCCCGAAGGCGGCGAACTCCGCTTGCTGCACGGCAGCATCTGACGACAACCTTGCATCGATCTCAAGCAATTCGGAACGCACTTCCGCAGGTGATTGCAGCCAGAGCTCCTCTTGCAGCTTCTCGCCCAGTTCCCATGTCACCATGGCTTCAAGGAGCCATAGCTGCCGCACCGTTTCTGTGTTCAATCCTCCGGCTGAGAGCTGTAGAGTGCCGGCCCGCAGCTTGTCGGCTGTCTTCCTGAACGAATGATATTTTCCGGTAATAATCCAGGAAGACAGCAGGAACAGCAAGGTGTCCTCCTCCAGCGGGCAGACCGCAGGCGGCAGCTCTGCAATTGCCTTATAAGCGCCCAGCCGATATAAAGTACCGATAATTGCGGTTCTGGCAGCACGCTGTGCTGTGCCGGTCAGCTGTATCAAGAGTGCGGCGATCTCTCCCTCAGGCACCTCCAGCTCCTGAAAAGCAGCAGCGATCCCCTCCAAAGTGGGGAGATACAGGGAGTGCTGTTGAAGCGCACGATGGTACAGCTGCGCGGCCTCCTTTTGCTTCCCGAGCTGCTGGAAAATGGCCCCCATCCGGTGCAGCGGGCGGAAGCTGTCCATGCCCTGTTCAGTGACGTATGCTCTGCCCGGAGCCGGGGCAGAGGAGGTATCTATGGCGTGCTGGTAAGACTGGACGGCGCGCTCATAGAATCCTTGGCTCTCCCAGGACTGGCCCTGCATGTAATGCAGGTCGGGATAATCTCCATAACGTGTCAGCTCGCGGGTCAGCAGGCTGTCGACCGCTTTCACATGACCGGTGGCCAGATCGATTTTGCACAGATCGCGAATGATCGAGGGACGGTAAGAAGCCTGAAGCGGAGCGAGGGTAAGACTCTGGCGCAGCAGTTCTCCGGCTTCCTCCAGCCGTCCGTCCTGACAGCAGGTGACTGCCAGATTATAACGGCTGAACACATCGTCAGGCTCTTCCGCAAGCGCAAGCCGCAGCAGGTGCTCGTTGCGGCTGATTTTATGCTTGGCGCTCATGACCAGGGGCAGGTAGCCGAAGTGAAGAATCTCTATTGGACTGGCCTCGATGGCGGCGGACCCATGTTTTGTGAGAATAGAGGACTCTACACTTTCATGAATTCTCCCGCAGAAAAGATAGCCCTGCCCACCCCGGAACAGCCGCACAGGATGGTGATACAGACGATCCTCGGGCCTGCTTCCCAGCAGGTTCTCTATGCGCACCGTGTACGCTTCGGCTGTGCTGCCTCCGAGAATCTCCTTGATTGAATCTATGGAAGTCTGAAGGATTTCATCTGCATCCAGGACCAGTATCCAACTGCTGGCCGCATGGGAGAGACCGGTATTGCGTGCGTCTGAGAAATGGTGGTTCCACTGGGCTTCAATGACCGTTGCCCCGTATCTCCGGGCGATTTCCACGGACTGGTCAGTGGAGCCGGTATCGACCACGATGATTTCATCGGCGCCCTGCAGACTAGCTAGGCAACGTGGGAGCAGCTCGGCTTCATTGTTGACTATGAGCTGTACTCCTAGTGTAGGTTTGGCAGATTGATTCAAGATCGTTCCTCCTTCGCGGGCCTTAATTCCTCCGGGTATTTTGCAAAATTAAGAATGTATATGCGTTGCTGCCGTCTTATGTAGATGCGGAATAACGCACAGCCAAGAGTACATGGGTATCCATGCACTCTTGGCTCCTGCATCGTATGACGGAAATTATGCTTACGTTCCTTGTGCATCAAAAATAACATTAAGCGTAGAAGCCGCACCCGGCGTGGCGGATTGATAGGAGAGGCGGGTGTATTTCAGGAACCGGGCAGGCACAATAACGTCTACAGAACCTGCTGGCAGCGGATTGTCTCCGGTCGTATCGACGAAATAGTTGGTTCCGTCTGCACTGATCTCGACCCGTGTATTCACCGGATTGGCTCCGGTATTCACAATGAAGTAGGAATAGGTGCCAAGGACACTGGTATTGTTGGCCGGCAGCGGCGTATAGGTATCCGAGGTTGCAATTGCCGTTGTAGGAAGCTCAATGAAGCTGCGCTGGGAAATAGACGTTACGCTGCTCAGCGTACCGGCAGTGATAGTCGCACCAAGCACGCTAGTAATCGTACCGTCTAAGAGGTTGGTCACCGTACCAGCAGATGATAGAGTACCGGCGGTGATAGTCGCGCCAAGCACGCTAGTAATGGTACCATCCAACAGGTTAGTCACCGTACCAGCAGATGTTAAAGTACCAGCAGTGATAGTCGCGCCAAGCACGCTAGTAATCGTACCGTCTAACAGGTTAGTCACCGTACCAGCAGATGATAGAGTACCAGCAGTGATCGTCGCACCAAGCACGCTAGTAATCGTACCGTCTAACAGGTTAGTCACCGTACCAGCAGATGATAGAGTACCAGCAGTGATGGTCGCGCCAAGCACGCTAGTAATCGTACCGTCTAACAGGTTAGTCACCGTACCAGCAGATGATAGCGTACCAGCAGTGATAGTCGCGCCAAGCACACTAGTAATCGTACCGTCTAACAGGTTAGTCACCGTACCAGCAGATGATAGCGTACCAGCAGTGATAGTCGCACCAAGCACGCTAGTAATCGTACCGTCTAACAGGTTAGTCACCGTACCAGCAGATGATAGAGTACCAGCAGTGATAGTCGCGCCAAGCACACTAGTAATCGTACCGTCTAGCAGGTTAGTCACTGTACCAGCGGATGTTAATGTACCAGCAGTGATAGTCGCACCAAGCACGCTAGTAATCGTACCGTCTAACAGGTTAGTCACCGTACCAGCAGATGATAGAGTACCAGCAGTGATCGTCGCACCAAGCACGCTAGTAATCGTACCGTCTAACAGGTTAGTCACCGTACCAGCAGATGATAGAGTACCAGCAGTGATGGTCGCGCCGAGCACGCTAGTAATCGTACCGTCTAACAGGTTAGTCACTGTACCAGCGGATGTTAAAGTACCAGCAGTGATAGTCGCGCCAAGCACGCTAGTAATCGTACCGCCGAGGATGTTGGTCACTGTACCAGCCGATGTTAATGTACCGGCAGTGATAGTCGCGCCAAGCACGCTAGTAATCGTACCGCCGAGGATGTTGGTTACTGTACCAGCCGATGTTAATGTACCGGCAGTGATCGTTGCGCCAAGTATACTAGAGATGGTGCCGTTCAAAATGACGGTGGTCAGGTTCCCGCTGGTATCCGTAGTTAGCGGCCGGTCGATCAGGGTCGAGGGGTCCCGGCCAAAAATAAGTGTGCGCAAATTATCCGGATTGGCTTGAAATGAACTGAAATTTGGCAAATGGAGTCATCCTTTCTGTGGGCGATTTCTGCCGTCAGCCTGCTCATGAAAAGACCCAAACCGTCGTCTGGGTCCATAAGCATGTATAGGCTGCCGGGTTAATAGAGAGAAGCATGAGTTGGACAGGACCATTCGAATGGTGTGATATTAGGATATGGAGCTTTTAAGAGAATGACTGGGTTAGCCCTGCAAAAATACGCAGCCGCCAAACAACCTGCCGGACAGCTTCGCATACTATGAAAATATGCTAGACCGACAGAAGGAGTGAGAATATGCCGAATGAGACTGTATTTAATCAGAATAGCCAGCCGCTGTATACCGAGCAGGTTAACACCTATATTGCACCCGGGATCGATACTCTGCCTGAAGCGGGAGCCGCGATGTCAGGTTTATTGTTTGGGATTCCTTTTGCCTCCACGGTGGGTACTTCAACCCCGCTTGTCATGCAGATAGCTAATCCCGGCGGCAGCGGACGTACCTTGTATATCTCCCGCATCATCGCAAGCACGGGAACAGCGTCGGTCACCTTAACTTTGCTGCGTAATGCAACGGTGAGTGGATCAACGGTCACTCCGGTCAACTATAATTTCGGGAGCTCGGTCACAAGCGTCGGCACTGCCCGGACCGCAACGGCTGCGCCTACAGGTTCTCCGGCAACATTAATGTCGATGCTGCTGGCCATAGGTCCGGTCATCCTTAATATGGATGGCAGGATTATCCTGCCTCCCGGCAACTCTCTTACGATATCAGTAACCATTGCGTCAGGGAGTACTGCGGCAACAGGCAACATCAGCTGGTGGGAATTTTAGTACGGAAGAGGAGGAGAAGAACCATGCCCAACAACTATGTAATCAATGACAATGACCAGCCGGTCTATGTGGAAATGACGAACACCTTCCGTGCCCCGGATATCAGTGCCCCGCCAGAGATCAGCGCTTCGCAGGCCGCCGTATTATTCTCGGCGAATGCCTCGAATTCAGCAACGATCGTGCTGTCGCTTCTCTCGGCTGTTATTTCAGTCCGCATCAGTAATCCTTCGGGCAGCGGGCGGACCTTGTATCTGTCCCGGATCAGCGGCAGCATCGGCGGGACTTCAGTGCTGACCTCGATCTCAGGCAGCTTTACAATCGTCAAAGGAGGGACGATTTCTTCGCCGTCAACGGTGACGCCGGTGAATAATAATCTGGCCAGCGCGGCAGCGAGCAGCATGACAGTCCAGTCCTCCACCGCAGCTATTTCCGGGGGCACTGTGCTGGCGAATGTTCAGATTGCGCCGGGAGTGTTCAACCCGGCTTTTACCGGCAGCATTATCGTCCCTCCGAACAATGTCATCAGCATCAGCGTAAGCTCCTCAAGCGCGGCAGTCGGGACGATTATATCTGCGTTAAGCCTGAACTGGTGGGAGAGATAGCAAGCTGGTGCTTAAGCGCCTCTATAGATGTTTCAAGCTAGACATTATCCTTCTATCTCTCGCTGAAACACTACCGCCGCTAAAAGGACGCCGACACCGTGCCTACTTGACTTCAGGGTGGCAAAGGTTTATTTTTCTATAAATGGATGAATTAGAGGATTGGGGAGGAGGAAGCATGGAGACTTGTCTGTTTATACACGGCTTCACCGGAGGTGAATACGAGATTTCTCCGCTTGCGCAGTTTCTGGAGCGCAGCGGCTATGTGTCCAGAATGTTTACCCTGCATGGACATGGAGGCGGCAGAAGGGAACTGCTTGATTCAAGCCGGAGGGACTGGCAGCTAAGCGCCGAGGAGGAGCTGAAGCAGCTATTCTCAAGCTCCGACAAAGTACATCTGATCGGCTTCTCTACCGGAGCGCTGATTGCATCTCGGCTATCCGTTCAGTATGCTTCCAGGATTCAGTCGCTCACCTTGTTGTCAACCCCGGTGTATCCGCTCAACCCGGCCGAGATTCTGCGCACACTGGTCCGCCCGGAGATGCTCCGGAATTATCTCAGCAAATGGGGTTCTACACCCATGAGAGCCACGCGGGAGTTCCAGCGGCTGGTGCGTGAGAGCTTCGAGGTCTATCCGCAGCTGGATGTGCCGACCTTGATTGTACAGGGCAGGCGGGATCATCTGGTGAAATTCAAAAGTGCGGACTATCTCCGGCAGACGATTCCCCCGGAACGCAGACAGGTGCTGATTATGGAGCAAAGCGGACATATGGTCTGCCATAGCGCGGAGAGTCCCGCCATGATGGATGAAGTGCTCCGGTTTATCCGCCGCGCCGGCGATTCCGGGTAGACGAAGAACCCTTCCAGGGCTGGAAAGGGTTCTTCGGTCTGTTGCTGCTTCTATGATTATACGTTGACATTGAGGAGGGGGCGTGGTATTTTCAGCTTAAGGAAACCGGTTTCCTATTGAAAAGGATGATTACCGTCCTCCCGCTATTCTTCTATTCCATTATTGCGTGATTCCGTTAGTTATTCCGCAGCAGCTCCGCCGCTTCGCTTGGAAGATAACCGGGGAATCAACTCCGGCTCCAGCAGTTGTCCGCTCACGGCAGCCTCTTTGTTATCCAGCTTGTCCATTAATAATCGTCCTGCGGATGCGCCGAGCTGGAAGGTATCCATATCGAGTGAAGTCAGCGGAGGAGTGGTGTAGGGGGACAAGGGATATTCATCGAACGTGGCAATGCCCAGCTGTGCAGGAATGGAGATATTCAATTCCCGTGCGGCCTGCAGCACGCCGTAAGCAGAGAAGTTACTCATGCAGACGATGGAGCCGGGGGGATTCGCACTTTGCAGGAGCTGCTTGGCTGCCTGATAGCCATCCTCCTCCACCGCCCGGCCATTGATGATCCAGCCGCTCTGCACAGCCATTCCCGCCTCGCTGAGTGCCCGCTGATAGCCGGCTGCACGGCGCAGGAAGAGCGGCTCATCCTTCTCGCCGCCGATGAAGGCCACAGACGGGTAGCCCTGATCCAGCAGATGCCGGGTCAGCATGAATCCGCCCAGCTCATTGTCGCAATCGACCCAGATTCCCGGAGCGTTGATCTCACCGATGGAGATATAGGGGAACTCAAGCCGGTTCAGCTCCGCGCACAGCTCAGGAGTCAGCACCGAGGTGTTGGCAATAATGCCGTCCACCCGCTTATTCAGCACCAGCCTCTGCAGGAAATGCCCCTCCGCATGGTCATGCTGGATATTGGCAATGGTCAGCTCATATTTCAGAGGACCAATGATGCTCTCCACCCCGCCGATAATGTTATAAAAGAACTGATTGAGAAACTCGCTTTCCTTGGACATATCAATGAGGATAGCTATCGTATTGCTGCTCTGTCTGGCAAGTCCGGTGGCGATGCTGCTTGGGGTATAGTTCATCTGCTTGATGATGTCCCGGACCCGTGCCTTCGTTTCCTCGGATATTTTGGGAGAGTCGTTCATGACCTTGGATACAGTGGATTTGGCGACACCCGCTGCCTGGGCGATATCCTTAATAGTAACTTTCATAGCTTTCCCTCCCGTCCTTACGGTATGGTACGCCCTAATGGCGAACCTTGTTCTACCTGTCATAATAACACAGTTGCTGAGACTGCTCTATGCGGCATAAAAGGAGACTATACAGTATGCTTACCCGGTTATTCGTATATCACACAGCGGAGGACCCTTTTGCCTTCCCGGCAGGCCCCCGCCTGCTTAAACTCAGACTATTCGTGCAGAGCGGACAGTCCTTGTCCTGCACGGTTGTCCACGCTGACCGTTATGATTCACCCGGCCATGAGCTTCCGCAGGAGATGGAGCGGATCGGCTGTGCCGGAGCATATGACATTCATGAAGCCCTTATTCCGGCCGAGACTGGAAAATGCCGGTATCTGTTCCACATCGGGAATCCCGCAGGTGAATACCTATGGTATGGGGAGCGGGGAAGCTCGGAGAACAGGGACCAGGCGGGTGCCTTTCAATATGCCTATATTCACCGCCCGCAGGCTATTGCGCTGCCTGCTTGGAGTTCAGACGCGGTGGTCTATCAGATTTACCCCGAGAGCTACCATCAGGGGACGCTTCAAGGCATTACAGACAAGCTTACATACTTGCAAGAGCTTGGCGTGACTGCTATTTATATGACGCCAATCTTTGAATCGCCTTCCGGGCATAAGTATAATACTTCCGATTACTATAAGGTAGACCCTGGATTCGGGACGCTTGAGGATCTGAAGATGCTGGTCGGGACTGCCCACCGGCTGGGAATGAAGGTTCTGCTGGATGCGGTCTTTAATCATTCCGGCGATACCTTTTTTGCCTTCCGGGATGTGCTGGAGCATGGGGAGGCTTCGCGCTACAAGGACTGGTTCTATATCCATTCCTTCCCGGTCAGCGGGGCGCCGGCTCCCGGCTATGAGACCTTCGCCAAGGCGGAGGCGAGTATGCCTAAGCTCAATATGGATCATCCCGAGGTAGCGGATTACATGATGGACGTAGCCAGGTATTGGGTGCGGGAAGCGGGGATCGACGGCTGGAGGCTGGATGTGGCCAACGAGGTGACTCCGGCCTTCTGGACAAGACTGCGGCGGGAGCTGAAGGCGGAATTCCCGGACCTTCTGCTGATCGGCGAGATTATGCATGCTTCCGGGCCCTGGCTGCGGGGAGACCAGTTCGACGGCGGGATGAATTACCTGCTGCGGGATGCGGTGCTGGAGTTTTTTGCAGCGCAGTCTGCGGGGCCGTCGCGGTTCATGGAGCAGCTGCTGCACCAGGAGGCCTTGTACAATGATCAGGCCAATTCGGCGATGTTCCAGCTGCTGGGCAGCCACGATACGCTGCGTTTCCTGACCGCCTGCAAGGAGGGGGGCCGGGGCTGGGACCGGGAAGCTACGGCAATGAGCCGGATGCGGCTGGCTGTCTTTTTCCAGATGACTTATATTGGGCTGCCGATGATCTATTACGGGGATGAGGTTGGAATGGAAGGCGCTACAGACCCGCATTGCCGGCGGCCGATGCTCTGGGAGGAGCAGGCTCAGCATACCGGACTGCTGGACTGGTACAAGCGGCTGATCTCGCTGAGAACAGAGCATGAGGTGCTGCGCCGTGGGGCCTTCCGCCCCTGGTTCACAGATGAGACGCGGAGTATCCTTGGCTATGTCCGGCGCAGCGGGCAGGATCGGATGGGGCTAATTATCAATAACTCCCCCAACCGCTACCATCTGGAGCTGCCCGCCTACCGTTCGGACACCAAAGTGCTGACTGAGCTGTTAAGCGGACTCACCCTCCGCAGCTCAAGCAAGCTTCTTGTGGAGATCGAGCCATTTGGCTGTCTGATGCTGCACTAACTGTAACCTCTGTCCACGGTAAAAGAGTAACGGACTCTGAGGGGCGCAGCAAGCGGGTGTTATTTCTTCTTTTTGTTTTGTCTCAGCAGCCGGAATTCCTTGTTCTCCCATTGCTTGAGCAGCGGATAAGGATCGAAGGCCCACTCCGTAATGCCGCGGTCACGGTAGATGCCATAATGCAGGTGGGGCGGGAACTTGCCCTGTGTGCCCGGGCTGCCATAGCCGGAGCTGCCGACCCAGCCGATGGTCTGTCCCGGAGTGACAATATCCCCGCGCAGCAGGGACTTCTCATACCCCATCAGGTGGGCATAATAATGGTAGCGGTTCTCGATATCGCGGATACCGATGCGCCATCCGCCGTAGCGGTTCCAGCCCTTGGTCTCGACAATGCCGAAGCAGGTGCTGCGCACCGTCAAGCCATGCGGCGCGAACAGATCCGTGCCTTCGTGAATGCGCGCGCCGCCCCAACTCCGCCCGGTTCCCCAGGTGCTGCGGTAGGCATAACTGGTCCCGATTGGCAGCGGAAATGCACTGCCGGACAGGTCCAGCCGTCCGAAATGCTCATATAGCTTGGCGAACTGGGAGACGCGCTGGGCGGCCCGCCCGTTGTGATAATACTCCCAGATCCCTATATTGAAGTCCGTAGCGGAATCCCCGTACTTGAGCAGGTGGCGGGCCATGCTGTAGAGCACATCGGCATCGCTCTCGGGATCGGCGATGCCGTCTCCCGAGCCGTCCAGCCCGAAGCCGCCGAAAAAGCGGATCGACTCCGGCTGCTTGTCGTCCTGATCCGGATTCAGCGGACCGGACCATACGGGCGCCGGAATCATAATTCCGGTAAGCCTTGGCTTAGCCGCTGCAGAAGTGCTATCTGCGGCGGCTGTTTTTTTGCTTTTCCTGGCGATGGACCGTTCATACTGATCGATGGCAGCGAAGCGGTACCAGGGAATGCCAGTTGCCGCACCCATCTGCTCAAAGAGCTGCTTGCGGTCAGCGGCGGCAGTCTCTTTGCTGTCTGCGGGAGCAGGACTGCCCGAGCTCAGTTCGGGAATTGTATGATAACGGGCAGCTTGGGTACTTTCGGCAGGACTACCGCTCCAGAGCAGGGCGGCGGCAGACATACACATCAAGGTTCTGCGGGTGTAGGGGCTCTTTATTAAGGCCAGCATGATCTCATCCTCCTGCGTTTGGGCGCATGAATTGCATATAGGTTTGCGGAAGCGGCACTCGGGCCAGATGCTTTTCTTTAGATTGAAGCAAAAGGACTTTTTTTATCCATGACTGCTCCAAGGTTCACAAAAACAGGCAAAGGACTACTTCACATGCTATAATATGAGGCAGCAACTTTTGACTGTGAAATAAATTGACATGACATTCAGATCGAAAGCGGGGTCTCATCACTTTGACTAATCGAACAGCCAAACAGCCCAAGCCAGACTGGATCAAAATCAAGTTAACCACCGGTGAGGAATATCAGGAAATCAAGGGTATGATGCGCTCGAAGACGTTACATACCGTATGCGAGGAAGCACGCTGCCCGAATATTTATGAATGCTGGGCTAACCGCACGGCGACCTTCATGATTCTGGGGGATATTTGTACGCGCGCTTGCCGCTTCTGTGCGGTGAATACAGGCCTGCCGACCGAGCTGGACCTGCTGGAGCCGGAACGAGTGGCAGAGGCTGCCGAAGGCATGCAGCTTAAGCATTGTGTGGTTACGAGCGTGGCCCGCGATGATCTGAAGGATGGGGGTGCGGCGATTTTTGCCGAGACTGTGTCCGCGATCCGTAAGCGCCTTCCTCTATGCAGCATTGAAGTACTGATTCCTGATTTTCTGGGGGACCGCACGAGCTTGGAGACCGTGATGAACAGCCGTCCGGATATCCTGAATCACAATATCGAGACTGTGGAGCGGATGTCCGACCGTGTCCGGGCCAGAGCCAAGTACCGCCGTTCCCTGGAGCTGCTGCGCCGGGCCAAGGAGATGAAGCCGGAGATTCCGACCAAATCAAGCATTATGCTTGGCGTCGGTGAGGAGTGGGATGAGATTCTGCAGGCGATGGATGACCTTAGAGCCGTAGATTGTGATATATTGACATTAGGACAATATCTTCAGCCTTCGCCGAAGCATCTGAATGTGGAGAAATACTATCCGCCGGAGGAGTTCGCGGTGCTGAAGGAAGAGGGCTTGAAGCGCGGCTTCAGCCATGTGGAGGCCGGCCCGCTGGTGCGCAGCTCTTATCGTGCCCATGAGCAGGTGAAGTCTGCTGCCGTGGCCCGTGAGGCGCGTTCCGTTTCACAGGCATAGGTAGGTCTTTTAGTCTATTTGCGTTGGGTTCGATTTTATAAAAACTTGTGTAAACAAGTTTGCCGCGAGACGGAGTCACAGTAGATAGGGTTTGGTTTTTAATGTTTTTAGATTTTAAGGTTTAGGTTTGTTTTTAAAAGGGGTTGAAGGGTCGAAAGAACCAATGCCGCGATAGCCGGCGAGGTTCTTGGGTGACGTTTGCACCCCTTCACGTTGATGGAGTCATGGAGAGGGATTTTGAAATTGTAGGAGCGGCAGCGGCCGGAAATTCAAAATCCCGCGCAATGACGGCTTATCAACGCCCCCCTAGATATTATTGAAAGGCAGGCGACACACGCTTGATCGTTATAGGTGGAAAAGGTTACGAGCTGATGCTCGATCATAAGGATGGCTGGAACCCTGAGGCTTTTCGCGGAAGATACAGCGAAGTGCTGGACCGGTACGATTATATCATCGGTGACTGGGGCTACAGCCAATTGCGCCTCAAAGGCTTTTACCGGGATAATCACCCTAAAGTGAACCGGGACACGGCCATCTCAGGTATGGTGGATTATATTAACGAATACTGTAACTTTGGTTGTGCGTACTTTGTGCTGCATAAGCTGAAGGAGTCCCCGCAGGAGGGAAGCTTCAAGGATATTCTGATCAAGGAAATCCCGGAGCCGGAACTAGACGAGGATCTGGAGCAGGATGCTGAACAGGTGGTAACGGTAAAAGAACACCGGGAGCCGCAGACGAAGGGTGCAGTCCGGGAGCATGTTACCAAAGACAGACCGGTGCGCGAACACCAGAGCCGCAATCACCGCAACAAAGAAGGCCAGGGCAAGAAGAACCATAAAGAGTTCCAGGGCAGAGGCCAGCAAGGCCAACCGAATAATGCCCGGCAGAACAGAGAACACAAAGACAACCATTCCAACCGGTCTAACAAGCAGGCGAATCAGAATAAGCAGGATAGACCGGAGAAGCAGGACAACCAGAGCAGACAGGATAGTAACCAGAACAAGCAGGACAACTAGAACGATAGCCAAGGGGACAGCATGTCCCCCCGGTTTCTCAATGTAACTCAAAAAGCCTCTTCAGCACATTAGCTGAAGGGGCTTTTTCTAATTCTATGGGCGGGCGAGAGGGCACGGGCCAAAGGTATGCGAAAAACCTCTGACGATTCTATTTCACAGCTAATTTCAGCTGTTTCAGTGAAGTATTGTAGCTCCATACGAGCGCAGGGAACTTTTTCTTGAAGGCATTCAGCTCGATGAAGGACTCTCCGTCCTGGAACAGCGCCTCCTTGGAGGCCAGGGTGAACCCGAATACGTTACCGGCGCCGGTTATCAGCATTACCTTTTTATTCTTGGCATCCCAGGAGACCTCATTCTCCACTAGTGCGGCGAGGACACGGGAGGCAGCATACACCTTATCGCCCTGCTTGATCAGACCTACATTTCCGGCAAAAGCAGTGCCGTTGATATCCAGGATATGATGGTCACCAGACGCGACAATCTCTTTCATGCCGGCAATTTGCAGAGCGGTAATCAACTGGGCAGTTTTGCCCTTGACCTCGATATCAGGCGCAAGCCCGATATGGTTGAAGTCCTCCTTGTTCGGAGTCAGATACTTCATGGTGGTCAGCTTCAGCTCGCCGCCGCCGGACATGGGAATCAGGCTCTGAATCCGGGCCTTTCCGTATGAGCGTGTGCCTACAACTGTAGCCAGCTTGTTGTCACGAAGTGCACCGGTTAAGGCTTCGGAGGCGCTGGCCGTATATTCATTGGTCAATACGACCACGGGCACGCCGATCTTGCTGCCGTTCGTAATTGCGACCGGCTTCAGTGTACCGGTCTGATCGGAGGTGTACATCATAATGCCGGAATCCATGAACTTTGAGACGATATTCTGGGCGCTGTCCATATATCCGCCCGTATTATCTCGCAGATCAAGAACCAGCGATTTCATGCCGCCTGAACGCATTTTGTCCAGCGCTGCGGAGAATTCCTCATCGGCAGTCTGGGTGAAGCCGTTGATGGAGATATAAGCAATTTTAGAGTTAAGCATCTTGCTGGTCACGGAGCTTGTAGCAATTTCACTGCGGGTTACCGTATAGGATTTGTTAGCTCCGTTTCTCTGAATCAGCAGAGAGACCTTCGTGCCCGCTTTGCCGCTCAGCTCATCGCCGTTCGTATCAGCCACCCGCACCCCGTTGATCTTGAGAATGGAGTCGCCGCGCTTTAGCCCCGCGGCCTCGGCCGGTGAACCGCTCATGACCTCTTCAATATATAGCTCTTTGGCCGTATACATCAGCCGGACACCTATGCCGACATATTCCAGATCGACCTGATGACCGAAGTCAGCAGCCTCCTCCTTCGTGAAGTATTGGCTATAAGGATCTTCCAATGTGCCTACCATACCGTCAATTGCACCGCGGATAAGTGTATCCTGGTCCACACCCTCAACGTTGTAGTACTCCAGATATTGCATAATTTCATTGATGATCTCCGTCTTCGAGGCTTGCGCAGCTTCTGTAGAGGCAGCAGCATCTGCCGCTGAAGCAGCAGGGGCCCAGGCGATGGATAGTGCCAGACAGCCGCTTAAGAGTGCGGTAACGATTTTGGCTGATTTCATGAGTTCATTACATCCTTTAGATGAATTTTTGAATTTAGGACTGCGCGTCGAAGCCGATATGATAAGTAGTATCGATCGTCCAGGCACCGCTCTCCGGCTTCGAGAGCAGGAGGATCAGAGACTGGGTATAGGTCTCCTTCGATTCACCGTCCGTAATCACCACTTCCGTATAGACTGCGGCTTCATAGTCAGTGTAATAGAAGACATTGGAGGAAGACACCGCATAGCTCAGATCGTAGGTTTTGAAATAATCACGCAGCTCCTCTTTGTAAGAGTCATCCTCTTCCTTATCATACGAGGTCATCACGGCAAGGACTGCATCTGCATTGCGGGCATTCATACCCTGGTAGTATTTGCTTAGCGTATCCTTAATTCCGGTCTGATCGCCCTGTGGAAGCACAGCGGGCTTCATGCCTTGTTCGCGCGTCAGCAGCACAGAGGATTCCTGCAGCTCCATTTCGGAGATCTTCCACGCGCCGTCTTGACGGATCAGTGTATATAAATATTCGTACTGCTCATCCGGAGTATAATAACCGCCGGTTCGTACTGCTTTTTCGACAGTATAGACTGTAGCTTCATTACCTGTAACACTGAGGACTTTAAGACTCTCAATCGTGTTCTTGATGTCATATAGCTCGAACTGGGAATTCATATTGCTTACAGCTTCTGGTTTGTCTGCCCCTGCATCGACAATCGAATAGAAGCTGCTGGCCTTCTCTTCATTATAATATTGGTTAGCTAATTGAATGATAGCCTTGATCTCCTGCTCACTGGAGGCGGAGGACGGCGATACGGTGATCTTCACGCTGCGGCTGGCTGCATCCCAGACCGCTGTGCCCCCGGTGGCTTCGGCAATGAAGCGCAAGGGTATGTAAGTGGTCCCGGCGTTCGATACAGGAGCGACTGTAAGCTGCTTGACGGTTCCATTGACGCTGGCCCGCTTGCTGCCTACCTTAAGGCTGATATCCAGCCCTGTTCCGGTGCCGGTTACCGTACCCGTCTTGGAGTCCCACAGCACCTGCAGGCCAAGCTTCTCAAAAACAACGCGGAAAGGCACGAGCACCGTATTATTCTTCAGATACGGAGTCCCTGCTGTGAAGGCAAGATTGCTGCCGTTAATATACACCTTAATGGGTTTGTCTGCGGCAAAAGCGGGAACCGCCAGCACAAGGGCCAGCAGGCTGATGCCTAGCAGGGATACTAATTTCTTCAATAGATTCGCTCCTTCAAATAGAAAACTTTGTAAAATAGAACCATTATACCATTTGGAAATTCCGTCTGTCTATTTATTCTACGGGATAATGCCAGGCTCAGTAGAGTTCCCGTCAGCCGGCATGATAAAGCCGGAGATCGGGAGCATCTCCGGCTTTATCGGCAAATACTAACTAGACCAAGAAGGCCTCCCGGACACGGTTCCAGAACGGGAAAGGGCGGTAACGGGCGAAGCTGATTTTTTTGTCAGCGACCTGAGCACGTACCGAAATCAGATCATCCACCGGAATATTATTATGGTCAATGGTCAGCAGCAGGCGCTGATCCTTGCGCGAGAAGATATCGCAGTGATGATGCTTAGGCAGCATTAGCGGCGAGCCCATGGTGCGGAATACCCGGTTATTAATGGAGGCAATTTCAGCAATCTGCAGCGCCTCGATCGAGGGGTGTACCATAGCGCCTCCCAGACTTTTGTTATAAGCGGTACTGCCGGAAGGTGTGGATACACACAGGCCGTCCCCGCGGAACATCTCAAAGGTCACATCATTAATATCCACCTGGATCACAACCGTCCCGTCCACGCCCTTAAGGGTGAATTCGTTCAGGGCAATGTGCTTGCTGGAGCCGGATTTCTTATGTATTTCCAGTTCGAGCAGCGGGTACTGTACGATACGGGGTTTATGCGGCCCAACCTCTCCGCACATGTAATCAATTAAGGACGGCAGCTCTTCGGCCTGCCAGTCCGCATAGAAGCCCAAATGGCCGGTATGCACGCCAACAAATGCGAGGTTCGGGATCTGATCGATAAACGTATGAAAAGCGTGCAGCATCGTGCCGTCACCGCCAATCGAGATCACGATTTCCGGTGACTTGGCATCCAGCTCCAGATTCCGGCCTTGCGCCAGCTTGTGAAATTGCTCCGCTAGTTGGATGGATAATTCATCTCCGCGGTCCAGAACATAATATCTCAAGGTGTACAGGCTCCTTTGTGTAATTCAGTCATACACCGATCATAATCAATCTTGACCCGGAACACAATATTAGCGCTGTGAAAAGCCGGAATCCGCTTCAGTGCTGCATCAGCAGAGCCGTGACATATCGAATTAGCTGCGGTGCGCATAAGATTGCCGCCACAGCTTCCCGAGCACAAAGACTACCAGAGACAGGGCCAGCATGACTGCGAGCAGAAGGCAGAGCAGGCTGATGCTGCTGATTAGAGCGGCTTCAGGAGCGGCCAGCCCGGAGGCGGCGGGTAGTATGGACCACTGACCAGCCAGTCCCGAGCTGACTACCGGCTTCCAGAGCAGGAGAAGCAGAACCGCTGAGAGGAGGGCATGCATCAGGCGGGCGGCCATGAACGGGAGATAGCGCAGTCCGGTACCGTTCAGGATACTGGCGACCTGTGCATGAACCGACAAGCCGCCCCAGGAGAGGATGAACGCTGCCGCCGCAGCCTTGAATTGCAGCGGCACGCCTCCGGCAGCTTCACCAGCCGACCGGGCGCCGAGCGTCACTTCGAATAAGCCGCTGACCAAGGCGGCTGAGAGCTCAGGCGGGAAGCCGGCCAGCGACAGCAGTCGTCCGGTCATGCTGAACAGGGCGGACATTACGCCGGCACGGGCGAGCAGCTCCATCAGCACATTGAAGAAGACAACCAGGCCGCCGACAACAATAATAAGCTGGAGTGAGGAGGTAATGGCACTCTTCAGCAGCTCGCCGAGACTTCTGCCGTCTACCCGGCGCGCATGTGCCATCGCGTTCAGGGCAGTCCGCAGCCTGCCGGGGCCTTGTCCTTCCGGAGATGCAGAAGAGCTGGCTGAATGGGGGAGGGCGGTGTTCGCAGCTGCTGCTTCCGGCCTGCCCCGGCCATGGAAGGACATCAGCAGACCTACGATGAGCCCTCCTCCGTAATGGGCAAGGGCAAGCACAAGCCCCAGAGAGGCATCGTGAAAGAATCCGACAGAGACCGCACCCAGCAGGAAAATCGGGTCCGAGGAGGTCGTGAAGGCGACCAGCCGCTCGCCCTCAATTCTGCTAATCATTCCCTGTTCGCGCAGCTTGGCGGTTAATTTCGCGCCGACAGGGTATCCTGATACATATCCCATCGCTGCTACGAAGCCGCCGCTGCCGGGTATATTGAAGAGCGGGCGCATCAGCGGATCAAGCAGAGCGCCGAAGAGATGGACGATGCCGAAGCCCAGCATAATTTCAGAGATGACGAAGAACGGGAACAGCGAGGGAAACAGCACATCCCACCAGACGGCGAGCCCGCGCAGCGCCGCATCCAGGGAGCTTGCGGGATGGACCAGCATCAGCAGCATACAGCCCGCCAGCACGATCCCGAGCAGCGGGCTTGCGATTTTGTTCAGAGTCATCGGTTTCTCGCCTCCAGTTCTATGCTTAGTTGTATGCCGAAAGCTGGACAAACAGCACAAAAAAACGAGGAAAACGGTTACATTTACCGGTGCTTTTTCATTGAAATTATGGTATTATAAACTTAATTAATGCACATCTTGTTGAGATAGATTTTCAGGGATGGAGTGATGGTGATGAGTGTAGTTGCCGGAGTGCTCGTTTGTGCTTTTGTATATGTGATCCGGGTCTCCCTTGTCCCGCCTGGTGATGAAGATTTTAGAACATACTGATTAGCTTACGAGCGCTGAACTCCGGTTTGGCGCCTTTTTTTGTTCGAATTTTTATTTTCATAGGCTTAGCAGGCATGTCTTAAGGCAGGGATAACTGTGCAGCCTGTTTTTTGGTATAATGATAAGCAACTGCTTATCAGATTAATATGGAAGAAGGCGAAACCTCCAAATGAATCCGAAAGAGAGCCTGTATGACAGCCTGGGAGGCGCTGAGGGAATTCACCGTCTGGTGACTGTGTTCTATGCCAAGGTGCAGCTTCACCCGCAGCTCAGTCCGTTATTCCCTGAAGATATTACTCCGGTGCTGGAGAAGCAATATCAGTTCTTGAGCCAATTCTTTGGAGGCCCTGCCCTGTTCTCCGAGCAGCACGGCCATCCCATGATGAGAGCCAGACATATGCATGTCCCCATCACTCCTGCTCTGGCGGAGGATTGGCTCGCCTGCATGAAGGCGGCGCTGGAGGAGATTGGTGTGGAGGAGTCCCTGCGTACGTTTGTCCTGAGCCGGCTGGCGGGTCCCGCCCATCATTTTGTCAATATGCCCCATGAATAAAGTGTAGTTGTGAAAGGATGAGGGCACCCGTGCCGGAATTAATACCGCTTTACTCAATCAAGGTTACCTGCTGTAACTGTGAACATGAATTTTCAACCTCAAGAGTACGTCCCAGCCTTAAGAAGGCCATCCGCCGCGATGCGGACTTCTGCTCCTATTACAAGGCGGAGAATCCCGATTATTATGTGGTTCGGGTCTGTCCAAAGTGCGGCTTTGCCTCCACGGAGAATTCTGCAGACAAGCTGGCTGACTGGCAGCGCAAGTCCTTCGATGCACAAGTAGGAAGACGGTGGCAAGCCCGCGACTTCGGAGAGAAGCGTAGCTGGGAGGAGGCGCTGGAGACGTACAAGCTGGCGCTGATCTGCGCGCAGAGCATTAAGGACAAGGAACGTATTATAGCCAGCCTGCTTCACCATATTGCCTGGCTGTACCGTTATCAAGGGGATTCGGTGCAGGAGCAGCGTTTCCTGGCCTATTCGCTGGATGAGTATGTGAAAGTGTTCGAGAATGATTCATCCGGTGGTAATGATGCGCGGCTGATGTATCTGATTGGTGAGTTGAACCGCCGGATCGGGGAGTTCGCCGCTGCTGTGCGGTGGTTCTCAAGGGTCATTAATGACCAGCGGATTACGGACGCGGCCATGATCCGGGCTTCGCGCGAGCAATGGGCTATTCTGCGTGAGCAGATGCGCGGGCTGGACGTTGATCCGGACGGGCTTCCCGCAGGTACATAGAAGGCGGAGTGAGGGTGTTAGAGTGTCTATCCGGTATACCGCAACGCAAAAAGGCGTAGAAGGGATGCCTCTTCTACGCCTCTGCCCGCTTAAGCGGGGCGAACTGCCGGACAACCGCGTTTAGCGGACCGCCCGGTCAAACAACAGGTAGTCATTGTCATTATCAATGACGGTGGGACTTGCACTGCAGCAGGGAAAGACCAGCAGCTTTTTTTTGCCGTCACGCACGTGCTGCAGCTCCCGCGGCTTCATCGGCAGAAGAACATTCTCATGGTCGCAGAAGGGGCAGTACTGCACGTACATGTCGCCAAGAATAATGTCATAAGGCCAGGTATGGCTGAAGGGGATCATTGCTTGTCCTTCTCGTCAGAGGGAGCAGGCACGCTGCCTTCGGGGGTCTCGCTAGCAGCTTTCTTGGATAATTCAGCGATCTTTTGCAGCAGGATATGTTGGGGCATATGCATCAGGTGTTCCAGCGGAACGCCGAGTTGTTTCGATAAGGTAATGGCCGTCTCCGGCGATATTTGCAGTGGCTTCATCAGGATGCCCTCCTTACAATTAGTGGAGTATCATGATTCACTTTACCATGGCTGTACCGCAAATACAAAGAAAACTACTCTATAACGAAGGAATGGTGAGTATATATGAAACAACCGTTATCACTGACATGGGAGCTGGAATCGATTTTTCCGGGAGGCTCGGCCTCCCCGCAGTTTGAGAGCTTCCTGAGCCAGCTCGAATCCGATATTGAGCGCCTGCGCGCACAGGTGGCTGCCGCTGCCGCACCGGCTGACGCGGCTTCAACGAAGGGGCTGGACCAGGTCATTGAGCTGCTGCAGAGCTGTGCCGGACGCCTTACACAGGCCTCGGAATTCGCCGGTTGTCTGGGTGCGCAGAATCAGCTCGACAAAGGGGCGGTGAGACTGTCCTCCAAGGTAACGGGGCTGCGCGCCGGTTATGAGGGCATCAGCTCTGCCTTCGATAACGTGCTCCGGCAGACCTCTGACGCGGTATGGGCCGAGTGGATGGCCCGGCCGGAGATTGCCCCGCTGAATTTCGTGCTCAGTGAGAGCCGGAATCTGGCCCGTGAGAAGATGAGCCCGGAGCTGGAGAGCCTGGCACTTGAGCTTGCAGTTGACGGCTATCATGGCTGGAGCGAGCATTATGAGACGATTGTCGGACAGATCCAGATTCCTTGTGAAGAAGACGGGGAAGAGAAGCTGCTCTCTGCCGGGCAAGCCTTCAACAAGCTGGCGGATGAGAATCCTGAGGTCCGCAGTACGATGTTCCGCAAATGGGAAGAAGCCTGGGGCGGGGCGGCCGACTATTGTGCAGATACCTTGAATCATCTGGCAGGCTTCCGCCTGAAGCTGTACAAGGGCCGCGGCTGGGAGGATGTGCTGAAGGAGCCGCTGGGCATCAACCGTATGTCCCGTGAGACCCTGGATGTCATGTGGGATGTAATCACGAAGAGTAAGCCTGCCCTGGTATCTTATCTGAAGCGCAAGGCGGAGATTCTGGGTCTGGAGTCACTCGCCTGGGTCGATGTGGATGCGCCAGTCGGCAAGTCCTCCGGCAAAATTCCCTATGAACAGGCAGCCGCCGACATCGTGACCCAGTTCCGCAAATTCAGTCCGAAGCTGGCGGATTTCGCCGAACGCGCCTTCGACAAGGATTGGATCGAGGTCGAAGACCGGGCCGCGAAGCGTCCGGGGGGCTTCTGCGTCTCCTTCCCGGAGAGCAAGGAATCCCGCATCTTCATGACCTACAGCGGTACGCCGTCCAATGTATCCACACTTGCACATGAGCTGGGCCATGCCTATCATTCCTTCCTGCTGGAGGACCAGCCGCTGTTCAACCAGAACTATGCGATGAACGTGGCGGAGACGGCTTCCACCTTCGCGGAGGTCATTGTGTCGGATGCGCAGGTGAAATCTGCGACGGACAGTGAGGAGAAGCTGGCGCTTCTTGAAGCGAAGATCCAGAACAGTGTGGCGTTCTTCATGAATATCCATGCCCGCTTCCTGTTCGAGACCCGCTTCTATGAGAAGCGCAAGGCAGGTCTGGTAAGCAGTGAGGAATTATCTGCGCTGATGGAGGAAGCTCAGAAGGAAGCCTTCTGCGGGGTTCTTTCCGAATATCATCCTCATTTCTGGGCGTCCAAGCTTCATTTCTATATCACAGATGTGCCGTTCTACAACTTCCCGTATACGGTAGGGTATATGTTCAGCACCGGTCTATACCGGCTCGCGCTTGAGGAAGGGGCTTCCTTTGCCGGTAAATATGACAGCCTGCTGCAGGATACCGGAGTGATGACGCTGGAGGATCTGGTGTCGAAGCATCTGGGCGTTGATCTGTCCAAGCCGGATTTCTGGCAGGGGGCTGCAGATTTAATCGTTGCCGATATTAATGAATTCCTGGAAATGACGGAACAACGCGGCTAAGAATTTGTCGAAAATGAGACGAATTGCTTTTTTACAGTAAAATGATGGCGGTTGAATATGGTGTGAATGTGCAAAGACCCCGGTTAAGGGGTCTTTTTATGCTGTTTATTTGTCGATAAATGGCGACAAAAGTTTGTATATTGCTATTAATACTAAATAATTTGCGCATTTATAGGGATTATAACCCAATTATGTTGAATAATGTTGTGCGTGTTTAATTAGTACCCTATAATGAGCCTAAAGCCTTATATAAGCGCTGCTAGACCCACAAAATTCAAACAACTGCTTACGAAGCAAGTGTTGTGTGAGGCAGAGCCATGAGGCTGCATCACCCACAAGACTTTTAGGAGGAAATGCATGTGAGGACGGAACAATTATCGCTTGCAAGACAGATGGATCTGGTATTTCATGAGCTGCAGGAGGAATTGTCAGGACTGAATTCAGGGACCGTATTTGTACAGATCAGGAATAATATCATCGGCAAGTTCGGGGTCCGCCACAATCCGCTCGCCGGACGCAGCGGAAGCTTCGCAGCCGGGCAGGAGGGGCTGACTTCAGGCCAGCAATCCTCATTCCGCGTCATGGCGCTGGAGAGCCTGAAATATAAGAAACGGTGGACACATGGAGAGATCAGCTATGAATTTGCTGTACGCCAGGGGATGGTGGTGGTGGATGCCACGCTGGAGTCCAATTACAATATGGCGAATCTGATGATCCGCTATCCGCGCAGCAGCCACGGCGATGTCTCGGATCAATCCTTCGGCTGATTCTATATACATATAGAAAAGCCCCCCTGCGCTTCGACGAGAAGCGCGGGAGGGCTGTGAAGCTGCTCGGTCTATGCCTCACGGCTTAGACGGTTTGTAAAGATAAGGTAGCGATTACGAACGACCGGACAGTTGTTGCTCTGCCAGTTGCACCAGACGTTTGGTGATATATCCTCCCAAAGAACCTGTTTCGCGGGAAGTATAGTTCCCATAATAACCGTCAGCCGGGATAGTTACTCCAAGCTCTTGTGCTGCTTCATATTTCAACTGCTGCAGCGCTGCATTCGCTTGAGGAACGACCAGGTTGTTAGAACGGCTACCACGACTTTGTTGACCTGCTTGACCCATGTGTGCTCACCTCCTTCGCCCGTTGTGAAGATAGTATGAGCGCGGGAGGGAGAATTCATGCACGGATGTTGAAGTTTTATAGGATGGTAATTATTATGAAATTTATTGTTCCGGGTAGATCATCTGCAGGGTGCCCCCCAGCACCAGCGTCTGTCCGGGTTCAAGCGTGATCAGCCCGGTAGCGGAGGCGTCCTGCTGGAGATTAGGCGCATCCGGGAGCCAGGTGAGCGGTTCAATGCACAGGAACTGGTCGGCCTCGCCTTTGGTATAGAGAATCCAGTGGCGGAAGAAGTCAGTATCGGCTGAGTAACGCAGCCCGTATCCATCATCGCGCATCAGCATGGCCTCGGCAGGCTGGCCCTCTGCTATACGCAGGACGGTATCCAGGTCCGCACCTTGAAGATTCAGCCGGGTGTGCAGGCTCGTAAGCTCTCCGAGCGGCAATAGCTGTCCGGTAGGCAGGAGATCCTCACTCAGCTCGCAGACGGCTCCGGCAGGAAGGGTAACATTCCAGCGGGACGGCGTTCCGTCAAGCATGAACCAGGTATGGTACCCTGCGCCAAAAGGAACACGCTTGCTGCCGAGATGAGTGACCTTGAGCGTCTGCTGCAGCCGGTCATCCTGAAGCCGGAAGGTCATTTCAAGCTTCAGCGGCTCAGGGAATTGTCTGATCCACTCCGGATCATCTGTGGTTATGAACTCAGTGGTGACCGCGCAGCCGAACTCGTCCTCCTCAATATCACTGACACACCAAGCCTGAGCGCGGTGCAGCCCGTGAATATGATGTTCTCCCGCATTCCGGTCGAACTGGTAGCTTGTGCCGTCGAACAGGAAGCTTCCGCCGCGTATGCGGCCAGGCGGCACAAGAAGCGGAAGGCCGAAGTGATAAGGCTTCTGCATATATGATGCCAAGTCGCTTTCTTCAGGCTGACGGAGGATCTGCCGCTCCATGGTGCGGTCCCATAATGAAATTACGTTATTACCCAGCCTGGGCAGAAGCGTGACTTCCAGTTCCCGGCTATGCAAAATATACGTATCATAACCGTTCCATTGCCCTTTGGTCACCTGTTTCATAAGAGATATGCTCCTTTGATAAGCTGTAATCGGATTACATACACACGAATACCTTTATCATACCAGATTTATCCGGCGGAGGTTAGGGATTTGACAACTTCTCCGGGCCGATCTATGATGGAGGCATCAATTAACACAAGTAATGCGATGACAGGGACAAGTAAGCATGGACTGTACCTCCAGAAAGCCGGTGGCTGATGTGAACCGGTGGTGCACCTCTGACTGAATGGACCCTTGAGCGCCGCGCTCGAACAGGCTGCAGAAGCCCTAAGTAGACCGGCCGTCTCTTCCCCGTTAACGGAAGCCAAGGCTGTTTGCATAGATCCCTCCGGGGACTCCAGGCAGCGAATAAGGGTGGTACCACGGTCTCACGTCCCTTGCGGATGTGGGGCCTTTTTGCGTTCCTTGCACCAGCGGACAATTATAATGATGATGGAGGATAAGAGGATGGCTAAAAAAGTATTGTCGGGCATACAGCCCAGCGGTTCACTCACACTCGGTAATTATATCGGGGCAATCAAGAATTTCGTCAAGCTTCAAAAGGAATACGAATGTTACTTCATGGTGGTCGATCTGCATGCCATTACGGTAGCCCAGGACCCCGCAGCCCTGCGCGAGAATTCGGAATCTGTAGCCGCGCTGTATCTGGCAGCAGGCATTGATCCATCGATCGCGCATGTCTACATGCAGTCCCATGTGCCGCAGCATGCCGAGCTGGGCTGGATTCTGACTACGCTCACTGCCATGGGTGAGCTGGAACGGATGACACAGTTCAAGGATAAGTCGGCCGGCAAAGAATCCGTAGGCGCAGGTCTGTTCGTCTATCCGTCGCTGATGGCCGCCGACATTCTGGTCTACAATGCGGATCTGGTACCGGTAGGCGAAGACCAGAAGCAGCATCTGGAGCTGACACGTGACCTGGCGGGACGCTTCAATCACCGGTTCGGTGACTTCTTCACCGTCCCTGAGCCTTACATTCCGGAGGTCGGGGCGCGGATCATGTCCCTGGATGACGGCACCAAGAAGATGAGCAAAAGCGATCCCAACCCCGGCAGCAGAATCGGACTCCTGGACCCGCCTGATGTAATCCGCAAAAAGATTAGCCGGGCCACAACGGATTCCGGCCGTGAGGTTATTTTCGACCCGGCGGCTAAGCCGGAGATCAGCAATCTGATGAGCATCTATGCCGAGTGCTCGGGAATGAGCCTGCAGCAGATTGCCGACAAATATGAAGGCCAAATGTACGGCGGCTTCAAAAAAGAGCTGGCTGAAGTGGTCGTAGCGCTGCTGGAGCCAATCCAGCAAAGATATCAGGACATCCGCAGCTCAGGGATGCTCAGCGATATTCTGGCTCAGGGTGCCGAAAGTGCACGTATAAGTGCCGCCCGTACCCTGGAGGGCGTGAAGGAACGGATGGGCTTCCTGCCTACCCGTTAAGTTAAGGGGTAGGCTGGTTGCTCTCTGCCTTGCGTCTCAGCCTGGCCTTGACGATGAAGCCCCAGCCGATGTTAAGCACGCACAGCGCACCGAGCAGCAGCGCCAGCCAAATGTTATAGCTGATCGAGATGGAAGCTGCTGTGAGGAGTAGAATTGAAGAGCAGGCGAACCACAGTGACAGACCTTTACCCATATGTTCCAGCCTTCCTTTCTGCTTCAAATAATGTACAAGTGAATCCCGGTGTGCCTCGCAGCATGCCGGGATTTCACGTAAAGTGAGCGTATAGGCTTTGACCTGTAACCGCTTTGTTGTTGATTGTGCCTTATGCGGTCCCGGACGTCAAGAGGGTTGCCCTGGGCAGCCAATTCCTTCCTGGCTTCCGGGGCAACCCTCTCCATGGTGATCATCGTTTGCAAATCATACTACAGCTTGACGGTTCCCGGATCAACGGCGAAGCGCTCATCCAGCTTCTCGCTGCTCAGCCAGCCGACATAAGTATTCAGCGGTTTATACTCATGGTCCATGACCAGCACAGCCACGAACGGGAATTGCTTACGGTGTAAATAACGGACATCTCCCCAGCGTACAATATAACCAGAGGGCAGCTCCTCCACCTCCGCGACAGCGTACGAGGTGAAGTACAGGAAGGCCTGAATATCCGGATGGGATTTGGAACGCTCGACAGCGGGGTGAGTGGAGCACACCGCATGCTTGAACCATTCCAGCCGTCCGCTGTTCAGCAGCCCGACATTGTAGCTTCCGTCCGGCTTAGCTTTGACCAGATTCCACCGCGTTGGCGAAATGGTTGGGATCACATAGTAACGGTCGCCTGCATTATGGTGAACATCCTTGTTCTTGATGTTACGGGTAATGCGGGCATGAACGAGGGTCCGCCAGATGTAGTACAAGACGATGCAGACATACAAGGTGATGAACAGGGGAGCGGGCGGCACCAGTCCGCTGATCCAGAGAATAATCGCCGCTGCATGGCTGCCGAAGATAAACGGATCGAAGATATGGATGATGTTCCAGGCGATCCATTTCTCGGTGAACGGGCGTGCGGCCTGAGTCCCGTAGGTGTTGAACAGATCGGAGAATACATGGACGGCAACGCCGATGAAGCTCCAGAGTGCGATATGGCTTAAGGTGCTCAGGTCCGTGAAGCCGAACAACGGCCCGATGACCACGGTGATCAATGCCGGCCACAGCAGTAAGAAAGGCAGGGAATGGGTGATCCCCCTGTGATTGCGGATGTATACCGCGTTATCCTTCAAACGCAGGGCGGTATCGGCATCCGGTGCCTGAGAAGCCAGTACAGTAGCTACCATCACCGCTCCGGCAAGCGTTCCATTCGAAGCGACGAGCGGATCGACGAAGGACAGACCTGCAAGTCCAAGTCCCATAACAAAATGTGTGGCAGTATCCATTAGTCAGATCTCCTTTGTACGGAAGTTCTCTATTAATAACTACCCATTATTGAGCTAAGTTATTTAAGGACGGGAAAATAAATATCGTCACGTAATTGTCGAATTAATGAACATCTTGGTCAATGATTGTCAAAGTCTTTCCCAGTTTGCTATGATAAAGTTAATAGCGGAGTGTAAGAAGTTCCCTAGAAGGAGGAACCCGATACGTGGACAATCAATTGAGATATCAAGCTTCTTCTGATTCCGCATCAATGTCTGCCAAGTCTCCACCGGAAGGTGCAAGCTGGCGCGACTTTATTACCGTTACGAAGCCCGGCATTATCCGCTCCAATCTGATTGCGGCATTCGCAGGCTACTGGGTGGCATCAGGCTGGGATGTACAGTATGGCCGTCTGATTTTGACTTTGCTCGGCACCATGCTGGTCATGGCTTCAGCCTGTGTCTTCAATAATTATTTTGACCGCGATTTGGATATGAAGATGGAACGGACCCGGGAACGCGGGCTGCCTACAGGAAGGCTGAAGCCGACAACGGTACTTATCTATGGCATTGGGCTCGGCATTGCCGGGCTGGGCGTGCTGTTCGCCTTCTGCGGCGTACTAGCCGGATTATTCGGCATAGTCGGCATGTTCGTATATGTTGTAGTGTACACCCTTTGGCTCAAAAGAACCTCCACCTGGAGCACCTCGGTAGGTGCGATCTCGGGAGCCATGCCTCCTGTCATCGGCTATGTGGCTGTTACAGGAACAGTGGATCTCGGCGCCTGGCTGCTGTTCGCAATGCTCTTTTTGTGGCAGCCGCCCCATTTCTGGGCCCTTGGCATCCGCCGCAAGGAGGAATACAGAGCAGCAGGATTTCCGCTCCTTCCGGTTGTGAAGGGGACGCGCCGCACCAAATTCCAGATGATTCCTTATGTGGCATTGCTGCTACCGGTGCCTGTGCTGATGTACGCCTATGATTATGCAGGTATATATTATCTGATTGTATCACTGGGACTGTCGGTGGCATGGCTCTACTTAACTCTAATCGGATTCAAGGCAAAGGATGATGAGGTATGGGCGAAGAAAAGCTTCCTCTTCTCCATTAATTATCTGACGTTAAGTCTGATTGCCCTGGTGCTGAATACCATTCACGTGTAAGTATTCTTAGGATAGAGGGGGAGGGCGTCCTGTGCAGACCTTGAAGCGCTACAAGTGGACCTGGCTGCTGCTGCTGATTGCAATAATTATGGCTGGCTATCTGGCAGTCCAGTCCTTTGGGTTCGGTGAGAAGAAGCTGCCTGTCATCGGTCAGGTACAGGACTTCTCTCTGGAGAATGTGGACGGGAAGCAGATCAGTCTGGCGGATACGGCAGGCACAGCAAGGCTGGTCTATTTCTTCTTCACGGTCTGTCCCGATGTATGTCCGATTACCACCTATATGCTGTCAGAGACTCAGGATATATTGGTTAAAGACGGCAGCTTCGGCAAAGACGTTGAATTCGTCTCGATATCTTTCGATCCGAAGAATGATACAAGGGAAGCGATCAAGGCCTTCGCCGACAAGTTCCATGCCGATTATAACGGCTGGTACTTCCTGCGGGGGGATCAGGAGCAGGTACGCAAGCTGGCAGCGGAGTCCTTCAAGGTGCTGATCTATGGCACGAGCAAGGATGATTTCGCCCACGCGAACCTTATTGGCCTGGTGGACAAGAACAACCGGCTCCGGGGATTGTACGATGCCGGGGATACGGAGAATGTAACGCCGGAGTTCCTGGCCAGAACGGTTAAGAAGCTGGCCCGTGAATAGCACAGGAACGCAATAAACGAGGGTGTCCGTGGAGCAGTGGAGCTGCTGCACAGGACACCCTCGTTTTGTGGTGAAAGGTTAAGAATGTATATGCTTCATGCGATGAATTATCCTTCTATACCCTGCGGATACGGCTGGGGGTAAATAATGAAATCTTCAAGTCCGGCCTTCTCCAGCTGGGTGATGTTATATTCATCCGGAGTCCCTTCCACGCCGGCATAACCCTTGCGGGTATACATATGAATGGCATCGGGAAAGGCATCACGCAGGACTGCACGGATTTTTTTGCCTGAGCTGTCATTGTCCATGTACAGGTAGACTTCCCCGTCCCGGATGGTATTCCGCAGGGATTCCAGCTTCAGGGTATTCAGCGTACCGAAGGTGCACAGAATGTCGACCTCTGGTTCAAGCAGCCGCCTCAGTCTGCTGCGGTCGTTCTTGCCTTCGACAATAATGGTGATGGACATATGCAATCAGCCCCCGGATCTTAGTTGTTATGACGATATTGTACCTAAGCTGCGCTATTTTTAACAGCTTGGCGGAACAATATGTATTCATTCCCCGGGAAATGTCGCATTCAGGCGGCCGGGCTGTTCCAGCCGGGAGCGTAGGAAGAGAGACGGCCGGATCTGCCCGGAGGCAGCAGCATAAGGGCTGTCATCAGCAGCACGAAGGCGATGAAGTACGGGGACACGTACTCCCTTAGCTGCCCGGCAGCGACGGGTCCGGCGAAGGCCCCGAGGGACATGGCGATGGATTGCAGTGAGAAGGTCCGGCCCAGCCGTCCTGCGCCGCCCAGGCTGATGAAGAGGGAGGCCATAGCCGGGAACAACACGCCTTTGGCAGAGCCGAGCAGGAAGAGAACCACTCCGGCCGGGATGCTGCGGAAGGCAGCCAGGGTGAAGAAGCAGAGAGCCATCCCCAATAAGGCAGCGGCAATCCGGATGCCCGGCGAGAGGCGGTTCAGGAAGAACAGGCAGAGGGTCGCCAGCGCTCCAAGGCTGAGCAGGGAGAGCAGAATTCCGGTAGAGACCATTCCGTCTTGTCCTTGTGACAGCGGAAGCTCGAAGAACAGTACGCCCTGGGAGCAGGATACGAAGAAGGGCAGCAGATAGTAACGCCTGGAGACAGCAGGCTGGCCGGTAGCGGCCGCCCCAGACGGCAGATTCTCCTTCACCGGGAGTACTGGCCCCGGCAGGGCCAGGGCCGGATTATGCTTCGGCACACTGAAGAAGGCCATCACACCGGTGAAGATCAGGAGCCACCCCAATGTACTGAACGTGCCGGAGTAACCGGCTTTGGCGACGATGAAGGCTCCGGCGGCAGGGGAGACAACCGAAGCTAGCGTGTGAATAATTCCGTTGCCTGACATGTATTTACCCTGGGTCGCAGGGTCAGACGAGAGCGAGGCCAAGAGGGTCATACAGGCAGGGGAGAGGAACGCCAGAGCGAACCCGCTCGCTGCCCGCAGCAGGAGTAGATGCCAGGGCAGCTGGGCATGCGCCTGCAGAAGCAGGATCAGACCTGCTACAGTAAGGGCGAATACGATATAGCGGCGGCTGCCGTTGCGGTCTACAAGTACACCGGCCAGCAGATTGCCCGGGAGGTGGGTCAGGGAATACATCCCCATCATCCAGCCGATGAAGGCCGGGCCCGCTCCCAGGGACATGGCAAAGGGTGTCAGGATAGGGTACTGGGCATGTAAATCGAAGAACGCCAGGAACATGAAGAGGTACAGCCACATTGCAGTTTTCACGGATAACACCTCCAGATTAGCGGCCAGCCGCTGATGACGGAACGGATTCCAGCAGAGGGAACAGCCTACTTGTACTTTACGTGCGGCAGCGGGGGCTTATACCATTTTCTTGGCAAGCCCCTGTATGCAGTTCTGCATTCCGGCAACCATGAATTATAAGGGTCATTCATGTATAATAATTAATATTAATGAAATGTCTGACGGGACAGCGTCCCGGAGTGGCGAAATTTGCGATTGGGGTGTTGTGAAATTGATGAATCCGGAAGTGTGGTCACAGTTTATCAGAGAGAATTGGCTTGTTATTGTTATTGCGCTTGTCCTGCTGTTCGCAGTCGTTAACATCGTTAAGACTATGCTGAAATGGGCTATCGTCGTCGTTATTGTGGTGGGGTTATTCATTTATAGCGGGGTGACCATGGATCAGATCGGTAATGCCGTTAACAAAGTGGCGGACGGGACAGTCAGCACGCTGAAGAATGAGGCGCAGGAGGTTATGCTCAAAGAAGCGCAGGAGGCGGTCTATACCTCTGGCGGTGACGGCACCTTCACCATCACTACTCCTAATCTGGAGGTGAAGGGCTCCGCTGCAGAGGACAAGGTGGAAGTGGTCTTCCGCGGAGTCAGCCTCGGGAAGTGGAGCGTTACGGATACAACCAAGACCTTCATCGACGAAGCCCGGAAGCAGGCGGGCAAGTAATAGTGCAGCGGGCTCAGGGTTACCTGCAGCAGCAGAAGGAGGAGTGATTCATTGAATACCTGGATAGAAAGTCTTCGTGAAGCCAATATCATCTCCATTGTTCTGCTGCTGATCGTCCTCTTCTCTGCACTGCAGGGCTGGGGCCGGGGCTTCCGCAGAGCAGCCGGAGGGTTGTTCGGCATGCTCGGATCAGGAGTGCTTGCGGCAGCTTCGCTGGTGATGGCGATTCCCGCAGCCGTATACCTCTCGCCTGCTGCCGGGAACTGGGCTTCCGGCATTACTCCGCCGGAGGACAAGCTAAGCCAATGGCAGCAGCTATATTATACCGGTGCCTCTGTACTGGCGAATTCACCGGTAGTGCGGTTTCTGTTGCTGCTCTTGCTGTGCTATACCTTGATTCGTCTGCTGCTGGGTCTGCTGTTCCTGCTGCTGCCGTTTCGCCTGCCGCGCCAGTCCGGGAGGGGTTCGGGGCGGATCACAGGCGCCAGCCGGCTGGTCGGGGCAGTGCTTGGCACCGCCGCAGGGCTTACCCGGGCCATGGTGCTGGTCTTTGTCCTGTTCATCAGTGTCGCTCTGAACCCGGACAGCGGCTTCAGCCGCTATGTGCAATCATCACCGGTCTACAGCCAGAGTGCGGAAGCGGTATTTGAGCCGCTGGCCGGTGAACAGGTCAGAGGCAAGCTTCCGGTACTGACCAAGGCGGTAGCCGCCGAGATGAGTGACATTCTCCGTCGTAAATATGAGGTGATTGACCATGATATTTCGGCGGATATTGCCGGTGCAGCCGCAGAGATTGCCGGACAAGCAAGCGGCGATGAAGAGAAGGCCAGGCTGCTCTATGACTGGGTAGGCTCGCGTATTGCCTACGACTATAACAAGGCGAAGAATTATGAAGAGAGACGGATCTGGCACGAGCAGACCCCGCAGGATACGATGGATACGCGGCTTGGGGTATGCATTGATTACGCGCGGCTCTATGCCATGATGGCCCGCTCGCAAGGTCTTCAGGTGCGTGTCGTCACCGGCAAGGGCTATGACGGTCAAGGCGGTTATGGCCCGCATGCCTGGAATGAGGTCTATATCAGCAGCAGCGCAGCCTGGATTCCGCTCGATTCCACCTGGGCCAGCAGCGGTAACTGGTTCAATCCGGGGGATTTCGACTCCACGCATATCAAGGAGAACATCCTCTGAGAAGGAAGCGGACGCTCTTGTATCTATGGTACAATAACAGCGGGCAAGTGGAAACTGCTGTGTCGTCCTTTCAAAGGACGGTACCGTTAGCTCTTGCCCGTGATCTGACGGATAAGCAGTACTGCAAACCATACAAGGAGAGGACTTGCTGTGAGATGGTTCGGTAAGCCGGGCTCCGGCCCGGGTGATGGAGAGACCCGCAACTACCTGAGCTTACGCATAAATCTGTTTTTCTTCGGCACTTTTTTTATTTTTGTGATCATTATGATCCGGCTTGCGGGACTGCAGTTTGTAGAGAGTCCCGAGCTTAGCGAGGTGGAGGCCAGCCGGGAGACCAAGGATGTTCCGCTTGCAGCGATCCGGGGGACTATTCACGCGGCGGGCGGGGAAGACATCGCCCATTCCACACCGATTCAGTCGCTATTCGTTACGTTAACCCAAGAATACACCGCGAAGGTCAAGAATAAGAACACCGGCTTATATGAACCCACCGCTGAAGCCAAGGAGAATACGAAAGCGCTGGTGGCGGGGCTGTCATCCGTTTTTGAACAGTATGGGGATCCCTCTGCGAAGAAGCTGCTCAAGGAGGATATCCTGCAACTGCTGGACCTTGATTACAAGAAGTCACTGGGGTATGTACCGCGCAAGATCAAGGCCGGTCTTACGATGAAGGAAGTCGCCCATCTGATGGAGAACAGGCAGCGTTATCCCGGGGTGTCAGTGGTGGAGGAGAGTATCCGCCATTATGACAAGGACACGGTGGCTGTCCAAACGGTTGGTTATATGAAGCAATTCCGTTCTACAGAAACAGGATATAATTTATACAAAAATATCCGCAGCGCCATGAAACAAACGGGTGCGGACCCGGGACTTAGTTACAGGGAAGATGAGTTCGTCGGCATCTATGGTCTTGAACAGCAATACCAGCGCGAGCTTAGAGGGAAGAACGGGTATCAGACGATCTCAGTCAATGCCCAGAATATGGCCGAAGAGGTTATCGCGTTGGTCCCGCCCGTCAAGGGCAACGATATCTGGATGACGATTAACAAGCAGGTGCAGATGAGCACAGAACAGGCGATTATGGATCAGCTCAACTGGCTGCACCGCAACCCTGTACAGGGGAAGCTTCATAAGGATGCGCTCACCGGCTATGCCGTTGCGATGGAAGTCGATACAGGCAATGTAGTGGCAATGGCGAATATGCCGGACTATGATACGAATGTCTGGAATGCCGAGAGGCTACCGCCAGAAGAGTGGGCCAAAATTGAGGACTATTATCAGAACGGGACGATTACCGATATTTCCTCCGGTATCTCCGGCAACGGACTGAAGTCATTGATCTTCCTGGGTTCCACGATTAAGCCGTTAAGCGTCCTGATCGGTCTGGAAGAAGGCTTATTCACTACCGGTGATACTTACATGGATAAAGGAATTGGTTATTTCGGTAAGAATAACAGCTCCTCGGTCAGGAATTCCTCTGGCCATGTCCTGGGCCCGCTTAGTCCAGCGAAGGCGATTCAGGAATCCTCGAATGCTTTTATGGTAGAGTGGGTCGGTAATGCCCTGTACAAGAAGTATCCGGGAGAAGGCATTGCCATATGGGACAAATATATGAAGGCATTCGGCCTTGGGGTGTCTACGCAAAGCGGGCTTCCGGGTGAAAGTGCCGGAGTTGCCGATTATCTTGATCCGAAGAAGGCAGGCTCTGCCCAATCAGCGCTGGTACTTGCCTCCTTCGGCCAGAAGGGGAAATACACCGCACTGCAGCTTGCCCAGTATACGGCAACACTTGCGAATGAAGGTGTGCGGATTAAGCCCCAGCTCGTCAGTAAGATTACAGATCCCGATGGGAAGACGGTTAAGCAATTTGGACGGGAAGTCCTGGACAGCATCTCGTTTCACCCTTCTTACTGGAAGGAGATCAAGCGCGGGATGAATACTAAGGTTAAGGCGTTTGACGGATTCCCGTATGACTTCGCCCGCAAGACAGGAACCTCTGAGATGGAAGCCTTCGGGGCCACCCGAGACAACGGGGTATTCATTGCTTATGCTCCGCGTGAGCATCCTAAGCTTGCGGTGGCCGTGATTATTCCGGAAGGCGGCTTTGGAGCGAACAGTGCCGCACCGGTAGCCCGCCGGATTTTTGAAGCCTATGACCAGGAGTATGGACTGGATGGAGTCCCTAAGAAGAATGTGCCAGAGTCAAGGGTGGATTAAACGGTTTATTTTGATGTAGAGGAGTGAAAAACTGTGGGTGTTTTCCGAAAGCAGGCCTCCCCCCCGGAAGAGAAGGACAGCAAGAGCTCGCTTGGCCTGCGGCTTAACGTGTTTTTCTTCAGCACGTTTGTTATTTTTTGTGTCATTATTATTCGTCTCGCAGTTATTCAATTTGTGGAAGGGCCGACGCTGACCGAGGTAGAGACCAGCCGGGATACCAAAAGTGTCCCGCTCGCCTCCATCCGCGGAGGCATCCGCGCAGCTGCAGGCGAGCAAATTGCCTACTCTACCTCCGTTCAAACGCTGTATGTTACGCTTACGAAGGAATATACAGCCAAGGCATTGGATAAGGAGACGGGGATCAGCTCGCTGAAGCCGGAGGCAAGAGCCAATGCGTATGCGCTGGCGAATAATCTGGTTGCGAAATTTAACGAATATGGCGACCCGAACGGCGAGAAGCTGACCGTTAATGAAGTGATTAATTCTCTGGATTTATATTTCAAGAAATATTCGGGCTATATGGCCCGCAAGATCAAATCCGGTCTGACCACCAAGGAAATCGCCTATTTCATGGAGCACAAAAGCGAGTTCCCCGGTCTGGAGATCGTAGAAGAAGGCGTGCGTCATTACGACAAGGATACCGTTGCCGTGCAGACGGTCGGCTATATCAAGCCCTTCAAATCCTCCAACACGCTCAACATCTACAAGAATATTCAGAGCGCGATGAAGAAGATCGGTGCAGATCCCGGCCTGAATTATAAAGACGATGAATTCGTCGGCTTCGACGGTCTGGAGCTGCAATACCAGCGGGAGCTGCGCGGCAAGAACGGCTATCAGGTCATCTCGGTGAATCCGCAGAACATGGCCGAGAAGGTGGAAGAGGTAGTGCCGCCTGTCAAGGGTAATGATATCTGGATGACGATTGACAAGAATGTTCAGCTTAAGACGGAGCAGGCCATCACCGAACAGATTAATTGGCTGCACCGCAACTCTGTACAGGGTAAGACTCATCCTGACGCCAAGACAGGCTACGCCGTGGCGATGGAGGTCGATACCGGCAATATCGTGGCCATGGCCAGTATGCCGGATTACGATACCAATGTCTGGACAGCGGAGAAGCTGGATTCAGATACATGGAACAAGATCATGGGCAATTACCAGAACGGGACAATCACCCCGTATTCTTCCGGCCTGTCCGGTCATGGATTCGGCTCCACTGTACTGCTCGGTTCCACCATTAAGCCTCTGACGGTGCTGATTGGTCTGAATGAAGGCTTCTTCAGCACTTCCTATACGTACACAGATAGAGGCATTGCCTATTTCGGTAAGGATGATAAATCCTCTGTCCGCAATTCCTCCGGGCACGTATACGGACCCATGCGACCGGCTAAGGCAATTGAAGATTCCTCTAACGTGTTCATGGTGGATATGATCGGCAAGAAGCTCTATGAGAAATACAAGGGTGAGGGCATTAATATCTGGGATAAGTATATGAAAGAATTCGGCCTGGGCGTATCTACGCAGAGCGGTCTGCCTAATGAATACCTGGGACAGATCAACTACACAGATACTAAGGCAGCGGGCAGTGCGCAAGCCGCGCTGGTCTATGCCTCCTTCGGACAGCAGGGCCGTTATACGGTGCTGCAGCTAGCCCAGTATGCCTCGACGCTTGCGAATGAAGGGGTGCGGATTAAGCCGCAGCTTGTCAGCAAGATTACGGATTCATCGGGCAAGGTGGTCAAGAAGTTTGAGCGCGAGGTGCTGGATGAAGTGACGACCTTTGACAAGTCCTATTGGAGAGAGATTAAAAAGGGCATGAACAGTAAGGTCTCCGCATTCGCAGATTTCCCTTATGATTTTGCCCGTAAGACAGGGACCTCACAGCAGCTGGGAAAAGGACAATTACGCGATAACGGGGTATTTATTGCCTTCGCCCCGCGTAATAATCCTAAGTTAGCGGTGGCTGTGGTCATTCCGGAAGGCGGCTTCGGCTCCAACAGTGCCGCTCCGGTTGCGCGTAAAATTTTCGATGCTTATGATTGGGAGTACGGACTGGACGGTGTGCCTAAGAAAAGCCTGAAAACAGCGAACTCAAATGACGGCGCTGCTTCCGGTGACAGTGCCGATAATACTCCTGCAACAAACTGATGATATTATAATCGAGTAGGAGATGGATCTGCGTAATACCAAATATACGGTTGCCTTCAAACGAAAGAGCAACCAAGAATGGAGGGGTGGCAAATGACTGCCAAATACCGCCTGCTAGCATTGGATATGGATGGAACCCTACTGAACGACGAACAGAAGATTACCCCGCTTACGGTGGAATGGATCAAAAAAGCGATGGAAGCCGGCGTACATGTCTGCCTGTCTACCGGACGCTCCTCGCGCAGTGCGATGCCGTATGCTGAACAGCTTGGCTTGAACACTCCGATGATTATGGTCAACGGAAGTGAAGTCTGGCGTGCGCCTCATGAGCTGTATCGCCGGTCCCTGATGGATGTTGAACTGGTCCGGGAGATGCACAAGATCGCTGAAGAATTCGATATCTGGTTCTGGGCCTACTCCGTAGATGAGGTGTACAACCGGGATAGCTGGGACGGGGAGATTGACAGCAGGGAATGGCTGAAATTCGGCTATTCCACCGAGGATAACGATATCCGTCATAAGCTGCTGATGCGCCTGCAGGAGCTGGGCGGGCTGGAGATCACCAACTCCTCGCCGTTCAACCTGGAGATTAATCCGCTTGGCGTCAATAAGGCTTCAGGCATCCTTGAAGTATGCAAGCTGCTGGGCATTCATATGTCCCAGGTTGTTGCCGTAGGCGACAGCCTCAACGACCTGGCAGCGATCCAGCAGTCCGGCTTCGGAGTGGCCATGGGTAACGCCCAGGAAGCTGTCAAGCAGGAAGCGGATGCGGTAGTAGCTACGAATAATGAAGACGGGATCGCGGAAGTGATCCAGAAGTACATCCTGACAGAGGCCGGAACCTCGGCCGGACGCATATCGAAGCGAGCTTAAGATTAAGGAGTTGAGGGAATTGACAATTCTGGGCTGGATTCTGATCAATGCTTTATTCGCGATCGGGCTGGCGGGGGCGGTATATCCGATTCTGCCGGGGGCGCTTGCGATTTACCTGGCTTTCTTTGTATATGGCTGGTTCTTTTCCTTCGACTCCTTCGGTCCCTGGTTCTGGATTGCCCAGACCCTGATCGTTGTCGTTCTGTTCATTGCCGACTACGTGGTCGGGGCCTGGGGCGTCAAGAAGTTCGGTGGCTCCCGCGCCTCCGTGATCGGCAGCACCATCGGTCTGATTGCCGGTCCGTTTGTGATTCCGGCATTTGGCCTGCTGATTGGCCCGTTCGCAGGTGCCTTCATCGGCGAGCTGATTGCCGGCGAGAAGGCCGGTAAAGCGGTTAAGGTCAGCTTCGGCGCTCTGCTGGGGCTGTTCAGCAGCACAGTCGTCAAGATTATTCTGCAGATTGCTATGATCGTCCTCTTCTTTATCTGGATCGGGCGTTACTAAATTTATTGTGAAGAAGGCGAAACAGCTTGTCCACCAAGAAAGAATCCTTTGTCAAAGGCACGCTTATTCTGGCGGCAGCCGCACTGGTGGCCCGTGTCCTCGGGCTTGCCCAGCGGGTGCCGCTGGAGCATTTATTCAATGAAGTCGGTAACGCTGCGTTTACACAAGCCAACAACGTGTATCTGCTGCTACTGCCGCTGGCGACAGCGGGAATTCCCAGCACACTTAGTAAAATGGTGTCCGAGCGCTATGCGCTGAACCGCCCGCAGGAAGCACAGCAAGTGTACCGGGCGGCGCTGATTTTTGCGGCTGTCGTTGGTGTGCTTATGAGTGTGGCGCTCTACATAGCTGCTCCTTATTATGCGGAATCCAGCAAGGTTCCCGAGAGTACATTGGCCATACGGGCGATTGCCCCGGCGCTGCTGCTATTCCCCGCGATCGCGATGATGCGCGGGTATTTCCAAGGGCGTAACAATATGATGGCCGGCGGCATCTCACAGATTGTTGAGCAGATTGCCCGGGTATCCACGGCCATTCTGCTTGCCTTCATTCTGCTGCGTCAGGGCTACAGCAACACCTGGATGGCAGCAGGCGCATCCTTCGGGAGTGTGCTCGGCAGTATCGGCGCCTTCGGCGTGATGCTGTATTATGCCATGAAGCTGCGCCGCAGCGAGGAGAAGGTCGCACTGTATGAATCGAGTGAGGCCCGTATCCCTCTGCTGAAGATTTACAAGGATATTTTCAAGCTATCCATACCAATTGTATTGTCTTCCGTTACGGTGCCTGTAGTGAACTTCATTGATACAACCTTTATTGTGCCGCTGCTTAGCGGACAAATCGGCTTGAAGGAAGCTACGTGGACACTGGGGATCTTCGGCAGCCGGGCACAGAGCGTGGCCGGGATTCCTCCGGTCTTGTCGATCGCCCTAAGTGCATCGCTGATTCCGATTATATCTGCCGCCTTCGCCCGCAAAGATGAACAGCACCTGCAGCGTCAGGTCACACTCGCCATGCGGGTGTCCATTCTGACCGGCACACCGGTTGTGCTCTCCCTGGTCGTGGCTGCTTATTCTGTGAATGGCCTCTTGTTCAAGACACTCGATGGAAGCGGAATTGTAGCCATGCTGACGCTCGGCACTATTTTCCAGATTACGATGATGACCACGAACTCGATCCTGCTTGGAATGGGCAAATCGCGGATATCGATGTATTATGTACTTGTTGGTATCCTCGTGAAGTTTGGCTCCAATTTCCTGTTCAGCCAGTGGTTCGGCATCTACGGCATTATCGGCTCTACGGCATTGTGCTTCATTGTCATTACACTGCTGAATCTGCGGATGCTCAAAAAAATCGTACCCTTCTCCATTCTCGGCAAACGCTGGGGAGGCTTCTCCATTGCGGTTCTGGCCTCGGCAGGCATCGGCTATGGTCTGAATGAAGCAGGCCTGTTGATGACTGATCTGATGCCGGCCCGTCTGGCCTTCCTGATTACCTGTCTGGTGGTTGGAGCGGCAGTCGTGATTGTGTATCTGGTTCTCCTGATCATTCTGGGTGTACTCAGCAGCCAGGAGATTGCCGGTTATCCCCGTCCGCTGCGCAAGCTGCTGGGTCCTTTGATGAAGTTGCAGCCAGCCCGTGTACGTGCCGGTGAATAATGATGTTTGACTTATTCCGTACATTTTGCTTCACTTAAAGAGCAAGCTTCTTGTGTAACTTTCTGATAGAAGGGAATGGTCAATAAATGGACAAAATCAGCTCGCCTGCCCAGTTCCAGGTGGCAATTCAGTCTCCGCGCCTGACGGTGGCAGTCTTCAAGGCAGATTGGTGTGTGGATTGCAAATTCATTGATCCGTTCATGCCGGATGTGGAACAGAAATATGCAGAGCGTCTTACCCTGGTCGAAGTGGATGTCGATGCCGTAGGCGATGTCAGCCAGGAACAGAATATACTGGGCATTCCAAGCTTTGTCGCGTACACCGATGGACGGGAACTGGTCCGGTTTGTGAACAAGCTCCGGAAGTCCCGGGAGGAAATCGAGAAGTTCCTTGATACGGCGCTGGACGTTTATCTCAGCATTCACAAGTAATTACGCAGCACCGCTTTCGCCCTATCCGAGCAGAAGCGGTGCTTTTTTTCTAATAATTTAAGCATTTATATGTTTCATACTCATTCCTATACAATACGGGTGATACTATTGACGACACTTCAATTAAAATGGCTCAGCTATCTGACCTGTCTCATTATGTTCATGGCGCTGTTTGGCGGGGTTGTGGTGACTAAGACCGGCTCGGGACTGGAATGCGGAAATCAGTGGCCGCTGTGCCACGGGAAGCTGATTCCGGCCTATACCATCGGCTCTCTGATTGAATATACCCACCGCTTGTTCAGCGGCCTGGCTGGCCTGCTGTCCCTGGCTTCCATGGTTGCCTTCTGGCGTTATGCCAGGCACCGCAGAGATCTGCTGGCCTATGCCCTGCTGACCCTGATCTTCGTCATCGTTCAAGGCGGGATGGGAGCGCTTGCAGTAGTGAAATCGCAGTCGGCTGCGGTTATGGCCCTGCATATGGGCTTCTCGCTGATTGCCTTCGCCGGTTCGCTGATGCTGGCGCTTGGGACCAGACGGACATTCGCTCCAGGAGCGGAATTCAGCACAGGAAGTCCCAAAGTCCGCCCAGCCTTCCGCAACTTAACCTGGGTTACTGCAGTATATTCATATATCGTGGTCTACATCGGGGCCTACGTAAGCCATACCAGCTCCCAAGGCGGGTGCTCCGGCTGGCCGCTGTGTAACGGACAATGGATTCCGGAGATGAGCGGCGGAGTAGGGATTGTATTCATTCACCGGATGGCGGCGGCGATTCTGTTCCTGCTGACGGCTATACTTGGGCATCTGGCCTTCTGGAAGCATAAGGAGCTGCCGGAGCTGAGGGCTCTGGGAGTAGCGGCAGTTCTGCTATGCCTGATGCAGGTATTCAGCGGAGCCGCAGTAGTATACACATTGAATAATGAAAGATTGTACATATTTGCTGCGTTGTCTCATATCGTGCTGATCTCCGGACTCTTCGGGGTTCTGTGCTACATGAGTGTAAGGGTCTGGCAGTTAAGCGGAGCCGGCAGGGGCAGCAAGTAATAAGTAAACGGCAACGGTGGACGGGATAAGCATAAGGTCCTGTTTGAGGAGGAACGCTATAGTGCGATACGGTAATTTACGACAATGGATTGAGCAGCTCCGTAGGGATAAGGATCTGGCAGTGATAGATACCCCTGTTGATCCTTATCTGGAGCTTGCCGAAATTCACCGCCGGGTGGTGGAGGAGGAAGGCCCGGCACTGCTGTTCACGAATGTGCAAGGAACACCGTTCCCGGTCGCTACGAACCTGTTCGGTACAGTTCAGCGCGTCAACAAGGCCTTTGGGACAAGACCGGAGCAGCTGCTGAAGTCGCTGACAACGGCGATGGATCAGCTGATTCCGCCTTCAGGTGCCGGCTTATGGCGGGAGAAGACGGTGCTGCTGGAGCTGCTGAGGGCAGGAACCAAGAATATACCGCAAGGAGAGGCTCCGGTACTCGGCGTCTGCAGCAGTAGCGATCCGCTGAAGGAGCTGCCCCGGATTACGGCCTGGCCTAAGGACGGCGGGGCGTTCATCACGCTTCCTCTGGTCTATACGGAGAATATCACCAACCCCAAGGATCATAATCTCGGACTGTACCGGATTCAGATGTATGACGACAGCACCACAGGTATTCACTGGCAGATTCACAAGGGCGGCGGCTTCCATCACTCGCAGGCAGAGCTTCTCGGCGAGACCCTGCCGGTGTCTGTCTTCATCGGCGGTCCGCCGGCCCTGATTGCAGCGGCAGTGGCACCGGTGCCTGAACGGATTCCGGAGCTGATGCTGGCTTCGCTGATGCTGGGCGGCAAGCTTCCCATGGTGCAGGACCCCTTGGGCGGGCACCGGATTCCGGCTGAGGCGGAATTCTCCATCCGGGGACGCGTGTCTCCGCTGGAGCGGAGAGCGGAAGGGCCTTACGGCAGCCAGTCCGGCTACTATTCCATGCAGCATGATTTCCCGGTCATGCATGTTCAGCGGATGTGGCACCGCAAGGATGCCATCTACCCGGCGACCATCACCGGCAAGCCGCGTCAGGAGGATTATTATCTGAAGGATTATTTACAGCGGCTGCTCGCTCCAGCCTATCCTATGCTGATTCCTTCGGTCAAAGCGCTCTGGTCCTACTCCGAATCCGGTTCGCACTCATTGACCTCAGCGGTCGTTAGGGAGAGCTATCCCCGTGAGTATATGGTGTCAGCGTTTCGTATCTTAGGGGAAGGTCAGCTCTCCTTAACCAAATTCCTGCTGCTGACTAATGTGCAGGTGGAGCTAACGGATTTCCCCAAGCTGCTGGAAACGGTGCTTGAGCGCTTCAATCCGCAATCGGATTTGACGATCTTTGCCAATACCTCCATGGATACACTGGATTATACCGGACGTAAGCTGAATCATGGCAGTAAGGCGGTGATGGCGGGCATTGGCAGCCCGGTCCGTGAGCTGCCAAGGACCTATACAGAGGGTCTGCTTCCATCAATCACCGCCGCTGTGCCTTATTGCGGAGGATGTTTAGCCGTTTCCGGTGCATCCTATGAAGAGGACCCGGAGCTGCCGGAGCGGCTGGTGGCTGCCTTCAAGGAGAGGGAGACCGCCTGGCCGCTGATTGTGTTGGTGGATCAGGCAGAAGAGGCGGTAAGCACGCAGACCTCCTTCCTGTGGACCGTATTCACCCGCTTCAATCCGGCGGATGATATCTATTCGGCGGCCGGGGTACACCGGGGCAGCGTCAGCTATACACTGCCGATCATTATAGATGCCCGGATGAAGCCGGGATACCCGGGGGAGCTGGCTCCGAGCGAGGATATTGCGAAGCGGGTAGACCGCAACTGGAACCGTTATTTTCCTCTGGCGTAGAAGTGAATTTTAAGGAGGGTCAAAATATGCTGCGGACGTTACTTGGAGAGCCGCCCCGCGTGAACAGCGGTGTGCTGGCTGAAGCTATGGAGTCCATGGCGAAGGCAGCCTCCATGCTGCGCAAGGAGATGGCGGCACATGAAGACCATGACCATGAATACCGCAAGCTGGAAATCTGGACACGCGGCCTGATCTCCTCTCTGGATGAGCTGGAGCAGAGCTGGTTCGCAGCAGCCTTTTTCCGGAAGTCAGTGATCGCCGGTTATATGGACGATATGTCGTCCACGGAGCAGGGGGAGTACGCCAGATATGTGTATTTCTACAAGGATGGCTTCATCCGAGTCTTCTCGCTGCTGGACAAGCTGGGCACGGTGCTGAATAATCTGTACAATCTCAATACAGGCAAGGTGAAGACGCATTTCTCTTATTTCACGGTGCTGAGGCAATTTCAGCTGCTTCACCCGCATCATCCGCTGGCGGAGAAGCTGGAGCGAATCAGGAATTCCTACCGGGAGCCGGTTGAGAATTTGCGCAAGCGGCGCAACGCTGAGATCCATTACATGAACGCGGAGATGACCGACGACCTCTGGCAGCGTCACCAGGGATTGCATGACAAGATTCGTCTGGAGGATCTCGACAGCCACCTGGAGGATTTGAAGCAGAGCCTGGAGATGGTATGCCAATCACTGGCCGCCGCATACAGCTACGGGAATGAACAATGGCACAAGAACAAAGCGGCCCCAGGCCCGAAATCCGGACAAGCCCGTCCGTAAAAACTTACCTTTGACAAAAATCTCGAAACTGAATTATACTTAGGCATACATTAACTTCTGACAGGATACGGAGTCTATAACTTCATACTATGATCTTATCGAGAGCGGCGGAGGGATAGGCCCGATGAAGCCCGGCAACCGGTTTGAATACAGCCTTACGCTGCATCCAAATGTCATGGTGCTAATTCCTACAATGCCGCCGGATTCGGGGGTTTTGGCAGATGAGAAGGCATTGTCATTATACACACAGGGCCTCTTGCGATCTGCATGGATCGTAGGGGGTCTTTTTTGCAATGATGGAAGCTAGAACAGAAGGGGGACGCAGCGGTTGATAGAATTGAAGGATATAACCAAGGTGTATGGCAAAGGCAGTAAGCAGGCAACTGCACTCTCTGCGCTGAGCCTGTCGATTAAGAAGGGGGAAATCTTCGGGGTGATCGGTCACTCCGGGGCCGGCAAAAGCACGCTGATCCGCTGCATTAATCTGCTGGAACGTCCGACTGCGGGCGAGGTGTGGGTGGACGGTGTCGAGCTGACAGCGCTCAGCCAGGGACAGCTGCAGGAGCAGCGGCGTAAGATCGGAATGATTTTTCAGCATTTCAATCTGCTCTCATCGGCTACAGTCTATGATAATATCGCGTTTCCACTGCGGCTGATTGGAGCCGGAAGGAACGAGATTGAACAAAAGGTCAAGGAACTGCTCGCCCTGGTTGGATTGGAGGAGCATTGGAATAAGTACCCGGCTCAGCTATCCGGCGGACAGAAGCAGCGTGTCGGAATCGCCCGGGCGCTGGCAAGTGATCCGGATGTTCTGTTATGCGATGAGGCGACCTCGGCGCTTGATCCGCAGACCACAGACTCCATTCTGCGCCTGCTGATGGATATCAACAGCAAATTCCATCTGACCATCGTGCTGATTACCCATGAGATGCATGTCATTCAGAGCATCTGCGACCGTGTTGCCGTGATCCATGGCGGCGGTATTGTGGAGCAGGGAGAAGTGGCCGAGGTCTTTCTGAAGCCGAAGCATGAGGTTACCAAGGAATTCATCCGCAGTGAGACCCAGTCGGACGGACCGCTCCGGCAAGCGATCGATGCTGTGCAGCCAGGTTACACGAAGTCGGTCAAAATCACTTTTCTCGGGCAAAAGACTTACGGGTCGACGCTCTCACAGGTGGTTCAGGGAACCGGGGTTCACTTCGCCATTCTTCATGGCACCATCTCTACGATCAAGGATGTTCCTTACGGCCAGCTGATCGTCCGGTTCGAAGGACCTGAGGGTGCGGTCGAAGCCACGCTCACTGAGCTCATAGCGCAAGGTCTTGATGTGGAGGTGATTTTGTAATGGACTTTAGCACAATCAATTGGGAAGAAATGCTGGAAGCTACGATTGCTACACTCAAAATGATCGCTATTTCAGGAATATTCACAATAATCCTTGGTTTACCGCTTGGAATTGTGTTATATTTATGGGGCAAGTCAAATAACGTTATTATCAGGGTGGTTTACTCGGTATTATCCTTCGTTGTGAATATCCTGCGTTCGGTTCCTTTTATCATTCTGATGGTTGCCCTGATTCCGTTCAGTAAGGCCATTATGGGCACTTCGATTGGTGTGCTTGGAACGATTCCGGCACTGGTGATCGGCGCAGCGCCTTTCTTCGCCAGACTGGTGGAGACGGCACTGCGGGAGGTTGACCGGGGAATTATTGAAGCAGCGCAGGGCATGGGAGCGTCCACCGGGCAGATCGTGATGCGCGTGCTGCTGCCGGAGGCTCGTCCGGGTCTGCTTGCCGGTGTAACCATTACTGTTGTGACCCTTGTCTCGTATACCGCAATGTCCGGCATGATCGGCGGCGGCGGACTGGGTGACCTGGCGATCCGCTACGGATATTACCGCTATGAGAAGGAAGTCATGCTTATCTCGGTAGCGCTGATGGTGATTCTGGTGCAGCTGCTGCAAATGGCCGGTGACCGGCTGGTAAGACATTTTACACGGAAATAAGGTACGTCCACATATAGCCTTATTCAATAAACCATATGGATTAGAGGGGGATTTACAGATGAAAAAAGTACTGCTTACATTCTTCAGCCTGACCTTGATATTGGTGCTTGCCGCTTGCGGAAACAACAAGGCGAATAACACCACGAATTCTGCTGCGACAACGGCACCTACAGAAGCGGCTGCTGCAGAGCCGACTACAGAGCCTGCTGCGGACCCGGTAACCCTGGTGATTGGTGCTTCTCCTGTACCGCATGCGGAGATCCTCAAAGCGATTGCCCCACTGCTTGAAGCCCAAGGCATTAAGCTGGAGATCAAAGAATTCACAGATTATATTCTTCCCAATACACAGCTTGCCGAGAAGCAGCTCGATGCGAACTTCTTCCAGCACAAGCCTTACCTGGATGATCAGAACACCAAGAACGGCACAGATCTCGTATCTGTAACTGCTGTTCATGTAGAGCCATTTGGCGCCTATTCCAAAAAGATCAAATCGATCGATGAATTGGCAGAAGGTGCGAAGGTTGCGATTCCGAATGATGCAACGAACGGAGGCCGCGCCTTGATTCTGCTGGCCAAGAATGGTCTGATCAAGCTGAAGGATGACACCAATATTGCTTCCACCAAAGCGGATATCACCGAGAACCCTAAGAAGCTTGACATCATTGAGCTGGATGCAGCCATGCTGCCCCGTCAGCTGGATGAAGTGGACCTGGCGCTGATCAACACCAACTTCGCACTGGATGCCAAGCTGTCTCCTACGAAGGATGCGTTGTTCATCGAAGGCGGAGATTCCCCGTATGCTAACCTGCTGGTAGCCCGTCCTGACAATAAGGATTCCGATGCCATTCAGAAGCTGGCAGCAGCGCTGACTTCCCCGGAAGCGAAGGAATTCATCGAAAAGCAATATGACGGAGCAATTATCCCGGCATTCTAAGCTTAAGCCTAGGGAAGCGGAATAATCTAATGAGACCAGAAGAAGCCCGTAGCCAGAAATGGCTGGCGGAGCGGCTTCTGGTCTTTTTGAATCGCCGGGTGGTTGATCCTACAGACGAAATCCTCTATAATAAAAAAAATCCCGGCCTCTTAGCGGAGGCCGGGATGGTTTATGAAACGGGATTAGAATACCTGAACGACTTCTTCCACGCCTTCTACTTCTTCAATCAGGGCGCGTTCGATCCCGGCTTTTAGCGTGATCGTGGAGCTTGGGCAACTGCCGCATGCACCCATAAGCTTCAGCTTAACGATGCCGTCTTCAACATCAATCAGTTCCACGTCACCGCCATCGCGCTGCAGGAACGGACGAAGTTTATCAAGGACTTCCAGTACTTCATCGTACATGGTTGCGCTTTGTACATTCTCACTCATTTCTCAATCACTCCTTTCGTATGTTTATTATAGTACAAAAAGTTAAAAAATAAAATGGTTAAGGCAGAATAGGGAGATCATCATGAGACCAATTATAGAATTCTGTGCCAGCAACATCGGCCACGGCACTGAACCGCTCAAGCTTAAGCTGGAGCAAAACCCTGAATATGATGTAGTGGAGTACGGCTGTCTGAACAACTGCGGAGAGTGTTATCTCCAGCCGTTCGCCATGGTTGACGGGGAGATCATTACGGCTGATTCCCCCGCTGCTCTGGAAGAGGCCATAGAAGCCGCTATACGAGAGGCAGAGGCCTGGGACAACCTGGAGATAGACTAAGCCGCCTGGATTCAAGCCGGGATTCTTTAGCCGAAATGGCGTTTGGACATCCACAGGACGCCGCTCTTCAGCAGGCGCGGGACCCGGCCCATGACGGAGCGGCGGCCCATCAGGCCGAAGCCGGCATTTTTACCGAGTGAACCGAGGGTTCCCTTCAGCTTAATCTTATGCAGCTTCGGGGTTTCTCCCCGCCATAGCGCCTGAATAATCTGGCCCACCTGTTCGCCCTGGGCACCCGCCGCCTGTGCACTGGGGGCGAAGGGCAGGCTGGCACAGTCCCCGATCACATAGACCTCCGGATATTCAGCGATATTGTAATATTCCCCCACAATGAGCCTGCCTCCGCGGTCCTTCGGAAGCTCAAGCTGCTGCACGACCTTCACCGGCTGAATCCCTGCAGTCCATACCGTCACATCTGCCGGAATAGCTTGGGTGCCATTGAAGATGGCATCCTTCTCGACATGAGAGACCGACACCCCGCCAATCGTCTCCACCTGATGCTCACTGAACCATTCCTCGACATATCTGGACAGCTTGGCCGGAAAAGAAGATAAAATACGTTCCCCCCGGTCCATCAGGGAGATATTCAGATCCGGCCGGCTCTCCCGCAGCTCCGAGGCAATCTCTACGCCGCTCAGTCCCCCGCCGACAATATTGACGGTTCCATAAGGCTTCACATCGTTCAGCCGGCGGTAGGTTTCCCGGGTTCCGGCGAAGCTCTGAATACTGCAGGTGTATTCCTCGGCACCCGGAATGTTATGGTAATTATCCGTACAGCCGAGGGCAATCGCCAGGATATCATAGGCTACCGGCTCCCCGGAATCGAGCAGGACCAGCCTGCTCTCCAGATCAATGGAACCCACCTGCCCGTAACGTACGGTCAGGCGGGGGTGCACTGGGAATTGAATCCGCAAATGGTAATCGGTGGCGGTGCCTGCGGCCAGTGCATAATATTCGGTCTTGATCCCCTGATACGGCATCCGGTCCACCAGGATGATTTCCACATCAGGAGGGAGATGATTATCCAGCAGTTGCTGAATGAGGGCAAGACCGCCGTAGCCGCCGCCCAAGACAAGTAGGGTTCTCATGCCAACTGATCTTCCTTTCGGGTACATAATGGACAAGGCAGTTCTGCGTTCACTGGCTGAGGTAAGCTTGTTCTGTTCTTATTCGTATACCTTGATCTCGTTATAGAAGGTATCCCGTTCTACAGGAATCCGTCCTGCGCCCTTCACGAGCCAGATCAGCTCATCCCGGGTCAAGCCCTCCGGTGTCAGCGCGCCGGCAGCGTGGCTAATCCGTTCCTTCAGGATCGTTCCGTGCACATCGGAAGCGCCGAAGTTCAAGGCAACCTGGGTCAACTGGGGCCCGATATTAATGAAGTAGGCCTTGATATGATCGAAATTGTCCAGCATCAGGCGGCTGACGGCAATGGTCTTCAGATCCTCATTTGCGGAGTTGCGGCGCATAATGCCCGCATTCTTGTTCTTAGGCTGCATGGACAGCGGAATGAATACCATGAAACCGCCGGTCTCGTCTTGCAGGTCACGAATTTGCAGCATATGGCGGATGCGGTCTTCACGGGACTCAATCGAACCGTACAGCATCGTGGTATGGGTCTTCATGCCAAGGTGATGGGCGGTGCGGTGCACCTCGAGATATTCTTCGACATTGGCTTTGTCGACGCGCATTTTTTTGCGGTACTGGTCAGACAGAATCTCTGCCCCTCCTCCGGTAAGGGTCTTCAGTCCGGCGGCGCGCAGCTGCTCCAGCACTTCACGGATACTAAGTCCGCTGATGCGGGTGAAGAAGTCGATCTCTGCCGCTGTATAAGCCTTGAGAGTCACCTCGGGGAAATGCTCGTTCAGAGCACGCAGCGAATCAACATAGTACTGGAAGGGCACATTATCATTATGCCCGCCTACAATATGGAACTCGCGCACGCCGGGATGAATATGCTGCTGCACATACTCCACCATCTCCTGGCCGGAGAGGGTGTAAGCCCCTTCTTCGCCTTCATCCTTGCGGAAATTGCAGAAGGCACAGCGGGATTCGCAGACATTGGTGAAATATAGACTCATGTTCTCGATAAAATAGACTTTATTCCCGTTTTTTCGCATGTTGACTTCATTAGCGAGTTGCCCGATCGTTAACAGATCGTTGCTCTCATATAAATAAACGCCGTCTTCCAAATTCAATCGTTCTCCGCCGCGAACCTTCTCAATGATGTTCGCCATCCGGGCATCCGTGTGGGGTGTAATAAGGGTAGACATATAAGTTCCTCCTGAAGGTTGGCGAGGCAATTGCATCGCATAATCGTGTACCTGAGCATATCCGGCAGCAGCCGGCATTATAAATAGAGGTTAACTGCAACCCCCGTGACAATTTATCGAAAATTTATCGCTTTTCTCATTATAAACTTCTCCCGTAGGGTGAGCAACCGCCAGAAACTGCAGGTCTTCCGGGATAAATGGCTTACCTGCGCCCGGTTTACGACTTGAGGGCAGAAGAATAGTGGAGTATACTGATTGAAAGAGCCGATGAAAATGATATACATCATACTCATTCTTTTCCCGGCAAGGCATTGATTTCATTACGTACAGCCTGAAGGCTGCTTGATTCCAATACAATGAACCCTAAGGAGGTTGTTATTATGATTAACATAAGTGAGACAGCGGCAGGCCAGCTGAAGGCCATGCTTGCGGAGCAGGAAGTGCCGGATATGTTCCTCCGTCTGGGCGTAACCGCCGGGGGCTGCAGCGGATTCTCGTACGCAATGGGCTTCGATGATACCGAGACTGAGCAGGACATCTACATGGACGTTGCAGGTCTGAAGGTAGTCGTCAGCAAAGACGATATCCGTTACCTCAACGGCCTGGAGATCGACTTCGAGGAATCCGGCATGACCGGCGGCTTCACCATCAATAATCCCAACGCCAGCGCTACCTGCGGCTGCGGCTCCTCGTTCCGTACGAAGGAAGAAGCAGGGAACCCGGCGGCGGAGCCTTGCTAAACCTGTAATGCTGAATTATTGATAAAGTAAGCGTGGATTATGGATTTCGAGACCTCTTAATTTGTATGGTGCAAACTGTACTTAATTAGGAGGTTTTTTTATGTTGAATTAAACCACTATATGTTAAAATATGGTGATGAAATAATTAATGGAGCTATGAGGAGGGTAAAAATGATACGAATGCCATTTGAACGTCCAACAGAGCATTATGATGAACGGATTATTGATATCGATCAAGAAATTTGCTCTTTGATCAAGAAGAGAAAGGAAGTCTCGGATAATAATCCAGGATTTCCTCCGTTAGAGTATATTTCTAAATGGTCAGAGCAACTTGGGCTTTATGAAGGATTCTTGATGTCGTTATTTGGAAGTATGATGAATGAAGAACAATATAAACCAATGATTGAACCAGCCGGATTTAGACAACACATTGCAATTCTGAAGTCAGTTGTGAAAGGGGAGCGTTTCTATACTCTAACGTCCTTACGACAATACAGTAATGCAAGTGTATTAACACTAAATATAGATTGGGACGATGAGCCGGAAGTTGAATCCAACTCTCATCAACATAGGCATTACGAACTAGATATTAACGGCCAATATGATTGCCGAATGATTAATGGTGGAAGCAGATCAGATCATGCATCATATAAATATGTAGTCTCTCCACCCTTACCTGATGAGATTTCAGGAATTCAATTTAGGTTCAAAGAATACAGTCACCCGTTCAAGATGGGTGAGGCAAGTGATGAGATAGTATTTGAACTTTAGTAAGGTGAATAGCCCTCCACACCTATTAGGTGTAGGAGGGTTATTTATTTGTCCAATTAGTGTCAATTCGCAATTCCCCTATAAAACATACTTGACTAGTGGGGATAATGGGATTATAGTATGAAAAAAGCTTGATTGCACAGAGAGATTTTCAACCGATACTTTCATTTTATCTTGAATCTCTCTCCTCTTATTAATTGTATACAATTATACAGTTGACCGGGCGACCCGCAAATGAGTGGCGAGGAGCAATGAAATCTATGGAAATGCGTTCACGAAGATTGTCGAAGGATAATACCTACTATGCACTTAAGCAAAAAATAATAGATAGCGAGCTGGAGCCGGATCAGGCGGTTAACGAAGAGAGCCTGGCGGCACTTCTCGGGGTCAGCCGGACTCCGTTACGGGAAGCGATTCAGCGGCTGGAGAATGAGGATTTCCTGGTGCGCCAGCCTAACGGCAGGCTGCGGGTAGCCCCTTTAACGATTAAGGAGGTCGAAGAGATCTTCCAGATCCGCAGTATGCTTGAAGGCCATATCGCCAGAAGCGCTGCCAGAAACGCTACCATCAAGGATATTCAGCGGTTAACGCTGATTCTGGAGAAGCTGAAGCAATCCTTCCAGATGGGGGATCAGCAGGATGTTGTATCCTATGGCTTCGAATTCCATGATTACTTGTGGGAGATCAGCGCGCTGAAGACTTTTGAGAAGGTGCTGAACCAGCTAAGAGACCGTTCCCTCCGGTATTGCCGTTATGTCTCTCTGCACGGGGACTGGAATACGCAGGCGGATGAGGAGCATCTTGTGATTCTGCAGAGGATTGTAGCCAGGGATGAGGAGGGGGCGGAGCGGGCGATGCGGGAGCATATCTTAAGCAGCCTCGCGACTGCACTGGAGCGGATTAGAGGAATTGAACATACGTAATGAAGGGGGAAGAACAGGAATATGAGACCACAGCATGAGACGGAAGAAGCACTGGCAGCCCGGCTAACCGAAGTGCGGAGGAACCTGCACCGTGAACCGGAGCTTAGCAATCAGGAGTACAGAACCACGGAGAAGCTGCGTAAATGGCTGACTGAAGCGGGAATACGTGTGCTGGACCTTCCTCTGAAGACCGGGCTGATCGCAGAGGTGGGGCAAGGTGATGGCAGCATAGTAGCGATCCGTTGCGATATCGATGCCCTGCCGATTGAGGAGCAGACGGGCCTGCCGTTCGCATCAGAGATTCCGGGAGCCATGCATGCTGCGGCCATGACTTCCACACCGCTGTGATCCTGGGCGCGGCCAGCCTGCTGAAGCAGCGTGAGCATGAACTGCCGGGCAAGGTCAGAATCCTGTTCCAGCCAGCTGAAGAGACGGGACACGGTGCGGAGGATGTACTGGCATCCGGCGGGCTAAGCGGGGTGGAGGCCATCTTCGGATTACATAATTCACCGGACCTGCCTAACGGGGCGTTCGGCACAAGAACGGGAGCTTTAACGGCGGGGGTGGACCGCTTTGAGATTACGGTGCAAGGGGTCGGCGCTCACGCCGCTACACCGGAGAAAGGGGTAGACACCATTGTGACTGCCGCGCAGATCATTACGATGCTGCAAACCGTAGTCAGCCGCCTGAATAACACGCAAGAGCCGGTCGTGCTCAGTGTGACCCGGATCAACGGGGGCTTCACCTGGAATGTCCTGCCGGAGAAGGTGGAGCTGGAAGGTACAGTACGTACCTATAACGAAGAGATCCGCAGCAGCATCCCGGGCCAAATGACGCGGATCATAGAAGGGATTGCAGCCGCAGCCGGAGCAGAGGCGAAGCTGCACTGGTATCCCGGCCCGCCCGCTACGGTCAATCACGGAGCATGGACAGACTTCACCAAAGAGGTCGCGGCACAATCAGGCTATGAGGTACATGATATTCCGCCGCAGATGGGTGGAGAGGATTTCGCCTATTATTTGCAGCAAATCCCGGGTGCCTTTGTGAACATTGGTACCGGCCCGAACCATGCATTGCATCATCCCCGCTTCGATGTCGATGAGGCGGCCATCCTGCCGGCGGCTAAGTATTTCGCCCTGCTGGCAGAAGAGGCGCTTGCGAAGCTGAAGCAGCAGGCTTGAATCCTGAATCCTAAATTTACCAGATGATTGAGGGGAACAACTATGATTGAACTACGGAATGTGTACAAGACGTTCACCCGCAAAGAGGTGAAGATAGAAGCGCTGAAGGGGATTAGCCTGAAGGTGGAGAAGGGCGATATCTTCGGGGTCATCGGCTACAGCGGAGCCGGAAAAAGCACGTTAATCCGCCTGGTCAATTACCTGGAACGGCCGTCTGAGGGCCAGGTGCTGGTAGACGGGTACGATCTGGGCGCGTACAGCGACAAAGAGCTGCGGGCAGCCAAGAAAAACATCGGCATGATTTTTCAGCATTTTAATCTGCTGGAGTCCAAAAAGGTGTTCGATAATGTGGCCATTCCACTCGTTCTGCTGAAAAAGAGCAAGGCGGAAATCCGCAAGCGGGTGGAGGAGCTGCTCGAATTCGTCGGACTAAGCGACAAGGCCGGAAGCTATCCGAGCGAGCTGTCAGGCGGACAGAAGCAGCGGGTCGGGATTGCCCGGGCGCTTGCCTCGAACCCTTCGATACTATTGTGCGATGAAGCTACTTCCGCTCTGGACCCGCAGACGACACAGTCCATCCTGCAGCTGCTCAAGCGGATCAACGCGGAATACAACATCACAGTGATGATCATCACGCATGAGATGTCGGTGATTCAGGAGATCTGCAACAAGGTAGCGGTGATGGAAGAGGGACGGATTATCGAGCAGGGCAGCGTGCTGGATGTGTTCGGAGAACCGAAGCATCAGACGACGCAGAATTTCGTCAAGACTGTCATTCAGAACAGTATGACCACAAGCGTCCGCAGAACTCTGAAGACAGAGCAGGGGAGCCGGGTGTATAAGCTGAATTTTGCCGGGGAGAGCGCTTCTGAGCCTGTGCTGTATGAGATCATCCGGTCTTATAATGTTAAGGTTAACATTCTGTTTGCGAATACGACAGAGATTCAAGAGACGACGCTCGGTACGATTATCGTTCAACTGCAAGGTGATCCGGCACAGCTGGAAGCGGCCTTGAATTACATGAAGCAGCATGAGGTCCGGGTAGAGGAGGTGAAGTCCTATGTTCTCGACATCGATCACAAGTGAACAATTCCTGAAGGCGATTATTGAAACGATTCAGATGGTGGGCGTGTCGCTATTCATCGGCTCGCTGCTGGGTATTCCGCTGGGCATCCTGCTAGTCATTACCCGCCCAGGCGGGGTACTGGAGAATAAGGCGCTCTATACGGTGCTCAATCCGCTGATCAACATTATCCGTTCGCTTCCGTTCATTATCTTACTTGTCGCTATCATTCCGGTAACACGGGCAATTGTTCATACTTCGATTGGGACCAGTGCCGCGATTGTTCCGCTGATTATCTACATCGCACCTTATATCGCACGGCTGGTGGAGAATTCTCTGCTGGAGGTCAATCCGGGTATTCTAGAGGCAGCGGAAGCAATGGGAGCTACGCCGTTACAAGTCATATGGTACTTCCTGCTGCCGGAAGCGATTGGCTCGCTGATCCTCTCCCTGACCACAGCGACCATCGGGCTTATCGGGGCAACCGCAATGGCCGGAACCGTAGGCGGCGGTGGGGTGGGTGATTTGGCTATCGTGTACGGATATCAGCGTTTTGACAAGGTGGTCATGGTTGCTACCGTTATTATTCTGATCATTCTGGTGCAGGGTATTCAGTCCCTGGGCAACACCTTGGCACGCAAGATTCGCCGTTACTAGAGATTACGAGACAAAGGGGATAGGCAGATGAGTCTATGGAGCAAGCAGGAGCGTTTTCAGGCGATCTTATCCGGGGAACTTGCGGACCGGCCGATTATTAGCGGATGGCGCCACTTTATTGACAAGGAGCAGAACGCTGAGGACTTGGCGTCGTCTACGATTTCTTTTACGGAGAAATATGATTGGGACTGGGTGAAAATCAACCCGAGAGCGACCTATCTGGCGGAAGCCTGGGGAAATGAGTATAACTTCGCAGATTACCGGACGGTATTTCCGAGACAGCTGACTACGGCAGTTCCGGCAGCCGCGAATCTCTGGGATCTTGAGGTGAAAAAAGCCGCACAAACCCCTTCGCTGCTGGAGCATCTGGAGGCGGTAAGGAAGATCCGCCAGGGCTTGCCGGATACACCGCTGATTCAGACGGTATTCTCACCGCTCACGGTATTGCTGTTCATAGTAGGACGTTCTGCTTATGTTACGGAGACCGTATTCGGGATTGAGCAGCCGGTGACGCTGGAATCGCTCTTCAAGGAACACCGTGCCGCTGCGCATCATGCCCTGCATGCGATTGCCTTAACCTTGGCCGATTATGTACAGGAGCTGCGGCAGGCGGGATCAGATGGACTGTTCTATGCGGTGACAGGCACAGCCCACCCCGGCTTATTTGATGAAGCGATGTTCGATGAGCTGTCGAGACCGTATGATTCCATCGTGCTGGAGGCGGCGAGCTATGGCAAGAATATTTTACATACCTGCGGCGCTCATGCCCAGCCTGAGAAATTCAATGATTACCGGATTGACGGGATCAGCTGGGATACGGTAGCCGAAGGCAATCCCGGGCTGGACGCCGATCTCAAGGCTACGAAGGTGGGCGGAGTGGATCATGGGCTATTTGCCGGAAATCATCTGGAGCAGATTGAACAGCAGGCTAAGGAAGCCTTGGCCAAGATGAAGGGGCAGCCGTTTATTCTGTCGCCTAACTGCGCCATTCCGCTGACGGTTACAGACGAGGCATTAGTGCATTTTAAAAACACAGTATTAGGATAGGGGATGAGAGTGATGAGAAAATTACTGGCGGTTCTACTAATTAGTTCGATGGCGGTGCTGGCGGCTTGCGGTAACAATAAGGAAGCGGCAAGCTCCGGGGATAAAAAGGAAATCACAGTCGGATTCGGCGTAGGTACGTATGAGGAGCAGTTCCGGCAATCCATTCTCCCGATCCTGGAAGGAAAAGGGTATACTGTAGATATCAAAACCTTCTCGCAAAATATGCAGGTCAACCCGGCCATGAAGGAAGGCTCGATTGACGCGAGTATCTTCCAGAGTACGGCCTATATGGATGCGATCAATAAGGAAATTGGCGCCGATATGGTAGGCATTGCTTATGTTCCAGGTGCACCGCAGGGGCTGTACTCGGTTAACCACACGACGCTTGACGATGTGAAGGACGGCACTACCGTCGCGATTCCGAACGACCCGGTTAATCAGGAGCGCGCGCTGCGGATTCTAGAGGAGCTGGGTTGGGTCAAGATCAAAGAGGGCGCCGGGGTAGCGGACTTCAATGTGAACAGCGTGGAGCCGGACAAGTTCAAGATTGACCTGAAGGTGCTGGATCCGGCACAGATTCTGGTCTCGCTGCAGGACGTTGATTATGGTGTAGTGAACGGGAATTATATCGCTAACGCTCCCGACCGCAAGATTACAGATGCGCTGAAGATTGAGAATACGCCTATGCAGCACAGAATCATCGTATCGGTGAACAAGAAGGACCAGGATACCCAGTGGGCCAAGGATCTAAAGGCTGCGTATGAATCCAAAGAGTTCGAGGAATATATCCTCGGACAAGAGAAATATGCCGGGTTCATTCTGCCGGAAGCCTGGGCTAACAACTAATCTAATCAGGGAGTGAATGGAAGTGTCAAAAGGCAAGATTCATTTCATTGGCGGCGGGCAGATGGCGGAAGCGATCATCCGGGCCTGCCTGGCAGGCGGCACGCTGGCTGCCGGACAGATCAGTGTGTCAGATATTAATGAGGGCCGGCTTGGGCTTCTAAAAACCAAATATAATGTAGACACGGAGAGCACGCAGCAAGAGGGCCTCTCCGCCGCCGAACTGATCGTCATCGCTGTTCGCCCGCAGGATAATCTGGTTGCACTTGGAACTCTGATCCAGCAATCTGCCTCACCGTCTGCGGTCATTGTATCGATTGTAGCGGGGGTAACGATTGCCCAGCTTGGAGATTATTTCGGAGCAGAACGTCCGATTGTCCGGGTGATCCCGAATACCTTGACCGATACCGGTTATGGATACAGCGGTGTAGCTCTGAATGCTGCCGCTTCTCTGGAGCAGGTAGAAGCATTTCTGCTGGGCTTCGGCAAGGTGCAGGTTCTGGAGGAATCCTATATTGATATCTTCACAGGCTTCGGGGTAGCCGGACCGAACTACATCTATTATTTCATTGAGTCTTTCACAGATGCTGGAGTTCTCGCCGGATTGCCGCGGGAGCAAGCCTGGAAGGTGGCGCTGGAGAATATGCTGGGAGCGGTGGCTATGCTGCAACAGACCGGACTGCATCCAAGACAACTGCTGGATATCAACAACTCGCCTGGCGGCGTCGGTATGCACGGCTTGTATGAGCTGAACAACAGTGATTTCGCTGCCGGATTGCAGCGGAGTGTACTGGCCGCGGTGAAGCGGACCACGGAGCTGGGAGTGAAGAAGTAATGGCCGTACTGAAATGGGATCACCTTGTACATTATGTGAATGATCTGGACCAGCCGGTTCAGCTCTTCGCGGAGCATGGACTAACAGCCTTCCGGGGCGGATCGCATAAGGATTGGGGAACGTATAACGCCCTCAGTTATTTCGGGCTCACCTACCTGGAGTTTCTCGGGATCGAGAACCTAGAGCTGGCACGGGCGACCAAGCATAATGTGGTGGTGCGGGATGCCGTAACGCTTTTGCCGGAGCATGAAGTGCTTAGCCGGGTGGTGCTGCGCACGGATGATATTGAAGCTGTTGAGGCAACACTGAGGCAAGCGGGTATGTTATTGTCGCCGGTCATTGACGGCCGCCGTCTGGATGATCAGGGCCGGTTGATCGAGTGGCGGATGATGACCATTGACGGTGACTTCCAGGGACTGCCCTATCCGTTCATTATTCAGTGGAACGAGAGGGATGAGCAGCGGCTGGCTAGTCTGAACAGTGCGGGAATCAACCGTCCTCACCCTGCAGGCCAGGTGGAGGTCGTCAGTGCAGGCTTCCGGGTCAGCGATCCGGCCGCTGCCGCCAGCCACTGGAGTGAACTGTTTGGTCTTCCGGTGAGCGCACCTGCGGATGGTTCGGATGGCAGCTACAGCCTTAAGGCCGGAGACCAGACATTTGAATTCACGCCAGGGGAGGAGAACCGGCTCAGCCGGATCGTGTTCCGCACGGACTCCCCTCAGCTGAAGGGACAGACGCTGACTGTTGGCGAAGGCAAGTACGTGTTTGAATAAATGCAGGACAAGCTTAGGGGACAGGCTGTTGCCGCAATTAGCGGTAGCGGGCCTGTCCTGTTTTATGTTAAAGTGTGACACAAGAATGGAGTAAGGGAATATATGGAGAATGGAGGCAGCGGATGCAGAAGCTATTTGAGTATAACTGGCAAGTGCGCCAGGATTGGTTCAACTGGTGCAGCGGGGTGGACAGGGACGAATTGATGAAGCCGCGCACCGGGGGCTTAGGCTATATCCTGCCCACGTTGTATCACATTGTAGCGGTTGAATACGGCTGGATCTGCGGCGGCATTCAGGAGAGAGTCATTGAAATTCCAGCATTCGGGGAAATCGCCAGCCTGGAGCTTGTGCAGGATTTCTCCGCCCGCTGCCATGCGGAGCTGGCTCCGTTTGTCTATGGCTGGTCGGATGAGCTGGAAGACCGGATTATGGTTGATATTACGGATGAAGGGGAACGCGAGCCCCATCCCTACGGGGAAGTGATGCGGCATGTGATCGCCCATGAGATCCATCATATCGGCCAGCTCTCGGTATGGGCGCGGGAGATCGGCAAGCCGCCGGTGACAGCTAATTTGATTGGCAGAGGGTTGTTCGACAAATAGAAGCGTAAGGAGGCCACAGAGATATGGAATTTGAGACCAGACGTCTGATCATCAGAGAGTTCACTCCAGAGGATATAGGGCAGGTACATGAGTATGCATCTGATCCGGCAGTAGTAACGCATTCGATCTGGGGGCCCAATTCTCTGGAGGATACCGGCGAATATATCCGCCATACGCTGACATTGCAACAGGAGGAGCCGCGCCAGGGCTTCGAGTATGCGGTAGTTCTGAAGGAGAACGGGCTGCTGATCGGAGGCTGCGGCCTGCATATTACCGGAACAGGCCAGGGAGAGATTGGCTATTGCTACAACAGGCTGTACTGGGGACAGGGCTATGCTACTGAGGCTGCCGCTGCACTGCTGGACTTGGGCTTTCATAAGCTGGAGCTTCACCGGATCTATGCCACCTGCCGTCCCGGGAATATCGGTTCCGCGCGTGTGATGCAGAAGCTTGGCATGACATACGAAGGGCATCTTAGAGGACATATGTATCATAAAGAGAAGTGGATGGACTCCTACCAATATTCGATTCTGGAGGATGAGTATAGGGGGCTGCACCCGCGTGCCGGGCTGTAGGGTTGAAGGGTGCAGCTGCAGGCTTAATTGCAATTCGTACAACTAAATCGTCCGATGTGCCGCCAAATCTCAGTTTAGATGTAGTTCGTGCAATTAAAATGCCCCTATACCTGGATTTTCGCCCATCCGGGCAAATTTAGTTGTACAGACTACAATTAGAAGAGGAAGTTCACTCGTTTCACTGTTTTTAGTTGCGCAGAATACACTTATCCCAGTTTTTTCGCTACGAACACGGCTTCATTCCTTACCACATTTATGGAATGAAATCACTTGTTTAATTCTGATGGACTACTAGCAAAATTAAGGAGGCACATGGGAGCGCAGTTGTCAGTTGCCAATGGGCATAACATAGCGGTTCAGCCCCCGTACACAGCAAAAAGCGCACTGCCGCAGGCAGGCGCTCTTTGCTGTTCTTGAAGTCACAAGTGATACTGTATGGTTACAGCGGCATTCCCGCCACTTCATTAATCCTCGCCGCTTCCTCAGGATCAGCAGCGATCAGCTTCTGATAGACCGCCTGATCCTGGGCGCTTTGCAGTCTCTGTTGAACGGCCATCAGCCACCGGGCAAGCTCACGGTTGACAGGGTTGCTGTAGTCCTCACTGAGACCTTGCTTCAGTGTGGCTTCTGCGGCCTGCATGTCCTGCGACATGTACTGGATCTTCGCGGTATTCAGCAGCAGTTCCGGTGTGACGGTGACATCCTGCTGCTTCGCATCCCGGTCTGCAATGGCGTAAGTATACGCATCCAGTCCGGTTTTGAAATACCGCTGCTTGTTAAGTGTCTCTTGGTCCTTGATCTCCAGCTTGCCCTCGGCCGCCGCTTCCTGCGACCGCTTCAGGGCTGCGGCTCCCAGCTCCTGCGACCGGGCAATCACTCCGCTGTACCAGGCGGTCGTCCACAGGCTTTCGCTGTCGGTCAGATCCTCGTATCCGCCCGTGAAGCCCTGCTTCACAGCTGCGGCAGCCGCGTCCTTGTCCCCGGACAGGAATTGTACTCTCCCTGCGCTTAGGCCAATTGTAGGTGTGACGAAGAATTCACGGCCCTGAAGCTGCTCAGGAGGGAGGCTTTTCAAATGCGCAATGCCGTCCGTTACATGTCTGTACGCGGAGAGCGCGGAAGCGAAATACGTCTGTTGCCCGGCTTCATCCTGTTTGGAGTAAGCTTGCTGTCCAAGGAGTGAAGCCCGGCTGATGAACTGGGCATACCAGTTGATATCCCACATGAACTTGTCCGCGTTGTCCAGATAGACATGATAGGCCGCATCGCTCTCGCCCTTCTGGTCATAGTAGCTGGCGAGCTGGGTCAGCAGCTCTTTGTTGGACGGCTCATCCTTCAGCGCACGGGTCAATACCGCATAGGCCTCGTCCAGGAACTGCTCGTTCTTGGTCTGCTCATACACCTTCTGATCCAGCAAGGACAAGTACATAGCGGATTCGGGGTGGTAGGGGCGGATGTTGAGTGCTTTTACCAAAGGAGCCTTGATCTCCTCATAGGACTGGCTCACTTGGATCAGCTTCTTGGCGGCATAAGCCTCAGAGCTTGACCGGATGTACCCCAGAGACAGGAAGAGCAGGTAGCCTGTGCCGACTCCGAGTACTGTGAAATATCCAGCTCTGATCCACAGCTTGTTCCACGTAAAGCGGAGCGGCTTGCTCTCCATGGCCACAGCCATTCCCCCCAGAGAGAGGAAGACGAGCATCCCCATGAACGCATAACTGAGGTTGAAATCCAGCAGGCTGTGAACGAGAATGGACAAGGCGATAATGAGATAGAAGAATCCGTTGTTATAGTCATCGGTCTCCCGTCTCAGGTACTGTCTGCTGAATTTGTAGAAGATAAACAGGATGAAGCCCATGAACACCAGAAAGCCGACAATGCCGACTTCAATCAGATATTGCAGGAAAAAGTTATGCGCCTGGCGGCTCAGATAAGGGTTGTTCTGATAATGCTCATAGAGTGTAGCCCAGCCGCCGCCGCCCGCGCCCAGTACCGGGTAATCCTTGACGACCTTCATGGCATCCTCGTAAAAGGTAAAACGCTCCAGGACACTGTGCTGCCTGAAGTTGATATTCTCCAGCCGTGTTCCGATATTCGCCGGGAGAATATTACGCGCGCTGGTGCCGATGAACAGGAAGGCGATGATCGCGACGCCAGCCACAGAGACGGCTGGAATCCACAATCCGCTCATGCGGCGTGATTCTAGTCTGTCAAGCTTGCGGCTCAGATAAGGTGCCAGGTAACGCTGAACTACCAGACAGAGCACGCCTGCACAGGCAGATGCTCCCAGCAGATAGCCCCAGCCTTTAAGGGCAGAGGACGAGGTGAACTCCGTATTCAGCTCCAGGCCCAGCCGTGTGACCGGGCTGGTAATCAGCAGAGAGAATAGGCCGGCAATGGCGAGATGGACAATCCACAGAATCTGCTGCACAGGCTTCAAGAAGAGCAGCAGGAGGATGAACACCACTGGCAGCAGCACCAGTCCGCCCCGGGATAAGGTAAGCAGCAGCGAGACGATGATTGGCACCAGCATGAAGCCGTGCAGCAGCTGTCCGGCCCATTTGCGGGAGCGGATCAGCGCGAAGACGGCCACGAACAGAAACGCCATCAGGAAGGCTGCATATGTATTGGCATACTGAAAAATGGAAGTCAGGCGCAGGCCGTTCGAATCGGTCATAACTGCATCGTTATACCTGCCGTTAATTACGGTCTCTGAGAACCAGCCCACCAGGCTGCCAGCCAGCTTCCAGCTTCCGAGCCAGTTGAGCAGTCCGAAGCCTACGATCAGGTAAGCGAGGGTAAGCACGCTATGCTGGACGGCGGAATTGAGCCGCTTGTGCCGGAGCAGAAGGATGCTGATGATGAAGACTGCGGCATAGGTGAACTGGGTGAACAGCATGTTCATCGCCGAGTACCGGGAAGCTGCGCCGAATAGCGACAGGGCATAGGTTACGGGAAGCAGAATGGCCGCTGCAGTGAGCAGGTCACGCTGACTCTCCAGCTTGAAGGTTCTGAGATACAGGATCGTAGAGGCCAGCATCAGAAGCCCGCTCACCAATGCAGCTACATAGATAGGCTTCTCGAACTCCGCCCTCATTCCGTTGAACAATCCGATCTGAAAAGCGGCCCAGCCAAAAAACAGCAGGAACGCAGCGCAAATCATCCAAGCAGCCCCTGAAAGCTTGTCCGTAGCTTTGACAGAAGCCGCCTGGTTTCCGTACACAGGTTTCGACACGATAGAATCTCCTTTTTCAAAATAGTAGGTCTTCCAATTTATTGCACATACATATTACGGATATAAAGTGAAAAAGTTGTTGTCTGAACGGAAATTTCAAAGATTGGAGTGTCTTGCAGGAGAGGAGGGAACGGAAAAGTGGGGAATAGGCCGGAACCTGCTCAGCGAATGAAGCAGTCTGTCCGCACAGGCCAGCCTGACGCAGTTTTCATAGAATAAGGTAACGGAGCGAATCTATGATTCATGTAAGAATGGACGCTTAAGAGTTCCGCCCGAAGGCAGCAATGACGGCAGGTGAACGCGCAATCCGCATCCTGGGCCACTGCTGCCGGGAACAAGCTTCAGGCGGGGATAATAAATTTCAGGTTAATCATGAACACGATCAGGGCGGAGGCCCCCAGGGAAAAGGCGATGCAGCCGGCACCGAGCACTCTGCGCCGGTCCTTGATGAATTTGAAGCCAAGCGCACAGACGAGTATTGTCGTTCCTGCCAGTACAACAGACATGCCGATCATCGCAAACCAATACAGGATTTCAAAAAACTCAGCCATTAGGAAACCCTCCCTTTCAGGCAATAATACAACGAATTTTAATGATTTTCCAGTCAAATGAATCAGGGACATAAGGCCCCGCAGCCATATGCCCTTTTTTGCTGTGGCCTGCTATACCACGGACAATCATACAGGAGGGCACGGCCTTTCGTGAGTAATCTATAGGGTAGGCTGGGAATGCGAAAGGAGAGGGCAAATAATGGCGGGGAGAGAACTGGCAAGCAAGCTGCTGAAGACGGCGGCGCTGCTTAGCGATTCACGGGTTGCCGGTTACATTCCGAGAACGCGGGAATATAGTGCTGCCGGATTGTCCGCGATGCTTGGAAGATACGGCAATGTTGTCATCAAGCCGGTTGTTGGCGGAGGAGGATATGGTGTCATCAAGGTGTTCCGGGATCAGAGGGGGTACGGCTTCACGTATATGAAGAGCACACGTATCTATGGAGACTTCACTTCCATGCGCCAGGCACTGGACAGATTCAAGGTGAAACGGAAATATTTGATCCAGCAGGGGATTTCTCTTGCACGGATCTCCGGCCGTCCGATTGATTACCGGGTCAAGGTGGTGAAGAACGGCGAGCACTGGGAGTTCCGCTCTATGGTAGGGAGAGTCGCCCGGCCGGGATTGTTCGTTACGAATCTCTGCAAAGGAGGTACGATGCTCAGCTGCCGCCAGGGACTGCGAAGATCATTGCCAAGAGTGGGGACCTCATCCAAAAAGGCGGAGATGCGCAGGCTGACCCTAATCTGTACCGAGCTGCTGGAGCGGCATTTTCCGGGGATCGGTGAACTGGGCTTCGACTATGCTGTAGATCATCGGGGGAAGATTTGGATTCTGGAAGTAAATACAAGACCTAAATGATTAATAAAATTTTTATATTTGACGATAAATACAGTAATAGGATAATATTGCGTTTAGTTGTTTAGATTCAGAGGTAATAAAACAAGAAATATCCCAGCCAATTATGAACATTCTAAAAAAGTTTTTGTGTGGAGATGTCAGGTTTCAGCCCTGTGCATAACTGTTATCCCCATAGTCCACTGCGCAATTGCTGACATTATAACCCTTACTCACATATTATACACAGGATTTCCACAGCAGCTTGTGGATAATGAGAACGCTTGTTCGAAAAATGATAGTTTGCTATGATAGATTCAGATCCAAATAAAGGAAAGGTAGGTGAACGTTATGGTTGAATTGTCGGATGAGATGCTGCTTGACTCTTATCACAGAGCGATAGAGCTGCATTTGGAGCATGATTTCATCGCCCTGCTTCTCGCTGAAATTCGCAAACGGAACTTACACTCTCCAGACCATGCGGTTCTGCATTAAAGATCAGAGCACATCCTGCAGCATTGGACTTCTTTAAACCGCAAGCATCAAGGAATAGGGTATCTTTTCAAGTTGAGGTGGAATCAACCTGAAAGGATACCCTTTTATTATGGCTATAAGGTTATAGACAACCTAGAGCTTAAGATTACTGCTGTGTCCCGGAGACAGCTTCGCATCCGGATCAATATACACCTTGGCGTTATTGACTGCTGTTGGCGCTTCTCCGAATCCTACAGCGATCAGCTTCAGCTTACCCGGATAAGTCGTGATATCGCCAGCGGCGAAGATTCCCGGAATGCTGGTCTCCATGCGGGAGTCAACTACAATGGAGTTGCCCTCAATGTCGATTCCCCACTCGGCAATCGGGCCCAGAGAGGAGACAAAGCCGAAATTGACAATAACGCTGTCTACTTCGATTTCTTGAGTTTCCTTGGTCTTGATATGGGACAAGGTGACCTTGGTAATGAATTCTTCACCGTGAAGCTCAGTGATCTCGGACGGCGTAATCACATTTACCTTAGAGGCCATCAGATTCTCTACACTATGCTCATGCGCACGGAATTTATCGCGGCGGTGAATCAGGGTTACCTGTTCAGCGATCGGCTCCAGCATCAGCGCCCAGTCCACAGCGGAATCGCCGCCGCCGCTGATCAGCACCTTTTTATCCTTATAAGCATTCAGATCATTTACGAAATAATGCAGGTTGGCTTTCTCGAAGCGCTGTGCATCCGGTACCTCCAGACGCCGCGGCTCAAATGCGCCTACGCCTGCCGTGATGATAATGGCTTTGCTGTGATATTCAGCCTTGTCGGTGGTGACGGTGAAATGGCGCTCACCCTGCTTCACAACCGATACGACCTTCTCCTCCAGACGGATATCGGACTGGAACAGCTCCATCTGCCGGGACAGGTTGTCCACCAGCTCCTGTGCGGTAATTTTGGGGAAGCCGGCGACATCGTAAATATATTTCTCAGGATACAGAGCAGCAAGCTGCCCTCCGAGTTGGGGCATACTCTCAATAAGGGTTACTGAAGCCTGGCGCATACCGCCGTAAAATGCGGCAAACATACCGGCTGGTCCTCCGCCTATAATCAGCAGATCGCTCATAGGAACGGTTTGCTCTAATGTCACGTAATATTACACCTCCGAGTTGATAGTTTCAATTTGCCATACAAGCGTACCTACTCATTATAAACATAGTCTCACCTGCCTGCAAAGGCCTTGATTTCAAAGAAAAAGTGTGACATTTTGTTGTATGATTATATTTGATTAAAACGATACTAAGGTTTACAATGGATATGGTTATTTTAGAAATCCTTTAAGTTTTATTGGAAATTCTTCTGAATTTAAGTGTATAAATTCACAAAAGAAACCTGATTTTTTTACAAAAAATAACACATAGACAGATTCACCTGTTGGAAGGAGCCGGAACATGAGCAGTATTCCCAAAATCGTTATTCTAGGCGCGGGGTATGGAGGGATTTTGACCGCCCAGCGGCTGCAGAAAGCTTTGAATTATAATGAAGCCGATGTAACCCTGGTTAACCGCCATGAATATCACTATTTCACGACCCATCTGCATATGCCTGCAGCGGGCACGGACAGCATCGAGCATACACGCGTATCTATCTCCAAATTAATCGATGAGTTCAAGATCGATCTTGTCAAATCCTCGGTGCAGGAGATCCGCACCCAGCAGAAGAAGGTTATTCTGGAGGACGGAACGCTCTCGTATGATTACCTAGTGATTGCCCTTGGCGGTGAGCCTGAAACGTTCGGGATTCCGGGACTCGACAAATATGCGCTAACCATCCGCAGCATCAACTCTGTGCGGCTGATCCGGGAGCATATCCAGTACCAGTTCGCCAAATATAAGAATGAGAATAATGCACAGGAGCATATCAACTTCGTCATTGGCGGCGCGGGCTTCAGCGGGATTGAATTTGTTGCGGAGCTGGCTGACCGGATTCCTGCACTATGCAAAGAATTTGATGTCGATCCAAGCATGGTCAACATCTATAATATAGAAGCTGCGCCTACGGCTCTGCCGGGGTTCGCGCCTGAGCTGGTTGAGCATGCCATGACCGTACTCACCAAGAAGGGGGTAACCTTCAAGATGGGCGTAGCGATCAAGGAATGCCTGCCTGGCGGCGTGATTCTGGCCACGGGTGAAGAGATCAAGGCTTCCACCATTGTATGGACCGGCGGTATCCGCGGGAACCGTCTGATCGAGGCTGCCGGCTTCGAAGCGATGCGCGGACGGGTGAAGGTAGACGAATATCTGCGGGCTCCGGGACATGAGAACATCTTCATCATTGGTGACGGCTCCCTCATGATTAATCCTGAAGGGCGTCCTTACCCGCCGACGGCACAGATTGCAATGCAGCAGGGAGAATGCTGTGCGCATAATCTAGTAGCGGCCATCCGCAGCCAGCAGCCGAAGAAATTCGCCTTCAGCAACAAGGGGACCGTAGCTTCACTTGGTAAGGGCCAGGGAATTGCCGTAGTCGGCGAGAAGACCTACAAAGGCTGGAAGGCAGCGCAACTGAAGAAGGTTGTCGATATGCGCTACCTGCTCATCATCGGCGGCATCCCGCTCGTGCTCAAAAAAGGAAGATTCCTCTAAGATGCGCCACTGCAGCGTGCAAGTACGCGGACTGCTGACGCGCGAGGAGCTGGACCGCTATAATGCTCTGATTGAGGTAGGCTCTTATCTGGAGGATCAGACGCGGTATGATCTAGCCTACAATATCCAGAAGGAAATCGACATTCTCATTCTCCCGGCCATCGAACGCCTGAAGGATAAGGGCCGCGCGCGTGACCGGGCGACGGCTGAATATCTGGAGAGTCTGCGTGACGGGGACGAAGACGAAGACGAAGAGGACGATAAGGAACCTTCGGCATAAGTGGAGGTAGAAAAGACGTACAATGCAAAGAGAGCCGTGCTTGCAACGCGGCTCTCGGGTGCAATAGCCGCTTTTAAGGGCGGTAGGCCTCGGACAAACAGGATACGACAAATAGACCGCATACCTTTGCTAGAGGGGGCGGTCTATTTGCGTTTATGCTGTTACAGCTTCAGCATCTCCTCAAACGATTCTTCGTTCAGCAGGTTGCCGACATAGAAGGGGCCGAACTCTCCGTAGCGGGCGCTGACTTCATCGAAGCGCATCTCGTAGACGAGCTTCTTGAACTGCAGGGCATCCTCGGCGAACAGAGTCACGCCCCACTCCCAGTCATCGAAGCCGACGGAGCCGGTGATGATCTGCTTCACCTTGCCGGCATAGCTGCGTCCGATCAGGCCGTGCGAATACATCAGCTCCCGGCGTTTCTCCATATCCAGCATGTACCAGTTGTCGGCAAGCTCACGCTTCTTGTTCATCGGGTAGAAGCAGATATGCTTCATTTGCGGCAGTACAGGCTTCAGCCTGGCAGCGACATGCGGGTTCAACATCGGATCGCTGCCGTCACCGGCACTTCCTCCTGCGGCGTAGTTGCTGAGCTCAACGATGCTTACATAGGAATAAGCCTTCGTAGTATATTGGGCAAAGGCGATTTTGTTAAAAGCGGTCTCCAGCGCATTCAGCGCCTCCAGACTCTCTCTCAGAAACATCATCACGAAATCAGCCTTCTGGCCCACGATGGAATAGACAGCAGTGCTACCCTCCTTCGCTTCCTCGACAGGTCCCCACTCCTGCATGAAGGCATGCAGCTCCTCCAGGGCCACTGCCCGTTCCTCGTCATCGGCTGCCGTCCAGGCTGTCCAGTTCAGTGAGCGGAAGTCATGCAGCGCATACCAGCCTTCCAGTGTTAAAGCGGCTTCGTTCAAGTTGTTCACTCCTTATAGGTTATCGGTGGAATATCCTCGCGTAAAATCTTCTTGGTCCGCATACCTTAAATATGTATGAACATAGGTCGGGTGCTATTTGCATTGTAGCGCAGCGGGCGGCAGAGAGCAAACGCCAAGGCCGCCATTCATGCGAATTCCGGTATTGAGCGCGATAATGTTCATTGCTTCGCTACATTTTTTCTAGTAAACTTACTATTATATAAGCTTGGGTGTGCGGTTCTTTATAGAGAGAGGGGATGGCGGTACGATGGGCTTTATTCCGGTGTTTGTTCTGGCCGTTTTATTCTTTGTGATGATGTTCGGCATTGGCTTCATTCTTAACATGCTGATGAAGACTACCTGGTTCCCTGCCTATCTGTTCGTCATTGTCATTCTTCCGGTGGTGGTCTACTCCATCTGGGACCGGAGCGCGATGTCCTTATGGGAGCACCTCTCTACCTTCCACATTGTGGATTATCTTACCGGGGTAGCCGGTCTTGCCGGAGCGGTGCTGAGCGGCTGGACCATTCAGAAGCTGCGGCTGGGCGGATACAAGATGTTCTAAGCGCTGCCTGAAGGGCGGTACAACAAGAAACGGCTAATCTCCTGTAATGGGGTGAGCCGTTTTTTTCTTTTCCGCCAGAAGAGCCAAGGATTCATCTTTATTTTACATTTTCGGCCGGGTGTTTTGTGATAGAATAGAAATCTATATGAATTCGTATAGAAGAGGGGGAGGTATCCGCAGATGCGTATGAGCAACCTGCATCATTTCACTGAACATCACCGGTACTGCGTGTCCCGCGAATTCGGTCTAAGCCAGCTGGATGGACGTATGCTGGGCTCAGTCTATCAGCCAATGGTAGGCGCGTTCGCCATCAGCCTGTACAGATTGCTGTTCGAGCATATTCCGGCTGAATCTATCGGTTACTCCGGTGTGGAGCAGCAGCGCAGGCTCTTTATGACCCTGGGCGTTGAACCCAACGAGAAGGGCCGTAAATATATGGTAGACCAGGCTTCCCGGCTGGAGGCGGTGGGACTGCTGCAGACCTGCCGGCTGTATGCCGCGGAGAATGATGATTATATGTACGAATACGAGTTAATGCCGCCGCTGTCGCCGGCTGATTTCTTTGCAACCCAGCATCTGACGCTGCTGCTCCGGGATAAGATCGGCAAGTTCGCTGTGCTGTCGCTGCGTGAGCAGTTCTGGCACCGGGAACCGGAGGAATGGAGCGGGCGGTCGCTCGGGAAAGAGAATATTTCACTGCCCTTTTATGATATTTTTGAGCTGAATACCCATGTGATCGACTATGAGCTGGAGCAGGCGCTGGCCGAGGTAGCCTCCGTGCGTCAGCCCGGCACCACTCAGGCGGTTGAGCCGAATATAGCCTACAGCGATATTATCCTGCGCTTCCCGCGTGAATCGGTGAACCGTGCGCATGTTGAGAAGCTGCGTTTTGACCATAACCAGATGGGTGTCATTAATTATGTGGCCCGCAAATACGAGCTTGGCCCGCAGGATGTATGCCGTCTGCTGGATGAGGATGATGTCTTCACGCCGGACGGAGAGGTGATTCTGGATACGCTGCAGTACAAGGCAAGCCAGCATTTCCGTCAGGATAGGAAGCGTCAGGAGAAAAGAGAGATTGCTGCCGCCAAGGTAGTGTCGCTGCGCTCCGCCGCTGAGGAAGAGAGTGATCCCTCCGCAGTGCCGGTGGAGCAGGCTGTCGAAATGGAGTTCTATGTAGAAGTGCCTCCGCAATTTCTGTCCAAATGCGACATTCACCAATATAATATGATGCTGCGCAACGAGCCTTATACACGGCTGTTACAGACGTTCTTCCCGGGGGCAGTTCCGGGCCAGTTGATGGATATCTTCGAGAAGATTGATCTGAACTATAAGCTCAGCGGCGAAGTGATCAATGTCCTGATCCATTATCTGATGACGATGGTGGCTTCCGGCGGCGATCAGCGGATGAACCGCAACTTCGTGGAGGCGATTGCCTCCAATATGCTGGTGAAGCAGGTGAATACTTACGAGAAGGCCGTGCGCTATATCCGTGACCAGTCGAAGGTGAAGGGCAAGGGGGCGGCTTCCGCCTCCTCCGGCACAGGCACTGCGGGAGCCCGCCAGCGTTCGTATACGAAGAGCGGCGGGCGGTCCGGCAAGCAGGAGATTCCGATTGCAGTAAATAACAGAAGTACCGGAACTGTATCTGACGAGGAATTTGAGGCTATGCTAAAAATGGCTGCGGAATTTGAAGCGAATAAAAAAAAGGATACTTCAGATGCTAATTAAAAGAAGGTGAGAATATGGAATCAATGGGTGATGTCCTTCGTTCAATGAATAATTCTGAATTGCGCCAACGTTCTCGTGCTCTGGAAGATAGCTTGTTTAATAATCCTTTGATAAAAAAGCTTCAGGCAGATCATCCAGAGTTAGAAGAATCTCGATGGAAGCTCAATATAAGCAGACTTTATCAATATGTTGAAGATAATAATCACTGTTCCAACTGTCCTGGTCTTGAAAAATGTCCCAATGATTTCCCAGGTCATTTTAGTAAACTTACTGTAGAGGCTGTGAATGGTTCCCCTGATTTATATGAACGTAAAACTCCGTGTTCTTTAAAAATAGCTAAAGATAAAGAAAATAGTATTCGAAAACGTATTCGTAGTTTTTATGTTGACGAACGTGTACTTAATGAGGGGTATAACCTTGTTGATATAATTGGAAAAGACAAAGAGCGTGCTAAAGATGTAAAACTTATTTTTCAATATATCAATGAAACTAAAGCTAGGGGCCTTGTTCCTCAAGGCTTATATCTTTACGGAGGTTTTGGAGTAGGCAAAACATTTTTGATGTGTTACCTTCTTCATGAATTAGCCGTTGCTGGGTATAGCGGTGTCATTGTGTATATGCCTGATTTTATAGAGGATTTGAAATCGATTATGTTAGAGGGTCAGAAGCTTAAGGAAACAGTAGAGACTTTAAAAAATTGCGATGTATTAATCTTTGACGATATTGGTGCTGAGAATCTCAACCCTTGGGCTCGTGATCACGTACTAGGTGCGATTTTAAACTATAGGATGAATCGTAAACCAACTTTTTATACCTCGAATTATCCACTAGAGGGGCTCGAGAAGCATCTTAGCTTCACCAGCAAGGACGGTGAAGAGGTCTACAAGGGCCAGCGGCTGATGGACCGGATTGCCCCGTTCGTAGAGGTGATTCCGCTGCATGGGGAGAACCAGCGTGGCAGGGCCAGAGGGTAATAAATAGAATAAGGGGTCCCAGTCCATGTGATGGCTGGGGCCCCTTTTGTGCAAATATAAGAGTGTAGAGGTTTCACGCTATACATTATCCTTCTATTAGCTATATGGATTGAACTTGAAAATATGCTGAAAGGGAAAAGTGGCGGAGGGGAATTTTGGAACTGTAGGAGCGATAGCGTCCGCCTTTGTCACCGGATTTCTACCGCTAATAGCGGTACTAAGCATGAAATCTGGGGACAACAGCGGCCGGAAGTCCAAACATTCTCTGGAGTCACGGCCATCCCATTACAGAAAAAATAAAAGTACAATCTATATAGTTAGAGTTAGCCGGATTTAGCTGGCGCTGAATTTCCACCAGTTGATATTGAACAAGTATCCGCTGCCGCCTGTGAATTTCAGGTAAAGGTCATGAGTCCCGCTTGCTCCGCTGACTGTGCAGTTCTTAGTCACCCAGCTCTGCCAGCCCCCGGTATTCTGCACTGCACAGGTGCCGACCAGCGTTCCTGTCGGACTGTCCAGCCGCAGCTCAATATTACCGCCGCTGCCTGCTGACGCTACCCGGGCCTCGAAGGCTGCGGCTCCGGCGCCGAAGTTCACATTTTTGATTTTGAGATAATCGCCGTGATCTATGAAGCCGACATTCATTCCCCCGTCCGTATCTGAGGTGGTCTCGGTCTCTACCCCAGCCGCCCATGCACTGGTCTCGGCTTGTGTTCTGACATAGGGGTTAAGGGTGGCGATGGGCTGCGGCCCGGCGGTTGTCATGTTGATGACCGGGAAGCTTCCGTCCGCGTTGTAGGTGAATTGCTCTACCCCCACTGACCGGGTGAAGCCACCCCCTCCAGGCAAGGCACCATTATGGTAAAAGAAATAGGAGCGGCCTTTGAAGTCGATGATGCCCGGGTGATTCGTGAAACTCCCGCCCTGGGTGGGCATAATGACCCCTCTGTACTTCCACGGGCCGGTAGGCGAAGAACTGGTGGAATAAGCGATATTCTCAGGAATGCCGCTTGCGGCGTAGACCATGTAGTATAAGCTGCCGCGCTTGTAGAACCAGGGTCCTTCTTCGTAGAGGGTTGGTCTGTCAGCATTGCCGTTTCGCACACCGAAGCTGTCTGTGGTCATAGGCACCTGGACAATACCCGTACTCTGGTTGTAGGAGATCATATCCGGGTTCAGCTTCACATATTTCAGTGTCGGATTCCCCCAGTAGAGATAGGCCTGGCCGTCACTGTCTACATATACCGTAGGATCGATGTCGCCCCAGCTGCTGGAGACGAGCGGCCCTCCGATAGCGTCCACGAACGGGCCGGTCGGGCTGCTGGAGACGGCGACGCCGATGGCGGGCCGTCCGAGCGAAGTGCTTTTTGCCGTGACATAAAAGTAGAATTTGCCGTTGCGCTCAATGACCTGGCTGGCCCAAGCTTCTCCGCTCGACCAGCTAAACGCCTTATAAGATAGCGGTGACCCGTGATCCGTCCAGTTCGCCATGTCCTTGGAAGAATAGACCCTCCAATCATTCATCGTATAGTAGGTCGAGTTGTCTTCGTCATGTCCGGTGTACAGGTAGACCGTATCATTGTATACAAGCGGGGCCGGGTCTGCCGTGTAGATGGTCTGTACAACAGGGTTGTCAGCGAACGATACCGGGGAATATAGCGCCGATGCCAACAAGCCTGCGACAGCAAGGCTGACAAGCTTTTTCATTCTTCCTTCCTCCTCAAAATAGGGTATAAGAGCGCTTTCGCATACAGAGTAACATGGCTCCTGTGAAACAAAAATGTGTTTTCTTTTTATTAAATTGTAAATTTATGTTATTGTTACTGAATCTCGATGGAGCACAAAATGAACGCAAAAAAAATCCGGCATCCCGCCCTGACCTGGGCAAAGAATACCGGACACTGCAGCTAAGCAGCTATTCGGACAAATACTTGATGATTACCATTCCGAAGAAGACCACGGTCATGAAGCCGGTCATTCCGAAGAAACCGGCCAGCAGATCACCGAGATCGTTGCGGGGCTCCTCATTGATATGCTCCCGCGGGTCACGGACCTGTGCGTTGACATTGACGTCCATTTGCTTCTTCCTCCTTGCTGTTGCATGACTGCATGAAGTGGGTTACAGTTATACATGTGAGAGAAGTCATTGACAATTAATGCGCTTTCTTCAAGTATACGAAGATGCAGGGGAGATGTAAAGATAGAAGGGTGATTTTATGATACATATAAGACCTATGGAACCGCAGGAGTATGATTTTCTACTGGATATGCATTATGAGTCCATTCATATTGAACAAGGTAAGCCGCCCAGAAGTGAGCTGCTGAATTCCCCGGGGATTGCGAAGTACAACGAACATTGGGGGAGACAAGGCGACAGGGCGATAATCGCACTGGTGGACAATCAGCCCGCAGGTGCTGCCTGGTACAGGCTGTTTGACGAGACGAACCAGGGCTACGGATTTGTGGATACCACAACCCCGGAATTAGGCGTTGCTATTCGGTCTGACTACAGGCAGCAGGGATTGGGAATCAGGCTAATGGAGGGCATCATACAGCAAGCCGTATCCGATGGATACCCGTCACTTTCGCTCAGTGTTGATCCGGAGAATCAGGCGGCCGTCCGGTTATATAACAAGCTCGGCTTCGAGTATGTCGGGACAGCCGGTACCTCGTGGACTATGAAGCTGAATTTCAGGGACAAAGTTTAAACCGTTAAAAGACAAATTAATTTTATGCAATATAATTTCTCGAAATATATAACAAATGCATTGTATTTATGTTATACTGTGGATGTGTCGGTAATTGATAATCTGGTTATCATATTACATGAAGCATTTTATCCCGCTATGATCTCGGAGTAAATTCTGCGGACTTGGCTCAGGCTATAGAAGCGGAAGTTATTTCGTACAGCTTAAGCTCAACAAAACTTTTTGAGGAGGAACAATATCATGGCTATCGTGAACGTGTCTGACCAATCCTTCGTGAATGAAGTGGAAGGTCAAGGTACTGTAGTAGTAGATTTCTGGGCACCTTGGTGCGGCCCTTGCAAAATGCTTGCCCCAATTCTCGAGGAATTGTCCACCGAGCTGGGTGACGATGTGAAGATCGCTAAATTGAATGTCGATGAGAATCCTGAGACAGCTTCCCGTTTTGGAGTAATGAGTATTCCTACTCTGATCTTCTTCAAAGACGGCCAGCCTGTCGACAAAGTCGTAGGACTGAACTCCAAGGACTCCCTTAAGAATATCGTAGCCAAGCATCAATAATGGGTTACAATCTGCTGTAACCTGGGCCTTGCGGCCCTTCAGACAAAGCGCCTTCGGATTACCGAAGGCGCTTTGTCTGTCCTATAGAAACGGATGTTCTATATTAAGGCTTGAATGTGTAGTACATTCTATTCTAAACTTACCTTATAACCGTGTAGTAACAGGTGGGGGAGAACTTATGGATTATATGGATAATATCCGCAACAAGCTTGCGCTGCTGCCTGATCTGCCCGGCTGCTATCTGATGAAGAATCAAGAGGGTACGATCATCTATGTCGGCAAGGCCAAGGTACTGAAGAACCGCGTGCGCTCTTATTTTACAGGCAGCCACAACGGGAAGACGCAGCGGCTGGTCGCCAATATTGTTGATTTTGAATATATCGTGACATCGAGCAATATGGAAGCACTCATTCTGGAGTGCAATCTGATCAAGAAACATATGCCGCGCTACAACGTGCTGCTGAAGGATGACAAGACCTTTCCTTATCTAAAAATCACGAACGAAGCCCATCCGCGCCTGGAGGTTACCCGCCGGGTGTTGAAAGATAAAGCTAAATATTTCGGCCCGTATCCGAACAGCTACGCCGCCCAGCAGACCAAGAAGCTGCTCGACCGGATGTATCCGCTGCGCAAGTGCGGGGTGATGCCGAAAGAGGTCTGCCTGTACTATCACATGGGCCAATGCCTGGCTCCGTGCGAGAAGGAAGTGCCGAAGTCCGCTTACGAAGAGATTATCCAGAACATCTCCTCGTTCCTCGGAGGCGGGCATGACGCGGTGAAGAAGGATCTGCAGAAGAAGATGCAGGAGGCGGCGGAGGAGCTGTATTTCGAGCGGGCCAAGGAGCTGCGCGACCAGATTCAACACATCGATGCCGTGATGGAGAAGCAGAAGATCAATACGGCCGACACTAAGGACCGCGACGTCTTCGGCTATGCGGTGGACAAGGGCTGGATGTGTGTGCAGATTCTGTATATGCGGCAAGGGAAAATGATCCAGCGCCATTCGTCGGCTTTCCCGTTCTACGGAGAGGCGTACAGTGACTTCATGTCTTATGTGACGCAGTATTACAGCGACAATCCCGCGCTGCCGCAGGAGATTCTGCTGCCGGATATGGCAAGTGCCGGCATGGTTCCGCCAGAAACAGGCGGCACTGCCGGCCAGGGAAGCAGCGGGCTGGTAGCCGGTGGAATGCCGAGCGGCCAGGCGCTGATGGCGGCCTTGGGCGCAGAGGATGAGTCGGAGGCCAGTGAGGTGTCCCGCGGGGCGGACGCTGGTGAGGTGCTTGCGGGTGCTCCGGCAGCGGCTGATGAAGCTGCGCAGGGGCAGGTGGAGCAGGAGGGGGCAGCAGGGCCGGGCGCAGCGGCGGAAGCGTCGCGGGAGCAGACGGAGCAGGATGCAGCCGCCGAAGGAACCGTGGATGCGGCCGGAGGCGCCGCCGCCCTGCAGGAATGGCTGGGCATCAAAGTGCTGGTGCCGCAGCGCGGGCTGAAGAAGCAGATGATCGGCATGGCCTGCCAGAACAGCCGGGTCGCGCTGAATGAGAAGTTCCGCCTGATCGAGCGGGACGAGGAGCGCACCTCCGGGGCGGCCAGCAGTCTGGGGCAGAGCCTGGGGCTGGACTCGCTGAACCGGATCGAAGCGTTCGATAACTCGAATATCCAGGGGGCCAATCCGGTCTCGGCCATGGTGGTCTTCATCGACGGCAAGCCTGCCCGCAAAGAGTACCGTAAGTATAAGGTCCGCACCGTACAGGGGCCGGATGATTATGAGACGATGCGCGAGGTGATCCGGCGGCGTTATGAACGGGTGCTGAAGGAGAATCTGCCGCAGCCGGATCTGATCGTAGTCGATGGAGGGAAGGGCCAGATCTCTTCGGCGATCGATATTCTGCAGAATGAGCTGGGGTTATTCATTCCCGTCTGCGGTCTGGTTAAGGATGACAAGCACAGAACGGCCCAGCTGCTGGTCGGCGACTCCGCCGAGCCGGTCTCGCTCGCCAGGGACAGCCAGGAGTTCTACCTGCTGCAGCGTATCCAGGATGAGGTTCACCGCTTCGCCATTACGTTCCACCGGGAGCAGCGCGGCAAATCGATGGTCACCTCGAAGCTGGATTCGATTCCGGGCATCGGGGACAAACGCCGGAAGCTGCTGCTGAAGCATTTCGGGTCGCTCAAGAAGATCAAGGAAGCCTCCATCGAGGATTTCAAGGTGCTGTCCATCGGTGAGAAGCTGGCCGGTCAGATTCTGGAGGCGCTGAAGGATGAGGAGCCGTCAATCTAAAATGGATTTGAACGGTAACGGAAAAGAAGCCGGCCCCATGTGGGCCGGCTTCTTTGGGTTTGGTTAGGAATGGATGGTATCTTCAGACATTCCGCTAGTCGTCTGGATGGCAGGCCAACGAGGGCTAAATGTAGTCGAAAAACCGACCACATTGGGCGTGACGGAGGCACGTGGATCAAATGTGATCGAAAAACCGACTACAATTTGCAGGGATGAGGCGTGTGGATCAAATGTAGTCGAAAAACCGACCACAATGGGCGTGACGGAGGCACGTGGATCAAATGTGATCGAAAAACCGACTACAATTTGCAGGGATGAGGCGCATGGATCAAATGTAGTCGAAAAACCGACCACAGTGGGCATGGTGGAGGCATGTGGACCAAATGTGATCGAAAAACCGACTACATTTTGCAGGGATGAGGCGTGTGGATCAAATGTAGTCGAAAAACCGACCACAGTGGGCATGGTGGAGGCGCATGGAACAAATGTAGTCGAAAAACCGACCACGATGGGCGTGACGGAGGCACGTGGATCAAATGTGATCGAAAAACCGACTACAGTGGGCATGGTGGGGGCACATGGAGTAAATGTAGTCGAAAAACCGACTACATTGCGTTGGGTGGCGCTGTACGGGCCAAATGTACATAGTAGACTGAACACTATGAGCTGCTGCATAATTAGGTTAATCTTTACTTTCTGCATAAAATCGTTGATTTGTATAATTGCAACCGGTTTCGGTAAAGGGTACGCTTATCTTGAATCTATGAAAACGCTTATAAGAGGAGGATTAAAGAAATGGGATATTCAAAAACAGTAAGACGCAAAAAGGGGATCAATGGGACCGCTCTTTGTCTGAGCATCATTATGCTGCTGAGTCTCGTGCTGGCGCTTCCGCCAGGACCGGCGCATGCTGCGGACTCTTATCTGCTCTCCAAAGACCGGCCGGCGTATGCCTCGGGCACAGAGGGCAATAATACCCCGGATCTGGCGGTGGACGGCAATACGGGTTCAAGGTGGAGCAGCTCATGGGGGACGGACCCGAACTGGATCTATGTTGACCTCGGGGCAACTGCCGCCGTAGACCGCGTGGTGCTCCGCTGGGAAGGGGCTTACGCCAAGGCCTACAAAATCCAGGTATCCGCAGACGAATTGAACTGGAGTGATATCTATTCCACAACTACAGGAGATGGGGGTGTGGATGAGCTTACGCTAAGCGGCACCGGCCGTTATGTCCGGGTATTTGCCACAGAGCGGAACCTGACGCAATACGGCATCTCTCTCTATGAGTTCGAGGTATACGGCACCGGCGGCGTTAATCCTCCTCCGGTGGTTCTGGGGCCGAATGTGGCCTTGAACAAGCCTGTGACGGCTTCATCCTATCAGGTGGCCGATTATCTCCCGGTCGGCTCCACCCTGCCGGAACTGGGTGGACGGCAACCTGAACACACGCTGGTCCTCCAACGCTACCGATAATGAATGGCTGAGCGTTGATTTTGGCAGCGTACGTACACTGGGCCGGGTGATCCTTAACTGGGAGGCAGCCGCCGGCCGGATTTATGATATTCAGGTCTCGAATAACGGAACCTCATGGACTACGATCTACCGGGAGCTTCACGGCGACGGAGGCACCCTTAATCTTCCCGTCTATGCCAGCGGCCGCTATCTGCGGATGAAAGGGATCAGCAGAGCAACCTCCTTCGGGTACTCGATCTTTGAATTCCAGGCCTATGATTATGTGGCAGGCGATCCTAAGCCGGTCTATAACATTCCGGCCCTGCCGGAGCTGACTACAGTGGCCGTGGGTCAAGGCAGTCATGCTGCGAATGACCTCTCGGTGCCCCAGCCCAAATATCCGCAGTATAAATCGGATGCGCTGACTGCACCGCTGCCTTCCAATGATTGGTGGCAGTCGATCATGATTAATCAGCTCGGCAACGGCATTATTACGCTTCCGCTCAAATCGAAATATACCAAGCAGGGGCTGAGCATTCTGAATCCGGGCGCAGGCTACCTAAGCGCTGACGGAAGAGCACAGGAAGCCGCGGGAAACCCGGACCTGTACCTGATGGCCGGCAACATTAATACCTCGGGGATGTCGAACCGGATTACTGCTTACGGCGACTGGTCAGCGACAGCCGTATTAAGCGATGGTGCAACCGAGAAGCTGAAGACAACATTCGTCAAAGGCTCGCCTTATCTCTATTCGCAATTCAGTGATCCGTCCAGTCCTGAAGTGTATCTGCCAGCCGGGGCACGCTTCTTCGACGGCAGCAATACTACGCTTCTCGCTGCAGACGGCGCCACCGTTACAGCAGACCATATCGGCATTGCGGTCACCAATTCCAACGGGGCGCCAACGCCTGAAATGGTGACCAGACACTATGGGCTGTATGCGCCGGCCGGTACAACCTTCAAGCGGGTCGGTGCCAAGCTCAAAATCCAGCTCGGCGGAGGCCAGAACTACCTGTCCCTGTCGGCTCTTCCGGCACCGTCCAATCTGAATTATTTCTACCAGCACGGCTATGCCTTCGTGACGGACACGAAGGTGGCCTATACCTTCAACGAGACCACCTCCGATGTCACGACCACCTTCAATGCGGTGACAGAACTCAAGCGTTCGGGCTTCCCGAATACAACGCTGATGGCACAGCTTCCCCACCAGTGGAAGGTTACTACAACACCGCTGACTGCTGTCTCCTTCCCGTCCATCCGCGGAAAGATGAAGGTATCAGAGGGCAATTCGTTCGCCACTACGGATAAATTCTACGGCATTGTGCCGCAGTTCACCGAGCCGGGCGATTCCACCTATTCCCGTCAGGATCTGCTGAATTATCTGGCGTTGCTGGATACGGACACCGCGACCAATCTGATGCAGGCCGATGCGTACTGGCAGGGCAAGAAGCTGCATCCGCTGGCCATGGGTGTGCTGATCGCCGATCAGATCGGCAATGAGAGCTACAAGAATCTGTTCCTGTCCCGGATGAAGACGGTGCTTACAGACTGGTATACGTACACCTCGGGGGAAACCGATTATTATTTCGACTACAACTCCGACTGGGGTACATTGATCTATAAAAACAGTGAGTTCGGTGCGAACTCCGGCATCACGGATCATCATTTCACGTATGGCTATTATGTCTTTGCATCTGCCGTGCTTGCCACCTACGATACCGACTTCAGAAATAAATTCAGCGGGATGGTCGATGAGCTGATCCGGGATTATGCTAATCCGTCGAAGACGGATCCGAAGTATCCTTACTTCCGCAACTTCGACCCGTATGAAGGCCATTCCTGGGCCGGCGGTTATGCCGACAATGACAGCGGAAATAACCAAGAAGCGGCCGGAGAGTCACTGTTCGGCTGGGTCGGCCAATATATGTGGAGCACACTGACTGGCAACACCGCCTTCCGCGATGCTTCCATTATGGGCTTCACGACGGAGCTTAGAGCAGTACAGCAGTACTGGTTCAACTACGACCAGGATAACTGGCTGCCGGGCTATACGCATAAAACTGTGGGTCAGATTTACGGAAGCTCGAATTTCTTCGGCACCTTTTTCAACGGGAATCCGGTGTATGTCTATGGCATTCACTGGCTGCCTACAGCAGAATATTTAACCAGCTACGGGTTCGATACGGCTAAGGCGGCTGGATTATACAGCGGCTTCGTGGCCGATAACGGCGGGCCGGAACCGGACTGGTACCATATTGTCTGGCCGATTCAGGCGCTGAGCGATCCGCAGGCTGTGCTGAATAAATGGAATCCGGCACTGCCGCAGCAGAACGAATTGTTCAACACGTACTGGTTCGTGCACAATATGGCCACGCTTGGATCACGCACCAAGGACATTTGGGCGGAGAACGGCTACAGTGCAACGGTGTACAAAAAAGGTTCGGCCTACCGCGCGCTGGTCTGGAATCCGACCAATGCGGCGATTACCGTTACGTTCCGCAATAGCGGAGGTGTTACAGGCTCGGCTATAGTCCCGGCCGGGAAGCTGGTGAAGGTGGACCCGACGAAGGTGACCACGGATACGCTGCTTACTCCGCCTGCCTTGACAGCTGACACCACCCAGAATGCTGCCGGCCAGCCGATTGAGCTGACGTTCACGGAGAACGCAGCCTGGAGAAATGCAATTACTGCGGTAAAAGTGGATGGAACTTCAGCAGCAGCTGCGAATTATACCTTGGAAGCCGGTAAAATCACCCTGAACACCGCGCTGTTCCCCACGGCGAAGACTTACACGGTTACAGTAACAGCAGACGGATATAACGATACTTCGGTGCAGCAGGTCATTACCGGCGGAACACAGCCGTCCGGGAACCTTGCCCTCAATAAGGCGGTTACCGCTTCGGAGAATCCGAAGCAGCCTGCTGCCGGCGCTGTGGATGGAAATGCGGGCACCCGCTGGGAATCGGACTTCAGTGATCCGCAGTGGATTCAGGTGGATCTTGGCTCTGCCCAGACGGTCAGCCGTGTCCTGCTGAACTGGGAGGGGGCATATGCCAAAGCCTACACGATCGAGACATCGGCAGACGGCGCGAACTGGGCAACAGTCTATTCGACAACTACCGGAGACGGGGACATTGACGATGTCAGCTTTACCCCGGTCAACGCGCGGTATGTAAAAGTGAACGGGACTGAACGCGGGACGCCGTACGGGTATTCCTTGTGGGAACTGGAGGTGTACGGGAGCGGCAGCGCCGTGACACCGCTGGCTCCGCCTGTTCTGACAGCCGACACCACCCAGAATGCTGTCGGTCAGCCGATTGAGCTGACGTTCACGGAGAATGCGGCCTGGAGAACTGCAATCACTGCGGTGAGGGTGGATGGAGTGGCAGCAGCGGCAGCGAATTATACCGTGGAAGCCGGTAAAATCAAACTGAATACCGCGCTGTTCCCTACAGGGAAGACGTATACGATTGCAGTAACAGCAGCGGGATATAACGATGCTTCGGTGCAGCAGGTGATTACCGGCGGCACACCGCCGCTTGTGAACCTTGCGCTGAACAAGGCGGTTACCGCTTCGGAGAATCCGAAGCAGCCCGCTGCCGGAGCTGTGGATGGAAACGAGGGCACCCGCTGGGAATCGGATTTCAGTGATCCGCAGTGGATTCAGGTGGATCTCGGCTCTGCCCAGACGCTCAGCCATGTCCTGCTGAACTGGGAGGGGGCTTACGCCAAAGCCTACACGATCGAGACGTCGGCAGACGGTACGAACTGGACCACGGCCTATTCCACAACAACCGGGGACGGCGGACTCGACGATGTCAGCTTCACCCCGGTCAGTGCGCGGTATGTGAAAGTGAACGGGACGGAGCGCGGCACCCAGTACGGCTATTCTTTATGGGAACTGTCAATCTATTAATGACCAGGTCAGCGGCACTCCTGTTCTTGCTGGTTCTAAGCAGTCTTAGTGCCTGCTCGGACAGCGGCCGCTCCGAAATTACGCTGCCTGCGGGCCATCCTTCAGCCGTCCCCCTCTCGGAGCTGGCTGCCAAGGTGAAGCCGGTTCAGTTCACCGTCTTTGTGAACTATGACTGGTATACGGCGCCGGACTGGGAGGCCGGGCCGCATAGCCGGTGGATTACCGATCATCTGAAGGTGAAGCTTCTGCCGGTACCATCGAGCGGTGCTGCCGCCCAGAAGCTGAATGCGATGATAGTCTCGGATCAGCTTCCCGATGTGCTGGTTATGGATCGCGGCAAGGATGTGGAACGGCTGCAAAAGGCGGGCAAGCTGGTGGCGCTGGACTCTTATCTGGAGCAATATCCTGAATTCGCCCGGACGGTCGGTGAGAACACGCTGAACATGCTGCGCAGTGAAGACGGCAGGCTGTACCAGATTCCGAACTGGTATATTAACGGCAGCGGCGGCAGCGGCAACGCCGGTTTCCTGGTGGAGAAGAGAATATACCGCGAGCTCGGCTCCCCTAAGCTTGCGACATGGGATGATCTCGAAGCGTATCTGCAGCAAGTGCAGAGGAAATACCCGGATATTGTGCCGATCGACTTCGGGGAGACCCGGGACGGCGTGGAAATACAGATGATCGGCATGCTGTACAGCGGTGCGGCGGATAACCGGACGCCAAGCTTCATCTCTCCCGGTTCAGGCCAAATCTTCGGTGTGCCCTCCGGCATCCGGCTGACTTCTGTGTACCGGGACCCGGCATTCCTGGAGACGCTGCAGCTGGCGGCCCGGCTGGTCCGTCAGGGACTGACCTCTCCGGATCTGTTGACCGAGACACGGGATCAGGTGCTGGAGAAGCTGAAAAGCGGCCGGATCGCCGTATTCGGCGCTTATGACGCTGTTGTGGAAGGGATCGGCCGGGAAGCGAATAATCAGCTCTCGGCTAAGGACCCGCTGGACGGCTATGAGCTCATCTGGCCGTTGCACCGCGAAGGCGTTGATCCCGGCAAGGTCTACCCCTCCGGGTACAATACGCTGGGCTGGAATGTCAATGTCATTACAACCGCTGCCCGGGACCCGGAGGCCATTTTCTCCTATATGAACTGGGCGACGAGTCCTGAGGGGCAGCGTATTCTTTTCTTCGGGCCGGAGGGATTGTTTTATGATAAAGTAGAGGATGGAGTTCCCATCCCAAATGATTCCTATATTGGACGTGACTTGAAATGGTATGATGATCTGAAGATCGGAGAATTCAACTGGTACGGTAATACTTCATACATTGATGCTGCCAAAGCACAGCGTGAGAAGCTGCTGCCCGCCGGAGCCCGGGACTGGACGACCCTTGGACAAGCCAATATAACGTTCAAGACTTCGATGAACATCACCGAATTCTCTAATCTTGACCCGGCGCCTGCCTCGGAAGAGGGGCTTATTCTGCAAAAGCTGAGGGATCAATATGCGCAGGTGGTGCCCCGGATGATTTTTGCGGCAAGTGATGAAGAGCTCCGGGAGCTGCTTAAGGCAGCAGACAGGGAAGCATCGGACCTGGGCTATGACAGGCTGCTGGCCTGGAAGACCGGAGTGTGGCAGAGCAATCTGAAGAAGATCAAGGATTACACACCAGAACAATAAACGTTTGGAGAAGAAGAGGGATACGTTATGTACCCTCTTTTCCGCATGAAGGAGTGCTGGTTGCGATGTACAGAGCTGTCTTGGTAGATGATGAGAATTATGACCTGGAGGGGCTGCGCTGCCTGATTCCCTGGAGTGAGCTTGGGATTGAAGTGGTCTGCAGCGAGAGCAACCCGCTTGCCGCTCTCCAATATATCGAGAATCATGAGATTGATCTGCTGATTACAGACATCCGGATGCCGGCGGTTTCCGGTATGGAGCTGTCCCGCCTGGCGCTGGAGCTGAACCCGGGGCTCAAAATCGTGTTCATCAGCGGCTACCAGGAATTTCATTATGCGAAGCAGGCACTCGACTTGAAGGCCCATGCCTACGTTCTTAAGCCGGTTGATGATGAGGAGCTGATCGGTGTACTGCGCACGGCTACCGCCGAGCTGGAGCTGGAACGGAGCAGGGGGCCGGAGGACGGCGGGATGATCGCTTCCTTCGATTTCATCAAAAATGATGTGCTGCAGCATCTGCTGGAGGGCAGCATTGACGGGGCTACGTTGGGCGCCTTCCTGGACCGGTATCCGCTCGATTTGGCCTTCTCCAGCGCTTCTGCGGTGCTGATTGAGGCCGATGATGTTCTGATGCGGGTGCAGGAGCAGCCGGAGGATGTCTATGCCGGTCTGGACCGGCTGTTTCAATACATCGGGTCAGAGATTGACGCCGCCGCTGCCGGGAAATGGTGCCGGTTGAACCGTTCACAGCTCGGTTTCGTCTATACCGGGCAGCGCCTGACGCTGGAAGAGCAGCTTCAGCAGCTGGTGCAGAAGGTCCGTGAGCACACGGAGTATACGATCACTGTAAGTTATGGAGCAGAGGTGGGGTCTCCGGAAGGACTGGCCTCCTCCTTTTCCCAGGCGAAGGCTTATATGAACGGCAAAATGTTCATCGGCAAGAACAGGGTGATTCCGCCGGTGATGAGCAAGCCGGGTATGGTTCAGGAGATCAAGGAGCTGAGCGTTGTCCTGGAGGGGATGTTCGGGGCCATGGCGGCCTACAGGCTGGCTGATATTTGCGACTGCCTCGACGAGCTGTTCGAAATGGCGGCGCTGTTCGAGCATCCGGTGAAGGTCTATCATTTCTCTATTCATATCGTTACCCGGCTGGAGGCTTACCTGGGGACACTCAACGAGACCTACGAGAGTCTGCAGCAGATGGACGTTATTCATCATCTGGAGACCGTTGACGATATCAAACGCTGGCTCCGGTGTACCTTGTTTGAGATTTCCGAGCTTCTGTTCATGAAGAAGCAGCACAAGAACCGCCGGCTGATGGAGCGGATTGAAGCCTATATCCGGGAGAGGCTGACAGAGAATCTTACCTTGCGGGCGGTAGCTGCCCATTTTGCCTATTCGCCGAATCATCTCGGGGTCCTGTTCAAAGAGCACACGGGGGAGAGTTTCAATGAGTATCTTGTGCGGCTCCGCATGGAGAAGGCGATTCTCCTGCTCGATCAGCCTCAATACAAAATTTACGAGGTAGCTGATAAGGTTGGCTACAAGAACATTGCTTATTTCAGCAGGCAATTCCGGGAGTTTTTCAATATGACCGCAGCCGATTACAGAAAGCAGAGCTGATCCGGCATGCAGATGAAGCGTGCGAAATCCTTATACATTCCCATAAGCTACAAGCTGCTTATTTCTTATCTGCTGCTGGTGCTGACACCGATCATCGCGATCGGCAGCTATGCCTACCTGTCGTCTGTGCGTTCCACCGAGCAGCATACCAGAAGCAATCTGGAGGTGGCTGTCAAGCAAATGGCCAGCAACGTGGATTTCCGGCTAAAGGATATGGTCCGCAGCACCGATGAGCTGTATGCAGACCAGACCCTGGCGCGTTATCTGGCAGGCTATCATTCCGGCTGGGAGAGATACAGCATTATGTCGCAGTATATCCTCCCCAGGCTGAAGAATGCGGCGAATCTGCCGGACCCGGAGGTCGAGCTCTCCGTCTATGTAAGCAATCCTGATGTCGGGGAATTCTATTACAACGATCGTGCAGCAGAAGATGTCCGGAAGTACTCTTTGTTTCATATGGATCGCATTGAGGATGAAGCGTGGTACAGAAGGCTCGATCTGCATTACGGCTCCAGTGCATGGCGGCAGACGGGCAATGACAAGGCGGATGGCAGCATCTCCTACCTGCGGCCCCTGATCAACTACGATACCCTGCAGCTGAATGGTCTGATCAAAATGACGGCGAATATGAAATACATCTTCTCTGATGCAGTCTCGGGGCAGCTGGGCGAGGACAGCATCCTGTTCATCGTGGATAACGCAGACCGCCTGCTGTTCACAAGCTCCCCGAACGGGGTTATCCCTGAGCCGCTGGCTTCAGCCGCTTCAGGTTATATTAAGCAGCCCGGTTCTTATATGCAGATCAAACAGCCGGTTAGCAATATGCCGGCCAGTGTAGTGGCCTGGATTCCATATGCTTCGCTGCAGAAGAATTCACAGCAGGTCCGCAATGTGACCATCGGCATCTGTCTGGTTACCCTGGTGCTGCTCTTTCTGATCAGTCTGGCGATGTCCCAGTATTTCTCGCGGAGCTTCCAGAAGCTGGTGTCTTCTCTGAAATCTTTTCAGGAAGGGGACTTCCACAAGCGGATGCCGGTCCGGGGCAATGATGAGTTTGCGGAGATCGGCAGTGCTTTTAACGAGATGGCTTCAACCATTCAGCGGTTAATCGATGAGGTCTATGTCGTCAGTCTGGAGAAAAAGGAGACCGAGCTGCAGGTGCTGCATTCCCAGATGAACCCGCATTTCCTGTATAACACCTTCTCTTCCATCAGCCGGATGGCCAAGCTCGGGGAGATTGATAAGCTGCATGAGGTCATCCGTTCACTGGCCCGGTTCTACCGGCTGACGCTGCACCGGGGGGAGATGATTATTCCCGTGGAGCAGGAGCTGCAGATCGCGGAATCGTATCTCGACATTCAGCGGATTAAGAATGCGGACCGGATTCATGTCGCCTATGCTGTAGCGCCGGAGGTGCTGGAGAGCGAGAGCGTGAAATTTATTCTGCAGCCGTTTGTGGAGAATGCGCTGGAGCATGCCTGGTATGACGATGAAATCTTCCTGGTTATCCGTGCTTACATGGAAGAGGGGGATGTGGTCTTTGAAGTGGAGGATAACGGGCTGGGGATGAAGGAGGAGCTGATCGGACAGATTCTTAAGCCTGCGGGCCAGGGTATCGGCTATGGCATCCGTAATGTGGACCAGCGGATCAAGCTGCAGTACGGCAGACCGTATGGCGTAGCTATTCACAGCTCTCTGGGCGAAGGAACGCTGATCCGGCTCCGCTTTCCTTACCGTCCGTATCATTCTGTGTCGGAAGAGTCATGACAGCTATAGCTATACAGCAGCAGCGGCTGCGCTTTCCCTGATCAGGAGGCGCAGCCGCTGCTGGTGTTTATGGAGTAGAGAAAGGTTCTACCGGCTTCGGCTCCCGTGGAGGATTGAAGCGGTATACCAGATAACCGACGATGAACGGCAGGATGATGGTCACGATGCCTGCCCCTACATTCACCTTATCCTGCATGAAGATCAGCGTAGCCCCCATCAGGATGCTGTCGAATACCACATGGCTGAACATCACCGCGATGAACCCGTACCGGATGAAAATATAACTGAACAGGAGGCCGATGACCGTCAGCTCAATCGGCCGTGAGATGACGGGATAGATCGGGTAGAGCGTATGTCCGAGTGCCCAGATCAAGGTCGTGATCAGTGAAGCGATGAGCGTATTCTTAACCAGCTTCTTCAGCATTCGGATCCCGAACAGACGGTAGACCGCCTCTTCCGAGAGCCCGGCCAGCCAGGCTACAATCGGCAGCAGCCAGGCATATTTCATATTGTAAGGCGACTGGCTGGCATCTGTGGTGGACCAGTTATCCAGCGTATAGGACAGAATAATGAACATGACGGTCTGTACGCCAAGCAGAATGAAGGCCCAGATATAACCAGCCTGAATACTCTTCAGTACATAGTGGCCGTAGCCGGGCTCGGAGGCCCGGGGCCAAGGATTCAGCTTCTCCTCAGAGCGCCACAAGCCGTCCCCTCCAACCAGGGAGAAGTAGAGCAGGAGCGACATCAGCAGACTGTACAGAACGTAGATGATGAACATGACTACGGCTGTAACTCTTGCCTCAGCACTGCCGCTGCCGGATTCGGACACCACATTGTAGCTGCTGACCATCATGATCAGGAAATGGACGGAGCTCAGGAAAATTCCGCGCTTCCAGGAAGTATGCTTCCTGCGCAGAATGCCGTAGATCATCGCCAGGATACCGAGCAGCAGGGTAGGCAGGCCGTAGCCGAACAAGGTGAGCTTCTTGGCAAGCGAGGTCTGCCCGTCCACATAAGTATCATGCCAGGCGGGAGCCGAGAATCCGGCACGGAAGTACGAGACCTCGCCGTTCAGATAATTGAATTGGTACTTAAGCGGTAATTCACCTATGGTGACGGAGTTGTCGGAATAGACAAGCCCGTATCCATCAAGGTTAGCCTCAATCTTCAGCTTGGCAGGATTGGTCCCCCATAGCTTCAGCCAGGGAAGGGCGAGCCTCTCTTTTGCCTCCAGGCTCAGGTCCGGTATGCTGCTTACAGGATTGGCAGTATCGTTACGTTTGGTTGCCACCGTGGGCCGCTCCCCGTAATTCAGCCCGGACGCAGCGTCGGCATCGGCGCCAACAGCAAAAGCCACAGGCTCGCCGGTATACATATTGAGATCGACTGCCAGCCGGGCTGCCGCCTCTCCGGACGTATAAAGCACCGCATGGTACACATCGAACGGATAACGCTGGTCCAGCTTATTCTTGGAATAGTCCGGAAGCAGCTTCTCACGGGACATATAGCCGTAGAAGGAAGAGTCCGTCTTGTACAGGATCACCCATTCATCTCCGGCTGCGGCTTCATAGCCGAGCTGCCCAGCAGCGAATGCGGCGGCCTTCTCCCGGATTTCGCTTTTGCTGAGAATGGCTGTATCCCCGTCTGAACTGGAGAGGAGCTGTGGAGCGATCTGGAACATGACAAATAGAATGAGTCCTAGAATTCCGGCTAGGATAAGTTTGGTAGTAAGGGGCCGCTGATGCAGGGGCTGGCCGACGGGATTCATGGAACGCCTCCTTGAAATAAAATGCTCTCATCCATCCATTATAGTATTACATGCCGGGCAGGTACAAAGAAATGCCTTATTATCCTTTTACGTGAAGAAGTCCCGGCTTATGCTTAAAGGCTTGTTATTTTTGTCTTCTTATCAAAATGAGTCTTTGTGAAGTTAGGCAATAACGTATATAATTTTGTATGCTTATCTGATACTGACCGATTCGTAATTTCTAATATGGAACCCTGAAAGGATGAGAAGTTTGGCGTCACCGTCTTCCAAGATCACCGGCTTCCGATTCCTGAAGCTGGCTCCTCCGCAAATCCTGGTGCTGAGCTTTGCTGCGGTCATCCTCATCGGCACGTTGCTGCTTATGCTTCCGGTATCCAGCGTACCCGGTAAGCCGCTCCGCTTCATGGACGCGCTGTTCACAGCCACCTCTGCCGCCTGTGTGACCGGACTGGCTGTAGTGGATACCGGTACCCATCTTACGGGCTTCGGACAAGCGGTCATTCTGGTGCTGATCCAGATTGGCGGGCTCGGGTTCATGACGATGGCCACGCTGTTTGCGCTGGTGTTCAGGCGCAGAATATCACTGCGTGACCGGCTGATTCTTCAGGAAGCCATGAATCAGAGCTCGATGGAAGGGATTGTGCGGCTGATCCGCAAGGTGCTGCTCTATTCCCTGGTTATTGAAGCTGCGGGAGCACTTCTCCTGTCCATCCGCTGGGCGGTGGATATGCCGCTGGGCCGCGCTCTCTACTACGGGGTGTTCCACGCGGTGTCGATGTTCAATAACGCCGGATTCGATCTGTTCGGCGGGCATGATCACAGCTTAATCAGCTATGTCGGAGACCCTGTCATTAACCTGGTCGTTATGTTCCTCATCATCTCCGGGGGAATCGGCTTCATCGTAATCTCTGATCTGGCCGACCTCCGCCGCACCCGGCGGCTGTCGCTGCACAGCAAGGTGGTGCTGTCGATGACGGCTGGACTGATCCTGACCGGAATGGTGGTCATTTTCATCTTCGAGTTCACCAATTCGCGGACGCTGGGACCGCTGAATCTCGGCAGCAAGCTATGGGCCTCCCTGTTCCAATCGGTGGCACCGCGTACGGCAGGGGCCAACACGCTGGATATCACGGGACTGCGTCAAGCCACTCAGTTCTTCATCGTGATTCTGATGTTCATCGGGGCTTCCCCGGGCTCTACCGGCGGCGGCATCAAAACCACGACCTTCACGCTGATGATCGGAGCTGTAATCTCCATGCTGCGCGGCCGTGAAGACATCGTGCTCTTCCGTTACCGGCTGGCTCAGGAGCGCGTGTTCAAGGCACTGACCATTACGCTACTGGCGCTGCTGCTGATCGTTACGGTCTCGATGATGCTCTCAACCACAGAGGGGCTGCCATATCTGATGATTTTGTTCGAGACAATCTCAGCGTTTGCCAATGTCGGACTGAGTCTGGGACTGACCCCGGAGCTGACGCAGGTCGGCAAGATCCTGATCTGCCTGACCATGTTCGCCGGACGGCTGGGACTGCTGACGCTGGCGTATGCGCTCGGTCCGAGACAGGGTAAACCATTATATAAATATCCGGAAGGCAAAATGATAATTGGATAGGGGAATCAAGTCATGAAACCACAGCAGTTTGTTGTAATCGGCCTGGGCCGCTTCGGCTCAAGTCTGGCGCTGGAGCTGATGTCCATGGGCTACGAGGTGCTTGGCATTGACCACCAGGAGGAGCGGGTGGAGGAGATGACCGGACGGCTGACCCATGCAGTCATGGCGGATGCTACGGATGAAGGGATTATGCGCTCCCTCGGGGTGCGTAATTTCGACTGCGGCATTGTGGCGATCGGCGATAATATGGAGCGGAGTATTCTGGCCGCGATTCTGCTGAAGGAGCTGGGCGTCAAGCAGGTGGTCGGCAAAGCCATCTCCATTCTGCATGGCCGCGCTCTGTCGAAGCTGGGGGTAGACCGGGTGATTTTCCCGGAGCGTGATATGGGTATCCGTGTGGCTCATCAGCTGGTGACGCCGAATCTGCTCGATTATATCGAGATCTCCAAGGATTACAAGGTCGTTGAGCTGACGGTACCCGCTTGCATGAACGGCAAAAGCCTCTCTGAGCTGAACACCCGCGCCAAATACGGCTGCAGCATCATTGCCCTGAACCGCGAGGATGGCATCATCGTTGCCCCGACTGCGCATGATCATGTGCATCAGGGAGACATCATGGTGGTGATCGGCTCCAACGACAGCATCGAGGAGTTTGAGGATGAAGCGGTGAATGCGGAGTAAGGATTTCCTGCCAGGCAGCCTATCCCGATAAAAGAAAGCTAAAAACGCCCGGATGGCTATGCATCCAGGCGTTTTTGCTGTTTCGGCGTAAGCCTGCAGCCGCACATTAGAACGCCTGTACACCAGCCTGTAACATGCCGCGCGGGGGTTGAAAAATTTTCCTATACACATATGTAAAATGTATCCTGAAATGATAAAATAAAATATTGTAAGCGGTAACATAGAAATCCTTAGGGGGATACGTGATGAAAAAAACACCGATGATCCTGCAGCTGGCGTTGATTCTATTCTGCATTATGGCTATTCCTACAGCAGTCCTGACCTGGTACAGCGGGTCGCAGATTATACAGAACTCTGAAGCGGCTATCGGGGAATCCACGCTGGCCGGGCTTAATGCCAACCGCAGGCTGAACGAGAACGCGCTGGCTAATCTGGCCCAGGATACGTCGCGTCTGGCGGCGACGAATATTTTTGACCGTATCCGCAGCTTCGAGACCTACGATGAGATTAACGCCAACTATAACAATGTAAGTCTGGCGTTGTCTGTCACCAAGGAATTGCTGAACCTGAACCGCCGGGTGGACGGTGTGTACTCTTCATTCTTTGTCCTGGAGGATTCGGATTATGTCTTCTCCACCGACAGCAGCATCACGACGCTTGCCCGCTATGAGCCTATCGGGTGGATCACAGAAGCGCTTAAGGGGCGCAGGGGGATCAGCGGGGTATGGGTGCCCCGTAAGCTTGCGTCGGGCGAGAACGTGGTGTCTTATGTGTACCCCCTCAACCGCCTGTCCACCACCACCAGGGGAGTGATTGTCGTCAACATGAAGGAGAGCCAGATCGGCAAATATCTGCATGCTACCGAGGTGGGTGACAGCAATTACCTGCTGCTGGACGCTGCGGGTACGGTGATCTCCTTCAATGACCGGTCCATGCTGCTCTCCGACAGCCGTAAGCTGCCCTTCTTACAGGAGATTCTGAATCAGGAAGCCAGTGAAGGCTACACCTTCCGCAAGCTGGAGGGCAAACGGACGGTGTATGCCTGGAGCCGTTCCTCCTTGTCCGGGTGGTGGAATGTCAGCTGGAGCTCCATGGATGAGCTGATGACCAAATCCAGAGAGATGCAGGGGAATATTATTCTGCTGACAGGGGCGATCATTGTACTGGGGACGCTGCTGGCCATCTTCCTTGCCACCTGGTTATCCAGGCCCCTGAGGCAATTGGTGCAGACGATGCGCTCGAAGATGGATTTGGGCGTAGTGAACAAGAATGAGCTGGCCTTCCTGGATCTGGCCTTCAAAAGGATGCAGGAGGAGGAAGAGAGCCTGTTCCAGCTGCTGCAGGAGCGCGAACAGGATACCCGCAGTCTGGCCGTACACCGTCTGCTGCGCGGTGAGATTCCGCCGCGGATCACGGAGGTTTTTCCGCATGCCTGTTACAGAGTGGTGGTGGTCTCCATCGACCAATATAGAAGATACGTGGGCCATACCAATGGGGAGACGCGCAGTTATCATCGGTATTTGCTGAGTGCCAAGTATGAGAATGTTTTCCCTGAGGGGCTGGTGGCCCGCTGTGTCTACCATAATGAGGGCTGTACAGTGATTGTACTGAACTTTGCTCCGGAGGAGGGGGAGGCGCATAGTACTCTGATTCATCAGGCGCTGGAGGAGATCCGCGATCAGTCTCTTGAGCTGCTGGAGCATTCGGTCACGATTGGGGTGAGTGAGCGGACGGATGCTCCCGAGCGGGTGGCACTGCGGCTGTTCGAAGCGATGGAGGTGATTAAGCGCAGGATGATCAAGGGGGCCGGAAGCATCATGTACTGGCATGACGGGGAGGATAACAGCCGCAAGTATGTTGACTCTGAGAGCAGCGAGCGGCGAATTCTGAATTTCCTGGATGCCGGCGACCTGGTGGGAATCTTCAAGGAGCTGCAGAGCATCCGCAGCCAGATCTCCGCAGAGGATAATATCTCCTACGATAATATTATGTTCATCTATCATCAGCTGATGGGCGCGACGATCAAGCATCTCCGGGAGAACCACCTCGGAACCGGAAGGATGATTATGGGCCGGGGCAACGTGTATTCGATTCTCGCCGCGATGGATACGCTGGATGAGCTGGAGGAGTACCTGTATGATTTCTACTGTGAGATTGTACAGAGCCTGGATCGGAGCACCCATGAGACCAATTATGCGCAGCGGATCATGGAGTACCTGAAGCAGCACTACCGCGAAGAGATTGTCTTCGAGGACATGGCCAAGCAGATTGGCATCAGCTACTCCTACATGCGTAAGCTTGTCTATGAGCAGACCGGCAGCAGCATGATTGATTTCGTCAATCAGCTAAGGATCGAGCAGGCGAAGGAGCTGCTGCTGGATTCGGGGCTGACAATCAAGCAGATTGCCGCAGAGGTCGGTTACGCCAATGTGCAGAGCTTCAACCGCTTTTTCCGCAAGTATGAAGGCATGCCGCCAAGCGGCTACAAGTCAGCGAAGAGCAAGAGTTCCTAGAAGCTCACAGATGGTGATAAAAGACCATAAAAGCTCATAGAAACCCGTAGAAACCATTAGAAACCCATCCCCGGCGGACCGGTATCTCGTTTCAAGGATCTTGGTTTTTCGGCTTGTCGGTGGAAAGTGGGCAGGCGGTGAAAATGAGAGGGATAAATCCCTCTGATGGAGCCGAAAGTGGGTGGATGTGAATCCCGGAAAAGTTGGTTAAACGAGTAAATGAAAAGCACAAGTGCCCCTGAATCCCGGGAAAGTTAGCTAAACGAGTAAATGAAGAGCACAAGTGCCCCTGAATTCCAGAAAAGTTGGCTAAACGAGTAATTCAGGAGCACAAGTGCCCCTGAATTCCAGGAAAGTTGGCTGAACGAGTAAATGAAGAGCACAAGTGCCCCTGAATCCCGGAAAAGTTGGCTAAACGAGTAAATGAAGAGCACAAGTGCCCCTGAATCCCGGGAAAGTTGGTTAAACGAGTAATTCAGGAGCACAAGTGCCCCTGAGTTCGTGGAAAGTAGGAGTGTTCAAATCTATATTAGTCAAAAGCGTGCGGGGCGAGCAACAGTAGCTCCCTAATCATTCCTGATAGCTCTCATAGCTCCCGAATCGCTCCCTGTTAGCTATCATTGCTCCTTGATCACTCCCTCATCGCCCCAATCACTCCAATCTCCCCTGGCCCCATCCCTCGCCATGCCTTTCTATCCGACTTGTACCTGCTCCCCTCCCAATTGAAAGCGCTTTATTAATTTTGGGAATGCCTATCAGTTTTGATTATTCTCCTGCGGCTGAGGCCTGGAGTGCCGGGCGGCAATCCATTGACAATCAATTGTGATAGGTGATCATCAATACTCATGATATTCAAGACCCGGCAAAGGCGGTAGCATAGGAGCCAGGCCGGAGAATAATAGCCGGAAGCCGGCAAGAGAATTCAAGGCAGGAGGTGAATATGTTGAAAGCTGCAAGCGCTTCACAAACGAATCACAGTCCTCTATTAAGAAGGAAACAGGGGTTCAGCTATTATTTACAGCGGGATTGGCAGCTCTATCTGCTGGTGATGCTTCCGCTGGCTTTTGTCATCGTATTCAAATATTTGCCCATGACCGGACTTGTAATCGCCTTCAAGGACTATAAGATCGCCAGAGGCTTCTGGGGCAGTGAATGGGCCGGACTGCAGGTCTTCCAGGACCTGTTCGCCAAGCCTGATTTCATCCGGGCCGTCCGCAACACCCTGCTGCTGAACGTGCTCGACCTGTGCTTCAGCTTCACGATGCCGATTGTGCTGGCTCTGCTGCTGAACGAGATCAAGAGTGTACGGTTCAAAAGAATCAATCAGACGGTGCTCTATTTGCCCCACTTCCTGTCCTGGGTCATTATCGGAGCCATCGCCTATCAGCTCCTCAGTGAGGGGGGCGGCGTTGTCAATAACCTCATAGAACTGATGGGAGGCACCCGGATTCCGTTCCTGCAGCAGGATACGAATTGGCTCATTAGCTATCTCGTGATCGGGGTCTGGCAGAGCATGGGCTGGGGCACGATTATCTATCTGGCGGCGATGAGCGGGATCAACCCTGAGATGTATGAAGCGGCTACGGTGGACGGGGCAGGCCGCTGGAGAAAGGTATGGAATATTACCCTTCCATCGATCCGGGCAACGATTGTGACGCTCTTGATTATGGCGCTGGGCAAAGTAATGGACGGCTCCTTCGAGCGTATCTATGCGCTGCAGAATAAGGCCACCACGGAGTTCACCACCACCATACCGGTCCTGGTGTACCGCTGGGGGATTGAGAGCGGTAATTTCAGCCGGGCGACCGCCATCGGATTATTCCAGTCCGTCATCGGGATTATTCTGGTCATTTCCGCGGACCGCGTAGCTAAGAAGCTTGGCGAGGATGGGATTTTGTAGAAAGGAGAGGAACCATGAAAGCCATAGCCGGAGGCACTGCCGCACCCCATAAAGCACGTATCGATATCTGGGAAACGCTGATCCGCCTCGTCATTATTATCATCTCATTGATCTGCCTGCTGCCGTTCATTCATGTCGTATCGAAATCGCTGAGCTCTGACTCCTTCGTCATTGCCAACAAGGTCTTTCTGTGGCCGCAGGGCTTCACCATTGAAGCGTATAACAAAATCTTCGCGGATGCCAGTATCCTCCGTTCCCTGTACATCTCGGTCATCGTGACTGTGCTGTTCACCATTCTGGGCATGATCCTGACCATCTGCGCCGCCTATCCGCTGTCCAGAACCCAGTTCAAGGGGCGCAGGGTGATCACCTTTATCTTCCTATTCACCATGTACTTCAGCGGGGGCATTATCCCCGACTATATGAACATCAATAATCTGGGGCTGATGGATACCATCTGGTCGCTGGTACTGCCCCTCTCCTTCAGTGCCTTCAACCTGCTGATTATGAAAACCTCGCTGACCAGCGGCATTCCCGTCAGTCTGGAGGAATCTGCGCGGATCGACGGTGCCGGGCATTTCCGGATTCTGTTCAGCATTGTGCTGCCGTTATCCAAGCCGATCATGGCGACACTCGCTCTCTTCTATGCAGTGGGACGCTGGAATGCTTATCAGGACGCATTGTTCTATATCAAGCATGAGACCTCGCTCCGGCCGCTTCAGCTCAAGCTGTATTATCTGGTCATTCAGGCAAGTGAAAGCTTCCAGCTGGAGGCCAGCCAGGTGCAGCTCAGCAATCCCGAAGTCCTGAAGGCGTCAGTCGTTGTATTCGCTACCTTGCCTATCCTCTGTGTGTATCCGTTCGTCCAGAAATACTTCGTTCAAGGTGTTATGCTCGGAGCCGTCAAGGAGTAATCCTGCGTCCCTGGTATATAGTCATTCTTTGGAATTACGAAAATTCAAAAAATGGGGGAATTGCGATGAGTAAAAGAAGCGTGTATTCGTTAATGATGGCATCCGTCATGACGGCCGGCCTGCTGGCCGGATGCTCCGGGGGAAATAACACCAAGGATACAGCCGAAGCCAGCAGTAAGCCGGCCGAGACTGCCGCTGCTACGAACCAGACCGAAGGGGCCTATCCTGATTATTCCAAGGGCTTTGAGAAAAAAGTCTCGCTCGACATTCCGGTCTATGAGCGTGCCTATGAAGGCTGGAACGTGTCCGATAACTATTATACCCGCTGGGTGCAGGCGGAGTTCGGCGACAAATATAATATAGAGGTTAACTATGTGCCGATCACCCGCTCCAAAGAAGTAACGGATTTCGAGCAGCTGCTGGCTTCGCACAAGGCTCCGGATATTATTTTCCACTATGATATGCCGCAAGCGCTTACTTATTATGGCGAGGATGTGATGCAGCCGCTCGACTATGCAGAGATCCAGAATTATGCGCCGACCTACTGGAAGAACATGGGTGAGACGATTGAACAGTATGGTACCGTGGACGATCAGAAGACCTTCTTCTTCGCTGCCCGCCCTGAAGCCGACAACTTCGTCAACATTATCCGCAAGGACTGGGTGGAAAAGGTAGGCATGAAGGTTGAGGATCTGACCTCGCTCGAGAAGTACAACGAGATGCTGGCCAAATGGAAGGAAGCCGGACTCGGCGTAAGCGGCGGCAATCTGCTGCAGAACTTCTTCAACTTCAACTATCCGTTCCGCAAATGGCCGGTGGATGCGAAATATCGTGCGCTGTATTCCGATCTCAGTGTGGCCGATCTGACTACGGAGGAGACTGAGGCTTACCTGCGTAACCTCAATTATCAGTATAACAATGGCCTGATTGATAAGGAATTCTATCTGCGCAACGATGAACCGAAGATTAAGGCTGAATTCGTGGCAGGCAAAACCGGCAACTTCGGCTTCTATCTGGCGAACAACACTGATGTCTTTGCGGCTACGCTGCAGAATAACCCGGATGCCGAATTTGCGGTGGTGCCTCCGTATGCGGGAGTTCCAGAAGGCAACAAGCCTCAAGGACGCGCTTACTGGCCGTTCGGCTTCATTATGGGAATTAACTATGAATCCACGCCGGAAGAACGCGCAGCCGTGTGGATGTATCTGGAATGGCTCAGCCAGCCGGAGAACCTGTTCAAGTTCCAGAACGGGATCGAAGGGGAGAACTATACGCTTGATGCAGACGGCATTGCGCTGAAGAACCCGGATTATAAGGGCGAAGCGGTGCTGGCACAGAACAATAACAAGGACTATTGGGGTCTGGTGACAGAAATTGCCCAGTACCCGGATGAAGCCAAGACCCGCAAGGCCAACCTGCGCAACTGGGCTCCGGCCGGTTATGAGCCGCTGGCGGATGATCTGGTGAAGTATTATGACGAGGTTGCCGAATTCCGTACACCGGATGCCCTGTTCAATGTGGTGCTGGAGAAGGTGAACGAATACAAGGCGGATCTGAATACGCTGTTCCAGGAGCTGTACGTGAAGGTGGTGCTCGCTCCGGAGGCTGAATTCGATGCTACGTATGAAGCCGCCAAGAAGACGTATCTGGAGGCAGGCTACCAGGAGATTCTCGATGAGAAGCAGGCGGCAATTGATGCAGGCAAGTTCCGTTAATCTTGTGTAAGCCTGGCTTAGTATAGCAAAAAAATTACCCGGCAGTATCCTCACCCGGCAGGCCGATCCGTAGCATTACGGAGGCTTGCCGGGTGATTGCTGTGTTCCCCGCCGCTACTCGCGGCTGTTCAGGAAGACATCCTCCGTCACCTGCACCAGGCAGCGCGCTGCCGTGCTGAGTCCGCCGCTGCTCTGGTATATGAGGCAAGTGGTCCGCTGCGTCTGCTCCAGCTCCTTGATGTGCAGGGAGACCAGCCCCCCGCCGTTCAGCAGCTCCGGACGCAGATACGAATTCGGCAGCAGGGCCGCAGCTTTGATGGTGGGCAGCAGACGGACAATGGCCTCGAAGGAGTCGATCTCCATCCGTACATCGGGATCAACCCCGCAGCGCTGGAACAGATCATCTGTCGTCCGGCGGTACCAGGTTCCCTTGGAGAAAAGGATCATCGGCAGCCGGGAGAGATGCTCCATGGTGAGCCGCGGCGTCAGGGTCAGCGGATGCTGCTCGGAGACGACCAGCCGGAGCTGGTCCTCGAACAGCGGGATGCAGCGCAGCCCCGGCTCCTGGACCTGGGAGGCAATGATGGCCACATCGCATTTGCCTTCGCTGACGGCGGTGACCATCTCATGGGTCTTCCCGGTGATAAGCTTCAGCTCGGCTGCCGGATATTTCTCTGTGTATGCTTTTACCAGGGGAGGCAGGGTTGTCTGCAGTGTGGTCAGGCTGGCCCCCAGCGTCACGAGCTGCGGCTCGCCCTCCTTGAACTTCGATAACGCTTCCAGGAACTTGGAACGCTGCTGCCGCTGCTCCAGCGCATAGGTGTAGGTAAGGCGGCCTACCTCTGTAAGCTCCAGCCGCTTGCCGAAGCGGTTGAACAGGGCGACGCCGAGCCGCTCCTCCAGCTTGGAGATTTTGCGGGAGAGGGCCGGCTGGGACAGGTTGAGCTGGCGCGAGGCCCGGTTCAGGCTGGAGTGCTCCACCACCGCAGCAAAAGCATCTAAATCATCATACATTTCATAGTGCTCCTCTCTCTCCCAAATTCCCATTCAACTGTGATAAAAAGTATAGCAGATGAGCAGGGTTGCCCCTGATGCGCAGGAAGACAAGTCTGGATTGTATGTTATTAATGAAGCTAAATGAGAATTATTATCATATTAAAAATATTCTTATGCAATTATAGTATAACGATTAATAATTAGATTGCAATTCCCTTATAAGCGAAAAAAGAGTAACATGAAAAGTGACACAGGATATTCACATATTGTGAATTATTCAGCAAAGTCCGGGAAAACAATGGATAGTGGTGCAAACAGACTATTAGCCGGTAAATCAAGCCTGCCGCTGCCCTGTTTCAACTGTACTCCCGGCGGTGTATGCTCTTTAAAAAGACTTGTGAAAACGCTGTTTTATATGGAAAGGGGACACTTTGCATGAGAGGATTTTATTCCAGAAAGATTCATTCCTTGCTCGGCGTTATCCCGCTCGGGGCATTCTTCCTTGAGCACATGCTGACGAACTTCGCAGCAGTAGAGGGTGGCGCTTCTGGCTTCACAGACAGTGTGCTGTGGCTGAACAGCCTGCCGCTTGTCTTCTTCCTGGAATTGTTCGGCATCTGGCTGCCGCTGCTGTACCATGGAGTCTACGGCCTGTACATCGCGTACCAGTCGAAGCCGAACCTGAACCGCTACAATCTTGAGCGCAACTGGCGTTATACGCTGCAGCGGATTACCGGAGTCGTCACCTTCATCTTCATTGTCTGGCATCTGTGGGACACCCGCGTCCAGGTAGCGCTCGGCAAGGTGGAGCATGATCAGCTTGGCGGAGTGATGCATAACATTGTGACCCAGCCGCTGCTGATGACTCTCTATATTGTCGGAATCGTGGCTGCCTGCTTCCACTTCTCCAACGGTCTATGGTCGTTCCTGATCAGCTGGGGAATCACGGTGGGGCCGCGTTCGCAGAGAGTATCATCCGTGCTTTGTCTCGGTATTTTCGTTATTGTTACCTTCATGTTCGTCCTGTCGCTGGTTACCTTCCGTAACGATGAATTCCAAACGGCAGCCGTGGCGATGCAGTCGCTGCGCAGCTTTATTTAGTAATAGAAGAGAGAACTATTAACTTGTAGGAGGGGAACAATCATGGCATCAGCCGATATCATCATCGTGGGCGGCGGTCTGGCCGGCCTGATGGCTACCATTAAGGCCGCTGAATCCGGCGCGCATGTACATCTATTCTCACTGGTCCCTGTCAAAAGATCACATTCCGTCTGCGCTCAAGGCGGCATCAATGGCGCCGTGAATACCAAGGGCGAGGGCGACTCGCCCTGGGAGCATTTCGACGATACCGTCTACGGCGGCGACTTCCTGGCCAACCAGCCTCCGGTGAAGGCCATGTGCGAAGCGGCACCGGGCATTATTCACCTGATGGACCGGATGGGCGTAATGTTCAACCGTACCCCAGAGGGGCTGCTCGACTTCCGCCGGTTCGGCGGAACGAAGCGCCACCGCACAGCCTTTGCCGGGGCGACTACCGGTCAGCAGCTGCTCTATGCACTGGATGAGCAGGTGCGCCGCTGGGAAGCGGAAGGCCTGGTGACCAAGAGCGAGAACTGGGAATTCCTCTCGGTGATTCTGGATGACGAGCGGGTCTGCCGCGGCATCAGTGCCCAGAATCTCAAGACGATGGAGATTGAGACCTTCCCGGCGGACGCGGTCATTCTGGCCAGCGGCGGTCCGGGGATTATTTTCGGCAAAACCACGAATTCGGTCATCAACACAGGAACCGCCGCAAGCGCCGTGTATCAACAGGGTGTGCATTATGCGAACGGGGAATTCATTCAGATTCACCCGACGGCGATTCCCGGCGATGACAAGCTGCGGCTGATGTCGGAATCGGCGCGCGGTGAAGGCGGACGGATCTGGACCTATAAGGACGGTAAACCGTGGTACTTCCTTGAAGAGAAATATCCTTCGTACGGTAACCTGGTGCCGCGCGATATTGCTACCCGTGAGATTTTCAATGTGTGTGTGGATCAGGGACTGGGCATTAACGGCGAGAACATGGTCTACCTGGATCTGTCGCATAAGGACCCGAAGGAGCTTGACGTCAAGCTGGGCGGCATTATTGAGATCTACGAGAAGTTCATGGGGGATGATCCCCGCAAGATTCCGATGAAAATCTTCCCGGCTGTGCATTATTCGATGGGCGGCATGTGGGTCGACTATAATCAAATGACGAATATTCCCGGCTTGTTCGCGGCAGGGGAATGTGAATATCAATACCACGGGGCCAACCGTCTGGGCGCGAATTCCCTGGTCTCTGCCATTTATGGCGGGATGGTCTCTGGTCCGAAGGCTGTGGAATACATCAAGGGCCTTAAGAAATCAGTGCAGGATATCTCCTCGACAGTGTTCGATAGCTTCCACAAGACGCAGACCGATAAATATGAGTCTCTCCTGGGGATGACTGGTACAGAGAATGCTTACGTGATCCATAAGGAGCTTGGCGAATGGATGACGGCGAACATGACCGTGGTGCGTGAGAACAAGAAGCTGGAAGCGACCATCGGCAAAATCAAAGAACTGAAGGAACGCTACAAGAATATCAATATGAGCGACACTTCGCGCTGGAGCAACCAGGGCGTGGCCTTCACCCGCCAGCTGTGGAACATGCTGGAGCTATCGGAGGCGATGACGCTTGGAGCCCTCCTGCGCAATGAGAGCCGGGGCGCACATTACAAGCCGGAATTCCCGACGCGCAATGATGAGGAATTCCTCAAGACCACCAAAGCCGCTTGGACAGCAGACGGTCCGCAGATCTCCTACGAGGAAGTCGATGTATCGCTAATTCCTCCGCGCGTACGGGATTACTCGAAGGACTGACAGGTTAGACTAACCAAACTTTCTAGGAGGTAACTGACATGGCGGAAACAGCAGCAGCTCCCAAAAATGTGAAATTTATTATTACCCGCCAGGATGAACCGGAGACCAGCCCCTATACGGAGGAGTTCGAGCTTGCCTACCGTCCGGGGATGAACGTGATCAGCGCGCTGATGGAGATTCAGCGTAATCCGGTGAACGCGAAAGGCGATAATACAGTTCCTGTATGCTGGGAATCCAACTGTCTGGAGGAGGTCTGCGGCGCCTGCTCCATGGTCATCAACGGCAAACCCCGTCAGGCCTGCGCAGCGCTCATCGACAATCTGGAGCAGCCGGTGCGCATTGAGCCGATGAAGACCTTCCCGGTCGTCCGCGACCTGGTGATTGACCGCAGCCGGATGTTCAATGCCCTGAAGCGGGTCAAGGCCTGGATTCCGATTGACGGCACGTATGATCTCGGTCCGGGACCGCGCATGCCGGAGAAGAAGCGCCAGTGGGCCTATGAGCTGTCCAAATGCATGACCTGCGGCGTCTGCCTGGAAGCCTGCCCGAATGTCAACGAGAAGACCGATTTCATCGGGCCGGCAGCCATCTCGCAGGTGCGGCTGTTCAACGCTCACCCGACAGGTGAGATGAACGCTGAAGAGCGCCTGGATGCGCTCATGGAAGACGGCGGGATCGACGGCTGCGGCAACTCGCAGAACTGTGTGCGGGCCTGCCCGAAGGGCATTCCGCTCACGACCTCCATTGCCGAGATCAACAAGCAGACGACGAAGCATATGTTCAAGCGCTGGCTGGGTGTCTGAGGCAATGTAGCCCATTTCTCTATAATCAGAATTGTAGCAGGCCATTCAGGTATCAATCCTGGGTGGCCTGTTTGGCTGCGCACGGCTGAACAAGAGGTACGAATGTGTTTCTGGGTAGCTGCAAAAAGGGTACATGTGTAGACAGCCTGTAATGAAGAGCCTGAAACTGCATAGAATAGCCATACGTCCGCAGGTTCCGATAAATATAGGTGAATATGTTATAATCTACATAGCTGAAGATAACCGTCTGACAGCGGATAACGGGGAGGAATGACTGTGATTTGCCGTGAACAGGATGGAACGCTTGTAATGACGAAGCAGCATGAGCACGGTCTGCTGGCTGGAGAATTTGCTAAGTGGTTCAAGGAAGAGCATACGCCCGCGGAAGGCCGCCGGGCTGAGGTACTGTGGGCAGTAAGTAACCATGACCGGGGCTGGATTGATCTGGATGAGACACCGTTCTGGAATGATGCGGAGGGGCTGCCTTACAGCTTCCTCGATTTCCCGGTTGTGCCGAAGCTGACCTTTTATAGACGGGGAATCGATGAGGTGGAAGCGGAGACGCCATACGGGGCGCTGCTGTGCAGCTCGCATTTTGAACGGCTGATTGAGGTGTCGGGTGAGGAATGCCCGGAGCTGACGCAATATCTGGAGGATGAAGCGGACCGACGTGCCCGTATCCACCGGGCGCTGGAGCAGAGCAAGCCGCTTGAAGAAGGCGAGCTGTATTATGACGCCAGACTGCTGCAATTCTGCGATGATCTGTCGCTGTTCCTGGCGCTTAGTAGGCCGGGCAGCGCCGAATCCGAGAAGCACCCCTGGTTCGCAGACGGCTTCTCCGGCAGTGAGGAGTTCAGCTTCACCTCCGGCCGTGCCATTGAGGCGGAGTGGCAGGACAGTGCTACGCTGACCCTGACTCCGTTCCCGTTCACACAGGAGGTTGAAGTGAGCTTCAAGCAGCGGCGGGTCAGCCGCAAGGACATTCAGGCCAAGGGTATTGCCCTCGCCTACCGCGAGGCTCCTGAGGAAGAATGCCGGATCAGAGTCATAAGCGGACCGGAGGAAGATTCGCGGGTGAAGTCCGGAGCCGGTCAGCGCACTAAGGGGTAGTGTAAGTCCGGGGCAAGCCGCTGCTCTGCGAGTATCGGCAGGATCGGATAAGGACCTTCCCGGCGGGAAGCCGGGAGCATAGAACAGGAGCGTAAAAGCCATGGCATGGTGGATCTGGGCTTTTAATATCATTGTCATTGTATTCCTGGTAGTGAGGTTTGCCCGGTTGAAGCTGAACTGGATGGGCAGAGGCGTGTTGCTCGCTCCTATTCTGATCTATGCGCTGATCTCGGTGGAGGATCTGCTGAACCTGATCGATCTGGGGACGATTGTGCCCGGCAACCGGGGACTGCGCGGACTGATTCTGTTTTTTGTCCTGGCTTCAGTCCTGTTTTATATTCTGTTTATTTTCCATGAAATCAGGGATTCCAACAGTAAGGAAGTCAGAATGCAGCAGACGCTGGTCCGGATCAGCATTGCTGCCTTCACCTGCATTCTTTTTTTTACAGTCGTATATACATCGATATATAAGCTGTTTGGACAGTCCTCGTTCCAGGGAGAAGGCTTGGGTCAGGATCTGCTTAGCCAGTTGATTACGTTCCTCTATTTCAGCGTGGCTACTTTTACGACCGTCGGTTACGGAGATATAGCTCCCATAGACAATACCTCAAGGCTGGTTGTAGTTATGCAGATCTGCTTCAGCTTCATTACGGTCGCCTATGCGCTGTCCATGCTGGGCTTATTCCGCAAGATTCTTGGGGTAAATACCACGGAGGAAGAGATTGAGGCGGCCATTGAAGTAGATATTGATGACAAAGTGGATGAAGCCGTAGCGGATCGGCAATAACCCGATTAGAATTCAAGACAGAGAGGAGAATCTCCCTATGAAAAAATCGTTCGGAGGCTCTCCCGAGCGTACAGTTCCTGCTGCTGCGGATGGCGCGGGAACAGGCCCCCCGAAGCCGGAAGGCCGAAGCGGCCGCAAAATGACCCGCCGCCAGTTCCTGGCCCGGGGGGCAGGAGCGGTGGTAGGGGCGGGTCTCCTCGCCGGCGGCTATGCCTGGCAGGGGGAGCCGAACTGGTTAGAGGTGACCCGCCGGGAGCTGCCGCTTGCGGAGCTGCCGTCCGCGTTCGCCGGGACCCGGCTGGTCCATTTCAGCGATGTGCATCTGGGCTTCAACAAGGATGCGAAGGATCTGGCCCGGCTGACGAAGCATATCAAGGAAGAGCAGCCGGATCTGATCTGCTTCACCGGAGATATCGTAGACAGCTATGCCGAGGATCTGACCGACTCAGTCCCCCTGCTGGCAGAGCTACAGGCTCCGCTTGGGAAGTATGCTATCCTCGGGAATCATGATTACAAGAATACGGAGCTGCTGACCCGTCTGCTGACGGAGGCCGGATTCCGCGTCCTGCGGAACGAGTCTTATCTGATCAAGCAAGGCGGAGCGACGATTGCCGTAGCAGGACTGGATGACATGCTGCACGGCAAGCCGGACCCGGAGGCAGCCATCCGGGATATTCCGGACGGCATCTTCACGGTGCTGCTGATGCATGAGCCGGATTACGCCGATGTGGCGGAAGAGTACCCGTTTCACCTTCAGCTCTCGGGGCATAGCCACGGCGGTCAGATTCGCCTGCCGCTGGTCGGCGCGCCGTTCACGCCCTACGGATCTCAGAAATACATAGACGGCTTGTATTATACAGAGAATAAGGCCATGCCAGTGTATGTGAACAGGGGTTTCGGCGAGACATTGATGCCGCTGCGCTTCCTGTGCCGCCCGGAGCTTACCGTGCTGACTCTGCGCCGGGGGTAGCCGGACTGCAGCAAGAGAGGGACGCCATAGGCGGGAGAAGAAGAGGGAGAAGTTCATGAGCACTTATGAGATGATCATGGGGATGTCACTGCAAGGTTCTAAGGTAGAACTGAAGAATATGGCGTCCGGCGACGGAGCGCTGCTGAAGTCGCTGCTCTCCCACCCTGAGGTGCAGCCGCATATTCAGCTGCGCCATGGATCGACTTCCCGGCAGGGTGTGCTGGATAAGCTGGTGAACCGGATGCTGCACGGCTATGATCCCGGCGCGCTGCATGCAGGAATCTATATGTTAGGCCAGCTGGAGCTGATCGGTTCAGTCTCCCTGCAGAACTGGAACCGGCAGGAGGGCCAGGCGGTGCTGGGCTATATGCTGAATCCGTTATGGTGGGGTCGCGGGTATGCAACCGAGGCACTGGGATTGCTGCTGGCCTACGGTTTCAGGGAACTCGGCCTGAGGAAGGTCGAGGGGCGCTGCCGGGGGGATAATTACCGGTCCGCTCAGGTCATGCTGAGGAACGGCCTGACCCTGGAGCGGACCCTGCCGATGGCGGACGGCTCGGGCGACGTAATGAAAGTCTTCACATTGTTACACAATTGAAATAATGCCGTTATCAAACTCTAACAGTCAGCGGTTAAACTAAGTACATGACCCCCTTTTGAAAATATAACTGCTGTTGGGACCCGATGATTCGGGTCCATTTTTTTTGGGCGTGTGCGGGGCTGGGCTCCCGATTAGAGGGATAAATCCCTTGGGATCGGCCGGAAGTTGGCTAAATGGCTGAATGAGGGGCATTAGTGCCCCTGAATTCGCAGATAGTTGGCTGGAATGCTGAATGAGGGGCATTAGTGCCCCTGAATTCGCAGATAGTCGGCTGGAATGCTGAATGAGGGGCATTAGTGCCCCTGAATTCGTAGATAGTTGGCTAAATGGCTGAATGGGGAGCATAGTTCTCCTGAATAAGTAACCTCTGCCCTTACGTATAAACATTGTGTGCTGGCAGTCTCCGAGGGGATTGAGCTATGATAGTGTAGAGGGTACATGGACAAGTATAGATGGGGGAGGAAATGAACCTTTGAATGATGTGATTAGATTACTTATGAACCACCGTTCATTCCGTAACTACAGCGGGCAGGCGGTAGAGCCTTGGAAGCTGAAGACGATTATTGAGGCAGCCCAGGCGGCACCGTCGTGGGTGAATGGCCAGCAAGTATCGATGATTGCGGTACGCAGCGAGGAACGCAGGCAGCAGCTGTCGGCGCTGAGCGGTAACCAGAAGCATGTGGCGGAAGCACCGGTATTCCTGGTGTTCTGCATGGACTTTCACCGGGCCAAGCTTGCGGCAGAGCTGGAAGGCCAGCCGTTCGAAACGGCTGCGGATATAGATGCGCTGCTCGTTGGGGCTACGGATGTCGGCATTGCACTATCGAACGCAGTAGCTGCTGCCGAGTCGCTCGGGCTGGGGATTATCCCGATTGGGGGCGTACGCCGTAACACGGCAGGGGTAATTGAACTTTTGCAGCTGCCAGAGTATGTATTCCCGGTGGTCGGACTCTGCATCGGCTATCCGGCGGGAGAACAGCCGAAGGGTTCACGCCTGCCTATAGCAGCTGTGTATCATGAAGAGGTCTATAACCCGGATCAGCAACACTTGATCGAAGAATATAATGAGACTCACCGGGAGCTGCTCAAGTCCCAGGGGCTGACGGAGCGGAGCTGGACCAGCATGATTGCCCGCTTCTACGCTCTGAATCCGCAGTATGGGGACTCGCAGCGTACGCTGAAGCAGCAGGGCTTCACCTGTGAGAATCTGAATAAGGAATAAACACAGTATTAGGTGTACAGCGCAAAAAAGCACCACAGCAGCAGGCAGCGTGACGGGGAGTGTCCCGCTACGCTGCCTGTTTGCGCGGTGCTGGTTGTACGCGGAGAATTCCCGCCCACTTACTGCCTACAACGCGACCTTAACCTTCTCGCGCCGCTTGTAATAGACCCAGTATTCGAATCCAATCTCCTTCAGCCGCGCAGCCACCTGATTACGCTGGTCGGCAACACGGGAGGGGAGATGGGCATCGGAGCCGAAGCTGACCTTCACGCCGAAGTGCAGGGCCCGCTCCAGAATCTCATCGGAAGGGTACCAGCCGCCGCACAGCTTGGTGCCGCCGGAGGTGTTGATCTCGATGGCCGGGCCGCATTCGCCGATTACGCGCAAGGCTTCGTCAATCTCCTTGGGGGCAGCGATCTCGGAGAACGGCGGATAGTTCCCCTTCATGGCATCGATATGGCCGAGAATCTGGAAGATGCCGCTGCGTGCGGATTCGGCAATCAGCCGGTAGTACTCGCTTTTGGAGGCAAGCCTCTGCGCGGGGTCAAGCCCCTTCCAGCGGCCCTGGTTGAAGATACTGACCTCCTCAACATGATGCACGGAGCCGATTATATAATCGAACGGGTATGCGGAGTAGGTCTTGCGGTACAGCTCCGCATGCTCCGGGAAAAAGTCGGATTCCATACCGAGCAGGACATCAATGCGGCCTTCGTATTCTTTTTGCAGCGACAATACTTCCTCTACATAGTGGACCAGCTCGGACTTGGCCATAGCAATGCGCGGAAAGGCCTGCTCGGACGGGCTTCCGAAGTAAGGCGAATGATCGGAAATACCGATGACATCCAGCCCCGCCGCTATTGCGGCTTCAATATAATCCCGGATCGTGCCGTCAGCATGGCCGCAGCGGAAATGATGGGTATGCAGGTCGAACTTCATAATCGGAACATCTCCTTAGGCCAATATGGCGAAATAGGGTGCAGGTTACTCTGAGCCGATGAACTGGGTCTCGGGCATTCCCTTAAGGTCGCTCAGGAACTGTCTCATCGCAGAGTTGACATACTTGCCCGACTTGGTAATGACACCTACAGGATGGGTAACCTCAAGCTCGATGATCGGGACGATCCGCAGGGTTCCGCTTCTGACCTCGGCAGTGACAGACTGCTTGGAGATGACCGCCGCTCCCAGATCAAGCTCGACCATCCGCTTCACTTCCTCACTGCTGGTCAGCTCCATAATCACCAGCGGCTGAATACCGTGCCTCGCCAGTACCTCATCGACAAATTTCCGGCCGACCGTATCCGGTGAGAGCAGGATGAGCGGGATGGTGCCCAGTGCCTCGATCCCGGCTGTTTTGACCTGGGCCAGCGGATGGCGGGGCGAAACCACCAGTTCAAAAGTATCATAATACAGGACCGAGGTCGTCATTCCCGGATTGCGGCCGATCAGATAGCCGATGCCGACATCCACAATCCCGTTCTCGACTTGCTGGTAGATCTGGGAGGAGGACATGGATGAGATCGAGGTTTTGATATGAGGGAACTGATCCTGGAAGTAGGAGAGCACCCGGGGGAGAATCTGGATGGCGATAGAGGTGGTCGTACCGAGAATAATATGCCCTTGGGGATTCTCTTCGAGATCGGCAAGGCGCTGCTTAAGCTCATCTACGATTCCGACAATCTGTTCCGCGTGGGCGAGGAAGACCTTGCCCCTGTCCGTCAGCGTCACCGGCTGGTTCCGGTCAACAAGCTGCGTTTTGAACTCTTCCTCCAGGCTTTTGATCTGGGCCGAGACCGCCGGCTGCGTCAGGTTGAGCAGCTCTCCCGCCTTGCGGAAGCTCATGGTTTTGGAGATGGTGATCAATGTTTCGAGCTGGCTGATATTCATGGACTGTCCCCCTTATGGCTACCGGATGGTGCCGCCGTATATTTGTACAAACAGGGAAAGCCGCAGCTTTCCGGAGGGCGTATGCGCACATGCCGGCTTCCAGAATTAGAGTCTGCAAGCCGCGGATTCTGACAAAGCAGATAGGTACAAGGGTCGCTGTGAGTGCTGCACTCGGAGGGTGTGACGCCGCAGATCTTACGTTTATTGATTAAATTATAGGAGATTCCTCCCGGGAGGGCAATGTTGCGCTCCAAACTATCTTCAGAAATCATTCGACAAGACCATTAATTTTTGGTGAATAATGCCGATATATGAAGTATAATAAATTTTATTGCTTAGGACTTTTGGTATATGACTAAAGACTGGTCGAGGGGGACAGCACTTTCATGAAAGCAGAAGTAATCAATCCGTTTTTAGAGTCTGCGCGCATTGTAATTGAACAGGTGATCCAAGTCTCGCCGTCCACCGGTATGCTGGGGATTAAGGATATTGAACTGATCGATAATCATATATGGATTCAAGTGGGAATGACAGGTCAGCTCAGCGGGAATATTATCTTCGGGATTGCCGAACCGGTAGCACTTAAGATGGTGTCGGCCATGATGGGCGGTTATGTGATAACAGAGATGGATGAGATGGGCCAGAGCGCCATTTCTGAGCTGGGTAATATGATCAGCGGCAATGCCAGTACTATTCTCTCCAATCAAGGGGTATCGGTAGACATTACCCCGCCGAAGCTGATGAAGTCCGAGGGTATGTCCATCCTGCCGCGCAAAGCATTGAGTATTCCTCTTCTGATGGAAGGCATCGGGGAGCTTGATATTCAGGTTATGATCTCTTAGGCAAATAATCGGGAGTTGAACCTATTCCATGGCAGTACAAGGCAAGATTGTGGTGATTACAGGAGCTTCCAGCGGGATTGGAGCGCTTACGGCACAGATGCTCAGCGAGCGTGGGGCGGTTCCCGTTCTGCTGGCCAGGTCCAGGGACAAGCTGCAGGCTGTTGCGGCGGGCATTCAGGGGGAGCATGGGCTGTTCGTCTGTGATGTGACCGATGAAACGGCAGTTAAGCATACCTTTGCGGAGATCCTGGAGCAATACGGCAGAATTGACATTCTGCTCAATAATGCCGGTTACGGCAAGTTTGCGGCTTTTACAGAGATGGAGTCTGAAGAGTTCGCCGACATGATGGATGTTAACTATATGGGAATTGTGCGCTGCACCAAGGCTGTCGTTCCTCATATGCTTACACGCGGCAGCGGTCAGATCGTGAATGTGGCTTCCATGGCCGGCAAAATCGGAACCGCACGCTCAGTGTCCTACACGGCCACCAAGCATGCCGTTCTCGGCTTCACCAATGCGCTCCGCCAGGAGCTTCGCAAGAGCGGTATTATTGTCTCGGCTGTGAACCCTGGACCTATCGCCACCGAATTCTTCAAGACCGCCGACCCTTCAGGAAATTATGAACGAAGCGTAAGCCGGATCATGATGACGCCGCAGCATGTGTCCGCGAAGATCGTCAAGCTGATGGACAAGGGCAAAGAGGAAGTGGATCTGCCCGGTCTGGCGGGCTTCGGCATCCGGCTCTATGGCCTGTTCCCGCGGCTGGCAGACAAGCTGACCTATAACCTGATGAACAGAAAATGACCAGAGAAGTATAGGTCATAGTTACCGTCTGTGGCGTGAACGGCTTGTCCCCCTTTGGTATACAGGATGGTATGACCGTGTTAAATACGGCCCCAACTTAGATTTTATGGCCTTCCATTTGGTGGAGAGGCCTTTTTGGCATATAATGAACATATTATCTTAAGTGAAAAGGATGAAACCCTATTATGAATAAAGCTTCTTTTGCGGCTATCGGCATCCAGGAAGACCTTGCTGCCCGATTGTCTGAATTCGGCATCACCGAACCATCCCCTGTACAGGAGCAGACGATTCCGCTTCTGCTGGAAGGAAGAGATGTTCTGGCCGCATCCCAGACAGGAACAGGCAAGACACTGGCTTATCTGCTGCCGCTGCTGCAAGGGATTAACCCGGACTCGAAATCGGTGCAAAAGCTGGTGCTGGCCCCAACCCAGGAGCTGGCGATGCAAATTCTCCGTGAAGCGGAGCGCTACGGGGCACACCGGGGCATCCGGGCCATGGGACTGATCGGCGGGGCGGCGATCAAGCGCCAGATTGACAAGCTGCGGGAGCATCCGCATCTGGTGGTAGGCACCCCGGGACGCATACGTGAGCTGATCGGGCTGCGCAAGCTCAAGATGCACGAGGTGAGCACGATTATTCTCGATGAGGCAGATCAGATGTTCCAGCTTAGCGGTGCAGGCGAAGTGACGAAGATCGTCAGCAGTGCGCTGCGTACGCGGCAGCTGGTCATGCTGTCAGCCACCATTGGACCGGAGACCCGTCTGCTGGCGAACCGGGAAATGAAGAATCCGGCGGAGGTGGGCATTGATCCGGAGATGATGACCGCAGCGAGCCTGGAGCATCACTATGTGGTGTGCGAGGAGCGGAACAAGATCGATATGCTGCGCCGGGTCATCCGCCACTACAAGCCGGAGCGGGCGATTGTGTTCGTGAACGCTACAGACGATATCGCAGAGGTGACCGCGAAGCTGAACCATCTGGGGCTTCCGGCTGCTGCGCTCTATGGAGATGCGGACAAGGTGACGCGCGCAAACGTGCTGACCCGCTTCCGGGACGGCAAGCTCAAGGTGCTGGTCGCCAGTGACGTAGCGGCACGGGGCCTGGACATTGAGAATCTGACGCTTGTCGTCAGCTTCGATCCGGCCTTTGACTCTGAGCACTATGTCCACCGTGCCGGACGGACCGGGCGCATGGGCAAACGCGGCTTATCCGTAACGATCGTTACGGAGCAGCAGACGTTCATCATGCGCAAATTCGCCCGCGAGCTGGATATCCAGCTGGACGAGCGGGCCATGGCCTTCGGCAAGGCGCTGGCGGAAGGCGAGCGCAGTGATTTAGGCGGCGGGGGCGGGAACGCCCGCCGCGAAAGCGTTGCCCCGCGCGGCGGCATTGCAGCGCGCACCGGCAAGCCGCAGGTGCGGACCTCGGCGGCTGGAACAGCAGCCGGAGGGACGGGCGGCGACGCGCCGGCAGGCCAGCCGGGCGCAGCGGCTGGCGGCAGTGGCGTTACGGCGCGGCGCGAGCAGCACCGGCCGGGAGTGAGCGCCGGCACGCGCAGCGCGGCGGGGCCCGGGGGCAAGGCCCGCAGCCAGGCGGAGCGGGATAAGAACCGCAAGAATAAGGGAGCCCCGAAATGGCTCAAGAACAAAACCCCGAGAGGTGACGGTCAATGAATACAGCTTCCGTATTGGAAATTACGGGCCTCAGCGGAGGCTACAGCCTGAACAAGCCGGTGCTGCATGACATCGGCCTGCAGGTGCAGCCCGGTGAGATGGTTGGGTTAATCGGACTGAACGGTGCGGGCAAAAGCACCACCATGAAGCATATCCTGGGGCTGATGTCCCCGCATAAGGGTGAGATTACGGTACAAGGGAAGACGCGCAGCAGCGATCCCGAGAGCTACCACAGTGCGTTGTCCTTCGTGCCGGAGTCCCCTCTGCTCTATGAGGAAATGACGGTTCGTGAGCATGTGGAATTCACTGCCAGAGCGTATGGTGTGGAACGCAGTGATTATGAATCACGCACCAGCCAGCTGGCTGCACTCTTCAATATGGAGGACAAGATGGATACCTTGTCCTCCCATCTGTCCAAAGGTATGAAGCAGAAGGTGATGATTATGTGCGCGTTCGTAGCGCGCCCGGCCCTGTATGTCATCGACGAGCCGTTCCTCGGCCTTGACCCGCTGGGTATCCGCTCCCTGCTGGATTTCATGCTGGACCTGAAGAAGTCCGGAGCTTCAATTCTGCTCAGCTCGCATATCCTCTCCACGATCGAGAACTATTGTGACCGGTTCATTGTGCTGCACGGCGGTAAGGTGATCGCGGAGGGAACCCTCGCCGAGATGACCGCGAAGGCCGGGCGGCAGGGCTTGAATTTGGAGCAGCTGTTCTACGAGCTGGTTCAAGGAGGGAAATGATATGGATTTGAAGGAGCTGCGCCGGCAGCGGCGCAGCCGGTTCACAGGCAGCCTGATTCCTTATGTCGGATATATCATTCAGAGCGGGGTAGCCATGGTATTCCTGCTGGTATTGATTATGTTCTCCGCTTGGTATACAGCGCTGCTGCGCGATATTCCGCCTGGCGTACCGATCCGCTGGATTATGTTCGTCCTGCTGGTGCCTGCGGCGGTGCACAGCAGCTTCCGGACGTATCTGCAGACCCCGGATACGATCTTCCTGCTGCCGCAGGGCCACCGGATGAGAGAGTATTTCGCCCCGTCCTGGGTCAGCGGCAATGTGTGGAAGATTCTGCGCCTGGCCTTTATCCTCATTACATTATGGCCGCTGTACATACGCACCGAGGAGTCACCCCGGGGGCTGCTGGCTACCCTGCTGGTGCTCATTCTGGTCAAGCTGTTATCCAGCTACGGGTTATGGCGGGAGACGGCGATGCTCTCCCGCCCCGCTGCGGCTGGCTATAACCTGCTGCGCTGGGCGGTCGGCGGTCTAATGGTCGGGGCATGGCTATGGCAGCCGTCCATGCGCGCCCTGATCTTCATCCTGATTCTGGCCGCAGCCTATGCGGCCGCGCTGGCCGTTCCCGGACGGCATGCTGTTCCGTGGGAACGCCTGATCACCATGGAGAAGAACCAGGGGACCCGGGCGCTGATGGTCCTCAGCTGGTTCGTCGATGTTCCGGGACGCGAGCAGCGGGTCTATGCCCGCCGTTATCTGTCACGTTGGGGCAGCGGCCTGAGTTGGCAGCGGGATTCAGCCTACCGGTTCCTCTTGACCAAAAGCTTCGCCCGGGGTGACGTCTTCGGCATCGTCCTGCGGATGGCTGTGCTGGATCTGTTCCTGGTGTGGATGATGAAGGACAGCTATCTCGGCAGCGGCATCTATGTATTCTTCCTCTTCCTGATGGGCATTCAGCTGACGGCGCTGCGCAAGCTGCACAGCGAATCGTTCTGGCTGACCGTCTACCCGCTGCCGGAGGGCAGCAAGGGCAAGGGAACGATCCAGTTTGTATTCCGGGCCCATCTGGTCCTGGCGCTGCTGACCGGATTGCCGCTCCTGCTTCAGTTAGGGCAGCGCCCGCTGGAAGTGCTGGCGACCTTCGCCTGCGGATTCCTGCTGGCGTATCTGTTCAAGGCCAACTCCACCCGCAAGGAAGCGCGTATGGATGAAGACGACCTGTAGAACAGATTGCAGCAGCCGACAAGGCGTACCCGCAAGCGGGTGTGCTTATCACAAATGGCCTCAGACTCTCGCGGATGCGGAGTCTGGGGCCATTTTTAGAAGATAAGAATGTATAAAAGGGAATTCCCTCTTCATATCAGGTGGAGCAGGGAATGCTATAACACGTGGATCGGAGAGAGCACGCAGCTCCCTCCAGGGGACTCACTCCCTGTTAGACAAAGAGTGAACGGCTGATGATGACCAGCAGGATAAAGAGAACCAGGATCGCTCCAGTGCTTGTGAACCCGCCGCCGTATCCGTATCCGCCTCTAACTTCTTCGCTCATGTTCATTCCCCTTTCGCGTGTGAGTTGTTGTACTTGAGTACATCGTATTGTATGTGCGGAGGGCAGAACGTGTATAGGCCAATGCCGTAGCACCGGACAAAAAAATCAGCCCCGGCCTTCCGGGGCTGACGCAGGTATGCACAGGCGGATGATCAGGCCTTCTCCAAATCACGGATGCCCGCATAGACCAGATCGAACAGATCTTCCAGCTGATCCTCCTCGATACAGGAAAAGGCAATGCGCAGGTCGCTCTCGCCAAGGGCGATGGTGCCCAGGCCGTAGGTGTGAATCAGGTGAAGCCGCAGATCCTCCGCAGAGACAGTAAAGAGCTTCAGGCACATGAAGTAACCGGAGTTGAACGGATAATACGTCCATACATCATCGCCGTATTTACCGCTGTCCAGCAGTGCCTTCACTTTGTTGGCCCGGCCTTTCATGATGAGGAATTTCTCTTCCTTCTGGGCTGAGAATTCCGGCGCCTTCAGCGCGTCCAGCACGAAGGTCTGCGACGGATGCGCGCCGCTGGAGATGGTGGCCCGGATAATGCCCAGGGTTTTTTGTTCCAGCGCAGCCAGCAGCTCCTTGTTCTCCGAAGCGTAGGTGATGAAGCCGACGCGGAAGCCCCAGACGAATTCTTCTTTGGTGGCTCCGTCAATCTTGACCGCCAGCACGCGCGGATGCAGATTCGCCAGCTTGCCGAACAGGGATTCCTTGAGTGAATCCTCGAAAAAAAGTCCGAAATAAGCGTCATCGCTGACCACTACCACATTAACGCCTTCTTCGGCAGCACGCAGGATAGCGGCAACAATGGCCTCGCCTTCTGCAAGGCCTGGCGTATATCCGGTTGGATTATTCGGGAAGTTAAGGAGGACGATGGCTTTGCCGCGGTCCTTCTGGGCCAGCAGGGCATCCAGCAGCCCTTCGCTGTTGAAGCTCATGTCCTCCGTGAAGAGCGGGTAATTCACGGTTTCAGTCTGGCGGCGGATGCCGAAGGTCAGCTCGTAATTCTCCCAGTTTTTGTCCGGATAAATGACGGCATCCCCTTGCTCTGCGAACAGATCGGCAACGATGCTAAGCCCGTGGGTCAGCGCATTCGTGACGATTGGATTACTGAAGGACTTGCCTTCAAGCGACGGATTCTCCCGCAGCATCTTCTCCCGCCAGACAGAGCGAAGCTCAGGCTTGCCTGCTGGAGGTGCATAGCTGTACAGGTCCTTGGGGCTGAAGGCGGAGAGCTTATCCTGGATTACGCCAAGGTGCATCGGCAACCCGTTCTCGGTAGCAATGCCGATGGTGGCGTTATACTTTTTAGCATGAGCCGTTGCCTCTGCGGATTGGCTCAGAATCCCCTCTTTGGGAAAATAAATCGCTTTACCGAGACCAGAGAGCATATTGTACACATGTTCATTGCCTGCCTTGATGCTGTCATTCAATTGTCCAGCCAGTGGATTCATCAGTTTCATCCTTCCGGTATTCTTCTGGGATATATACGCTAACATTGCCTAACATTATAACACCGTGGATTGCCCCCGTCACTTAGGAATGCTGCGTTTTCATAAATAGTTTTGGAAACGAAGCGGCGTCCCGTCCCCATGCGCAGCCCAGAAGATGTACAAATGGGAACCGGACAAGGTATTATGAAAAGTAAGCTTACGCTATATCTATAGGAGGGAATCATATGCTGCATGCATCGCCATCCTCTTTTGTAATCCTCCCGGCTCTGGCGAAGATTGTCTGTGAACCGGGCTGGAAGTGGCAAAAAAGAGAGAAGCCGCTGCAAAATTACGATTTATTCTACGTCTGGAGCGGGGAGGGGACTGTTGTGCGCGGAGGAGTGCCCTATCAGGTAGGGAAGGGAAGCTGCTTCCTGTTCCGCCCGGGGGATTATACCAGCGCCACACATAATCCGCAAAAGCCGCTTGTGCTTACATATATTCATTTCGATGTTGCCGAAGAGGTGACCGAGGTGCCGGCGTTCTACCACGAGCTAAGTGAGACGGTGGAATTCGAGCATCTGCTGGCCCGTTATGTCCGGCTGTTCCTGGTGCAGACCTACGCTGCGGAGGAGGAGGGCCGTCTGATTCTGAAGCAGCTCATGATTCATCTGCTGCGGCAGGATCAGGCAAGGCCGGTCGAGCGCCATGTCAGCAACCAGCTGGCGGAGGTGATCCACGAGGTCGCCAACTATGTCAGCCAGCATCCCGGGGCGGCGCACCGGGTAGAGGATCTGGCCGCCCGTGCAGGGCTGTCCCCGCGTTATTTCTCGATCAAGTTCAAGGAGATCACCGGCTCCTCGGTCCAGTCCTATGTGATTCGCGCACGGATCGAACGGGCTCAGCATCTGCTGCTGTATGCGGGCATGAACGTCACGGAGGTGGCGGATGCGCTCGGCTACCGGGACATCTTCTTTTTCAGCCGCCAGTTCAAACAGCATACCGGGAAGAGCCCATCGGAGATTCGCTGAAGCGGCGGGATGTATCGTGCTGAGTGTGTTATAGGTACTTCGGGTGCTAGATGTGCCATGCGTGCCATGTGTGCTATGTGTGCCATGTGTGCCATGCGTGTGTGCCATGTGTGCCATGTGTGCTGTGCGTGCCATCCGTGCTATGCGGACCGTGAGGACCTTAATTTGCGAAAAAGGCACTTATTCTGCCCGCTGCGGACTCAGGGGCCGTTATTATGCAGATTGGGGCCGAAATGTAGGCGTATGGGCTAACTTAAGAGCATCTGAGTCCGCTTGCCCTGCGTGATCTGGCAGAATAGCTGAAATAGCGGCCCCCCAGTCCGCAAGGCAGGCCTGAAGTTGAAGCGGACACTGCGCTGTGACAAAATAAAGGGAAGCACAGCAAAATATACACGGGAGAAGGAGAATACTTATGTACGAAATAGTCCTGATACGGCATGGAGAGAGTGAATACAACCGGCAGAATCTGTTTACGGGCTGGAGTGATCCTGATCTGACGGAGAAGGGTGTTGAAGAGGCGAAGAAGGCGGGCAAGCTGCTGAAGGATGCCGGATATACCTTCGATCTGGCATTCGCCTCGGTGCTGAAGCGTTCGATCAAGACGCTGAACTATATCCTGGATGAGATGGATCTCCTGTGGATTCCGGTGCAGAAATCCTGGAAGCTCAATGAGCGCCATTACGGTGCATTGCAGGGCCTCAGCAAAAGTGAAACCGCCCTTCAATACGGTGAGGAGCAGCTCCATATCTGGCGGCGCAGCCTCTCGGTCCGCCCTCCGATGCTGAAGCCGGATGATCCGCGTTATGCCAGACATGATATCCGCTACAAGGAAGTGCGTCCGGGTGACATCCCGCGCGGCGAGAGCCTGGAGGATACCGTGCACCGGGTTGGAGATTTCTGGACCAACCGGATTGTGCCGCTCATCCGCAAGAAGGAGCGGGTTCTGATCTCGGCGCACGGCAACACGCTGCGGGCCCTGATCAAGTATATGGAGGATATCGACGAGACCGCGCTGCTGGATCTCAATATCCCGACCGGCGTTCCGCTGGTCTACAAGCTCGACGACGATGTGAAGCCGATCAGCCGCTTCTACCTCGGTGAACCGGAAGAGGTGCAGCAGAAAGCCCGCGAGGTGGCGAATCAGAGTAAGGTTACGGAGTAACCGGAGCGGCGCTGTGCCCAGCTTAGCATTGATTATGTGCTCGTGATGAATATTCCTGTTGCCAGTGAGCTGGAGGATGGAAGCAGTATGCGTGATCTGATTAGAGCGTTATTCACCTGTGTGATATGGACAGCCTACTTCCGGAAATCGGAGCGCGTAAGATACACCTTTATCCGGTAAAAAAGCCTGGCGAACGCAACCTATGCGCTAATCCGGAAGCTTCATTTAGAGTTCAAAAAAACCCGTCCAAGGTACACAAATTCGTGTCCTTAGGCGGGTTTTGTGCTGTGCGGAAAGTGTAATCCTGTCCTATTATCAGTTGTGACGTTCGTGCAGGATCAGGTCCGGCAGAACTAGACCGGCCGCCGCATCTCTCCCAGCAGCTCGCCCATCTTCACCTTCGTATCCGGGGCCAGCCCGGGGCGCGGGGTGAAGGTGCCGCTCTCCATCAGCAGGACTACCGTGGAACCGAATTCGAAATATGCCAGGTCGTCGCCGCGCTGCCATTCTCTGGCTGCCTCATCGGTGTAGCGGATACTGCTCACATTCATTGCGCCTACCTTGACCACGGCGGTCTCGCCATAGCTGCCGGCTATATAAGTAATCAGCCGTTCGTTACGGCTCAGGACACTCTTCATATGGCGCATGCCGAAATCATTCACGGGGTAAGCCCGTCCGCGGATATAATCGCTCTCCCTCAGCTGTCCGGTTAACGGGGAGTGAATCCGGTGATAATCGGTAGGGCTTAAGTAGAGAACGAAATAATAGCCTTTCTTGTACAGTTCGAGGTGTGGCGAGTGATTAAGCAAATCCTCCAGCGTATAATCCTGCCCCTTCACATTCATTATCGTGCCGCAGTTGATTTCGCCCATTGCCGTAATCATCGCATCTACAGGACTGGCTACGGCATGCTCACCGCTGGCCACCGGGCGCATTCCCGGCTTCAGGCGGCGGCTGAAGAATTCATTCAGTGTACGGTATTCTCCGGCAGCCTTCTCCGCCTCGGCGGCAGGAATCTGATAGGAACGAATAAATACCGGAATCATAAGGCGGCTGAGTCTGCTGTGGGATAAAGCCCCCATCAACCTGGAAAGCCATCTGTGCGAGGATAGCTCGGTCATCAGCCGCAGCAATTGTTTAACCATGCCCATCTCCCTTCCATCATGCAGCAGTGTTATCCTGTGCCAAGGGACTCCACCCGCTCTGCATTATATTGACATAGAATAGGAGACAAATCAATAAGAGTTCATTCTTAATGCTTCTTCGTACAGATATCTGGCATAGCCCATAGGCTGGCGGTAGCTGTCTTTCCATACCCCGCGCAGTCCGGCCTTCTGGAAGCCGTAACGCTGGTCGCGCCCGTTGCATTCAATGAAATACAGCTGTCCGTGCTTCGTGACACCGATGTCCAGACCGATATCGGCCAGCCCCGGCAGACTCTTCTCCAGCTCACGGGCGAGGGCGAGACTGAGTGAGAGGACGGACATACGGATTCTGGCTGCCTCTTCTCCAGGGAATGCCTGCTCCAGGGCAAAAGAGGATTTCAGGGCTTCGCCTCCTCTGGCAATGTTCGATACAAAGCCGCCTGGAGCGGCGAGCTTGGCGAACAGGCCGGTGACCTGCCACGCTCCGCCCCAGCCCCGCTGTACCGTAACACGCAGGTCAAAGGGGCGTCCGTTAATCTCTGCCAGCGGAATCCGTTCCTGGACCAGATAGGGCACAGAAGAGAGCCGGGCGCGGAGGACACGGGGAAGGGCGTCCGGGTTAACGGATCTGCTAACCTTGCGTCTTGAGCCAGAGAGAGAGTAGCTCCAGAGCCAGCGCCCTTCGCCGCTGCGGGTGAGCCGCATCACGCCGTTACCCACGCTGCCCCGGCAAGGCTTGAGGATCAGATCCGGGTAGCGGTTCATCATCTCCCTCAGGCCGGAGAGTCCGCTTGCAGTGACCGGCAGATAAGCTTGCAGTTCGCGGCTGCGCTCCAGCAGGCCGTGAATCTGATCCTTGCCGTAGCGGTTGCAGCTGTTATAGACCTGAATTCCTTGCCGGAGCAGGCGCTCGACTCCAGTGCTGCGGGGATCATAGATTGCCCGGTTGTGGATGACCTCCGGCGTAGGGACGATTTGTCTGCGGTAGCCTTGCAGACCTTTCTTCATATAGACACTGCTGAAGCCGGACGCTACGTCGATGTCGGACAGCTTCACAAAGCAAGGGGTTAATCCGTATGCAGCGGCGGCCTCTTCATAGTTGGCCAGAGATTCCTGTCCGGTTTTTAACCGGGGAACGCCCCCGTGCATAGCGGCATTTAGCAGTATCCCAACGAGCTTTTGCCCCATGTTCGTTCCTCCTGTTATCTTGAAGTACTTCCCGGCTGTTTTTATGTCTCCTGTCATTGTATGTATGTACGTGCCCGTAAGGGTTGGACGGATGCGCGGCGGCAGATGCCCTTTTTTGAAAGGAGAAGATTGGATTACCGGCTAGGGGAAGGGTGTCATCCGCCCATGCTGCTGCATATGATGCCTAGAAGATACAATAGATGGAAGGAGGAGACTGCTTGTGAAGAGTCCCAAACGAAAACAGCAGCGCAGTTCCAAAAGACCGCTCTATTACGTGGATAATCCCGATACGACTGAACTTAGCATGTTGGACAGCAGTCCCAAAACACAAAAAAACCAGGAACTGGAATGGGTGGAAGTGGCAGAGGGGGAAGACCTTGCCCTGCAGGTGAGCGGGGTGGAGATGCTGGAAGTGACCGCGCCGCTCCAGCAGACTGTGCCTGCACCGGAGGGGAATCAGGGAACGGTGACGGAAGAGGAGCGCCAGCAGGAAGGCCCTGCTGCCCTGCTAGAAGCGGAGGTAACAGCTCCACCGGAAAAAGAACGCCTGCAGCCCGTATACACCGATGATCTGTCCGATGGCGCCGTCACCGGTGCCAAGATTGCTCCACGGACCATTGACGGGTCCAGGCTAAAGCATGGCATCATCGGCACACCCTGGCTGCAGGACTATGCAGTGCAGAGCATCAACCTTGCGGACCGGGCGGTTACCTCCTCGAAGATAGCGCCGGAGTCCGTTACCGGTGAGCATCTGGCGGAGAGCAGTGTCAGCGGGGGCAAGCTGCTGGATCACTCCATCGGCGGCGAGAAGCTGAAGGATGGCAGCGTCGGTCCGGAGAAGCTGGCAGACCGGATGATCAGCGGAGGACATATTGCCGATGGTGCCATCAGCAGCCGGCATCTCAGTGAGTTCATTATCACAGCGGAGCTGCTGGATGATGGGGCAGTGACTGGTGAGAAGATTCTCAGCAGCAGTATTGACAGCCGCCATCTCAGTAACGGCAGTATTGACCGCTCTAAGCTGGCTGACGAAGCGGTGTCCGCCGACAAAATTGCCGATGGCGAGATCAGCGGTGTCAAGCTGGGTGATGCAGTGATCGAGAGCCGTCATGTGGGGGAAGGCGTCATTACCGCGAGGCATCTGGCCCCGGGTGCCATTGGACGGGAACAGCTGGCGGCGCGCCTGATCGGCAAGGACCAGCTTCAGCCCGGTATTATTGAGAGCGGGCATCTCGCAGATGGGGCAACCGGGTCCCGGCAGATCGCGGCGAAAGCTATCCGCAGCCAGCACATTAACCCGGAGAGCATCCATGCCGACCATATTGCCGAAGGTGAAGTTGGCAGCCGTCATCTGGCGGACCGCAGCATTTCTTTTGTGAAGCTGGCGGACGGCGCGGTAGGAACTGCACAGCTGATAGAGCAGGCGGTCACCTCTTCCAAAATTGCGGATCAGAGCATTCTCGCCCATAAGCTGGCTGACGAAGCCGTGATGACGCGCCATATTGCGAAATCTGCCGTGCGCAGTGCGCAGATTGCCGCGCAGGCTGTCACTTCGGCTCATCTGCAGCGCGAAGCCGTGGATAATTCTCATCTGGCTGCAGAATCTGTAGGCTCTACCCAGCTGCAGGAGCATTCCGTCCTGACCGGCCATCTGGCCAAAGGGGCAGTTACGGAAGAACAACTGGGGTATGAATCCGTTACAGGAGAGCATATTAGCCCCCAGAGTATTACCGCAGCCAAGCTGGCGGACGGCAGCATCATTACCGCCAAGCTGGCCATGGGCGCGGTCGGGAGTACGATTCTGGCAAAAGAAGCGGTCAGCGGTGAGCATATTGCGGTCTGCGCCGTGGAGGAGAAGCACCTGGCGGATGGCAGCATCAGCGGGCGGGTGCTGCAGGAGGAGGCTGTAGACGCCAGTCATCTGGCATCCGGCGCCATCGAACGCCGGCATCTGGGAGACAGCAGTGTGACTTCATCCGCGCTGCAATCCGGTTCGGTAACGGCAGATAAGCTGTCCTCCGGTGCCGTCAAGGAGGCCCATCTCACTGCTGCGATTGTACAGCCACATCATTTGGCCGACTATGCCGTCACTTCGCTGAAGCTATCGCCGGAGAGTGTCTCAACGGATAAACTCGGTGATCTGGCCGTCACTTCAATTAAGCTGGCGGACGGCAGTGTAAGCGCGGAGAAGCTGGCATCCTCAGCAGTGCAGACTGAGCATCTGTCGGCAGGCGCGGTCGGCCCGGATTCGCTTAAGGATACGTCTGTGCAAGGCAGACATTTGGCGGCTGGCAGCGTGGGCGGAGCACATATCCGGCCGATGTCGATCGGCAACGGACATCTTATTCCAAGCTCTGTCTCATCGATCCAGATTCAGGATGGCAGCATCAGCGGCACCAAGCTGGCCGAGGGGGCGGTAGCTTCCCGTCATCTCACTCCTGGCAGTGTAGGCGGAAGCGAGCTGGCTGAGGCCTCAGTGGAAGGGCGGCATCTCGCGGATGGTGGCATTAGCCTGGCGCATCTGGCAGATGAGGTCCGCAGTGCAGACCTGCTGCCCGACGGAAGCATTGGCGCAGAGAAGCTGGCAGCGGGTGCTGTAGAGTCGGTTCACTTGGCTGAAGCGAGTGTTCAGGCCGTTCATTTGGCGCAGGCAGCGGTGGAAGCCCGGCATATCGGTGCCGGAGAGATTACGCTGGCCCATCTGGCCAAAGAGACACGCAGCGCGGATCTTCTGCCGGATGGCAGCATCGCAGGCAGCAAGCTGGGGGCAGGTGTGGTAGGGGCCTTCCATTTGGCTGCAGGCAGTGTGTATGGCGGCCACCTGGCTGCGGATGCAGTAAGCAGCCGGCATATACGCGCCGGCAGCATTCAGCTCAGTCATCTGGCTTCCGATACGCGGGGCGCGGACCTGCTGCCGGATGGCTGCATAGGCGGAAGTAAGCTGGCTGAAGGCGCAGTGGATTCGCAGCATCTCCAGCCGCAGAGTGTGGACGCAGAGCATCTTGCTGGCGGAGTAATTCAGGAGCGTCATCTCGGGGCGGGAATTATCCGCCTGACGCATTTGGCTGAGGAAACGAGGAGTGCGGAGCTGCTGCCGGATGGCAGTATAGGTGGAAGCAAGCTGGCTGAAGGCGCAGTGGATTCGCAGCATCTCCAGCCGCAGAGCGTGGACGCAGAGCATCTTGCAGACAGAGTAATTCAGGAGCGTCATTTGGGCTCAGGGATTATCCGGCTGGCGCATCTGGCTGAGGAGACGAAGAGTGCGGACCTGCTGCCGGATGGCAGTATAGGTGGAAGCAAGCTGGCCGAAGGCGCAGTGGATTCGCAGCATCTTCAGCCGCAGAGCGTGGACGCAGAGCATCTTGCCGGTAGAGCTATCCAGGAGCATCACTTGGGCTCAGGAATTATCCGGCTGGCGCATCTCGCGGAGGAAACCAGAAGTGCAGAGCTGCTGCCGGATGGCAGTATAGGTGGAAGCAAGCTGGTTGAAGGCGCAGTGGGTTCGCAGCATCTCCAGCCGCAGAGCGTGAACGCAGAACATCTTGCAGGCGGAGTAATCCGGGATCGCCATTTGGGGCCGGGAATTATCCGGCTGGCGCATCTCGCGGAGGAAACTAGAAGTGCGGAGCTGCTGCCGGATGGCAGTATTAGTGGAAGCAAGCTGGCCGCGGGTTCTGTGGGCTCTATCCATTTGGCTTCCGGCAGCATCTACGGAGGTCACCTGGCGCCTGAAGCCGTGGATAGCTGTCATATCCGTCCCGGCAGCATCGGCCTGGAGCATCTGGCCCAGGATGCCCGGACCTCCGAGCTTTTGCAGGATGACAGTATTACAGGGGGGAAGATTGCTCCTCACAGCATTGGAACCAGGCATCTGGCGGAAGGGGCAGTGGGAAGCTCAGAGCTTCAGGATGAGGCGGTGGATGGTTCCAAAATCTCTTCCTTTGCCATTCAGTCCCGGCATCTGGAAGAAGACAGCGTGCAGAGCTACCACATTGTTCAGAATGCGGTGAGCGGGGATCATCTGGCGCCTGATTCAGTGGATAGCAGCCATCTCCGCGCGGGCAGCATCCAGCGTGAGCATCTGGCCGAGAATACGCTGACCTCCGAGCTGCTGGGTGAGGGCAGCATAGACGGCAGTAAGCTGGCGCCAGGAGCGGTGGGCTCTAATCATCTGGCTCCGGGCAGTATCTACGGAGGCCATCTGGCTCCCGGAATCGTTGACGGACGCCATATCCGTCCTGGTAGTATAGGCCTCGAGCATCTGGCCGGGGATGCGCTGACCTCCGAGCTGCTCCCGGACCATAGTGTTACCGGAGCAAAGCTTGCGCTTCACAGCGTCGGCACCGGGAATTTGGCTGAAGGTGCGGTAGGCAGCACTGAGCTGCAGGATGAGGCGGTGAAGGCTGCCAAAATCGCTTCCTTTGCCGTCCAGTCCCGGCATCTGGAAGAAGACAGCATCCAGAGTCATCATATTGCTCAGGGTGTAGTGAACGGAGATCATCTGGCGCCTGATTCAGTGGATAGCAGCCATCTCCGCACGGGCAGCATCCGGCGTGAGCATCTGGCCGAGAACACGCTGACCTCCGAGCTGCTGGGTGAGGGCAGCATAGACAGCAGCAAGCTGGCGCCAGGAGCGGTGGGGCCTAATCATCTGGCTCCGGGCAGCATTTACGGCGGCCATCTGGCTCCCGGAATCGTTGACGGACGCCATATCCGTCCTGGTAGTATAGGCCTTGAGCATCTGGCCGGGGATGCGCTGACCTCCGAGCTGCTCCCGGACCATAGTGTGAACGGAGCGAAGCTTGCGATTCACAGCGTCGGCACCGGCCATCTGGCTGAAGGTGCGGTAGGCAGCACTGAACTGCAGGATGAGGCGGTGAAGGCTGCCAAAATCGCTCCCTTTGCCGTCCAGTCCCGGCATCTGGAAGAAGACAGTATCCAGAGCCATCATATTGCTCAGGGTGCAGTGAACGGGGATCATCTGGCGCCCGGATCAGTCAATGCGGAGCATCTGTCCTTCCATCCGGTGCAGAGTGTCGGGAACCGCGAGGTTTTGCAGCAGTTCGGGATGACGGCGTTCATGTTCAATGGTGAGGCGGAGAGTGTGGAGGTGACGGTTTCTTTTGACGAGAGCTTCGGCCATACCGGCTATGTGCTGGTTGCCATGGCTAACCAGCCGTACTTCCATGCCTCGCTTAAGAACAGAACGGGCGGAGGAGCGACGATTGAGGTGGTACGGCTGCGCGAGACCCAGCATTTCTATGGCGTGCTGTCGTGGATTGCGCTCGGCACTCCGCTGGTCAAACCTGCTGTGGAGCATCGTGCTTTTGATTGATTGAGGGCAGAATAGATTGTACATGAGGCGCAGCCGTGGGTTGCGCCTTTTGTGCATGATTACGCCAGCATTTATAGGCTTCACGCTATTCATTTCTGCTAATTGTACAAGCAGGGAGGCCGGGAGAAGTGTTGTAGCTGCTTTAATATACTCCTGTTGCTGATGATCGGAAGTGTGCCTCCTCCTGTAAGCGCTCTCCTGTGGTGGCCTATTGCCGGGTGGAGGCGCATAGCGGCATTTGTCCAATTATCTGCGCTCAGGGAGACACTTGCCGTTACCGGGGGTGGCGGGATACATAGACTATGGTGTAACCCTCAGCCCGGGAGCAGCTCTGTGAAGGAAGGTGGATGAGCATGAAAAGAAAAGGAGCATCTGCCCGCCGCACGGGGCGGCGGGCAACCCGGACAACACGGCGGCCGGTGGCAAGGCCGGTACGGCGTGCTGCACTGCCGCCTGCGGTGAATCATCCGCAGCCTGAGGTGTCGGTTATTATTCCGGCCATGAATGAGGCGGCGACGATTGCCGCAGTGATTGCCGGAGCCAGAGGCGTTCATCCCCGCTGTGAGGTTATTGTGATTGTTAACGGTTCTGCGGATCAGACCGCAGATATTGCGCGCTCCTGCGGAGCTAACGTAATTGTGTATGAACAGCCGCTCGGACACGATGTCGGGCGAAGCGTAGGCGCGGAGGCGGCAAAGGGAGCGGTTCTGCTGTTCACAGACGGGGATCTGGTGATCCCCGCCTCGCAGCTGCGTCCCTTCGTAAACGCGGTCAGCGGCGGAGCGGATCTGGCCTTGAATGATTATTCCGGCCCGGTCCGCAGCAGATTTCCGCATCCGGTGGTGTTATCCAAGCATGTGCTGAATCTTCTGCTCGGAAGGTCTGAGCTGAAGGGCTGCTCCTTGACCGCCGTTCCTCATGCGATTAGCCGCAGGGCGCTAGATGTTCTGGGCAGCGGTCTGCTGTCGAGGCCGCCGCTCGCACATGCGCAGGCAGTACTGGAGGGTCTGGTTGTGACGGCGGTGCATAACGTGCCTGTGGGCAGGATGAATGCGGTCCGCCGGAAGCACAGCGGCAGTGATCTTCTGCAGGAGGCTATCCTCAGAGACCACCTGGATGCTGTAGCAATGGTGCTGGAACGCAAGGGCGGCCGGGCTGGCTTCGGGGACGGCATCCGGCGAAGGGAGATGGTGAGATGATGGGAGCGCGGGAAGTATCCGTCAGCGGCCGGTCTTCAGCGGGGCGTACTGCTCCTGGAAGCAGCGGCTCTACAGGCCGCTCCGCCAGACGCAGCGCAGTAGTGCGTGGAGGCGCAGCTAAGCGGCGGTCCGCGAAGCGCCGCAACAAGCCTGCGGCGGCGGGCCCTGGCCTCTCCCGGTCCAAGCGGAAGCCCGCTTCCGGGCGTAGGGGCCTGTCCCTGCCGGCATCTCAGGGTTCGCTGTCGGTCATTATCTCGGCCAGGAATGAGGAGCAGACGTTGCCGAAGCTGTTGGAGCAGGTGGAACGCCTGAAGCCGCAAGAAATTATTGTTGTGCTCAATGGATGTAATGACCGCAGCTTTCAGCGGACCCGGCTATGTGCTCAGGCAAGTATAGTGTACATTCCGGAATCTGCCGGACATGATGTGGGACGTTCTCTTGGCGCCAAGCTTAGCCGGGGAGATATCCTGTTGTTTCTGGACGGCGATATGGTGATCTCCGCCGGACAGCTGTCCTCTTTTGTGGCTGCGGTGGACCGGGGGGTGGATGTGGCGCTCAATGACCTTGATCCGCTGCTGCCGCCCTTCGGGCTAAGTGATGCGGTTACTCGCTGCAAGCTCTACCTGAATCAGGTTCTGGGCCGCCCTGATCTTGGAGCAAGCTCCATGACGGCGGTTCCGCATGCCTTATCCCGCCGGGCGCTGGAGAGAATCGGCTACCGTGAGCTGATGGTGCCGCCTCGGGCGCTGGCGCTCTCCATTCTGGGCCGCCTGCGGGTGGAGAAGGCCGGAGGGGTGAATGTGATCAAGCAGAACCGGCTGCGCCAGGGCAACACGGGTGCCGGGAATGCTATGGAGCAGCTGATTGCCGGTGATCACGCGGAAGCCCTGGTCTGTGTGATTGCCCACCAGCAGAGCAGCGGGCAGCTGTCGGCCGATAATTTGCTGGAGCACCGCCGGCAGATTGCCGCCTGGAGGAACGCGTTATGACAATGACGAGCATTATTATTCCTACGTATAACAGGCTTGGGCTGCTGCGTTCCTGCGTCGAATCGATCAGAGCGCATACCCGGTCAGCCTATGAGATTATTGTAGTGGACAATGCCTCGGATGATGGTACCGAAGCCTATTGCCGTGCCAGCAAGCTGAAGTTCATTTCCCTCCCGGAGAACCGCGGTTTTCCGCTGGCCTGCAATATTGGGCTTCAGCTGGCTGCGGGGGAGGAGCTGCTGCTGCTGAACAATGACGTCATTGTGTCGCAAGGCTGGCTGGATAATCTGAAGAGCGCTTTGTACAGTGCCTCCGATATAGGAATTGTCGGACCGGTGACGAATTATGCCAGCGGACGGCAGCAGGTACAGACCGGCTATACCGATATTGCAGGGTTCCATGCCGAGGCGCTCCGGGCCAATATTCCTGATGCAGCGAAGTGGGTGGAGACCCGAAGGCTTGTAGGTCTGTGCTTTTTATTCAAAAGACAGCTTATGGACGCGATCGGCCTGCTCGATGAACGATTCTCGCCGGGCCATTATGAGGATGACGATTACTGCTACCGTGCCCGGCTGAAGGGATACCGGCTGCTGATTGCCGGAGATTGCCTGGTTCATCATGAAGGCAGCGCCAGCTTCAAGGAGGTCTATTCCGCCTCATTGCAGGAGCTGGTGGAGCGCAACCGCAGGTTTTTTATAGAGAAGTGGCAAGTGGACCCGGCGCAGTTCATCTGAGGCCGCTGGCCGAAGGCAAAAGACGTAGAGAAAGAGGAGGAACGTAAGTGAAAGGAGTCATACTGGCAGGCGGAACAGGAACAAGGCTATACCCGCTCACCCGGCTGATGAACAAACATTTGCTTCCGGTCGGCAAATACCCTATGGTGTGCTACGGGATTGAGCGGCTGCGCCAGGGGGGGATCACCGATATTCTCCTGGTCATCAGCAAACAGTCCGCAGGACAGTACACTGACTTTTTGGGCAGCGGCGCTGAATTTGGCGTATCCCTGACTTACAAAATCCAGGAGGCGGCAGGCGGCATCGCGGAAGCGCTGGAGCTGGCGGAAGGATTCATCCTGCCGGGGGAACGGTTTGTCGTGCTGCTGGGGGATAATCTGTTCAAGGATAGTCTGGAGCCTTACGTGAAGAGTTATCTGCAGCAGCCGGCGGGGACCGCGAAGGTGCTCCTGAAGCCTGTGGAGGATGCGCGCAGATACGGGGTTCCGGTGTTTGACAGCGCCGATGCCTCCCTGATAGCTTACATTGAAGAGAAGCCGGAGCAGCCGAAGACGAAATTCTGTGTCACAGGCATATATATGTACGATGAAGCAGTATTCGATATCATCCGTCGGATTTCGCCTTCCAGAAGGGGCGAGCTGGAGATTACCGATGTGAACAACCTGTATGCTGTAGAGCGCAAGCTAAGCTATGATGTGCTGCAAGGCTGGTGGAGTGACGCGGGAACCTTCCAGTCTCTGCGCGAAGCCGGAGATAAGCTGAGAGATACGCTGCCCTGAGGGGCGGCGTTTTTTTGGTAGGTGAGGGCGATTATTGAACGCGGTGGAAGGGGGGAGAGCGGGTGAGAGGGAGAGGGAAGAGTAATTAGTTGGTCTACATAGGAAGAGGAAGAGGAAGAGGAAGAGGAAGAGGAAGAGGATTGAAGGAAACTTGAGTGGTAAAAGGTAACTAAAGGGACAAATCCCATAGAATTCGCCGGAAGTGGGCTGGCGGCTGGAAGGAGAGGGATAAATCCCTCTGAATTCACCAAAAGTCGGTGCTGGGCTAAAATGAAGAGCATAAATGCCCCTGAATCGGGTAAAAGTCGGCGTTCGACAGAAATGAAGAGCATAAATGCCCCTGAATCGGGTAAAAGTCGGCGTTCGGCAGAAATGAAGAGCATAAATGCCCCTGAATCGGGCAAAAAGTCGGCGCTGGGCTAAAATGAAGAGCACAAATGCCCCTGAATCCGCCGAAAGCGGGCGCAGGGGTCGAAAGTCGGTTCTAACTCCCCCGGCGTGCAGTGCAGCCGTTTCAGCTTGCAGCCTTTTACTTAACCCCCGTAGCATACAGCCCTGGGTTTATAGTCTCCAGCATGCAGCCTTCAACTTATCGCCCATAGTCCGCAGCTTATCGCCTCAGCATGAGCCCCGGCATATCGCCCTTAGCATGCAGCCCCCAGCTTGACAGCCACCACCTCATCACCATCAGTCACTGGCTGGCGGAGCGATTCTCCACCAGAACAAATCCTCGGTCTCGCGGTACAGCTCTGCACCCAGGTGCTGCAGGACACGGTGGGAGGCGAGGTTGTCCTTCTCGGTATCTGCAATGACCCAGCGTGCGCCGGGATGGCTGAAGATCCAGGCGGTGATCTGCCGCAGCGCTTCTGTGGCATAGCCCTGGCCCCGGTATCTCTCGTCCAGGACATAACCAACGATGACCTCCCCTTGCTCGTTCGGGCGGCCTTTGAGAATCAGGAAGCCGATGAGCTGCCGCTGCTCCCGGTGGATGATGGCCCACATGGTCAGCCAGCAGTAATTCTCTTCATCCTGTAGTACCTTCGCATGCCTGACCCGCATCGCATAGCGCATCTCTTCATCATCCATCAGGGTTGCGGTTGCCGTCACGTTCAGGCCCAGCGCCTGCTCCAGCCCGGCGTAATCCGCTAAGGCTAACGCCAGCTCGGATGCGCTCAGAGGAGATAGGTCCAGGTGTTCACCTGTAAGTTTCATAGATTGCCTCCAGTTCTAATCCGGGTACATAGATGCGGACATACACCATTAGGAAGTATTTTCAGCCAAGCATAGTCTGCCATCCTGTTCCTTGTCAATATGCTCCAGCTTGCAGCCTTCTCCGTACCTTGAAGCGGAAGCGGACACGGGGATTCGAACGTTGAAATTAATGGTCATCTTGCGGCATGTCCCAGCCCAACTTGCGGCGCTTCTCCGGCACCGTCAAGGCGGATGCCGCATATGCTGTAGCAGGGCGTTTGAGCAAAGGAGACATGAAGGTGCAGAGTAAAATTACAAAAGTCCTGCAGCACATGGCCCATACGCACGAACAAATGGCACGGATTCTCGACGCCGAACGCCACGTAGCCGTCCGTATGTCGCAAATAGTTCACGATCTGCCGGATGCGGACCCTGATTTCGGCGGATTCAGTGGGCTGGTGGAAAGCTCAGGCCAAGTCAACAAAAATATCATTGCTTATCTCAATGCACTTGCTGATCTTGAAGAGGCGATGGCTGAGGGAGTAGGCAGGGTCATCAAGGAATTAAACGGTCAGGAAGAAGAGTAAGGGTAACGTGTAACCTGAGCAAGGAGGCGGAGGATGAGCAGAGAAAAGGCATATCTGCAAATGCTGGAGTCGACCGCTGCCATCCAGTGGAACATCGCGATGATTCTCGAGGCCAAAGCGGTGGAAGCGGAAAAAGTGAAGCAGTGGACCCATCATCATATCCACGCTAGAGCGTTCGACTCCCACGAAGACCAGTTGAAGGAATCCATCTCTATTCACGAGGTAATCGTGGAAATGGTAGAGGGGCTGACGAAGCTGGAGAACGGGCTGTACAGCAATCTGAAGGCGGTGCTGGGCAGCGGGGAAGACGAGGGCGGCGATTTCGGCGGGGATGGCGAGGGCTTCAGCTTCGGGGACGACAGCAAATGAGCGGCGGGCTGCTCTCCGAACACGCCGTCAAGCTGGAGATGATCCGCTCGATCGCCCGCAGCCAGGCAGCGCTTGCAGCCATCCTCGAGAGTATTGCTGAAGTGACGGGGCAATCGGAGCTGACAGCCCGCAAGCTGAGCGACAATATCAGGATTCTTAGCGGGTACCAGAGTTCGATGTGCCGGATGATATCCGGTATTTCGCTGCATGAGCCCAAAGAAGGAGTGCCTGCAGCCCCCTGGCTGAGCAAGGTCTGCTCAGAGGGGACCGCCAGAAGTAGATGAAGTACAGGAGGCGTAGATGATGAAGAGAAAGAGACTGGGCAAGCTTGGTTCCACGGGCAAGGGCAAGAGACGCAGACCGCTGCTGTCGCGGAAGACACGGATACGCAAAGGTCCCGGACGCAAATCGCGCAAGGGTCTGCCCGGTAAGCCGGGGAAGAAATCCCTGCAGCTGCGCAAAAAAAGAAGGCTACGCCGCCGGTTACGCAGGGTGCGCGCTGTGCAGGTCATACCGGTAATCGAAACACCATTGGTGCCGCAGGTGATTCCGCTCCCCCCGGAGCTGGGCGTCCCGCCGGAACTGCCGCCGGGAGACGCCTATCAGCAGGGCTACACCGAAGCATACAACGTGGGGTTCGACGCCGGTTTCGCCAAGGGCTTCGAGGACGGGCATAAGCTGGAGCTTGGCTGACAGAGCCGCAGGAACAGCAGCGGACCAGGGCTGCGGTTATATAGGGGCTGGCGCATATTGCGCCGCCCCTATAGCACATGGGGAACTTTGGGATAAGGCGGGCTCTCGGAATTTCCGGCCGGATATGGTAGACTTCTTAACAGAATCTTTACCGGGAACACTATTCAGGCAGGAAAGCGGGGAACACACATGATGGGTAATGAGATACGAAGAGCGCGGAGTGAGGAAATCCAGGAGATCATGAATCTGATTGCCGAATGTGTACAAGTTATGCAGGCAGGCGGAAGCGATCAATGGGATGAAGGGTACCCTAACCGGGAAGTCATTAGTGAAGATATCGGTAAGGGCACCTTATTTGTCTGCCTGGAGCATGAGGCGATTGCCGGGATTCTTGTGCTGGATGAGAACCAGGCGGAGCAATATGCAGGCATTGAATGGGAACAGCAGCAGGGGCCGCATCTGATCATGCACCGGCTCGCGGTACATCCCGAGATTCAGGGCAGAGGGATTGCCCGGCGGCTGATCGCCTTTGCCGAGGAATTCGCCCGCAGCAGCGGGTATAGAAGCATCCGGCTTGATACATATGCGAAGAATGACAGGGTGCTTAAGCTGTATCCTTCGCTCGGGTACTCGCAGAGAGGCGAAATTTGTTTTCCCGGCCGTACCGCTGCTTTTCCGGTGTTTGAGAAGGTGCTGCCAGAGAATATGGAGAGATAATTTCCGCTCAAGTGAGTTAACATTACATTGAAGTCTGGATTTCTATTCTGGAAATGTTAATTCATGTCCTAAACTCACTTTATCGAATAATAATGTTAGATTTAATAACTCTTATTGACATGAAAGTTGTCTTTGAATTATGATGGGATTATTCATAAGTAATTGAATAGTCCTTTTCGTATATCCTTAATAATTGGTTTAAGGGTCTCTACCGGGAACCGTAAATTTCTGGCTACGAAAATATGCTGAGGCATATTTTTGTGGCCTTTTTGTGTTACAGGCAGCCGGATATCAACAAGACTAGGGGGAGAAGACAATGGCGAATATCCTGATCAAGCATGCGGAGATTATTACGATGAACAAGCAGGAGGACATTATATATGGCGATATCCGTATCAAGGGCGATCTGATTGTGGAGATTGGCACCGGCCTTGAAGGGAATGGGGATGAACTTGTCATAGACGCTAAGAACCGGACGGTTATCCCCGGCTTTATCCAGACGCATATTCATCTGTGCCAGACGCTGTTCCGCGGCAAAGGGGATGATCTGGAGCTGATGGACTGGCTGCGCAAGCGGATCTGGCCGCTGGAGGCGGCGCATGACGAGGAGTCACTGTACTATTCTGCCATGCTCGGCATTGGGGAATTAATCACCAGCGGCACAACGACCATCGTGGATATGGAGACGGTACATCATACGGATTATGCCTTCCAGGCGATTGCGAAGAGCGGTATCCGCGCGTTGTCAGGGAAGGTCATGATGGACCGGAAGAACCCCGATGCACCGGCGGCCCTGCAGGAGGAGACGGCGGCTTCGCTGCAGGAGAGTGTGGATCTGCTGGAGAAATGGAACGGATATGCGAATGGCCGGATTCAGTATGCTTTTTCCCCGAGGTTTGTCATATCTTGTACGGAGCCGCTGCTGCGGGAGGTGCAGAGCCTTTCGGCCCGTTACGGGGTGAAGGTGCATACCCATGCTTCCGAGAATCTCGGCGAGATCGAGCTTGTGCAGGCGATGACCGGTATGCGCAATGTCGTCTATCTGGATCACCTGGGGCTGGCTAACGAACGTCTGATTCTGGCTCACTGTGTCTGGCTGGATGAGCAGGAAAAGCGGATTCTGCGGGACCGCGGTGTTCATGTCAGCCACTGTCCGGGCTCGAACCTCAAGCTGGCCTCCGGCATTGCTGATACGCCTGGTATGTTACATGACCATATTCACCTCAGCCTGGGTGCAGACGGCGCGCCCTGCAACAATAACCTGGATATGTTCAACGAGATGCGTCTGGCAGCAGTCATCCAAAAGCCCGCGCATGGCCCGACTACGATGGATGCCCGGAGCGTCTTTCGGATGGCGACCATCGGGGGGGCGAAGGCGGTCGGGATGGAGGATCAGATCGGCAGCATCGAGGTCGGCAAGAAGGCAGATCTGGCTATCCTTAACCTCTATAATTTCCATACCTTCCCCTCCTATGATGTGGACCCGATCTCGCGGATTGTCTACTCGGCCACCCGTGCCGATGTGGAGACAACGATGGTTGACGGTGAGATTCTTATGCACACAGGGCTGCTGAAGACCATCGACAAGGAAGTCGTGCTCCATGAAGCGAACCTTTCGATTAAAAGATTACTGGGCAGCGCGCGGCTATCCTGAGCGGTAGGGGCTCCACGCCAGTTGTTCCGGACAAACTGACTATAGTGACCGGAGGCATGATTGCAGCCTGGACCAGAAGCATCTCAGATTCAAACTGTATCCTTGCAGGGGACTTCGCGCCTCTGCTTTTTTTTGTCCTAGTAAGGATAATAACCATAATGAACCTTTTCTCCCGCTCAGTTGTTTAATAGGGTGGCCCTCTTTTGATTCCCTTTACAAGTATTGCTATACTAGAGCAACGTGAGCTTTTTACAGAAATAAGGAATTAATTTTAAACCACTATTAATGAAGAGAGTAAGAGGGGATGGCAATGAGAGAGGGCAAACCTGCGTCTGCGCAGGCGCATTTCTATATCGTGGCGGGACTGCTGTGGCTGAAACTGCTGCTGCTGAGAGGGCTGTTCTTTGACCGGATTGCCTGGGAGTGGATCGCTGCGGATCTGGCGCCGGTGCTCCTGCTGCTGGGTGTGCTGGCTGTAATTACGCCTCGGCGGATGAGAAAAGGGGTCTTCTGGACCTTCAATGGCTTATTGTCGCTGCTGCTCTTCGCGGCCAGTGTGTACTTCAATCACTTCGGCTCGGTGCCTACCTATCTGGCGCTCTATGAGCTGAACCAGGTCTTTCAGGTAAAAGAGAGTGTGGAATCTACGATTGAGTGGGTCGATTATCTGTTTTTTGCCGATCTGCTGATAGTGATAATTTATTCGCTCTTCCGCAGATGGAAAAGAGGCCCTATGCGCTGGCAGCGGGGCAGCCAGCCTGCACGCAGATCCCGGAGCATCTATCTGGTGCTGCTGCTGGTGGCAATCATAGGGGGCGGCTCGCTGTCGGCGTATTCGATTCATTCGGCCCGGGGAATTACCAATGAGCTGGTTCAGGCGGAGACGGCCGGATTCCTGAATTATGAAGTGGTGGCAGCGATCAAGGCCCGGGAGGATAACGGCCTCATCGGGACCGGTGATATTCAGGAGACGATAGCCAAGGTGAAGTCACTGGAGGCTACTTATCCATACAAGGCTGTGACAGGCGGACTGCCAGAGCATTTCGGATCGCAAAAAGGGAAAAACGTCATCATCATCCAACTGGAGGCGTTCCAGAATTTCCCGCTGCATCAGTCACTGGAGGGTCAGGAGCTGACCCCGGTGCTGAATGGTCTGGCCGGAGAGGGCTTCTATTTCCCGCATGTGTATCAGCAGGTAGGTCCGGGCAATACCTCGGATGCGGAATTCATAAGCAACACCTCGATTTATCCGATCGCTTCGCTGGCCATGTCCACAGGCTTCGGGGACCGGGAGCTGCCGGGACTGCCGCGGCTTTTGCGGGATAAGGGGTATGAGGCGTACACGTTCCATGTGAATAAGGTCGGCTTCTGGAACCGGAATGAGCTGTATCCGGCGCTTGGCTTCAACGGCTACTATGACAAAGGTTCCTTCAAGAATGACCATTTCAATTCGTTCGGAGCTTCCGATGAGCAGCTCTATGCTACTGCCGTGGAGAAGCTGGCGGTGCTGCATCAGAAGGGTACGCCTTTCTACGCCCAGCTGGTGACGGCCTCCAGCCATCATCCGTTCAAGGTGCCGGACAGCTTCCGCCGCATTCAGGTGCCGGACAAGCTCCAGGGCACGATGCTGGGCGATTATCTGAGCGCGGTGAACTATACGGATTATGCGATAGGCACACTGATTGACGGATTGAAGCAGCAGGGGATGTGGGAGGATACCGTGCTGGTGCTGTACGGTGACCATTTCGGCCTGCAGCCGAAGGACGTCCCGGCGGAGCAGGTGGAGGACGCGCTGGGCATCAAGTATGATGACCGGATCAGCCGGTTCAACATTCCGCTCCTGATCCACGTGCCCGGTATGAAGCAGGGACAGGTTGTGGAGCGGACCGGCGGACAGCTGGATGTGCTGCCGACGGTAGCCAATCTGCTCGGGGTATCGCTGAAGGACGAAGGGTTCACGGCGTTCGGGCATGATTTGCTGAATGTGGACCGTAATGTGGTGGGCATGCGCTATTATTTGCCGACAGGCTCATTTTTCAATGATGAAGTATTGTTTGTGCCCGGTAAGAGCTTCTCGGACGGTGAGGCGGTCTCGCTGGATACGCATGAGCCGGTGAAGGATTTCAGTGCCTATCAGAGCGATTACGACTATATCCTGAAGCTGATGGGCTTATCTGACGAATATGTGAAGCTGCTTCCGCAGCGTTAGGAGAATGTTATGAAAAGACTATGGAAACCCGAATACCTCATCTCGCTGGCCGGCGCTGTGCTGATCCTCTATCTGTTGTTCGTGCGGCCCTTCACAGGCGTTGCCGATAACGGCGATTTTTTGCGGATGATGAATACGGTCGGACTGAATTATTTTGATGCCGGGGAGGACTATGCCGACCGCTTCTTCAGCTACAGTCATTCTAAGTTTGCTTATGATGATCTGTTCAAGGGCTTCTACCCGTCCTCGCAAATTTTGCTGGTGCTGGTGCCAAGGCTGCTTGCGGGCTTATTTCACGGCAGCTACTTCGATATCCGTCTTCTGGCAGTGGTATATGCAGTGCTGCTGCTGGCTGCCACGTGGATGATCGTCAAGCTGGGTGCGAAGAGCTCCTATGCCACGGGCCTGCTGCTGGGTGCGGGAATGCTGTTTGTGTTCTACGATATCGGCTATCTGGCTTATTTCAACTCTCTGTTCGGCGAACCCGTGTCGATGGTCTTCATGCTGCTTACGTTCGCGCTGGGTCTGAGGCTTACCGGGCAGGAGCAGCCGTCCTCCAAAGGACTTACGCTGTTCTTCATTGCTGTGCTGTTCCTGATCTGCTCCAAAATCCAGAATGCCCCGGTCGGCCTCGCCTTCGCGCTGATCTTCCTGCGCCTGCGGACGCTGAATGGAACAGGCAGCTGGCGCAAGCTGGCGCTAAGTCTTGCGGTAGCTACGGCGCTGGTATCGGTGATTATGTATGTGGCGGCGCCGAAGGAGCTTAAGCATATCAACCTGTATCAGACGGTGTTCTTCGGCATACTGAACGAATCTCCGGATGTGCGCGGCGATCTGCGCGACCTGGGACTGCCGGAGCGCCTCGAGGTACTGGCGGGGACGAATTATTTCCAGGGGGATACGGCGATCAAGCAGGATGATCCATCGCTGGGTCCGGATTTCTATGACCGTGTCTCGCATAAGGATGTGCTTTTCTTTTATATGAAGCATCCCGGCCGGTTAATAGAGAATATGAAGTATGCGGCTGCTAACAGCATGTCCATCCGTCCCTACTATCTCGGAAGCTATGAGAAAAGCGAAGGCAAGCCTGCGGGCGCGGTAGCAGGAATGTACAGCGGGTGGAGCGAGCTCAAGAACAAGCATCTGCCCCATTCCCTCGGATTCCTGGTTATTTTCTATCTGGTGTATTACGCCGGAGTGTTCTACCAATACTTCCGTACGAAGGAGATGGCGGGGCGGATTGCCGGAGAATTGATGATGCTGCTGGGACTGATCGGCCTGTTCTCGTTCCTGGTTCCGATTCTCGGTGACGGGCGCGCGGATATCGGCAAGCATCTGTTCCTGTTCAATGTCTGCTTCGATATGATGGCGGTAGCGATGCTGGGCTGGACGCTGCATAAGCTGACGAAGCTGCTGAAATAACTTATCATGTCAAACCCTTAATTGACCCCTAGCGGATTATAGAATACAATGTGTTTGGAACTTTAGTAAAAGAGTGGAAATGGCTTGATACAGCCTCATCCTATAAGGGGGCCGCTATGGGGAATGACGAATACAAGGACAAGATTGAACAGGCAAGACAGGAACTGAACAAACTGGCCTTGGAGTACGGGATGCAGGATGTCCGGGTACTCCGCCAATCGGTGAAGCTGGATGCGCTCCTGAATGAATACAGTGATTGTAATACGGAGAAAGATGATCAGCTTTATTAGAGAAATACAGAGCAGCTATGCAAATACAAGAGACACTTTGACGGTTAACGCCGCGGAGTGTCTTTTTTTAAAATTTAAGCGTTTATATGTTTCAATCCTAACGTTCTCGCTGAAACGAATGCCGTTCTTAACAGGACGGCCGAGCCGTTTCTGCTTATAAGGGATCAGGCTCATCGCCCAGCAGCTCGCGGAGCATCTTCTCCCGGTTGGTCATGAAGGCGCGGGTGACTGTGTAATGATCCGTGTCTTCCAGCGCAACAGGCGTGATACTCTCTCCCTTCAGCAGAAGAATCTCTGCACCCGGATAGGACATCAGAATGGGGGAGTGGGTGGCGATGATGAACTGGGAATTCTGCGCAGCCAGCTCATGCATCCGCGCCAGCAGTGACATCTGCCGCAGGGGAGACAAAGCGGCTTCGGGCTCGTCCAGAATATAGATGCCCTGTCCGCCAAAGCGGTGAACGAATGTGGAGAAGAAGGATTCTCCATGCGACTGCTCATGCAGCGAGCTTCCTCCATAGGAGTCTTTAATCCGGTTCCCCGCGCCCGGCTCCTCATCCAGCTCATCGATATAAGAAGCCACATTGTAGTAGCTCTCCGCACGCAGGAAAAAGCCGTCCTTCGGCCGCTTCACCCCTTTGGCAATCCGCAAATATTCGTAGAGACTGGAATGCGAGGCGCGGGTATTAAACGAGAAATTCAGCGTCCCCCCTTCCGGATTGAACCCCCAGGCAGCAGCAATGCCCTCTAACAAGGTAGACTTCCCGCTACCGTTCTCTCCTACCAGAAAAGTGACCTGCTTCTGAAAAGCAAGCCGGTCCAGGGTGCGTACCACCGGCAGATTAAAAGGATAGCTTCCAAAGGAAGGGACTGCATCGCGCAGCAGCTCGACATGGCGCAGATACAGCATAGGGCCATAGATGGAACTCATATCTTAGTGCCTCCTCAGTAGGTGTTTCCCTAATTGTAGATGATTCCCGTTGTCCCCGCAAAGTACCTGAACAAGCATCGGAGTACAGAGCATGCACTCATGGACAAGAGTGGACGGATTCTGTAGAGGTTCGGGCCAAGCGGGCGAAAGACCGGGGGCATATGCCAATTTCGGTGTGATACAGACAGATGTCCATGAGGCGGATGCTGACTCCGCATATAGTACTACTGTCTTGAGAATATAACGGGGCAGGGTGAAGGCCGTGAAAACAAAAAAGAGAGGCGGGCTTCCACAGGATTACCGGGATGGCTATCTGCAAGGGTACCATCTCGGCCTGTGCGAAGCCGTGAAGCGCCTGAATACCCTTGAAGTGGGGGAATGTCAGCCGTTAAAACTGATGTATGTTCCCCAGGGGTTTCAGGCGATCGATGCGGGAGTCGCAGAAGCGCTGCGGCTGCTGGTAAGCGAGCTGATCATCTGTCCTCCGGAAACTATGCTGGAGGTGGCATCGCGCGAATTGCCTGAGGCGGTGCTGGTGATGAACGGGCTGCATGTATTTCCGGAGAATCATCTGGAACAAATTATGGAAATAAGACAGCTGGGTATCCCGGCGGCGATCTGGTTTGTGGATGATCCTTATTTCACCGAGGATACATCCGTCATCTGCCGGCATTACGATTATGTGTTCACGCATGAACTGGGCTGTGTGGAATTCTACCGTTCGCTGGGGACGGCGTCTGTGCACTACCTTCCGCTGTGCGTCAACCCCCAGATGTTCTACCCGCGCCACACCGGACCGCAATATCACTATGATGTCGTGTTCATCGGCAACGCCTTCCGCAACCGTACGGAGCTGTTCGATGAACTGGTCCCCTTCCTGCGGGGAAAGAAGGTGCTCATCGCCGGCGGATTCTGGGAGCGGCTGGCCCACTTCGAGGAGCTGTCTCCGTACATCCGAGAGGGCTTCATCCCGCCGGAGGAGACCGCCAATTATTACAGCGGCGCGAAGCTGGTCATTAATATCCACCGGCCCTGGGAGGGAGGGATGGACAACCGGAATACGTTCCAGCTTCCGTCCCTCTCCATTAATCCCCGGACCTATGAGATCAGCGCCTGCGGGACGATGCAGCTGACCGATATCCGGCAGGATCTGGATATCCACTACAAGCCGGGCCGGGATCTGGAGACCTTCGCTTCTGCCGATGAGCTGAAGCGCAAAATTGATTATTACCTGAAGCACGACAAGGAGCGCCGGCAGTATGCGCTGCGGGGACTGCAGACCACGCTGCGCCGGCATACCTTTACTTCGCGTCTGCCTCATTTACTGGGTGTTCTTACTTCAAGAGGGTGAATTTCATTATGGATCAAAAGGAGCGAATACTCATGAACAACGAATTTATTATGCCTGCCCCGCCGTTGCCGAGAACCCCTGCGGAGGAAGAGAAGCTGCGGGGACGTCTGACCGGCTTCAAGGGAGGCTATGACGAAGGATATCTGCGGGGACGCCTGGCTGTTCTGGACGGACGCCCGGAGGAGCCGCAGCCGGTAAGGAATATCCATGTGATGTACGTGGCCTCGGGCAAAGGGTATCCGTACTCTCCGATTGATGATGCTGTGCTCTTCGCGCTGCAAAGACTGACCACTCACGTGACGATTACCGATGTGCGCCAGAATCTGGTAGAGCTGGCTTCTGCCCAGCGTCCCGACCTCGTGCTTGTGCTGGATGGCCTGGATTTGCCCCTGGAGCAGGTGGCTATTCTGCGCGGTCAGGGCATCAAGACCGCGATCTGGCTGACCGATGATCCGTATTACACCGATTTCACAATGAAGATTGTGCCTCACTATGACTATGTATTCACACTGGAGCGTAATTGCGTAGAGATCTACCGCGGCCTTGGCTGCACGGAGGTCCACTATCTGCCCTTTGCTGCACACCGTGAGCATTACCGTCCGACTACCGGACGCTCGCCGGTCAGCCGGGATGTCAGCTTCATCGGGTCTGCCTACTGGAACCGGATTAATTTCTTCCGCGATATTATGCCGGAGCTGATGAGCTATAACACGGTCATTAACGGAATCTGGTGGGACCGGTTGCCGGAAGCACCGCTCTATGGCGACCGGATTGAGATCGGCAAATGGATGTCCCCCCAGGAGACGGCTGTAGCCTACAGCGGCTCAAAGATTGTGATCAACCTTCACCGCTCGCATATCGACGATGCCGTCAACAATAACACGCTGTATATTCCGGCCGTATCGCCGAATCCGCGCACGTTCGAGATTGCTGCCAGCGGAACGCTGCAGCTCTGCGATGCCCGTGATGATCTCGGCTCCTTCTACAAGGTGGGCGAAGAGATCGACACCTTCTCCGGCCCCCGCGAGCTGATGGACAAAATCCAGTACTATCTGACGCACGAGGAAGAGCGCCGGGAGATGTCCCTCCGCGCCTTCGAACGGACACTGAGGGATCATACGTATACCAGACGTCTGAGCCAGCTGCTTAGGGTTATTTACGGGTAAGCCAGCAGGGCAATCGTAGAACAGGCTGTCAGCAAAATGTGCGTATCACAGGGGACAGGTGTCGTGCCGGCATCTGTGCCTCCTCAATATACTGGAGTACCGGGCAGAGATGTTAGCCTGTCAGCTAATATACCCGTCCCAAGCAGGAGCACTGCTGAGTGATAACAGATTGTGTGCATTCAAAATTTAGGAGGTGAATGGCTGCTCCACAGCCCTTCGCAGGGGAGCGCCGAGACACCATGGCCGACAAAGCGACGATCGTCCTCTTTTCCCATGTCTCCAACACGCGCAGTATTACGGGTGCGGAGAAGCTGCTGTTATTCTTCAGCCGGGAGCTGTCTCCTTACTTCAATTGTATCCTCGTAGCCCCGCAGGACGGGAAGCTGACACAGCTGGCCCGGAGCTACGGCCTTCAAGTCCGGCTGATGTCTATTCCGCTGGTCTATGGAGTGTACACCCCCTATGCCGGTCTTCCGGCAGATATCCGCAAGCTGCAGGAGGGCCGGGAATATCATGAGCTGACTCACTGGCTTGCGGAGCTCCGTCCGTCCTTCGTGATCACCAGCACCTGTGTGCATGCCCTGCCGCCCATCGCGGCGAAGTCACTGGGCATACCGGTGATCTGGAAGATCTCGGAGACCATTACAGACAACGAGTTCACCCCGATCAGCGTAGAGCTGATCCACAACAACAGCGATGAGATTCTGGCGATTTCACAGACAGCAGCAGCGTGCTTCCCCGAGGAGATCCGTGATAGCAAGGTGACCCAGCTTCCTCCGTCATGGAGTGACGCGGATTTGATGTTCGAGGCCTGGAGCAAGCTGCGCGGGGAACGGCGGAGTGAGCTGAAGATCGCCCCGGGGGACCCGCTGATTGGCTATGTCTCTTCCTTCATTAATAAGGAGAAGGGGCTGGAGCATTTCGTCAAGATGGCAGTTCTGGTGCATGAGCAGCATCCGGCTGCCCGCTACCTCGTAGTGGGGACTCCCGGGGATAAAAGCTACTATGAGCGCTGTGTCCGCAAGGTGAAGCTGGAGGGTCTGACCTCACGCTTCCGGTTTGTCGGGTACGAAGAATGTCTGCCGGCTGCTTACTGCGCGATGGATCTGCTTGTTGTCCCCAGCCTGATCCGGGAAGGCTTCGGCATGACGGCCCTGGAGGGCTATGCCTTCAGCAAGCCGGTTGTCGCTTATGATTCCGGCGGCCTGCGGGAGATTCTGGACGCCGCAGGCTGCGGCGAGCTGCTAGTGCCTGCGGGAGATATGGATGCGCTGGCCGGGCGGGTGAACGCGCTGCTGGCCGACCAGGCGATGGCGGCCGGCATTGGCCGGCAGGCGCGGGAACGCATCGAGGCCGTCTACGGCCCGGCGGCTTACCGCGTCCGGCTGCAAGGCTTAGCGGAGAGGTGGCATCTCCGCTACTGCCTCCAGCCGCCGCAGCTCATCGGCGGCCCGGAAGTCCCGCCCGCAGCAGCGCCGGCGGGCGGAAAGAGCGCCCCCGCGGCACAGCCGACGCGGGGCAAGACCGGGCGCCGCGCCGCACGGCTGCGGGCCGCGAAGCTGCGGCGCGGCAGGCTGCGCCGCGCCAAGTCCCGGAGCGGCGCGGCGGGAACGCGCCCGCGCCGCAAGAAGCGCGCGGCAGGCTCCGCGCGCCGTCGGGCCAGCAGCGGCGGCAAGAAGCGCCGCGCGGGCCAGGCCGGAAGCCGCCGGAGCAAGCGGCGGCGTAAGGCATCCTGAGCAGCCTGCCCGGTTCCTAAGGGCAGGCCATAATCAAAGGGGAGTGAACCCATGAAGATCATGACGATTTTGGGCACGCGGCCCGAGATCATCCGCCTTAGCGTTATCATTCCGCTGCTGGACCGGTATGCGGAGCGGCATGTGCTGGTGCATACGGGACAGAATTTCACGGCCAGCCTCAGCGGGGTATTCTTCGCTGAGCTGGGACTCCGCGCACCGGACTACGTGCTGCAGGATAAGCAGGCCGGACTCGGGGGTCAGCTGGCCGCCATGTTCGGCAGTCTGGAGAGCATTCTGCTTCAAGAGCAGCCGGACCGCGTGCTGCTGCTGGGGGATACCAACAGTGCGCTATGTGCCATTCTGGCTGAGCGGATGGGCATTCCTGTGGTGCATATGGAAGCAGGCAACCGCTGTTACGATCTGAAAGTGCCGGAGGAGAAAAACCGCCGTGTCATAGATGCCGTCTCCACCATAAATATGCCCTATACCCAGCAGAGTAAGAGACATCTGCTCAGCGAAGGGTTCCCCAGCCAGCGTATCGTGTTAACCGGCAACCCCATCCATGAGGTGATTACGCATTACGAAGAGCAGATCGCGGCCAGTGACATCCTGTCCCGGCTGAAGCTTGAAGCCGGCCGGTATCTGCTGGTAACAGCCCACCGGGCCGAGAATGTCGATGATCCGGAGTCGCTGCTCCAGATTATGTCCGGGCTCAACCTGGTGGCTGAGCATTTGGGACTCCGCCTGATCTGCAGCATCCATCCCCGTACACGCTCCAAGCTTACGGAGCAGTTCCCGCTGAGTATGAACCCGCTGGTGGAGTTTCACGAACCTTTCGGATTTTTTGACTTTGTTCATCTGGAACGCTATGCCCTGTGCGCCATTACCGACAGCGGCACCGTTCAAGAAGAATGTTGCCTGATGGGAGTGCCTACGGTGACCATACGCCGGACGACAGAACGCCCGGAAACTATCGATTGCGGAAGTAATGTAGTGTCCGGGGTAGAACAGAACAGCATTCTGCGCTGCACCGTGCTGATGACGTCGCTTAAGCCCGATTGGGAGGCGCCGGAAGGGTATCTTGCCCAAGGTGTCTCGGTAAAGGTAGTTAAATTTCTGCTTGGAGGGAACCTGCATGTTCAATAATAAACGGATTCTGGTTACAGGCGGTACCGGTTCCTGGGGGCATGAGCTGATCCGGCAGCTGCTGCCGCAGCATCCCAAAGAAATCATCGTATTCTCCCGCAGTGAGTCTGCACAGGTAGCCATGAGCCGTGAATTTGAAGATAAGCATCTCAGCTTCATCATCGGCGATATCCGTGACAAGGATGCGCTGGTGGCTGCCTGCCGCGGTGTGGATTATGTCTTCCATCTGGCCGCGCTCAAGCATGTACCCGTCTGCGAGGACCAGCCGTACGAGGCGCTCAAGACGAATGTGGTTGGCACACAAAATGTCATCGAAGCCGCGATTGCCAACAATGTGGAGAAGGCGATTTACATTTCTACCGACAAGGCGGCCAATCCGTCGAACTTCTACGGTATGACCAAGGCCATCGGTGAGAAGCTGTTCGTCTATGCCAATCTGATCGGCTCAGGCACCAAGTTTGTTACGGTGCGCGGAGGCAATGTGCTGGGTACGAACGGCAGCGTGGTCCATCTGTTCATGAAGCAGATCAAGGACAAGGGACAGGTAAAGATTACGGATATGAACATGACCCGGTTTTTTTTCACCCTGCGCGATGCCATTACCCTGCTGTTCAAGGCTTCCGATGTCAGTATCGGCGGAGAGATCTTTGTCATGACCATGCCGACCTGCCGGATCGTGGATTTGGCCGATGTGCTGATTGAAGCTTCCGGCCGGACGGATGTCAGTATGATCGAGACCGGCATCCGCCCGGGTGAGAAAATCCATGAGATCCTGATGAGCGATTTCGAGAGCCTGACTACGGTGGTCTACGATGAGCAGTACCTGGTTATTCTGCCCACACTCGATATGCCGGAGCTGAAGGAGCATTACCGTCACTTCCCCCATGTGTCCTTCAGCAGCTTCAGCTCGGAGAATCATCTGATGGAGCAGGCTGAAATCAAAGATATCCTGATCCGGGGAGGGTTCCTCCAGTGAAGCTCCTGATTCTCGGCGGAAATGGTATGGCAGGTCATATGCTGGCGGAGTATTTTCGCCGCCAGGGCAAGCACCACATCTTCCATACAACCCGGGATAAGAAGGATCTTGGAGGGTTGTATGTAGACGCCGACGACATCGCCGGTGTAGAAAAGCTGGTTGAAATCGTCTCCCCCCATTGCATTATTAATGCGATGGGGGTACTCAATCAATTCGCCGAACGGGACCGGATCGGCGCGTATCATGTCAACGGATTTCTGCCCCACCGCCTGCGGCGGGCAGCGGACCAGATTCATGCCCGGCTCATCCATATCAGCTCCGACTGCGTGTTCGAAGGAACACGCGGCGGATATACGGAGGAGGATGCCGCGGATGGAACCTCGGTCTACGCCCTCACCAAGAGTCTTGGAGAAGTGCGCGATCCCGGACATCTCACGATCCGTACCTCTATTATCGGGCCCGAGATCCGCTCCGGCGGAATCGGCCTCATGGAATGGTTTCTGGCCCAGAAAGGCCGGGTAACCGGATATGAATGCGTGATGTGGAATGGAGTCACCACCCTGGAGCTGGCCAAAGCCATCGATTCCCTGCTGGACTCGGATCTCTCCGGGCTGATTCATCTGGCCCACCCGCAGCCCGTAAGCAAATATCAGCTGCTGCAGATGATGCAGACCGCATTTCATAAAGAGGATGTTGAGATCATCCCGCAGCAGACGCCGGTTCAGGACCGGACGCTGATCAGCACGAGAAGCGATGTCACGATTGAGCTGCCTTCCTATCCCCGGATGCTTAGCGAGCTTGCCGACTTTATGCGCAGCTCAGAGCTGCTGACATGAGCGGGCGGCGTCTCCTTATTACCGGAGCTTCCGGCTTTACCGGCAGGCATGCCGTGGCCTACTTTGCCGCCGGAGGAGCGGAGGTGACTGCTGTAGTCCGACGCAAGCCAGCTGCGGAGTTGTTCCCGGACGGCGTTCAGCAGTATGTCTGTGACCTGGGGGACCGCAGGGCTGTGGCGGCAATGATTGGAGCGGTGAAGCCGGATCAGGTGCTGCACCTGGCAGGCAAGAATTCGGTCCCGGAGTCCTGGAGGGACCCGCTGCTCTACATGGAGACCAATGTAATGGCTACTCTATATTTGCTTGAGGCGCTGCGTGTCCAGCCGGCCAGCCGTATTCTGGTGGCCGGCTCCCGGCTTAAGTATAGACCGGGTGCGGCAGACCCGCCCCATCCCTATAGCCTTAGCAAGACGCTGGAGGAGCTGGTATCGCTGGCCTGGGCAACGCTGTTTGCACAGCCGGTGCTGATGGCGGAGCCCTCGAACCTGATTGGTCCGGGTCCGTCCACCGGCTTCTGTTCCCTGCTGGCACAGCATATTGTGCGCAGTGAAGCAGCAGCTGTAACCGGATCGGCTGCACCTGCTGCGTTTCGGCTCTCCTCGCGCCATGCGCTGCGTGACTTTCTGGATGTGCGTGATGCGGTCAGGGCCTATGGCTTCATTCTGGATTCGGGCGAGACAGGAAGGATCTACCGCATTGATTCCGGGACAGAGCGGGAGCTGGGGGAGGTTGCGGCGAAGCTGCTGGCCCATGCGGCAGCTCCGGTTGCGATGGACTGGGGCCCGCAGGAGGAGCACAGTCGGGGCAATCCTTCCCCGACACCTGCCGTTCCGGCGAAGCCTCCAATTGAATCTGCTGATAGTAAGGTACCGCCTGAAGAATCGGGGGACTATGCTGTTATTTCCGGCTGGATGCCGGAGATTGCGCTGGACCGTTCGCTGGCGGATATTATCGGCTATACAAGGGCCGGTAAGGAAGGAAGGTTGTTATGAAGCCCAGAGTATCCGTAGTTATTCCTTTTTACAATTGCCCTTATATTGAGCAGGCGCTGCAGAGCGCCATAAGCCAATCCTGGCAGCCTTATGAGATTATCGTAGTGGATGACGGTTCAACTCTGCATGCAGAGCGGATTACCCCTTATCTGCCCTACATTCACTATCTGGGCAAGGCCAACGGCGGCACCGCTTCGGCACTTAACCACGGTATTGCGCATGCCACGGGAGATTACGTAGTCTGGCTCAGCTCGGATGATATGTTCTATCGTGACAAGATCAATAATCAGGTTCTGTTCATGGAACAGAACCGTTTGCTGATCTCGTACACCAACTTCAATTACATTAACGGAAACTCGCAGGCTATGGAGCTGAATGCTGCGGCCGTATTCCCGAACCAGCTTGAATATCTGCGCTGCTTCCTGTACGGCAATCCTATCAACGGCTGTACGGTGATGTTCAAGCGGGAGATCTTCGGAGCCATCGGAATGTTCGATGAAGCACTGCCGTATACCCATGATTATGATCTGTGGTACCGGGCGATTCTGAACGGTTATGCACCGGTGATGCTGAACCAGTCCTTGACGGCTTACCGCCGGCATGAGGGAATGGGCACGCTCAGACACTACGATGTCATTATGGCCGAGGCTGCAGCAACCAGTGCCCGTTATCACGCTCCCTTAAGCGCCCTGATTGCTTCCATGGGCGGCTAGCTGCCGGAGCGCGCATAGCCGGCACTGCAGCACAGCCCAAGACCAAGCAACTAACGCTTAGGAGGGAGAGCATATGTACCGGGAAATTGAAGTGAAAGACTTCCTGCCGGTCCTGCTGGAGCAGCTGAAATTCTCCGAGAGTATTCTGGATATCGGCAGCGGTACCGGTACGCTGCTGGAGCGGTATGAGGCCGCTGTAGTGCTGGGGCTGGATATCCACAGGCCTTATCTGCTGCACCGCAAATACAAGTCCCCTCATATCATTCCGGTTCATGCCGATGCCGGCCATATCGATAAGCTGTTCCTGCCGGGAACCTTCTCTGCGGTCACTCTGATCGATTCTCTGGAGCATTTTTCGATGAGTGAAGGCATAGAGCTGCTGCGTAAGGCGGAGCTTATCGCTGCGAACCGTGTCATCGTATTTACACCACGGGGCTTCTTCCCGCAGGAGGGGAAGGACCATTTCAATCTGCATGGGGAGTATTACCAGAAGCACTGGAGCGGCTGGGAGCCTGAGGACTTCCTGAAGCTGGGCTACGCTGTAACCGTACTGAAGGGATTTCACCATGCGGAGAATCCTTCATTCCGGGAAGCCTTCGGTGAGAATCACGCGCCGCTGGACGCCCTGCTCGCCTGCAAGACAGTATAAATGAACTCAGGGAGGAGGCCGGGGCATGAATCAGAAGACCAAGGTCTCGGTGGTGATTCCGTTCTATAATTGTCCCTACGTGCATCTGGCGGTTGAGAGCGTGCTGGCCCAGAGCTACGCGGATATCGAGCTGATCGTGGTGGATGACGGTTCCACACTCCATACGGAGAAGCTTGAAGCCTATAAGAGCCGGATCGTGTATGTCCGCAAGACCAACGGAGGAACCGGCTCGGCGCTCAATAGGGGAATTGAGGTGGCAAACGGAGCTTATTTTGCCTGGTTAAGCGCGGACGATCTGTTCCATCCCGATAAAATCAGACGGCAAATAGAAGTCATCCGCAGCTCGGGAACCTCCTTCAATCATACGGCTTACTACTATATTAATGAGCACGGGCAACGGTTTCAGGACATCGTCCGGATGCCGGCCTGCAGCAGGCCGGCCCTCATTCAGACCATGATGTCCAGCTGTCCGGTTAACGGCAGCACGGTGCTGTTTGATATGGAGATCCTCTCCAGGGTGGGAGGATTTAATGAGAGCCTCCTGTATACACAGGATTATGATATGTGGCTGCGGATTCTTCCGCATTATGAGTGGTCTTATATAGAAGAGCCGCTGCTGGATTACCGTGTGCATAATGAGATGGGCTCGGTCCTGCACAGCGAGGCGCAGAACCGGGAGATTGCAAGGGTGCAGTTCATGCACAGGGGCAAGCTAACGCAGCTGCTGAGAAAGGAGACAAGGAATTGAGACTGACCTTCCCGGTTCTGACCTTATCCAGAGGCGGCGCGCAGCGGATGATAACTGAGCTGGCTAACCGTCTGGCTGAAATTGGCCATGAGGTCGTTGTTCTTTTGCCCAGCCATGGCTTTGTTGAATATGAGATGAAATGTCCGATTATCACTGCGCCCGCTCCGGTGCTTACCGAAGATGATTTTCCCTATGGGGATGTAATTATCTCCAATTATTATACAACCGTTCCGGTTGCCGAGCGGGCCAGCCGGCAGGGCAAAGGGCTGCATATCCGGCTGGCCTTATGCTATGAGCCGAATTTCTTGCCGGATAATAACCAGTCGTTCGCTTCCTACAGCATTACCCGCAACCTGCTTCTGCTGTCCCGCTGGCAGCAGGAGGTCATACGGATCAATCACGGCATTAAGGGCAGAATTGTTCCGGTCGGCGTTGCTCCGGATTTCAAGAATACGCATTTACGCGACAACGCAGACTGGCCGCTGATCGTCTCGGCCATCATGCGGCGTCCGGAGGGCGGATTCTCCGGCCACCGGGAACAGGAATACCTGATTCAGCAGCTCGATATGGTCAAGCGGCTTCATCCAGAGGTGGAGATCTATATCATAACTCCCCCTGCTGAATATGCCGCTTCTGATAGTCTGCAGGCCTTGCTTAACACCGGGCGTTATCAGCTTCGGACACCCGGCAATGACAACGAGCTGGCTTATCATTACAATGAGACAGATATTTTTGTCAGCGCAAGTACTAATGATGCCGGTTCGTTGCCGGGGCTGGAGGCGATGCGCTGCGGTGCCGCACTGGTTACCGTATATTCAGGGGGGAATCTTGAATACTGCGCACACGGGCAGAACTGTCTGATGTCATACCGTCATGAGAACCGTCTTGCTGCGGATATAGTGACGCTGATTGAGGACCGAGAGCTTCGACAGCGTCTGGCCGCCAGGGGAGAGCAGGATTCACTGCAGTTTACCTGGGAGAGAAGCGTGCAGATTTTCCAGGCCGAGTTGTTCGAGATGGTGTCCAGACAAGGCGTGTGATGCCTCCAGGCAGAACGCCCAACACAGAGAAACCTTCAACCCCCGGCTGGCGCTGGGGATTGAAGGTTTCTTTTGGCCTGCAGATAGGATATATGAAGCTTGCTTGCAATAGTTAGAAGATAGAGAAGGAGTTCATCATCTCGCGGAAGGAATGTGCGTATTGATCGAATCCGAAATGCGTAACCATATGCTGACGGCCCTGATAGCAGATGGCTTCACGCAGCGCAGTGTTATTCATCAGCTCAAGTCCTTCGTTCACGGCAGCCTCCACATTGCCAAGCGGATAGAATTTGCCGGTAATATTATGGGTGATGAAGGATCTGACTCCGTCGGAATCCGTACTGAGTACCGGACAGGAGCAGCAGACAGCCTCAGCTACAGCATATCCGAAGCCTTCTGTGACTGAGCTGGACAGCAGGAAGCCTCCTGAAGCGGCAATCGATGAATAATAGACAGGCATCATCTGGTTAGGCATGTTCGTGAACACATTCAGCCGGTCATTCAGGCCAAGGGCATGCAGCTCTTCATTGAATGCCGCCTTCTGGTCATCTGAGGCCAAGCTCGGATCATGGAACATCCAGAGATGAAGGTTAGGCCTCTGTTTGCGGATATGATAGGCAATCTTCAGGTACTCGCTCCAGTTCTTGTTGGGCTCCAGCCGCCCTACCCAGGCGATAACAGGATCAACGGGCGCTTCGGCTGGGATATAGCGGAATCCTTGTACATCCACGAGGTTCGGAATAACATAGCGCTGTAGCCAGGGGCAGATCTCGATAAACAGCTCCAGTAAATGATCGGTGGGGGGAATCAGTACGGCATTGCAGAAGGCTTGGAGATAAGGCACGGACTCTATAATCACGTTACGTGCTTCGCTTCGTGTTCCCAGACCCTGGGACTCGTAGATCAGGATGCCGCCATACCCCAGCCGGCGCAGGCGTTCGAGCAGCAGATAATCGGAGGTTACGATAATGGCGTCATAATGATGGGTATTCAGTACCGTTCTGATCTCTTCATCCTGGTTCGTGACAAATACCGGGAAGCTTACACTATTGTGGGTGCCGGACCCCGGCATGAGATAGAGCACATGGCATTCGATGCCGTTCTTCTGAAGGCTCTCACACCGCAGTCTGTTCAGGGTCTCAACCCCGCCGCTCGGTACATAAAACGTAAATAGAATTCTCAAGCTTACCCCTCCTGATCTGGACTCTCGCGGAGAAACACAGTCTGCTGTTATATAAGATACGCCGGAGTTCTCTTACATGTGACTGTGGAGGCGGCTCTGCCAAATCCTTTCTGGATAACCGGACAGCGGAGGAGCCATGCTAAGGGTTGTCACACTACACTACATTATTCTGTGATGGGGGATGAAGGAATGTTGCGATCAAAATTAGGCTTGTCCGTGTCTGCAGCCTTGCTGCTCGGCACCATAAGTATGACCGGCTGCGGTGCCGGCCATTCGGCAGATAGCGGCAATATGCAGACGAAAAGTGTACGGGGGACAGACGGGCGAATCCACGTGAACTCCGCACGGGACATGAACCGTGACGATGACTTCGGCAGCATGGAGATGAGCAAGGAATTGGCTGACCGTGTTGCGGCGATGCGGGAAGTCCGTTCGGCTAACGTTATTATGGTTGGCAGAAGCGCTTATGTCGCTGTAATGCTGGAGGATGCTTCGGGCAAGGTCCACACCCGGAGTACCACCCGTGAGAAAGCTACCGGAAGAGGAACTGCTGCGGGGGTGCCGGGAATGACGGGAACAGGCGGCTCCATGGCCGGCATTCCGGGAAGTCTGACAGGCACTGGAACCATTGGCGGTACAGGTATGGCAGCTCCCGAAGATTATCCGGGGAACGGCAATAACGGGCTGATGTCCAGAAGCAGTATGGGGGAGGATAAAGACATACTTCCCGGGGAGATCAAGAACAAAATCGCCGCAGAGGTTAAAAAAGGCAACACATACGTCAGCAATGTCTATGTCTCGGCGAACCCGGATTTCGTGGAACGGGCCGATTATTATGCCCGGGAATTCCGTGCCGGACATCCGCTCAGAGGCTTCGCGAATGAATTCCGCATCATGGCGGAACGGATTTTCCCTGCGCGCAGCGGACAGTAAGCAGGCGCTACAGCATAGTGCCTTGAATGAAGATAGTATTCCAGAGGGATATGAGGCTTATTCAAATGACGGCACAGCAGGGCAAAAGTGAATGACGACAGGCGCAAACAATGCAGCCCTCTCACCCGGAAAGCCGGGTAAGAGGGCTGCATTGTTTGCGTTTATATGAATACGAAGCTGTGTCTTATCCGGATCAGGCCTCCAGCTTGCGTCCGCCGATCCATACACAGCGCAGGTTCAGGTCTTGATCCAGCTGCAGAATATCGCCGCGCTTCCCTGCCTCAAGCGTTCCGATAGACCGCTGCATGCCGAGCGACAGCGCCGGATTAAGGCTGGCAGCCTGTGAGGCTTCCAGCAGGCTGAGACCAACCTCCTGAACCAGATAACGGAACCCGCTAATCATCGTCAGTGTGCTGCCGGCCAGCGCTTCGGGGTGCTCCTTCAGCGTGGCTATGCCGTCCTTGACGATCACAGGCAGATCACCGATGGCATATTCTCCGTCGCTGAGTCCGGTTGCTGACATGGCATCTGTGATCAGCAGCAGATTATGATTGTTTTTGAGCCGGGTAATGAGGCTGATGGCTGCCGGATGAACATGGATACCGTCGGCAATCACCTCAGCTCTGATCCGGGGATCAAACAGGACGGCACCGGCCGTTCCCGGCTTGCGGTGATGCAGCGGTGTCATGGCATTGAACATGTGCACCGCATGGTTCAGCCCGGCATCTGCAGCGGTAATCACCTGCTCGAATGTGGCATCTGTGTGGCCGAGCGCAGCCGTAATGCCATGCTTGCGCAGCCACTGGATAGCTTCCAGGGCAGCTTCACGCTCAGGAGCCAGGGTGACCTGACGGATCATTCCCGGATACTTGTCCTCCCATTCCTCCAGCCATTCTATATTAGCCGGAACAATGTGCTCAGGATTCTGCGCTCCTGGCCATCTCACGCTGATGAACGGCCCCTCCAGATGTACACCCGCCAGCCTTGCATAAGGCATGCCGCCTTCACGGGAACGATAAGCATCCACCTCAGCTAACACCTGATCGATGTCTGCCTTGGCAGCCGTCATGGTTGTAGCAAGCATAGAGGTCGTCCCGTGTGAGGCATGGAACCGTGTGATATCGTCAAGCGCATCTGCATCGCTGTACATGAAGTCATGTCCGGCTCCGCCGTGCACATGCACATCGACGAATCCGGGGATCAGCAGACCTTGCGGCTCCCGGGTGACTGTCTGCCAGCTCTCATAGGCTGCGGGCAGCCAGGAGGCTTCCCCGGCATATTGAATCAAGCCGTCCGCTACGGCAATTACACCCTGCTCGGTGATTCCGTCAGGAGTCAGCACCTTGCCGTACAACAATTCTCCGTGCGCACCGTTTATTTCAGCCATTTCGCGGCTCCTTCATCCAGCAGGACGACCACATTTGGGTGGCTCTGCAGCAGCGAGGCGGGACACTGGGTAGTGATTGGGCCCTCCAGCGCATTTTTAACCGCTTCCGCCTTCTCTTCCCCGCGGACAAGCAGTACAATCTGCTTCGCCTTAAGAATTCCGCCGATGCCCATTGTTACCGCCTGACGCGGCACATCCTCTACACGCTCGAAGAAGCGGGCGTTGGCTTCCAGGGTCTCTTCCAGCAGATCGACCACATGTGTTCCGCTGCTCAGGCTGGCATCCGGCTCGTTGAAGCCGATATGGCCATTGCTGCCGATGCCGAGGATCTGCAGATCCACCGGACCGTTATCCTCCAGCAGCTTGTCATACGCACGGCATTCAGCCTCCAGATCCGGGGCATTCCCGTTAGGGACATGGGTGCGGGCCAGATCGATATCAATGTGATTGAACAGATGCTCATTCATGAAGCTCCGGTAGCTCTGTGGATGATCCACAGGCAGTCCGACATATTCGTCCAGATTGTAGGATGATGCCTTGGCGAAGCTGACATTGCCCTTGCGGTGCATCTCCACCAGCTTCTCGTATACCCCGACAGGGGAGCTTCCGGTAGCCAGTCCCAGAACGGCTCTGGGATTGCTCTGCAGCAGACTGGCGATCAGGTTAGCTCCTGTGGCTGCGAAATCTTCTTCATGCTGAAATTTCAAAATGTTCATTAGATTTGACCTCCCCGTTTATGACGGTAATGTTGGACGTTCAGATAAGATTGCTCCAGCTTGGGGATGAAATCTCCAAACCGGGTACTGACCATGCCGGTGAAAAGAATATCGATAATGTGCAGCTGTGCGATCCGTGAGGCCATATCACCGCGCCGCATGCCCTGCTCAAGAGACGAGGAGAACAGCGGAATATCAGCGAGTGTAGCGAGAGTACTGCTTCCGTATGAGGTTAACGACACCGTGGCTGCGCCGCTTGCGGCCGCACAGGTTAAGGCATCCACCGTCTCCGGGGTCTCTCCTGAATAAGAGACTGCGAAGGCTACATCGCCGGAAGAGAGTGAGGAAGCGGAAGTAATCTGCATATGGGAATCGGCAAAAGCGGTACAGTTCACACCGATACGGATCAGCTTCTGATAGAAATCCTGGGCTACGATGGATGAGGTTGCCATCCCGTACAGATCAACCCGCTGCGCCCGGCACAGCAGATCAATGACCTGCTGCAGCCGGCTCAGATCCAGCAGCGAGGTGGTATCCCGGATCGAGGCCAGGTGGTTGGCCTGCATGGCCTCTACAATGAATTGCAGCGGATTGCCGGCCACGATGTCCTGATAAGAGGAACTGCCGGTCTCCGGCGAGCCATCGCTATGCGCCAGCTCAGCCGCCAGCTTGAGCTTGAAATCGGGATACCCCTTGAAGTGCAGCGCTTTGCAGAACCGCGTAATCGTCGCTGTGCTGATGCCGCATTCCTCCGCCAGCTCGGTGATGCCCATATGGACAATCTCCCCGGGCGAGGCCAGAATACGCTCAGCCAGCTTGCGTTCCATTTGCGACAGCTTGGGCTTGTCATGCTCCAGAGCATGCAGAATGGGAGACAAGCGTTCACCTTCTTTTCTATAGATTCAGATTCATGTAGCTTTCTCTACTAATAAGATGTACATGTAGAATGAATACTTAATCTGGCCGAATGCACCGCTTTCTGAAATTATTTTACACAATACATATGTTTATTAAGAAAATTATTTTCATACTCAGGATAAAACAAATTGCGGAAGGTTGCAATAGGCAGTTTGGTTTAAGGCTGATCTGGGGCTGAATTAAGGGGGAGGGAGGTGGATTTTGGATAAAGTATGTATATAATTGCGGCCCAAATGTATGTGGAAAACAACATACATTGTGCTAACGCGTAGGCACATGGGCCAAATGCGAATGTATGTGGAAAACAGCATACATTGTGCTGACGCGTAGGCACATAGGCCAAATGTATGTCGAAAACAACATACATTGTGCTGACGCGTAGACACATGGGCCAAATGTATGTGGAAAACAACATACATTGTGCTGACGCGCAGGCACATGGGCCAAATGTATGTGGAAAACAACATACATTGTGCTGACGCGCAGGTAATCCTATATGGTCCTTTTCTGCACTTGCACGCTCAGCGATTAGTGTTTGACACGGCATTCAACTTCTGTTGATTCTTTAATCTGAACTTGTAAATATTCCTTACAAGTTCGGATTAGGGCAGAGATACAAAAAGCTGCAATCTGCGTGTTTGAAGGCACACGCACAGATTGCAGCTTTTATATTATTAGTATGTTTATTTAGTGATCCCGTTGGCAGCCTTTGTCTTGTTGACTCTACGTCTGCTGCGCAGCAGCTCCCAGAGGATGAAGACGAGGACAAGCAGCTGCGGGATGGTGGTCTCCCAGGTCGGATACATGCCAAGCCAGCCGATGGAAGGCAGACTGTGGCCGTTATGGGCGGGCAGCTTGCCGGCGATCTGCAAGGCGTGAAGGCTCTCCCCGAGGAAGCGGAACACCAGATAGTAGATCAGCACTGTAGCAGCGCGGAAGAAGGCGGCAACCGGCAATCTGGCGCTCAGTGCAATCATGGCATAGCCGAGGATAATCAGGATCACAAGGGCACTGCCAATCCCGAGCAGCAGTTGAGAGGTATCAATGGCCGGTGCCATTCCTGCGTAGAAAATCGTAGTCTCGGCCCCTTCGCGCAAAATGGCCAGCGCAGCGATGAAGAACAGGTACCACAGATTGCCTTTGGCCAGAGCGCCCTGCATCTGGCGGTCCACATATTTATTCCAGGCTGCCGTGCTGGATTTCCCATGCAGCCAGCGGCCGACGGTGAGCATCATGACCACAGCGACGAGGCCGGTGATGCCTTCGATCAGCTCGCGTGCGCCGCCGGAGGCGGCTTGGGAGAGGGAATAGGTCAGCAATACGGCGAGGCCGATGCTTGCAGCCAGACCTGCCGCTGCGCCGGACCAGACCCAGCGGCGGGCCGCCGGTACTGCTTCACGGCGCAGATAGGCAAGCAGGGCGGCGAGTACAAGAATCGCCTCCAGCCCCTCGCGCAGCAGAATGAGTGCCGCATCCCATGCGGTATAAGTCTGTTCCCCGGCCAGCGGCGTCAGCTCAGAGAGCATTGTGTCCATAAGCGATAGCGCTTGGTCCAGCTTCGGAGGGCTGGAGAGCAGATAACCGGTGACGGCGGTGCTCGTGTTCTCGATGCTGGCATAGACCTTGGGTGAGGCCAGCTGGACCTGGCCTTCGGCCGAAGGCCAGGCAGCGATGAACTGTTCCATTATATCTGCAGCTGCTGCGCTGTCGCTGGCCTGGGCAGAGGCGGAAGCTTGCTTCAGATAGCTGATCAGCCCTTCAATGGAAGCCGGCTCCGCTGGCGCGCCACCGGTATCGACGGCTTTGCCTTCGCTGTAGCCGGACAGCAGCGTCACCAGCGCTTCCGCTTCCGCCTGCGCGGCCTCTCCGCGGACCGGCTCTGCCTGCAGCGCAATGCGCAGCAGGCTCATCTTCGTCTCCAGCAAGCCGTAGACGGCGGGATTGTCCGCCCGGATGCCTCGTTCCACTGGCGTCCAGCCGTTCACCACGGCGCGGTAGGCTTCCGCCGCCGCGGCCCAGTCGGCGCTGCGCGCCGCATCCCGCGTGCGCTCTGCCGCGGGCAGCAGCTTCGCCGCCGCTGCGCGTCCGGCGGCGCCCGTGTCACCGCCGCCTTCGCCTGCGGCGGCGGTGACGAACGCGTCCACGCTGCGGGCGAGCGTGGACAGGGCCGCCTTGGCGGGCGCTCCGCCGCCGCCCGCCAAGGCTTCCGCCGCGGCGGCCAGCGCGGCGTCCACCTCAGCAGCCGGACCGGCGAGTGCCGGGTCCGGCTTGCTCCCGTTCGCGCTGCGCCACAGCGCCGCGAACGATTCAACATCGGCCGCCGCCGCCTCCCAGCGGCTCTGGCCGGCCTCGACCAGCGCGCTGCCTACAGGCGGCAGCAGCTCATCCAGCGGCGCGCCTGACGCAGAAGCCGGCGCGCCGGGGAGCAGCACAAGCAGGCAGAGGAGCAGCAGCGCTGCCCTGATCGGCCGCCATGGACTCTGTGTAACCGTGATCATCATCGGGATCATTCCCTTCAAGTTTAGCGAGGAGGGGTCACTTGCAACGGACTCAGCTGCGCTTATTTTAGTAATATTAACGTTTCTGCAAGTTAAACGGACTCAGTGGAGCTTATGTACAAATAATTGGGAGGAAAACGCCCGCTGTAGCGGAAATAAGCGCCGTGCAGTCCGTTGGAGTAGCTGAATATGCTCGAAAAGAGAAAATAAAGGCCTCTCAGTCCATAACGATCAGCTACCTGTCCGTCCTCTCCGGTCCCCGAATCGCCGCAGCTCCGGTCCCCGAATCGCCGCAGCTCCGGTCCCCGAATCGCCGCAGCTCCGGTCCCCGAATCGCCGTTGCGCTTTCGGCCTCGCAATCCCCATAGCTCCTGCTTCCTCAGCGTCACCGGTCACAGCCTAGGCATTTCATCCCTCGAGCAGCAGCTCCCCGATATATCCGCCTTCCCGTACACCCGGGAAGCAGGCGAAGACGGCGCTGCCGGTGTGAACCATGTATTCATTCAGCCGGTCATTCTTCGCAAGGCGCTGCTGGATGCTGACGAACTGCTTCATCAGATCCTTTTGGAAGCTGATGAACACCAGACCGGCATCAAGCTGTCCGGTCTTGAGATCCATGCCGCTGGAATAGGAGTAGGAGCGGCGCAGAATCTTGACCGAGCCGTCCCCATGAGCGAGGGCGGAATGGGAATCCGGCGGAATGACGGGCTTGCCGCTGGCATCGGCTGCTGCCAGATTCAGCTCGGCGAATTCATCTCCGGCTCCAATCGGTGCACCGCTCTGCCGGTGCCGCCCGAAGGTGGCTTCCTGATCGCTCAGCGAGGAGCGGTCCCAGACCTCAATACGGAACCGTACGCGGCGCACCGCAAGATAGGTGCCCCCGTTCATCCAGGCCGGGCCATCGGCGCTGCCGCTCCAGACGATATTTCGCATCTGCGTCTCATCGGTGACGTCCGGATTCCCCGTGCCGTCCTTGAAGCCAAGCAGATTACGCGGGGTGCCGCCTGACGGATCGGCGCTGCCGCTGCGCTGGAAGCCTTCCTGGGTCCAGCGCAGCACCGCCGTACCCCTGGCGATACGGGCGAGATTGCGGATGGCATGGAACGCCACCTGCATATCGTCCGCGCAGGCCTGCACACAGAGATCGCCGCCGCACCACTGCGGCTCCAGGCTGTCTCCTGGGAATGCCGGGAGCTCGGTGAAGGAGGCGGGCCGTTTGCCGGAGAGGCCGAAGCGGCTGTCGAACAGGGCCGGACCTGCCCCGAAGGTAAGCGTGCACCCCGAAGGGGTGAGGCCGTCCGCCTCGCCGGTGTCAGTAGGCGGGAGATTGGGCTTGTCGTTCGCCGTGCCGATCATCGTACCCGAGGTCAGGGCAGCAGCGGCGGCAGTCCAGTCCTCCAGCAGTTTTTTCAGATCACTGACCTTGGTAGTCGTCACATCAAATGAAGCGAAGCACAGAAAATTCTGCGCAGGGGTAAGAATCCCCGCCTGATGCTTGCCGTAGAAGGGGATCGTATCCGCCTGCTCTTCATTCTGCCCGGAGGCTGCAGCGGCCGGGACTGCCCTTCCCGCTGCCTGGCGTGCCGCCATAATACCGCCCACACCGCCTCCGCCGAGCAGCAGCCCCAGACCCGAGGCACCGGTCAGCCGCAGCATATCGCGGCGGCTGAATTTGGTGTTGAACAGTTTGGTCTCCGGCACAGGAATCCCGTGATCCGCGTCAGCCTTATTCCGGGAATTCTTATCTTTCTTGTTCATATCGTCACACTCCCAGAATCGTTCCCATGTTGGATAGCGGCTCAGCCAAGGCGTCGAGGTTCTGGCTTAACCTGCGGACCTCCTCCGGTTTGAGCGTTTCGTAAGAGACGTAACCCTCCCCCGATTTGAACGGCGCCAGCTCATTCGTTAAGGCGGTGAACCGCTCGCCGATGGTTTGCTCAAGGGCCGGGTCTTTTTTGGCCAGCTCCGGCTTCAGCAGCTCATAGATCTTCTGGGCCCCCTCCACATTCGCCACAAAATCATACAAATCCGTATGGGAATAACGCTCCTCTTCCCCCGTTACTTTGGAGGAGGAGACCTCATTCAGCAGCTCAACAGCCCCAGTAACGAGCAGATTGGCATCGATTCCGGCCGTCTCCACCTTGGCGCGCAGCAGCTGCGCATCCTTCAGCAGGCGGTCCGCGACATCCGTCATGCCCTCCGTTGTATTGTTCTGCCAGAGAGCCTGTTCAATCTTATGGAAGCCGCGCCAGTCCGCAGCATCTACATCATTCTCACGGGCATCAATGTTCGGGTCCAGATCCCCAAGCGCTTCAGCGATCGGCTCGATCCGCTCATAATGCATGCGTGCCGGAGCATACAGCGTCTTGGCTTCATCCAGCTTGCCCGCCTTGACAGCATCCGTGAAGCCCTCGGTCTGCTTAACGAACGCATCGCATTGTTCAATGACGTATTTGCGGTATTCGTCGATGGCAGTGGTGAAATCTGCATTCGTCTCACCTCCGGCCTTCGCTACACTTTCTGTCCCGCTGCCTGCCTGGGCTGCAGCATTATTCCCGGAGTTGTTACCACTGTTGCCGTTGTTGCCATCGTTATTACTGTTGTCCTTGCCCGCACAGCCGGCAAACAGGAGGGAAGCCGCAAGCAAACCTGCGGGTACTGCATAGCCTATTTTCATCTGTATGGATACCCCTTTTCATTTATGAAAATGATAATCGTTATCAATGATGGACTTATCATAAATCTCCCCCTATTGGCTGTCAATAAAAATGTGATAATTATCATATTCATAATGATCCGCACAAATAAAATGCAAAAATACGCCTCCCGGCAGACGGAAGACGCAGTTCGTATATATAAATTTCCGGCTGATCGGATTCTACACCGTGGACCGCTCAATAATCCGGTAGTCCAGCTTGCGGTAGACCGGCTCGGGGCGCTCCGAGTGAATCTGCTCATGGATAATGCGGAAGGCGGCGGCCCCCATCTCATACAGGTGGTTGTCCATGGTGGTAATCTGAAGCAGCCGTCCAATCGGCTGGTTATCGAAGCCCATAACTGCGAGGTCCCCAGGGATGCTGAGGCCGGCTCTGCGCGCTTCAATAATCAGCCCGGCGGCGACATGGTCTCCCGTAATAATCATGGCTTCCGGCCGCTGTGGCATCTTCAGCAGGGACTGTGCAGCGGCTGCGCCGTCTTCCTCCGTTGTACAGTCATAGATCATCCATTCCTCTTCAAAAGCCAGCTTATGCTCAGCAATGAATTCGCGGTAAGCAGCCTGCCGGATCACGGCACTGCTGCCGTTACTCCTTCCTTCGCAATAACCGATGGAGCGGTACCCTTTGCCGGTCAAGTACTCCAGCCCCTCCCGAAAAGCCGCATAATGCTCAATATAGACAGAAGAATAGCGCCGCTCTCCGCTGTCCTGGCAGGTGACGACCGGACCGTAGGCCGTGTACTCCTCGATGATGTCCGGTTTCAGCGCAGTAGATACAATAACAACACCGTCAATCTCTTTATGGCGCAGCATCTCCAGCACTTTGATTTCTTCTTCCTCCAGGTAATTGCTCTGGCACAGAATCAGCCGGTATTGCGAGAGCAGCGCCTCGTGGGCAAGGCCATTCATAATAATCGAAAAATAAAAAGCATGAATATACGGCAGAATCACCGCCACCGCACCGGTACGTCCGGTAATCAGATGAACGGCGTTCATATTGCGGGTATAGTTGAGCTGCTCAATCGTTTGCAATACAGCGGCTCTTTTGTCCTTGCTGACATACGGATGATTATTGAGCACCCGTGAGACGGTCGTTACAGACACTCCGGCCATCCGGGCGATTTCTTTAATATTAGCCACGTTCGTCTGCGCCTCCTGTGTGAGACTGGTATGTCATTATTCTAACATAGAAATGAACAGCTTTTCGGCCGATAAAAAGCTTGCTATGGAATCCATTTCATACTTTACACTGGGGGTGCAACAAGCCTTACCGGAGAAACCGGCGTGACCGCAAGGGCGTGACGGACCGGTAACGTTAGCTGGTTTCACGCTGCGGGCAGGAAGGATGTTCAGCAATATTTTTTTTTCCTGAGCAACCCTTTAGCAGCGTGGTTTCTATAGACATTGCCCGACGGATGCCGCCTTAATGACTAAGGAGCAGCAGCCGTTTTTTGTGTGCATTTCGGATCAGAAGTACCGGGTTTGTCCATACTCCGCGTCTGCCCCCGCCCAAATTAATGCTGTGACAGCACCATTAATCGCCCCCCCACATAGTATGGTTTGACTGTATCCCTTTACCTTGTTATACCAAACAAACCCAGGGCAAGGAGGGGTGACACCATTGAAAGGCAACGAACATCATAGCAAATTTTTGCTGACGCATCGTGAACGCGAAGTATTCGAGCTTCTTGTGCAGGACAAAACTACACGGGATATTGCCGGACTGTTATTCATCAGCGAAAAAACCGTCCGCAACCACATCTCAAACGTAATGCAAAAATTAAACGTAAAAGGCCGTTCGCAAGCGGTTGTCGAGCTGATCAAGCTTGGGGAGCTGAAAATATAGCTGCCATGCTTCAGAGGTGATGCGTTTAAGCCTTCTCTTATCCTTCGGGATGAGGGGAGGTTTTTTGTTGTTGTGTGTCAACTCTCAATTCGATTTCAAACTATGATAAAATGAATTCATTAGAACCACTTTTTATCGATGCCTACCCGGGAGGTGTGAAAGAATGAAATGGCAGCAAGTAAGAGAATTGTTTCCTGACCAATTTGTTTTGCTTTCCATTCTTGACTATCGTGAGGAAGATGATAAGAAAATTATAACGGAAGTAGCTCCTGTTCGTGCAGTATCTGAGAAGAACGCCAACCAGGAATTTTTCAGCGCCGAACCTGGAAATCTTGTCTATCACACTGCCAATGAGGAGTGCGTTATTCATCTGCGCAGAGACCCATTGATGAGAGTGAGGCGGCGATCATGAAGATAGCTTATGATGGACAACTTCTGACAACAGATATTTCCGTATGCTATCAAGGGAGAACGCTGCAAATGAAAGATATCATTATTGATACGGGTTCATCGCATACTGTGTTCAGTCCTGATGTACTCGAAGAGATAGGTGGTACGTATGAAAACGGAGACCCCGTCCCGGCGATCCAACCTCCCGAAATATTAAGTCAAGTCCGGCTGCATTTTATGGATTGACGGATAAGGGAATTGGTTGTAAAATCTGTGTAAAGTATAAACCTTTAAACTTTAGGGAAGGTTTTGATACTTTTAATAAATGCAAAGCTGACGCACAATGTCCGATTTTTCAGTCAGGCTGTAAGTTATGGCGTGCTGAGTAAATCTTTTTTATTTCTTTGAAAGTTAAATCGTTTAAACTTTTAAGTGTGGAGGCATAGATACTTAGATGAATATTCATGATGTAGCCAAGAAGTCAGGGCTCTCTGTAGTGACCGTATCCAGAGTACTTAACAATTCCCCCTCTGTACGTGAAGGCAACCGCCAGAAAGTGCTGAGAGCGATAGAGGAATTAAATTATCAGCCTAATTCAGCAGCACGGAGCCTTGTGCGCGGCAAGACCGGAGTCATCGGGATGTCGATTACCAACTTTAATGACTCTTTCTATGACCGTGTGATCCGCGTGGTGAACCGGAAGCTGGCAGAGCAGGGGTACTTTCTGGCCCTGTCCATAGCCGAGAACGATGATGATGGGGTGAACTTCCTGTTCCAGAAGGACCGCGTGGACGGGATTATCCTGCTGTCTCCGCTGGAGGAGAAGGAATATGTGGAGGAGCTGAAGCGAAAGAACATCCCGGTTGTCCTGCTGGATAACCAGTTCGAGCATGAGGATGTTCCGAGTGTCGTCGTCGATAACTATCAGGGCGGGTATGAAGCAACAAGACACCTGATTAGTCTTGGACACACCCAGATCGCCTATATCGGCGGCCCTTCGGAGTTCCTGAGTGTAACGGAGCGCAAACGGGGTTATGTCCAGGCGCTGGATGAAGCGGGACTAACGCCCTTTGGCACGGAATATTGCGGCTTTACGGTAAGCAGCGGTTATGAGGTGGCGAAGAGATGGGTCCGCGAGGATAAGCTGCCGACAGCCATTTTTTCGGGAGACGACTTTATTGCCCTCGGGGTTGTTCAAGCCCTGCGTGAGGAGGGGATTCTGGTGCCTCAGGATATCTCCGTGGTCGGCTTTGATGATCAGCAGTTCGTCGGTGAATTCTACCCGCGGCTCACAACGGTCAGACAGCCAGAGGCGCAGATGGGCAATATCGGCGTTGACTTACTGCTGAAGCTGATCAATGGGGAGGTGATGCCCCCTGCGGTAACGAAGCTTGCTCCTCAGCTTCTCATCCGTGAATCTACCGCTTCTGTTCGATTAACTTGAAATTTAGGAGTGAATGATCTGTGAAGTATTTTTTGGGAGTGGATGCAGGGGGCAGTAAGACCTACGCAATGATTGCAGATGAACAGGGGAAGCTTCTCGGTGCAGGCAAGGGCGGGAACGGGAATCATCAGCTGAACCGTGAGCAGGCGGAGAATAGCTTGCAGCAGGCCGTATCGGGAGCAATGTTGGACTCAGGGCTGACCAAGGATCAGGTGGATTACTCCTGGTTCGGTCTGGCGGGAGCGGACAGAGAGGCTGATTTTAGAATTTTACGGCCGATCATCAGCCGACTCGGCCTTCCCCGGACAGAGATTTCCTGCGATACCTGGAATGCCTTGCGTTCAGGTACAGAGAAGAATTACGGGATCGTGCTGATTTGCGGATCCGGCGTGAACTGCAGCGGTAAGAATCCGGCGGGTGCTACCTATCAATGCGGCGGATTCGGCTACCGGTTCGGGGATTTCGGCGGCGGCTATGACTTAAGTATGGAGGTCTTCCGCAGCGTCCTCAGGGCGGATGACGGAAGAGAACAGAAGACGGTCCTAAGCGAACGCTTAACTCAGTTGCTGGGCTATTCCAGTGTCCCGCAGCTAAGAGAGGATTACCTCGATCATTTCAGAGACCTGCCTCCCCAAATTGCGGAGCTGCTGTTTCAGGCGGCAGAGGAAGGGGATCCGGTGGCTACCGGGCTGCTGGTCAAGCAAGGGGATGAGCTGGGTCTGGCGGCTGCCTCGGCTGTCCGCCGGTTGGCCATGGAGGAGGAATCCTTCGACATCGTGCTTGCAGGCAGCCTGCTGACCAAGGGAGACCGCCCGGGTATCATCCGCCAGGCCATTGAACGAAGAGTGAAGCAGGCGGCGCCGAACGGCACATTAAGGATTTTAACCCGGGAGCCGGTTGTAGGGTCGGTCGTTCTGGCAATGGAAAGTAGCGGGTTGCATGTGAATGAGGAGGTTCTTGATCATCTATCACAGGGTAAGGAGGAGCAATTATCATGGGGGAAACCTTGAAGCTGGTTGTTATCGGAGCGGGGTCGTCGTATACGCCTGAATTAATTGAGGGGGTCATCCTGCACCACCAGGAGCTTCCTGTCCGCGAAATATGGCTGGTGGATATTGAAGAAGGAAGAGAGAAGTTACATACGATTACGGAACTGAGCAAGCGCATGATTGCTGAATCCGGACTGCCGATTACCGTTGCAGAGACGCTTGATCGCCGGGAGGCCATTGCCGGAGCGGACTTCGTCTGCACGCAAATCCGGGTAGGGATGCTGGAAGCACGCAAGTGGGACGAATTGATTCCGCTTCGATACGGTGTCATCGGTCAGGAGACGACGGGTCCCGGAGGCATGATGAAGGGCCTGCGGACCATCCCGGTCATTCTGGATATTTGCAGGGATATCGAGGAGCTGGCACCGGATGCCTGGCTGCTGAATTTTACGAATCCGGCCGGGATGGTGACTGAAGCAGTTCACAAATATTCATCGGTTAGAAGCGTAGGCCTATGCAACTCGCCAATCGGGTTTCAAAAGTGGCTCTCCGGGTTCTTCGGACTTCCCATAGAGAAGATCTATGCGGAGTTTGTCGGCATCAACCATCTGCACTGGGTATCCGATGTCGTGATTGACGGGAAGAGCAAGCTGCAGGAGCTTATTGATTACCCCGAGAGCTATAAGGCAAGCAATGTGCCGTTTGATTCCTGGGACCACCGGTTTCTGAACAGTCTGAAAGCTATCCCTTCCTATTACTTGAGCTATTACTATATGACTGATGCGATGCTGGCGGAACAGAAGGAAGCCGCAGCAACGGCCGGATCACGCGCTGAAGTCGTGAAGAAGGTGGAGGAGGAGCTGTTTGAGCTGTACCGGAACGTTGAGCTGAAGGAGAAGCCGGGGCAGCTGGAACAGCGCGGCGGAGCCTATTACTCGGAGGCGGCAGTGCTGCTGATGCGTTCCATTCATAATGATTCGCGCGATATCCAGACGCTGAATGTAAGGAATAACGGAATCATTGATTTCCTGCCGGACGATGCTTCGATTGAGGTGAATTGTATAGTCACCAAGCAGGGTCCGCTGCCGATTCCGCTGCGCAGGGTTCCCCAATCCGTCAGAGGTCTGCTGGCTGCCGTCAAGCAATACGAGAGCCTTACCATTGAGGCGGCTGTACACGGAGACCGGGATGTGGCCCTGCAGGCGATGGTTCATCATCCGCTCATGCCTTCGGTTACCGTAGCGGAACAACTGCTGGATGAAATGCTGGAGAAGAACAAACCGTTTTTGCCGTTATTTCAATAGAATCGTCCAGAGGAGGTCAAGCGGATGAATACGGCCGGGAAACCGAGCAGGTGGAAGAAGTTTAACAGTCAATTGGATTTGCAGTCTATGGTTTGGCCGGGAATTATCTTTGTATTCATTTTCAGTTACATTCCGATGTATGGCGTGGTTATGGCGTTCCAGCAATACGATATTTTCGGCGGTATGATGAATAGCCCCTGGGTGGGATGGATGCAATTCAGAATGTTCTTCGAGGCGCCGGAGTTCTGGAATGTGATGCGCAACACCCTTGTGATTAGCCTGTTAAAATTGATTATCTCTTTTCCTGCCCCGATACTGCTTGCCCTGATGCTGAATGAAGTCGGGCATATGGGCTTCAAACGTGTGATCCAGACCGTCAGCTACCTACCTTATTTCCTGTCCTGGGTTATTGTATCCGGTTTCGTATTTTCGCTGTTGTCCGTTGATAACGGAACGGTGAACTATCTGCTGGAACGGTTCAATCTGGTCCAGGAGCCGGTTAACTTCCTTGCCGTACCGAAATACTTCTGGTCTATTCTGGTAAGTGTAAATGTCTGGAAGGAGGTCGGATTCGGAAGTATTGTCTATCTGGCGGCGATTGCCGGCATTGATCCGACCCTGTATGAGGCTGCATCTATAGACGGAGCAAGCCGCTTTAAGCAAATTCACCTGATTACACTCCCCAGCATTACCCCGATTATCGTCATCTTTATGATTCTTGCCATCGGCGGTCTGCTCAGTGCAGGCTTCGAGGATATTCTGCTGCTTGCAACCAATCCAATCCTCAGGCCCTACTCCGATGTGATCGACACCTATGTGTACCGCGTCGGGATATTAAATGCCAGATTCTCTTATGCGACAGCGGTAGGACTGTTCAAAGCGGTAATCAGTGTCCTTCTGCTGGTGACAGCCAACAAAATCGCCCGCCGGGCAGATGTAAGTCTCTGGTAGATACCACAACAATGCTCCATAAACCTTTTAGGAGGGCCGAACAATGAGACTAAGCCTGGGCGACAAAATGATGCAGCGGAGTATTTATATCCTTTTGGCATTGCTGGCGCTACTCATGCTGTACCCGTTTTGGAACGCGCTCGTCATTTCCTTTAATCTGGGGAGCGATACGGCGCTCGGCGGTGTAACCCTGTGGCCGAGAGCCTTTACCCTGGAAAATTATTATATTGTGTTTCAGGATGACCGCCTGCTGAATTCGTTTCTGATCACCATTCTCAGAACGCTCTGCGGCACAGCATTATCCGTCTTCTTTACGGCCTTGCTAGCTTACGGCATGTCCAAGAAGACCTTACTTTTCCGCAAGCAATACATGGTGTTCTTCATGATTACGATGTTCTTCAGCGGAGGGCTTATCCCCAGTTATTTACTCATCCGTTCTTTGGGGATGCTGGATACCTTTTGGGTGCTGATTATCCCCGGCATCATCAGCGTCTGGAACATGATTGTCATCCGTACCTTCTTCAGCGCTTTGCCGGAGGGACTGGAGGAATCCGCCAAAATCGACGGCAGCAGCAACTACGGCATTTTCTTCCGGATCGTGATTCCCGTCTCCGGCCCGGTGCTGGCCACGATAGCCTTATTCACTGCAGTCGGTTACTGGAATGACTGGTTTACGGGAGCGATCTACATTACCGAGGATCGCCTGCTGCCTATACAGACGCTGCTGCGGCAGGTGATGAACTCCAACATCATGACCCAGATTGGCTCCTCGAATGCGATCGCGCTGGATCATATGAACCGGAATCGGACGATTACCACGAAGTCACTGACTATGGCTACGATGATGATCGCTACTATTCCGATTATCCTGACCTACCCTTTTCTCCAGAAGTACTTTGTGAAGGGCGTGATGGTCGGTTCATTGAAAGAATAGCAATCCCCATCTTACGTAGAAAGAAGGAAAAAGAATGCGCAAACGCCTGACATGGGTAGCTCTGTTGCTGACTTCGCTGGTGCTGCTGCTCGCTGCCTGTAGCGGAGGGGGGAATTCTGACACTTTACAGAACACAAGCGGGAACAATCTGAATACCGGGGCCGCTACAGATGACGGCAGCGGGATCAAGCCTGTCACTTTCAGCTTCTATGGCAACTACGACTGGCTCACGACATCACCATGGGGGGAGAATGAGGCGACGAAGTGGATTCAGGAGAACCGCAAGGTTACGGTTGAACCGGTCCAATCCGGAGGAGCAGCCGGAGAAAAGCTGAACACGATGATCGTCGGCGGCGATTTGCCGGATGTCATTTTTACGGACCGGGGGTCCTCAGTGGAGAGGCTGGTGCAGGCGGGGCAGCTCGTTGCACTGGATGATTACTATGAGAAATATCCGAACTTCAAGAAATATGTGAAGGAATCGACCCTGAATCTGCTCCGTTCCGACGACGGGAAAATCTATCAAATCCCGAACTGGTATACCTCCGGGCAATTCGGCAACGGCGGATGGATGGTGAATAAGGATATCTATAACGCACTCGGCCGGCCGGCGCTGGAGACCTTTGATGACTTGTATCAATATTTGCTCCTGGTGCAAGACAAGTATCCGGATGTAGTCCCTCTGGAGGTTGGGGAGAAGGGGGCAGGTCTGGAGATCATGTATGGCGGCTTCAAGGAAAACTCCACCAGCAAGTTCATTTCACTTATGGGATATCCGGATGGCGACAAGCTGTCATCGATCCTGGATGATCCCGCTTACGAGGAGATGGTGCTGTACATCAATAAGCTGTACCGTGAACGGCTAATTACACAGGATGCGCTGCAGCAAACCCAGGATGCGGTCAAGGAAAAGGTCAATACCGGCCGGGTAGCAGTCATGGTCGAATCCAATATCACTACGTATGGAGCCGAGGGACACCGGGCATTGACAGCAAGCCATCCGGACAGCGGTTATGAAATTATCTGGCCTGTCCACAAAGCAGGAGTAGACAAGACCAAAGTTTTTGTTAGCGGCTTTGAGACGCTGGGCTGGAACGTCAGCGTCATTACCAAACAAGCCAAGGACCCGGAGGCTATATTCGCTTACTTTGACTGGATTACGGGTCCGGAGGGACAGAAGGTGCTGTTCTTCGGCCCCAAGGGCTTGTACTGGGATGAGGAGGATGCGGATGGAGCGCCGATTCCAAACGAGAAATACAAGACAACGCCTGCTAACGAGCGTACGGATACGATGCGGAAATTCGAGGACTTCAACTGGGCCGGGAATACGACCTTCATTGATACGGCCAAAATGAGCCTCGAGGCGCTGCTCTCCGCGAACCAGAAATCCTGGGAGACCGTGGCCCAGTCCACCGTGACCTGGAAAACCGCGCTGGACATTACACAATTCGTAAATACCGATCCGCTTCCGGATACGGAGACCGGCATTATCGCACAGAATATCGCAGATATTTACACTCTTGCTTACGCCCAGATGGTTCAGGCGAAGTCGGATGAAGAGGTGCTGTCGGCGCTGGATACCGCCAGAAAGAACACCGCAAAAGCGGGACTGGATAAGCTGCTTGAGTTCAGAACTGAAAAATGGCAGGAAAATGTGAAGAAAATGAACCTGACGAAATAACTGCTGTACGGGCAACTGGCCAAATAAAACTATGATGCGGAGGCGAGATTATGACATTTGCATTGAGATCGAGGTTCATGGCAGTGTTAGGCATTGTGTTGGTTTCTTCGGTAGCGGGGGGTTCCCTTCCCCTTCCGGCACAAGCCGAGGAGCAGAGCAATCCCCCATTTGAGACGGAAGTGATTGTACGGACTGTTAACCAGTTCAAGAACTTGGCGGATGTACAGAATTTCATCGCGCTGTCCACAAGCTACGGGGTCGATGTCATCAGCATGAATGTGAAGCAGGATGAAGATGATGAGGTTCCGTCCGGCAGTGTATTTTATCAGAGTGATATCGCTCCTGTTGCCCAGGGCTACCAGAATTTCGATGCTTTGCAGGCTGTCATTACGGCAGCTCATGCCGCAGGCATCAAGGTTCATGCCTGGATTCCCCAGTTCCATGACCAGCAGGCCTTCCTCGCTCATGATGAATGGCAGATGCAGTCGCTGGTGAACGGGGTTCAGACTCCGTTTACGGGCTCTAACGGCAACGAATATTTCGTCAATCCGATTCACCATGAGGTGCAGCAGTATGAGCGTTCCATCATTCAGGAAGTGATCGAGAATTATGATGTTGACGGTGTTGTACTGGATTGGATCCGCTTCGATAATTACAACATGGACGTCAGTGATTATACGGTTGCCAAGTATCAGGCGCAGTTCGGGTATTCGCCGCTCAGCATTGACTTCGATACGGATTCGCCGCAGCGCCAGCAGTGGAATGAATGGCGAACCGAACAAATCGGACAGTATGTAGGCGATATCCGTGCGGATATTTCCGAATCCGCGAATCCGGATGTACAGCTCGGTGTATATATTCTGCCGCCGGAATTTACCGAGGTTGGACAGAATGTAGCCAAGTTCAAGGATGAGATCGACTTTGTCGCACCGATGGCGTACTTCGATGACTGGGAATTCAACAGTGATTGGGTATACAGCACCTCCTACGGTATCCTGAAGGATACCAGTGACGCGATTAGCGGCAGTGATGTGGACATCGTAGCTACCCTGGATAATGACTGGACCGATGATCAATATCAGGAGGTCTACAAGGGAATCCGCGAGAATTATCCGGATGTGAAGCGCCTGTCGTTCTTTGCCTATGGGGCCTGGCCGGAAGAGGAGCTGGCGAATATCCATGAACGTGAGACCTGGCCGACGCCGGGCTGGACGGCTCCGGTAGAGCAAGATTATCCGGCCCAGCTGCCTGCAGTATGGAAGGCGCGGAATATCGGTTCCATGCCGGGGAACGCCACCTACAATGCTTCCAACAAGCAATTTACACTCAGCAGCAGCTCTACGGATATTTGGGGCAATGGAGATCAGCTGAATTATATCTACCAACCCGTGAGCGGCAATGCGGAGATTGTGGTTAAGGTGCAGTCCACCAGCTGGCTGGACGGCTGGGCCAAGGCCGGCATTATGATCCGGGAGTCCCTGAGCCATAATTCCAAGCACGCGGATATGATGCTTACCCCATCGAATGGGGCCACCTTCCAGTATCGTTCAGAAACTGCGGGAACTATGGCCGATCATACGGCAACTGCCTCAGCTCCGAAATGGCTGAAGCTGACGAGAACCGGCAATACGTTCAAAGGGTCGATTTCGGCAAATGGGAGCAGCTGGCAGACGGTCGGAACCATTCAGATCCCGATGAAAAGCAAGGTGTATATCGGGATGGCCCTCAGCAACCCCGGGAATGACTCGCGGAACAAGGCTGTGTTTGGAAATGTGAAGGTTACGGATTAAGCCTAAACCTGAGAGCCGGGAGAACCAATATGAGCTATAGATTAGGGCTGAAGGAGATATGCATATGACGATGCCGTTAAGGGAAGGGCAGTATTACTTTCGGGACTATTACGATCAGGGTGAAGAGTTGGTGGTGGAAGGGCAGCAGTTGAGAATCGAGCTGACTTCAAAGTTCTCCATGACCCAGAAGTGGGAGTGGCCGCTTGCCGCCGAAGGCCCGATTGTGATCCTTGAGCCGTCTGGAGAAAATGAGGAAACACCTGAACCTGGCAATATCAAGCTGGAACTTAAATATGAGAGATCGCTTAAGGCGGATGGTTATCAGCTGGACATCCGTAAGGACGGCACAATTACCATAGCTGCCTCCAATAAGAGAGGACTACGGTATGGAATGGATGCTCTGCACCGGCTGCTGAGCGTAGGTGAAGGCAAGTGCCGGTTGCCTGTGGCGGCCATTCACGATGAGCCTTCTTTTCCAGTCCGCGGCATTATTGAAGGCTTCTACGGCACGCCGTGGAGCTTCGAGGACCGGATGGATGCTGTGCGTTATCTGGCGGCTCACCGGATGAATACCTTCATGCATGCTCCCAAGGATGATCCCTATCACCGCGAGCTATGGCGTGAGCCTTATCCTGAGAATCTGTTCGAGCAGATTCGTGAGCTGAAGCAGGAATGTGATACGCAGCTGGTGGACTTCTATTATTGCATTAGTCCGGGGAACGATCTGCAGTTTCGCAGTGAAGAGGATTTTGCCAGTCTGGAAGCGAAGCTGGCAGCGATGATCGCCATCGGGGTCCGGCATTTCGCCCTGCTGATGGACGACATCGACTACGCCTTGTCAGGGGAGAACCTTCATTACCTTGAGCGCTCCGGACTGGCACACGCTTATGTGGCCAACCGTGTCTACGACTATTTAAGCTGCCAATTGCAGAAGGTTATGCTGGTGATGTGCCCCGCTGAGTACTGGTCCTCCTGGGATACCGAATATAAGCGGGATATCCGCGAGAAGCTGCATTCGGAGATCAAGGTATTCTGGACTGGCTCTGCCGTCTTTGCCCGGCAGGTCGGGAGCAGACCGGCACAGGAGAATTACAGCCATTACGGGCATGAGCTGTGGCTGTGGGACAACATACCTGTCAATGATGCCGACTATGACCGGTTGTTTCTGGACCCGGTCCGCGGGCGTTATTCCCGGCTTGGCCAGAGCGGACATCAGGCCGTGGTAGCGAATCCGATGGTGCAGTGGGAATGCTCCAAGATTACACTGAACACCATGGCCCACTATATGTGGAACAGTGAGCGTTATATGCCTGAGCTGTCCTGGGAGCTGTCGGTCCGCGAATTTGCCGGAGAGCTGGCAGACGATATGATGTTCTTCTGCCGCCAGAATCTCAATAGCCAGCTCTATAGCCGTGGATATGAGGAACTGAAAGTGGCTGTGCACAGCAGAGATATCCGCTGGCTTGATGCGTATTTCGACCGACTGGAGAGCGTCTCCTACCGGTTGCTTGAAATGGAGAATTCCAAGTTCCAGACAGAAGCAGAACCCTGGCTGCAAAGAGCCCTGGCGGATGTAGAGCTGTGGAGAGCCTTGCGGCGGAAGGTAATAACCGGGGGAACTGAACCCGGAGCCGATGAAGAACTGCGTAAGCGGGCCGAAGCCTGCCGGGCCTTTGAGGTCCGGCTGGGGAGTGATCCCGCCTGGATGGCAGCCGAGGCCTGGGGACTTGCTGTCCGGGAAGGCAAGAAGGGATACCGGCTGATTTTGGAGGATGAGGTGGTAATCTAGCGCTTATTGATCCTGATTAATGCATAGTACCGTACACAAATCAAAGGTAATGCTGGAAATATTGCCGCCATACTCCAATGACAATACGTGTAAGCCTTCCTTTCCCCTTCGGGGTGAGGGGAGGTTTTTTGTTTGCCAAAATCACGGAAGAGTGAGTTAGATCACCGTCTGAATTTTATCAAATGATAAATTATTTCATGAATTCAAGCAGATCAAAACAGATAAGATTAAGGGCATTGCACAGCCACCGATTGTGAAGTCATTTCATGCGGAATCACAAATTATTGATCTGCCAAAGGTTAGTAGGGACGTAGTGAGTAAAGAGAGTATATTTGACTGTATAGAGCAGAGAAGAAGTACACGCTTCTATTCGGCCGACACGCTAAGTCTGGAGGAGCTGTCCTATTTATTGTGGGCCACCCAGGGGATTACTGGAATGAACGTACTCCAGATAATCCACGGCACTCTGATTAATTTCATCGTCACTCGCCTGGAAGGAAGCGCCGAACACGGCGAAGTAAGGCAAGGCGATTGCTCCAACATGGATGGCACTGGCGTGGAACGGGGCGATGAGCTCATCTACAGTAAAAGAAACGGACCCGGTTGGCTGGTAGTTTTCCTTTTTATCGCCGATGGTTATAGCTATGCCCAGCTTCTTACCCTTCAGCTTGTTCCCGTTCGAGCCGTAAGCCCAGCCGTGAGTGAACACATCGTCCAGCCATTTTTTCAGCAGCGGGGGGTAGCTATACCAGTATAAGGGGAATTGGAAAATAATCAGGTCATGCGCCTCCAATAAACGCTGCTCCCGCGGAACATCGATGCTCCAGTCCGGGTACTCCTTGTAGAGCTCGTGGACCGTAACGTCCTCCGGATGCAGCAGCAGCTCTTGTCTCCATCTCCGGTTCACTCTTGAAGCCTCTATATTGGGGTGTGCCAGGATGATCAGGGTTGTCATTAGGGATCACCTTTCCGGGGTATAATTTGTGTTGTGCAGCTGCTTTTATTATTTTGCAAGTTCCTGAAAATGTAAATACACACAATAAAGTAACAAGGTTACCTCAAGGTGTGCACTAGACTTAATAATATAAGAAAGACGGCAAAGCCGTTTCCACTTGCAGGATATTGTGGCATGCTTAGAGGAGTAGGTTCAATTTAAGACGGGTGAGGTGCCAGAGATGAAGCAATATCATTTAGGGATCGAGGCAACGCTTGAGATTATCGGCGGGAAGTGGAAGTCGCTGATCATATGTATACTGATGTCGGGGACCAAGAGGACGAGTGAACTGCAGCGCAGTATTCCGGGCATCTCGCAAAAGGTTCTGATTCAGCAGCTTCGTGAGCTGGAACGGGACGGGATCATCGGCAGAGTGGTCTATAGCCAAATGCCGCCCAAAGTGGAATATTACATCACCGAGTATGGAGTGACAGCCAATGAAATCATTGACCTGATGTGCTCCTGGGGCAGAACCAATATAGCGATCCGGCAGCAGCGGGGTGAGGAAGTCATGCTGCTTGATAAGGACGCTGAATAGGAGCAGAACTGATATACTAATCTATTGACATTAGTTTGATATCAAACTATAATTCCTTTATGGAAACCAGAGATGCTATTTCACTTATATCCAAGATCCGCGAGAAGGTTAACCGCTTCATCGTTCAAGAGATGGCGAAGCAGGGAGTAGACGGCATTGCCACCTCACACGGAGATATTCTTTATGCGCTGCTGTCTAAGCACAGACTCACCATGGCTGAGATCTCGGCACATATTCATAAGGACAAATCTACGGTTACAGCACTTGTGGATAAGCTGGTCCGGCTGGGACTGGTTAAGAAGGAGAGGGATCAGGAGGACACACGGTACGTATACGTTACTCTAACCGGGAAGGGGAAGGCACTGGAGCCGGTATTTGAATCGGTCTCTTCTGCTATGCTGAAGCAGTTCTACCGCGATATCACGGAAGAGGAGCAGACAATTTTGCTGGCGATTTTAATAAAAATCAATCATAATTTCTAAAAATTTGGTGTGATAGTTTGATATCAAACTAAATATAGAGAGGACATTATAATGATAGACTACACTGATGAATTACCGCCGCATACAGAGAAATATGTCGGTGAGCATGATCTCTACCTGGAGATTTATAAGGGAGAGGAGGCGCGGGAAGGCCAAAAACAGGAAGATAGGGTACCCCTGCTGTTTGTGCATGGTGCGTATACCGGAAGCTGGATGTGGAGCAAGTACCTTCCCCATTTCATCCGTGAAGGCTGGACCTGTTATGTGATGAATCTGAGAAGTCATTACCGGAGCCGGGTGCTGGATATGACACAGATTACCTTTGAAGATTATCTGGAGGATATCCATGAGATAGTGCAGTTAATTCAGGCTGAATGCGGAGCTGCTCCTGTCCTGATCGGGTTCAGTATGGGCGGGATCCTCAGCCAGAAGGTGGCGGAGACAGCCGGGCTGGCCGGGCTTGTGCTGATGGATTCAAGTATATGCAGAGAGGTACATGAGGAGGTCCCTTATACGGATATCGTTAAGACAGTACCGGGTAACGTAGTACCCGCACCGGTCCGCGAAGAGGAGATCAGCCTGGATGAGACGGCAGAAGACATAGCGTTTCAGCGAAAATACCTGACGATGGAGTCCGCCAAGGCGTTTAGAACCTTCTCTTATCACTTTGGGGCAGATGGGGTATCCGTAGACAGCAGAAACATTGCTTGTCCTTGTCTGGTAATCCATGCGGTTAACAGTGATGAGGATGAGCGCCGGGGCAGAGCCAATGCAGCGTATTTCCGCGCAGCCTACGCAGGTCTTTGGGGCACCACCCATACCGGCCTGCTCGTAGGACAGCGCTATCAGGAAGCGGCACAGACGATCCTGCGGTGGTTAGCAAGATAATGTAATGAATCAAGTGCAACAAATAAAAGGCCGCCTGAACCGGGATGCTCCCGTTCCTTAGCGGCCTTAACCTAATAGGTGAAGGGTGTTCTATATATACATCAAACTGTAAATTAGTGAAATTTGACAGTCTTGATGCGCGATTCCTGCTCGTAAGTTAGCGGGCTTGGCGTTGGCGGTGTGTGCAGATGGCGGTGTGCGCTGTATTCCATTCTCCGGTAATCCTCTTCTCCGGAAGCCATCCCCGGCTGCCACATCCCGGTTACCCAATTCTTCAGTTCCTTAATTCCTGCCAGCATTGCATTCATCCTCCTTGGCGATGAAATACGGTAATGAACCTCTGGGACATCTCTTTTGGTTACGCTTTCATTATAGCATACATAATCCAAAAAGCAATGAAATGTCCGCCTGATAAAGACAAATAAATAAGGAATAATGTTGTGATAACTGGGTTTGTATTTGTATAAGAGAACAATGTCCTCGTGAGATGGACTGCGTGCGGGCAACAAAAAAAGCGGCAGCCGGGAGGGCGGTCGCTTAGTGGCGGGATGTTATGCGGAAGCAGCTAAACGTTTCAATTCAGCTTCCTGATCTATAGAACGCCGGGCCAGTATATCCAGCGTTGCGTCATGTCCTCGCAGGCTTCGGTCGATCCGCTCCAGAGAATCCCGGCCAGCAACGACTTCAGTGTTGACCTCGGACACCGCCTGCTGAATAAGCGGAATCAGCTTGGTATCTTCTTTGATGCTTTCGATATCAGCCTTGACGGTAACGATATCATCCTTGATGGTAAGGATGTCGGCCTTGACGTTTTCAATTTCATCCTTGATGATCACCAGCTCGGCCGTAATTTCAGACTTGAATGCAGTGAATTCTGACTGAAGATTTTGAACATCGGCCTTGAGTCCTGAAATTTCGGATTTGATCCCTGTGATTTCAGACTTCATTCCTGTAACTTCGGATTTAACTCCTGAAATTTCGGATTTTAGTTCTGTGATTTCGGACTTCATTCCTGTAACTTCGAATTTAACTCCTGAAATTTCAGATTTCATTCCGTTAATTTCGGACTTTACTCCTTGCAGCTCGGCAAGAATCTGCTGGAGAATTACATCGCTCATAGGGCACAGCTCCTTAGATAGGGTTGGAATAGGACTGCTGCTTGAAGGGGGGATACCTGCGGAATAGGTACAGGTCATTATAGCATATTTGCGTCATTATTGGGTGCTGCTGTAAAAAGAATTCCATGAACATATTGGACATTAGAAAACGGATACTTAAATTTATAAATATACAAAATAGGACAATGGGTGTACTATGTATGTGAATAAATTCGCATGAAGCGTAACCGATAAGAGATGGGGGAATCAAGATCCATGAAGACAAGAAACTGGAAACACCTTATGAAGCTAGTCGTGCTGACTGCTGCTGTCAGTGTAGTAGCTGCCGGATGCGGTAGCGCAAATCAGGCAGGAAATGCCAAAGATACTAATACAGGAGCTGCTACAGCTGTACCTGCTGAGGCCGTTACGATATCGCTGGGACTGCTGCCATCCATCGATGCAATTCCTTTTATTATTGCCCATGAGCAGGGATTTGATCAGAAGCATCATGTGAACCTGGATATCCAGACCTTCAAGAGCGCGAAGGATCGTGATGTGGCTTTTCAGGCGGGTAAGGTAGATGGCCTCAGTGCGGATCTGGTGGCGATCTCGATCTATAATGAAGCAGGACTCGATGTCAAAATCACCAGCACGACCACAGGTGAATTCGACCTGCTGACCGGAAATGATGAAGTGAAAGAGGTAAAGGATCTGAAGGGGAAGACCGTCATCCTGTCCAAGAATACCTCAACCCAGTATACCGTTGCCATGATGCTGAAGCAGGCAGGCCTGACGGAAGCCGATATTACTGTAACGGAAGTGCCGCAGATTCCAACGCGTCTGGAGCTGCTTAAGAATCATAAGGCGGATTCGGCTGTTTTGCCGGAGCCTTTTGTCACCATGGGCCGTACTGCCGGTCTGCGCGTTCTCAGCTCCACCCATAGTGCGGGGATCAATCCGTTTGTGCTGGCTTTTCCGCAGAGTGCCATTGATGCCAAGGGTCAAGGAATCCGCGATATGTACGCCGCTTATGATGAGGCTGTCGATTATATGAAGACGCATGACCAATCGGAATATATCGACCTGATTATTAAGGAAGTGGGCTATCCCGATACGCTGAAGAATGAGATCAAGGTGCCGGAGTATCTGCCTGCGAACCAGGTGGATGTGAAGGAAGTGGAGGCTGCTTTTGCCTGGGCCCGTGAAAAAGGACTGCTGACCAAAACGCTATCGGCTGAAGATGTGATCTCCGATGTCCAGTTTAAAAAATAACGGTCTCCGCATTAATCAGCTCCATGTAGCTTATCAGAACGGGCAGCTGGCCCTGGGGGAAATGAGCCTGACCCTGCCGGAGCACGGGATTTACACGGTGATCGGCCCCTCGGGCAGCGGCAAATCCACGCTGCTGCGGGCGATTGCCGGACTGCTGCCTGGTTACGAGGGGGAACTGCTTTTCAATGGCAGATCTGTCCATGACAAGGACACGCTAATCGGGCTCGTGCCGCAGAATTATGGCCTGCTGCCCTGGAAGACGGTCAAAGACAATATCGGTATTGCAATGCGGATCGCCCGTCCGGACGGGGCAGGCCGGGGTAGGCGGGAGCAGGACCGGCAAATTATGCATTGGCTTGAATCCATGGGAATCGCCCAGCTCGCTGGCCGGTTTCCGCTCTCGCTGAGCGGCGGTCAGCAGCAGCGGGTGGCCATTGCCCGCGCCTTTGCCATACTGCCGACGCTTCTGCTGCTGGATGAGCCGTTCTCGGCGCTGGACGCCATTACGCGGGAAGGGCTGCAGCAGATTTTTATCGACAACTGGCAGGCGCATCCGGCGACCACGCTGTTCGTGACCCACGATGTGGAGGAGGCGATTCTCTTGGGACAGAAGATTATCATCATGCTGCCGGGCCAGCAGGAACCGCCGGAGATTCTCGATAACGCTACTGTATTTGCCATGAAGCATTCCCAGAAGCGGGAGAGCGATGAATACTTCGAGCAGACGAAGAGAATCCGAAAGGTAATGATGGAAAAATGGTAAAACGACGGCATTTTATTCACCTGCTGCGCCTGCTGCTTGTTTTTGCCGGAATGAATGCGCTCTGGTATGTCGCTTATCTGCTCATGAATCACGCGATTCTTCCCAGCCCGGGCGCGGTCTATAAGGCAATGTTTCAGCTTGGGGCCCATGATGTGGCGCTGAATGTCGGCTACAGTCTGATGCGCATCACTGAAGGTGTGCTGCTGGCTCTGCTGCTCGGTCTGCTGGCCGGTCTGCTAATGGGCCGCTCTCCTTTCTGGAACCGGATATTGGACCCGGTCGTCTATCTGACCTATCCGATTCCCAAAATTGCGCTGCTGCCGGTGGTTATGCTCTTCTTCGGTCTCGGAGAAACCTCCAAGGTGCTGATGATTATGCTGATCCTGCTGTTTCAGGTCATTATCTCGGTACGTGATGGTGTGAAGGCCATCCCCGAGAGTACTTATGATGTACTGACGAGTATTGGTGCCAGCACGATGCAGAAATTCTGGAATGTGACGCTTCCCGGCGCTTTATCGGTGATCCTCAGTACGATTCGCATTTCGCTGGGTACAGCGATTTCCGTACTCTTTTTCACCGAAATCTACGGCACGGAGCATGGCATGGGCTTCTTTATCATGGATGCCTGGCTGCGGCTGGACTACCCTGAGATGTATGCCGGAATTATGCTGTTCAGTCTGGTGGGATTCGTGCTGTTCCTGCTGGTGGATGTGCTGGATTACAGATTCATGAAGTGGCGGAGATAGCCGCAGAGTATAACCATTCAACACAATAAAGCCCGCTTCCCCAAATGGAGGAAACGGGCTTTTTGGTATGTTTAAAGCATAACAGAAGCGCTTAAGATCTTTCCCGGATTATTTACCGAGCTGCTTATCGACTTCCTTGACTGGGTTTTCGCCGACATTCTCTTCGGTCTTGACACTGCTCATGAACCAGCCTGTAGCTGCAATGATGATCAGAACTACATAGAAGGTCAGTTTCCACCAGGTGCTGTGTGCGAAGTCTTCGGACAATACACCCAGAGCAGGATGGGCCAACGTGATGACTGCGAGCTTAACTCCTACCCAGCCGACGATGAAGAAGGCAGCAACCTCAAGACCCGGACGGGTATGAAGCAGCTTAACGAAGAAGGAAGCAGCGAATCGCATAATAACGAGACCAATGAACCCGCCCGCGAAGATTACAAGGAACTGTCCGCCGTCGAGGCCGCCGATGTTGCGGATACCACTTGCCGGAAGAGCAACGGCCAGGGCTACGGCTGCGAGGATGGAGTCTACGGCAAAGGCAATATCTGCTACCTCGACCTTAAGTACGGTGAACCAGAAGCTGGCTTTCTTCTTATTTACAGCTCCAGGGCTTCCGCTTTCAGCGGCGTCTTCCGTGACCGGCTTAGCGAATAACACTTTTCGGAAGATGTGATTCCCCGCGATAAATAACAGATATAGCGCACCGATGGCTTGTACCTGCCAGATGTCTACCAGATAGGAGATGACGAACAGCGATCCGAACCGGAACACAAACGCTCCAGCCAATCCGTAGAACAATGCCTTCTTACGTTCCTCATCAGGAAGATGCTTAACCATAATTGCGAGTACAAGTGCGTTGTCTGCGGCAAGCAGCCCTTCCAGTGCTACGAGAACGAGCAATACCCATCCGTACTCTAATAATAATCCCCAATCCATTGCTGTTTCCTCCTCAAGTGGGTTTAGCTGCTTTTTGAGAAACTAACGGTGATACCATTAGTTTAACCAAAAATATATATAAAAAAGACCTTTACCAAACAGATTAGCCTTTGGAATAAAGGTAACCTGGTTGGTAAAGGTCTCGCTAACAATAATCTATTGCCGATAAAACCGGAGAATATCCTCACATTCTCGTATTGACGATTTTATCTAACAGCTACTCCCCTTTACGGGATTATATGAAATTTTAGGTGATTCGTTTCTGGCTAAAAGTATCATATCCGAGTTAAGAGGAGTTGTCAATGTTTTTGTGAGAACAACTATCAATAGAAATGACAGGCCTGAAAACGGAAACATGATAAGTGTGAGTCATGTAAGTTGACATATCATATGGCGAAACTGCAAACAAAAGGAAATGAAGGGTAAAACGAACGTCGGACTAATTGACGATCCCCGGTAATGAAAATATGATGAGACTAATTAAAGCGGCCAAGTGAAATTAATGTTAGATAAAATAACATTAACCAAAACAAAGGCTATTTGAACCATAAACTTTTAGGAGGTGGGAAATGATGCAGCCGTCATGTCTATCAAGTGAAGCGGAAGAGGAGATTAGCCGCCACCCTTGCTACAGCGAGGAGGCCCACCGGTTCTATGCCCGGATGCACATCCCGGTTGCTCCCGCCTGTAACATCCAGTGCAATTACTGTAACCGCAAGTTCGACTGTGTGAATGAGAGCAGGCCGGGCGTGGTCAGTGAGGTGCTTACTCCGGAGCAGGCGGAACGCAAGGTGCGGGGAGTTGCCGCTGGGCTGATGCAGCTCTCGGTCGTGGGTGTAGCCGGGCCTGGAGATCCGCTCGCGAACCCGGAGCAGACCTTCGATACCTTCGCCCGGGTCAGGAAGCATGTGCCTGATGTCTCCCTCTGTCTCAGCACTAACGGACTCACGCTGTACCGGCATGTGGATGAGATTATGGAGCTGGGCATCCGCCATGTCACGATCACCATCAACGCCATTGACCCTGAGGTCGGCCAGGCGATTTATCCCTGGGTGTTCGATGAAGGCGTACGGTACGAAGGCAGAGAGGCAGCCGAGCTGCTGATCCGCCGTCAATTACTGGGACTTGAGATGCTGGCGAAGCTGGGGATTCTGGTCAAAGTGAATTCCATTATGATTCCGGGGGTTAACGATCATCATCTGACTGCAGTGTCAGCGCGGGTAAAAGAGCTCGGGGCCACGCTGCACAATGTAACACCGCTTATTATCGCACCGGGCAGCCAGTATGAAGCGGATGGCCGTAAGGCGCCCCGTCCAAAGGAATTGCTTAATTTGCAGGAGCAGCTGGGCCGTGACGGGATGAAGGTGATGCGTCACTGCCGGCAGTGCCGGGCGGATGCGATCGGGCTGCTGGGCCAGGACCGCAATCCCGATTTTCCGCTGGAAGCGATGGAAGCCGAGCCGGTCATTAATGAAGCCGCCCGGGCGATGTTCCAGCGTGAGCTGGACACCAAGATCCGCGAGCGCGTCTTGGCCAGACAGGCCAGACGCATTCAGGCCGGCGGGCCGAAGACACGGGTCGCGGTTGCCACCAGAGGCGGCGACAAGGTGAATCAGCATTTCGGTCATGCCACTGAGTTCCTGGTCTACGACACAGACGGAACGGATGTACAGCTCCTGGGTGTCCGCAAGATCCAAGCCTATTGCCATGGCAAGGCCGATTGTAACGGTGACAAAGCAGCTACGCTGCAAGAAATTATATCAATTCTAAGTGACTGCCGTATTCTTCTCTGCTCCGGCATCGGCGAGGCCCCAAGGGCCAGCCTGAACGCAATCGGTGTCCTGCCTCTTGTCCGCAAAGGCGGCATTCAGGAAGCCATTCTCGAAAGCGTGAAGTACAGCTCTTATTTTGAAAAACTAAACATTTCGAAGGGATGATGAACAATGAGACAAATCGCGTTCTACGGTAAAGGCGGTATCGGTAAATCGACAACTTCACAAAACACCCTGGCTCAGCTGGCAACCAAATTCGAACAAAGAGTCATGATCGTAGGCTGCGACCCGAAGGCGGATTCCACCCGTCTGATCCTGAATACCAAAGCCCAGAACTCCGTGCTGGAGCTGGCGGCTGAGCTTGGCTCCGTAGAGGACCTGGAGCTTGAGGATGTGCTGCAGACAGGCTTCGGCGACATTATTAACGTAGAGTGCGGCGGGCCGGAGCCGGGGGTAGGCTGCGCAGGACGCGGGATTATCACTGCGATCAACTTCCTGGAGCAGGAGGGCGCCTATCAGGATCTGGATTTCGTCTCCTATGACGTACTGGGTGACGTAGTATGCGGCGGATTCGCCATGCCGATCCGTGAGGGCAAGGCCCAGGAGATCTATATCGTCTGCTCCGGCGAGATGATGGCGATGTACGCAGCGAACAATATCGCCCGAGGTATCCTGAAATATGCCACTAGCGGCGGCGTAAGACTCGGTGGCCTGATCTGCAACAGCCGGAATACAGACCGTGAGGATGAGCTGATCATGGAGCTGGCCCGCCGCCTGAATACACAGATGATTCACTTTGTTCCCCGCGACAACATCGTTCAGCATGCCGAGCTGCGCAGAATGACCGTAGCCCAATATAATCCTGAGCACCAGCAGGCGAAAGAATATGAAATATTGGCCGAGAAAATCCTCAATAACAAAATGCTGACGATCCCTACCCCGATCTCGATGGAAGAGCTGGAAGAGCTGCTGATGGAATTCGGCATCATTGAAGATGAAGAAGCTGCGATCAAGAAGCTGGCGGCTTCCGGGCAATAAGCTCTGGGGCCAGGAGAAAAGGAGGGTCAAACGATGGGACTGAATATTGAAGAGAATCAGAAGCTGGTTGAAGAGATTCTGGAAGCTTATCCCAAAAAGGCGCGGAAGGACCGCGAGAAGCATTTTCAGGTGGCGGATGAAAAGGCCATTGATTGCAGCACCTGTGCGGTGAAGTCCAATATTAAATCCCGTCCGGGTGTGATGACCCCGCGCGGCTGCGCCTATGCCGGCTCCAAAGGGGTGGTCTGGGGGCCGATCAAGGATATGGTCCATATCAGTCACGGGCCGGTGGGCTGCGGACAGTATAGCTGGGGCTCACGCCGTAACTTTGCGAATGGGACGCTTGGCATCGATAACTTTACGGCGATGCAGATTACCAGTGATTTTCAGGAGACGGATATCGTGTTCGGCGGGGATAAGAAGCTGGCCGTCATTATGCGTGAGATTACCGAGATGTTCCCGCTGGCCAAAGGGATCTCCGTCCAGTCGGAATGCCCGGTCGGCCTGATCGGCGATGATATCGAAGCGGTATCGAAGAAGATGTCCAAGGAGCTGGAAATGCCGATTGTTCCGGTACGCTGCGAAGGCTTCCGCGGGGTCAGCCAGTCGCTGGGCCATCATATTGCGAACGATGCGATCCGTGACTTCGTGATGGGTCGTGCCGAGCTGGCGGAGACCGGTCCCTACGATGTGAATATCATCGGCGACTATAACATTGGCGGCGACGCCTGGGCCTCCCGTATCCTCCTGGAAGAGATGGGCCTGCGCGTTATTGCCCAGTGGTCCGGTGACGGCTCTCTGAACGAGCTGGAGGTAGCCCACAAAGCGAAGCTGAACCTGATCCACTGCCACCGCTCCATGAACTATATGGTGGATCATATGGAGAAGGCCTACGGCATCCCTTGGCTGGAATACAATTTCTTCGGGCCTACGAAGACGTATGAGAGCCTGCGGGCGATTGCAGCGCTTTTCGATGCTACAATTCAGGAGAATTGCGAGCAGATGATCGCCAGATATAAGCCGGTCATGGATGCAGTGATCCGCAAATACAGACCTCGCCTGGAAAATAAGACCGTCATGCTGATGATCGGGGGCCTGCGTTCCCGCCATACCATCGGAGCTTATGAAGATCTGGGGATGGATATCGTAGCCTCTGGTTATGAATTCGCCCATAAGGATGACTATGAGAAGATGCTCCCGATGCTTGCCGAGGGAACCATTGTCATGGATGATCCTACAGCTTACGAGCTGGAAGAGCTCACGAAGAAGATGAACATTGATCTGGTGGGCTCAGGCGTGAAGGAGAAATATGTCTATCACAAGATGGGCGTGCCGTTCCGTCAGATGCATTCCTGGGATTATAGCGGCCCGTATCACGGCTTCGATGGCTTTAAGGTGTTCGCGAAGGATATGGATATGACCGTGAACAGCCCGGTATGGGCTCTGGTGAGCAGACAAGGAACAATGGAGCCGAAGGAGGCGGGCGTATGAGCAGGGATGAACTGAACATTAAAGATAATACCAGCTTGTTCAAGGAGGAGCGTTATGTGCAGCAGCGGGAGAACAAGAAGCAGTTCGAAGCGCCCTGCAGCGAGCAGGAGACCGCCGAAGCACTCGCTTACTCCAAGTCTGCCGAATATATGGAGAAGAATTTCAGCCGCCAGAATGTGGTGATCAATCCGCATAAAGCGTGCCAGCCGCTGGGTTCAGTCATGGCCGCGCTCGGATTCGAGAAGACGCTGCCGTTCGTACACGGTTCGCAGGGCTGCAACGCCTACTTCCGCAGCCATCTCAGCCGCCACTTCAAGGAGCCTACGCCGTCCGTGTCCACATCTATGACAGAGGATGCAGCCGTATTTGGCGGGATGAATAACCTGATTGACGGTCTGGAGAACAGTGTCGCCTTGTACAAACCGGAGATGGTTGCGATCTGTACTACCTGTATGGCTGAGGTCATCGGGGATGACCTGAATTCTTTTATCGGCAATGCCCGCATTAAAGGGGTGATCAGTGAGGAATATCCGGTAGCTTACTGCAACACGCCGAGCTTCGTCGGCTCACATATCACTGGCTACGATGCCATGATCAAGGGTATCCTGAGCTACCTCTACACCCGTTCGGGTATCGAGAGCAAGCCGGGAAGCGGCGCGGAGAGTGGAGAGAAGCTGAATGTGATGCTGGGCTTTGAGCCGTACACCGGGAACTTTGCAGAGCTGCGCAAGATTCTGGGTGCCTTCGATACGAAGTACACCATACTTGGAGACCACAGCGGGAACTACGATTCACCGGCAACCGGAGAGTATGAATACTACTACGGCGGCACGAAGCTTGCGGATGTTCCGCAGGCAGCCAATGCGCTTGCCACCTTGTCCCTGCAAAAGTATACGCTGAAAAAGACCCAGGAATATATCAGCGGTACCTGGCACCAGCAGCTGGCAGCGTTATCCACGCCGCTGGGCATTAAGGGCACAGATACGCTGCTGGATACGATCAGCGAACTGACTGGTCTCCCGATTCCAGCAATACTCACGGAAGAACGCGGCCGTGTCGTGGATGCGCTGATGGACAGTCACCCTTACCTGCATGGCAAGCGGGTAGCGCTGGTAGGCGACCCGGACCTGCTCATCGGCCTGATCGGGTTCTGCCTGGAGACCGGGATGGAGCCGGTGCACATTATCTGCTCGAACGGTGATGTGGATTTCAATGAAGTGAAGTTCAAGGACGAAGCTGAATCGCTGCTGGCAGCAAGCCCGTATGGCACCGAAGCTACTGTGCATGTCGGCAAAGACCTGTGGCATATGCGCTCGCTGCTGCTGAATGACAAGGTGGATCTGGCGATTGGCAGCTCCCATCTGAAGTTTGCCGCCAAGGATGCGGAGGTGCCGCTGGTGCGGGTCGGCTTCCCGATCTTCGACCGCCATCATATGCACCGTTATCCGATTATCGGGTATCAGGGAACACTCAACCTGCTCAGCCTGATCGTGAACACGATTCTGCAGCAGCTTGATGATCATAACTCCGGCTTTAATTTTGAGCTGGTGCGCTAGAGCCGTTTGTCTTTAGCCATTAATAAGATAGAAGTGCGCAAGATTCGTGTGGAACATAAGCCTCTTAAGCGAAGGAGATGAAGAGCCGATGGACCCTTTACGGCAAGATGATTTTGATTCCCAGGCTTGCGGGAGTATAGCGCCTAAGGCGAAGCCCTGTCCAAGGCCCAAGCCGGGCGAAGCTGCTGGAGGCTGCTCCTTCGACGGAGCCCAGATCACGCTGCTGCCGATTATGGATGCGGCGCATCTGGTTCACGGACCGATTGCCTGCGCCGGAAACAGCTGGGAGAGCAGAGGCGCGTTATCCAGCGGCCCCTCCCTGTCCCAATACGGCTTCGCTACGGATCTTACGGATTCTGATATTATTTTTGGCGGCGAGAAGAAATTGAAGGACAGCATTGATTATATTGCCGGGCGCTTTGCGCCTCCGGCAATATTTGTATATTCAACCTGCGTGACCGCACTGATCGGCGAAGATATGGATGCGGTCTGCAAGGAGGCGGGGGACCGGATCGGGATTCCTGTTATCCCGGTGAACAGCCCTGGCTTCGTCGGCAGCAAGAATCTCGGGAACCGGCTGGCGGGGGATGCGCTGCTGCAGTATGTCATCGGGACGGGAGAGCCGGACCCGGAGGCGGCCCTGGGGGTCAACCTGATCGGGGAGTACAATATTGCCGGTGAGATGTGGGATATTGAGAAGCTGATGAACAGCGCCGGGATCGCTGTAACCTCGCGGATTACAGGGGATGCCCGCTATAAAGAAATTACGTGGGCACACCGGGCGAGAGTGAATATGGTGGTCTGCAGCCGGGCGCTGCTGGGCCTTGCCAAGGAGATGGAGGCGAGATACGGTATCCCGTATTTCGAAGGCTCGTTCTATGGTGCGAAGGAGACGACCTATTCGCTGCGCCAGATGGCCTATCTGATGAATGACCGGGAGATGGAGCGGCGGGTGGACCGGCTCACCGAGCGGGAGGAAGCCCGCTTAAGCCAGGAGCTGCGGCCTTACCGCAAGCTGCTGAGGGGGAAGCGGGCTGTACTCTATACTGGCGGCGTCAAAAGCTGGTCCGTCATCTCGGCCCTGAAGGAGCTGGGCGTTCAGGTCGTCGGGGTAGGGACGAACAAAAGCACGGAGGATGATGTGCGGCGGATTGCCGACCGTGTGGGTGATGATACAGAATACATTCCCGAGGGCGGGGCCAGCCGGATTATTAAGACGGTAAGAGAGCGCAAGGCGGATATTATGATTGCCGGCGGCCGCAATATGTATGTGGCGATGAAGGAGCAGATTCCCTTCATTGATATTAATCAGGAGCGCCACAAAGCGTATGCCGGATATGAAGGGCTGCTGCAGCTGGCCAAAGAGCTGACCTATTCACTTGCGAACCCGATCTGGAAGCTGGCAGCAAGCCCCGCTCCCTGGGATAAGGAGGCACCGCCCTATGACCGTTAACCGGAGAAAAAAGCCCGCATCGGTCAACCCGATGAAGATCGGGCAGTCGCTGGGTGCCGTACTGGCCTTGCAGGGCTGTTACCGGGCCATGCCGCTGATTCACGGCTCCCAGGGCTGCTCCGCTTTTCCGAAGGCGCTCCTGACCCGGCATTTCCGGGAACCGATAGCCGTTCAGACCTCGGCGCTGCAGGAGATGGATGTCATCTTCGATGCCAACCGCAATCTGGAGGAGGCGCTGAATCTGGTGCTGAGCAAGCACCGCCCGGATATCATCGGCATCATTGGGACGGAATTGACCGATGTAGCCGGTGTGGATTATCAGAACATGCTTAAGACGTATAAAAGAGAGCGGAATTTGCGCGGAGGTCTCGCCTTCTCCGTGGTGCTGCCTGATTTTCGCGGATCTCTGGAATCGGGCTTCAGCTCTACGGTGGAGTCTATGATCGACGAGATGATCCAGCAGGTAGGACACCGGGGTCAAAGAAGCGTGAACACCCGGCAGATTACCTTGTTACCGGGTTCGTTCTTAACTCCGGCCGATGTGATGGAGCTGAAGGAGATCATCACCTCGTTCGGCTTCGAGGTGATTGCGCTGCCGGATATCTCGACCTCCTTGTCCGGCCATCTGCTGACCGGGTTCTCGCCGCTGACGCGCGGCGGGGTTCCGCTGGACTCTATGCTTCAGAGCCTGCAGTCCGGGCTGACGATTGCCGTGGGCGGCAGCATGGAACGTCCGGCCAGACGGCTGCATAATGCCATAGGCACTCCGTATAAGGTATTCGAAGGGGCAATGGGGCTTAAGGCGACCGATGAACTGCTGCATTTCCTGCATCAGATCAGCGGGGAGCCGGTGCCGCTGCGGTATTGCTGGCAGCGGGAGAATCTGCTCGACAGCATGCTGGACGCGCATTTTCAATTTGCCGGAATGTCGGTTGTTGCCGCATTGGAACCGGATCATCTGCATTCGGTCTCGGGGTGGCTGGAGGAGCTGGGCGTAGAGCAGAAGGCGCTGATCACTTCGTTCGAGACCCCGCTTATTGCCGGAATGGAGCGCGAGGTGTGGGTGGGCGATCTGGATGATGCCGAGGTGCTGGGCAAGGGAGCGGATCTCTGGATCAGTAATTCCCACGGGATCGCCGGGGCGCAGCGGATCGGTGCCGCATTCATGCCGGCCGGGTTCCCGATCTGGAATGAGCTTGGCGCTTACATGTCCGTCTCGGCCGGGTACCGGGGAGCAATGGAATGGAGTAATAAGGCAGGGAATCTGTTAATGCAAAGGGAGGCAGGGCACCGTGAAAGTAGCGTTCGCCACAGATGATGGAAGCCGTGTGAATGCGCATTTCGGACAGAGTCCGATGTTCGCTGTATATAATGTAACGAAAGCCGGAGCCGAGCTGGTGGAGCTGCGCAAGCTGTCTGCTGTACCGCACCAGGATGAAGCTGGAAAAATCGACAGCCGCCTGGATTCTGTAGGCGACTGTACCCTGATCTTCATCATGCAGATCGGTGCATCGGCTGCTGCGCGGGTAACCCGCCGGAAGATTATGCCGGTGAAGGTGGCGTTCGGCAGCCCTATCGAGGAGCAGCTGAAGCGGCTGGTCGAGATGCTTCAGGGCAAGCCGCCGATGTGGCTGGCCAAGGTGCTGCGGGCGGAGGAAGCGGAAGAGAATGAAGGAGGAGAAGCGGATGGAACCCATGGCTAATGAGAGTGCGGCGCTGCAGGGTACAGTGATTCCAGGAGCTGCGGCGGCGAGACTGCGCAGCCCCAGAGCGCGCAAGGAGCTGAATCCGGAGACCGCAGATGCCCTGATCCGGCGTCTGTGTCATCTTCTGGATGCCGGAGATTTCTTTGGACGTAACAGCAGCCTTCCTCCGCTGGAGAAGATCGCGAAGCTGTTCCTGGCGTCTGCCGGGGATAAGGATCAATCGGAATTCAATTGCGCGGTGTCGCCCAAGGTCCGCCAGCAGGTGCCGCTGCTGTTCCAGGCCATGGCAGGTGTCATGGAGGAGAGAACCGGCCTTATGATCCAGAGTACGGCGGAGATTAACGGCGAAGGCTTCGGCCGGGGGCTGATCTACAGCGGCAGGGTCATTCTGGTGCTCAAGAGCCTGCGGGCTGGCTTCCCCTTCCCGTTCACTTCGGCTGAGAAGACGATTTCGTACGGGGTGGAGTGCATTGAAGAAGGAATGGCCTTTCTGGAGAAATATAAGGAGCTGACTTCAGCGCACGGCCTGCTTAGCCTGGAGGGCTAGAGTAAGAAAGGAATATCTATGCGTCTTATATAAGTGGTCACAGGGGGAGTCAGGGATGGAGCAGCTTGCCGGAGGGTTGGAGCTGGAACGGTACACCCGGCAGCTGAAGCTGGTCGGGGAAGACGGGCAGAAGGCGCTGAAGGAAGCGACGGTTATGGTGGCCGGAATCGGCGGGCTTGGCGGAACGGCTGCCCTCTATTTGGCGGCGGCAGGCGTGGGTCGGCTTATTTTGTCCCATGAGGGGGTCATTGTAGCCCCTGACCTGAACCGGCAGATTCTGATGGACAGCGGGCATCTGGGTCAGGAGCGGATGAGTACGGCGGTTGCCCGGCTGAAGCAGCTGAATCCGCATGTAGAGATTGAAGGCTATAATTCCAGAATTGAATATCCTCAGGCACGCCCCTGGGTGGAAGCGGCCGATCTTGTGATCGATGCCCGCTACGACTTCCCGGAGCGTTATGCGCTGAACCGGCTATGTGTCGATACGAATACACCTATGGTGGAATCGGCCATGTATGGCTTTGAAATATCGCTTACTACGGTGATTCCCGGACTTACGCCCTGCCTCGAATGCCTGTATCCGGAGTTGCCGCCGCAGTGGGAGCCGCTCGGCTTCCCGGTTCTGGGCGCCACCTCCGGGATTGCCGGTTGTCTGGCAGCGCTGGAGGCCGTAAAATGGATTACAGGGGTAGGGACAACTTACGCGGGCGTAATGCATCGCTTCAGCTCACTCGACTTCGCCTGTTATAGCGTCCGTATTGCCCGTAATCCGAATTGCGCTTGCTGCGGAGAGGGAGGTAAACCGTGAAACGTCTCAAGCTATGTGACACGACACTCAGGGATGGTGAACAGGCGGCTGGAGTATCATTCACGAGGGCGGAAAAGCTGGAAATCGCAAAGTTGCTGTCGGAGAGCGGAGTAGAGCAGGCAGAGGTAGGCATTCCTGCCATGGGCAAGCGGGAGCAGGAGGATATTGCCGCTGTTGCTGAGCTGGGATTACCCATGAAGCTAATGACATGGAACCGCTCGGTGCCAGGGGATATTGACAAGGCCAAGGCTACCGGCGTGAAATGGAGCCATATCTCCATTCCGGTGTCGGAGATTCAGCTGCAGGGCAAGCTGGGGCTGACACCCCGGGAAGGTCTGAACAAGCTGCTGCGTACCGTGGAGTACGGGCTGCGGCAGGGTATGACTGTATCGGCAGGCATGGAGGACTCCTCCAGGGCGGATATAGGCTTCCTGATCGAAGTGGTGAATACCTTATACAAGGAAGGCATCCGCAGGTTCCGGTATGCAGATACCGTCTCAGCCCATCATCCGGGCCAGATGGCAGAGCGGGTAAGCCAGCTGCTGGGCGCAGTGCCTGAGGATGTGGAGCTGGAGGTACACTGCCACAATGATTTCGGGCTGGCCTGCGCGAATACGCTCAGCGGCATCGCCGCCGGAGCGGTGTGGGCCAGTACGACGGTGGCCGGGATCGGCGAGAGGACCGGCAATGCGGCCATGGAGGAAGTAGCCATGGCCTGGCGCTATTTGTACGGCGGGGAATGCGCGGTCCGGCTGGAGGGGCTCCAGGGCCTCGCGGACAAGGTTATTGCCGCGTCCGGCCGCAGTGTCGGCGATGCGAAGCCGGTCGTGGGACAGCTCGCCTTCACCCATGAATCCGGGATTCATGTGGACGGGCTGATGAAGGAGCAGGAGACGTATCAGTTCTTCGATCCGGCGGTGGTCGGCCGCGCGCACCGCTATGTGCTGGGCAAGCATTCCGGCAGCGGCGGCGTGGCCCATGTGCTGGAGCAGCAGGGACTTGCGGTCAGCGCCGAGACGGCCGGCCGTCTGCTGGAGAAGGTCCGGGCCTACGCGGAGGCCCGCAAGGGCACTGTGCCGGAAGTCATGCTCCTGCAGTGGCTGATGGAAGAGCAGCAGCGCGCGCAGAACGCGGTGTAGGCAGCACTAAAGAATTTAACAAAAAGCAAAAAGAAGCGGAGGGGAAATTTGGAACTGGAGGAGCGATAGCGACCGCTTTGTGTTTGGATTTCTACCACGAGGAGTGGTTGCAATTAGGAAATCCAAAATACAACAGCGGCCGGAAGTCCAAATGTTCACCGCAGTGACGACCAAGCTTTGAGTTCTACTATAAGTGCGTTTTATATATGCGGATGCTTAAGCTGGGCTGTCCTCCATGTGGAGTGCGGCGCAGCTTTTTTTGGAATACAACGGCTGATGATATCCGGGGCTGGCAGGCCGGGGGGAGAATAGACTCTACTTTGACGGAGGATTTTGTTACAATTTGAGCAGGCTGTAAATAGGCAGAGCGTATGGAGAAGGGAAGGCATCACTTTGAAGAAAACGATTTTTTTCGATATTGACGGTACGATCTATGATGAAGACAAGAATATTCCGGCTTCCACCAGAGAAGCGATAGCGGAGCTGAAGAGACGCGGGCACCATGTAGCAATTGCTACCGGAAGAGCGGATTATATGTTCGAGGGGCTGCGCGGGGAGCTGGGAATTGACTCATATGTCTCGCTGAACGGGCAGTATGTAGTCTATGAAGGGAAGCCGGTGTACAAGAACCCGATTGCGACCAGCGTGCTGGAGGAGCTGACCTTGTTCGCGGAGAAGCTGGATCACCCTGTTGCGTATACGGATACGGCGGGCATGAGAGTGAATGTGGCCGATCATGAGTACATCAATACGAGCGTTGGTTCGCTGAAGCTGGTATTTCCGACGCATGATGCGGGATATTTTCTGAAAAATGACATTTACCAGGCGATGATCTTCTGTCCGCAGGAGAGTCAGCAGATCTATGCCGAGCGGTACCCGGAGCTGAATTTCATCCGCTGGCACCCGCTGTGTATGGATGTGCTGCCCGGCAACGGCTCCAAAGCGAACGGGATCGCGGAGATGCTGAAGGTGATCGGGGTGAAGAAGGAAGAGGTCTATGCTTTTGGCGATGGCCTGAATGATGTGGAGATGCTGGGGTATGTCGGGTATGGCATTGCCATGGGCAACGGCGAGAAGGCGGCGAAGGCGGCCGCCTCCTTCATTACGAAATCTGTCCGCGAGGACGGGATCTATGAAGGCTTGAAGATGGTCGGGCTGCTGTAAATAGGAGCACTCGGTTGCTATGGTCTCACTTCATTGAACTCTTGAGGGGATATTCTTACTCCGGGATTTAGCATGGTGCTTTACTGGAAGAGTATTCGATTGCAGTTTATGCAATGGAATACTCTTTTTTTTGCATTGCAATCAAATATGATCAACGGGGCAATGAAAGCTTTTTGTCCGGCAATAGTATATGTTTTTGGTGGACGGGTGGTGAGCGGGTATGAGAACAAACTCTGGCCTGACGGGGTGAATTGAGTTTGTCCATCCTGTACAATTAACCACTTTTCCATAAAATAATTATTTGCCTACAGGATGAATGTCCATGCCCTTTCTGGGTGAACGGAGTAGGATACATAGAGTCTATAGGAGGTGTCGAATATGGGTCGTACGGAATATAAGAAGAAAAAGCGGAGCTGCACAGAGGAGCTTACCGGATGCCCTTTGCCGAGAGCGAAACGTCCCGTGAGAAAACGGAAGGACAACAATTGCAGCTGCAAGAAAAATATTATCGTCAAAAAGCAAATTGTCCGCGTTAATATTCCATTAGGTGCTTTGGGTGCAGCCGGAGCCGCAGGAGCCTTGAATGCGGCTGGAGCTGTAGAAGCACTGGGAACAGCTGGAGCAGCCGGAGCAGCAGGAGCGCTGGGAGCCGCAGGAGCAGCAGGTGCGCTCGGAGCCGCAGGAGCGGCCGGTGCGCTTGGGGCGGTTGGAGCAGCGGGAGCAGCGGGTGCACTTGGAGCCGCGGGAGCGGCTGGTGCGCTCGGAGCCGCAGGCGTAGGCGGAGCCGCAGGAGCAGGCGGGGCAGCTGGTGCCCGTGGAGCAGCCGGGGCTGCCGGGCTTCTGGGAGCAGCGGGAGCCGCCGGAGCATTGGGTGCAGCCGGAGCTCAGGGTGCACTCGGAGCAGCCGGAGCAGCCGGAGCCGCAGGAGCAGCGGGAGCAGCTGGGATAGCCGGAGCGCTGGGAGGGATTGGCCCGGCAGGGCCGGCGGGCGCACCAGGACCCGCAGGCCCTGTAGGACCCGCAGGACCTGCGGGAGCAGTAGGACCGGCAGGACCCGCAGGAGCGGGCGGAGCGGCAGGCCCTGTAGGCCCGGCAGGTCCTGCCGGAGCAGATGGAGCAGCAGGGCCCGCCGGGGCCACAGGCGCTACAGGTGCAGCAGGGCCCGCCGGGGCCACAGGAGCTACAGGTGTAGCAGGGCCAGCTGGAGCCACAGGGGCAACAGGAGTTGCCGGTCCAGCGGGTGCAACCGGGGCCACAGGAGCGGCTGGAGGAATCGCCCAGTTCGCTTATGTATATAACCTCGGAGCACAGGTAGTGCCGATTGAGGCAGATGTGTCTTTTGATACAAATGGGCTGATTACCCCGGGAATTACACATGCCCCTGGGACAACTACAATTTCGGTTGCCAATGCCGGAATCTATGAGGTTAATTTCTCGGTATCCGGTGTGGAGCCCAGCCAGTTCGCCCTATTCGTGAATGGGGCACAGGTTCCGGGAACGGTCTATGGATCGGGCGCAGGCACTCAGCAGAATACCGGGCAGGCGATCATCGCTTTATCCTCAGGTGATGTGCTGACGCTCCGGAATCACAGCTCGTCTGCCGCCGTCACACTGCAGACGCTGGCTGGCGGCACACAAGCCAATGTCAATGCTTCGATTGTGATTAAGCAGCTGGCCTAGCAGATCAACTGCAAGGATAAAGAGCAGGGTTGTAAAGAGGGCGGGGGACCTGATCGGGTTTCCGCCCTTTCTTTTTTCGGCAAGGGTCTATAAGGCTTGTAGATACGCAGTTGTTGAAGTTGCTGTTCTGGGGTTGACACTAAGGAGCAGTTATACGCTTTTTAGATAAATTGTTATTCACTTCAGCCAGTGTGGTTAAGATATATTATTATGTCTAGCACCACAGGAATCGAGAGAAGCGGAGGTATCTGAAGTGAACCCTAAATGGTGGAAAGAGAGTGTTGTCTACCAGATCTATCCGATTAGCTTCATGGACAGTAACGGTGACGGCATTGGAGATCTGCGCGGGATCTTATCGAAGCTTGATTACTTGCAGGACCTCGGGGTGGATGTGATCTGGGTCTGCCCGATTTATAAATCCCCGAACCATGACAATGGCTATGATATCAGCGACTACTGCGACATTATGAAGGAATTCGGCACGATGGATGACTTCGACCTGCTGCTGCGCGAGATGCATTCCCGCGGCATGAAGCTGATGATGGATCTGGTGCTGAACCATACCTCGCATGAGCACCCGTGGTTCGTTGAATCGAGAAGCTCGAAGGATAATCCCAAACGGGACTATTATATCTGGCGCAAAGGCAAAAACGGCGGCCCCCCGAACAACTGGGAATCCTACTTCAGCGGCTCGGTCTGGGAGCTTGACCCCCGGACGGATGAATATTATCTGCACTTGTACTCCAGGTTCCAGCCCGATCTCAACTGGGAGAATCCGGCCGTCATCGACAAGCTGCACGAGATGGTGCAATGGTGGCTGAAGAAGGGTGTGGATGGCTTCCGCTTCGATGCAATTGCCCATATCGTGAAGGCGGAAGGCTACCCGGATGCCCTGAATCCCGGCGGCACCCCCACTGTCCGCGCCTATGACATGTTCTCGAACCTGAATCATGTGCATACCCTGCTGCAGAATCTGCACGATCAGGTGCTCTATTACTACGACATTATGACGGTAGGGGAGACCTCCGGCCTCGGGCCGGAGCAGGCGCTGGATTATGTTGGAGACGGACGCCGCGAGCTGAATATGACCTTTCAGTTCGAGCATATGAATCTGGATGCCGCCTCGCCGGGCAGCGGGAAATGGGATGTGGTGCCCTGGAAGCTGACGGAGCTTAAGACCATCATCAGCGATTGGCAGACCGTCCTGCATAACCGGGGCTGGAACGCCAACTATCTGTGTAATCACGACCAGCCGCGCTCGGTCTCGCGGTTCGGCGATGACCTGTACTACCGGGTTCCGTCGGCCAAGATGCTCGCCACCTTCATTCATATGCTTGAAGGCACGCCGTATATTTATCAGGGTGAGGAGATCGGCATGACCAATGTGGCCTTCGAGTCGATCGATGATTACCGGGATGTGGAGACCTTGAACTATTATGAGGAAAAGCGCAACGCCGGTGTTCCCGAAGCCGACATCATGGCTGCTATTCATACCAAAAGCCGCGACAATGCCCGGACTCCGATGCAATGGGATGATGGCGAGGATGGCGGGTTCACCACAGGTGTCCCGTGGATCAGGGTCAACTCGAACTCCCGGGAGATCAACGCAGCCAGCAGCGTCAAGGACCCCGACTCTATTTACAACTATTATAAAAAGCTGATCCAGCTGCGTAAAAAACATCAGGTCATCGTCTACGGCGAATATGGACTGCTGCTGAAGGAGCATCCCGAAATCTATGCCTATACCCGGACGCTGGAGGACGAGCGCCTGCTCGTGGTCCTGAATTTCTTCGGGCATGAGCCGGTATTCGAGCTGCCGGAGGAATTCCAGCCGGCCGCGAAGCTGGAGATGCTGATCTCCAATTATGAGCCTGCTCAGGAGGAGGATCTCCAGCAGTTGAAGCTCCGCCCTTATGAAGCGCGCGTGTATCTCCAGCGGTTGGATAAGGGCTCTGCTAAAGCGAAGTGAAGCTATAACTCAGGATCCCATAACTTACTTCATAACCAAACGTACAGATGTGCAGCAGCCCCGGCGGTACCGGGGCTGCTGTTTGTGTTTGTTCAGGAAATTACGATTCCATGAATCGTTTCTGCTCTGTGGGGATGGTGGGGCTGAGGAAGGAGCGTGAGAAAGAACAGGAGGAAGAGCAGGAGAAAGAGCAGGAAGAAGAGCAGGGGGAGGGGCAGCAGGAGCAGGAGTGCAACTAATTTTCAGCGTATGCAGGACGGACTAGTTGAGGAGGTAAAATGTATGCGGAAAACCGAATACAATGGGCACGTGGAGGGCGAGTGGGCCGAATGTATGCGGAAAACTGAATACATATACGCCGCGAGGTAATACGTTTTTAACCCGCACTGTGATCCTAATCCTTTAAATATAAATAAATGATTATGTGTTGCAGGTCTGTGACTTCGCTGGGCTTCTACACTAAAAGGCGGTACAATAGGCGTTATTAGAGACAGGGATAAGCCCGTGCGGTGAAGCGGGGTATGGAGGGAGTTAGGAGAGAGATGAGTGAGTGGTATGAGCAATGTTTTGGCGAGGACTATCTGATTGTATACAGACACAGGGATTTCAGCGGTGCGCGTCATGAGGTGGAGAGCCTGATCCAGTGGCTTGGCCTGCCACGGGGCGCGAAGGTGCTGGACCTCTGCTGCGGCATGGGCCGCCATTCGCTGGCTCTGTCGCAGGCTGGCTATGAAGTAACAGGCGTGGATCTGTCGGAGGTGCTGCTGCGTGAGGCGCGTGCGCAGGCGGGTGCGGAGCAGGTAACCTGGCTGCGCTCGGATATGCGTGAGCTTCCGCTTAAGGGCGGTTTCGATGCTGTGGTCAATTTGTTCACTTCTTTTGGGTATTTTGAAGAGGATGAGGAGCAGATTAAGGTGCTTAAGGAGATCTGCCGGATGCTGAAGCCGGGCGGCCGGTTCCTCATTGATTTCCTGAACCCGGCTTACGTCATCCGCCATCTGGTGCCCCATTCGGTCCGCGAGGATGGAGATATCACGATTGACGAGACCCGCCGGATCGAGGAGGGGTATGTGAAAAAGGAGATCCTGCTGACCTCGAAGGCCGGGAGCGCTCCGGCCCGCAGGTGCCAGGAACGGGTGAAGCTCTACACGCTGGAGGATTTCCGCAGAATGCTTGACGCTGCCGGGCTGCGGCTGGATACCGTTCACGGCGGCTACGATGAAGAGGAATATGACACTGAAGCCTCAGCCCGCATGATCTTCATGGGAGGCAGACCTTAGAGATGGCATCAGGGAGAGGGCTTAGAGGAGGCGAAGGAAGGTTGAACAAGGAGATCATTCAAGCTTGGGACGAAGGAGTTCTTCAGGTATCTGTACCAATGGGACTGCCGCTGCGCCAGGTTAACAGCTATCTTCTGCCGGACAAGGACGGCAGGGTTACAGTCATTGATCCAGGCCCGCATACACCGGCTGCCGAGCTTGCCTGGCAGGGGGTACTTGAGGCGCTGAGCCTTACCTGGACGCAGGTGCGGGATATCGTGGTGACCCATCATCATCCCGACCATTACGGGCTGGCAGGCTGGATGCAGTCCCGCAGCGGAGCGCGGGTATGGATGAGCGAGCGGGCGCATGCCGAGGCTGCCCTGGCCTGGGGGGACGAGGCGATTCTGAATGAGGCGCTGCCGCTCTTTTTCCGGCGGCATGGCATGCCGGAGGAGTGGCTTCTGGGTATCCGGGAGCATCTGGATAGCTTCCTGCCCGAGGTGATCCCGCAGCCGGAGGTCACCTATATCAATGCCGCGGAGACGTTTGTGATGGGCAGCCGGAAATGGCAGCCCATTATCACAGGCGGGCATGCGCCGGGGCATGTGTCGTTCTACCACGGCGGCAGCGGGCAGATCCTCTGCGGCGATGCTGTGCTGCCGCAGATCTCGCCCAATGTCGGCCTGCAGCCGGGCAGCGATCCGCAGCCGCTGCTGACGTTCCTGGAGGGGCTGCGGGAGCTGCGCAGCCTGCGGGTTACGCTGGCGTTCCCGGGCCACCGGGAACCGTTCCCGGGGTTCACGGCGCGGGCGGACAGCCTGCTCCGGCACCATGAGGAGCGGCTGGATGCTACAGCCGCGCTGCTCGCAGGCGGACCGCAGAGCGGGTTCGCGGTCTGCGAGGGGCTGTTCCGCAGCCGGGTCGCGACAGCGCACCAGATGCGATTCGCCATGAGCGAGGCGCTGGCCCATCTGGCCGAGCTGGTGCGCCGAGGGCGGGCGGCCGAGACGGAGGCCGGGCCTGGCGGCGGCCTGCTTTTCACGGCTGTGGAGTAGACTGGCGCGAGGAAGCGGTGCAGGCTCCTGGCAGTAGATTACAACATACTGTAATCTGCTGCCGATAGCCCGCTGCTCATGACATGTAGTAGCTCATCATACATAGCTCATCACACGTGGCTCATCACACGTAACTCACAATTCATAACTCTTAAGCTCACAACCCGTAACTCACCACCCGTAACTCAATGGTCACAACCCGCTGCTGATGCCCCGCTGCATACAACCCGCTGACGGAAAACCGCTCATTAGCCTGTTGTTACCCTCACACTATTCTGAGAACCTAGAGAACTGGAATGCCTGGAAGAAATGGCCAATTTGTTGGTGAAAACTTGTAGCCTGTAATCAACACATCTCATCCCTGCTCCAAAGTCGGCTGTAAGCGGTGCGGTATGAGATTCAAAGGGATAAATCCCATTGATTTTGCTGAAAATGGCGGATGTGTAGAAATGAAAGGGATAAATCCCATTGAGCAGTCTGAATGAAGAGCACAAATGCCCCTGAATTCGGCGAAAGCGGGCGGGGAGCGTAAATGAGGAGCACAAATGCCCCTGAATTCGGCGAAAGTGGGCAGGGAGCGTAAATGAAGAGCACAAATGCCCCTGAATTCGCCGAAAGCGGGTGGGGAGCGTAAATGAAGAGCACAAATGCCCCTGAATTCGCCGAAAGCGGGCGGGGAGCGTAAATGAAGAGCACAAGTGCCCCTGAATTCGCCGAAAGTGGGCGGGGGAGCGTAAATGAAGAGCACAAGTGCCCCTGAATTCGCCGAAAGTGGGCGGGGGAGCGTAAATGAGGAGCACAAATGCCCCTGAATTCGGCGAAAGCGGGTGGGGAGCGTAAATGAGGAGCACAAATGCCCCTGAATTCTGCACACCTGTTGATTTTTTGACAACTGATAAATATGATGAACCCAACTAAGGGCTCAGGGGAAGGAGATGTAAGAGGGATGGCAGTGGACAGGCGGATCGGGAAGACGCGGGATGCTATTTTTAAGGCGTTTCTTAGTCTGATGGAAGAGAAGAGCTTTGAACAGATTACGGTACATGAGATTGCGGAGCGGGCTAATGTCAGCAGAGGGACTATCTATCTTCATTTTGTGGACAAATATGATCTGCTGGATCAGTGTGTTGAGCAGGAAATGACGGAGCTGCGTGACCGCTGTATGGGCGTCCAGGAGAATCTGGATTTCACCTCCTCCGGTCCCCTGCTGCGTACGGCTGAATATGTGGAGCAGCATGCTACCGTCTTCATTACCCTGATTAATAACAGCGGCATTCCTGCCTTCAGAAGCCGTCTGCATACCATGCTGATGGAGGGACTGGCGGCGCAGATCGATATGGAGGGTGTGAACCGGGGGATGAACAAGGAGATGCTGCTGCATTTTATGGCTTCGGCTGCTGTGGGAGTCATGGAATGGTGGATTACACACTCGCTGCCTATTTCGGCCAAAAAGCTGATGGAGGATATCAGTATCCTCCTCGAACGCAACCAGATGGGACCGCAGCCGCTGGACGCGCTGCCTAGACAATGAGCTGCCGGTATTGTCCAGTGGCCTGCGGTTATCCCCATTCTTAAGAATCCGGCTGGATCACCTTCATCTTGGACGGGTTGTTGATTTTGTATTTGACCGGGTGCTGGGAGAGCTTCTTGGCTACAATCTTCGCTTCAAAAGAAACAGGGTCGCCCTCCTTCAGCTCCAGCTTCTTCAGCGTGGCACTATGGCTTGACCAGACTTCGTCAATGGCCAGCTCATGCCCTTCTATCACTACATTGTCATAGATAATCACTTCGTCATCGTTATCCGAAAAGTGGTTGGGAACGGTCGTGAATTCCTTGACAACCGCTGTAACCTTGAGCTTGTCTTCCGGCAGCTGCAGGGCGGGCTTCTTTTTGGAGGCGGCTGGCTTGCGCGGCTTCTCTGCAGGAGCCGCTGTCTCCGTAGCACTCACGCCTTCCGCAGCACTCCCACTCTCTGAACGCTCCGCAGTCTCGCCCACCGCAGCACTCCCACTCTCTGAACGCTCCGCAGTCTCGCCCACCGCAGCACTCCCACTCTCTGAACGCTCCGCAGTCTCGCCCACCGTAGCACCAGCACTCCCCGCACCCCCCGCATCAGCCTCACCGCGAACCTCCGCATCACCCTCAACCGGCTGGTTCTCCAGCAACTCGGCTTCTCCGGCAGCTTCTGCCGGGTCCTCGGACCGTGCATCCGCCGCCGCTTGCGCGCGCTGGCCGAAGCTGGCGGTCTGCATTTCTTTGAGGTAGGCCGGGTGGATACAATGCTGCTGCTTATTCTCGAACTGGACCACCACCGTCTGATTATCCACAAACCCTATAATTTCACAAGGCAGGGTCAGGCCCTGCCGCTTGTACAGATAAGTCTTGACCCGGGTGGCTGAACCGGGCAGAAGATTCCATTCCTTACACCGCTCAATCCGCTCATCCTCACTCTCGAAATCCTGGACGGCCAGCGGCTCCACTACGAACGAATAGGTCATGCACATCTCGCACCTTTCCAATGATCCATATTAAGTCCGGCTTTATTCCGGCAACGTTTCCTCCAGCCGGCTGCGCCGTGCAGCCTCTTCCGCGTCCTCCGGGGCATGGGGCAGGCCCAGCTCCTCCTCGCGTTCCGCCTGCTTGCGGTGGGCGATCCGGCTGCTGGCCGCTGCGGCTACAGCACCGACGATATCATCCAGATAGGTATGAATCTGGCCGGTGGTTTTGTCATTCAGCCTCTCCAGTACGCCGGGCTTGAGCTTGTCCACGTAACCATAGTTGGTGAACCCGATACTGCCATATACATTAACGATCGAGAAGGCGAGAATCTCGTCGACTCCGTACAACCCTTCATCGTTCTCAATCATATCCTGCAGCGGCGAGAACAGCTTGCCCTCCTCCGCCAGCACGTCCAGCTGGATGCCGGTCAGGACCGCATTCTGCACTTCGCGCTTGCTGAGTACCATCTCGACGTTATGAATACATTCCTCCATGGTCAGGTTCGGATAGTATTTCTTCTGCAGCAGCATGACAAGCTCGGCAATCTCCTCCAGGGTGACCCCGCGCTTGTGCAGCCAGAACCGGGTGGCTTCGGCAACGGCCTTGCTGTTGAGGCTGTAAGGAATTTTGGCATCAGTCATGAGAAGTCCTCCATTCGTGAGTAGGTTGAATTAGCAGGTATGTACTAAATTGTACGCAAGCGGCAGACCGATGTCCAGAAACCTCCGGATTTGTATCTCGCAAGCAGGCTGAACTTGGATGAACACAGCAGTGTCCGCAGTCAAGCAGGGGTTCCGGCAGAACTTCTGTAATTTAGGATAAGCTGTTGTTATTTTTTGGACACAGGGCTCGTATACATAGCAGTACAAACTGATCTTAGCGCTAGAAAGGGGTAATGAAGATTGATGAAACCAGTGAAACACCTCCGCGGGGCGTCTGCGGCTTGCCTGCTGGCCGTTCCGCTTGTGCTCTCCGGCTGCAGTCTGTTCGGTTCAGAATCCGCCGCTGTGGACCCGCCTCCCGCCGCCGTAGAAGCGCAAATGCTGCAAGTGAGCGGGGAAGATACGCTGGATACCGGTGTATTCGGACCGGCCTCCATGGATGAGACTGATCTGTCTGCCGGGGTGAAGGATACCGGTGCGCCTGCTGTAGCCGGGGAGCGGACTACTGTGTATCTGGAGGATCAGAACGGTCTGCTGGCTCCGGTGGCTCTGTCTTTTCCAAAAAGCGAGGACACGGTCATGCTGAAAAATTCCCTCACGGCACTCGTCAGCAAGGGGGATTACGCGTCTGCACTGCCTAAGGGCTTCCAAGGCGTACTTCCTGCAGGGACGAAAGTGAACAATGTATCTGTCGGCCAGGACCATGTCGCAATTGTTGAATTCAACTCGGCGTTTAACGACTACGATCCTGCGGATGAACGCAAAATCCTTGAAGCGCTGACCTGGACACTGACCGGGCAGGATGACATCAAGGGAGTACAGCTCTGGGTCGATGGCAAAAAGCTGACTGAAATGCCGCTGCAAGGCACACCGCTGGACCGCCCGCTGTCCCGTACGATGGGCATTAATCTGCCGAAGCATAACGCACTGATGATGAACTCCAGCGCAGTCACAGTCTATTTCGCAGCTGCTTCACCGGATGGCGGCCACCAGTATTATGTTCCGGTTACCCGTTTTGTACCCGCTGGCGGGGATACGGTGAAGGCAGCTCTGAGCGAGCTGATTGCCGGACCGCAGTCCGAGAACGGCCTGGAGATGGTCATGACGCAGGGAACGGTAGTTGATTCTGTAAAAGCAGGGCAGAACGGGGTAGTCACCGTATCGCTGACCGATGATATGTTCGAAGGCAGCACAAGCATTCCCGAGGAGATGCTGGAGTCGGTCGTGCTGACGGTGGCCCAGAATACAGATGATTCGCTGGTACAGATCCGTCTGAATGGCAAGGATACGGTTACGGGTACCAACAACGTAGATTACGGCCAGCCGGTCTCCGCGCCGGAATATGTGAACGAGCTGCCGCTTTAGAGCGAATCCACCGGCCTAAAAAGATGCTTTTGTGCCTACTCTTTGATAGAATAAAGTATTGTTCATCCGAATAACGGGTCAGGAGCAGCGGTGCCGTTCTCTTCCATAGGGGGCGGCACCCGTTTCTGCGTATAAGATACGGATGAATGTATACACAAACTTTGCGCTATACGATGTAGGAGGCAGAAAAGATGAGATCAAACGGACGCAACGAAGACCAGCTCCGGCCACTGACGATAACGACCCAGACCAACAAATATGCAGAAGGCTCCGTCATCATTGAGATGGGAGATACCAAGGTCATCTGTACGGCAACCGTGGATGAGAAGGTCCCGCCGTTTCTGAAGGGACAAGGCAAGGGCTGGGTAACCGCCGAATATTCGATGCTTCCCCGCGCGACCCAGACCCGCAACCAGCGTGAAGCCGCACGCGGCAAGCTGACCGGGCGGACCATGGAAATCCAGCGCCTGATCGGACGGGCCCTGCGTTCGGTGGTGAATTTGCAGGCGCTCGGCGAACGCAGTATTACGCTGGACTGCGATGTCATTCAGGCAGACGGGGGAACGCGGACGGCTTCGATCACGGGTGCTTTTGTAGCGATGGCCTTCGCCATGAACAAGCTTGCCCTCCAGAATAAGCTGACGGTCTTCCCGATTACAGACTACCTGGCAGCTATCAGTGTGGGTGTCGTGGGCGACAAGACGCTGCTCGATCTGAATTATGAAGAGGATTCCAAGGCGAAGGTGGATATGAACGTGGTCATGACGGGCAGCGGCGCTTTCGTTGAGGTTCAGGGCACGGGCGAAGAGCGCCCGTTCACCCGCCAGGAGCTGGACCAGCTGCTGGGTCTCGGAGAGAAGGGGATCTACGAGCTGATCGCTGTGCAAAAAGAAGTCCTTGGCGCCATCGCGCTCAAAATCCCTGCCGGCCAGCCCGGTCAAGAGGTGTAGGATGAAGTCCGGCAGCGGAATTCTGATTGTCGCGACGAAGAACAAAGGCAAGGTGCGGGAGTTCCAGCATGCCTTTGCTCCCTTGGGACTTACGGTCAAAAGCATGTATGACTACCCGGATCTGCCGGATGTGGTCGAGGACGGGGCCACTTTTGCCGAGAATGCCTTCAAGAAATCCCGCGCTGTAGGGGACGCTCTTGGATTGCCGGTGCTGGCAGACGATTCCGGTCTCTGTGTAGAGGCGCTGGACGGAAGCCCCGGCGTATACTCGGCCCGTTATGCCGGCGAGGCGGCGGATGATGAGGCGAATAACCTGAAGCTGATGAGCGAGCTGGAGCGGCTGAAGCAGGGGGAGGATACCGGACAGCCGCTGCTGAGTCCTGCCCGGTTCGTCTGTGCCCTGTCGCTCTATGATCCAGCGGACGGCCGGGAATGGACGGCTGAGGGTACGGTCGAAGGCTGGATTACCTCGGAGCCTGCGGGTGCCGGCGGTTTCGGTTATGACCCGCTGTTCTATCTCCCGGAATACGAGAAGACGATGGCTGAGCTGACGCTTGAGGAGAAGCAGTCGATCAGCCACCGCGGGACGGCGCTGCGGCGTCTGACCGAGAAGCTTGCTGCTGCGCAGAGCGGCGGTAAATAGAAGAGTTGGAATCTTGGAAGCAGCCCGTAAGCAGAATATGCTCGGGGCTGCTTCTGTTTTTTTAGATAATAATCCCCCCTGATTATGGAAATTTATCCCTAGCATATCCTCCGGCTTTGTATGAGAATAAGAGTTGACTTCACCCCTTCGCAGATCCTGCATCCTTCCGCAAATCGTCGCAATCCACCCACCCTGCCCTGTACCAAACAACAACGTAGGCCGTAGCGGAGCGAGTGATCCGTATGCTGCTGAACTGCGCTTTTTTTGAGCTGTATTTCACTATTCTACCAGTCAGATTGCCAGGAGTTTAATAGTTTCACAGGGTGAAGGTCAAGGCCAATCGGGTCCGGGAGGTGAACGCTGAGCTTTCTCATTCGCGGCAAGGGAAGAACGGTCACTTAATATCCTTGATGGCAAAGACGCATGGATGTCCATGAAGCAGGCTTACAGGTTACGCATTGAACCGGGGAGGTAATCACGAAATGGCCTTTATCAAAAGCAAATCCTTTGTGCTTGGCTTGGCGGCAGTCCTTTTCCTTACTCTTTTTTCGGCTTTTGGTGCAAACAGCAGAACTGTTCAGGCAGCCGGAGACTACAAGATTGTCGGCTACTATGCTTCATGGGCCGCCTACGGGCGGGCTTATAATGTAACGGATATCGATCCTGGTAAAATGAATGTCATCAACTATGCCTTTGCCGACATTTGCTGGAACGGAATACACGGCAATCCCGACCCGACCGGGCCGAATCCGGTCACCTGGTCCTGCCAGAACGAGCAGGGACAGGCGATCAGCGTTCCCAATGGCACCGTAGTGCTGGGCGATCCCTGGATCGATGCCCAGAAAAGCTTCGGCGATGATAAATGGGATGACCCGATCAAGGGGAATCTGAAGCAGCTCTGGAAGCTGAAGGAGAAGAATCCGAATCTGAAGACGATGATCTCTGTCGGGGGCTGGACCTGGTCCAACCGCTTCTCGGATGTGGCTGCCACGGCGGCAAGCCGTGAGGTGTTCGCCAATTCCTCCGTCGATTTCATCCGCAAATACAAGATGGACGGTGTCGATCTGGACTGGGAATACCCGGTCAGCGGGGGACTTGCGGGCAACAGCTACCGCCCCGAGGATAAGCAGAACTACATCCTGCTGCTCCAAAAGATCCGGGAGAAGCTGAATGCCGCAGGAGCTGCCGACGGCAAAACGTATCTGCTGACCATCGCTTCCGGTGCCGGACCGACCTACATCCAGAATAACAATCTTAGCGGAATCGCCTCTGTGGTGGACTGGATCAACATTATGACCTACGACTTCAACGGCAGCTGGAACCCTACTACCGGCCACAATGCGCCGCTGTATTATGACCCGGCAGCCGCATCGTCAGGGCTGACCGAGCCAGCGAACTATAATATCGACAAGGCGGTGACCAGCTATCTGAGTGCAGGCGTACCGGCTAATAAGCTGGTGCTCGGCATGCCTTTCTACGGCCGGGGCTGGGGCGGGGCCCCTGCTGCGGGGAACGGGCAGTATCAGGTATCTGCCGGGATCTCCCAGACCGGAACCTGGGAGAAGGGCAACTACGATTTCAGTGATCTTGAAGCCAATTATATCAATAAGAACGGCTACACCCGTTACTGGAACAACACCTCCAAGGTTCCCTATCTCTACAACCCGTCCAACCAGACCTTCATCAGCTATGATGATGCTGAATCCATCGGCTTCAAAGCCAGCTACCTGAAAACCAAGGGTCTGGCCGGAGCCATGTTCTGGGAGACCAGCGGGGACCGCAATAAGACGCTGCAGACCAAGCTCAGCGCAGAGCTGGGCGGCGGAGTGGTCACACCAACGGCTACGCCGGTGCCGACCGCAACGGTGAAGCCATCGGCCACGCCGACCGCAACAGCTACGCCGACCGCGACAGTGAAGCCGTCAGCAACACCTATGGCAACAGTGACACCAACCGCAACGGTGAAGCCATCGGCCACGCCGACCGCAACAGCTACGCCGACTGCGACACCAGGTCAATGCACGGCCACTGCGTGGAGTTCCACCGCTGTCTACACACAGGGGCAGCAGGTCTCCTATGGAGGGCTGATCTATCAGGCCCAGTGGTGGACGCAAGGGGACCGGCCGGATCTTAGCGGAGCTTTCGGGGTGTGGCGGGTGACCGGAACCTGCGGTAACGCTACTCCGCAGCCGACAGCTACGCCACTCCCGACAGTAAGCCCTTCGGCTACGCCGACAGTAGCGCCAACCTCTACTCCTGTAGTGACGCCAGTCCCTTCGGCTACCCCAGGCGCTACTGCCTGGAAAGCGGGCACCGCTTATAGTGTCGGCAATATCGTAACTTACAGCGGGCAATCCTACACCTGCCTGCAGGCGCATACCTCTCTGGCCGGCTGGGAGCCGAATGTCACTCCTGCGCTCTGGAAGCTGAACTAAAGGCGGAGCGGATAGCAGGGAATCCAGCCATAGAGCATGACTATGCCTAAAGTACAGAACAAGGAACGGGGCTGTCCCAAAAGTAGATACTCTACTGGTGGGGAAAAATTCCATGCCTTCTTAAAGGATTAATTTGTAAGAAAGGGAGCGATTCTCCGTTATTGGAGGATCGCTCCCTTGCGTTTCTGGTCATTCGCTGCTTGCTTCAGCAGGTTGTGAGCAAGC
>NZ_JAGGLV010000014.1 GCF_017874735.1 Paenibacillus silagei
GGTGAAGAGCCGTATGCGTGAATTGCGCACGTACGGATCTGTGAGGGGTAGGGGCACAATCCACGATGGAGAGGCCCCGCCTACTTGACCAACTAAAAACAGTGCGCCCGAAGGTATTCTTCGTCTAATTGTATTCTGTACAACTATATTTGCCCGAATGGGCGAAAATCCAGATATAGAGGTATTTTAATTGTACGAAATACATCTAAACAGAGATTTGGCGGCACATCCCGCATTTTAGTTGTACAGACTGCACTTAAGCCTACCCTCGCACCTTAATCAGGCACGATCAGGCATGGCAACCCTAGCAAGCGATGAGTTAAAAGTAATTTTCACATGTTTTAAGCTGATGCGGCAATACTGCCTAGTTCCCCGCACTGTCACCCCTTCACCGCCGAGCTGGCCACTCCTTCAATGATATATTTCTGGCCGAGCAGGAAGACGAGAATCATCGGGATGATACCGGCCGTTGCGGCGGCCATCATGCCGTTGTAATCGACATTGTTCTCCAGGATGAAGTTCTGCAGCCCGAGCGGAACGGTGAACAGATCCTGGTCGATCAGGAAGACGAGCGCGTTCTCATAATCGTTCCAGTGCCAGGAGAAGTCGATGATCGCCAGTGTCGCCAGCGAGGGCTTGGCCATCGGCAGGATAATCCGCGAGAAGATACGGAAATGGCCGGCACCGTCGATGAAGGCAGCCTCCGAGATTTCGTAGGGCACGGAGAGGAAGAACTGCCGCATCATGAATACGCCGAAGATGGTGAACATGCCGGGCAGAATCAGCGCCCAGTGGGTGTTATAGATGCCGGCCCAGTCGAACATGATGAACTTGGGCACGAACAGCACCTGCGGAGGAACCATCATCATCGACAGATAGACCAGGAACATAGTGTTGCGTCCCTTGAATTCAATCCGGGCAAAGCCGTAAGCCGCCAAGGCGGACAGAGAGACCGCGCCGATGGTACTGAGCACAGCGACTTTAAGGGAATTCAGATAATAAGGCACGAAGCTGCCCTGGCCGGACCAGACTTTAATATGATGACTCCAGTTGAAGTGGTCCGGAATCCACTGGATCGGATAGCGGAATACTTCCGCAGGGGTTTTGAAGGAGGTGCTGATCATCCAGAGGAAGGGCACAATCATGACGATGCTGAAGAACAGCATGATTAATGTGGCGATGATTTTGGTAACGGCGGCTTTATTCATATTCTCAGCTCCTTAGTAGTGAACCCAGCGTTTCTGGCCCAGCCATTGAACCACGGTGAAGATCAGAATGATCAGGAACAGGGCCCAGGAGACCGCTGACGCATAGCCCATCTCGTAATAGCGGAAGGCATTCTGATAGATGAACAGGGATAATACGGTGGTGCTGTTCCCGGGCCCGCCCTGCGTAATCGCCTGGATGATGCCGAACTGCTTGATCGACATGATCAGACCGGTAATCAGCAGCAGAAAAGTAGTGGGACTCACCAGCGGCCACAGGATGCTGCGGACCGTCTGCCAGGTGCGGGCACCGTCGATGGTGGCTGCCTCCAGCAGCTCGCCGGACACCTCCTGCAAGGCGGCGAGGTAGATGATCATGTTATAGCCGAGCATGAACCAGATCCAGATGATATCAATCGCATACATGGACGTATCCATCGTGGACAGCCAACCGGGAGGGTTCTCGATGCCCATAGAGCGGAGAATGCCGTTAATCGGCCCGTTATTCGGGTGGAACAGCAGCATCCAGACGAAGGCTACGGCTACGCCGCTGGTAATGTAGGGCATGAAGTACAAGGCACGCAGCAGCTTTTTGAGATACACGGAACGGTTCAGAATGACAGCCACCAGGAACGCCAGCCCAATGGATACAGGAACAGAGAGCAGGAACAGCAGCGTGTTCTTAATGGCAATATAGAAGACCTCATCCCCCAGCATCCGCCGGATATTGGCCAGCCCGATGAACTTGGTATGGGGACTCATAAACTTGTAGTCTGTAAACATGAGATAGAACGAATACATAGCCGGTATGATAAAAAATAGTATCACGCCAATCATATTGGGCCCGATAAACAGATAGCCCAGCAGCTGCTGGCGTCGCATCCAGGTTGCTTTCACAATAGCCCCACTCCTTTAGGTCTTAATAAGTACATTACAAGCATAGCAAGCGTTCCCGTGAGGGTTAAGGAACAAAACCAACCACTTCATGGCACAGAAATATACAATTACGCAGGCGGCGGCAGGCGCTTCGGTCTTAGATATGTTCTATCCATGTTCCGGCCAGCAAGAATAGCGGCATTCCCGGAAGGAATGCCGCTGGAGCAATACTATGATCGTTATCTGAAAAGCAGGCTATAAGCTTAAGCGATCCGGCTTCTCCCGGTGCTGATGCCTGTACTGGCTGGGCGTCTGCGCGGTCAGGCGCTTGAAAATCTTGATGAAGTAGTTGTCGCTCACGAAGCCGACCCGGTTACCGATCTCATAGACCGGCAGGTCGGAATCGGTCAGAAGCCGGATCGCCTGGTCTACCCGTACACGGTGCAGATAGTGGATCAGGGTGTGGCCGGTTTTCTTTTTGAACAGGGTGCTGACATAATTCTCGGCCATCATAACATACTGCGACATCGACTTCACCGTAATATCCTCAGCGTAGTGTTCGTGCAGGTAGTGAAGAATCTTCTGGATCTCCGGGTGGCTAGTAATCTCCTCATGGGCCGGCGGGGGCGGGGGAGACTCCTTAGGCATATCCGGCTCTGCCTTGCGGTTCTTCTCCAGCTCCCCGCTGATCTTGCGCAGTGTGTCCCGGAGTGAATTTACGCTCATCGACAGCTTCAGAATATAATTGGATGCCCCGTATTCCATGGCCTGCCGCACATTCTCGAAATCATTCATGCAGGTCAGCATGACGAAGCGGGAATCAAATCCTTCCTCACGGGTTCTGCGCAGCAGCTCGACGCCATCCATCTCCGGCATGACAATATCCGAAATCACCAGATTGGGCGTATCCCCGCGGATTATCTCCAGCGCCTCAGCCCCGTTGCCCGCTTCTCCGCTGACCGTGAAGCCAAGCTCCTCCCAGGCGATAATCTCGCGCACACTTTCCCGTACGAATACCTCATCCTCCACAAGCAGTACCTTCCACATGTGTAATCCCTCCCGTAGTTATGCGCCTCAAGCCGGATGTTCGTTGCCGTAAGGTGTGGACATTAGCAGCGGCAGCGTCAAGCGGACCGTAACGCCTTCGCTGGTTGAGAGCACCTCAAGCTGTCCCTCTTCCCGGAACAACAGCCGCAGCCGCTCCTGAATGTTACTCAGTCCGATGCCCGGACGCTTGCGCGGAGCCTTGGGGCCGCCGCCCTGCTCCATGCCTACGCCGTTGTCCCGGATCTCTACGACCAGCCGGTTCTCTTCGCGGTGGACGTTCAGCTCAATAAGGCCGTGGCCGGGCAGTCTGCTGATTCCGTGAATGATGGCGTTCTCCACCAGCGGCTGAAGGCTGAGCTTCGGCACCAGAGCATACAGAATGTCCTCGTCATACGTGAACGTACAGTCGAATTTGTGCGCGTACCGGACCTGCTGAATATGGACATAGGCCTCAACCAGCTCGATTTCATCTTTTAGATGGATCAGATCCTTATCGGTGTTCAGACTGGCCTCCAGCAGCTTGCCGAGCGACAGGGTCATGTTCGTAATATCCTCGTTCTGCTCACGGATGGCGATCCATTTGATCGTATTCAGCGTGTTGAGCAGGAAGTGGGGATTCGTCTGGGCCAGCAGCATCTGAAAATGCACCGCCTCCTTCTGCCGCTCCTCCGCCTTCAGCTTCTGGATCAGCAGGTTGGTGTCGTCCAGCATCGTATTGAAGGTCCGGGTCAGCTCCAGGATCTCGCCGCTGAATTTGTGCTCCGGCAGGCGGATCTTCAGGTTTTTCTGCACCGCCGCCTTCATCTTGTTCTGCAGATGGGACAAGGGCCGCGTAATGGTCGTAGCAATCACGAAGGTCATCATCAGGAAGATGCTCGTCAGCACCAGGAACGTAAGGAAGTACTGCTGCTTCAGCCCCTCGATCTCCACGAACAGCACAGACAGCGGAATTCGGTTGACGATATACCAGTCCAGCGACTCCACATAGATATAGTTAATCAAGGCGTTCGAGTCTTTATCGATAAAATACTGCTGTCCCGGCTGTCCGGCAAAGCCTGCCTTCACCTTGTCGGACAACTGGCTGCCCGGAACCGACTGGGAGATATCCTCGCCCGAGCGGGTAATCAGGAAATACTGCTGCTCCAGATCGGACTGCTTGTGGATGGAGCGCAGCCAGTACGTATAATCAATGCTGATCCGGGCCATGCCATACGGCTGGTTCCGGGCATCCTCCAGATACGCGTATAAGGATAGAAGATAGGCGCTGGTAGAGACATCACGCAGAACGTAGTTAGTATCATTAGGCACCCAGTGATAAGAGCTGTTGTTCATCTGCCCTCTGTCGAACCCGGGATTTCCCCGCAGATCCGAATAGACCAGTGAATCCTTGGGCGGGTAAGAGGTGTATGCGCTTTCAGAAAAGTCCAGAATCATGAAGTAGACCGAAGGATTATACAGGAAGAAGCTGTTGTTCAGGTTCTTGAAAATATTCTCCATCAGCCGCTTATTCTCTAGCTCATTACGCTGTTCAGGATGGAGCAGTACAGACTTCACGGTGTCATCCTGCTTTAGGAACAGCAGCGTCTTGAAGGCAATGCTGATCTGGTCCTCCAGCGTGCGGTACATCTGCTCCAGCTGATAGTGGCTCTGCTGGCTGATTTTCTTCTGGACCAGCGTCTCAATGCGCTGATAGTTATAGATATTCAGCGCGCCGAACGGCAGCAGAATCAGACACACAAAGGCGGTGAACAGGCGGTATTTCAACTTCTGGGGAATCAGCACACGCAGCAGCTGTGACACAGGGAAGCACCTCCAAGCCTGACTGAACCTGCCCGCTTAGGGACGGTTGATATGCTAGATTATAGCATAATCCCTCCGCCGGATTGTCGATATTTTAAATTGCATGGTTTTGTTCCAGCGGACAGGGGAGGATGGCGGAAATGCATAGTTTTGTTCTATCCGGGCTGCTTGACAGAGGGACAAGAAAGACGGAGCGGATGGTTATCCGCCCCGCCTTGTCAAGGGACCTCCTGGAGTATGTCGGGTATTTCCTGGCCTCAATCATCGTGCCCGCCGCTACTATTCCTCCTACTGTGGACCGACGGACTCAGAGGCTCTTATTTGGCGAAAAAGTCAACTTTCTGCTGGCAGGCGGACTCAGAGGCCGTTATATCACTCCAGGTAACCGGAAATGAAGCGAAAAATGGTAATTAAGCGCATCTGAGTCCGTGTAGCCTCCAGAATAGCCGAATTTGCCAAAATAAGCGCATCCCAGTCCGCAAGAACCCGCGTTCATTCAAGGCATAGTCTGTTCCTGATAGGGTAAGACAAAAGAAAGAGAGGCGCCATGATTCCCATGGCAAGCCTCCTGTATGATGCACGATACTTCTCTATTTCTTCTCTATCTCCGCTGGCTCCACCCAAGCCGCTACTTCTTCTGCTTCAAATACTCGTTATGCCGCGCTGCCATGGCCTGCACGGTCTGGTCAAGCGACTGCGAGCCGAGGAAGTACTTCTCGTACTCCTGTGAGCGCAGGTCCATTACCTCTTGCGGCAGGCTGCGGACATAGGTTGGCGTCTTATTGTCGAACATGACGTACATCAGGGAGTCCAGATCGTAGGAGTCACTTTTGTCGCCGATGAGGCTCTTGAGCGCATCCTCCTGCTTGGCATCCTTGGAGGCCGGGAGTCTGCCACCCGCTGCCATCGGGGACATGCCGCCATCGGAATACCACTTCAGGAACTCCCAGGCCGCTTCCTGCTTCTTGGACTTGGCGTTAATGGAGATGTAATCGCCGAGGCCCCCGCGGGTCACGTAATCACTGGCGGATTCAGCAAGCCGGGGTACCGGAGCGAAAGCGATTTTGAAATCACGCGGGAAGTCGGTGAAGTTATTCGAGCTGCGCAGCAGCCACGCCCCGATATTGAGCATCGGCACCTCTCCGCTGAGGAACACCTGCTCCACCGGCATCTTGGAAGTCAATTGCTCGCCGAGCGGCGGTGTGGTCTTATCGTCCTGCATCATCCCGTTCAGCGTCTCCAGCCATTGTCTGACCAGCGGATGATCGAGATTGGAGGTGCCGTCCGGCTTAGTGTAGCCCTCCTGGGACAGCACGGAGTCGATGGGGTCCACGAAGGGCTCCATATTTTGAATAAAACCGTACGAATCCCCGTTCTTCAGCTTCTTCGCATACTCGCGCAGCTCATTCCAGGTCCATTCCTTCGGAACCGGCAGGCCTGCCTTATCGAGGGCGTCTTTGTTCAGGGCGATGAAGAACGGGCTCTTGGTTGTCGGAACGCCGTAGAACTTGCCGTCAATCTTCCAGCTCGCAGTATCCGCGCCCATCTTCTCTTCAATGTTGTAATCGGTGAAGCCGCTGAGGTCCAGGGCCAGTCCCGATTCCACCCGCTTGGCGGCATGGGAGATTGTATAGTTCACGAACAAATCCACATCCTGGCCGGTAATCATCGCCGTATCCAGCTTCAGATTGCCGTCGTCGTCATTGACATAGCGTACATATTCCACCTGAATATCGGGGTGCTCCTTGTTCCAGTTGTCCACCACCTGCTGCGGACCGGATTCCGGGGGGACACCGCCCCACATTTTGAGCGTTACCGGTGTATTCTTACCTGTGGCAGAGCTTCCATTGTCCGCTGAAGATGAATTGCTGCTGTTCCCGCAGCCTGCGGCCAGGCCCATGATCAGAACGAGCGAAGTGATTCCGGCAATAACACGGCTCTTGTTCAAAAGCGACAACCTCCCTGTGTGTACTGTATAAGCTTGCAATTCAAGAATAGCAGATGGCCGGAAGCGTCAGAAGGAACAAATAACAGGAGAATATGGAACATAACTTTATAATATCTCCCCGGATTAAGGCTAGGGCGGCAATAGTGCAGGGAAACGTTCTATTCCGGGAGCAGCTGGTGCGGCGTTTCAAGTCCATTGTGTAAAAACACAATCATGTCAGATCATGTTTTTCTTTTTACCCAAAATGCAGCTCCGGCCTGTATGTTATGATTCTTCACATAAGAGAACCCTAACTGACAGGAGCGATGAAAGATGATTATTGGCGTACCGAAAGAGATCAAAAACAACGAAAACCGGGTAGCGATCACCCCGGCGGGTGTTGTCAGCCTGACCGCAGAGGGCCACAAGGTGCTGGTGGAAGCAGGAGCGGGTGTAGGCAGCGGATTCCAGAATGAAGAGTATGCCGCAGCCGGTGCTGAATTGGTGGCAGAAGCCGCCGCAGTGTGGGCCGCCGCTGAAATGGTAATGAAGGTAAAAGAGCCGCTGGCCAGCGAATACGGTTACTTCCGTCCGGGCCTGATTCTCTTCACATATCTGCATCTGGCTCCAGAGCCGGCGCTTGCTGCTGCCCTCAAAGACAAAGGCGTATTCGCTATCGGCTACGAGACGGTAGTGGATGGACGTACCTTGCCGCTGCTCACCCCGATGAGCGAGGTAGCCGGACGGATGGCTGTACAACTGGGCGCACAATTCCTGCAAAAGAACTACGGCGGACAGGGCATCCTGCTCTCCGGGGTTCCCGGCGTAAGCCGCGGCAAGGTCAGCATCATCGGCGGAGGTGTCGTCGGCACCAATGCAGCCAAGATGGCCATTGGCCTCGGCGCTGAGGTAACGATTATCGACCTGAGCGCAGACCGGCTCCGCCAGCTTGACGATATTTTCGGCGCACAGATCAGCACCCTAATCTCCAATCCGTACAACATCGCCAAGGCTGTTGCTGAAGCAGATCTGCTGGTAGGGGCTGTGCTGATTCCAGGCGCGAAGGCGCCTAAGCTGGTAACGGAAGCGATGGTGCAGACGATGAAGCCAGGTTCCGTCATTGTCGATGTGGCGATTGACCAGGGCGGGATTGTGGAGACGATTGACCGGGTGACCACGCATGATAACCCTGTCTTTGAGAATCATGGGGTTCTGCACTATTCCGTAGCCAATATGCCGGGCGCAGTGGCCAAAACCTCGACCATCGCTCTAACCAACGTCACCGTTCCGTACGCCCTGCAAATTGCCAACAAAGGCGTATTCCAGGCCATCGAAGACAATGCCGGTCTGAAGAGCGGCGTCAACGTAGCCAACGGCAAAATCACCTGCCAGGCCGTAGCCGAGGCGCTTGGAGAAGAGTACTTCACGGTTGAAGCTGCTGTAGAGCAGGAGTTCACGCTGATCTGATGTGTGGTGGGGGAGTAAACAGAAGAATGTGTGTCAGAGTCCGGTGAGCAATCACCGGGCTTTTTTTTGGCGAGTGGACCAGGCGGATGTAGGCGAAAAACCGAACACAATGGGCCAGCGGGGGTCGAGCGCGTCTGACACCCGCCCCATGTAAGCTATCGCTCCACGTTATTTTGCTTTTGACGCAAATTCTTCATGATATGTCAGGTTTTCTACTGAAATCTGTTTTATTCCTATAGGCAACTGCCAGGCGCTGTAATATAATGTAATCACTTATATAAGCTTCGGCTATTCTTGGGGTTGGGGTGGGAACATTGACAGAAGCAGAGCCATCATTTGACCGTTTTTTTGACAGTATGGAATCCCTGGCGGATACGCTCAGCGAATCGCTCCAGTCCCAGGTTACGATTGAGGACAGCAATCATCATGTGATCGGGTACAGCTCCCATCAGACGGAGAGTGATCCGGCGCGGATCTCGACCATCATTGGCAAAAAGGTGCCCAGCACGGTCATTATCGGTCTACGCAAAAAGGGAGTTATGCATGAGCTGGAGAGCAGCATTCATCCAATCCGCATCCCTGCGGTAATGGAGGTCGGGCTTGGCCCGCGGCTGGCGATGTGCATCAAGCACCAGCAGGAGATTCTGGGCTATATCTGGGTGGTAGACCGGGGGAATCTTACCGAAGGGCATGCGGAGCGTATCGTGGAGAAGGCTGCCGGGATTGCCGGACGTCATCTGCTGAAGCAGCGCGGCTGGAAGACGAAGCAGGAGAAGACGTTCGAGGACTTCTTTTGGAAGCTGCTGACCTCGCATTATGAGAGTGAGCCGCGAATCCGCCAGGAGGCAGAGGCCGGGGCGATTCTGCTGCCGGAGCGTTATTATATCGGGGTGCTGGAGAGCAGCAGGCCGGTGGATGAGCATTTTTTGCAGAAATTCCGCAGGGTGATGGCTACCTATACCGGGCAGCGGCTGCTTTTTCAGACCGCCGAGCAGAACCGGCTAATTATTCTTTTCTCCTTTATATTTCCGGTGGAAGGGACCGGACGTCTGTCTTCGTTCCTGCACAAGCTGCTCGGGGAGCTGGGCCAGAGCGAAGGCGGCAGGCTTACGGCAGGGTGCAGCCCTGAATACCGCGAATATACCTCCGCCGCTGAAGCGTACCGCGAAGCGCTGCAGATTCTGGAGTTGAAGAAGCTGCTGCCTTATCATACCCGTGAGCTGCTGCTCTATGAAGAGATCGGGTTCTGGGCGTACCTTCCGGCGATTCTGGAACAGAAACGGAGCCGCCCCCGCCGGAGCTTGCTGCTCTATCCGCTGAAGGAGCATGACCGTGAGCATAAGAGCGATCTCCTGAAAACCCTCGCCGTATATTTGTCGCTGGACGGGAATTTGAAGGGATCGGCCGCTTTTCTGCATATTCATACCAATACCTTAATGTACCGCCTGAACCGGATCACCGAGATTACAGGCAGGAGCCTCAAGGAGACCGACTACCGTACCTCCATCTACCTGGATCTTCTGACCGAGGAGACCGCGCAGGTAAATCTATGGTTCCAGGAGGCTGCCGGGTCCAAAGAGTAGCTAATGTTTTCGGGCGATCCGAAAGGCATTGGTAGCCGCTTCAAAGCCGATTTGAGGATAGAACGATAGAGCTTCCTCGGAAGACAGCAGCACGATGGACACCTGATCTCCTAATGTCTCCTGAAGCAGCTGCACCAGGTCTTTGCCTATATTCTGCTTCTGATACTCCTTAATTACGGCCAGATCCGACAGATAACAGCAGTAGCAATAGTCGGTGATGGCCCGTGCTAAGCCTACTACACGCTCACCGTCCCAGCAGCTAATGATGATATCGGCCTGATCAACCATTTTCTCCATACGGTCTAGATCGTTGTGAGGGCGCTTTAGCCCCGATAATCTAAACACCTCAGCCATTTGCTCAGGCAGCAGCTGTTCATTGACCTTGAATTCTAATGCCATAATGACTCTCCTTTTACATTAATTTTTATTATTCTAAGCTATAAATGAGCACAATTGGATAAAGAATATTCTTGCATCGTATATGATTAAGTGGAGGCTATTATGAGAAAAATAGTGAGCGTATTTCTTAGTGTCGCAGTGATCTCAATGAGCATTGGAGTGAATAGTATATTTGCTTCAGCAGCTCCCTCTGGTAGTGTAGCTAGTGTCAAATCTTCCAGAGAACATCCAAGTATTTTTATCAATAATGAAAAATTGGATATCTACGCTAATGTTACAACTCTTGTTCCCATGCGCCCCATCTTCGAGGCCTATGGAATGACTGTAGAATGGGATAACACGACTAAAACAGTTACTGCGACAAAAGGAGATATTAAAATTAAGTTAACAAATAATTCATTTGATGGGGTTGTGAACGGAAGTAAAGTGGTATTAACTCAGGCTCCTTCTCTAGAACCTGATAGTAATATATTCTTTGTGAATTTAAGATTTATCTCTGAAGCACTTGGCGCGCAGGTTACTTGGAGTAAAACGGCTGATAATGCCTCCGTGTATATTAATTTTTCTGAATAATACTGAATTAATATAGAGAGTCTGCCTTTCAACTGGGTAGGCTTTTTATATTTTTTATTATTTTTTAAGTTCTGGTTGTAATCCATCTGTGTAAATTACCTTATATAGTGAGGGCATCTGTTCTGAGCCTATCTGCTAACTAGAGGGAGCGTGACATCAATGAAGAAAGTGCTATATGTACCATTGGATGATCGGCCTGTTAATCTGGATGATGTGATTGTGCAGGGGAGATCGGCGGGCATTGATGTGATCACACCGGATGTAACGGATCTTAAGAATCGCCTGGATTCGCAAAAGACAGCATCAGGCACAACCCTGCTGACCACCTCCTCACCAGCCTACGGAGATACCGCCAAGATCCGGCAATATATTCGGGATCATGCAGCTTCAGTGGATGGCTTCATCCTCTCGGCGGACATGCTCGCTTATGGGGGGCTGATTGGCAGCCGCCGTCTGCGTACGGATGTAGGGGGCGCTTATCCCGCTTACGATGCTGCAATTACAGACTTGCTGGATGTCATCCGTGAAGTGAAGCAAGCTTACCCGGACAAGCCGGTGTATGTAATGGATACGATTATGAGGCTGGCCACCACCTCTTTTGCGGAAGGGCTGGACCTCGCGGCCTATACGGAGTCCCGCAACTTCATGCTTCAGCCGCGCAGGAGCTTCACACAGTTCGAAGATATTCTCAGTGGATATAACCTGTCACCGACTGGCGACTATGGCAGTACGGCTACTTTTGATAAAGAGCAGTATTACAATACCAGAGCGCATAAGTTCAAGACGAACCGCTATATTCTGGAGGTCCTGGCGCAGGAAGGCTCTATTGATTTCCTTGCAGTCGGTGTGGATGATGCCAATACCCAGGGCGTGCAGATTAACGAGATTCACTATATGGAAGCAGGCATTAATGAATGGCTGGGCGGGACCCAGGGGCAAAATCCGGACCGGGCCGTCATTCTCCCGGATGCAGACGGACTGGGACAGTCCTTACTGGCGCGGATGGCGAATCAGCTCTACCGGAACGGAGCCACAACCAGGTATACCGTTGAATATTTCGGACCGCATGGCTCTACCCTTACGAGTCCGTATGAATATATGGATGTGCATCAGAACATCCTGCGCCATCTGGATATTGTAGGGGGTGAGGCGGTAGGCGATGCCCGTGAGGTGGAGATTATCGCGATTACTGCTGCGGATCAGGTGCTGGCTGCGGTTAACCGTATCGAAGATAACGATTCCCGCCTCGTCCCTTCGGTAGTGATTGATTGTGTCGGCGCAGGTGCAGCAGATGCAAGTATAACTGAGGCTCTACTGGGCAGCAGGCATACTGGCGCGCTATTAGGATATAGCGGCTGGAATACGCCGGGGAACAAAATCGGCCTCGCACTGGGCATGGCTCAGGCCCGGTATGCTTATATCGTTACAGAGACCGATGCGGCGGCGCTGGATCTTGCGGTTAACGCTCACGGCTCGCTGCTGTTCAAGCGCTTCCTGAAGGATTACTTCTACAAAAGGCTGGCGATTGGCGAGATCCGGACATATTCCAGAGCCCATTCGCTCTATGAGAATGTTGCAACGTTTACAGATCAGAATATGTTGTTGTTCAATAGCCCGGAGGATTACGCTCATCTCGAGGCCCTGCTGAGAGAGCGGATGCAGACACACACGGCCACGCTTGCCGGGACGGGCGCCTTCCTGATCGGCAGTGCTGAACCGGCGTGCAGTATCCGGCACATTAACGGGGGCAGTTGGGTCTTCTCCGAATACGCCAGTGCAGTACTTCCATACGATGATCCCGATTATATTTGGGGCCGTGCCTTTGAGATTACTTTGAATCCTAACCTGACTTTGCAATAATAGACTATTCTTCATGGGTTGAATTTTAAATATTTTGAGGGGGGGCTAAGCTTGGGCTAAGCTCCCCCTATTTAGGTTTGTGGAAAGAAAAATAGATAAACCTAATAAGGGGAAAATATATATGGTATAATAAGTAAAAAATAGGAAAGGAGTAGCTGTGAGGGGAAAGATAATAACATAATGGTATGTGAGATTGATAAAATTAGGTGTATGGTACTTCGCATGGAATTGATTGGATGACAAAAATTTAACTTAAATATTAAATAATGTTAATTATATGTTATTCATGGATTAATTTTCTCTGATATAATTTCAGATAATTAGACGAAAGGAGTTTTCAGGGTTGAAAAAAGAGCTTGGTGTATTGATTGTGTTGAGTGTCGTTTTGCTTTCAGGATGTGGATCAGATAAACCTGCAACGGTTAATAATGGTTCGGGTGAGTCTCCTAGTAAACAAGTTATGACACAGCCGGTGCAAGATAAGGATGTGAAGTTGCTGGGGTCTTCAGAAGATGAAAAAGTAAAGTTTTATACAAAAACTGATGGGATAACACTGGATATTAACGGTAATAAGAAAGACTATCCTTGGAATATTCCTATGGATACTGGAACTGCCCCGCAGGTATTTTACACGGATGTTACAGGCGATGGGAAAGAAGAAGCCGTAATTATCATCCAGACTGGGCGAGGAACAGAATTAAACAATTATGATATTCATGTCGTTAATGCCGAGGATCTATCCGAAATTAAAGTCCAAGGTTATGAAGAGATTGTTGCGAATCAGCTTGAAACGCATGTTGCTAAAAACGGTGATGGTACACTAGCGATTTCCGTTAAATCACAAGGAAAAGAATATGATTTCAACTATGGATTTGATCCAGCACCGGATTACAAGCAAGATAGCCTTGCTTTTGGAGGAGTATATATTTATTCATTGGAGAATCAAAAAATAAAATTGAACCTTGGAGGATCTGTAGGTGTGTCTCCCACATATGTATGTGATTTCAATATCACATACAAATTCGATAGTGCCAAGAATGAATTTCTTGCTGATCAAATTGAAGTTAAACCAATTGAAAAATAAAAAAAAGCTGACCAACTGTGGTCAGCTTTTTTTGTTGATTAAATTAAACGACATAATCAAAGAATGTGTGTTTACCGACTACGACTTTGGAACTGACTTGAACCGTGCCTCCTCCTGGGAAACTATAATAGAGTTTTCCACCAGAAGTATAGCTTAGTTCAGCAAACCTGGTGTTAGTAGAATAGAAACACTTGCTACCGATTTCATTCGTATAGTTACCTAGGTTTGAGGCTAAATTAACAATATTAGTCCAGACCGCACTACTTCTATTAGGAGCAAGACATTCTGGCAAGTTAGGATTGCCCTCGTTAAAGCAACTGAATGCAAATGGTTTGAGCACTACTGCTTCAATCGTGTTAAGATTTTTAAATTCACCGTATGTGGTATTGTTTTTACGGTTATTTATGACATAAGCAACACTTACACGAGAATCTGAATCGCCTCGGGTTTCTCCCCAAAGAGTTCTGGCCAACAAATCCACACTGTCACGTCCGTAAAGCTGAGATTTAGAAGTTAATGGATCACCAATTGCCATGAATATTACCTCCAATATGTTTTTTTTGTAGATCACCGGCGTCTCATTATATAAAGAGAAATGAGTCTCATTTTCTACAACCACTCTCCAAATTTTATTTCAATTCACTAATATCAAAGGTCTGTATAACCTCAATCATTTTGACATAGAGTTCCTGTTTCAAATCTTCCCGGTGATCGGCGGGGACTTGTCGCAAGGAGGCTTTGATCTTTGGTGTGAAAGATTCTAGGATATGCAGTGTTGCCCCCTGATCATGGTGTTGCTGTGCTTGTACTAAAAGTTCGGCCAACATAAAATCACCGCTTTACATTTTTTTGTATTTCATTCTTTAAAGCATTGATAGCCTCGCTTAAATCAGATATTTTCTTTTCAAAACGAATAAGCAGATACAAAGTAATTGCAATCGGGAAGCCTAAATTAGCAATGAAAGTAGCGATGTCACCCTCCATCATCATTCATCCCCCTTCCGTTATTAAGCTGCGCAATTTAGTTAGGGCTTTTAAGCGGTGTTTCGAAACATTTTGTTGGGATACTCCCAATATTCTGGCTATTTCCTTGTCATTTAGTGCTTGTACATAAGCAAAAGATAGAATCCTTTGTTGCTGCACTGATAAGGATTCATAAGCTTGATAAAGGGAGTGATCCGTAATGTGATCTTTTAAATTTGGGGGTACAGATTCAGCATCATAAGTGGTAAGTAAGATGGACTCCAGGTTTTCATCGTTGTCTAAAGTCAGAGGAAATCGGCTGTCCTTCATTCGTCTTTTTTTGTCATAATTGATAGAGTTGTAGTATATGAGATTGGCCATATACGTGATAAAACGACGATTCAAGTCATCATCTGTCAATATAAGCCCCCCGTCCTTTTTAAAAAGAGAGTACTCCTACCCTATAAAGAGAAATGAAATGTATTTTTTACAACCATTTTCCAAAAAATAAAGAACGTATGTTCCTATATTTTAGCATTGATAATATTTCAGTCAATGAAACTAAATCTATGGTGCTGAGGATCGGGGGGCAAGGGTATTATCCAGCGTGAAAAAGGCGCTCCGATTGCCGGGAAGCGCCTTTTATTCGTTCTTCCATAGGACCGGGCAGCGGCCAGGAAGGAGAGCGCCGGCAAAAGCCGGTTCTTTTGGCGCAGTAAGCAAACTCCTCCGCACCAATAGGAGGCCCGACACGTACAATAACCTATATTTCATGGCAAGAAGACGAAAGGGGGAAGCAGAATGGGGTATGGATACGCGGCTCCGGCAGATCCGGCATTTGAGAGCAGGATGCGGGGGGAGATTATTGCGGCAGCCCGGGCAATGAATGTAGGGGGGACAGATTTCTCGACCTTCGAGAATTCCCGCTGCAATCCGAGGTATTGGACCCGTACAGGGGGCGGTGGATTTGAGCTGAATGCAAATGTCACTCCTTCGGCGGCGATTAATGATATTTTTGTGAATGGACAGCTGTATGCCTTTGAATGTGCTATGGCGATGGTGATGATTCTCTATAAAGCGACCATCAACATGATCGGAGAGGCGGCATTCAACCGTAATTTCACCGGCCTGTACCTGTGGGACTGGAACTATGACAGCAATCTGAAGCTGATTACCACGTTCAACAGGAATGAGCTGCAGCCGGGCGATGTGGTCTATTTCAAGAATCCCGACCATGATCCGGCTAAGCCGGAATGGCAGGGGGAGAACGCGATTATGTTGTCCAGAGACACCTACTACGGACACGGGCTCGGGATTAAGAATGCCACTCAGATGATAACCTCGCTCAACAGGGAGCGGGTGCCGGGCAGCCGGACGTCTGCCTATCTGGCGGATGAGGGGCTTCACCCGGATTTTGCCTATATTGCTTCTCTCGGCAACTCACGACTGAGCCCGCCGATCTCCGCCAAAGTGAATGTAAAAACGGCCATCTTCTCCAGAATAGGTACGAAATCCTATATTGTCCGCTAGAGCGGCAGCGGTCTAATCCTTGGCCGAACGGAACTTGAGCGGGTGCAGGCCGGTGGTTTTTTTGAAAACAGTACTGAAATAATGGGGATTCTCATAGCCGACCCGCTCTGAGATCTCCATGACCTTCAGGTCCGTGGTCAGCAGCAGCTCCTTCGCCTTGCCTATGCGGATCTGGGTGATATAGTCGGTAATGGTTCTGCCGGTCTCCTTCTTGAATAGCAGGCTGATGTAGTTAGGTGTCAGAAACACCTCCTCGGCAATCCTGGACACGGACAGCTCCGAGGCGTATCCCTCCTGAACGATGGTGCAGATGCTGCTGACGATCCGGCTGTTCCTGGAGGTGTTCTTGCCTGCTACATAAGCGCTTAAGTCATGCAGGAGCGACAGCATATACGCCTTAAGGCCGGTGATCGTGGTCTGCTGGTACAGCTTATCCATGATGCTAATCCGGTCGCTTAGCACCTGCCCGATATCCTCATCTATCTCATACAGGGCCCTGGCGGAGGTGAAAATCATCTCTGCGCAGATACTCTGCACATATTCAATTCTATGCTTGGGACCGGCCAGTCCATTGAACAGCTGCTCCAGCAGCCGGGTGACGGTGTCCGTATGTCCTGCCTTCAATTCATTCATCAGCCGGGCCTGGAGTTTATAGATAAAGGTGCTCTGCAGCTTCTCCGTGTCGGGCTGGATATCATTAATGTAGAGGACGGAGGCAGGCCCGGTATAGAATTTGTACACCAGCGCAGCCAGCGCATCCTTATAGGAATCCTCAAGCTGGCCCGCCAGCGGACAAGCCCGCCCGATGCCGACGGAGGCATCCAGCCGCAGATACTTCTGAATATTAGCGATGATTTGTTCGCAGGTCCCGGAGATGGAGTGGGACGGAGGTGTCTGCGGGGTGCAGATCACCATAATGAATTCGTTCTCGCTGGCTACGAAGCTGATGGCGCAGGGGTGGCTGTCCAGGCTCTCCTGAATGATATTCTGGATGGAAAAGTAGAGCAGCTGCTTATGCTCCTCCGAGTATTTATCCACCGCGCTCCGGTATTCATCCAGCTGGAGTACACAGACGCTGAGAAGCGTCCCCTGCTGGAAGGGCAGGGCGAAATACTGTATCTTCTGCCAGATCTCCTCCTCCCTGCGGTAGAGGCCGGCAATCAGATTCTGGAGGAATTTCTCCCGCAGCAGCGGCATACTGTCTTGAAGCTGCTGCTTAAGCTGCTCCAGATCCACCTGCTGCTCGCGTTCCTCTGTCAGCTTGGCCACCGCCTGGCGGAAGACACTGCGGATCTCGGGCAGCTTGACAGGCTTCAGAATATATCCCTCGGCGTTCACCTTCAGCGCCTCCCGGGCGTAGGAGAAGTCCTGGGCGCCGCTGATAATAATAATCCGGGCCCTGCAGCCCGCCTCCCGCAGCTTCTCTGCTACCTCCAGCCCCCCCATTAGCGGCATCATAATGTCGGTGAACAGGATGTCCGGCTGGAGCTTCAGGCATAATTCGTAGGCTTCCAGCCCGTCCGAGGCTTCCCCGATAATCTCAATCCCGAACTCTTCCTGCCAATCGAACACACGGATCAGACTGCTGCGGATAAACGGCTCGTCATCCGCTATGATCATCGTTAACATCTTCATTCACCTCATTCCAAGTAGTGACCACCGGGAACCGGATGACAGCCAGCAGACCGCAGCCGTCTTCGGTATTGTCGTAATAACGGATGCCGTAGGACTCTCCAAAAAACTGCCGGATCCGCATATGCACATTGCGGATGCCGTAAGACTGGCTGCCCGGCTGCGGGTCTGCCAGCAGCTGGTTCAGCCGTGCGGGATCGGCGCCTATTCCATCGTCAAACACGGAGATACTAAGCAGCTCCTGCGTCTGCTCTACCCGGATGCGGATCGTGCCTGTTCCCCGCCGCCGCTGGATGCCGTGAATCAGGGCATTCTCCACCAGCGGCTGGAGACTAAGCTTCACCACCAGACATTCCTCTGCGAGCGCCCGGTCCGTCTCCTCCAGCTCATAGTGAAGCCGGTCCTGGAAGCGGAACTGCTGAATCTGCAGATAGCTCTCGACCTGCCGCAGCTCATCGCGGAGCGGGATAATATTGCGGCCCTTGCTCAGGCTGTACCGGAAGAAATCCGAGAGCGAGGTGACCATGCTGCTGATCTCGGGAATATCGTGGTTAATGGCAATCCAGTTAATGGAGTCCAGGGTATTGTAGAGAAAATGCGGATTGATCTGGGCCTGGAGCATTTGCAGCTCGGCTTCCTTTTTGCGCAGCTCGGTGACGTAGAGCTTGTCGATCAGCGCCTTAATCTGCTGGAGCAGCTTGTTGTAGCGGTTGAATAAATAGGAGAATTCGTCCTTGCGCCGGTAACGGATGGGGATATTGAAGTTCCCGCTCTCGGCATGCGACATTGACTGGATGAACTTGCGGATCGGAGCGGAGATATTCTCGGACAGCAGCAGGGCCATCAGAAAGGAGATGAGCATGCAGATGACAATTACGACATACATCACCCGGCGGAAGGAGACCAGCTCCCCATTCAGCTCACGGACAGGCGAGAAGGACAGGATGGTCCAGCCGGTATTCTCCAGCGTCTTGTACGAGACGAGCATCTCCTCGCTGCCGACAGAGTGGCGGAAGGAATGCAGTCCGGATGAGTGGTCTGGAGAGAGAGGGTTGCTGGTACTGTCAGCAGGGCCTATAGTCAAGCTAAGCTTGCTGTAATAATCCTGAGCGGCGATATTCTGGCCGATGAGTGACGGCTCGGGGCTGATGGCGATCGTTCCGGCTCTGTCTGCGATATAGACCTTGCTGCCGGGGGTAGGCTTATAATGCTCCAGCAGCGTGCCGAATTCGGCTACCGGAATATCAAGGGTGAGCAGTCCGACATAGGGCAGCTGTGCATGCCGGATACCGAACAGGCGCTTCGCGAATTTGAGGGTGAATCTGGAATCCAGTGAGCTAAGGCCCACCACGGCAAAATCGGCTTTGGCCGGAATGCTTAAATACCAGGGCTTTAAGGTAATAAGATCGATATTGAATACACGCCGTGAGAAATTATATTGGGTATATTCCGGCCGGTTCAGCATATAGAGCATAGGGACGAAGCTGTTGCCGGAGGTCCCGTTCGCGGGGAAATCCTCAAGGATTTTGCTAAGGGCGGCCAGCTCATTAATGATTCCGGTGCTGTCTGCGGGCCGGTTGGAGGAGATGAGGTCCGCGAATTCAGAATTCAGGTACAACGCGGTCATGGATTGATTGGCGGCTTCGAACCGCCGGGCCAGATTATCCTGAACCAGATTGAAGTTATTTTCAATCGATGTATTCATATTCCGGGTAATGATCCCGGCGGATTTGTTATAGATGGTGACCGAGATGATCGTGGTCGGGAGAAGAACGAGGAAGAGAAAGTAGAGGATCAGCCGGCTGCGGATGCTGAAGTTATACAGGAAGAGTGCCTTCGACAACGAATCGTAATATTTCTTCATCGGAGTCCTCCTTCAGCAAGTCAATAACTGGTATACATTGTAAAACGCGTGAAGTCAGGATGTCAACGCAGGAGGTGCGGTGTGAAAAGGTTACTGTTCTATCTTATTGCCATCTTAGGGTGCGGGCTGGCTATCTACACTTTTGTCTATGACCGCCCGCTGCTGCCGGACCTCACTCAAGGCGAGAAGGCCCTGCCGGAGGCGCAGACCACCCGGGTGAGGGTCGCCCTGTCTGACTGGACGGAGAACCTGGAAGTGAAGAATGCCATCAGCCATTATAATAAAACGAATCCCGATCAGATTGAGATCGTAGTGATGAACCTTGCTACAGACGCCTACGACGATACCTTAAATATGCTGATGACCTCCGGGCAGGGGCCGGATGTGTTCAGTGTCGATAACGCCTGGCTGGCCACTTACGTCAACAAGGGGTATCTTGCTAATCTGTCTGCTGATCTGGATGCCGGATGGCTGTTGCGTTTTCCGGTATGGGCCAGGAAGTACGCGTCCGGCCCGTTGTTCAAGGGCGGAATCTACTTCATGCCCTCCAGTATTGATACCGTGCGTCTGATCTACAATAAACAATTGTTCCGGACCGCCGGACTTGACCCGGAGCAGCCTCCGCTTACCTTCGCTGCACTGGAGCAGGCTGCCCTGCAGATCAGCCGGGCCGGAGCATTGGTCAATAAATACGGCTTCGCGTTGCCCGCCGGGGATAGCCGGGCCAGTCTCCAGGCCGGACTGGAGCTATCGAATACCTACAGCGGTTATTATCTGTATGATTACCGGTCGGGCCGTTATGACCTGAGTGTGTATGCCCCCTGGCTGCAAATGGTACGGGAGATGAAGCAGCAGGGCAGCCTCTACCCGGGGGAGACGCTGCTGAAGCTGAGCAGTGCGCTCCGGCAGTTCGCGGACGGCAATATTGGCATGATGTATGTTACCAGCAAAGATTATGTCAAGCTGCAGGAGTATATGCCTAAGGATGACTGGGGAGTGGCGCTCCCTCCGGCAGCGGAGCTGTCACGGCGCGGTGCCGGGGCTCTGATGATGGTCCCCCAAGCTCCGCTGGTGGTGAACAGTGCGGCGCAGAGCCGGGAGGCTGCGGTGAAGGTCTGGCGTTTTCTTCAATCGAAGGAGTTCCTGGGCATGCTGTATCAGCAGGCGCTGGCCCTCCCGGTGACAGACGGGATTATGGATAAGCCGGGCGCTTCACGGGGGCTACGCCACTTCAGGGAATTCTATCCAACCGCAGCAGAATCGATCTATCCGCTATCCCCGCAGATCATGGACCAGTATGATCCGAATACGGTATCCATGGAGCCGCGTTATTCAGGCGACGGTCCAAGAATGCAGCTGTATCTGCGGATCATCGCGGGGGACATTCCGCTGGACCAGGGACTGGGCAGCGAGAGTGAGCGGCTGAATCAGATGCTGGACATCGCAGCTACCGGGTATTCTTTTCGGCGTGAGGAATATATCTATCCGCAGTTCGATCCCCGCGCCCCGTTAGTGGGGGAGAGCCTGCAGAGCCGTTCGGACAGTGGACGGGAATAGAATAGGCTTATATTCAGGGACCTTTCCCGGCCATTGCGGCTGAGGAGAGGGCCCTTTTGTGTTGTCTCCTATTTATATGGGATGCCTGCCGGAATCTAGCTCTACTGCACACACCGTGCCGGAATCGCAGAATATTACTATATTGATCCATCTTTCTGCTGCTAGCTTCTATGTAGTCAAAAGATAGATTAAGTGAGGAAAGGAGAATCTATCAGGACAATACAAATCTGTCGTTAAAGGAGACTGGGAAATGACTCTACTATCCACAGGACCACTGGAAAACAATGCAGTTGGAGGAGTAAGACCCACTACACAGGTTACGGTCAGAATTGTTAACCGCAGTAGTGTTGCAGCTTCTACAGTATCTTTACAAGGCTATTACATGCAGGGAGGCATGCGGGTACTGTATGTCAGTCAATCACTTAATTTAGCAGCCAATGAATCTATTACTTCTACTTATTATGCAGATCTGGATGCTTTTGAATTTATTTTCTCCACTTCGGCTACGGTAGATGATCCGGTTCAGATCTCCGTATGGGGCAAGAGCAGCACCGGCCAGCTCGTCACTGCCCACCGGCTGGTCTCGGCTGAACTGCTGGGCGATACTGGTGTAACGGGGGCCACTGGAGCGACCGGCGTGACGGGCCCGACAGGCGCAACGGGCGCGACTGGAGCAGGGGTGACCGGAGCGACCGGGGCGGTGGGCGTAGGCGTGACAGGCCCAACTGGAGCAACCGGATTGACGGGCCCGACTGGTGCGACTGGAGCAGGGGTGACCGGTGCGACCGGCGTGACAGGTCCGACAGGTGCAACTGGCGCAGGGGTGACGGGGGCGACTGGAGCGACCGGGGCAGGGGTGACCGGTGCGACCGGAGTGACGGGCCCGACAGGCGCAACTGGCGCAGGAGTGACTGGTGCGACTGGAGCAGGGGTGACCGGTGCGACCGGCGTGACAGGCGTGACAGGTCCGACAGGTGCAACTGGCGCAGGAGTGACGGGGGCGACTGGAGCGACCGGTGCAGGGGTGACCGGTGCGACCGGCATGACGGGCCCGACAGGCGCAACTGGCGCAGGAGTGACGGGGGCGACTGGAGCGACCGGTGCAGGGGTGACCGGTGCGACCGGCGTGACGGGCCCGACAGGTGCAACGGGCGTAGGAGAGACCGGAGCGACCGGAGCAACGGGAGTAGGCGTGACCGGGGCGACCGGAGCAACGGGCGTGGGCGTGACCGGAGCGACCGGGGCAACGGGCGTGGGCGTGACCGGGGCAACCGGGGCAACGGGAGTAGGAGTGACCGGAGCGACCGGAGCAACGGGCGTGGGAGTGACCGGAGCGACCGGTGCAACGGGAGTAGGAGTGACCGGAGCGACAGGAGCAACGGGAGTAGGCGTGACCGGAGCGACCGGAGCAACGGGCGTGGGAGTGACTGGAGCGACCGGTGCAACGGGCGTGGGAGTGACTGGAGCGACAGGCGCAACTGGAGCAGGCGTGACGGGGGCGACTGGAGCAGGCGTGACCGGGGCGACCGGGGCAACGGGCGTAGGAGTGACCGGGGCGACCGGAGCAACGGGCGCAGGAGTGACCGGAGCGACCGGTGCAACGGGAGTAGGCGTGACCGGGGCGACCGGTGCAACGGGCGTAGGCGTGACCGGGGCGACCGGAGCAACGGGCGTAGGCGTGACCGGTGCGACCGGAGCAACGGGCGTAGGAGTGACCGGAGCAACGGGAGTAGGAGTGACCGGGGCAACCGGGGCAACGGGAGTAGGAGTGACCGGAGCGACCGGTGCAACGGGAGTAGGAGTGACCGGAGCGACCGGAGCAACCGGGGCAACAGGCGTGGGAGTGACTGGAGCGACCGGGGCGACTGGAGCAGGCGTGACCGGAGCGACCGGGGCAACGGGAGTAGGCGTGACCGGAGCGACAGGTGCAACGGGCGTGGGAGTGACCGGAGCGACCGGCCCGAATTTCGCATCAGAAGGTTTTTCCGCATTCCTGCCAACGTTCTCGGCCACGACCAGTACGCAGCTTACGGGTTGGACTGTAACTTCGCCTTACTATGACAGTGCGACATTTAATGAGACTACAGGCAACTACACGATTCCGGTATCCGGCAGATATTCGTTTGAGGCAACCATTAACTACAGCACTACCGCTGCCATCTCCGTTGCATTGGGAGCGGGAATTGATCCGGCTTTTGTAGTGCGGAGAACCTCGCCGACAGTAACGGATCTGGTAACCGGATTGTTCCCGCTGCTGAATGTTAACATTGCGCTTCTGCTGTCTCTGCGGACGATCCTGGGTAATGGTACAGTCACTCTAACGGGTGAAGTCGAACTGAGTGCAGGCGATGTCATCGGCCTCTTCTATGTATCAGATGGATTAACCGTGCCGTTAGATCTTGGAGGTGTCTCTTCAGGTGTTGTATGGTCTGTGCACAGACTGACTTAACCGCTGCAGACTAATTTAGACCCACAAGCTTCAGCTAAAAGAGCGTTCCACAGCGGTCATCGTGGAGCGCCTTTTTGCATTTTGTCCCTTCGGCTTCACTGCCTTCCGCAAATGGATTCTGGTACGGAAAGCAGTTGGATTTTCACCACTTATTCATGGACAGAAGCCTTCTTGTAGGGAAGCAGTTGGAGAAACAGCACTTAAAATTCAGCAAATATAGCAGAGTAGGGGAAATACGCGAAATTAAATGACGTTTATCCAACTAAAACCCGACGGGGATCCAAAATATCCAAATCAAGCTACGTTTATCCAACTAATTTACTCCAAACTCCGTAGGATTTTGAACTTTTATTATAGATGGCCTTATTTAGCATGGAGCCGCCTGCGGGTACACTTAAGTCAGGGAAGAGAGGGACTGCTGAAGGAACACGGGAGGCGGAAGACAATGGTTATGAAGCCGAAGAGAAGTGTGGCGGGTACAGGTAGCAGCAGCTTGCCGGTAGGCCGGAGGACGAAAAAGAGACACGGGCTGAAGCATCTGCTGAAGCATAAGGTGCTGCTGCTGATGCTGCTGCCGGGCGTAGTATTTTTGCTGATCAACAACTATCTGCCGATGTTCGGAATTGTGATTGCGTTCAAAAATATCAACTATGTGGACGGGATTCTCGGCAGTCCGTGGGTCGGGCTGGATAACTTCAAATTCCTCTTCGCCACCTCGGATGCCTGGATTATCACGCGCAATACGGTGCTCTACAACTTTGTGTTCATTGTGCTTAATCTGGTCTTCGCCGTATCCATCGCGGTTGCCCTGAATGAGCTGAGGAACAAGTTGGCCGCCAAATTCTATCAGAGCATCATGTTCTTCCCCTACTTCCTGTCGATGGTGGTGGTGAGCTATCTGGTGTTCGCTTTTCTGAATGTAGAATACGGTTTCATCAATAAAGGAGTCTTCGCCCTCTTCGGGCTGGATGAGCTGAACTGGTATTCGGAGCCGAAGTATTGGCCGTTCATTCTGCCGCTGATTAATCTCTGGAAAGGGGTGGGCTATGGCTGTGTCATCTATCTGGCGGCGATCATCGGCATTGACAACGAGTACTATGAAGCGGCCCTGATCGACGGCGCCAGCAAGTGGAAGCAGATCCTGCATATCACGATTCCGCTCATCCGGCCGGTCATTATTATTACAACGATTCTGGCGATCGGGGGCATCTTCCGCTCCGACTTCGGGCTGTTCTACCAGACCACACTGAACTCCGGGGCGCTGTACCCGACTACACTGGTCATCGACACCTACGTCTATAACGCGCTGATTAACATGGGTAACCTGGGGATGTCCGCAGCGGCCGGATTATACCAATCGGTGGTCGGCTTTTTCCTGGTCCTCGGCTCGAACTGGATCGTGCGTAAGGTTGACAAGGATCAGGCGGTTTTCTAGCTAAAAGTCTGGCAGCGCACGTACCCTGTAGAAGGAGTGGAAATCCGTGGCTAATAACGAAATATCCCGCTTCACTAACGTTCTCCTCCATATTATTTTTATCATCCTGTCCCTGGCCTGCCTGCTGCCGATTGTACTGGTCTTCATGATCTCTATTACCGATTACGATTACATCGTCCGCAATGGCTATCAATTCATCCCGGAGAAGCTTAGCCTGGAGGCTTACGCGTATATCTTCAAGGATTACAGCGTGGTGCTGCGGGCCTACGGCATCTCGTTCTTCGTCACCATCACCGGAACGCTGGTCAGTGTGTTCATCTCTTCCCTGTATGCGTATCCGATCTCGCGGGCCGATTTCCGGTACCGGGGGGTGTTCGCCTTCCTGATTTTCTTCACTATGCTCTTCGGGGGCGGGCTGGTGCCGTGGTATATGGTCTACACCCAGGTGCTGGACCTCAAGAATTCGATCTGGGCACTGGTCGTGCCGATGCTGCTGTCCCCGTTCAATGTGCTGATTATGAAGACGTACTTCCAGATGAGCGTGCCGCCCGCGCTGATTGAAGCCTCTACGATTGACGGAGCAGGGGAGCTAAGGACGTTCTTCCGGATTGTTTTCCCGCTGTCTTTGCCGGTCTTCGCGACCATTGGGCTGTTCAATACGCTGCATTACTGGAATGACTGGTTTAACAGCATGATTTTCATTACCGACACAGACCTCTATTCCCTCCAATATCTCATGTACAAAATGATCTCCCAGGCAGACTACCTGAGCCGCAACGGGGCACTTATTCAAGGCTCGGCCACCGAGCTGGCCAAATTGCCGGGGGAAACGATCCGTATGGCGATGGCGCTGATCGGCATCGGGCCGATTGTGCTGGCCTATCCGTTCTTCCAGCGGTATTTCATCAAAGGACTGACGCTCGGCTCTATCAAAGGCTAACCTCGGAACCTACCGATTAGCATATATCTGTTCCATCAAGGGGAGGAAAAAAGTATGGCAGGTAAAAAAGTCACAGGTCTGCTGCTGTCGCTTGTGCTGATAGCCGGATTCACCCTGGCCGGATGTGCGGGGAACAATGGCAATACAGCGGCGCCTACAGAGAAAACGGGGGAAAGCACCACAGCTCCGGCGGCAACGAAGGAAGCGACAGGAACCGAAGCGGCTGGAACGGAGGCGCCGGGTGCGCTTGCTCCGGTGGAGCTGTCTCTGTATCTGCCCGGCGGGCCGGATAAGGATGTGGCGTCCGTAGAGCAGGAGATCAACGCCTACCTGAAGGATAAAATCAACGCCACCCTCAAGATCAACCAGCTAAGCTGGGATAAACCGGCCGACAAGGTCAATCTGATGATCCAGTCCGGCGAGGTGTTCGATATGGTCTATACCTGGAACTTCATGACCAACGCCGCGAAGGGGGCGTATCTGCCGCTGGAGGAGCTGCTGGACACCTATGCCAAGGAGACGAAGGCACAGATTAATCCCGCTTACCTGCAGGCAGCCACCGTCAACGGACATTTGTATGCGGTTCCAACCGAGAAGGAGCTGGGGCAGTCGGTCGGGTTCGCTTTTGACAAGGCGATTGTGGATAAATACGGCTTCGATGTGAACAGCCTCCAGAAGCTGGAGGATATTGAACCGATGCTGAAGACGATTAAAGAGAAGGAGCCGGCCCTCTCTCCGCTGTTCATGAACCATACCGACAGCCTGCACTGGTTCACTGCGTATCCTGACAGCGAGGACTTAGACGGCAGCAATGATATCCCGACCCTGCTTGATTACAAGACCATGAAGGTGTTCAACGAATACGACACACCAGCAATGACGGAGCGGCTGAAGCTGATCCGCAGCTGGTATGAAGCGGGCTATATCAACAAGAACGGCGCCACAGATAAGACCGAGCTGAAGGATGCGGTCAAAAGCGGCAAAGCCTGGTTCGTCTACGGCAACATGAATCCGACCTCCACCAATGACTGGACCCGGCTCGCCGAGAAGCCGATGATCATCAAGACGCTGCTGCCTGTTCAGGTCAGCACCAAGAGTCTGCAAGGCTCCATGCTCGCCATCTCCAGAACCTCGAAGAACCCCGAGCGGGCCATGATGTTCATGAACCTGATTCACACCGATCCGGTGCTCTACAACCTGCTGACCTTCGGCATTGAGGGTAAGCACTATAAGAAGCTGGAGAACAACACCGTTGAGTTCATTGCGGACAGCGGCTACAACTCCGTATCCTCCTGGATGATCGGCAATGTGCTGCTGAACTACCTGAATAAGGATGAGGATCCGAAGCGCGTGCAGCTCTATACGGACTGGAATAAGAACGCCACCGTGTCTCCGGTGATCGGATTTGTCTTCGATTCGACCAAGGTGCAGTCACAGATTGGTGCCCTGATCAATATCACGAAGCAGTATAAGAACACCCTGTTCTCCGGGGAAAAGGACCCTGAACCGGTCCTGAAGGAGATGAACAGCAAGCTGAAGGCCGCAGGCCTGGACGCTGTGATTACGGAAATTCAGAGTCAGCTCGACGCTTTTCTGGCCGCCAAATAAGCAGTAGAGGCCATAGCACGCCCGGTACCCGGCAGCAAGCAGTCATAGCGGCCGCCTGCGGCAGGTACCGGGTATTCTCTTTCGCTAATCCAGCCTTTGGGGAGCCCCTATCTGATCAAGAGAGGGTGTTACTATGCGAATTCAGAGAATCACAGGCAAATTGCTCATTGCAGCTCTGGTATGGATGTCCGCCTCATTGCCCGGAGTACAGATCAGCTCCGCCGAAATGCCGCCTGCACAGGCGGTTATTGAAGACAGCGAATCCGCTGCGGTGTTCCCGCCTCCGGGGTCTGCGGCTGAACCGTTACATGAGAGTACACTCAGTGCAGCCAGTACAGTCACAGAGGATACCTACCAGCCGTCTCCGCTGCTCTGGCAGGTGGGCGAGCAGGATAACAGCTCCGCAGAATTTACAGTGTATCAGGATGTGTACAGTGAGAATATCACCCTCCCCGTCAATCCCCTGAACTGGAATACGATCTCCCGCGGCATGAAGCTGGACCGCAATGCGGCGATGGAGCTAAGCTTCAATCTTACGGAAGTCCCCCTCTATGGTGTGGAGTTCAGCTTCAAGGTACTGGATGCAAGCACCGCAATTCCGCAGCTGGCCGTATTCACCAATGGCAGCTTCAGCGGGCTGATTCAGATTACCGGGCTGAACGATGGAGAGACCCCCCTTACGAACACATGGAAAGAAACCTATAGACTCTACATTCCCTCAGAACAGCTGAAGACCGGCAGCAATGAGCTGAAGCTGACTGTGGACCGCGGGCTATACGCTGATCCGCAGTCGCCCGGATATGACGGTGACAAGTATCTGTGGTTCGAATGGGATTATCTCAGGCTGGAATCATTGACTAAGCCGGCTGCCGAGCCTATCCACGGACGGTATGTCCACCTGGGAAGCACGATTGCCGCCTCGACCTTCCGGTATGACGAGCACGCGATCCGCCATCTGGCCCCGATGGCCAAGTGGCTGGGCATTGCCTATAGCGGCAACTGGATGCGCACCTCCTTCTGGTCCGATACCAGCGCAGGCTGGGACCCGCAGGGCCGCAAGTATCTGGAGACGCTGCGCGACCTCAATCTTGCGCCAATGGTTAATATCATCGGCGGCAACTGGAAGACTAACAGCGAGCTGGCAGCAGGGACGATTAGCTCTGCGCTGAGGAGCTATTACAGCGGCTTTGTCAGCAAATTCGGTGATCTGTACCAGTATGCCGAGACAGGCAATGAGCCGGGATTGTTCGGCTGGGCACAGAAGGCTGTGCTGGCGCTTCATGAACTGATGGACGAGGAGAGGCAGACGAACAGCCAGCCTTACTTGAAAATTGTTGCTCCCGGCTGGGCCTACTGGCCGTATAACGGCACCCCTGACGGCTGGGAACGGGATGCTGCCCAGCGTGCGCCGATTGAAGCGCTGTCGGATGTGACCAACGGACACAGCTATGGCGGGACCGGCGTCCAGCCGTTGCCGGGCGGAAGCCTGTATGAGAATCTGCGGGTGTATAGTGCTTCAGAGGAAGGCTTCGGCAAAGAGATGGCCATGAGCGAGACCGGCAGCAACGACAATCATTCCGACAATACGAAATACGGGACGTATGCTTACAGGTTTGCTTCTGCTTTTGACCGGGAGCTGCGGGGGAATATCGGGTATGCCGACCATATTATGCAGCATGCCGCCTTCTTCAATGACGGGACGGAGTTTGGCCTGTTCGATTCCGCGATCAACTGGAACACACACCGCTATGAGGATACAGCGGCGGTACCGGCTAATATCAATGAATCCGGGGAGACCCGGCTGAAGACGTTCCGCAGACTGGCTGCCGCTTACGCCACCCATGGAAGTCCGCTGGACTACGAGGTGCTGAATGCAGCCGAACTGACCGGGCTGAAGGCGTATTTCCGCGCAGTGGATACCTCAGCGCTGGGCACTACAGCCATCGGAGCTTCGTCCGATAAAATCCTGCTGAACTTCGTCAACTTTGAGACGTCGCCGGTGACGATGCAGGTGAAGGTTAAGATGCCGTCCAGCGGAGCGTATGCCGGGGAACGGTTCGGTCCAGGGGAGACGTACGCCGCTGCCTACTCCCGGGTGGAGCTTGCGGCAGATCCGTACATTACACTTACAGTTGCGCTGGATGCGGGGGAGACGGTCCAGTATATCCTTGATGAGCAGGACAACACGCTGCCTGCTTCTCCGGGCAATCCTGCGGCAACAGCATTAAGCCATGAGCAGATCCGGCTAACCTGGACGGCTTCCACAGACAACGCTGCTGTCGTCAGTTATAACGTCTACCGTGACGGCGGAGCGGCTCCGGTGATGAATATTCCGGGACGGCTGACCTTCTGGAATGACTATACCGTAGCGCCGCAGACCACTTACAGCTACACAGTGCAGGCCGTGGATGACTCCGGCAATGCATCGCCTCTTAGCACAGCCGTATCAGCGACTACACCGGTCATGCCGATTACACCGCATGCCGCAGGAGATCCGGCCAAGTTCGAGGCCGAAGCTACCGCCTTTGCCTTGCCACTGAAGACCGGCAATAACAGCAGCGCCTCGGGCGGCAAGGTCGTGGAGCAGACGCATAGCGGAGGCTTAACGATCCAAGGCTTCCATTCCGAGAATGGTGGCAGCTACACCTTAACAATTGTATACGCTTCCAATGAGGAATCGAAGAAAAATATTCTCGTGAACGGCGTGAAGCAGTCCACAATAACCCTGCCTTCAACGGGCAGCTGGACCGCGAATCTGACCGCACGGCAGTATGGGATTACCCTCCAGCCGGGCTATAACATGATCAGCTTTACCTCCGCCGGGAAGGGGGCAAATCTCGATTATTTCAAGCTGGAGGAAGGGCTGTATGTTCCGCTCTCCCACTGGTATCCGGCCGCACATGATCATCCTTACATTGACTATACCTGGTTCGAGACTGCACCGAATGGAGTTTCCCATGTGACCTATGAGGAGGATGCTACGGCTGCCTTTAGCTTCAATGGCATCGGTGTCCGTTGGAGATCGGATATCAAGAGCGATATGGGCAGTGCGGATGTCTACGTCGATGGTGAGTTTAAGGAGACTATAGTCATTCCGCAGGCAGGGCTGGAGGGTGATCATAAGATTGTCTACGAGCTGACAGGACTGGAATACGGGCTGCACCGGATAGAGATTGCAGGCAACGGCGGAAAGGTGATGGTCAGCGGGCTGGAGTACGAGAGCTACGAGTCTGTATTGCCCGTACCGGGACCGGATCTGACGGTGACGGATATCGGCTGGCACATTGTGAACAGCGACGGCAGCCCTTCCGCGCACAGCACACCGCAGCTGGGCGACTCCCTGATCTTCTGGGCCAAAGTGAAGAACATCGGCGTCCGTCCCACGCCGCTGAATGCCTCAACCGGACTCGGACAGATTACCGGCGGCGCCTTCTCGGTTAACGGCGGAGTGGTCTCGTGGACGGACACGAATACCAGTGTGATTCAGCCGGGCGAGGAGATAACATTGACGGCTAACGCCAGTGCGCAGGGCACCCCCCGGTGGACGGTGCCGACCATCGGCGAGTTTACAGTCAGCTTTTTTGTGAATGATATCTGGCGGTATGCGGAGATGAACAAGGAGAATAACAAGCGGGCACGGGCGCTGGAGATCAGCCTGCCCTGACGGGGTAATCAGCCGGTTGGCGGATCGGTGCAGGCAGTTTGTAGAATTTTGAACTTATATTATAGCTGGCTGTATGTAGAGCAACTTCGTGATCCGGTACACTGGATTTAGAACAGAACCTGCCGGGAGGAGCCTTAAATGATGCAGAAGCCGTTAAGCAAGGAAGAACAGGAATGGGTGGAGGAGACGCTTGAAGCGATGAGCCTCCGTGAACTGATCGGGCAGACGATGCAGGACCATGCGGGCAGGCTGCCGTTCAAGGGGGATGATGAGGCCGCTCTCCGCCGGTATCTGGAGCAGTATCCGGTGGGCAGCTTCTTCATCGGCGGGGAGGTTATTCAGAAGGCCGCAGGCAAAGCGGAGGATTACCGAGACTGGGCGGGACTGCTGCAAGGTATCAGCAGGTTCCCGCTGCTGTTCTCCGGTGATCTGGAATTCGGGGCAGGCTCGGCGGTGAGGAGTCTCACGGCCTTCCCGCCGCTCCTCGCGCTTGCGGCAGCAGATGATGAAGACCTGGCTTACGAATACGGCAAATATACCGCGCTGGAAGGCCGGGCGGCCGGGTTCACCTGGGCGCTGGCCCCGGGAACCGATCTGCTGCTGAATTGGATGAATCCCGTCATTACGACCCGTTGCCTGGGAGATGACGCCGGGCAGGCGGCGCGCCTGTCCGCCGCTGTCATGCGGGGCATGCAGGAGCATGGCCTTGCGGCCTGCGCCAAGCATTTTCCCGGTGACGGGGTCGACTACAGGGATCAGCATATCATTACTACGGTGAACAGCTTATCGGAAGAGGAATGGTTCTCCACCTACGGGCAGGTGGCCGGGGAGATGATCAGCCAGGGGGTCATGTCCTATATGACCGGACATATTGCCCTCCCCTGGATCGAAGACGGGGCAGGCGGTGCTGGATCGGGGCCGGTCCCGGCAACCGTCTCGGAGCGGATTACAACAGGACTGCTGCGGGAGCGGCTTGGCTTCGACGGAGTGGTGTTGTCGGATGCGCTGGATATGGGCGGATTCTTATCCTGGGGAGACTATACGCAGCGCATCATAGACTGCTTCAATTGCGGTACGGATGTGCTGCTCTGGCCGGGAGTACGGTACTTCGCAGTGATGGAGCAGGCGGTGGAGGACGGACGCGTCAGCCGGGAACGGCTGAAGGCCAGTGTCCGGCGGATTCTGGAGCTGAAGGCGCGGCTTGGTGTGCATGCTGCCTGCGCCGGGGGAGAGGACACAAGGGCCCAGCCGCTGCTGGACGACAAGCTGCCGCCTGGTCTCGACCGGCAGGTCAGACAGTTCAGCCGCGAGCTGGCCGGGCGCTGCATTACCCTGGTGCGCAACCGCACCGGCCAGCTGCCGCTGAATCCGCAGGAGGTCCGCCGGGTGCTGGTCATCATGATGAACAAGGTGACGGAGGGGCGCAGATATGAGCGGATGAATCTTTTTGTGGAGCAGCTTAAGGCCAGGGGGCTAGAGGTGGATATTCTGGATGAATTCGAGCCGCTGACGACACTGCGGCAATGGGAGCAGTCGGGGGTCCGCTGGGATGCTGCCTTCGCCCCTTATTTCCTTCCGCTGCACGGAATGATGAACACCGCCCGTCCTGTGGGTGAAGCGGCCAAGGCCATCTGGGCCATGCAGCATGCGGAGACAGTCCGGCCGATCGGTATTTCGTTCGCTACGCCATATCTGCTGCAGGACATTCCCTTCTTAGATACCCTGGTGAATGCGTATTCTCTGCATGAAGATACAGTAGAGCTGACGGTTAAGGCGCTGTTCGGAGAGATTCCGTTTCAGGGAAGCTCCCCGGTGAAAGCGGAGATTTGAGAGGGCGATTACGGTTCAGGGAGGCTTCAGACGTCTTGAGTGCGAAACAGGAATCAGAGGCAAAACGGGCAGCGGGCAGGAAGCGGGAACTGGAGGCGAAGCTGCGCAAGATCTTTGAATATATGCGTCTTGAAAGGCACCAAGGGAATTGGGGAATGGATATAGATCATTGGGACTGGGTGCCCGGCGTGGGTGTAATCTCATTGCTGGAATATGGTACAGCGGCAGGTAGAGAAGAGGTGACGGATTACCTGCTGCACTGGGTGAACCGGAATAAGCAGAAGGCCGAAGGGGTTCGGGTTATCAATTCCCTGGCTCCCTACGCGGTCTTTCCTGAGCTGTACCGGCTGACCGGGGACCCGTGGTTTATCAGCCGGGCGCAGGAGGTTGCCGCATGGATGCTGGATACTGCCCCCCGGACCCGGGAAGGCGCGCTGGAGCATACCGTGACAGAGGCCGTGGAATTCCCTGAACAGGTATGGGCCGATACGGTGTATATGGCCGTGCTGTTCCTGGCCCGGCTTGCCGGTCTGACCGGCGACCAGGAGCTTGCTGCCGCCGCCGTGCAGCAGACCTTGCAGCACCTTCGGCTGCTCCAGGACCCGGCGACGGGGCTGCTATTCCATGGCTGGAACAGCCGGGCAGGCAGCCATATGTCGGCAGCCCGCTGGGCCCGGGCCAATGCCTGGGTGGTACTTGCGGTCCCGGAGATTGTGGCCGGGACCGGAAGCCTGACTGCTATTCCACAGGAGCTGTACAGCCGCTACCGCAGGCTTGCTTCTGCCCTGCGGCAGGCGCAGGGGGCCGGCGGCTTGTGGCATACGGTGCTCGACCGGCCGGATTATTACGAGGAGACCTCGGCCAGCGCCGGTATTGCCTGCGGCTTCCTGAAGGCGGTGAAGAGCGGACTGCTGGAGGATGCCTATCTGGAGAGCGCGGAGGCGGCACTTGCGGGGATTCTTCCGCTCATCCGCGAAGACGGTGAGGTGCAGGGGGTCTCGGGAGGCACCCCGGTTATGCCGTCGATAGCGGCCTATAACACCATTGAGAGATATCCGGCACTGTATGGGCAAGGGCTGGTGATGCAACTGCTGACAGAGGCATTGGATCTGAAGGAAATGAAGCATCGGCTTGAGAGGCAAGAGCATGAGGAGCGTCAGGAGCACCAGGGACGACAAGAGGACCAGGGGCGTGAAGAACATGAGGAGCACCAGGGACGACAAGAGGACCAAGGGCATGAAGAACATGAGGAGCGTCAGGGAGGACAAGAGGACCAAGGGCGTGAAGAACATGAGGAGCGTCAGGGAGGACAAGAGGACCAAGGGCGTGAAGAACATCCAGAGCGTCAAGGGGGTCAGCGACGTCAGGAGCAATCTGAGGGGATAGGTTCATTAAATGTTGAAGGGGAGGCAGGGGGATGACGGTGAAGGATAACGCAGAAGCTGCGGGTGGAGGGCTGGATCAGCGGCAACGGCTGATTCATAAGGTGACCGGACTGGAATCCCGCTATGACTCGGCCATTTGCATGCTGCGCTCCCCGTTCAGCAGCCCGGGGTATCATACGACGCTGAAGCAGGCGGAGTTCATCCACTCCACCAGAGACTCGCTCAGCTATGCGCTTGGACTGCTCGACACGGGGCTGGCCTGTTATGAAGAGCGGGCATTCGATATTATCCGGCAGGTCATCTCCTTGCAGGATACGGACCCGGCGCATGATACCTTCGGCATCTGGTCCTGGTTCTATGAGGAGCCGCTGGACCAGATGGCTCCGCCGGACTGGAATTGGGCGGACTTCTGCGGCAGCCGACTGGTGCAGGCCCTTTCGCGCCACGGCCACCGTTTCCCGCACGATCTGCGGGAAGCAGCCGTCTTGTCCATAGAGTGTGCCTGCGAAGCCATTATCCGGCGCAATGTCGGACCGGATTATACCAATATTGCGATTATTGGCGCGTTCGTGACCAGAATTGCCGGGGAGAAGCTGGGGCGTAAGGATTATGCGGACTATGGGCTGGAGCGGCTCAGGAGGCTGCATGCTCATACCCTGAAGCATGGGGCTTTTCAGGAATTTAACAGCCCTGTCTACACCTACATTGCCATTCTGGAGCTGTCGAAGCTTCAGTCCGAGACCTCGGACAGCAGGGTTAAGGCATGGACCAGAGAACTGCTAGAGCTGACCTGGAGGACCGTGGCCGGGTATTATCACCCCGCCACGGCCCAGTGGTCCGGCCCGCATTCCCGCTGTTACGGAGTGCTGCTGGAGGACCAGAGCAAGGCGTTTCTGCAACTGGCGACAGGAGGAGCCGTGATGTTCTTCCCATGGGAGGAGCTGCCTTACGAAGAGGAATGGTATATGAGCGGCATCCATTGTCCCCCTGCCTATCTGAAGGGCTTCAAGGTTCCTGAGACGAAGGAGATAAGGCAACGCTTGGAAGGGGAGGAGAAAGGGCAGGAGCAGGGGACAGGGAAAGAGCGGAAGCGGGAGTTGGGCCAGGAACAAGGGCGGGATCAGGAATGGGATCAGGAGCGGAATGGGGAGCAAGGTCGGGATCAGGTGCAAGGTCAGGGTCAGGTGCAAGGTCGGGATCAGGTGCAAGGTCAGGGTCAGGGGCAGGGTCAGGGTCAGGGTCAGGGGCAGGGGCAAGATCGGGATCAGGAGCAAGGTCAGGGTCAGGTGCAAAATCACAATCAGGGGTATGACGGCAAGTGGGCGGTCACTTATATGACTCTGCAGTGGAGCATGGGCTCCTTCACCCATAGTGATCTGTGGAACCAAAGACGGCCGCTGCTGATCTATGCCAATAATAACGGACAGCCCTCATATCTCCGGCTCCGCTGCCTGCATGACGGCTATGACTACTGTTCCGCACGCTTTCAATCGCTGCAGGAAGCAGGCCATGTGCTGTTCGGGATCGATTTCATAACGGATGGCGGGGATACCCATCCGAATCTGGACCGGACCGGCGGTGTGATTGCGGCTTCGGACCTGCGGCTGCGGCTGGAGGTTGGCGGCGCTCTGGAGGGAGTTACAGCCGCATTAACAGAAGAAGGTACGGTTATCACCATTGCAGGAACGGAGTTTCGCCTGACAACCTGGTTCGCGGCATTCAGCGGGCAAGCGGATGCAGGCAACCGATTGGTGTGGGAACTTCATAAGGCAGACGGCCGGATGAATATCGATATGATTCTCTACGCCGGTCCGCGCAGGATGCTGGACTTCACCTCCATGCAGCAGGCTGCGCTGGTGTTCTCTCTGGCGGCTGGGGAGGAGGGGAGATTGAACTCTGCCCCGCTTCTGGAGCTGACGGATGAGGGCGGCCTGCGGGTTAGCAGTGGAAGCGAGCACGAAGGGGGCAGAGCGCAGGGAGTTGCAGGAGGGAAGGCGGCGGGAGCGAATGAAGTCAACGAATGGAATGAAGCGAATGCTGAGGAGGGAGATGGGGGGGCGAAAATCGTAAAAATCGTAAAAAGCATGAAAGGCGGGTTCGTACTTAATCTGCGGCCGGCTCCGGGAGAGTAGCTGATAACAACGGTCAAAGGCTGAATGTAATCGAAAAACCGACCACAATTGGACTGGGTGCGCCACGTAAGCCAAATGTAATCGAAAAACCGACCACAATTGGACCGGGCGCGCCACGTAGGCCCAATGTAATCGAAAAACCGACCACAATTGGACCGGGCGCGCCACGTAGGCCCAATGTAATCGAAAAACCGACCACAATTGGACCGGGCGCGCCACGTAGGCCGAATGTAATCGAAAAACCGACCATAATTGGACCGGGCGCGCCACGTAGGCCGAATGTAATCGAAAAACCGACCACAATGCGCAGGGTGGGCAGTCCATTATGAAAATGAGAGCAATAAACAATAATTCCTTGCAGATGCGGAGCGGATAACGGACAAAGCGATGGTACTGCTGATTTCCGCTCCGGCATCTCTACAGCCTGTACGGTCACCGCTCTGTCATAGGTCTGCGAACTTCACCTCAGGAAAACGGGGGTCCGGCTCGTTTAACAACTTACCGCCTTCCTTTTTCAAATATTTATTAAAAAAGTCCAGTATATATGCATTCGTGATGGCATCGGCTCTTTCGGGCGCAAGTTGTCCGATAGCACCAAGTATCTGAAAGATCGGAGAAATAAACTGTGCATTCGTAAAGTTCAAATGCTCTGTATTGTCAATGTAGAGCACTTGCCCTCCTGCTTCTATGGCTTCCCGCATCCGTTGAAGCTCTAACTTCTTGGCTTGGGCCGTTTGATTCTCCCATTCCCTAGTCGAACCCATCTCTTTAAGCTCTGCATCGGTATAGACCTTATTCTGCATCACCCTCTGGAACGACTTGGAATTGCTTTCCGAATTCATGAACATAAATGGTTTGTGCAGGCGGCCCCGGTCTTGCAGCCGATACAGTCCTCCATCCAGATCTATTCCAGCCGTAATGCGCGGATCATACGAAGCATCATAGGCGGTAGCCCCGCCGATCGAATGGCCGAATATGCCTACATGGGCCAGATCCATTTTCCCTTTGAAACGGCTTGCGGTCTGCCCGGATTGGAGAAGCTCGAACTGATCTAATACAAATGACACATCCTCAGTGAGAACTTTGCCCAGCATATCGCGGGTTTGGCTTTCGGTCATGTAATCATTCTGGGATGAAAATAGCTGATCGGTAGTATTGGCCACGACCCGTCCATCCGGGAATTCAGTAGCAAATGTATTATACGTGTGGTCTATCGCAGCTACAATATATCCATGACTCGCAAGCTCTTCAGCCTGAGTCGTATGAAGGAACCGGGAAGAGCCATTGCCCGGATTCACAATAATTAACGGATGCTGGTTACTTGCCGAAGCGATCTCTGCCCCCGGATAAGCGTGACTGGCCACAAACTTCAGATATTGAAAAGTAAACCCCGGAAGACCGTATTGCTCAGCCATATAGCTTAAGATGCCCGGACTTGAAATCCAAGGAGCATACGCACCGCCGGTACTGGTTTCAGCCGGATACCACACCTGTACCATCAATTCCCTGCTCCGCCCTCCAGTGCTGTCGAAGCTCTCTTTCCGGGCTGTATCTACAAAATGAAAAGCTTGTGTGCCGACCTTGAACGCACCTGCCGGTGCAGGCAGCTTGAATACAGGGAAAACATACATAAGTCCCGCCGTTGCAACAAGCATCATCACTATCGCCGTATACGCTAAGCCCCGGAGGAAGCGCGGGATTCGGGGCAGAGCGTTCTTTTTAACATAATGATACATTGAAACAGCCAACAACATCATCGTTACGCCGTACAGCAGCAATAGCTGAATCCGGTAGCCTTCTGCCGCCCAATGAATGAACATAATAAGTGTAGCGGTCCCGCTTGCGATGAGTAAGGGTATGATCCGGCGGTCCTTATGCAGCAAGAGTGTTAATACAAGCACAATAATATCCGAGAAAAAAAGCAACATTTCGAATAATCTCATGTTCAATCTCCTTTTGACTAATGTTCATTTTGGTTTCTTATCTGCTCAATATAAAGACGGTGTTGCCCGCTAAAATATATCAATCCCCTGTATGTTGCTATAAACGACAAAAAACCACTGGTATGCCCAGCGGTTTGGTTGTATCGTATTCAGGTCCCCGCTCAGGAACATAGCACAAGGAGCTGGCCCCGTAATGCGGGGACCAGCTCCTGTGACATTCAGCGATTTTATTGTGGCAGCTCTACAAAATCATCTCTGAACCGCTCGTAATCGGCGGCCCGGCATTCCAGCTTCAGGCGTGTGCCCTGCTCTTCGTAGCTGACGGACTGCACATCGGCATGTTCGTTGAAATAGGAGACAATGCTGCCCCGGTCGAACGGGACCAGGATCTCACACTGTACATAGTCGGTGAAGATGCGGCTGCGGATCAGAGTGACCAGCTCGGCGATCCCGCGGTTTTTCTTAGCAGACAGGGTTACAGAGTTCTCCTCCACCTGCGGGTAGGGGTCCTCCCCCAGATCAGCCTTGTTGTAGGCGTACAGGGTAGGGATTCCGTCAGCGCCCAGCGCCTTCAGGGTCTCATTCGTTACCGCCATATGCTGCTCATGCTGCGGATCGGCAATATCGACGACATGAATCAGCAGATCGGCTTCCGTTACCTCCTCCAGAGTCGAGCGGAACGCCTTCACCAGATGATGAGGCAGCTGGCTGACGAAGCCTACGGTGTCGGTTAACAGGAAGGTCTTGTGATCGGGCAGCACAATGCTGCGCACTGAGGTCTCAAGCGTCGCGAACAGCATATCCTTGGCGAGCACGCCTTTGCCCGAACCGGGATGATAGGTCTCCACCAGTGTGTTCATTAAGCTGGACTTGCCGGTGTTGGTGTAGCCGACCAGACAGACCACAGGCACCTCATTCTTATGCCGCTGCTTACGCTGGATCTGACGCCTTGCGACCTGCGTCTGCAGCTCTAACTGAAGCGCCGAGATCCGCTCTTCAATCCGTCTGCGGTCCAGCTCCAGCTTCGTTTCCCCAGCTCCCCGGTTCTTCAAGCCGGCCCCGCCGCCCTGTCTGCCGAGAGATTCGCGCAGGCCGCTCAGGCGGGGAAGCATATATTGCAGCTGTGCGACCTCTACCTGCAGCTGAGCCTCCTTGGTCTTCGCCCGTGAGGCGAAGATATTCAGAATCAGAATGGTCCGGTCAATAACCTGGCGGTCCAGGGCGGACTCCAGATTGCGGATCTGGGAAGGGGACAGCTCATCGTTGAAAATAACGATCGGTGCTTCATGCTGCTCCATCAGCAGCGCCAGCTCCTGGATTTTGCCGGTCCCGATGTAATGCGACGGGTTCACCCGGCTGGACTTCTGGCTAAGCTCAGCCACGACCTCAATCTCGCAGGCGGCTGCCAGATTGCGCAGCTCCTCCATCGAATAAGCGAAGTTCGTGTCGTTCTGCAGCTGCATGCCGACGATAACGGCTTTCTGTAGTATGGGTTCCATATATAGATCAACCTCCATAGTGTAATTTGAGCATCAAAAAAGCACAGGCAGTCTGCCTGTGCTAACAGTAGTTGGAGGAACAACAGAATAAAGTCTGGTATAGCCCGCTGCGCGGGAGCAGCTATACGGCCATGCTTGCCATAGACACCATGAAGGTTCAAGCGGCAAGGGCGAGGGCCCCGGCAACTTCAAAAGATATAGAGCTAATCCTCCTGGTAAACACAGAATCTGGCGGAGCGGATACAGGCCTTATTGGGCACAGGGTACCGGTTCCGGGAATCAGTGTACGGGTTGCGGATTAACAGGTGTATGCTATGGGTTACGTGTTATGGACAGACTTATCCTGAGTCCTCTGCACAAGGCAGAGCTTTCGCGCTATGGGAAAATAATTAGCCGCGCAAAGTGCGAATCCGGATATAGTCTATCACACGCAACCCTCCGTTCTAAAAAAGTTACATTGATTTTAGCACAGTGTCTGTGAATTGACAACTGCCATGGTCTGTCAATCGACCAGAAACTTCCAATTATATCTGCATATCCTATTGAATACAGCTCTAACGGAGGGTGATAACTATGCCTATACTGACAACCAATATGTTAACAAAGAACCCTACCCCGGGAGCAGGACTCATCAGTCAGGCAGTAGTGAAGGTAGTAAACAATGGGATGGCCCAGGGATCGGTCTATTTGACTGGTTACAACAACGATGTAAGTCCCTCCACGCTGTTCGCGCAGGAGTTGTTCGAGTCGAACTATCGGGAGGTTGTGACCAAAACGTATAATATTACGCAGAATTTTTTCCAATTCAATATTTCCTACTCCCAGGAGCAGGTACGGGTGCGGATCTTCCTTGTGGACAGCAGCGGGCTCTGGAGTCCCGTTACCCTGCAGCCCGTGGCGCTTAGCCGGATTACCTCAGAGTTTCGTAACAATATCCCCGTAACGAGCAGCGACACCGCAGCCATCAGCTTCCGCAGAAGCACTACGATCGCCGTTCCTGAAGCAGTGGCCGCCGAGATCGTTCCAGACGGGCTGGAGATTCTAGCCTCTACCCCTATCCGCTATAAGGTGATAGCCGGGGGGACCGTGAATGGAACTTTTGTGAATTACCCTACGCCGACTACGGCTATTCCAGTCACTGAAACAGCGCTGCTGGTGAACTATACCTGTACAACAGTCACCGGCGGACGGGTGCTGACTCAAGGCATCGGCTCCGGCATATCCGGAGCCTACCAGAATGTGGCGTTGAACCTGCTGAATCAGCGGCTCGCCTACGATCTTCAGCAAGTGCCGGTTACGCTGGTGGTCAGCTCGCTTGCCGGTGAGGACAATGTGGCGGCTACCTTCAGAATGTCCGAGCAATGGTGAAGGCCGAGGGGGGGAGATCCAGTAATGCCACGCTGGCTGACTGGTAATAGACCGATGCCAGACTGATGCCAGACCTGTAGCAGATAAAAGATAGCCGGAACAGGCGGTATCCACAGTGGCGGGTTATCCCACCCATTCCCGGCGCAGCGTGAACAGATCCTTCAGCGCGTCTGTGGAGAGCTCGGTGATCCAGCCCTCGGAGCCGGAGATGACGTCGTCGCTGAGCTGCTGCTTGCTCTCCAGCATCTCGTCAATCTTCTCCTCCAGCGTGCCGAGCGAGATGAACTTATGCACCTGTACATCCCGGGTCTGGCCCATGCGGTAAGCACGGTCTGTGGCCTGGTTCTCCACCGCCGGATTCCACCAGCGGTCGAAATGGAACACGTGGTTGGCGGCCGTCAGGTTGAGGCCGACCCCGCCCGCTTTGAGTGAGAGGATGAATACATTCGGCTGATCGGACGGCTGCGCACCGGGAGCTGCATCTGCAGTGGCTTCGCCCGCAGGCAGCGGGGGAGCCTGGAACCGCTCAATCATGCGGTCGCGCGTGCTCTTCGGCGTGCTGCCGTTCAGGTACAGCACCGGTTCCTGAAGCTCCTGCTGAAGTACGGCCTGGAGCATTTTACCCATGCCTACATACTGGGTGAAGATCAGGCAGCGCTCGTTCTCCTCGCGCAGCTCGCGCACCATCGCGAGCAGCCGTTCCAGCTTGGCGGAGCGTTCGATCAAGGAGGTGGTGTCCAGAGCGCTGCCGTCTTCCGGCTCAGGCAGTGCCTCCTTGGTTAGCAGCATCGGATGGTCACAGAGCTGCTTCAGGCTGGTCAAGGCGGCGAGAATGGCCCCCTTGCGTTCGATGCCCTCCAGCTTCTGCATCCGTTCAAGCAGGCTGTTCACGTTCTGATCGTAGAGTGCGGCCTGCTCGGCCGTCAGGTTAATGTAGGTCTTCATCTCATTTTTATCCGGGAGATCAAGCTGGATCGCCGGGTCCTTCTTCTTGCGGCGCAGCATGAACGGCTTGACCAGCCGCTGCAAATCAGCGGTCCGCTCGGCATTGCGCTCCTTCTCAATGGCATTTGCGAACCGGTCCTGGAACCCCTTCGGGCTGCCGAGATAACCCGGTGTGATGAAATCGTAGATCGACCACAGCTCGGACAGCCTGTTCTCAATCGGCGTACCAGTCAGGGCGATCCGGTGCAAGGCCGGGAAGCTGCGCACGGCGGCGGACTGCTTCGTTCCGGCGTTTTTGATATTCTGTGCTTCATCCAGGCATACGGTTGCCCAGGTGAACTGCTTCAGCAGCTCCTGGTCCAGTGCAGCGGTAGCGTAAGAGGTAAGCACAACATCCGCCTGCGAAGCCGCGCCGTAGAAATATCCGGCATCCAGCCGCCGGCTTCCGTAATGAAGCATCACATTCAGGGAAGGCGCAAAGCGCTGCAGCTCCTTCTGCCAGTTGCCCAGCACGGAGGTCGGACAGATGATCAGCGAAGGCCAGCCGGCCGGCTCGGTCTGCCGCCGGGCCACGGGTGCGCCGGAAGCTGCGGCTTCCTCCTCCTGCTCCTTCAGATGGAGCAGGTAGGAGATCAGCTGCACCGTCTTGCCAAGCCCCATGTCATCGGCCAGGCAAGCGCCCAGCCCGAAGCGGCGGAGGAAGACCAGCCAGGCGAAGCCCTCATGCTGGTAGCTTCGAAGCTCGGCATGCAGACCGGCCGGCACCTCCGGCTTCGGCCACTGGCTACGCTGCCCGAGCTGTCCGATCAGCTTCAAGAGGTGCTCGTTCAGTTCGACCTCCAGCCTGACGCGAACCGCTTCTTCCTCGGCACGCTGCGCTTCCGCTTCCTCCGAATCGCCGTCTGCACCTTCGTTCAGCAGGTGCAGCTGCAACACATCCTGGAAGGACAAGCCGCGCGACTTGTCCATCCCGGCCATGGCCCGCTGAATCTGCGCCAGCAGCGCAGGGTCCAGCGGAATCCACTTGCCGCGGAACTGGACGAGGCGTTCCCCGCGCGCTACGAGGTCGGCGAACTCCGCCTCGGTCAGGTCGGCGTCGCCGATGGAGATGCGCCAGTCGAAATCGACGAGCGCATCCAGGCCGAACAGTGACTGCCCGCGGCTGCCCTCAGCCGTGCCGGAGCTGATCTTCGCGCGCAGGCGCGGCTTCCTGCGGCTGGCGGCTTCCCACCACGCCGGCAGCAGCACCTGCCAGCCCGCCTCCAGCAGAGCGCGGCTGTCGGCCGTAAGGAACCGCCACGCGACCTCGTCGCCGAGCGGCTCTGCCAGCACATCGGCGCCGCGCCCGATGTGCTCCGGAAGGCTGTCACGCAGCCGTGACAGCCACCCGCCCGCGCGCTCGTGGACATGCGCTGTCCACGCTGCGGGCCAAGTGCCATGCGGCTCGCCGTCCCCGGTGAGCCGCAGCGGCACAAGCGCGGACTCGTCGCGCTTGTCCTGGAGGAGCAGCTGGAGCCGCCAGTGCGGCAGCTCATCGTCAGGCTCAAGCAGCTGCAGCACCGGCCGGAACGGCGCGGTGTCTGCCTTCCAGCCGATGGACATCAGCCAGCTGTCCTCGTCCATACCGGCTGCGCTTCTCCCGCCTGCGCTGAACAGCAGCGGGAATTCACTGCGCAGATCACCGGCCTGCGCCTCGGTGCTGTAGTGCCGCTGGAAGACCGCCGCCGAGAAGGCAGCCTGCAGCCCTTCGGCGAACCCGCTGCGCTCCTGAAGACGATGCAGCGCGGCCGCATCGTCCCAGTCTGCCTCGGCGGCTTCCGCCAGCACTTGCTCCGTCCAGGCCCAGCGGAGCTGGCCTTCACGGTAGGCTGCGAAGCTCGGGGCATACTGACGGGCCTCCAGCATTCCGGCCAGCAGCGGGGCCAGCCGGGTCAGCAGCTGGGCATCGCCCTGCCAGCTCCAGCCGACATGCCGGAGCAGCCGCAGGTCCGCAAAGAACGGCAGGACCTGCTCGGCAGGCAGCACCACCAGCTCGACCTCATCGGCCTTCGAGGTGCTGAGCTCCGTACCGTAGAAGGATTCCTCATGCCAGGCGAACAGCTTCTGCTTGAGCTGGACACCGGGCATATAATCATCCCGGTCATCCACACCGTAGATCAGCGCATCGCCATACTGGGTAAGGGCGAGCTGGACAGTAATATTGCGCATCTTCATATTCATGGGATCAGTTTTCCTTTCCGCAGCTCCTCCTGTAGGGCGCGCAGGCGGCTGTGTCTATCTGTGAAGCCGTCCAGGAACACTTCCCAGCGTGCTTCGCGTTTCAGTTTTTTATACAGCTTGGCGAGCCGCTTCAGCAGCTTCACGGCCGCTTTGTAGCTGTGCCGGTTCTTCTCCAGCACGAAGCGCTCCACCGCCTGATGATAGAACGGCAGGAGCAGCTCCGGCGCATTCTTCTCAATCGGCTGCAGGTCGCTCACCCGGAAGTCGGAAGGCTGATGGCCGGAGGAGATCTGCATATCCATCCATTCCTGCCATTTGCCGTAGGCAAGCAGTTGGACTTCATAGATCTCGCGGGACAGCGGCAGCATACCGGACAGCGTATCCCACATCTGCGGCTCCGCTTCGGGCAGGCGGCGCACCGCCTCATCCCAGTAGCCCGCATAATCCAGCAGATTGTACATTCGGCTGTTCAGCAGCGGGCCGAGCGCGGCCAGCCACAGGGCCAGGCGTCTCCACTGGCCGGCTTCGGCCAGCGGAGGCAGGAAGCTCATCAGCTCCTCCGGGTGCAGCCCGGGCCGTTCGGACGCTGTGTGCAGCTTCTCTATAGCCGCAGCATCCTCATGAAGCAGAGCGTACATCCGGCTCTCGGCCAGCAGCAGGGCGTGGCGGGGAGCAGCGGCGCTAAGCCCTTCTCCGGCTTGTTGCAGCTCCTTCAGCTCTTTGGTGTACAGCTCCGGTCCGCTTAGATTCGGGGTAATCCAGTTGATCCACAGCAGGCTGTAACAAGCAGAGAAATAAGGCTGTTCTCTGGCGCGGTCGCGGGCCTCCGTCAGCATCTCGCTCCGCAGATAGGCAATCGTATCGTAGACTCTCGGCCACTCCTCAGGGGCCTCTGCCAGCGGCAGCCCCCGCTTCATCAGGTCTGTAATATGCTTTTGCAGCTCGGAAATCGCAATAGAAGTATAGTAGCCCACAGAATAACCAAGGGAGGAGAGGTTGGCCGAGAGCGGCTGGCCGCCAGGCCGGATCAGGCTCTCCAGCACACAGAGATGAGCATGGAGCTTGAACAGCATGGCGGCAGCGGGAGGCAGCTTGGGCTGGCCCCCGGTGATGGCGGCGAGCGCCCGGTCGGCATACTGCGGGTTGCGCACCGTATGAGCAAGCGGCTCCACCAGCAGCGCCATGTATTCTCGCCACTGCTGCACCGTAGCCTCAGGAATCAGGGCGGCCAGCTTCTTCAGTTGTTCCCCGCGCCGTCCCGGAACAGCGGATGCCGGAGCAGAATGAAGCTTGGGCTGGTCAATCAGCGCCTTGGCGTTCGCGATGGAATGCACAGGCCGCTCCTGTTCCTCGGCGTATTGCATCAGCACAGCCGCCATATGCTTGCACATCCCGGATACAGGGCAATCGCAATGGCTCTCCTGCAGATCGTCCAGGTCAATGGAGACCGCATAATCCTCCCGCCCTTCGACCAGCGCCATGATTCTGTACGGCGTGACCATTCTGAAGGCCTGCACGCGCTGCTGCTTATAATATTGAAATCCCCGTTTCAGGGTCAGATCATCGAAAGAATGGGCAACCTCCGAGATGAGCTTATCCCACCCGGCAGCATCCATGATATAGTTTGACTGCATCGCTATCGTTCTCCTGTAGCAGATTGGGTGAATCCATCGTTCCATTATATCATTATTGTATAGCGTATCCCGGAAAAGTCTGAAATCCTGACAGGTATGATATGCCCCATATTGAAAAATTAGGGGAACATGCTAATCTGAAATCTAAACCTATGAGCAACCGCTGGAAGGATGAAGCTTAAGCAATGCTGCGATTTAAAATGAAATACCTGCTGCACAACAAACAGAACCGTCTAATCCTGATGCTGACAGCCGGGGTATCCCTTCTGATTACTATGATTGGTCTATTCTCCTATAGAGAGTACCGTAATGCACTGGACACCGAGCTGAATACACCGAATATTGAACTGCTGCAGATTAATGTAGATGTTACGAACCGGGCCTTCCGGGAATCCGACAACAAGGCAGTGGATCTGTCCTTCCATCCCGCTGTACTGAGCTATATCAATGCGTCTGAGGCGGATAACCGGGGCAGAGCCGCAACGGCGCAGGAATACCTTAAGGCGCTGGCGACAGAGCCGGATGTACACGCGATCAGCGTGGTCAAATTCAAGGACCGGTCTGTGCTCTCCAGCCGCTACGGCTATGTTCCGTCCTGGGGGGAGGCGCCTGAGCATGAGTGGGAGTCCTGGATCGGGGGAATGAAGGAGAAGCCGCTTTTGATCAAAAGAAGGCTGTATACCGGCCCCGGCTCCCGCCCCGGTGATACTGAGCTGTTATCGCTTGCCCGGCCGGTGGTGGTGAACGGCGAAGTGGCCGGTGCCGTGCTGATTGATCTGGATTACGATACGCTGTTCTCCAAAATGTACACCCATCTCTCCAGCTACCAGCTCGTGTATAACCTGGAAGGGGAGCTGATCTACCCCAAGCTGAATCTTCCGTTCCCGCAGGCGGAGCTGGGAAAGGTGCTGGAGGACATCGATGTCAGTCCCTTTGCCCATGTCACCATCGGAGGCCAGGCCTACATGGCGAATCAGACCTTCTCCAATGTGACCGGCTGGCGCCTGCTCTCGCTCGTACCTATGGAGCAGCTGCTCAAAAATGTGAAGATTGCGCGGAATATGATGCTGATGCTGTCACTGATCTCCATCGCCGTAGGTCTCGCTGCCATGTATTATTACAATTTTGCGGCCTTCCGGCCGCTCAAACGGATTAACAAGCTGCTGCTTCCTGAGCAGAAGGCAGCCGGGCAGGGCGGACTGTACGATCTGGAGCCGGTCATCGGCAAGCTGGTCGGTGATTTCCGCAGTAAATCGCTGGTGGCGGACTGGAGTCTCCCGGAGCTGCGCTCCAAATTCCTGCAGGACCTGATCACGCGGAGTATCGGCACACAGGAGACACACACCCGGTTTGAGCACTACTTTACCGGCTGGAAGGAAGGTCCGTTCGAGCTGCTGGTCTTATCCATAGACCGGCATACCGAGTGGTCTGCGGGCTTTAAGGAAGAGGATCAAATGCTGCTCAAATACGCGATGATTAACATGGCCTATGAAATCTGCGAAGCTTCCTGGCGGACCGTGGTCGCTGCACCGCAGCAGGACAGTCTCGTCATCCTGTTACAGGCGGCAGGCGGAGAGGAGCAGGAGCTGTATGCAGATGCCCGGCGGCTGGCGGCTGCCATGCTCGATGTGCTGAAGATTACGGTGTCCGTTGGCATCGGTGAACAAGCAGGCTCAATTACCCATATCGCCCAGTCCTACTTAGAGGCGCAGACTGCGCTCTCCTACCGGTTATATGAAGGGTATTCCCATGTACGGGTCTATTCCCGCGCAGAGAACAAATATGAAGAGAGCAGCGGGGCGGCAGATGAGCTATGGAAGCAGGAAATGCTGAACGCCCTGAGAGTATCCGATGCCGCCGCTGCACAGGATTGGATCCGCAGAGGGATTGCCGAGACCCGCAAGCGGGGAATTCAGCCGCAAAAAGTATTCCGCTCGCTAAGTGACCTGCTGGAGGAGATTCTGCATATGGCGGCTGCCGGGGGATACCCGGTGCCTGCGGAGCTGGCTGACTACACCTGGCATCAGGTGACAACGATGGAGCTTAATGAGATTGAGCAGATGCTATGCAGCATAGCGGTTCAGCTATCGGACGCCTTCGGGGCGCACCGGCAATCGAAGGAGTTCCTGCTGGTTCAGAATCTTATAGAGTATATGAAGGAGAATCTGCAATTCAATATCGGGCTATCTGATATCGCCTCCCATGTGAACATGGGGGTATCCTCGGTGAGCACCATCTTCAAGGAAGAGACCGGAACTACTGTCTATGACTATCTGACCAACTTGAGAATCAATAGAGCCTGCGAGTTGCTGCAGGACAGCAGTCTGAGAATTGCCGAGATTGCCCAGCAGGTGGGTTATCAGAATGAGAACAGCTTCATCCGGGTCTTCCGCAAGATTAAATCGACCACACCCGGCAAGTTCAGGGAGAGCAGCAAATCTTCCAAGGAGTATGCAGATCGGCCAAAACCGCGCCATTCCGGCGTTTCTGAGGATTCGGAATAAGATTATGCGATTGAAGGCATACCCCCGGTTGCGATAAAGTTTTATTTGAGAAAACTTTCACATCCTCCATGGCAGGCTGCTGATACTCAAATAAAACGGGGGTGAGGGCACGGGCGCAAGGCTAGGCATCAAGCATCTGCAGGCTGCCCGATTACTTCTATATTAGAGAAGAGGGATGGATTTGAAACGATCGACTCAAATAGGACTCTGGACAGCGGCAGTAGCAGCTCTGGTTCTGTTGATGCTTAGAATCGGGATTCCTGGGGGAGGCGGCCCGGGCCAGGAGACTGCCGGCACAGATTATCCCGGACGGCCAATCACACTGCTTGTGCCCTACGCCGCAGGAGGAGGAACGGACGCCACCGCGCGGGCGCTCGCCACCGCGACAGAGAAGGTGCTGGGCCAGCCGATAATTGTGGTTAACCGCACCGGCGGCGGAGGCTCCGTAGGACTGATGGAAGGCGCGAATGCCAAGGGAGACGGCTATACCGTGACTTTTTTGCCGGCCGAGCTGACCATTCTTCCGCATCTGGGATTATTGCCGATTACCTATGAGAGATTCAAACCGATCGCTCAGACGAATTTTGATCCTTCCGCCATCACCGTAAGACAGGACGCGCCATGGCAGGACGTCAATGAATTTCTCGACTTTGCGAAAGCGCATCCAGAGGAACTCAAAATGGGAAACGCAGGAACGGGGAGCATTTGGCACTTGGCCGCCGTAACCTTGGAACGGGAGACCGGTGTGAAGTTCGCGCATATTCCCTTTGAAGGTGCAGGGCCGGCCGTCTCCGCCTTAATGGACGGATTCGTGGATGCGGTACCGGTCAGTCCCGCCGAGGTGAAGAAGTATGTGGATGAAGGGAAGCTGCGGATATTGGCAGTCAATGCCGATAAGCGCTCAGAGGCGCTGCCGGATGTGCCGACCCTGGAAGAGCAGACCGGAATTCATGTGAACTTCACAGGAACATGGAGGGGACTGGCTGTACCGAAGGATACGCCGGATGCGATATCGGAGGTATTGGCCGGGGCATTTATCAAAGGGACCGAAGACAGGGAATTCCGCGAATATATGAATTCGAACGGGCTGGGGCTGCTGGTGAAGGACGGCAAAGCCTTTGCGAAGCAGCTCAAGGAGAGCGATGATCTGTTCGCCGCCATGATTCCCGAGCTTGGACTAAGCCGCAAGTAGAACATACACACTCATCACGAGTAAGAAAGGGTAGGGTAATCATATGAAAATCAAAAAGACACTGGATCGGATTCCCGGCGGAATGATGCTCGTTCCACTGTTTCTGGGAGCGATCATTCACACTGCTTTTCCTGATGCGGGCGAATATTTCGGAGGGTTCACCAAAGGCCTGATGACGGGCACCGTGCCGATCCTGGCCGTATGGTTCTTCTGTATGGGAGCCGCAATCGATGTCAGAGCTACCGGAACCGTACTGCGCAAATCCGGTACGCTGGTATTGACCAAGATCGCCGTAGCTTGGGTCGTAGCTATGATCGCGATCCAGTTCCTGCCTGAGGGCGGAGTGCAAACCGGCTTCTTCGCCGGACTGTCGGTCCTCGCCATCATCTCCGCTATGGATATGACCAACGGCGGGCTGTACGCTTCCATTATGCAGCAGTATGGGACCAAGGAAGAATCCGGTGCCTTCGTGCTGATGTCACTCGAATCCGGGCCGCTCGTAACCATGCTCATTCTGGGCAGCACCGGTGTGGCTGTTTTTGAACCGCATCTCTTCGTTGGCGCTGTCCTGCCGTTCCTCGTCGGGTTCATCCTGGGGAACCTGGATCATGATCTGCGCGCCTACTTCGGCCGAGCTACTCAGACGCTCATTCCCTTCTTCGGCTTCGCTCTGGGGAGCTCTATCGATCTTGGCGTTATCGTTGACACTGGCCTGCTCGGTATTCTGCTTGGTATTGTCGTTATCATTATTACCGGTATCCCGCTGATTCTGGCTGACAAGTTCATTGGCCGCGGCAACGGAACTGCCGGACTGGCCGCTTCCAGTACCGCAGGTGCTGCGGTCGCCAACCCTATGCTGGTAGCGAACATGAAGCCCGAATTCCTGCCGGCCGCCCAGTCCGCTACAGCGCTGGTAGCCGCATCCGTGATCGTTACATCCATTCTCGTCCCGGTCATCACAGCTTACTATTCCGACTACATGAAGAAAAAGAACCCCCCGGAAGCAGAGGGACTTATAGATGCTAAGGCTCAGAAGGCAGCGGGCTAAACAGCGGATAACAACGTATATAATATATATTAAGTTGTGAGACTTAGGTTGATCAGAACCCCCGGACAGCGTTAGGGCTGCTCCCGGGGCATTTTTTTAATCATCTGAATGAAGGAAGAGTAGATGGAGAAATCCTGCAAGAAGTGCAACAATACTGCCCCATAGAAGCGCCAGATGCTGAAATCCTGCATGAAATGCAACAAAGCCAGCGCTAACCTGCTTGAAACACCGGAATTCCTGCAAATGATGCAACAATGTAGCGCAGCCAGTAACATTTTCAGAAGAATCCTGCAAGAAGTGCAACAATGAAATCCATACAAGCGGTCGGTGAGTGGACCCGTTAGGGTGATTTTGTTCTTAGTTCAAGCAATCAAACGAATAAATACATAATATTGATTTTATAGAAAACACCCTTTTCCCAGGCGCTAACTTCGGCATGTAGGTTCCTTACTCCGGGATGGCCCGGATCAGCTCAGTATAAGAGAGGCCGGGGAACTTAAAGGTTGTTACAGTACCGTCGCTAAGCGTGTGATAACCACTATATACACCTTTGTTGTAGCTAAAAGAATCCTGGAACAGATCGGAAATATACGCTGGCTGCACACCGCCGAATGTAGTAGCAGGATAACCGGGGATATCTGCCTCCGAAGCCTGCCATATGGCTGTGGCCGTTGTGCCTGCAATCTCAACCACTGTGGTTATTTCTCCATTGCTGTAGGCATAACGGGTCGCGTCCTTTGAGGCAAAGGCATATGAGTAGTAATGGGATTGATCACTTTGTACACTTGTACCGGGCTTGAAAGAGTAGCGGACCGGCAACGAAATGGCCGCCAGGCGCGCCTGCTTAAGATCTGCTGAATGGATGGCCTGGGTATCAGGAGTGAAATTCCGGGATTGAATGAAGATGATCTCCCTTATCTTTTCATAGTACACACTGTATCCAAATGCCTCACTGACAAACTTTGCGGGAACCATGATTCGCCCGTTGTAATTATTGGCTTCACTATCCATCTGTACAGGCTCGCCATTCTTATAAGCAATCGATTGCCCCTGAGTCATTTCAAATTGGTCATTAGAGGAATTCGTGATCGTGACCGTATGGCGGATACCATCCCAAGAATAGTGGAGCCCCAGGGAAGCAAGCGTGCGGATGGGAATCATCGTTCGGCCAGACTGTATAAAAGGACTGCTATCAGAAGAGATAAAAGCACCATTGATGTTAACCTGTATAGGTCTTGTGGTTGGCTGGGCGGGGCTGGAAGCAGGGGCTGCCAGAATAACGTTGGGAAGCAGTAATAAGAAAAGCATGGAGACAGGAAGCATTTTCTTAAGCATATAATCATCTCCTTCCAATAATTTGATATATTGATTATAGCGTGAAATTCAAATTTGGATAAGTATGGGAGAAAGCATGAATAAAAAGAACTGGATTGTAGTAGCTTTAGTAGTTTCTCTATTCGGAAATGCTATGTTTTTTATGGAGTATAAGCGTGTCAGCAGGAATGAAGAGTTGAGACATGAATTACTGAATGCATATATTCAACGAGATCTAGCTCAACTTGAGGAAGCTATACAGTATCAGCAAGATCATAAATGGGAGAATGAAACTCTTGTTACACAGAAGCTAGATGATGCGATCGATTCGATTATTTTACACAGTGGAATGGAAAGCAATAAGGAGAAGGAGAATATTCTTCTGAAATTGCACGATTATATAAATGAGTTTAAGACGGGTGACGGTACTTTTGATGTTAGCCTAAACGATAAGCAACGTGCTGATTACATCCATTTAGCTCAAAAGCTGCGTTCTAACGGATGGAATTACGGTGTTGGATATGATACAAGCTGGGATGCTTTTGCTGCAAAAGTAACCAAGCTCGTAGGAGAGTCATAGAGTTCATTACAATCGTTACCCCGCCGCGGAAAAAGCCCTCCAAATGCCTTTATGGCTGGTAGAGGGCTTATCAGAAATGCTGTAGTTTATTTCTTCGCCACAGGAATCCATACCTCGCAAATACATTCATCGTGCTCATCATTCGTCCAGAAGTATTTCTCAATGCACGGACCTTCTACTTGCTCAAAGCCTGACGACGGGAACCATTCCGCATAGATCCGCCGCCAGACATTCTTAATGTCTGACCCCAGCTCCGGGTCATTTGGCACTTTATCCAGGCAATCGAATACAGCATACGTCTGGCCGGGTATAGTCAGGTTAACCAGCTCTTCTGGTACCTGCTGACCTACCGGCAGCTCGGTTCCCATCAGATAGCGTTTCGTCCCATCCTCACGGAAGTCATAGTAATAACCGAATAGCAGCGTATCGGAAGGCCTTCCGGCACATTCGTTAATAAGGTCATGCGTCCCATCGTTCCAGATTTTCTCTACGAATGCAGGGATTTCACTATAAGCATCCTGGTGGATAACAACCTCCTTACCCATGACGCCGTAGCCCTTCTCTTCAACCATTCTGTAATTCATTTCGCTTTCCCCTTTGATCTGAATTTGAAAGGAGAGGCGGGAGAACGATTTGAGCTTCACGTTCTTTTTCTTCGCCATATTGGGGGTTACTCCATGCACCCGCTGAAACGCTCTGGCGAAGGCTTCCGGCGTCTCGTACCCATACTTCAGTGCAATATCGATCACCTTGCCGTCCGTTCCCGCCAGCTCTTCCGCCGCCAGTGTGAGCCTCCGGTTACGTACATATTCGGTAACAGTGAACCCTGTCAAGGCGTGGAACATCCGCTGAAAATGGTACTTCGAGGTCATCGCCGCTCCGGCAATATCCTCGACGCCAATGGCGTTATGCAGATTCTGCTCTACGTAATCAATCGCCTGCTGAAGCAGCCGTATCGTCTCCATTCCCTCACCTTCCTTTCATAATTCATTGTAGAGAAGCAGGCAGGGCGGGGCCTGACCGGGAATGCTCTGAGTTGTCCGGACTTTTTATCATATACTCCATTCGATGCGTTTCCTGAAATCCAAGGCTGTTATACAAATGTATGGCTTCATTCCCAACGACGCAGGATAGGATAACGCTGGTGTAGCCGCGACGGTGGATCTCGTTGCATAAGTACTTCATGAAGGTTCTTCCGATTCCGCGTCTCTGAAGGTCAGAACGTACGCTAACACTGCTAATTTCATTCCCGTGGATGTGGCTGTAAGCTGCAATTTTCCCGTCAAGCTCATAGACTAGCCGGTCCTGTGCATCTGCTGCCCAGGCTGTTCGTCTGCCTTCATTAGGCTCTGCAACCACAGAATCGGGGAAGCATCCGACGCGTACCCGCATTTCATGAAAAGCAGTAGCATACAGCGAATGGGCGTCAACAAAGTCTTCATCTCTATACAACCTTGCTGAAGCCGTTTCCTGAGGAAAAGAACCTCCGGTTCGTTCCATATAAATAAGAGAATAGTATGGGGTATAGCCAAGGCTGCGGGCGAACGCAAGGGAAGGGGATACCCCGGACCGGACGGAAGTACTGATCTTACGGGTTCCGCCTGCCTGTAGTTGAGCTTCTGCCACCTGCATCAAAGCCCTGCCAATGCCTTGCCGGCGATACTGCGGGGCGACGAATACATTTAAATGAGACTGGGGTGCAGACGCTTCCAGTTGGACTAATGCAATAAGCGTCTCATCTACATAAGCAGCAATTAACAGTTCCGGCTCCTCTTCCAGCACCTGCAGGAGGTCATGACCGGTGTCCGCGTCCAGGCTTAATAGTTTTGTGGCGGTGAGAGAATCCTTCTCGCGCAGGCGTTCGCAGCGGATGTCTGATAGTTTCATTATGTTCTTAGTCCTCCGAATAAAGATTGTAGTTGGATACACCACTTAGAAGCCCTAATTATAATCCAAGTAGTCAATACTAGCATTAAAATAGCTACTGGTTTTCCACTTCTGCTTGGCGAGAAAAACCCTCTGCTTCACTGTCGTAATCTTGCTTTCCTATTGCAATAGGCTGCATATATCAAAACGAATCGTTTATACTGGCGGTAAGAGGTGATGGGGATGGACCCGCAAATGTTCGAGCGTATCTATGAAACGGTGGTGCGGCGCGAGCCGACCTATGACGGGATCTACTATACGGCGGTGCTGACGACCCATATTGTCTGCCGTCCGTCCTGCCGGGCGAGAACGCCGAAGGCAGCAAATGTTGTATTCTATGGCTCCTTGCAGGAGGCTGTTTCGGCAGGCTTCCGTCCCTGCAAAAGATGCCGTCCCGAGGAAGGCGGCACCCTCCGGCCTGATGCGGTACTAGCGGCGCAGGCAGATGCCATAATGGACGGAAGGTTCGGCAGCAAGCTGACTCTGAAGTCGATGGCTGAAGAGCTGAAGGTCAGCCCGTTCCACCTGCAGCGCACCTATAAGCGGGTAACCGGCCAGTCACCTGCTGCCAGATTGGACATGCTGCGTATGGAAGAAGCCCGCAGGCTGCTGACGGAGACAGCGGCGGAGATGGGTGAAATCTGCCGGGCTGTGGGGTTCCGTACGCCCTCTCATTTTGCCGCCTGGTTCGTGAAGAAGACGGGGCTGTCCCCTACAGAGTACCGTAGCAAGCATCAAGAAGGAGGAGATTCGCATGAAGCCAAGCCGGAATAACAGCCGGAGTACAGATACGATCACGATTTATCATCATACCCTGAACCTCGGAAACGGGGAGTGGACCCTGTGGGCCAGCGATAAAGGCCTGATCCGCGTATCCTTCCCGCAGGACGAAGGGCAATTACCCGCCTCATGGTTGAAAATGTATGCGCCTGTCTATGAACTCCTGGAGGATGCCGGGAGATTTGAGCAGCTTGGGGTGATCACGCTGCTGGAGCGGTATTTTGCCGGAGAGCCGGTAGATTTCAGCAGTGTGGAGCTGGATCTGTGGGGCACCCCGTTTCAGCAGGAGGTGTGGCGGGGATTGCTTACCATTCCGCATGGCGAGACGGCCAGCTACAAGCAATTGGCTGAGCGGATCGGCAGACCGCTGGCGGTTCGTGCTGTCGGTGCGGCCAACGGGCAGAATCCGGTGCCTGTCATTGTGCCTTGCCACCGGGTCATCGGCGCGAACGGCACCTTAACCGGCTTCCGGGGCGGACTCCAGATGAAGCAGGTGCTGCTCCAGCTGGAGGGAATTCTCAATGTAAAGGCGGCTGGTCATGAACGATTTGCTTTTTGAGCTGCCGCTGCCGGAAGACTTCGACCTGGGGGCCTGTCTGGAGTACATGAACCGCTCGCCGCTGGAATGCCTGTTCCGCACGGATGAAGCGGGCGTCAGCCGGATGTTCAGGATAGAGGGCGGCCCAATGCTGGTGCGACTCAGTGTGTCCGAGGATCACAAGCTGAGTGTAACCCGGCTGCATGGAGCGGTTCCCGGTGCGCTGGAGCAGGAGCAGTTGGCCCGCTACATTGTGGAATGGTTTGATCTGGACCGTGACCTTGCCCCGTTCTACAGGCTGGCGGCAGCGGACCCGCTGCTCGGGCCGCTGGCCAGCGAGCACCGGGGCCTGCGGATCATCGGCATCCCGGATCTGTTTGAGGCGCTGTGCTGGGCGATTCTGGGCCAGCAGGTGAATCTGGCTTTTGCCTACAGGCTGAAGCAGCGCCTGACCGCAGAATACGGCGAAGCGCTGGAATGGGAAGGGCAGACCTACTACCGTTTCCCTGGACCTGAGGTGTTCACAGGGGTGCAGGTAGAGGAATTATGCGCCTTGCAGCTAACCCGCAGCAAAGCACAGACAGTGCTCACCGTAGCCTCGCTGATCACAAGCGGGGAGCTAAGCCGGGAGGAGCTGCTGGCGCTACCGTCCCCGGCTGCCGCCGAGCAGCGGCTGTTGCAGATCCGCGGGATCGGCCCGTGGACCTCGCAATATGTCCGTATGCGCTGCCTGCGCGATGCGTCCTCTTATCCGGTCGGCGATGTCGGCCTGCAGAACGTGATCAAGCATCTGACTGGCATGGACCGCAAGCCGACACCGGCGGAGCTGCTGGAGCTGGCCCGGCCGTGGCAAGGCTGGGAAGCCTACGCCACCTTTTACTTGTGGCGGGCGTTATATTAGAATAAAGCCCTGTCTCGCCGGTTATTTCGGGAGACAGGGCTTTTTAGGTGACATGTAGAGTGTTGTGGTGCCGAACGTAGCTGAAGGATCGCCGGGAGGAGAGAGAATGTATGCGGAAAACCGAACACAATTCGAGCTGGGCGGCACATGGACCAAATGTATGCGGAAAACCGAACACAATCGCAGCCGTGTCCTATGATCAGCCAAAGGAGGGGGAAACAGCTGGATTCCTCCATCTGCTTGCCGCAAAGGCCAGCTCCTCCTTCCCCGCCAAGTCGCTCCCTACTTTTCGCCTATTCCTACTTCCTATTATCCATAAAAATCTGGAAGCATACGCCGAACTTGTCGGTCACCATGCCGTAAGCGGGACTGTAATAGGCAGGGGCCAGCTCGATATCGACGGTGCCGCCAGCCTTCAGCGAGGTGAATAGCTGCTGTGCTTCGGTCTCGGTCTCCACCGTAAGACAGATGTTGATGCTGTTGCCCCGGCTGCGCGGCATACCCGGCTCATAATCCGCCACAAAAAACTTCGTCTCTCCCGCCAGCAGCACCGCATGGGCAATCTGCGCCTTCTCCTGCTCCGTCATCGGGGCGTCCGGGTTCTGCGGGCCTTCGCCCATTGTTTGCTTGAAGAGGACCACAGCGCCAAGCGCCTCCTGATAAAAAGCTATCGCCTCCCGGGCAGATCCGTCCACCAGAATATAAGGGTTCATTTGCAGTTTCATGTCTTGTTCGCTCCTTGGAAGGTATATTTGCCTGTACTAACCGGCTATGGTTATAGTGTAGACTATAATGGTGACAGGTTTTGTCATAGTTAAAATATAAATGGAGTGAACCCTGTGTCGAAATCCAAAAGGCTGCTGGACCTCATGATGACGGTCAACCGCAAGCGTAAATTCACCGTCAGGGAGCTGGCTGACGAATTCCAAGTTTCTTCACGCACAATCCTCAGGGATTTGCAGGAGCTGGGGGAGCTGGGCGTACCGCTCTATTCCGAAGTGGGGCCGCATGGAGGGTATCAGGTGCTGAGCGAGAGGATTTTGCCGCCGATTGCGTTCACGGAGGAAGAGGCGGTGGCGATATTTTTTGCCAGCCATGCCCTGCGCCATTATAAATATCTTCCCTTCAAGGAAGAATCCTTATCCGCCCTGCACAAATTCTATAATTACATGTCTGGTGATGTCCGTGACCGGATTGATGAGATGAAGAACAGGATTGATTTCCTGACCCCGGCGCGGCAGGCGGAATTTCCTTATCTGTCCCAACTGCTGGAGGCGGCCACCGGGCAAAAAGTGCTGCTGATCGATTACCAGTCGAAGGGCCGGCGGCAGCAAAGGTGGATTCAGCCCGTCGGCATCTATGCCAGTAACGGCCTGTGGTATTGTCCGGCGTATTGCTTCCTGCGGGGCGGCATCCGTACTTTCCGCTGCGACCGGATTCAGTCTGCCGGGTATGATGAAGCGGGACCGGCCGCGCTTGATCTGCGTCATATCCACTTGGACAATACGGAGCATTACGGCAGCCCGCCGCAGGAGCAGGCCGAACAAAGCCTTATCCGGCTGTACGTGGAGCTGGGGAATGAAGGGGTCCAGGCCTGCGAAGGGGAGGTATGGTCCCCGCAGCTGCTGCATATCCGTGCAGACGGCACAGGCTGGCTGGAGGGAGAGATTCCGGGAAGCGATCTGGGCTTCTTCGCGCGGTTTGTGATTGGCCTGTGCAGTGAGGCTACCGTGCAGGAGCCGCCGGAGCTGGTAGCGGAGGTGAAGCGGACGCTAACCGAAATGCTGGAGAAATATAAATAGAATGAGGGAATCAGGAAAATTACGAAGCGGTTGATACCTGATTGAACTAGTGAACAGATGGAGTCTCTTATATAGAGGCTCTTTTTTTTGAAATATAAGCATTTATATGTTGGCCACTATAAAGTTCCTTCTATTTCTCGCAGAAACGGTACCGTTCTTTAAAAGGATGGTACCGTTTCTGCTTGTCGAACTTTGTCATTTCCGTGTCATTGGGTGCAGATATACTTGGCTTTAGTATCAATTTGAAATAATAAAATTTTGGGAGTGAGAATCTAAATGATAGCAAGAGGCAAAACAAACTGGCTGAGATTCATGCCAACCGTGTCCAAAATGTTGGCTGTGGTGCTTACAGCAGTATCTGTACTGACGGTGTCACCCGGTGCAGGCTATGCAGACCCGGCAGTCCCGGAAATCACCTCTGCAACAGCAGAAGTGAGCAGCAATAATGCCGCTGTAACCGTAACCTTCAATACCTATGCCCAGCCTGCGGGCAGCCTGTCCGATCTGATGGACGGTATTCAAATCGAACGTTCCGGTTCGGAGCAATGGGTGGATCTTGCGGCAGACAGCGCCGGCAATGACATCAGCATGAATGGAGAGGGTGCGTTAGTGATCACGCTGGGCACTGCGCTAACCGGCACCGATAATAGCATTCAGATTGCAGCAGGCGCGGTTATGAATACGGAAGAACGTCTCTCTGCCAATGTCCTTACCCTCTCTTCCATTGCAGCACACGATATTACAGCTCCTGTTGTTACAGGCTCCAGATCGAATGATGGCAGCTGGTTGAGAGTGTTTTTCGATGAGGACTTCTCTCTTAACGTGCCTGACGGGGCTACCGGCGAGCAAGCAGCGGCTTTCCTGAAAAGCCGACTGAGTATAGCTGGCGACGGGGAGCACTTTGTTCCGTTTACGAATAATGAGGGATCTGCCTATCAGAACAACGCCCGCGAGTTGTACCTGAATTACAATAATAATATGAAAATCATTTCTGGGCTAAATACAGTCATCCGGATCGCAAGCGGCACGCTAAAGGATGCGGCAGGAAATCTAAATGCGGAAATGAATCTGCATGTGAGTCCCCCAATAATCCAGTCGGTGGCTGTCAGCAATGCCAATCATGATGTAGTGGTGACCTTTAATAAAGAAGTGTTAAATAACACCTCTTCGGACGATAACCTGAAAAGCAATATTTACTTAGTCAGAACAGTCTCCGGACAAGAGAAGTCCCTCAAGGCTCTGGTTGCACAAGACACTGTATCTATTGAATCCAACAAGCTGAGTATTCATTTCGCTGAAGCACTCTCCGGCACGGAGAGTCAAATTTCCATTAACGGAGGAGCACTCACCGATCTCAACGGAAATGTCCAGGAACAAAGAACGATCAGCGGTTTTCTGGAGACGGCTGTTGGAGGTGTAGACCCGAATCCGGCAGACACAACTATGCCGGCATATCTGTATTCTTCCGTGTCCGATGATTATCAGAATATTACTTTCGTGTTCAATGAGGAGATCTTTAATGCTAAGGGGAGTGACAGCAAATTCCTGGAGGATGTGCAGTGGTACGATCCTTACAGAAATCAATGGCTGTATACCTTGCCTTCAGACGTTACGTTCACCTTCTCAGGCACTAAGCTCATCCTGCATTTCCCGGAGCCGCTCACAGGTTACCAGTATTATTATCAGATCAATCCGGGGCATTTCATGGATGCAGCCGGGAATGTTCTGACAGGTTACGCAGCTACAAACTGGATTTACCCTCAGAATCCGGCAGCGGGGGTTTCATATAAAGGCGGTTATTTTTCAGGTGACGGGCGTTTCTTGAGCTTGTCGTTCAACACCAATAATGCTCTTACCAATCAGACGCTTGTTGACGGAGTATCCCATCTGAATGAGTACATTACCATATCTACTGATCACGGAGTAACCTATTCAGCCCTGGATCCGCTGGATACCGTATCTCTGTATGGCTCCCAGATCAGCATCATCTTCTACAATGCCAAACAGCAGGGCTCGGTGAAAGTCAAAGTAGCTCCGGGTGTGCTTAGCGATCTATATGACAGTAAGCGCAACAGCGCAGTTGAGGCAACGGTTGCCTATAATACCCCTGAACTCACAGGATATTTCTACAGTAACACGGAAAGCGAGCTTGCTTTTACCGACAATGTAGCCTGGAGAGAACATGTAGGAAAGGTTACTGTCTATGACCGGAATATAGGACAATACAGAACATTGAATGCCTCGGAATATGTATTAAGCGAAGGGAAGCTAACCTTGGCCCGTGGGATATTCACAGCAGGAACCCGCTACACGGTTACTGTGGATGCCGAAGGGTACAGCAGTAAATACCTGGAAGGCGGAGCTTATAAATCTTCAGAAGTATTCTATATGACTGCGCCAGTGGTTACCGCCGACAATGGAATTACAGCAACGATCCGGTTGTTTAACAATGCCTATGCTGAAGAAGTGAATGGAAATCAGACGATCCTATTTGAGCTCTTCGACGGCAATGCACCGGTTAGTATTGTTGCGGCTAATTTGAAGTTAAGTACGGGAACGTATTCTGCCAATTTCAATGTGAGTGATGTTGTGGTGAACCCGAATTATTCAGTAAAAGCCTATGTGGTTAGCCGGTATGGCAATGATCCTGCGAACCTCGGACTCAATCTGGCAACAGTTAAGACTCCGCTGGAACTGGATTTGGCGATACTGGCTGCCAACAAAAATAATAATAACGACTAGAAATGATAGATTAACAGGAAAGCGGGGAATGTCCAAGTGAAGTTACGCAAGTTTAGGTTGACTCTGATTATGGCTCTTTGTTTATCCCTCGTTCTGCCTGTTGCAGCATTTGCTGATAGCACGGCCGTGACGCTACATCCTCCGGCTGCTGTGGAGCTGGGCGGCACGGTGAAGATTACCGGTACTTCTACTCTGGATGAAGTCATTATTCAAGTGCAGCGGCCGGTCAAAAGTACTCTGTTCTATGATATTGTTCCAGTAAGCAATGGGCTATTCTCTATTTCATTTGCTTTGTCCAAAAGTGAGGTTGCCGGAACGTATAAAGTGCTGGCAGGAGCGGGCACCCAAGTTGCCGCAGCTGATCTGATTGTCAAAGCGCCGTCGACAGGAGGCGGCACTGGAACTGGCGGCGGAAGCGGAGACGGAGGCGGCACCGGAACTGGTGGGGGCACCGGAACTGGTGGGGGCACCGGAACTGGTGGGGACACCGGAACTGGTGGGGGCACCGGAACTGGTGGGGGCACCGGAACTGGTGGGGGCACCGGAACTGGTGAGGGCACCGGGACTGGCGGCGGCACCGGAAACGGCGGTGGAACCGACAGCGGCACTGGAAGCGGCGGCACCATCAGCACGGGTACCAGCACCAGCGCTCCGACGGGAACGATCACGGCAGCAGGCAAGCCAGTCACTCCGCCGGCGTCGAATGCTACGCCCGTTCAGGTAGATACAAGCAAGAATACTGCCGTATCGGAGACGGCGGCGAACGGCCGGGTGACCACGACCGTTAATCAAGACGGCACGGCGCTGGCTGCTGCTCTCTCCGCTGCAGCACAGCAGGATAATCACGGAGCTGCTCCGATTGTTTTCATGGCTTATAATAATATTTCAGGTGCGGGGGTGCGTTTTAGTCTGCCGGCCTCCGTTCTGTCAGCCGCAGCCTTGAATGCACCGGATACGATTATATCGATGCAATCCAATGACGGCGAGTATTCACTGCCGCTAAGTGTTCTTGACTTTGCTGCAATCGTGCAAAGCCTGGGCACAGCACCGGATAACCTCACGATTCAAATCAACATTTCTCCGGCAGCGGCAGATGTGAACGCGGCAATTCAACAAAGTGCGCGGAACATTGCGGCCTCCCAGTTGGGAAGTGCCATTGAATTTACAGTTGCTGCAGCAGGGAGCGGGAAGACAATAGAGCTGAACCGTTTTGGCTCAACCTATGTCAGCCGAAGCATTGTCCTTCCCTCATCTATGGACAAAACTCATGCATCAGTAGTTCTTTATGATCCGTCTACAGGACAATTTTCATTTGTCCCCGCTTTGTTTGATAAGCAGGCAGACGGATCGACTAAAGTAACTTTTAAACGGAATGGCAACAGTACGTATACCGTTCTTGCGTCCACCCGGACATTTAATGATATCCGCAGTCATTGGGCGAAGGCAGATATTGAACTGCTGGCTTCGAAGCTGATCGTGAACGGGTCCACGGAGACTCAATTTGCTCCGGATAGTGATATAACCAGAGCGGAGTTCGCGGCATTGCTCGTCCGTTCACTGGGACTGACTCCTGATACAGCGGGGGCGGACTTCAATGATGTGATGGCGGGAGAATGGTATGCCGGAGCCATTGGTGCAGCAGTTCAGGCCAAGCTGGTGGAAGGCTTCCAGGATCAGAGTTTCAAACCGAATGACACGATTACCCGTGAGCAAATGGCGGTCATGATCTCCAGAGCGATTTCATTCGCCGGAAAAAATAACGATGCTATAAGCGGGCAGGCCCGGCCGCTGTCTGCTTTCCAGGATCAGGCTGAGATTAGCAGCTGGGCTCAAGGGGCAGTAGCACAAGCTGTTCAGGCAGAGATTATTACCGGTATGACACCTGCAACCTTTGTTCCGGCTGCGAAAGCCAGCCGGGCCCAGGCTGTTGTCATGCTGTCCCGTTTATTGAAATACACTGGGTTTATGAACTAGACTGAGAAGTTCAACAGAGCGCTGCCCGCAGGGGTGGCGCTTTGAATTTATAATGGAAGTAACACATTTTGCTCATAACATGGCCCCAATTCATCAGTGTTGTTTAAAGGGCAACATTACTCCTCCTTTACGCAGCTTTTCACGACAATTCTTGTATTTCCTCGTTCGTACAACACTCTCCTGTTCGCCCTGGTATTGCCCAAGCGTTGTCGAACTTTGTCATTTTCCCGTCATTGAGCCTGTGTATAATTATTTTAAATATAAGATATGGGAATTTGAAGGGGTGGAAGAAAACAGTGAAGAGAAATTCAATATGGAAAATGGGGCTAATAACAGCAATGGCTTCGGTTCTAATAAGCGGATGTGTTGTAAGCACCAGCTCTGTCACATTTAATTATCCTGCTGACCAACCGGACAGCACCGAGCATGTATATTTACGGTATTCGGACGGTACAGTAGCTGCAGTTCCTGATGCTGCAGGAGGCAGCAGTGTAACCGTTGCGACTTACAGTAATAAAACCATTGTTGGCGGGTATGTGAGCGACGGCAATATAAGCTGGGTTCCGGAATATTCGTATTCGTACCCCACGGTGAACGTATCCGGATTTCAAACCTACAAGCCTGCTTTTGCCGCAGATCATGTGAAACTGGCTAAACAGCCGGAGCAGGATGCCAATTATCCTGCCTATATCAATGTTACTCTTGCTGTCTATGATACTGACGATAACCTGGTGACCGGCCGCACCGAAGTATTTGCCCATTCGGCCACAGCTGACACCGTATTTAAGAATACGGATCCATTGGATAATCTCAATAATAATAATACTGCTAATGGAGGCTTCTCCTCGTATACAGAGAACGGCCTCGTCACCTTCCTTATCCAATCGGACAGTGCGGATATTTCTTCCCAGATTTCGCTGTACTCGGGTGCACAGATCATCGCGGAGAATATCTTCAATAAGGTAACCGGAATCACAGTAACAAGCATCGGCGGCGCCGATTCCCTGTATGCGGGAGACTCACTCACTATGAGTGCTGAAGTCCTGCCGTTGTATGCTGCCAACCGGGCTGTAGTCTGGTCTGTTGTATACGGCAGCGGGTCCGCGACTATTGATGCAACGAGCGGTGAACTTACCGCAGTTGATCCAGGTACAATAACTGTTACAGCCGCAGCTACAGACGGCACGGGTACAACGGGCAGCCTCCTGCTTACTATATTGGAGACGCCAGTACCAACAGCATCGCCGATGCCGACTGAGGCCCCAACAGAGGCGCCGACGCCGACGCCGACCGAGGCCCCAACCGAGACGCCAACATCGACGCCGACCACAGCACCGACCACAGCACCAACCGAGACGCCAACATCGACGCCGACCACAGCACCGACCGTGGCGCCAACCGAGGCACCAACATCGACGCCGACCACAGCGCCAACCGAGGCACCAACATCGACGCCGACCACAGCGCCAACCGAGGCACCAACATCGACGCCGACCACAGCACCGACCGAGGCACCAACCGAGGCGCCGACCACAGCACCGACCGAGGCACCAACCGAGGCGCCAACGGAGGCGCCAACATCGACGCCGACCACAGCACCGACCACAGCACCGACCACAGCACCAACTGAGGCGCCGACCACAGCGCCAACCGAAGCACCAACGGAGGCGCCAACATCGACGCCGACCGGGGCGACAGCACCCATAGGGGTCACGGCGACAGCTGCCCCTACAGCAACACCAACGGCTGCCCCAACGGCCGCAGCAACGCCAATACCTGCAGCTGCTGGACCGGGTGTGCAGTTCATAAGCAATGTTGTCGATCTTTCCAGTGTGCTGACCAGCCTGTCGCTTAGAATTGAAGAGGCCAACTTGAATCCGGCTTCGTTGATATTTACGGATACCACGGCTCACTGGGCCAACTCTGCCATCGGTATTTTTGTAAAGTTAGGTGTGGTTTCCGGCTATCCGGATGGCGGCTTCCATCCGAATGCAAGCATTACCCGTGCGGAGTTCGCTACAGTTCTTGCTAAGGTGTTCGGCCTTTCGGAGACCGCTTCGCCCGGAAGCTCCTTGAGCGATACCTCCGGCCACTGGGCCGAAGCTTCCATCCGCGCTCTGCAGCAAAGGGGTGTGATCTCCGGCTATCAGAATGGCCTGTTCCTTCCTAACCGTGAGATTAGCCGCGCCGAGATTATTGCTATGATCTCCAAGATCATTGACCTGAACAGTGTGAATGCTCCTGCCTCTTCCGGATTCTCTGATCTGGATAAGACATGGAATCAAGAACAGATCAGGCAAGCGGCGGCAGCCGGTATTATTAACGGGTCAGGCAATGGCGTCTTTCTTCCAGCCAGGCAGGCGTCCCGGGCCGAAGCTTTGACTATAGTCCTGCGTGTATTGGAGACTAATCCGGAGCTTAAGACCCTTCTGGATACCTTGAAATAAGCAAGCCACGTGCGGCTTCTGCAGATTTATTGTCGGTAGGAAAGCCCGCTTCAGCCTTTTCGGAGGCCGGAGCGGGCTTTTTCTGGAATTTTAGAGGCCGGGCGCGGCTTTTAGCTGTTGAATAAAAATATAATTTGAAGTATCTCTGGCAGATCAGTTTCTGATAAGATAGGAGGCACAGAATGCAAGATTCCTTCCTGAATAGAGGTCAACCATCTATGACATATAATGTGTATTTATCGGCACTTTTGATGGCTGCGACCTGTTGCTCATTACTGCTGGTTTATCTGTGCTTCAAAAGAAGAGACCTTCCTATAGCGGTAAGCTACGGTCTGGGGATGCTGGCCGGCTCCTTTTATTCTTTTGGCTATGCCTTCGAAATTGTCAGTACCTCTCTTGAGCATATCCGTTTTTGGCTGCGCGTTGAATATATCGGGATTCCGTTCGGCACAGTACTGTGGTTCATTATGGTACTTCAGTATACCGGCAGGCAGTCGTGGGTCCGTCCCAGAAATATTGCATTAATGATGATTGTTCCCCTAATAACCTTCACAGCCCACAATACCAATGAATGGCATCATTTATTCTATACAAGCATGACGATGAACGAGACAGAGGGCTTTCCGCTGGTCACCCTCATGAAAGGCCCGTTATATAAGCTTCATGTTCTCTATTCCTATAGTTTTTTCATCATAGGGATGTTTTATTTGCTGCAGATGCTCTTCCGGGCAGTCCGGGGGATGAAGAAGCAGATTGTCCTGATGATTATAGGTTCCTGGGGGCCCTTTGGTTTTACACTAATTTATTTGAGCGACGCGATCTATATGCCTATCGACATTTCACCCTTTGGTTTCCTGTTCTCCGGTGTTTTTTATATGTGGGGAATCTACCAGTTCAATATGCTGAGGATCGCGCCGCTGGCACTTCAGCGGGTGTTCGAATCGATGGAGGAAGCGGTCATTATTCTTGATACCGACAACTGCCTCACCAGCTTTAACCGCTCAGCTAAAGGAATAGTCGGCGGGTTGAATTACAGAAATACAGGCCAGCCTGCTGCACAGGTTTTCTCCGGGTATCCCTTGCTGTTGAAGATGATGGCACAGGGGCATGACAGCGCATCAAGAATTCAGCTTGCAGGTCCGGACGGTAATTTCTATAATGTCCATCTGTCTTTTGTCAGGAATAAGCACCTGAAGATTGTCGGAAAAATGCTGCTGCTAAGAGATGTGACAGAAGCTGTGCATGCAGAAGAACGGCTGCGTGACAATGCCCGGCAGTTAAGTGAGCTGAACATGTTCAAAGACCGGATGTTCAGTGTGGTTGCCCATGATATCCGTGATCCCTTGGCGGTCCTGGTCAATCTGATGGAGCTGCTTGAAGAGGAGATACAGGATGGCAGCGGGGATCATGATGAAGAGATCCTTCTCGAAATGGGTCAGCAGATCCGGAACACCTTCGGGCTTGTGGAAGTGCTGCTGGACTGGTTCCGGAGCCAGAGGGAAGGCATGATCTTTGATCCGGTAACGCGGGATCTGGCATATACGGTACGGGCTAATCTGCGGCTCCTGCAGCAGCGGAGTGATACCAAGCAGATTCAGATCATTTCAGAGATCCCGGAAGAGAGCTATATCTATGCGGATAAAGAAATGCTGGATCTGATCATCCGCAATCTCTTGTCCAATGCAATTAAATTCTCGTACCGTGGAGGAAGCATCCGCTTAAAGGCGGAGAGGAGAGACCGTCACATGGTCATCGCTGTGAGTGATACAGGGGGAGGGATATCCCCGGAGCAGGCCGGTACCCTGCTGCAGGATGATTACCGGATCTCTTCATCCGGTACCTCTGGAGAGCGGGGAGTGGGCTTGGGACTGACTCTGTGCAGGGAGTTTGTACAGTTGAACGGGGGAGAGCTATGGTTCGACAGCGTACCTTCCAAGGGGAGCACCTTCTATTTCTCGCTTCCGCTCCCTCCGGAAGCGGAACTGGCTCCAGCAGGCAAGCAGCACGGGGAGGGACTGAGTCAATGAAAGTGATCATTATCGATGATGAGAAGGCTATGCATCTGATATTGAAACGGATGCTTGCCAAGCTGGAAGAGGTTGAACTGATGGGCAGCTTCCTGGATACTGCTGCTGCTTTTACCTATTTGAGCACTCATGAGGTGGACCTGATCTTTATAGATATCAGCATGCCCAGAGAAAGCGGCCTGGAATTTGCGGCGAGGCTTAGAAGGGGCGGCAGGAATCCCAAACTGGTGTTCATCACTTCCCATAAGGAGCATGCGTTGTCTGCCTTTGAAATCTACGCCCTCGATTATATTGTGAAGCCGGTGATGCAGGAGAGGCTGCATGAGACGGTGCTAAGAGCCGTTGCACAGATTCATCTGGAGCGTGCGGCAGAAGCCGGACGGGAGCCGGATTTAGGCAAGGAAGTGCGGATCAGCTGTCTGGGCGGAATTGAAATCGAAGGGGTGCAGGGGAACAAGACCAAATGGAAATCACGGAAAAGCGCGGAGCTCCTCGGCTACTTGCTTGTACATAAAGGCAGGCTTGTGTCCCGTGCACGGCTCATTGAGGATATCTTTGGCGATATGCCGCAGAAGAATGCAGAGATTTATTTGAATACAACGGTCTATCAGCTGCGCAAGCTGCTGGATACCTATGGGCTGAAGAAGCATTTGCATTCGGAGAGTAACCATTATGCTTTTACGTGCATGGGGGTTGATGTGGATCTGCTTGGCTTCGAGGAGGGCTGCAGAAGCATGCCTGTGATAGATGAGGCTAATCTGGAACAGGCTATCGAGCTTGAACAGCTATATGCGGGCGATTTATTCGGAGACCATGTGTATCCTTGGGCCTGGAATGAGATTGAACGGCTGTCGCTTATGTATTCCGCATTCACCCGGCGTTTGTGCACGGCTCTGCTGGATAAGGGTGAGACGAATACGGCGAGACGCCTGCTGATCAAGCTGCTGAAGCGCAATGAGCTGGATGAAGAAGCGCATATGCTGCTTATGAGGACCCTGGCTCTCCAGAATAACAAAGATGCCCTGAACCGGCAGTACCTGCAGTTCGCTGATATTTTGAACCGGGAGATCGGAATCCCTCCTTCGCTTGAGGTCAAATCTTATTATGCACAGCTGCTGTCCGGGCTAGGCTAACTTAATATACAGTTTTCCTGAGGTAATGAGTCGTGTATAATTTAGGGAATTATGCATTTTTTGAGGATTTGTAAAAGAGGGTGAAGGTGGAGATGACGGGAATGAACAGGCATTCAGAACTTGTAACAGGGGATAAGGTGTATCTGCGCCCGCTTAACGGGGAAGATGCCGAAATGTATTATCATATGTTCTACGGCACGGAAGTCCGCAGGCTTACAGGAACGAAGAAGCATATCACCAAAGAGCAGATTGAGAATTATATCGCGCGTAAATCCGGAGATGACAGCACGGTGCTGCTGCTCATCGCGCTGAAGGAGAATGATGAGGTTATCGGCGACATCGCTATTCAGGACATCGATGGGGATAACCGGAATGCCAATCTGCGGATCGCCATCGGGGACGAGCGGCATCAGGGACAAGGATATGGGCGTGAAGCGCTGCTGCTGATGCTGGATTATGGCTTCGGCATTCTGAATCTGCACAGGATTGAGCTGGAGGTCTACAGTTATAATGCCCGTGCTGCGCATGTATATGAGTCCATCGGGTTCGTGCAGGAGGGGGTGCGGCGTCAGACGCTGTTTTATAACCATGAGTATCATGATGTGATAATGATGGGCATGCTGGAGAGTGAATACCGGGAGCGTTATTTGAAGTAGAAGTAGGAAGGTCAAATAAGGTCAAATCCTTAATAATGTTAAAATTTATTATAAAAAAAGAGCCGAAACGCCGGATTTTCCCGGATTTTCGGCTTATACCGGTTTTGTTTTCTCTGGAGGTGCAGGCTATAATAAAGCCATAGGTCAGACAAAGTCAAAGTCTTAGCAAGACCGAATTCAAAAAATCAAAAGTCAAATGAGAGGAGAATGAAAGATGTTTGATTTGGTTCCTTTTGGTAAACGCAGAGATGATGCTTTTGGTGTGCTGGCGAAGTCGCTGAACGAAGTGTTTAATGATGATTTTTTCGCACCGCTGACAAGTAACGCGCTGTCTTTCCGGACCGACATCCGGGAGAGTGAAGGGGCATATCTGATCGAGGCCGAGCTTCCGGGCTTCCGCAAAGAAGAAATCGACATTGATTATTCCAGCCCTTACTTGACGATCAAGGCGGTTCGCACAGAAGAGAGCAATGAGGAGAACAAGGACCATCAGATGGTGCGCCGCGAACGGCGGTATGGTGAATATGTACGCCGGTTCTATGTCCAGGATATTGACGATGCGGGCATCCGCGCTTCCCTGAGAGACGGTGTGCTGAGCCTGGAGGTGCCGAAGCGGCAGAAGCCGCAGGGCAAACGGATCGAAATTCAGGATGGCGGAAACGATAATTCAGACCGGAAAGAGCTACAGTAAGCGGAAGGACAGCCTTATGAGGAAGATGGACATCCAAGTCCGGCTGAAGCTGCCGCTTCCGCAGGAACTCCGGGCTTAGCGGCTGTAGCCGATGGCCTATCCAGTTCACAGGGCGGCAACAGGATTTTACCGGGCTTTTCATATAGCACTTCATATTAGACGCATTGTAGTGGGGGTTCCGGCTATAATGCGTCTTTTCCCGGAGGAAGGCAGAAGGTTCTCATTACACGAAAGGAGGAGGTTCCGGTGGCGGCAAATTATTATGAGCGTCTTGGGGTAGACAAGAAGGCCTCGAAGCAGGAGATCAAGAAGGCCTATCAGAAGCTGGCCAAAAAATGGCATCCCGATGTCAACAAGGCCCCGGAGGCAGAGGCGAAATTCAAGGAAGCAGCCGAGGCATATGAGGTGCTGGGCGATGCAGACAAGCGCAAAATCTATGATGAGGAGCTCCGCTATGGAGCCGCCGCAGGCTCACGGGGTCAGCGCAGCTACGGATCGGCCTCCTCTGCGTCATGGGAATCGCCGTTTGGCGCGGGCTGGAGCAGCGGAGCCGCTTCTTCCGGCGGTATACCGGAAGAGGATCTGTTCGGGATGTTCTTCGGCAGCCGGGGCGCGGCTGAACGTACCGGCTTCTTCTCGGGCAGCAGTGGTGCCCGTCCAGGCGGAAGCCCGTGGGGGGATGAGTTCAGTACGGTGCAGGCCCAGCTTGAGATTACGCTGGAGCAGGCCTACAAAGGCGGCAATATCAGCGTTCAGGCGGCAGGCAAAGACCTGAACGTACAGATTCCGGCACGCTCGGCGGAAGGGACCGTCCTCCGGGTACCCGGCGGCGGAAGCGGAGCGGCGCAGGGCGGCGATCTGCTAATCTCGCTGCATCTCCTGCCGCATGAGATCTATGAGCCGGACGGCGGGGATCTGCTCGGCACGGTTGAGATCGCCCCTTGGCAGGCTGTGCTTGGCGGGGAAGCCAAGGTAGCGCTGCCGGATGGCAGCAGCGTGAAGCTGAAGATCCCTGCCGGAATAGCCAGCGGCGGAACGCTGCGCCTCTCCGGCAAGGGGCTGAGACGTCCGGACGGAACGAATGGTGACATCCTGTTCCGGATGGAGATGGTCATTCCGTCTGATACATCGGAGGCAGAGAAGAAGCTGTACCGTCAGCTGGCGGAGTCCGGCAGCTTCCAAGCCGGTGCGAAACGGCGTACCACAGGCGGAGCGCAGCGGCGAAGAGCGGCAACCCGGTAAAGAACATTTAAGTTCAGCATATATAACAGCCGGGCATCCGGTTGATTAACCTATACATTAGAAAGGCGATGATTTTATGGATTTCAATAAGCTTACCCAGAAGCTGCAGGAAGCGGTAGCAGAGGCGCAGTCGCTGGCGGCTTTCGGCGGGCATCAGGAGATTGACAATCTTCATCTGCTGAAAGCCTTACTTCAGCAGAATGAGGGCCTGCTGCCCCGGCTGCTGCAGAAGATGAATGTTCCCGCAGCCGAGCTGCTGCAGGGAACCGAGGCGCTGCTTCAGCGCAAACCCAGTGTAAGCGGGAGCGGAGCGGGCACCATGCGGCGCTATGCATCGCCCGCGCTGATTGCCATGCTGGAACAGGCGGAGCAGGAAGCGGCCAAGATGCAGGACGAATTCGTCGCGGTGGAGCACGCCGTCCTGGCGATGGTCTCGGATGCGAGCAGCGGGAACCGCGAGCTGCGCGGGCTGTTCACCAGCCGGGGCGTTACCCGGGAGAAGCTGCTTGGAGTGTTAGCGGAGATTCGCGGACACCAGCGGGTGACCAGCCGGGAGCCGGAGGCCACCTATGAGGTGCTGGAGAAGTACGGCCGCGATCTTGTGGCTGAGGTGCGGGCAGGCAAGATCGATCCGGTCATCGGTCGCGATGCTGAGATTCGCCGGGTGATCCGCATCCTCTCCCGCAAGACCAAGAATAACCCTGTCCTGATCGGGGAGCCGGGTGTCGGCAAGACTGCGATTGTCGAAGGGCTGGCCCACCGGATTGTCCGCCGGGATGTGCCGGAGGGACTGAAGGACAAGACGATTTTCTCGCTGGATATGAGTGCGCTAATTGCCGGTGCGAAATACCGGGGGGAATTCGAGGAGCGGCTGCAGGCGGTGCTGAAGGAGATCCGCGAGAGTGACGGACGGATTATTCTGTTCATTGACGAGCTGCATACGATTGTCGGTGCGGGCAAGACAGAGGGGGCTATGGATGCGGGCAACATGCTGAAGCCGATGCTGGCCCGGGGTGAGCTGCACTGTATCGGGGCGACCACGCTGGATGAGTACCGCAAATATATCGAGAAGGACCCGGCGCTCGAACGCCGCTTCCAGCAGGTGCTGGTCAGCGAGCCGGATGTCGAGGATACCATTTCGATTCTGCGCGGCTTGAAGGAACGCTTCGAGGTGCATCACGGGGTCAAAATCTATGACAGCGCTCTGGTAGCAGCCGGTGTGCTGTCTAACCGTTATATCACGGACCGTTTCCTGCCGGATAAGGCGATTGACCTGGTCGATGAAGCCTGCGCAATGATCCGCACGGAGATTGACTCCATGCCCGGTGAGATGGATGAGGTAACCCGCCGCCTGATGCAGATGGAGATTGAAGAAGCCGCGCTCAAAAAAGAAACCGACGACGCGAGCGCCCGCCGCCTGGAGAACCTCCAGCGGGAGCTGGCCGACCTCAAGGAGAAGCATCTGGGGATGACGGCCCGCTGGGAGAAGGAGAAATCGGCCATTCAGGGCATCCGCGACCTGAAGAAGCGGCTGGAGCAGGCCCGCAAGGATCTGGTCGATGCGCAGGAGATCTATGATCTCAACAAATCGGCTGAATTAAGCTATGGCATTATTCCTGATCTGGAGCGGCAGCTTAAGGCGGCAGAGGAAACGGCGCAGCAGGACCAGGAGACCCGGCTGCTGCGTGAAGCCGTGACGGAGGAGGAAATCGCCGATATTGTCTCACGCTGGACGGGAGTTCCCGTAAGCAGACTGGTGGAAGGCGAACGGGATAAGCTGTTGCGGCTGGAGGAGACGCTGCATGAGCGGGTAGTCGGGCAGGATGAGGCGGTCCGGCTGGTAGCCGATGCGGTTCTTCGGGCTAGAGCCGGCATCAAGGACCCGAACCGTCCGATCGGCTCGTTCCTGTTCCTCGGGCCGACCGGGGTCGGGAAGACGGAGCTGGCCAAAGCACTGGCGGTCTCGCTGTTCGACCGCGAGGACGGCATGATCCGTATCGATATGTCGGAGTACATGGAGAAGCACAGTGTCTCCCGTCTCGTAGGTGCTCCTCCCGGATATGTCGGCTATGAAGAAGGGGGACAGCTGACCGAAGCGGTGCGCCGCCAGCCGTATACGGTAGTACTGCTCGATGAGGTGGAGAAGGCGCACCCTGATGTGTTCAACATCCTGCTGCAGCTGCTGGATGACGGGCGGCTGACCGATTCGCAGGGCCGGATGGTAGACTTCAAGAACACTATTGTCATCATGACCTCCAATATTGGCTCACCGCATCTGATTCAGGGCACGGATGATAACGGCGAGCTGACCGAAGCCGTCAAGGATCAGGTCATGAAGGAGCTGAGCGGGCACTTCCGTCCGGAGTTCCTCAATCGCGTAGATGATATCGTAATGTTCAAGCCGCTGACCCTGAATGAGACGGAGCAGATTGTTGTGAAGCTGGTAGGCGGCCTACGCTTGCGCTTGGCTGAGCGGAACATCGGTCTGGTCCTCAGCGATCGGGCGGTCCGCTTCATTGCCGAGGAAGGCTTCGATTCCATCTATGGGGCCAGACCGCTGAAGCGGTTCATCCAGCGCAGTCTGGAGACCCGGGTAGCGCGCGCGCTGATCGCCGGAGAAGCGGAGGAAGGCTCAGTGATGACGGTGGACGAAGCGGACGGCGAGCTGACTGTTGCAATAGCGAAATCAGAGTCTGCGAAGCCAGTAGGATCGATGTGAAATGTAATGGGCCCCGGCGTCACCTCTTAGTACAGTGTCAGATTTAAAAAGGGTGGATAAGCTTGTGAAACTCAGGGGTTCGTGTAATGAAACCCTATCATCCCAAAAAATCTAACGGACCGAAGAGACCTTATCCCCACGAGAACCCCACCTTTTGCAACGTAACGGACTCAGTGGACCTTATCGTCTTTCTGCGAGACGTTTTGGAGCTGAATTGCAGGGGATAAGGTCCTTGCGGTCCGCTAATCGCCTAAGTGACGACTTTCTTCCCGGATAAGAGCCCCTGTGTCCGTTACGCTAAGCCAAACGCCCCCAAATAACAATCATCTATTGAAAAAAATATGTAATTTGAAGGGTAATTTATTCTACTCCACTATTTTAAATCTGATGAGGTACTAGGATAAATCTTATGTCAAATAAGGTTCGTTAGAAAGAGACAAAAGCATATCTTTGTAGATGATATAAATATGGACTGGAACTGCCGTTGGAAGCGGTGCGGGGCAAAGCGAACATGGGTCTTTGGCGCTTTTACAGACCTCCCGGCTAGGTCTTTGGTATGGTCCAACCAGCATCCGATTGAGACTATGCGACGATTTTTTGTAAATATGTGGTTGAAATGTTGTCATGGCGGGAGCTGCCGGGTAATAGAAATGATTAGAACTATTCGAATATGGCTGGATTTGCAGCAGAAGCCAAGGAAACGGAGGGAGAGATCATGGCGGCACAGACGGTAGCCGGTATCAGCCCGGTACAGGCCACTACAGCTTACGGCAGCACACAGAGCGATGTCAGTTCTCTGGAGAAGCAGCGCAACCGGCTGCTGATGGAGCTGGACAAGGTGAATGCGGCGCAGGGCGGAGAGATGCAGACTCCTTATCGCCGGGAGCAGCTGCAGCGGCAAATACGGCAGCTGGAGGCCCATCTGGTGCAGAAAAGCGGGAGTACCGCTTCGGCTTCATTTGTACCTGCTCCCCCGCTTCAGGATCATACTCCGCCCTGGCGGACTGAGGGTAAGGGAGGCCTTAAGGGCATCGGTCTGACCGATCCCCGGACAGCGACGGTAGACGCAGAGGGCCATTTCGACGCGTTGATTTAGATAAGGGAGTAGTGAACCCAATCCTTCCCTTTGACCGCATTTGTTGTTAGTAGAAGTAATCCAAGTCATGTTGGCATTATCCAAAATCTAAAGGATTCTCACTATATTGTTAGAAACGGCCGGATAGTGTTCGAATATTTGCAGATCATGGAATGGGAGCGGAATTAATCCGCTGTGATGAGCCTCATTTAGAAACCGTTCGTTATTTTCTGTACTGGAAAAAACCCCGTTCGGCCGATTGCTTAGCAAATTATCGCACCAGTAGCATTCATCGCCGGTGATTATATAGTTGGTATGAACCGATTCAAAGTAAACCACCGATGAACCAGGGCTATGCCCGCCGATCACCTTGAATCTGAACTGGTTGTCGTAAATATATTCGTTGTCTACGGTGACAACCGGGCCTTGAAGCAGCTTCTCCTTGATGGCCGGCGAGCACTGCTGTAGCGCAGTTTCATAGTCGGTTTTTGAAATAATGATTTCAGGCTTATCAAACAAGTCAAGATTCTCAATATGGTCAAAGTGACTATGCGTAATGAGGACTGTATCTACGGAGCTTAGATTGCCAATGATGCCACTTAACTCGTCTGCAACGTCTGTTAGTGTAATCCCCCATTGCTGTGCCACATTCTCATCGCGAAAGCCTGTATCGATACAGATTGTTTTATTATTATGCTTGGCAATATAAAATGACCACGCAATCTGGACTAATTCCTCCGAATGATGCATATCGCGGTATACGTTGCTTAAGCGAAATGAAGATTCACCAAATTTTACGGCGTAGAGTTCCATGGATTGGTTCAACCCCTTCTCGTGGCATCCGAGTTATACAATGTACGATTCAATATTTAATGAGTTTACCCCATTTCGCCGTGCCCGGTCTAGAGTGTCGATGGAAGCCTCGATAATGATGCGGATATCTGTGCCGGTTCCGAACGGTCCGACCAGACCTCCGATGTAACATCCCATGGGCCTCAAGCAGCCGATAGCGCTAAAATCGAAGCTTATCATATCGTTTATGATGCTTTGAGCAGTCAGGCTGGCCCTGTCCTTGTCCGCTATGGCGAACACAATGAATTCATCCCCGTGTGCGCGTCCAATCGTAGCATGACCCAGATGCTTATGGACGGCAGCTTCAATTAATTGATAGCAGGCGACAATGACTTTATCTCCTACGTCGAAGCCGTAGTCGTCATTCACTTGTTTGAAGTGGCTGATATCGAAGCGGATCACCGAGTGGATATCACCGCCCGCAGATGCTGCTGCAATACCGGCTACATTTTCGAGGAACATTTCCATATTGGGCATGTTCTTTTTGATTTCATGTATATCTGTTAGCCCTAGTGTCTGCAGATTGATGGTCTTATTCATTTCGAACCCTTCCTTCTCAATGAGGGTGATTAGCCGGTCTATGGCCAGTTTCTTCTGGATATGTTCATTTAAGGCCGACGTAATCCCGATGCGCTTGCGTACCAGCTGGCGGATGAGGTGCAGGCTGTCCACAGGTCCGCTTAAGAGCTCCCTGATTTCCCCCAATGTGAAATCGAGGCTCTTCAGAATCATGATCCAGTTCAGAGGATGTGATTGCTCCGGGGTATAGAAGCGGTAGCCTGTCCCGGGATCGATTGCTGCGGGATGAAGCAGACCGATCTCGTCGTAGTGCCGGAGCATTTTGGTGGTAACCTTATTCAATTCTGCGAACTCTCCGATCTTCAACGCATGAACACCCTTTCATAAGTTATTCCGGCCGGAACTTCTTATAGTAACCATAAACCTTACCCTAGCAGGAATGTCAATACCTAGGGTGCAGGCGGCATGAATGCCGGTCTTGCCTGATAGATTAGCTATTCCCAATGAATGACAAGCGGGCAGCGCCACGATAGGTCGGCGTTTGCCCGCTTGTTCATGTGCTATCCCCCGCCTGTATGAAGTTAAGAATCTCCGTCACAATATGTGAAATGGCATCCTCCCGCGGGAGGAGGATGCATTGACTGACTATTTCGATGTCCTCCTGAAATAGCTCGATGATCTGGAGCATGGCCTCCGGCTGTTTCTGACGGACACCTGTCAGAAGGTCTGCGAATTCGCTGTCTGTGATAGCTGCTGGAGCATTTTTTGCTTCCATTTGTTAACCCCCTGTTGACTCATATGCAGCTGTGCCGCGACCTCAGCCTCTGTCATTTCCTGCAGATAAATCTTTTGCAGAATCACCTTTCCTTTGGCTGGAAGGGTATCTAATAGCTGCTCAACGGACAACCGGTTAATCATCTCCTCCGCTTCATCCCGCTGAGCCGGGCGGATATCCATGAAGGTACATTCATGCCGGCGGGTTCGCTTGCTGCGGTATTGTAAGCGCCAGCCGATTCGATAGATTTCCTGCCGGTAACGCTGTATCATTTGCTGTTCCATTGCCGTTACGCCTCCTCTTCTATATATCTTTCTAATAATAGGGAAATATTAGGATGTATTTTACAACCAAAATACGAACTTATGTTCTGTTATTTTAGCATATTTGCCTGCGGACCTATAGTGATATATTTCCTGAAGCTTATTTGCAAAAAAAGAAGAAGCTCCGATAAGGAGCTTCTTTCTCTCTTCTTATGACTTAGCCCTCCGCCTTATTCGCTCCAACTCACCAGCCGGGGCTTCGGGTCAAGGATGGACTGATACTGCTCCTTCCAGCCGTACTCAGCATCCGGGTCCAGCAGCATATAACGCAGATACTTCTCCAGACGGAATTCCGGCTTCGACCAGCCAAGATGCTTCAGGCGCAGGTTGCTTAACTGATGGGGCAGCTCGAAGATATTCTCCGGCAGCCGCCCGCAGTGCTGCGGCAGATCATTCCAGGTATAGGTGAAGTCTTCCCGGTAACGGAGCAGGAACGGGCGGTAGCTCTGGTGGGCCTGCCAGTACATATCCTCGCGGTAGCTGGCCTCATCCCAGAAGTCGTAGAGCCGGAAGCAGAACAAGTCGCAATCCGCTGTCCGCAGCAGGGAGTCAACCTCCTCTGGAAAAAAGGACTCGAACAGCTCATCCCCGTCCAGATTAAGAATCCACTCCGGACGAGTTGCAACCACCGCCTCCCACTGCTGCTTGCGCAGCTCTGATTCATTATGGAAGCGGGAGACAGGATTCTGTATCAGGTGGAGCGGAATCCCCTCAAGAGCCTCCCGGCAGATATCGGCTGTATCATCTGTGCTTGCGTCGTCGATAATGACGGCCTCATCAATATACTTGCGGTGCTCCTCGAGCACCTGGCGCAGGAATCTGGTGCCTTCATTCTTGACGATCATCGTGAGGGTCAGCTTGGGCCGACGGGAAGCAGGGACTGCCGGGGTGACGGGGGACGCTGCATAAGCGGCTTGAGGCCTCTGCAGACCTGCTTCTCCGTCCCTGCCTGTGCTGGCTCCTTCTGCCGTCTCGCCTGCGTGAGCAGGCAGAGGCTCCTTGGACAAGCGCTGCCGGGCTTCGGCTTCGGTCCACAGCACATCCCACTGCGCTGCTGCCTCTTGTACTCTTTTGTCAGCAGGGGACGGAGCCGTCTCTACATGGCCCGGCAGATCAGCAGCGGCTGCTGTATCGCCGTCCTCCGGGACCGCTGCTTCAGTCCGGGCCCCGCATGCTTCATTGTCATCCCCGGCCATGGGCTCCCCTTCTGCTATAGAAGCTGCTTCCGCGCCCGAGGTGTGCCGGATGAACTCCGCGACCAGATCCAGATCACTGTCTCTGTAGAGGTGCAGCGCAGGGAAGTGGGTATCCACGAAAAGCGGAAGGCCGAGGGCCGCTGCACGGATGCAGAAATGACGGTCCTCTCCCCAGTAGGAGATATTTCGGACCCGGTCGTAGCTGATCCCGGAGCTGAGGGCTGAGCTGCTGATCAGCGTGCAGGCGCCAAGTCCGCCAACCTCATAGATTCCAGGCTGCTGCATCTTCAGCAAAAAAGCATAGAAACGGCGCTGAATCTCCTCCGGCGAGAGCTGCTCCCCCGGATGAATCTCCCACTGGTTGTATTCGTCATGCATCCATACCTGCGGCTGCAGCAGTGTATTTGGCTGCCACTGTGTCCAGAAAATCTCGGAGATAATATCCTTGCCTGTACCGATCAGATGCAGCAGCGTATCCGGGTGCAGAATGAGGTCCGAATCAATCAGGAACAGGTAGTCATAGCCGAAGGCCTCCGCCCGCCGGATCATCAGATTCTTGAATCCGGCCACCTTCCAGACCAGATTGGAATGCCAGACATGAGTATGCTCATCTCGGATATAGTCATCATGGTAGCCGGAGGATTGCAGGAAGACGGATCTGCCGTTCCGGGCGAACTGCAGCAGCAGCAGGCTTGCGGCTTCATCCGGGTTATCGTCAATCAGATAGAAATCAAGATCGATATCCTTCAGGTTCAGACGCAGCAGAGAGTTCAGGAATTGCTCCAGGATCGCCGGTTTTTGATGGATCGGGCTGCCCAGCAGCACCCGGGTTCTATTCGGATTCATAGCAGCCACTCCAGAATAAGGTCAACATGATAGAACATCCCCTTGGATTCGCAAATAGTTGATATAAATTATATGTATTCGATATTTTTAGAGAAGTACCGGACTTTCCCCATTTTCCCGAAATAATCACCTGCATGTATAGAAGAGAGCCGTATTGCCGTTTGCCCTGAGCTATTGTACAATACCGCTAATATATATAATCCCCGGAAGAGGGCTGGCAGGAGTGAGAGGATGGACAAGCCAACGTTAAAAGTACAGCAATTGATCAATGTCCTCCTGGCGATGAATCCGCGCGCTGAGGTGTTCCTGCATATGGAGGGCGGAGAGCTTAGGCCGCTCGTGGACGAGGATATCGAGGAGATTTATGCGCCGCTGCATGCTGCCAAGACGGCAGTCTATATCGGTGTACCGGCAGATACTGCAGCCCGTGTAGAGGAGGAGGCGCCATGAAGCACGCTCTGATCCGTCTGGAGCAGGGACCGGAGGTTCGGCTGGAGCTGTTCGATCAGGAAGCGCCGGGAACCGTAGCCAATTTTGAAAAGCTTGCGAACAGCGGCTTTTACAACGGTCTGGCCTTTCAGCGTGTGGTTCGCGGCTTTGTTGCCCAGGGCGGCTGCCCGGACGGCAACGGCAGAGGCGGCACAGATCCCATTCCCTGTGAGACGCAGGGGAATCCCCATAAGCATGTGCGCGGGGCGCTGTCTATGGCGCATTTTGGACCAGGCACGGGGTCCTGCCAGTTTTTTATCTGTTATGATACGTTCGATTATCTGGACGGCTGGCATACGGTATTCGGCAGGGTTACGGAAGGAATGGAGCATGTCGATGCCCTGCGGCGCGGAGCGGTCATGCAGGAGGTCCGCGTCTGGTAAAGCCCATGGTAAATTCATACATTGAAATTCCTAGTATTCCGATATATAATGACTCAACAACGAGCGGGAATGCTCATAGACATGGAGGAAGAGACAATGCGTAAAGGGATAACAGGGGTTGCTATTCTACTATTATTAACACTGATGATCAGTGCATGTTCGAGTGGGAATAACGCTTCATCTACCAATGCCGCACAGACACCGGCTGCATCGCAAGAGCCTGCTGCCGGCGAACCGAAGGATGGAGGCAGTCTGATTATAGGGGTCGCTTCCGATCCGGTAGTACTGAATCCGAACTATGCGGGTGACCGTGTCAGCCTGACCATTGACCAGGCCCTGTATGCTCCGCTGTTCCAGGTGAACAACGGCAAGAAGACCTTCTACCTGGCAGACAGCCTGACACCGTCAAGCGATAATCTGACGTATACATTGAAGCTTAAGGATGGATTGACCTGGCATGATGGAGAGAAGCTGACGGCGGATGATGTGGTATTCACCATCGACAGCATTCTTGATGAGAAGCAAAACAGCTTCCTGCGTGCCAACTTCCTGATTGGCGACAAAGCAATTAAGGCTGTCAAGGTCGATGACCTGACTGTGGAGTTCAAGCTGCCGCAGGTCAGCCCGGCTTTTGAAGCCACGCTGGTACAGGTATTCCCGATTCCGAAGCACATTTACGAGAATGAGACCAACATTGAGAAGAGCACGAAGAACGCTTCTCCTGTCGGCTCCGGTCCCTTTAAGTTCAAGGAATACAAGGCCGGCGAGTATCTGACGCTGGAACGCTTCGACAACTACTTCGGGGGCAAGCCGCATCTGGATTCGGTCACTTACCGGATTGCCAAGGATACCAATGCTGCGAATCTGGCTCTGCAGAACGGCGAGATTAATGTACAGTATCTGGACCCGAAGGATGTTCCTACGATTCAAGCGACGAATAATTTTGAGATTCTCCCGTATAGCGAAGGCCGCCTCGCTTATCTGATGTTCAATGCGAACAGCGATACCGGCGCCCTCGCCAAAAAAGAAGTCCGGCAGGCCCTGTCTTTGGCCCTCAGCCGCGACGAGCTGATTCAGACGGCGTACACTTCCAGCGAATATGCTGATCCGGCAAAGTCCTTCCTGACTCCGGATGCACTATACTTCACGAACGATGTCCCTACCTTTGACAATGATGCTGCCAAGGCGAAGGAACTGCTGGCCACTGCCGGTGAGAGCAACCTGAAGCTCCGGTATATCGTACAGAGCGGTAACAAGGCGCAGGAAGCCATCTCGCTGTATGTGCAGCAGAAGCTGAAGGCAATCGGCGTAGAGGTTGAATTGCAGAACATGGATTCCTCGGCCTGGGTGCAGAAATTCATTGATCTGAAGGCGACCGACTATGAGCTGGCTCTGACCGGCTATATCATGGGCTATGATCCGGATGCGTACCGTATCCTGTTCACTACGGACAGCTCGTCCAACTACTCGCATTATTCCAACAGTGAAGTCGATAAGCTGATGAATGACGGTGCAGGCGAAGCAGATCCGGCTAAGCGTGCAGAGATCTACAAGAAAGCGCAGGAACTGGTAGCCGAGGATGCACCGATCTATCCTATCGCTTATACCAAGACCGTGGTAGCCGTATCGAAGAACTACGGCGGTATTGATGAGGCTGTCCTGAAGCCGGTCGTCATCTTCGAAGACCTGTCCAAGATTTACAAGAAATAATCCGCCTCACAAAATAAGCAAGGCAAAAAAATAAGCTGGTTCCCCCAGCTTATTTTTGCCTGTTAAGAGCTGGGAGAAGCTGCGTATGAGACAACTCATCGTCCGAAGGTTGCTGCAAACATTGCCGATGCTGTTTTTTGTATCGGTGGTCTGTTTTACCATGATTAAGCTGGCTCCGGGAGATCCGGTGCTGTCTTTCGTGACGCCCAATATGCACGCTGATGATATTGAGCGCATCCGTCATAATCTGGGGCTGGATAAGCCTGCTTATATCCAATATTTCATCTGGATCAAAGAGATGGTCCAGGGCAATTTCGGGTACTCGCTGGTCAATCACCAGCCTGTGCTGGATCAGATTCTGGACCGCCTCCCCGCAACTGCGGGTCTGATGGGCAGCGCCATTGCCCTGGCCGTCCTGCTGGCCATTCCGCTGGGCCTCGTGGCCGGTGCGAACCGCAACCGCTGGGTAGACAAGCTAATCAATTTTATCGCTTATATCGGCATCTCCATCCCCTTATTCTGGCTGGCTATCCTGCTGATGTATCTGTTCGCGATCAAGCTGCACCTGCTTCCAAGCATGGGGATGCGCACCATTGGTGTGGAATCGCCGCTTGATGTGCTGAAGCACGGGATATTGCCGTGTACGGTGCTGGCCTTCAGTTTCCTGTCCGGGTATGTGCGCTATATCCGCTCCAGCACTATCGGACAGCTTAAGGAGGAGTATGTGCAGATCCAGTACGCTTTTGGCTCGAAGAAATCCACCATCCTGTTCCGGCATGTGCTGAAGCATGTACTGTTGCCGGTGATCACGCTGATCGGTATGTCGATGGGAGATCTGGTGGCCGGGGCGATTGTTACGGAAACGGTGTTCTCTTGGCCGGGGATCGGCTCCCTGGGGATGACGGCGGTGAAGGGGATGGATTATCCTGTCATTATGGGGATTACCCTGTTCTCTTCCTTAATGCTGATCTTCGGTAATCTGGTGGCAGATATTCTCTACAGCGTTGTCGATCCAAGAATCAAACTGAAGGGGTGACCTCATGAATCGCAGTAAATGGAAAAATCTGCAGTCCGAGCTGTTTACGAACGGTCTGGGTGTCGCTGCTCTTGTTATATTGACGGTGTTCACCCTGGGGGCGGTCTTTGCCTTCCTGTCCGGGCATGATCCGAACGCCATGGATGCCATGGCCCGCTTGACAAAGCCCGGGGCCGCGCATCTGTTCGGCACTGACGATTACGGCCGCGATTATCTGTCCAGAGCCTTATACGGAGGCCGGGTCTCGCTGCTGGTCGGGTTTGCCTCCATGGTTGTAGCCACCTTTGTGGGCGTGCTGGTTGGGGTGATCAGCGGATATTTCGGCGGCTGGATCGATAATCTGCTGATGCGGATGCTGGATATTATCATGTCGATCCCGTCCTTCCTGATCCTGCTGCTGCTCAGCGTCTACCTGAAGCCGAGCATCGGCAATCTGATCATTATTATTGCTCTCTTGATGTGGATGAATGTGGCACGTGTCGTCCGCGCGGAGACCCTGACGATCAAGGAACGGGAGTACGTGTTATATGCCAAAGCCTCGGGACAGAGTGCCTTCGGTATGATCTGGCGGCATATCCTTCCGGGGCTGATACCGGTGATTATTGTAGGGGCGACGAATAATATTGCCTCGGCCATTATGATGGAATCGTCGCTCAGCTTCCTCGGCTTCGGGGTACAGCCGCCGAATGCCACGTGGGGGAGTATGCTGAACAGCGCACAGGGGTATATTGCCCAGGCGCCTTATCTGGCGCTGTTCCCCGGGCTGATGATCCTGTTTACGGTGCTGAGCTTTAATGTGCTGGGAGATATTTTGCGGGTCGGCTTTGAACCTAAGCTGATCCGAAGATAGGAGGGCTTAACATCATGACTGAACGGCTGCTGACTGTTGAGAATTTACAGGTTTCCTTCGCTACCCGGGACGGCGAGAATCAGGCCGTCCGTGGCGTTAGCTTCCATATTGATGCGGGTGAGACCGTAGGCATTGTCGGGGAATCCGGCAGCGGCAAAAGCGTTACAGCCAAGGCGGTCATGTCACTGATCACACCGCCGGGGCATATGACTGCCGGGAAGCTGGAGTTCCGCGGCAAGAGCCTGAAGGGGCTTACGGAGAAGCAGTGGCGGTCCTTGCGGGGCAACCGGATTGCGATGGTCTTCCAGGACCCGATGACCTCGCTGAATCCGGTCAAGCGAATCGGCCAGCAATTGACAGAGGTTATCCGCAGACACCGGGGACTTGATAAAGCGGCGGCGTATACCGAAGCGGCGGAGCTTCTCCGCCAGGTCGGCATCCGTGATCCGGAGCAGCGGCTGAAGCAATATCCCCATGAATTCAGCGGAGGGATGCGCCAGCGGGTGATGATCGCGATGGCGCTCTCCTGCCGCCCGGAGCTGCTGATTGCCGATGAGCCTACCACCGCGCTGGATGCGACCATCCAGGCGCAGATCCTCGATCTGTTCAAAGAGCTGAAGGAACGGGGAGATACAGCTGTTGCGCTTATTACCCATGATCTTGGAGTGGTAGCCCAGGTCTGCACGCGCGTCATTGTCATGTACGGCGGACTGGTGATGGAGGAGGGGACGGTGCAGGATATCTTCTACCGGCCTCAGCATCCGTATACGCAGGGCTTGCTGCGTTCCATACCGAAGCGCGGCGGCGGTGAACGTGAGCGGTTGATTCCGATCGAGGGCACACCGCCCGATCTGCTGAATCCCCCGCCCGGCTGCCCGTTCATGGACCGTTGTCCGCATGCCTTCGCCCGCTGCAGTGAACGTCCTCCGGTAGTCGAGTTTGCACCGGGGCACCGCTCGATGTGCTGGCTGACCGAAGGTACAGAAGAGAAGACGGCAGTTACTGCGGGGAGGGATTTCACTTGAGCGAGCGCAAGGTGCTTGTGGAGGTCAACAATCTGAAGAAGCATTTCCCGGGGGGCAAGGATCTGCGCGGACGGGATAAGGGTGTGCTTAAGGCTGTGGATGGGGTCAGCTTCCAGATCCGTCAGGGCGAGACGTTCGGACTGGTTGGTGAATCCGGGAGCGGCAAGTCCACGGTCGGGCGCTGTCTGCTCCGTCTGTACGATTATACAGACGGTGAGGTGTTCTACGACGGGAAGCCGCTTGGCAAGCTGGGCGAGAAAGGGCTGAAGCCCTTCCGCAGGCGAATTCAGTCAATCTTTCAGGACCCGTACTCCTCACTGAATCCAAGCCTGAATGTACTTGAGCTGATCAGTGAGCCGATGCGGATTCACGGTCTCTATCCGGGCGAAGAGCGCAAGGAAGCGGTGGCAGAGCTGCTGGAGAAGGTGGGGCTGAAGCGGGAGCATCTGTACCGCTTCCCCCATGAATTCAGCGGCGGGCAACGCCAGCGGATCTCCATTGCACGGGCACTGTCGGTCCGGCCTGAGTTCGTCGTCTGCGATGAGCCCATCTCTGCGCTGGATGTCTCTGTCCAGGCCCAGGTCGTTAATATGCTGGAGGATCTGCAAGCCGAGTTCGGACTGACCTATCTGTTCATCGCCCATGATCTGTCGATGGTCCGCCATATTGCTGACCGGATCGGCGTGATGTACGGCGGCCGGCTGGTGGAGGTGGCTCCAAGCGATGAGCTGTACGATAATCCGCTCCACCCCTACACCAGAGCCCTCCTGTCCTCCATTCTGGAGACAGACCCGATGAAGGCCAGCCGCAGAATCCAGCTGGAGGCTTACCCGGCTACGCGCGGGACAGAGGAAGCCGCTGCACTGCGGGAAGTGAGTCCCGGACATTATGTGGCCGGGGAATATGCACATCAGCAGATCAAGGAGGAGATACAATGACAATACCGACTAGCAAGGTCAAGCTATCACAATGGGATGCCCTTCTGCTGGAATCGCTGCGCGCGCTGTCCGGATCTGACGAAGAGCTGCTGCGCAGAGTCAGCGAAGGGGATCTGCCGGCCGATGAGAGTAAATACGAGTTCGATTACGGGCAGTTGTCTGCCCTTGCAGAGGAACAGCCGGAGGGATTCCGCCGGGCCGTTCTGGAAGGCTACCAGATTAAATACAATACCATCCGCGGAATCCGCAGCTGGATAGAGGTTGCGCTGGGTATTGAAGCGAAGCTGGAGCTTGAGGAGGGGCAGGAAGCGGTGGAAGCGGAATTAACGGAGGCTGAACGCGAACGGTTAGAGGATGTATTGTCTTACGGCTGGGCGGTCACAGGCGGGCCTGCCGGAGACGGCAGTACCGGAACGTACCGGATTGAGCCGATTCAGCGGTAGCATCTGATAAGGGAAAGCCAAAGACAGCCGCTCCAGGAATGGGAGCGGCTGTTTACATTTACATATTCAACTGAATTCTGCGCGTGCTTAGTACGCCTTCCAGTCCGGTAGGGTCAGTGCTGACCTTGCGGGCAACGAAGGCTTCGGCCCGCTCCGAGGTGCGCAGGCGCAGCGGCTTGGTCTCAAGCTGTACCAGCTCCCACATCACATCCGCAACAGAGTCTGCCGTCTGCGGCTCCACATTGCGCTCCAGGAAGGCCGCTCTATAAGCATCCAGAATTGGCTTGTACTCGTCTTCCAGAACGCCGCCGGTGCTGGCGACATGCCCCATGACGGTTGAATTGAACTCCGTAGCAATCGCTCCTGGCTCCAGCAGGGTGATATCGATATTGAACAGCGGCTTGTAATAGGTGGCCAGACTCTCCAGTAGCCCTTCCACTGCGAATTTGCTGGCGCAGTAGACCTCATTCATCGGTTGCCCGACCAGTCCGCCGACACTGGAGGTAGCCACAATATGGGCGTAGCCAGTCTTTTGCAGCAGCGGCAGTGCAGCCCGGATCGTATGCATGACCCCGTACACGTTGGTATTGAAGACATCCTCGATCTCAGGGAACGGTGCCTGCCCAAGCGCTCTCAGATATCCGAATCCGGCATTACAGAATAATAGATCCAGCTTGCCTTGCTCCGCTTCTATCCGGTCTATAACCTGCTGAATACTCTCCGGCTGTGTCACCTCCAGCTCTACGAACTGTAGACCCTCCACATTCTGGTACAGCTCCTGTTCACGCTTCAGATGGCGGGTTCCGGCGTAGACCGTCCAGCCCTCATGGGCGAACTTCAGTGCAGTGGCAAGGCCGATGCCGGAGGATGCTCCGGTGATACAGATTACTTTGTTCATACCAGCTTTCGCCTCCATTAGTTTGAACTTCATTGATTTGGACCTGTTGAAAAAGGTATATATGTTCCAGTTTTGCCCACATTATAGCATATAGCAATAGAGCTTCCTGTAAATCGACATAAAGTTCGCGGTTTCGCGGGAATTGGGCGATGCCAAAGTTGCTATATTTGTTTTCAGTACGGTACACTATAATAAAAATCTTATCTGCCAGCGAATGGAGAGGAACAAGGGAACAATGGAAGTATTCAAGCGTTATGTCGCCAATTTAACAGTCCGGCGCTTCTTGATTCTGGGATTGATTGGACTGCTGCTGTACAGTATCAGAGATATGCTGAATCTGGTGCTGCTGACCTTCCTGATCGCTTATGTGATGAACAGCTTTCAGGTGCTATTGAGCAAGCGGATCGGCAAATTTGTGAAGGTGAACAGCAAGGTCATCATCATTATACTGTATGTGGCGCTGATCAGCATGATCGTCATGGCACTCGTCAAATATATGCCCAAGGTATTCTCACAGATCAAGCAGTTAACCACTTTTCTCGGCACGCTGACCTCCGATGATATTCCGCAGAATGAGATTATGCAGTATTTATTCAAAGAGGTCAAGGAACTTAACTACCAGAGCTATTTGAATCAGGGGATCGAATATATCTTCAAAATCAGCAACTGGGGCACCACCTTCGTCCTGTCCACGATTCTAAGCCTTGTCTTCATTCTGGAGAAGAACCGGATCGTCAGCTTCACCTCCCGCCTGAGAGACAGCAAGATCTCCTGGTTCTATGTGGAGCTGGAGTATTTCGGCAGAAAATTCATCTCCTCCTTCGGCAAGGTCATTGAAGCACAGATTCTGATTGCGCTGTTCAATACTTTGTTTACCGTGGTCGGGCTGTGGGTGCTTGGTTTCTTTTTCGAGCCATTCCCGTATCTGTTCGCCCTCTCCATTATGATCTTCATGCTCAGCTTGATTCCGGTCGTCGGCTTTGTCATTTCGCTGATTCCGCTGTGTATTATCGGTTATAACACGGGTGGACTGATGCTGACGGTCAACATTCTGGTGATGATTGCCCTGTTACATGTCATAGAAGGCTACTTCCTCAACCCGAAGCTGATGTCCTCCAAGATGAACCTGCCGATGTTCTACACGCTCGTAGTGCTTTTGTTCTCCGAGCATTATATCGGGGTATGGGGACTGATTCTCGGGATTCCAATCTTCGTCTTTTTCCTGGATATTCTGGATATCAGCCGGGACAATAAGCCTTCACTGGAATGACGCAGCCAATGATATAATCCGTAGTACGCATAGGGCGATATTCAACCTGCTGAAGGTTCGGGTATCGCCTTTTTTATAGAATTTATATGTTTTGGGGTCTCCGCAAAGTACCTGAGTCATCATCGAAGCTAAAGCCCCACTTGGTGGGGTTACCTTAGGAGGAATAACCGGATGATCAGATATCCCGTATTAGAAGCAGGAGCCGTTATTGGTGTAACTGCACCCTCATCAGGAGTAGGAGAGGAGCTTCGTGAACTGCTTGAGCTGGCTGTAGAACGGCTGCAAAAAAGAGGGTACGGCGTAGTATGCGGACCCACAGCATGGACACAGGAAAAGGCTAAATCGGCTCCGGCTGCTGTACGTGCCGCTGAATTCAACGCGATGATGGCCGATGAGTCCATCGGACTCGTCGTGCCTCCCTGGGGCGGGGAGCTGCTGATTGAGATGCTGGAGCAGGTGGATTTCAGCAAGATGAAGTGTAAATGGATTCTCGGGTATTCCGATATCAGTGTGCTGCTGCTGGCTGTCACGCTGAAGACGGGGATTGCCACTGCCCATGGCACGAACTTCATTGATCTCCGGGGAGAAGAGACAGACCCGACAACCGCCATGTGGGACAAGGTGTTGTCTACGTCAAGCGGTGGTTCCGTACTCCAGCAATCCTCACAGCAGTATCAGCTGGAATGGGGAGGAGGCGAGCCGTCGCCCCATGTGTTCAACCTTACAGAAGCCACTAGCTGGAAGACGGTGCGCAATCAGACTATCACCATGCAGGGCCGCCTGCTGGGCGGCTGCATTGACGTCATCCGTCATCTGATCGGCACACCGTATGGAGAGGTTGGGCATTTCCAGCAGCACTATATCCATAATGAGCCGATTCTGTGGTACTTAGAGAACTGTGAGCTGTCCGTGACCGACCTGCGCCGCTCCTTGGTGCAGATGAAGCTGGCGGGCTGGTTCGAGCATTGCAGCGGTCTGATGTTCGGCCGCAGCGCTGCTAACCGCCCTATGGACGGGTACACCGTAGAGGATGTCTACCAGGAGCTGGCCGATGAGCTGGGCCTGCCGGTCGCATACGATATCGACTGCGGGCACCTGCCTCCCCAGGTTACTTTGGTGAATGGCGCTTTTGCAGAGGTGGTGGTTGGTGCAGGTAAGGGAACGGTGACGCAGTACTTCCGGAAGTAGAGGAACTTAGTAGGATGCTCGTACGAACTCTAATTTCCGCCTTTCTCATACCATAATCAAACCTCTCTTAAACAGGTATATTCGTCATATATAATGTGAATTTATGTCGAATTTAGTTGAAAAAAAGTGCTGGAATTATGCAAGGATCGCTCTACGCATGCCTGGCTTCCTGTATAATTTATGAATATACAGACAGCCATAGCTGCCGATTCCTGATCGCAGTGAATTCCTCACGAAAGAGAGTAATGACTATGAAATCCATCGCCTGGGTGACTGACAGCACCAGCACCATTGATTCTGAATTCGCTATGAATAACCATGTGTATATCGTCCCCCTCCGTCTAATCGTCAATAATGAATGCTATAGAGAAAATATAGATATTAACGCCGATCAGTTCTATGACAAAATGCGTCAGCATGACAAGGTAGGCAGCTCCCAGCCGCCGATTGGCGAGTTCGTGGAATTATACGAGCGTCTGAAGGAAGAGTATGACGAGATTATTGCGATCCATTGTTCCTCCGAGCTTAGCGGGACCTTCAACACCTCGATGCAGGCGGCAGACATTGCTGGAGTGAACGTAATTGGTATCGATTCCAAAGTAGGCGCATACCCCATCCGTGAGATGCTACTGCGCGGTATTCACTGGCAGCAGGCAGGCTGCTCTGCACAGGAGATCAAGAACAGAATTGATAATATAATCGAGGAAATGTCCTTCTATATTATCCCTGCCAGCCTGAGCCAGCTGCACCGCAGCGGACGGCTCTCCGGCTCCCAGTTCCTGCTGGGCCAGCTGATGCGGATTCATCTGCTTCTGAGGTTCGATGAGGGCAAAATTGTCGTCGTTGATAAAATCCGCACCTTCAAGAAGACGAAGCAAAAGCTGCTGGAGACCATCCAGGAGGAAATCGGCCGTTTCCAGGATGTATGTATTATGCACGCCAACAACAGAGAAGAGGCACTGAGCCTGGAGTGGGCCATTAAGGCCATGTCCCCTTCGGTGCGTACAGAAATAATGACCTTTGTCCCGGTGGTAGGTGCTCATATGGGCGAGGGAACCCTGGCGCTGTCTTGGATTAACCGTACGGCCCTGAATAGTATTGAAGCTGAGGATGAAGTGCTGGAGTCTGTGCTCTAGGCTGATTTGCGCCAGGTTTAACTGCCGCTCCCGTCCCTAATGAACCTGATAGACGCTTGGACTTCCGCATGTGGGAGGCAAGCGTCTTTTTGCTTTTGAGAAGACTCCGGTCAACCCGTGTTGACAGTACGAATCCTATTCGTTATGGTGATTAAAAACAGGATTCAATTGAGAATGATTATCTGTTAGATCATTTAGGGGGAGCTTGCGAATCAGCTATGGATGCTCTGAGAATTATACAATTATGGAATCAGGTGACGGTGCGCATGCTTGATGTGCGGCTGAAGCAGGCCGGAACCGGCGGGGATTTGAAGCAGTACCGCTTACCGGCGAGCGCATTTTTATTTGTTTTCCAAGGACAGGGTGAGTTGTGGGTTGATGAGGAGGTATGGCTATGCGACCGTTTTTACGTGCTGCACGCCGGTAAAGGTGCTCAGGTGACGATCCGGAGCCAGGAAGCACTAAGCGTATATATCGTACTGTACAAAGCTTCGCTGCCCGCTTCGGCCTCGTATGAATTTCATAGGATGATGCATGAATCCGAACCGTTTCTGGACAACTGGGGCTTCCCGCCCGTTGAACCGCTGGCTATGTTAGAGCTGCTTCAGACAATATGCGGCAGTTGGCTTCAATTGGATGACGGATTGACCCGGCTGTCGGTCAAGGGAGATTTCATCCGCTTCGTCCACGCAGTTCTAAGCGAGCGCTTGTTCAGACCCGGTGAGCTATCCTTGTCAGAGCAGGTCATCCGGTATTTGTCCAGAAATTACCGTAAGCACATCTCGCTAGAGGAGCTAGCGCGGCAACTGAATTACAGCCAGCAGTACATTTCGAGAAAATGTAAAGAACAGACAGGACTCAGTCCGCTGGATTATGTTATCCGTTTCCGGATGGAGGAAGCGAAGAATCTGCTGGCCGGTACGATGGCAACACAACAGGAGATTGCAACCCATGTCGGTTATCCAGATCTTATGTATTTCAACCGCATGTTCAAGAAATATACCGGCATAACGCCAGGCCAATATCGTAAACGATACGGACAGTCCGTTTCAGATTATGCAAGGAATAGGTCACAATCGTCCGTTGTTCCAAGCCGGTCATTACGCTATCCTTTTCATGTGAGTGATATTGATTATCAATTTCAATGGAATGAGGCGAATAGAATGACCAGAGCAACCAGAAGCTTGTATGCAGTGATGCTGTTATGCTTAACCGTGATGTTAACGGCTTGCGGTGGGCCGGTGAACAACGGGAGTGCAACGCACAGCCAGGTTGCCGTCAGCGCTTCTCCAACCGTAACCGGGGCTAAGGCCTCTTCGGGGACAAAGATAGTTAGTACCGCTTTTGGCGATGTCGAGGTTCCTGAGCACCCTCAGCGCATAGCGGCAATCTCTTATCTCGGTACTGTACTTGCGCTGGATGTTCAGCCGGTTGCAGCCGAATCGTTCCTGATGTCGAGCCCGTACCTGGAGGGAATGCTGGATGTTGTGACGGATGTCGGCGACTCGCTTGAGAAGCTGCTGGAGCTGAGTCCGGATTTGATCATAACGCATAATCCACAGCCTGAGGTAGTTGAGAAATATCAGAAGATTGCGCCAACGGTATCTGTGCCTTACAATCAGTTCGCATCCATTCAGGATGAGATGCTGTATTTCGGCAATTTGCTGGACCGGCGCGAGGCCGCGGAGCAATGGAACGAACAATTCGAGAAGGAAATTGCAGACATTCGGGCGAAGGTTAAACAAGCGGTTCCTGAAGGGAAGACGCTTTCGATTATGCAGGAGTATGATGGAAACGTGAGCCTGTTTGGTCCGAAGTCGGGTCGGGGCGGCCGGCTGATGTATGAAATCATGGGGCTGAAGCCGCCGGCTGCCGTTCCCGGATATATGCTGGAGGAATCCTATTACGAATTTTCACTGGAGAAGCTTTCAGAGTACATGGGGGGTTATTTAATTCTGACTACAGAGTCCAGTTTAGAATCGTTGCAGGCTGATCCGATATGGGGGTCGCTGGGCCCCGTTGCCCACAATCGGGTGTTTATATGGACGGAGAACCAATCCTGGTACCGTGACCCGATCGCTGTGAAGAGTCAAATCAACGAACTGACCGACTGGATCATCGAGGTAGCTAGCCGGTAAGGATTTAGAATTGGGTTGACATAAGCTACGCTGGGAGGGAGCGGAACGATGTTCTTATATCATTATTATGATGCAGCTGTGGGGCCGTTTGTCAGCATATCCGATTTACCGGGCGATCAGGCGAGGGCTGTGCTGGAGACGATTAAGCAGACCAAGCCCAAGGCCCAGAGCGCCCAAAGACATGATAAGTATGTGGAATATCGGCGGAACTGCGAGAGCATCATCCGGGCGGAATTTATACGTAAGGGCGGTGTGGTCCAGCGGTCCTCCCCGCATTATATGGTAGTTGAACACAGTCCGTGGCTAAGCACATGGTTCGAGAATGGCGCATCGCTCAAGATTCCGATTGAGGAATTTGATGTGAACACGATTTCTTTTACCTATGGGGACTCCATGCCCACCTTCAGCCCGCTGATTAACGATGGCAAAGAGTACAGGCACACTCTGTATACCTATCCCGAGATTGTGAGCATCATTGACAAGTACGGGTTACCGCAGAATTGGAACAATGACGGAAAGTACGGTCCCGAGCGGTACGTCGAAGCGCATGTCTGGAGCGATGGGGCGGTTGGCCGGTATCTGAGTGAGCGGAGCTTATTCAATCCACCTTAATCGTAATTTAGGCTATCAAGCTTATGCTTGATGGTCTTTTTTTAAATTTTCTTCCTCTAATATTCCAATTTATACAATATCCTAGTATCAATATACATAGTAAATGTACATAGTCCTATTGTAGAATCAAGAAGTTGTCGAATTATGGAGCGATATTCCATCCTTGGAACTCTGTAGGGCGATGGTTTTTATGAATTTTTTTATACAGAAAGAGGGGGAAGAAATTTTGTTATTCCAAGCAGCACGCCGTAAACTCAGTCTGGTGATTGTAATTGCCCTGCTAATAAGCAGCCTTACGCCACATCTGGTGTTCGGGGAGTCCGCGCAATTGAAAGATATTGCAGGCTCTTATGCTCAGAAGGAGATTCAATCCTTAACTGAAGCAGGAATCATCTCGGGGTATGAAGATAACACCTTCAAACCGAATAAGGCTATGTCGCGCGCCGAACTGGCGAAAATTATAGTTCTGTCCTTAGGACTGGAAGTAAGTGGTGATCAGGCCGTTGCATTCAAAGACGTTGCCGCTACCAGCTGGTATCGTGGATGTAGGTGCGTTGGTGAAGGCAGGCATCACAGAGGGGACATCGGCGAGCACGTTCAGTCCTAATTCGAGTGTAACCCGGGAAGAGCTGGTTGTATTTTTCATCCGGGCCTTTGAATTAGATGAAACAGCGAAGAAGCTGCCGCTTGGCAGTAAGCTGTCGGATATGTCTGAGGTGTCTGAATGGGCAAAAGCTCAAGTATCCCTGGCCTTCAACAATGGGTTCGTTAACGGGGTTCAAGGCAGTGATGGCACGCTGAAATTCAAACCTAAAGAGCGCGCAGAGCGCCAGGCTCTGGCCCGTCTCGCATATGAGTTCAAGACGAATAAGGCACTATATGTTGAGAAGTCCAAGCAGCTCCTTGCTGAAGAGACGAACATTGTTAAGACTCCGGTGGTTACTCCGGCTCCCACAGCGACACAAGCTATCCGTGATACGTCTGTGAGCGCTCCGGCAGCCCCGGGTCCAGGAACGCCAGCATCGGCAACGCCTGCACCCGCAACACCGGCACCAGTGGAGCCGACTCCAGCACCAGTGGAGCCAACTCCAGTACCGGCCAATGCTCTCCAGATTGTAGTGAAGGGGGAGAGTACAGATGCTATTTATGCAGAAGAGTCCACTGAAGTTATTTTCCGTACAACGCTTAATGCGGCAGAGACAGTAACTGCAAGTGTCTATCAGGTAGATGACAGCGGCAAAATGATGTCACAGATCACCCTGCTGTATGATGATGGTTTAGAAATTCATGGAGACAGCCTTGCGGCTGACGGACTCTATAGCGGCAAAGCAGGATTAACTGAAAATACAGAGGGCTACATAAATCTGCAGGCCTTTGTTGGAGAGGTGCCTAGCAGTGCAGTCTTTAAACTGTCTGTACTGAAGCATCTTACAGATGAACAGCTTGCACAAACAGAAATGATTGAAAATAATACACAGAGTAAGCTTGATCAACTGGCTGCTTCTACAAGTAATTTGCAACAGGCAAAGGAAGAGACAGTGGCTTGGCTTCAAGCCCAGGACGAAGTAGAGCATGCAGGAATTTCGGGTGAAGGAGGAAGCATCTGGTATTTGCTGGACAACGGGATTCTAGGGGGAATATCCTCGGCCCCTGAGAATACAAAAGGATTAAACAACACTGTAGAAGAGGCTGCGTCCAATAATGCATTGACGGCGCTCACGCAAGATGTGGAACAAACCGTAGCCACCATAGGAAGCCAGCGGGTTGCTGTGGTCTCTCCATTCTCCGGCACACTTCCATCTTCGACGGTGTATGACGCTGTATATCAAAGCTTCGAGCAGTCGAATTACCCCTTCCTTGCGGAGAGAGTAAAGGACAGCGCAGCGGGCGTTAACTTCTTCAAAGGACTTAATCAGTATGGTGTTGTGGTCTTAGATTCCCATGGGGATACGTACTATGATGAGATTGTGCTCCAGACATTCCATGATAAATACGGTGTTGATTTCAAATATGCGGGGCCGCAAGTCATGTTCCTGACCGGAGAGAAGGCAAACGCAGAGAACAACAAGACCTATGAACTGGATTTGAAAAAGGGAAGATTGGCTATCATATCGGGTTATTATGCGATTACGCCTTCGTTCATTACACGGTACAATGATATGCTTCCCGGCACTATTGTATATAACGGCAGCTGCCGCAGCGCATACAACGATTCCATGTCGGATGCCTTCATCAACAATGGCGCCAGCACTTATTATGGTTACACCGATTATGTAAAGCTTGCTTATGATCAGGTCATTGCTCCATCCGTATTCAATGCCTTGAATAATGAGAATATGACAACCGGACAAGCTTTTGAGGCAGCAGTGGCTGCTCATGGAACCGATGACGGGTTGGCAGCATTCGTTATGAAGGGAAGCAGCATCGGTACGAAGACCGAAGGGATTATCAACGGAACCTTTGAGAACGGAAAATGGACCGGCTGGAATGGAAACGGAGATGTCCGGGTCATCTCAAAGCTGGGGCCGCTTAAGCCTACAGAGGGTAACTACATGGCGATTATCAGTACTGGCCTTGGGTTTGAAAACAATGATAAGGGAGGATATGACTACAATTCCGATAGTTATATCGAGCAGAGCTTCATTGTCCCGGCGGGAGCCACAACCTTGTCGTTCGATTACAATTTCATTTCTGAGGAGCCAAAGGAATATGTTGGAACCAAATACAACGATACATTTAGAGCAACAGTAACTTCCAGTGTATACATCAATCCGGCTTCCCTCGTCACCTCACACTTGAATGGCGGACCTACGGTGACGTCCAGTGTCTACGGACAGGAATCTGTGATTGTGGGTAAGGAATCGATTAATGAGTCCACAGCCTATTGGATTGATGAGAACAAAGTAGACGTTAATTTCTACGGCGGGGATGATACGGCCTACATGACGAATTGGAAGCACGTCCAATTTGATGTGAGCCAATTTGCCGGCAAGGGCTCCATTGTCCTCCGGTTCCATGTGTGGGATCAAGGTGACAGCGTCTTTGACACGGCAGTATTGATCGATAATGTAATATTGAAATAACCGTAAACGGCTGGATCAGGGGAACCTGACCAGCCGTTTTCTAATGGAATGAGCAATCAAGACCACTACATAGCCTTTTGCAACCTAGAGTTGCAGAATAAATTTAGAATACTCTACTTACGCTCGATTTCGATATCAGCTCCCCTATGCTACTATTGGCTGTGTTGAGTGATAGTAGAGTGGAGGTGTGGTCACGTTGATAGATAATAACAAAGCCGGGCAGAATATATTGAACTTAAGGAAGGGGCTATCCCTGACCCAAGCAGAGCTGTCCAGCTTAGTGGGCGTAAGCCATCAGGCGGTTTCCAAGTGGGAGCAGGGTGACTGCCTGCCTGATATCGGGGTGTTGCTGAAGCTTGGACAGGTCTTCGGGAAGTCGGTGGAAGAGCTTCTGTTAGGGGATAGTGTTAACGGCGATTCAGCTTCTGAGAAAAATATAAGCCCTCCCATCGAGCTGCCGGATGAGGTCTGGACGCAAGCCTTGAATCATATCCAAGGCCGCATCTCACCACCCAGCTTCAACACCTGGTTCAAGGGCACGAAGGGGAAACAGCTGGGGGAGACTTACTGCGTCTACAGTCCGAGCCGTTTTGCTTCAGAATGGTTATATCACCGTTATTCCTATTTGATTGTACCGATTCTCGAAGATATTACAGGCACATCCAGCCTAAAGGTTGAGTTCTGCTCTATGGGAGCATGGGACACCAACCGTAAGGGTTAGGTTTCTGCCCGGTAGGTTTTGCCGAGCTGATGACCCAGACCAAAATAATGGCGAAAATTGAAGAGGAGTGGACTCCATTTCAGAGGATCGATATGATTGTCATCCATAATAATTAGGTGCAAGGAATGAAGCTACCACTCTATAAAATTCTCTTCAATCAGCGCAGCGAACGATTCCGCGATCACCTCGTAATCCCCGTTATCATGGTCGATGAGCAGCACGCGGCCCTCGGGGTCAAGCAGGATCGGGTTGCCCGAGCCGTCCATGGAAAAGACTGCACTTCGTGCAAGCAGCCCGCTCATAGCGGTATCCTTGTAATCCTCGCGGAAGGACAACGTTAACTCGGTCACACTCTCCCGTCCGATGGAGGAACCGTTGCTGAAGGCGTGTACGGATAGTCCGGCATAGGCGCCGCCAAAGCTTCGGATGAATTGAACATAATCCTGATCCAGCGACAGACCCAGTTGCTTCTCTGCCTCAGCGATTTGTTCCTCTGTTGCCGGTGTACCGAGCAGACTCTGATTCCCTTCTTTGGTTAAAAAAAGCTGCAAACGTTCCATTAGCGCATCATTCATTGTCCTTCCTCCATTTCTAAGAGTATCTATTAATCATAACAAGAGCGGGACTTAGGTCAATAGTGCTCTTTGAATGATCTGAATGTGTTGCTGCGAAGGCATATGAGCCGGATATAAAAAAAGCTGTCCCATACGCAGTAAGTCTGCGAAAGGGACAGCTTTTTAAATACTTTCAATCCTATTTAGTTATCGCTGCGCCCATTCACTCACCCAAACGAAGTTTCGACACTCTGCGCGACAATCTCCCTGAGCTCGGCCTTCTGTGCGTTGAACTGCTGCGGGGTGATGCTGCCGCTGGCGAGTCTGGCTTCGAGCTGCTGGGTCAGCTGCTTGACTTGCAGGTTGATGACCTGGGTCACGTTGCCGCCATTCTCTTCTGCGATGTTACGCAGGGACTTGCCGTCATACAAGGCGTCGTATAGCTCTTCGTCAGAGGTCGGGTTCAGGTTCAGGGCATCCAGCAGCTCATCGGTATCGGCCACATCAGAGGTGGACCATTTGGCGACAGGAAGGGTATGTAAAGCCGGCTTGCCCCAAGCCGTTCCTCCGAACGACATGGCTACGATCATTGTTCCTACAATCATTACACGTTTAATATTCATATGCTTTATATTCATGTGTATCATCCTCTTTTCGTGGTTGGTTATATCGGTCAAGGTTCATCATTTATGGCGTCTAGTGAACTTCAGCTAAGTACAGTTTACCCAACAATACTGAAATGAAGCTTAAGTCTTCTTAAAGATAACCTAAACTTTGCTTGGCTCTGCCGGTTCCTTGCTCCGGCTTCTTCATCTGCGTTATTCTTGAAGGGCAGTAACAGATCAGAACAAGCGTGAGCGGAAGGATGAACCGTCTATGAAAAAAATACTGGTCGTCGATGACGAACCGGCCATTGTAAGTGCGATTGCCTACGCGCTGCGGCGTGAAGGCTATGAGGTCGATACTGCCGGTGACGGGGAGGAAGCGCTGAGCAAGGCGAATACCTTCCGTCCGAATGTGCTGGTGCTGGATGTAATGATGCCGAAGCTGAGCGGTTATGATGTCTGCCGCAAGCTGGAGGACCGGGATGATATTGGAATCATCCTGCTGACTGTCAAGAATGATATTGTGGATAAAATTGTCGGTCTGGAGCTGGGTGCAGACGATTATATGACCAAGCCCTTCGAGATCCGCGAGCTGCTGGCCCGGGTGAAGGCGCTGCTGCGCCGGCTGGAGAAGAATACGGCTGAGGTTCGCAGTGAGCTGATCGAATACGGCCTCTTGCAGGTTCACCCGGACCGGCGCAGCGCCGAGCTTGGCGGGGAGCCGCTGGAGCTGACCCCGAAGGAATTCGATCTGCTGCATCTGCTGCTCTCGCACCCGCAGCGGGTGTATATGCGCGAGGAGCTGCTGGAGCAGGTCTGGGACATGGACTATGCCGGGGGAACGCGCACCGTGGATATTCATATCCAGCGGCTGCGCAAAAAGCTGGGCGAGCCCTACCAGAATATCCTGCAAACCGTCTACGGTGTAGGCTATAAGGCCGTGCCTGCGGGGAGCTACTCATGAGAATCAGCATCAAGCTGAAGTTCAGCCTGTTCCTGGCGGCGCTGCTGATTCTGGCCGTCGGCGTGCTGAGCTACTTCGTCCTGCGCGGCGTGGAGCGCAATGAGCTGAGCCAGACGGAGCACAATCTGGCCCAGCACGTCAACACGGTCAATCTGCGCGTAAAGCAGACATACTATACCGGTGCGCGCCTTACGCCGCAGGTCTTCATGCAGCAGCGCGGCAAGGCGCTGGCTGCCGAGCTGGCCGGATTCACCGGCCTGGAGGTGACCCTGTACGACAGCCAGGGCCAGCAGGCGGGCACCTCGGCGCAAGGCGGGCCTGGGCCTGGTCCGGGCAAGCCGGATCTCAGCACAGCGCTGGACTACGCGCTGAATAACAAGGTCGCCTACCAGAGTGAAGGCGACAAGCTGTTCTACCTGGCCCCGCTGCAGGGGCCGGAGGGCCAGATGGGCGTGGTGCAGCTGCAATACTCCCTGGAGGGAGCCCGCAGCTTCCAGCAGACGCTGCTGAATCTGTTCCTGACGACAGGCGGCGTGGTTCTGGTGTTCAGCTTCATCCTCGGGTACCTGTATTTCAACCGTGCGGCTGCCTCCATCGGGCGGCTGAAGAAGGCGGCGGAGGATATCCGCGGTGCCAACTATATCACGGCTCCGCCGGTGCGGCGTAAGGATGAGCTGGGGGAGCTGGCCGAGGGCATCTACTTCATGAGCCGGGAGATCGAGCACAGCATTGCCGCCAAGGATGAAGAACGGCGTAAGCTGGAGCTGGCGGTGGAGAAGCTTCAGGCGCTGGAGCAGCAGCAGAAGCAGTACATCGGGAACATCAGCCATGAATTCAAGACGCCGCTGACCTCGATTAAGGCGTATGTTGATCTGCTGAATATGTATGACGATGACCCCAAGCTGCTGCATGATGCCAAGCTGAGTATCGCCAAGGAAACAGAGCGGCTGTACGAGATGGTGGAGAAGGTGCTGCAATTAACGGCGCTGGAGAAGTATGATTTTGAATCCCAGGCAGAGCTGCTGGAGGTTGAGAGTACGCTGCGCGATATCTGCGGACGGATGAAAGGCAAGGCGGAGCGCTACGGCCTCACAGTCACGCTTGACGCCCAGCCCGCGCATATCTGGATCGATAGAGAAAGCTTCATGCATATCTTTATCAATCTGCTGGACAATGCGATCAAATATAATGTCCCGCAGGGGAGTGTTCATCTGTACAGTGAGGTCAGGGATCAGCGGGTATGGATCACCGTGCAGGATTCCGGCATCGGCATTCCGGAGGCGTCGCGGGAGAAGATCTTCGAAGCGTTCTATACGGTCAATCGTGACCGTTCCAGAGCCTCGGGCGGCACAGGGCTTGGTCTCTCGCTGGTCCGTAATCTGGTGGAGAAGCAGGGCGGAACCATTGCCTTGTTGGAAGGCTCAGGCGAAGGGGCGGCGTTTGAGCTGTCTTTTCCCCTGGTGACCTGAAAATGGGACGTATGTTTACAACTTGGATACAATCGGTGTGCAATTTGGAAATAAGCATCAGGTATGCTTGGAGCACCAAGAGCTGGAGGGAAGCCTGAACATGAATTCGGAGAAGAACAGATTACGGGACAAGGCGTGGAGCATTCTGCTCTGCGGAGCTGTTCTGCTAACGGTTACTGCCTGTAGTACTGAGAGCACAGATACACGTGAGGTTGTAGAGAAGGCAGGCCGCAAAATTACAGTCCTCGACAATATCAGCGAACCGGTCTATACAAAGCTAAAGCTTGCGGGCATACAGAAGGTGGAGGGGGTGCGGGGGACGGATTTTGCCGGTGAGGATGTAATGGTAGTGACCAAGGAGAACCGCAGTCTTCCCTCGCAGATTATTGAAGGACAGGAACGGTATCCGCTGAATCTCTATCTGCATACCCTGTCCACAGGTGAGGAAGCCCCGCTGCAGGTTGGAGAGCTGAATTACGGCGCGCCGCAGTTGTCTCCGGACAAGACGCATGTCTTCTTCAAGGAGCTGTATGACGTCACAGGGTTCGGCTATATTATGGATCTGTCCGGGAGCGCACCGGTGAAGGTAAGTGATGCAGAGTTTCGGGTGGAGGAAGGAAAGTGGGCGGATGACGCGCATGTGATTTTTCCTGATATGGAAGGCAATATTCTAAGTGCAGATCTAACCGGCAAGCAGGAGACGATCGTGAAGACGGGCATCCCGTATGTGCATGAGGTGGTTCAGACCGGCAGCCGGATTCTCTATGTTACAGGTGAAGACAGCCAGCTTAGCGCCTATGACACAGCGACGAAGCAGACCAAGGTGCTGCGAAAGAATGTGATCTGGGCGGTTCCTTCTCCGGACGGAAGTCAGATGGCGATTGTCGAACGTATCGGACGCGGAGAGATGACTCTGAAGCTCTGTGACAGCGAAGGCAATGAGCAGTCTAAGCTAGCTTCAGGGCAGCAGATCTTCGGCACCAGCTGGTCGCCGGACGGCAAGCTGCTGGCTTATGCAGTGACGGCGGCCGGTTCAACGGATGACCAGCAGGACCTGTTCATTACCGAGGTGGAGACCGGAGAGCAGACGCCTGTGCTGAATGATTTTCATCTGGCTGATCCTCTCCACTGGAGTCCGTCCGGCAAGAAGCTGCTGGCTACAGCTACGGTACTGAAGGATAATATCTATCAGTTTCTGACCTATGTGGTCAGCCTGTCGTAGCTCTTTTATGCGCCAAAAGCAAAAGGCTGCCCAGGATCAGCCGCATGACGGCTACCCGGACAGCCTTGCTTGTTATGGGAGGAATAGCGATCGGTCTGACCTAAAGAATTAAGGCTGGAGGGTGATCGTAGTCTCCAGGTTCTTCAGATACGTCCGTGTGCCCTTGCTCTCGCGTCCCGGCAGGAAGTTACCTATACTGTCATGCTTCTGCCCGACAATGCTGAAGTCATCGTTCTTCACCGTCAGTGTGTACGGCTTGATCGTGATGGCCTTTGGCGTGGCGGCAAAAGGAGGATACAGCTCATTCAGATGATATTCCGTCTTTGGCTTGCTGTTATAGAATCCGTATTGATTCGGGTCAATCGAATTGCCCTGGTCATCTACAAGCTCATAGTACATCATGCTGGCATGATAGTCGTCGGTCTGCTCTGCGGATTGCGGAACCTCACCCTGGCTGCTCAGAACCAGGCGGGTGGATACCGGGGTGACCTTCAATTGCTCCACCGTGTAGCTGAAGGAGCCTTCGGTTTTGGTGATATTCGGAGTAAGCACCTGGGCGTTATCCATGATTTTGACCGGGGCCGAGAATTCAAAGATTTCATTCACCTGCTTGACCTTGGCCTGAATTGTCAGCGTGAAGGCATCCGGCAGATTCAGATCACCTGACAGCTCTCCGAGATAGGCATTATCCTGATAAGGAATATCACCGAATCCTCCCGAAGTGAACTTAATCTTCTGCCCGTCAGCCAAGACGACCGGCGGCTCAATCAACTGCCCCATAGAAGCTTCGCCGGACAGATCCAGCCCACCCTCATGCTCCAGTTGGAAGCTCAGCCGCGTTCCGTCATAGAGCAGATCGGTCAGCTTCAGGGTAACCCCGTCATGGGTAACGCTCAGTCCGGGCTGGGATAAGATCCCCTGACTCATGGCCAGCTCCACCGACTGCGGGCTGGTTCCCTGATACAGGATGCCGATCCCCGGAATTCTCTTCAGTGTATCCGCCATCACGGGCGATACGAAGCCTGCGCCCAGAATGCCTGCACCCAGCACTCCGGCGACCGCTGCGGCAACGGCGGTTTTTTTGAGCATCCCCGGCGTGTTGTTAGCAGCTCTTATTCTATGGACTCTACTCATTTCATTCTCTCCAATCTTGTTCATAATGATCTTGCTTAACTCCAGGTCCGGCTTAATGGACTCCCGGATATTCTGTTCTATGGCATCCATCTCAGGATGTCTTGTTCGCCCCTGATATTGCTCCATGCATCCTCGCCCCTTCTTTGTGGCTTACGCGCTCCAGCAGCTTTTTGCGCAGCCGTTCGTATTTTTTGCGGACTGTAGTGGCTTTAAGCCCCATAATCGCGCTGATCTCGTCAAAAGTATATTGCTCCACCGCTTTCAGCAGCAGAATATGGCGTTCTTCTGCGGTCAAATAAGTTAGCAGCTCGGAGGTTACGGATTCGGCTGGCGGGACCGGTTGTTGCTGCTGGCTCTCTTTGAAATGCTCGATTAACCGGAGCCAGCGGCTCTGTTTCTTTTTCAGATTGAGCAGATGGTGGTAGGCGATCTTGTACAGCCAGGCTGAGAAGGAAGTGCTGCTGCTGTAACGGTGAAGGTTCGCATAGGCACGGATGAAAATATCCTGGACAGCATCTTCGGTTTCGGTATGGTTCTTAAGAATATAGAAGCAGTAGGTATAGATCTGACGTTGAAACTGCTTGATAATGAGCTCGTAGGACTGCTTGTCTCCTGCCTTCACAGCAGCTACAGCATGCTCAATCCTGGAGTTTCGGTCGTCCGTTTCCCCGGGGACGGTCAATTGCACTGCCTCACCTCCTTCGGCTTGATACCTATATAACAATACGGGAGCCGTGTTTTGTGACACGATTTTATTTATGTTGAATTCTTACTTGACAGGTTGGTTTAAGGGGGTATATGATAACAGCAATACTTCACCGCTAATTAAATGAACAGTGAAATAATCGCTGTGAACATCATACCTGAGATTTGAGCTGATTGGACCACCAAAGGCTCCCGTTACAGTTCCCGAACAGGGAATGGACCGGGGGCCTATTTGCGTCCCGTGGAGGAGAGAGAGGGCATGGAGGATAGACAGTGGGAGCAACTGGAGCAGGCGGATCATCTGTTCCGTAAGCTGGTACGCAGGTTCGTCAAGGAGCGCGACAGGGTAAGCGTGGAAGGGGTGGCCTTGCCGGGAATGCTGATTCTGCACAAAATCATCCGCGACGGAGAGCAGCGGCTCGGCGATCTGGCGGAGCAGCTTGATTTCACCTCAGGCGCCATAACGGCGCTGAGTGACAAGCTGGAGGCGGGCGGATATACGGTACGCAGGCGTAAGGAGGATGACCGTCGGACCGTGCTGCTGGATATTACCGCCAGCGGCCGGGAGATGGTGAAGCGTAACGGCAACATCGGTGCCAGGTGTATTACGCTTCTGTTCGAGGGCTTTACGGAGGAAGAGCTGGAGCAGCAGAGCCGTTTCTATGAGCGGATGATCGGGAATCTGGAAGGGTTCTCGGAGACGCTGCTGGAGCTGGCCCAGCAGAATGCTGCTAATCCCGTTCCCGCAGAGCCTGAACAGAAGCCGCGAGCAGTTACGAAGAGCAATTATCTCAGCTACTGAGGAATGAAGAGGATACTAACCTAATGATGAGGAGAGATGAGCATGGGACATTCCACAATATATCCAACAGGGGCAACCATATATAACCCGGCCAAGGCATGGAGCGGCTACACGGTATTTCAGGCGGGCGATGAGGGCGTAGTGCTGATCGACATGAGCGGCAAAGAGGTACATCTATGGCAAGGGCTAATCGGTTTTCCGGCCAAAATCCTTCCCGGTGGCTATGTCCTGGGCAGCACCGGCAGAAGAGATCCCAAATTCGGCATTCAAGATAATGTCGATCTGGTGCAGGTGGATTGGGAAGGCAATGTGGTCTGGAGATACAACAGCTATGAGCTGATCGAGGACCCTGGGGCCGAGCCGCTCTGGTATGCCCGCCAGCACCATGATTACCAGCGGGAAGGCAATCCTGCCGGATACTATGCTCCCGGGCTTGAACCTTCGGTTAACAGCGGGACAACGCTCATCCTGGCGCATAAAAATCTGCATAACTCCGAGATTTCCGACAAAGAGCTGCTGGATGACACGATTATTGAAGTGGACTGGGAAGGTAATGTCCTCTGGGAGTGGGCGGCCAGCGATCATTTCGCGGAGCTGGGATTCGACCAGGCGGCGCGCAATGTCCTGTTCCGCGACCCCAACACCCGCTCCTTCGGCGATCTGGGCGGCGGCGTAGGCGACTGGCTGCATATTAACTCTGCGTCCTATGTGGGGCCGAACCGGTTCTATGATCAGGGAGACGAGCGCTTCCACCCGGACAATATTATCTGGGATGCCCGTGAGGCGAATATCATCGCGATCACGGATAAGCGCAGCGGGGCCATTGTCTGGCGCTTGGGCCCTGATTATTCCCTGCCCGAAGTGAAGCATATCGGCTGGATTATCGGCCAGCATCACGCCCACATCATTCCGAAGGGGCTGCCGGGGGAAGGCAATCTGCTTGTATTCGATAACGGCGGTTGGGGCGGCTACGGTCTGCCGAATCCGGCATCGCCCTTCGGGCAGAAGAATGCGCTACGCGATCACTCGCGTGTGCTGGAGATTAACCCGGTGACGCTTGCGATCGAGTGGCAGTATACTTCGGCGGAGGCCGGATTCTCCATTCCGACGGATTCCTATAAGTTCTACAGCCCGTATATCAGCTCGGCGCAGCGGCTTGCGAACGGCAACACGCTGATTACCGAAGGCTCCAATGGACGGCTGTTCGAGGTCACGGCAGCGCATGAGCTGGTCTGGGAGTATATCTCCCCATACACCGACCGCCGCAATACAAATATGGTCTACCGTTCTTACCGGGTACCCTATGCCTGGGTGCCGCAGCTTACGAAGCCGCAGGAGCTTGCGATTGAGCCGCTCGATGTGTCCAGCTTCCGGGTGCCGGGAGCCGCGCCGAAGGGATCAGATTCGGTCGTGCAGGTAGCGACGACGCTGCCCTTTACAGAGGGAGCTGCCTGTGTAGCCACTACGGATGAAGGCAGCGTCCGGCGGGCCAAGTAGAGACTCAGGCAGGCTTCAGAAATTCATAGACGAAGAGGTGCGTTCTTGTGACAAAATCAAGGTACAGCTTAAGCCTTCTGCTCTTATCCTTATTTCTGGTACTGGTGCTCTCCGGCTGCAGCTCCAAGGGAGATGCGGCAGCCTCTGCGGGAGAGGGCAGCGGAACACCGGAAACCCTGAAGATCAGGATTGCTGATATCAACACGAATCCGACCTTCCGGGTAGCCCTTAAGCAAGGCATTTTCAAAAGCAACGGCATCGATGCGGAGATCATCAACTTCGGGACGCCGGCTGAGGGAGTGAATGCGCTGTTCATCAAGCAGGTGGATGTGGCTTTCGGCGCGGATTTTCCGGTGCTGAACGCCGTTGCCAAGGGCGACTATTCGATCATCGCTTCCGCCGGTCAGGCCACGGATCAGGCAGCGGCAGTATGGAAGCTGTACGCTAGAGACGACATTCAGTCTGCCGCTGATTTGAAGGGCAAGAATCTGAGCTTCCTGCGCGGGACGTTCCTGCCGTATCTGTGGGATGAATACCTGAAGGAGCAGGGCATCGCGCTCAGCGATGTGAAGCTTACAGGACAGGGGGCCTTCGACGAAGCCTTCATTGCCCTGAAGCAGGGGGATGTCGATGCCGCCTGGTTCAGCGGTTCAGCGCTGACCGATAAGCTGGCTGCACTTGAGGGCGTGCATGAGCTGACCGATATGTCGAAGACGCCGGTGCGGCTGGGGATGGGAATCGTAGCCGAGAATGCTTTTGTAGAGGAGCATGCTGAAGGCATTGGGGCTTTCCTGGCAGCGGTGGATGAAGCTTCGGCGTATGTGCAGGAGCATCCGGAGGAAGTGGCGGAGCTGATGTTCAAGGAAGTGAAGCAGCCGAAGGAAGCAACGCTGAAGGACCTGCCGGCGAATCCGTGGAAGGTGGGCTTCACCCAGGCTGCGTATGACAGCCTCGCCGGACAGAAGAAATATATGGTGGATACAGGGATTATCACGCAGGACTTTGACCTTGGCAGCAAGCTTAAGCTGGAGCCGCTGAAGCAGGCGCTGCCGGATAAAGTGACCTATCCGAAATAAATAAAACCACAGGAGGTGTCCCATGTCTTTATCTGCTAAACCAGCGGCAAGGCAGCATGCTATTCATATTGAGCAGCTGCGTAAGAGCTACAGTGAACCGGCAGCCGGAGATGTCCACTACATTATTAAGGATGTAGATCTGGTGATCAAGGGCGGAGAATTCTTCGTGCTGCTTGGCCCAAGCGGCTGCGGCAAATCCACGCTGCTGAATATGATCGCGGGGTTCGTCTCCAAATCGGGCGGACATTTGCGTGTAGACAACATTGAGGTGGATAAGCCGGGCCGGGACCGGGCGGTGGTATTCCAGCAGGCAGATTCGTCCCTGTTCCCCTGGCTGACGGTGCGGGAGAATGTAGAGTTCGGACTGCGGATGAAGAAGGTGGCCAAGGCAGAGCGCCAGAGCTTATCTAGCCGGTATATCAAGCTTGTCGGGCTGGACGGTCATGAGGACAAATTCCCGAAGGCGCTGTCGGGGGGGATGAAGCAGCGGGTACAGCTGGCCCGGGTGCTGGCGAATGATCCGGCGATTCTGCTGATGGATGAGCCGTTTGGCGCGCTGGATGCCATGACCCGGCGGACAATGCAGAAGGAGCTGGTGCAGATCTGGCGGGAGACGCATAAGACGGTGATCTTCGTGACCCATGATATCCAGGAAGCACTGCTGCTGGGGGAGCGCATCGGCATTATGTCAGTAGGGCCCTCCTCCAATATCACAGACATCTACGACAATACGCTGCCCTTCCCGCGGGATGTGGCTTCACCTGAATTCTACGCGCTGTATAGCCGGATTCAGAGCCATTTTGAAGAATAGGACGGGAGGTGACACCTGATGAGATGGGTGGAAAAGAAATGGGTATCCGTATCCCTGCTGTGGCTTGCCGTACTGCTCCTCTGGCAGCTTGGCGCCTGGGTGTATGGTCCGGATGTCATTCCCGGGCCGTGGGCCACGGCCCGGGGCGGGCGGGAGCTGGTGGAGGACGGGACGCTGGTGCAATATATCGGGGTCAGCTTGTACCGCGTGCTGATCGGTTGGGTGCTCGGCAGTCTGCTGGCTATCCCGGCAGGACTGATCATCGGCAAGGTGAATGTAGTCCGCCTGTTCGCCGAGCCGTTCCTGAATTTCATCCGCTTCATTCCGCCGATTGCCTTCATTACACTCTTCCTGGTCTGGTTCGGCATCGGGGAGCAGTCGAAGATCGCACTGATTATGTACGCCACCTTCTTCATTGTGGTGCTGAATACCCTGACCGGAGTCATGTCGGTGGAGGAGGATAAGATCCGCTCCGCACGCAGCATGGGGGCCAGTGAGTGGCAGATTCTGCTGCATGTCATTGTGCCTTCGACCATTCCTTATATTTTCACCGGTGTGCGGCTGGCGATGGGCACCTCCTATATGGCGATTATCGGCGCCGAGATGATTGCCTCGAACGAAGGGGTAGGGTATCTGATCTGGAACTCGCGGTTGTTCTTCCGTACGGACTGGATCTTCGTGGGGCTGATTAGCCTCGGCTTCATGGGCTTCTTCACAGACCGGGTCTTCGGCTGGTTCGGCCGGAAGGTGCTCTACCGCTACGGTGTGGTCAGCGTGGCTGCGCACAGAAGATAAAGGAATGGCTCGGATCGGTTAGCAGCAACGGGATTCGTGGTATAATGGGGGAAGCTGCAAGCAAGCAGGATGAACAGGAAGGAGCAGTACCCCCAATGGAAGTAACCGCACAGGAAGTAGCGGAGTGGATGGTGAAGGAGATCAAGTTCACAGGGACTTTATACCAGACCGCTGCGATTGAATATGTGAAGGCGAATTTCGGTGAACAGTTTGTATTCGTGAATGAGAATGGCAATGCCTCGTTATCCAAGGAAGTGAAGAAGGCCTTCCGCAAGCTGCATGGCGGCCGGATTGCCTGGGACCGCGACGGGTTCCTGTGGGCCTGGACCTGAGGCTGGACGAGTAGAGGTTGCCCATAAGAATATAACAAAGGGAGCATGCTGTAATAGCAGTGCTCCCTTTTGTTATATTCCTGCCCTTAATACAACATTCTCCTCATTACATTGGCCCAAATCCAAGATTGTTGTAAAGAAGGCAGTATTTTCACTTGTTCATCCGGTTTAGCAGGGCGAATCCTGCAATTTCTACAACAATTCAACAAAAACACAGCTGTAGAGAAATCAAAATTGTATAACGTACAACATTTGTGCCTACCGTGCTACTAGTACAGTGTCAGATTTAAAAGGGTGAGTAGGAGCGATAAGGTATGAAGAACTTAAAGAGCGAAGTCATTGGACCAGATGTATGCGAAAAAGAGAACACATTGTGCTGGTGCCAAGGTAATCCGCCCAAATGTATACGAAAAACGGAACACAATCGCAGCATCAGATTCAATAGGGTGGATAAGCTTGCGAAACTCCATCCCAAAATCTAACGGACCGGAGAGGCCTTATCCCCACGAGAACGCCACCTTTTGCAGCGTAACGGACTCAGGCGACCTTATCGCCTCTCTACGAGACGTTTCGGAGCTGAATTGCAGGGGATAAGCTCCATGGGGTCCGTTACCCGCCCAAGTGACGACTTTCTTACTTAATAAGAGCGCCTCAGTCCGTTACGCTAAGCCAAACGTCCCTGAAGAACAACCCCCGCTTGGAAAAGATGATATTTTGAAGGGGAATTGCATCTGTTCCACCTTTTTAAATCTGACGATCTACTAGGAAGCTCTCCATCATAGTAAGAAGTCTTCATTCTGCGGGTGTCATCCCCTATACATATTCCAGCATGCCCTTGTCCTTGAGCAGATCCACAATGTCTTTGACGGACTGCGCCTTGTCCTTAGGGCAGATCATGAGGGCATCCCCCGTGTCGGCGATGATGAAGCCGTCTACGCCGATGGTGGTGATCAGCCGCCCGTTACCATAGATAATGGAATTGCGGGTGTCGATGCCGACATGATTGGCCTTGATAATGTTGCCTTCATCATCAGGCGGGAAGATGGCGCCGAGTGCATCCCAGCTGCCGATATCATTCCAGCCGAACTGGCCGGACAGCACCACTACCTCATCAGAGCGTTCAAGTATGCCATAGTCAATGGAGATATTCTGCAGCAGCGGATAGATCCGGTTAATCGTCTCCTGCTCCTGGTCTGTACCGAGCGCTTCACTGATCGGCAGCATCGTATTATATAGCCGCGGCAGATAACGCTTGAAGTTATCGATAATGACCGAAGTCTTCCAGATGAAGATTCCGCTGTTCCAGAGATAATTGCCTGAGGCCAGATACCCCTGTGCCTTCTTGAAATCCGGCTTCTCCACGAATTCAGCTACATCGTATACGGCAACCGGCTTGACTGCGATCGGCTCCTGGTCATAAGCGATGTAGCCGTAGCCGGTGGACGGGAAGGTCGGCTTGATCCCGATCGTGACAATGGCATTGCTCTCCATGGCTACGGTGCAGGCTTCGTCCAGCGTAAGCCGGAACTGCGGCTCATCGGTAATGTAGTGATCGGAAGGCAGGACAACCATTAGGGAATCCCCTTCACTCATCTGCTGGATGGAGAAGGCGGCAAACAGGATGCTTGCTGAAGTATTCCGGGCCACAGGCTCGATCAGAATATTGCTCTTCTGCACACTGCTGTGCATGATGCTCTCCAGCAGGACCGCCTGGGTGCGGTTCGTCACAATAACGGTATTTTCCTGCGGGATGATGCCCTTGAAGCGTTCGATCGTATCGTTCAGCATAATATCGTTGCCGCTGATGTTCAGCAGCTGCTTGGGAATTTCCTGTCTGGACAATGGCCAGAAGCGGGTACCGCCTCCACCTGCTAGGATCGTCGCATATTTATTCATGGTGAGTCACCAGATGGGCAATCGTGAAGGAGATGATGCTCTCCGATCCCTGATTGAGGTTCAGCCCCGAGCTGTGAATCCCGTCGTAGCAAGCCCCGGTCTGGGGATCAATCAGGGAGAGCTGCAAGGAATTGTGTCCCGTGTACCAAGCGTAGCATAATTCAGCCTGCTTCAGATAAGCCGGCTCCTGCAGCACTGCGGCAGCCTCCCGGCAGGCGAGCAGCATCTCGCAGGCTTCGATCGGCTGCTCGTCATAGAGAGCAGGCTTCCCGCCGCCGCGCAGCAGCCAGCCATGGCTGCCAATGGGCTTGTAATAGCCTTCCGGCGCGAAGGTCCGGGAGATCAGGAAATCCAGACTTTCTGTGGCTGTTACACGAAGCTCAGGATTGCCGGAGAGCGTGGCCGCCTTAAGCAGCGCCCAGGGCAGCATCGAGTTTCCGTACGTCAGGCTGTCTTCGTACCAGTTCCAGCCCTCGCCTTTGGTATAGTTGTACTGGTCATTCAGCCGGACCGCGACAGATTCTATAAGCTCTTTGATATAGGCTTCAGGTAAGAAGGCCTGTTCCTCTTCTGTACTTGGTATATGCGGATAAGGGAAGGAGTAGGTGAGTGCTCCGGGAGTCTCAAGCAAATAGCTGAGGCCAATAACGGCGTAGCCCAAGGCCCGGGGAGAGCGCAGGCCGCTGATATGCGGCAGCGCCTGGTTGATCAGATACCGGCAGGTGTTCAGCAGATTATCAGGCAGAATGGAAGAGTGGGAGAGTACGAACCCCAGCGCCCAGAGTGTGCGTCCCTGACAATCCTCGGAGCCTCGCTCCTCCAGGAAGGAACGGCTGTAGTCCATGAAGTTGCGGAAGTTGCCCTCTTCATTCTGGGCATGATGGACGAATGAGAGGTACGTATGAATCAGACCGAGTGAAGCAGTGTCCTGATGCTGTCGGTACATCAGCACGGCTGCGATTAATGCCCGCGCATTATCATCGGTCGTGTAGCCTTTGGCACGGTCGGGAACCCCGAATTTCGTATGCTGAAAAATCCCTGTATCATCGGTAATCCGGCGCATATAGTCCGGCTTGAACTGTAACACCGCTGGCGCCTGCATCAGATCACACTCCGGTCAGCCGGTGTGGCAAGGCCTATAATGTCCTGGAAGATGGCGGCATAGGTCTTCGCAACCTCACTCCACATCATTGTACTGCCGAGTTCCTGTGTACGCTGTTCCATATCCCGGACTTTGGCCGGACTGTCCAGCAGCTCCAGAATACAGGCCTCCAGGGAAGCCGAATCGCGGAATTCTGCCAGCAGTCCTCTGCCTCCCGCCAGCATCTCTTCGGCATAGCGGTAAGGGGTAGAGATAATCACTCTGCCATAGCCGACTCCATAAGCGAGCGTTCCGCTGACGGCCTGTTCCTTGCCCAGATAAGGAGTCATATATATATCCGACATCACCAGGGACTCAATGACCTCTTCCTGGGTCAGCAGCTTGTCGACGAACAGCACATTATTGACCAGGTCTAATTCATGCACCAGATCGGTCAGCTTTTGCCGGTAGACTTCACCGGTCTCCTGCTTAACGACCGGATGCGTCTTGCCCCAGATGATATAGAGCGCGTCAGGATGCTGCTTCACTACGCCGCTCATAGCCTCAATCGCATATTCAATGCCCTTGCCGGGACTCAGGAAGCCGAAGGTCGAGAGGATTTTGCGTTCGCCGAACTTGTATTGAAGCTTCAGCTCTGCACGGGTGGAGGTCTGGACAAAAGGAACGCCGTGATGAATGAATGCTATTTTGGCGGCGTTAATATGATAGACAGAGATTAGATCCTCTACTGTGGATTGGGCCATGGTCACTACCTTGACGCTTCCTTCGGCGAGCCGGGTGATAATCTCATGCTGCTTGGGGGTAGGCTTGGTTAAGACAGTATGGAAGATAACCACGTAAGGGATCTGAAGCTCTTCTGTGAACTGCAGCAGATATTCGCCGCTCTCTCCGCCGTAGATGCCGAATTCATGCTGAATGACTAGCAGATCGGTATCTGACTGGTTGATGTCCCTGGCTGATTCTATATAATCAGATAGCTGATGTTGGTTGATTTCCCGCATGACCTGATCCGTGTATCGGTAGTTTCCGTTGTTATTCATGGCGATGATGCGCGGTTTGTTGAAGCCCTGAAGCTTCGTGAATTCATCCAGCAGATCCTGGGTGAAGGTAGCAATTCCGCATTCTCTAGGCAGGCTGGTGGACAGGAAAACAATGTTTTTATTGTGGTTGCTGTGGTTCATAATAGAAAGCCTCCCTATTGATTATCGAACTTTTGGGGACAAAAAAAGAAAATAAAGAGGACTTTATTTTCCGGGGATGAGTGGTATAAAGTTTTGTTTCTGCAAATCATTTCCTGCCCAAACTATAACATGACCATTTAATCTTGTCAATTTATTGACTCCCTTGAAATCACCGGATATAGTGATGTAGGAGGTGTATGGATGCCAGTCATACGCAGTAAATTGAGTGAGGTTATGGATAAGCATGACCCGAAATTATCGATTCGCAAGCTAGCGAAGGACATAAATTACCATTTCGATTCCGTCCGGCGGATGTACAAAGACGAGATGGTGCAGTATCCCCGGGATCTGCTGCTGAAGCTGTGTACGTATTTCAATATTCAGCCTGGGGAATTGATCCGGATGGAATCGGATGAGAACGATTGGGCAATAGATAAGGCAAATGAATATGAGGAGGAAGGCAATGACAAGGAGCCCGGCGAAGACAGCAACCTGTAATGAACTGCTGGATACCTTTTATGCCAATCTCCGTACCGTGCACGTGGAGAAGCTGGTCTTCTCCGGTGTGGGCGGGCGTGATGTCTACAATATAACGGCTCCGTTTCTGCATGACGGGGAGGAAGTGATCTTGGGAAGAGTTGAGGAACGGGATAGCGAGTTCTCTCAAGTCTTCTTTTTTACATCCGGCGCAGATGGGGTATGGGTTCCCCGTGCGCATACCCATACCTATAATCTGCAGGACCCCTGCGTAACCCGCGTTAAGGGAGAATTGATTGTCGGCGGAGTTGAGGTGATTACGGCTGGGGATAATCCGCCCAAGATAGTCTCCTGGGTTACCCAGTTCTACCGGGGATACCGGATCGACTCGCTTCATCACTTCGCCTCCGGTCCGGAGCTGATGAAGGATATCCGGCTGATTGAGCTTCAGGATGGCAGAATCGGTGTACTGACCAGACCGCAGGGAGAGCGGGGCGGCAGAGGACAAATTGGCTTCACCATTATTGATTCACTGGAGGAGCTGCATGAACAGACCTTACTGGAGGCGGAGATTCTGCAGCATCAGTTCGTGCCGGAAGAGTGGGGCGGAGCCAATGAAGCCCATCTGCTGCGCAATGGCCATATAGGTGTGCTGGGGCATATTGCCTGCTTCGACCGTCTGGGGAAGAAGCATTACTACTCTATGGTCTTCTCGCTTAATCCGGACACTTTGGAGACTACCCCGGTTAAAATCATCGCAGCCAGAAGCGATTTCCCGATCGGTCCGGGCAAACGTCCTGATCTGCAGGATGTCATCTTCAGCGGCGGACTGGTACGCGGAGCGGACGGCCGGGCGGTATTGTCTGTAGGCGTCAGCGATGCGGAAGCCTATAGAATCGAGATCCCTGATCCTTTTGCCGAATATGAAGTCTGATTGCCGCAGGTTTGACTAGATTCTATGGTCATGTTACACTTGAGATGACAAGAATTTATGGTCGAAGAGAGCGGGAACCAAGCAATGAGTAAATTTATTCAACTAAGCAATCGTACGTCTGACACGAAGTCCAACCTGAATGTGGCAAGAAAGCAGGGCCGCATCCCGGCTGTACTGTACGGAAATGGTAAAGATACTCTTAGTCTTGAAGTGAACGAGAAGGAACTGCTGGAAGTGCTGAGAACGAATCCGCGGGCGATCCTGCAAGGGAAATTGACCGACGGTACAACCGTTCCGGTAGTGGTTCAGAACATCCAGAAGCAATCCATGTCCGGTAAAGTGCTGCATATTGATTTCCAGCATGTGAACATGAGCATCAGCATGGACAGCAAGGTGACCATTCATTTTGCAGGCGAAGCTGTTGGCGTCAAAGAAGGCGGCGTACTGCAGGTGGAAATCTATGAAGTAGAAGTCCGCTGTATGCCGGGCGATCTGCCTACTTCCATGGAAGTGGATATCAGCGGCCTTGCCATCGGCGACCAATTGCTGGTGTCGGATCTCATTTTCCAGGATGGCATTGAAGTGCTGACCGATCCAAGTACTGTCATGATTCAGATCAAGACTGTACATGAAGAAGTTGAAGAACCGGTAGTAGTTACTCCGGCTTAAATACAGTATGACGCATAGCCCTTTCGGGCAGAACGTCTTGGAAGCTCATGATATATCATGATTCCGCTACGTCTGCCCGAAGGGGCTTTTTGTTGTTGTGGGGGACAGGAAGGAAGTCAGGGGGAGGTTATTTCAGCGCCCCTTCTGTCAGGCCGGCAACGATATAGCGGTGGAAGAAGAGGTATACGACAATCATTGGGAGCGTAATAATCGAGAGTGCTGAGAACAGCAGCTTATAGTCGGTCATATACCGGCTGGAGAAGGCCAGCAGACCAACCGGTATCGTCTTCAGTGCATCATTCTGGATGTACAGCATGGCCAGCAGCAGCTCATTCCATGCATTCAGCGCTGAGAAGATCCCGACGGTGGCCATGTTCGGAATAAGCAGCGGAAGGATAATCCTGCTGTACATTCTCCAGTTGCCGCAGCCGTCTATCCGGGCAGCCTCCAGCAGCTCTTTCGGTATAGAATCCAAGTATGCCTTGAGCAGGAATATGGCCAGCGGAAGGCCGGTTCCAATGTAAGGGAGGATTAAGCCCATATAGGAATCCTTCAAATTCAGCTGCTCAAAAATATAGCTCTGGGCAATGAAAAAGGATTGCAGCGGCATAAACAGTCCGAATACGAACATCAGCATCAGGAAGCTGCTGCCGCGGAAGCGGAGCTTGCTGAAGGCGAAGGCTGCAAGGCTCGCGAAGAGCAGAATGCCCGCAACGGTGGCCGAGGTTACAATTACACTGTTGCCGGCGTAGGTGCTCATATTGCCGACGGTCCAGGCTTTGGACCAGTTCTGGAGATTGATCTGTTCCGGCAGTGCGAATGGAGCGGAGAAGATCTCCCGGTTCTCACGGAAGGAGGAGAGAATAAGCCAGAGAATCGGGTAGAAATAGAAGCAGGAAATGAAGATCATGAACAGATAATACAGAATATGCGAGAACGTTCTGCGGCTGGCCGCTTCCCCGCCGCTGTAAGCGTCTTTCTTGAGATCCAGGACTGTGGTCGTCAAGCGGTACACCTCACTTTCGTATAATGTACATGTATCGGGGTCCCCGCAAAGTACCTGAGTCATCACCCGAAGCCTCTTTCAGAGGACTGCGAAGCCGTGTCTTCCTAATACTCCAGTACACTGGAGTCTTTCTTATTCAGTCTGCCGGCCACAAGCCCGATCACTGCGATCACAATTGTCATGATGACGGCAAGTGCGGAGCCGTAGCCGATGCTCATATGGGTAAAGACTACTTTGACCAGATAGGTCGTAACGATTTCGGTTGAATTATACGGTCCGCCGTTGGTCATTACATAGAACAGATCGAAGGACTGGAAGCCGGTAAGTACACACAGCATGATGCCTGTCTCCACCAGATTACGGATCATGGGCACCTTGATCTTGAAGAAGATCTGTCCTTCCCCTGCGCCGTCCAGATAGGCCGATTCATAGACTTCTCTAGAGATGCGCTGGATTCCTGAATAAAAGATGGTCATATAGAAGCCTGCGTAGACCCAGCCGGATACGATGCAGATGGCATAAAGCGCGGTATCGGGGTTGCCCAGCCAGACACGGGTCCAGCTCTCCAGGCCGATCTTCTCCAGCAGGATATTGATGAGGCCAAAGTCGGAATTATAGACGAATTTCCATAAGTAGGAGACGACTATCATCGGCAGCATGACGGGCACGAAGAAGGCGAGCCGGAAGAGTCCGCTTCCCTTGCGGCCCATCGTGATCAAGCCTGCGAGCCCGAGTCCGGCAATGACTTCAACAAAGACAGTGGCGACAATATAGATAAGCGTGTGTCCGTAGGAGTTCATGTAGACACGGTCCTGAAAAGCCCGGATGTAGTTGTCGAAGCCGGTGAATTTCATAGTGCCGATCCCGTTCCAATCGTAGAAGCTGAATACGAAGGTCATAAGGACGGGGACAAGTACAACAAAGCCAAAGAGCAGGAGGGCTGGAGATATGAATAGGTAGGGAGAGAACTTATTGCTTCGGCCGGACATGGGTCCACCTCCAATTTAAGGTATAAGGGGGGATGCGTAATCTTCGATTTCCGGATGAAGCCGCCTTATGGACGTACTCATCGTTACTTTAGAGGGGCGATAGTTGTCTCCAGCTCAGCCAGAGCCTCTTCAGGTGATTTAGCGCCGCCGATAACTTCAGAGGTGGCCATATTGAGCGCGTTGGCAACTTCGATGGAATAGCCGGTATCGGGCGGCGACACAAGCGCTGGAGCATTTTCCATCAGATCGTTCAATTCCAGCGAGAGCGGAAGCATGGTCTCCTTGTCGATCCCGTCTTTGGTAATCGGAACAGCTCCGGCATCGGACAGCTTCTTGGAGGATTCGGGGGAGCTGTAGAGCTTCATGAATTCAATAGCCTCGTCGATCAGCTTGGAGTTTTTATTGACCACCATTCCGTTCAACACGCCGATTACACTGTCCTGATTGCCCTTGCCGTCCGGTATGGCCGGAGTATTGAAGTAGCCAAGCTCAAGTTCCGGCGTCTCTTCGACTGCGGTTGGAGCGAGCCAGCTTCCGATCGGGTGCATGGCACCGCTGCCGTTCAGGAACAGCATGTCCGCCTCACTGTCGCTTGCGGCAGTTACATTCTCGTTAATATAGCCTTTATCCCAGAGCTCCTGCACGTAACCGTAGGCTTTGACAAAATCAGGCGAATTGAACGGCTGCTTCAGCTGCATAGCCTCACTGTAGGCGTCCTCGCCCACAACCCGGGAAATGATATGGGCGACCCAGTTGCCTGCCGTCCACAGATCGGAGTTGCCGATCACGAGCGGGGTGATGCCTGCCTGCTTGATAGTCTCGCATACCTTAAGGAATTCCTCCCAGGTGGCCGGCGGCTGAAGACCCAGATCATTGAATACCGCTTTATTGTAAAAGATTACGTTCGTCACATCGCCCGCAGTTGGAATCATATACGTCTTGCCGTCGATCACCATACCATTGAAGGTACCCTCCGCGAACATATCCTTCAGTCCTGAGCTTTGGAGCTGCTCTGTAATATCCGCCGCATAACCATCCGTTACTCTTGTCTGCAGGCGCTGCCCCGCCCATTCAAAGTACAGGTCAGGAGCGTTCTTGCCGCTTAGCAGATTTGGCAACCCGATCGTCTGATAGGTATCATCGTCCTGATAGCTGAATTCCACCTTAATCCCCTGATGCTGCGCTTCAAACTCCTTGCCGATCGTTTCCCAGACCTTGATTAATCCTTCGCCGGGCGAACCCATAGCAATACGGAGTGTTTCCGGTTTGGCATCGGAGCCTCCGTTATTGGCCGGGCTGTTATTAGAAGCTGCAGAAGAGCAGCCCGTTAAGGCGGTAACCAGCATCGTTGAGATCAGTGCAATCATCCGTTTGTTCATTCGTTAATCGCTCCTTTGATTGGTATTGGCAAATAAGTTGACGCGACTACGCTCTTTATCCTTAGTCCCTACTTTCCCCTACGCGTTCACACTCCTAAATGTTATGTTATATGACTCATCTGAGTGAGGTGTTTCTGATTTTTGTGTGAGATTGATTGAGTAATAAAAATTTGTAGTAACAATATTGCTTTCATTATTCATGATAGCAAGAAGCCTGTCAATTGTTTTTTCATGCAAAAAGACATATAAAAATCATTTTATCCAGAAAGTAAGCAGTAAGTATTTTTGACCAATGGATTATTGTAAGCGCAAACAACATTGATTTTACATGGAAAATTACGATGTTATGGGAGTTTGTGGAAAAGGGAGGAAGAATATCTCTCTAATTAATAAATGTATTGACAATTTGTTATGATTAAAAATAGAATGTGGGTAAATGTTACTACAATAACATTGATAATATGACATGGAGGTGACATTAAAAAACCTGCCAATTTGAAAAGATTACCTGAAAAGGATGTCACCCCTGGAGATTATGCAGCACATGCTTCCGAAGCAGTTGTGTACGAAGTTATCAGCTGAAGTACCGCTTAACAAAACCTTGAGGAGGAGTGCATATGAAGTTCAAATGGAAGCAGACGCTTGGAGTATTCGCCGTAGTGTCATCCGTGGCGTTTACGGGCATGCCCGCAGCATCTGCAGAAGTAGCGGAGAAGATTCCTGCATGGGCCGCAGAGGAAATAGCCTCGTGGAAAGAGATGGGGCTGCTCAAAGGCAATCAGGAAGGTCTCGTTCTGCCGAATGAAGGAATCAGAAAAACAGAATTCGTCGCCCTGATTAACCGGATCTTTCATTTCAGTGAGGAGAGCGGCCAGAGCTTTACTGACGTCCCTAAGACGGCATGGTACGCCTCTGACATCAGTAAAGCGGTTGCTGCCGGTGCTCTTATTGGTAACGGCGAAGGCAGGATCAATCCACTGGAGGTCCTGACCCGTGAGCAGGCGGCGCTGATTCTCAGCAGAGTATTTAATGTTGCAGCCTCCGGGAATTCCTTCGTCCCGTTTACCGATGATGCTCAACTTGCCGGCTGGTCCAAGGAAGCGGTCTATGCTATGAAGGAAGCTGGTTATGTGGCGGGCACACCGCAAGGCGCGTTCCAGCCCAAGAAGGCACTGACGCGGGCCGAGGCCGTGAAGATGATGAATAACACCATGGGCCTCTTGGTTGCCGACGGCGGAGATCATTCGGGAACCTCCGGCAGCAACCTGATTGTTAACACAGCTGGAGGCACGCTATCGGATCTGAACTTCTCAGGGAATGTATATATTACTCCCGGCGTTGGCGAAGGTAATCTGAGTTTCATCAATGCTAAGATTGGAGGCACCGTTTACATAAACGGCGGCGGTATGAACAGCATCACCTTAACGGACAGTCATGTGGGCAGAATTGTAATCAGCAAGCCCGCATCTCCGGTAAGGGTTCTGCTGAAGGGAAAGACGATAGCCGGGAAGATTGATGTAACTTCTGCTGCCCGGATTGTCAATGAATCGGATCAGACGGTAAGTACCGTTAACCTGCTTACGCGGGCTTCCGATGCTGTCTCTGTATCAGGGGATGTTAATGAATTGAATGTAGCTGCACCGGCAAGCTTCACGCTGGAGGGCGGCCAGATTGGAAGCTTCAACGTTTCATCCAAAGCAGGCGGCTCAGCTATTAAGCTGAATAAAGGCGGAGTGGTCAAGAAGCTGACCTTGAACAGCGCTGCTGCCGTAACCGGCGAGGGGACAATCACGGAAGCGGTGGTCAATGGAGAAGGCGTGTCTTTCGCTGTCAAGCCGGACAAGCTGACTATAAATGCTGCGAAGGTAAGCATAGGCGGACAAGATTTTGATGCTTCAGGTCAACTGATCACTTCAGCGGCCGGCCATTCGGGAGGAACCGGTTCAAGCGGCGGCACGGGAAGCCAGGCCCCTACTCCTACTCCGGCTCCAACCTCAAGCCCGGGTACAGGGAGTCCAACGCCAACCCCGACACCGACACCAACAACGAAACCGACACCAATACCGACACCAACACCAACAACGAAACCAACACCAATACCGACACCAACACCAACAACGAAACCAACACCAATACCGACACCAACACCAACAACGAAACCTACCCCAACGCCGACGCCAACCCCAACACCTGAGCCCACAGCTCCGGAGCTGTATACCTATGCCGAAGCCTTAAGCTCCTTCAGATCCACAGGAGCAGAAGGATTAGCCAAGCAATACTTGACCTTCCTTCAGGACCCTTCATACACGCCTTCGATAGCGAACAAGGATGTGACCATGCCGAACCTTGTGAATGCAATAACCTTTGTAAATTATGAATTTAATATCAAACCTTCCATATTCGCTTCGATGCGGGGGATTAACACCTCTGTATTGGACAAAACTCGGACTTATTTGTGGATCGGAACAGACAGCGGAGTCACCAAAATCAATCTCGTCACGAATGAAATGACCAGTTATTCCGCACAAGGCAAGCAATTGTACGATGACAAGGTGCTTCTGCTTTTACCGGATGAAAGTACGGGTGTACTGGTTATTACACAAACCGGCGTATCGCATATCTACCAATAAGGAAAGGGGAGCTTACCATGTACATGATGAAAAGAAATGGCGTGAAGATCACGGGTGCACTGCTTGCCTTATCGTTGTTCGTACTGCCGGCAACGACCGTGCTTGCGGAGAAGCTGCCGGGTGCGGGCTACTCTCCTGTTCAGCTGGAGGCTGTGCAGACCAAGGAAATGACCTATTACAAAACCGGATCTGCCTCCATCCCGGGCACCCTTGAATGGGTCACCGGTACTGCTGCGCTCAAATTCCTGCCGCTCTCGGTAACCGGTGATGTAACCAGTGTAGTTCTGGACGGGGGGGTCTACTGGATTGGAACGGAGACCGGCCTGCAGCGGGTTGACTTCGGCGCAAGCGACACTAAGGATATCGTTCAGTATATGGCCGGACCGAGGTATTTGTACGGCGGCGACGATCATGTGACAGGGCTTGCCAGCGACGGGAAGGGCGGCATCTGGGTCCGGACGGCAAGCGGTGTGACCCATATCGCCATGCCGGAGAAGACGCTGCATGACAAATCGTTTATCTATGAAGATCTTGTGGAGTCGATTCTTGACCGGCGCGGTATGGTTCATGGCGCAGGCTTTACATTTACGGAGACGGACAGCACGCTGGATGCGGTCAATTACAACTCTAAGACCGGAGTATTCACCTCCACACCTACCACCAGTGACAATGACGGTCTATGGACAGCGATGTATGCAATGGGAGAAATATTCCGCTATAAAGCACTGCAGGAGCAGTACGGAGCCAGCCCGGCTTCCGGGGAGCAGGCGGAAATTGCTGATGCAAGAGCGGCGGCGCTTAGAGCGACCAAGGCCGTTCTGCTGCTCGATTATGTCTCCGGACGCGGAAACGGATTTCCGGCACGCTCCTATATGCTGACCAGCGAAGCGAGTGCGGCTACAGTGGGCAATTCAGTGTACGGCTACCAATCTCAGAACGGCTTCTGGTTCCAGAACTTTGTCGGGCCGGACATGACTAACCCGAATGGAATCATTCCAAGCATGCAGCGTAACGACGGGGTGGAGACTATCGGCTATTCCATGGTGAGGGTAACCAAAGACGCAGAGAACAAAAAAGGCTCCACGCTGTTCCCGAGCGGAGGTACCGATGTGCTCAATTACAATGGGCTTGGGCTTAGTCAAGCTGCCATTGACGAGCTGAACCTGACGCGTCCTGAAGGCCAGAAGCTGGGGATTGATATCAAGACACGGGTTGGAACTACCGTAACCGGCGCAGTATATCAGGTGCTGCCTGTCATTACAGCCGCCACTAACAACAATGACGCGAAGGAAGATAAGACAACGGGCATCAATAATAAGCCGCTGTTTCAGCTGACAGCTCCCGTCTATGAGCAGATTCCGGAATTCTTTAATGATTTGTTCCCGGATAGCGCAATTGTGGACGGCCATATCGACATGAACCAGATTGTGTATAAGGCAGATACTTCTGCAGATGAAGTGGATGGCCATTATGCCATGTTCTATACAGCTTATAAATATCTGGTTGGTGACAGCACCGATCCTGAACTTCTTGAGCTGAAATCCCTCATTGAAGAAACCACGCACCGCATGACAGAGCTGATTTTGAAGGACGACCATTATTATATTGAGGATGCCACCGGCAAATCAACACAGTGGTCCAGATGGTTCGCCAAATACTTCAACGACAGCCTTGGCGTTATGGAGCAGCAGGTACAGTGGCAGTCCAAGATCGGCGTTGACGAAAAAGGGGATGATGCGCTGTCCTACGGTTACGAAGACGGCCCGCTTAACGCACTTCAGGTCATGGCTGCGCTGAAATCAGCAAGCTATATTGTCGCAGCGAGCTATCCGGCTGATTCGGCCAAGTATGAGCTGGCATATGAGCAGGCTTTTGCAGGCAGCTACAGTAAGGAAGAGCCGTATATCAACGGCAAGGGCTATATGGCCATGGCACAGGACTATATTGAGCGCAGACTGGTGCGTCAGGCTACCAATGCTTACAGCGAGAACGACAACCAGCCGGTAACTATGGATAATGCAGGCGATGGCACGAACACCAATGCGACGCTTCATAATGACTGGACCCAATATATCAATTACTCGGATGAAGAGCTGGGCTGGTTCCCGGTATTCATACTTGTTACGCTTGAGCAGGATGCAGGCAGACATGCGCAGATTGTAGCTGCCTATGATCAATGGTACTCCAATGAGGTGCGGGAGGAGAATCCGTTCTACACCTTCCTCTACCAGCTTGCGCATCCGGACAAAACCGATGTCGATCTGCAGTCGGCGGTCCGCTTCCTGTACCGTTTCCCTGAATTCCAGATTGAATTCCCGGTACAGTGGGACCGTCAGGATGTGCTGTATATTGAACCGGGTGACCGCGATGATTATAAACAGACGAACTACGCACTGGCTCCGGATGAGCGGCGCATCATTAAGCATAACTCGAATCCGTTTGAAAATGACAGCCAGACTACCGGGGCCAATCCGGGGTATAACTACCATACAGGCAGCATTGAGGCGGGTTCGGTATTCACACTGCCCTACTGGCTGGGGCGCTATTTTGAGATCATCAAGGAGTAACAGGGCTTACTGAACTGAAGGTAACGGAGCCGGAGCGCCCCATCCAGGGGTGCTCCGTATGCTCTCTGCGCTGACGGTCGCCCGGCCTTCCTTCATCCAAACTGTCTCTCGATAGTATAGCTGGGGAAATCACCCCGGAATACGCCGAAGCTGTATTCCAGAGGGGAACCGTCGGCCAAATACGTAAAAGTTCTCACTTGCAGGCAGGGGGAGCCTTCTTTGACACCAAGCAGCCTGCTGGCTGTTTTGTCCGCGAGTACAGGCTTCAGCTGCTCCACAGAGCGGTGCGCCTTCAGGTTATACTCTGACTCAAGGAAGGAGAAGAGCGATCCATCCTTATATTCATTAATGAGCCCCGGGGCGAGATCCCAGGCAATATAAGTAGTCTCATACAAGAGCGGTTCATTATCGGCATAGCGGAGCCGCAATAGCTGGTTTACCGGTGCTTTCAACGGAATATTGAGGAATTCATTGAGCGGGATTTCCGCAGGTGTCACTTTGGCTTCAATAATTGTACTGGTCGGCTCTTTGCCGCTCATCAGCACATCTTCAGTGAAGCTTCGTTTCTGGTTAAGCTGGAGCTCCTTACGTTTGACAAAGGTGCCCTTACCCTGGTGCCGCTCAAGAATATCCTGAACCTCCAGTTCGCTGAGCGCGAGGCGGATGGTGGTCCGGCTGGCGGAGAACATCTCGCATAACGCGGCTTCGGTGGGAAGCTTCTCTCCGACAGCATAGAAGCCGGATTGGATCTGTTTGAGCAGTTGTTCTTTAATATTGAAATATAATGTATTATTTGTTCTCTTTGTCATTACAAGTTTCCTCCGATGCCAATTTGTTATATTATATCACGGAAAAAGAGCAGGAGAAACCATATGGAAATGACGGGATTTTGAATCCATAATGTGTGCACCCTTTGCCGGGTATAGAGATTGACAAATCATTTGAGCGATTAGAAAATCCAATGAGGAGAAAAAAGGTTAAAAAAGGACATGTATTTGTAGGAACAATAAATAGAATTGTTATTATAAACATCTAACCGGGGCAATAATAGAGCATTTCAAGAGAGACGGAGGAAATCACAAATGAAGAAGAAACACTTGAAAATCGCAGTCATCGGAGGAGGTTCCTCCTATACGCCGGAGCTTGTTGAAGGGCTGATCCGGTATCATGATGAATTTCCGGTTGCTGAGCTGTATCTGGCAGATATCGAGGCAGGGGCGGACAAGCTGAGAATCATAGGCGAACTGGCGCAGCGTATGATTGATGCAAGCGGGAAGCCTATCAGGCTGCATACGACACTGGACCGGCGCGAAGCGATTCGCGGTGCGGATTTTGTCGCTACGCAGATCCGTGTCGGCATGCTGGATGCACGCTCCAGAGATGAGAAGATCCCGCTGGCCCACCATTTAATCGGCCAGGAGACGACGGGCGCGGGCGGGTTCGCCAAGGCGCTTCGCACCATTCCGGTCATTCTGGACATTTGCCGGGATATCGAGGAGCTGGCTCCGGGTGCGTTCATGATTAACTTCACCAACCCGGCCGGTATCATTACGGAAGCCGTCTCGAAGCATTCCCGGGTCAAGTCTGTGGGGCTATGCAATCTTCCGATAAGCACGAAGATGCAGATCGCTGAGCTGTACGGGGTTCCGCAATCGGAAATGTTCATTGAGATTGTCGGGATCAATCACCTCAACTGGACGACCCGGGTGCTGATTGAAGGGGAGGACATGACGGAGGACTTTCTCAATAAGCTGTCGGGAGCCAAGGGGCCTTCGATGGCCAACATCCCCGATCTGGAGTGGGATTCGGAGTTCATTCAGTCCGTAGGTGCACTTCCCTGCCCGTATCACCGTTACTACTATATGAAGGAAGAGATGTACCGGGAGATCTCTGAGCATTATCAGGAGAGCGGCAAGACACGTGCCGATGATGTGAAGGAAGTAGAAGCCGAGCTGTTCGAGATCTATAAGCAGCCTGAAGTGAACAGTAAGCCGGCTCAATTGGAGAAACGCGGCGGTGCCTACTATTCGGAAGCGGCGGTTCAATTGATGAAGTCTATCTATAATGATACCGGCGATATTCAGACCGTCAATGTGCGTAATCAGGGGGTTATTCCGGATCTTCCGGGTGATGTCTCCATTGAGATCAACTGTGTCATCAAATCCGATGGGCCGCATGCGCTTGCACCAAGCAAGCCACTTCCCCCGCAGATCCGAGGTCTGCTGCAGGTAGTGAAGGCTTACGAGGAGTTGACCATAGATGCTGCAGTAAGAGGAGATTATGCCTCTGCACTGCAGGCCCTGACGATCCATCCGCTGGTGGGTGACGAGCGGATCGCCAAGGAAGTACTGGCCGACATTCTGGAGCAGAATGCTGAGTACCTGCCCCAATTCCAGGTGCGGGCAAGATAAACCCGGGAATAACGGCATCAGCCCCTTTCTGCAGCGCCGATTAGCTGCTGAAAGGGGCTGATGTTATGCATGGCAGCCGTGCGTCCTGTTATACCGGGACCTCCCGGGTGCTAGGTTCCATCGGGGAGCTGCAGAGCGGACACGGCTTCGAGGTCAGGTGATCCTCTGCGCCGCCCGCCTTCTTGCGGGTCCAGCCCGGACAGGCTTTGCCGGTGCACTGCCAGACCGGAACAGTATGTGTTCTCACTGCGGCTGAACCGTGTGTGCCGCTGCGTGTTACATGCGTTCTGTTCGGGCTGCTGGCTCCGGCGGCTGGAGCCGGTGCCTGTGGGCGGGCCGCCGAGCGGAAGGCCGCGAGCATGAAGCGCGAGACCTCCGCCTTCTTGCCCCGATGCCGGGCGGGCGAGCTGATGAACAGCTCTTCCTTGGCCCGGGTAACGGCCACATAGGCGAGCCGGCGCTCCTCCTCCAATGCGGCAATGCCCGCTTCGGCTGCGGCTTTTGCAGCCGCCGGGCTGATCACTTTGACCGAGGCCTTTGCTGGCTTGCGGTCCTTCGCACCGCCCTCCTCCAGAGCGGAGCTATGCGGCAGAATGCCTTCGGAGGCTCCGATCAGGAAGACTACGGGGAACTCCAACCCCTTGGATTTGTGAATGGTCATCAGCGCCACCCGGTTGCCTTGCTCCTTCAGCCCCGGCTGCCGGTTCTGCTCATTGCGCTCTGTTACATTGTCGATAAATTCAAGGAACAATGGAATCGTAGCGAAGCGCTCTGCTGAGGACTCCAGCTCATCGAGCATTTCCTTCAGCGTCTCCCGGTGCAGCGTAGCCTGATGCCGCTCGCTGCCTTCGATGAAATAATCGTAGAATACTGTGCGGATCTGGCGGATCGCTTGTAGCGGTGTCAGCTCCCGCAGGCCACGGATCAGGTCCAGCCGCTCGCGCAGCTTGACGCCCTTGAAATCCTCCATGCCCGGCATGGACAGCAGATGAATCAGCGGGCCCTGCTTCGCTTGCACCGCCTCCATACGCCGGATGTGCTCCATTCCCTTGTCCCGGTTCATGTAGAGTGTCGGCAGAATGTTCTCCATGGCGGCGAAGTCACGGCGGTTCACCGACAGGCGCAGGTGATCCAGCACCGGAGAGATCAGCCAATGCTCATAGAGCAGCTGGCCTTCCCCATAATCTATATAAGGAATATCGTGCAGCAGCAGCAGCTCCAGGACCGCCCGGTTGCTGCTTGTCGCGCGGTATAACAGGGCAAAATCACGGAATTCCCGGGTCCCGCTCTGAGTCTCACGCTCAATATGCTCCACAATCTGCACAGCCTCGTCATCTGCCGTCTGCGGACGCAGATAACGGGGCGGCAGGCCGCTGCTGCGGGCTGCCTGCAACGTCTTGGCGCGGCGCCGCGAATTATAGCGGATAATGCCGTTGCCCAGCCCGATGATCGCCGGACCGGACCGGTAGTTGATATCCAGTGTGATCACCTTGGCTTGCGGATACAGCTTCTCGAACTCCAGGATGAACTCGCTGCGGGCGCCGTTGAAGGAGTAGATCGTCTGGTCATCGTCGCCGACCACCATCAGGTTATCCTGCGGAGCAGCCACCATCTTCACCAGCTCATATTGCAGCGCATTCGTATCCTGGAACTCATCAACCATCACATATTGATACTGCTGCTGTAGCTCCCGCAGCAGCGCAGGCTGTTCGCGGAGCATCTGGTAGGCGAGCAGCAGCACATCGTCGAAATCGATTTTGAAATGATCGGTCTTCCACTGCTCATACTGAGCCAGGATAGCCTTCATCTCCTTCTCTGCCTCGGTAGTCTCCGGCAGCTGCCCGGGCAAGCCCATATTCATCTTGCAGGCGGAGAGCATGCTGAGCAGATTCTCCGGCGGATAAGCATCCTTCGGCAGTCCCAGCTCGCGCATAATCTGCTTCAGCAGAATATGCTGGCGGCGGGTCTCGCTGAAAATATCCTGCCGCAGTCCCTGCCGCCGCAGGAAATAAAGAAAGAACGAGTGGAACGTACGCGCCTGCAGGCGCGCAGCATCCCCCTCGTTCACCCCGGGCAGCAGGGCGATCCGCTCGCGCATCTCTGCAGCTGCCTTGCTGGAGAAGGTCAGCAGCAGCAGGCGTCCGGGGGCGATGCCGCGCACAGACAGCAAATACCCGGCTCTGCAGATCAGCACCGAGGTTTTGCCGGAGCCGGCTCCAGCCAGTGTCAGCAGCGGCCCGAGATGATGGCGTACCGCCGAGATCTGCGGCGGATTGAGCAGAATGCCGCCTGCCTCCAGCCGCCTGAAATAAGCGGCATCGCTGTCCCCCGGCTGTACCGTCTCCCGGCTTGTCCGGGCTGAGGCTACCTTCGCCTGGGGGATATCCTCACCGCTGGCTCCCAGCGGGATATTATGAAATAAGAGCTTGTTCATTATGTTCACCTTCGTTTGTTTCTGAATGCGTAATCAGTCATGCGGTTTTGGCCAGTATACACTATACCATTCCGCACTCTATTCTGCACGAGGCTATCTCCCGGATGCATTCAGCTTGGCCAGAAAAGAATTCACCTTGCGCTCGTACAGCCGGGGCTGGTCCTCCTTGATCTCCTCCAGCAGGAAGGCCAGGCACTGCCGGATTCTTGGCGGCATACGGACGGCGATCTCGGCGTAATCCTTGCGGTAGCGGTCGTCCTGGAGAATTCTTTGATTCAGCACAATCGCCCAGTTGCGGGCATGCTCCAGCATCTCCGGCAGCGACTCCAGCAGCTGGGTCAGATACATCTCCATTTGGATACTCTCTACAAAGTGAACAAGGCTGAACATCACCTCTTCCTGCTCCGTATCATCGTCGAATACTTTGAAAATCTGGTGAATGACGGCATCCTCCGTATCACCGGCCAGACCCTCCAGTGCCTGATCGAACTGCTCGCATTCCAGCTCGGTGCGCAGCAGCCGGTTCTCATATAACCGGGCAATCCCGGGGTATAGGTGGTTCATAGAGTAATTCCTCCCAGCAGAAAATAACGCCATTTATCATAAAGTCCACTTTTTGACAGATAATACTAATATATTGAACAAAGGACTAGCTGATTATAACAGATAGACAAATAGAAGTGAGGTATGGAGGGATATCATGTTTATTCCGGTGCTTATGGAATTAACCAATGCCGAACGGTTGACGCTCATTCTATATTTGGCAGTCAACCTGGGCGCCATCTCATTATTATGCTTTCGGCGCTCGGGAACCGACCGCCGCTAGCGGAAACAGCCTTCATTTGAAGGCTGTTTTGCTGTTCAGAAGATGCCGCAGTCCCGCCGCAACACCGTTCTCCGTATGGCTCAACGTAATGAAGTCGGCGGTCTGCTTCAGCACGGGGGCGGCATTCTCCATGGCAATCTTGTACCCCGCCATCTCGAACATAGGCAGATCATTGTAGCTGTCGCCCATCACCGCCACTTGCTCCGCAGGAATCCCGTAATGGGCTGCGAGCATGCTAACACCGGTGCCCTTATTCGCTTCCTTATGGTTGATCTCGATATTGTTGACATGCGATGCGGTAATAATCAGCCCGGGAATGGCGGCGAACCGCACAGAGGCTTCCTTCAGCAGTTCACGGTTCAGCGAGAAGACCAGAGTCTTATAGATCAGATTCTCTTCCTTGCTCCAGACGTCCTCCATCTTCTCCACGTAGGTTACCGCTGCCTGCTGGAACTGCTGGTCTACCATCGCCTGGAGCAGCCAGGCTAATTCCTCGGGTACCTCAGTATCCTTAAGAGTAGCCAGCTTCTCCAGCTGTACCCGCTTGTCCAGCTCTACATATACGTTATCCTCAGTGTATACCTCGTAATACAATTCAGGAATTTCATTCATCCAGCGCAGTGCGGGGATAATATCCTCTTTGTTCAGTGGAGTGCTTGCCGCCACCGTCCGGTCAGCCAGCGTGATCACAGCACCGTTAAGACTCACCACAGGGCACTCCAGATCAGCCAGCCGCAGCTGCCGTTCAGCATCCATGTAGGAACGGCCCGTAGCGATAATCACGATATGCCCCAGGCGCTGTGCTTGAAGAATAGCCTCTTTATTCTCGTTGCTGATTTCACCCTCCGCATTGAGCAGTGTTCCGTCCATATCCAGTGCAATAAGCATGTGATTGTTCTCCTGTTCTATCTGTTTATTTTAGGTTCCCCTGTAAGGGCGCGCAGGCTTTGCCTGTATTTTATCATGATTGACGAGCAGATTCGAAATGAAAGTGCTTATCTATAGTATTGCAGTATAGATTGGCCGCTGCATGCAGCTTGACGGATTTTCAGAAAAGAGTGCTCCCGTGGTACAATGTAAGGCAGACCTGTAACCTGACAGCCTGGTTCGTCTTCTGCATGAGCAAGGGATGATGACCGGGATGCAAGCGGCATGGGGTCGCTATGTAAGGGGGAAAAGATACTGATGAAATCCAGAAATTTAGCTACGATCTCTCTGGCTATTATGGCCTGCGGCTTTCTGTTCACCTTGTTTCTGCCGGAGAATCTGGCAGTTATTCTGCTGAGAGGCGGCTTCGAGGCAGGTCTGGTCGGAGGAATCGCCGACTGGTTTGCTGTGACAGCGCTGTTTCGTCACCCGCTGGGCCTTAGAATTCCTCATACCTCGCTGCTGCTGAAGAACCGGGATAAGCTGATCCAGTCCCTGATCTCTGCGATGGAGAATGAACTGCTGAACAAGGAGAGCATTGAGAACAAGCTGCGCACCTTCAATATAGTCTCGCTTGGAGCTGGCGTACTGACCCGGTTCTTCTCCAGAAAGAAAGCGCGGCAGGAAGTGCTGGAGCAGCTGAAGGGCTTCGTGCTGCGGCTTCCGGTAGAGCAGGCTGTTCCATATATTCAATCGGCAGCAGCAAGCTATCTGCGTGAAGCTAAGCTCGGAGTCGCAGCAGATACCATAGCAACCAGCCTGATGAATGAGGGCAAGGATATTGCAGCCCTTGATTTTGCGCTGGAGGGGATCTCCGCCTGGAGCGGACGCCCGGAGACGCGGGCCATGCTGGGCAAGATCGCCAGTGAGAAGCTGGCCGAGGTTAAGCTTGGCGGACTGAAGGGAATGGCCTTCCAGGCCTTCGTCGGGTTCGTGGATGCTGATATGCTAGGGGAAATGCTCCAGGGTATGGTACAGTCTACGATCCGTGACTTTAAGGAAGAGGACAGCCCTTACCGGGAGGAGGTCATCCGGGAGATCCGGGTGGCTCTGTTCCAGCTGCTGAGCGATGAAGAACGGATTGCCTCACTGAAGAATTGGGCGCTGAATGAGCTTCAAGGGGAAGCCGCTGCCGCATTTGTACTACAGCAGCTGCAAGGGCTGCGCGGCAAGGCGGTTACGCTGCTGGAAGAGGACCGGGGCCGGGGCGGGCGCAGGCTGTTCTCGCTGTATGCCGCGCTGGTCCGGCGGGTTAGCCAGGAGAAGGAATGGATTCAGACATCAGAGGACCGGATTCGCGGTACACTGATCTCCTTCGTGGAAGCTAATCATTACCGGATCGGGCAACTGGTCAAGGAGAACCTCGATCAGATGGACGATGCCGCTCTGGTGAATATGCTGGAGGAGAAGGTCGGCAAGGATCTGCAGTGGATTCGTGTCAACGGGGCCGTCTGCGGCTTTGTGGTCGGGCTGGGACTTACCGTGATCCAGCTGATCTGATCATCGCAAGACCAGGAATTCATAAAGGCAGCAAGGCAGTCCCCGGTCGTCCGTGAAGACGGAGAGCGGGGGGATGCTTTGCTGCCTCTTTCATGGAAATAGAAGGATAATGTATATGTTTCACGCTATACATTATCCTTCTATTTCTCGCCAAAACGGTACCGTCCTGTAAAAGGACGGCAAAGCTGTCTCCACTTGTATGCGTCAATATAGCAGGGCGAAGGTTTTCTTTCTCTATAGCTGATTCTTGCCGTTACTGATGGTGAAGACCTCCTGTACAGGCAGGACAAAGATTTTGCCGTCGCCGAAGGAGCCATGCTCACCGGATCTGGCCGTACGCATAATAATGCTGATGACGTCATCCTTGTCTTCATCCTGAATGACGATCATCAGCAGCTTCTTGGAGATTTGGTTGTAATGGTTGGTTCCGACCTGAATGCCCTTTTGCTTGCCGCGCCCGAGCAGATCCATCTTGCTGATGGAGGGGAAGCCGGCCAGCAGCAATTCGGCCATTACTTCATCCGCTTTCTCAGGTCTTACGATAGCTTTGATCATTAACATAACGATGCACCCTTTCTACAGCGAATAATAGGTTGTAGGGGGTTGCCAATATCTCGGTGGCTTACTGTATAGTGCATTTGTTTAATGGCAACGCTTACACGTGTAGTATATTATTAACTCCGGCTGCATCCTGCGAGAAGGATCACAAAATCCGTATTACACATTGTCGTATCCTGACTGGACTTACAGTTCGGCGCTGTCCGCCCGCCAGGAAAGTATTTCAAGGTAAAGTGTTGTGCCCCTCGTTAACCGGAGGAGCCTTCTAGAAGGATGCTTCCTCTGGTTAACGTGAAGGAACCAGCTTCAGATAAATATTCTCCAGCAGCTCTGCGGTATGCTGCCACTCATACATCTGCAGCGCATCACTTCTTCCCTGCAGTCCGATCCTTGCGGCAAGGTCCGGATTGCGGCCGATCTGCAGCATACGGCTGGCAAAAGCAGCGGGGTTCCTGTACTGCTTCACCAGATAGCCGTTACGGCCCGAATCAATAATCTCCCGGATTCCGCCGTTGCTGGAGGCAATTACCGGCAGCCCCGAGGCCATTGCCTCCACATTCACCAGCCCGAAGGCTTCATGCTGCTGGGAGGGGCAGATAAAGCAGTCGGCAGCCTGATACATACTGTGGATATCCTCATGGGGAATATTGCCGAGAAATGACACCTGTACGCTCAGCCGCCGGGCAAGGGCTCTCAGCTGCCGGAGATACGGCGGCTTCCCTTTGCCCGCGATCAGCAGCCGTGCGGGCATATGCCGGTTCAGGCGGTGCATGGCCCGGAGCAGCACAGGCACTCCCTTGCGCGGAATGACCCGGCCTACGAACAGGACCGTGAAGCCGGGGCCAAGACCATGCAGCGTGCGCAGGCGCGCCTTCTCCTGCGCAGATGCAGGAGTGAAGCGCGACAGGTCTGCTCCCAGAGGAACCACGCGAAGCTTGCTGCGGATGCCGGGGAACCTCCGGATAAGCCGCTGCTCCAGGGAGCTGCTGTTGGCCGTGACGGCATCGGCCAGGGCCAGGCAACGGGCGATGCCGGGCTGCTGCGGCACGAATGTGAGAGAGTGAAGGAATATCATCACCGGAGTGCCGGGGTACTGCCGCTTCACAGCCGCCGCCAGCCGCGGCCGGTTGTCGATCTGAATAAGATCGAACGGCTCTGAGGCTTCCAGGAATGTAAGAACGGAGCTGCGGTACCGGGAAGGGGTGCCTGAGGGCAGCCGGATGAACTGGACCTGCTCGAGCTCATCCGTGTCAGGAAGCCCGGCGGCTCTGCGGCTCACAATGGTTACCTTGTGTCTCTTGGTCAGCCTGCGTGCGATATTCCAGATGCAAATCTCCACAGAGCCGTCCCCGGGAACCGTGAACTGCTCCGGTGCAATCATGCAGATGTGCATTGTGGCTGCTCCTCCCGCTGCATAGTAGTTAGGGTTCTTAACCTAACATATGCGTTCAGGCGTGCAGAAGACACAGGAGCAAGCAGGGAGCGGCCATCTGCGGTCTAGCTGCCTGTCTGTCTAAGAGTAGCTGCAATGACTCCGGCAATCGTCTGCTCATACTCCAGGATCTTCAGCTTCCCCGCCGCGATCTGCTTGTACCCGGCGACCATAGAAGATAAGGATTGTCCGGCCAGAGCCGGATTCTGCTTGCGGATAGCCGCTTTGAAGTCACTCCAATCTGCCGTTAGCCGCTTGTTCAGGGCAGAGACTGCGCTTTTCTGTGATTTGATTAAGCTTTGCGGTCTGTCAATGCCCGCCAGGGTCTTACGGGCAGCGGCCATCCGGCGGGTACGGGTATCCTTGGCGGCCTTGAGCAGCGCTTCCTTGTCGCGGATCTCCTGGCGGGCAATCTGGACCAGCAGCTTCATGGCTTCCGACTGGGCCTTCAGGACGGAGTTCAGCGTCTTGTCCTTCAGTCCCTTGAGCAGGGAGATCCGCTTGTTCAGCGCGCTGTATTGATCGAACAGCGGCTGATAACGCTGCTTGGCACTGCTGACGGCGGCGCTCAGCTTGGCGATGGAGGCCTGGTCCATATTCTTGATGGACTCCCGGACTGCATTCAACGCCTCTGTATTCTGATCATGGAGCGTCCTGATCTGCACCTCCCGGCTGTCATACCCAGCAGACAGGGTGGTCAGCTCTGTGAACTGGCTCTTCATCCGGGCGCGGGCAGTGCTGTCCGCCTTCGCAGCAGTCAGGTCAAAGGAAGCCTGAACCGATGAGGTTATCACCGTCGCCGCTGCCGAAGCCGGACCGGCCGGGAAGCTTAGGGCAAGGGCAATCAAGAGGGACAGCAGCAGACAACTTGGCTTATACAGATTGTTCATTAACATTCCTCCGCTTGTCTTCATGTCCCGGAACACAAAGAAAGCACCCGCAGTAAAGGCCAACAGGCCTCTATTACGGGTGCTTCCGGCGTAATGAGTCACGAAGATAGTTTTGCTTTTTATTATAGATATAATATCTTATTTTTGTCAATATTATCAATTTTAACTTATGCGAATCAAGGGGAAGGACCTTCATTTCATTCCGTGACGGTCTTATCGTATACTGTGAAGGAAGAACGTCAAGTAAAGCACAACAGAGGGTCAGCAGAAGCGCCAGCCCCAAGATGAAGGAGGCCTTAGGTGATGGATAACCTGGCTAGGAATAACAGCATTCTCGATCAAGCCTTCCAGTTATCTCCGGTGGGGATGGCTGTATTGTCTCCGGAAGGAGGCAGATGGATGAAGATTAATCCTGCTTTTTGCAATATGCTGGGCTGCACTGAGCCTGAATTTCTCTCAGGGACTCTATCGGGGGCCGGCCGGGACCTGCAGGAAGAATTCTCTATTCAGCGAATCGGGACAGAGCTTGCACAGCGGCAGGGACAGCCTCTACAGGTGGAGCAGCGGTTCTCCGGCATTGACGGGCAGCCGTTCTGGCTCGCCCTGACCTTCATTCCGGCCCAAGAGGAGCCTTCCGGCCGGACCGTTATTGTATATGCACAGGATGTAACAGACCGCAAAATTGCTGACCAGCTGACCGTAGACAGCCGCGATCTGTACAATTTATTCATAAAAGACGATCAGAGCATGATCTCCTTCTCCCTGCCCGACGGGACGATAACCTTCATATCGCCGTCCTCCTATTCCCAGATCGGATACCATCCGGAGGAGATTGTCGGCAGGAACCGCGCCGAATTCTATCACCTGGAGGATGTTGAAGCAATCAACAGCTCCGGCAGCCTGCTGAAGAACAATATCTCCAGTCGCCGCCTGCGCCATAAGGAGGGCCATTATCTATGGTTCGAGACATCCTTCCATGTGGTCTGCGGCGATAAGGGTGAAATCACACGGATTATGGGGATTGGCCGTAACGTCACCCGGCGCAAGCACAGCGAGGAGGCCCTTGCGTCCGCGCAGCGGGTGGCGCGAATAGGCTCATGGGGCTGGGATCTGGTGAAGGGCAGAATCACGTTCTCCGACGAACTGCGGCGTATTCTGCAATATAGTGTGGAGACAGGCCAAGTGAATCAGGAGGCCTTCCTGGCACTGGTCCATCCGGAAGATGTCCGGATTCTGCAGGAGGCCGTAGAACGGGCTATGGGACTAGGGGAGCCGGGGAATACGGCTTACCGGATGATTTTGCCGGATGGGGAGGTCCTGATGGTGCATGTCCAGTGGGATGTCATCCTGGGACCGGAGGGCCAGCCAGCCCAGCTGTTCGGCATGATGCAGGATATTACGGAGCGTATGCATATGGAGGAGCAGCTGCGGGAGAGTGAACGGAATTTCCGGCTGATGTCGGAGAACTCTCTCGACCTGATCTCGCGCCATGCGATTAAGGACAGTATCTTCCTGTATTGCTCACCGGCCAGCCGTTCGCTGCTCGGTTATGAGCCTGAGGAGATGATCGGCACCAGTGCCTACGATTACCTCCATCCTGATGATCTGGAGATGATTCTGAATCAGATGGCGGAGAGCGTGGATTCGGGATTGATTCCGCCGGCCTCCTACCGCTACCGCCACAAGAACGGTACCTATGTCTGGTTTGAAACGAACAGCCGGTATATTTTTGACGCGCAGGGACAGAAGACAGAGATTATTGCCGTAGGCCGTGACATTACTGAACGCAAGCAATTCGAATCGAAGCTGCAGGAGAGTGAGCAACGCTACAAATCCCTGTTTGAGTATAATCCTGCGGCGGTATATTCCATGAATCTGCAGGGCGATTATCTGACGGCGAATGCCAATCTGGAGAAGCTGAGCGGCTACTCGCTGGAGGAGCTGCTGGGGAATTATTTTGGACCGCTGGTGGCTGAGAAGGATATCCAGAAGACGCTGCATCATTTCACCCTGGCCAGCCAGGGGGAGCCGCAGAGCTATGATCTGACGCTGATCCACAAAGACGGGCATCCGGTGGAGATCAATACGATTAATATTCCAATAGTTGTGGATCATCAGGTGGTTGGGGTATATGGGATCTCCCGCGACATTACGGATCATATCAGGTACACGGAGCAGATTGAGAAGCTGAGCAATGATTATACCCTGATTCTCAATGCCGTGTCCGAAGGAATATTTGGTCTGGACAACGAGGGACGGGTCACCTTTATTAATCCTGCGGGGGCGCATATGCTGGGCTTCGAATGTGATGAGATTACCGGGCATCCTTACCTGGACCCCATCCAGCAGACCGCGCTTGACGGCAACCATTACCGGCCGGAGGAGTCTCCGCTGATGCGGGCAGTCCGGGCAGGAGAAGCTCATCAGAGCCTGGATGCGGTACTGTGGCGCAAGGACGGCTCCAGCTTCCTGGCCGAGTACCAGGTAACCCCACTGTTCGACAAGGGTGAGCGCAAGGGAGCGGTTGTTGTCTTCCGTGACATTACCGGGGAGAAGGAGATTATCAGAGCCAAGGAGCTGGCGGAGAAGGCGGACCAGGCCAAATCGGAATTTCTCGCCATCATGAGCCATGAGCTGCGTACACCGATGAACGGAATTATGGGCATGACCGATCTGCTAAGTGAGACGGAATTGACGGAAGAACAGCGGGGGTATGCCCAGATTATCAGCGAGAGCAGTGCATCCCTGCTATATATTCTTAATGAAATTCTGGATTTCAGCAAAATCGAAGCTGGTAAAATGACGCTTACCCACGAGCCGGTAAGTCTGGTGGAATTACTCGACAATATCACGGAGCTGTTCATGCCGAAGGCCCGTGAAAAGAATATTGAGCTGTCCTGCCGCATGGCTGCGGATGTGCCGGAGCTGATCATGGGAGATGCGGCCCGGCTGCGCCAGGTGCTGGTGAATCTCGTCAGCAATGCCGTGAAATTCACCGAGACGGGACAGGTCTCCATTCTGCTCAGCAGAGAATATAGCAGGGAGCGCAAGAAGCTGACGCTCAAATTCAGCGTGGCCGATACAGGGATAGGAATCCCTTCTGAGAAGCAGCCGCTGTTGTTCCAATCCTTCTCGCAGCTGCACCCGTCCATTAACCGCAAGTATGGGGGAACCGGACTGGGGCTGGCTATCTGCAAAAAGCTGGTGGAGCTGATGGGCGGTGCCATCACTGTGGATAGCGTAGTCGGGGAAGGTTCGAATTTCTATTTCATCCTGCCTGTAGATATGGAGCTGGAGCCGGAAGGCGGCTGTGAGGATACGGTGATTGTCTCTGATCCGGCGCCGGTCTCTGAACATAGTAGCATCCCGGAAGAAGGCGAATCCGCTGCTGAATTCGGGCCTCTACGTATCTTGGTGGCGGAGGATCATCCGGTGAATCAGAAGCTGCTGGTGACTATGCTGGACAAAAGAGGCTATGCCGCCGATCTGGTCGATCATGGCGAAGCGGCGGTGCAGGCAGTGCTCCGTGAGCGGTATGATCTGGTATTCATGGATGTACAGATGCCGGGGTTGAGCGGGCTTACGGCAACGGCCAGAATCCGCGAGCAGGCGCCTGCCCCGCATCAGCCGTATATTGCAGCTGTGACAGCGTATGCCAGAAAAGAGGACCGGGAGCGCTGCTATGCGGCGGGCATGGATGACTTTGTCAGCAAGCCGTTCCTGGCTGCCGATATTGACCGGGTGCTGGAGCGTTGCAGCCATAGGGTATCCCTATGAGCCGGAGGCCTTCTGGTGAGCGATTGAAGGCGAAGGCGTATACACAGTGGGAGACAGGCGTAGCCTCGCCTTCCTCAGCCTGCGGGCCGGCGACCATGGCGGCCCTCCTGGAATATTGGCATTCGCATATGGGCCGGACGTTTATTCCGGGAATCCGTCATTTTGATTCCATGGCCGCGCATATCAATTACATCTACACCCATCATGGCGGGACGCCCTGGGGCATGAGTGCACACAGCTTTGTCAGAGGCCTCCGGGCGTACATCGGCGCAGCCCTGCCGCCTTTAAGTAACCGCTCCGACCTGATTAAGATATCCGTGTTCAATGATATCGGTCGCTACCGGGCCGAGATTGATGCCGGGCGTCCGGTCGCGCTCAAATTCGACAAGTGGTTCAGCTTCCGCTGGCGCGGAAGATATGCGTATGACTATCATTGGGTGCTGGGAATCGGTTATGAGGCTGAGGAGGACGGCTCCTGTAAGCTGATTGTCCATGACAACGGGGTGCAACATCCTGGCGGCGGTTATACGCCGGGCAGAGAACGGCAGATCTCCTATTCCGCGAATAAAAAAATACTTACAATGGTTTCGCTCAACCTGCCGGAATCGCCGGATGTGCCGTGACAGACGGGCAACTCCTATTCTGGAAGGAAGCCACCTTTAGCAAGTAAAGAACTCCTTGGAGTAAAGAGGCAGGCATTCAGTTCGTAGCGAACCATATCAGAGATAAATGTATTCTATGCAACTAAAAACACTGAAACGGGTAGAATCCCTCTTCTAATTGTAGTCTGTACAACTAAATTTGCCCGAATGGGCGAAAATCCAGGTATAGAGGGATTTTAATTGCAGGAAATACAACTAAACGTTGATTAAGCGGCACATAGGGCGATTTAGTTGTACAAATTACAATTAAGCCTACCCCTTGCAACCTAATTTTGGCCCAGTAAAGCCTCAACAAGCAATTAGTTAAAATAATTTCTCATGCATTTAAATCTGATGAGCTACAGTCTGCTTCAAGATCATGGCCGGGCCGGGGCCGGATATTTCTTGTGTCCCGGCCTTTTTGAAATATAGAATTTATATGTTGCACAGGATAACTTATCCTTCTATTTCTCGCTGAAACGTTACCGTCCTTCAAAAGGACGGAAAAGCCGTTTCCACTTGCAGAGTGTGATTCAAACGTTTGCACAAAGTTGGCGGTTAGGATAAAATTTCAAATAGAGAAAAGAGGAATTGTATAAATCCCAGGAGCCCTGCCGTATATTTAGTTAAGGGTAAAGGAGGCGGTATGCCTTGTCAGTACAGAAGGAAATGAAGGAACCGATTGATTACGGGGACCCGGCGGCTACCAGCGGAATCTCCGTCTTCGACCGGAATTTTGATGAGCTGTTCAGCTATGACGGAGAGGATCTTGGCCTAACCTATTCGGCGTCCGGCTCCGCGTTCTGTCTGTGGGCCCCGACGGCCCAGGAAGCGGAGCTGGTGCTGTATCCATCCTGGAAGGATCCTGCGCAGCGGCAGATACCCATGGTGCGAGACGTCCGGGGAACCTGGAGACTCAGCGTTCCGGGCGATCTGGATGGGATGTTCTACACCTACAGGGTGCGTATCGGGGAGTTATGGAATGAAGCGGTGGACCCGTACGCCCGCGCGATCGGCGTGAACGGGGACAGAGGGGCTATACTGGATCTGCGCAAGACCGATCCCGCGCGCTGGACGCAGGATAAGCCGCCGCTGGAGGACCCGGTGGATGCGGTGATCTATGAGCTTCACCTGCGTGACTTATCGGTTCATCCTGCCAGCGGGATTAAGCACAAAGGGCAGTACCTGGGTTTGGTGGAAGCGGGGACCCGCGGCCCAGAAGGAATTGCGACAGGGCTTGATCATATTGCCAGTCTGGGTGTTACCCATGTGCAGCTGCTGCCTATCTATGATTATGCGACAGAGAGTGTGGATGAGACACGCCTGGATGAGCCTCATTATAATTGGGGATATGATCCCAAGAATTACAATGCTCCTGAAGGCTCTTATGCATCAGATCCGTATGTTCCGGGCCTGCGCATCCGGGAGCTGAAGACAATGATTCAGGCGCTGCATGACCGCGGCCTGCGTGTCATTATGGATGTGGTCTACAACCATGTCTATGACGGCTTCCGGGTGAACTTCACCAAGCTGGTTCCCGGCTATTATCTGCGGTATAAGCAGGACGGGCGATTGTCGAACGGCTCAGGCTGCGGGAATGATACTGCTTCCGAGCGGAGGATGATGTCCCGCTTCATCGTTGAGTCCGTGCTGAACTGGGCCAGGGAATACCATATCGACGGCTTCCGCTTCGATCTGATGGGTCTTCATGATGTAGGGACTATGAACGAGATCCGCCGTCGTCTGGATGATCTGGACCCTTCGATTATGACCATTGGCGAAGGCTGGGTGATGGACACGGAGCTGGCCGAGGACCTCCGGGCCAACCAGTGCCAGGCCAATCAGATGCCGGGCATTGGCCACTTCAATGACGGCTTCCGCGATGCAGTGAAGGGTAATATATTCCTGCATGACCAGAAGGGCTTCATCAACGGTGGGTTCGGCTTCGAACGCAATGTGAAGGCAGGCATTGCCGGAGCGATCTACTACGGGCCCGGCCTCGGGCAATACGCCCAGGAGCCGCAGCAGTGTGTGAACTTCGTGGAGTGCCACGACAATCATACACTGTGGGATAAGCTGGTCTTGTCTACGGCAGGAGTGGAAGACGGGCAGCGCCGCGCTATGCACCATCTGGCCTCGGCTATGGTGCTGACGAGTCAGGGGATACCGTTCATTCATGCCGGGCAGGAGTTCCTGCGGACCAAGGACGGTGTGGAGAACAGCTATAAATCGCCAGTGGAAGTGAACTGGCTGGACTGGGAACGCTGCGCGGAACATGCCGGATCTGTAGCATACATGAAGCAGCTGATCGCGCTGCGCGCCGCTCATCCCGCCTTCCGGCTGCGTACCGCAGAGGAAATCCGCGACCATCTGGTATTCGAAGAGGCACCGGCGCAGGCGGTGGCCTTCACGCTCCGCGATCATGCCGGAGGAGAGTCTGCGGAGCATCTGTACGTTCTGTACAATGCCAACCCCGAAGGTGCAACCCTGATGCTGCCCGAACTGGGCGAATGGGACATTGTATTCGGCGAAGCGCATATTGGACGGCTGGAGAGCGGTACTTTAACCACTGCAGGAATAGGAATGATCGTACTTGCTGTGAACTAAATCATAGGTACCGGGATTATAGGTATCGCACAAAAGCAGGCTGCCGGGGCAGTCTGCTTTTTGCTGTGGCGGAAATATGCTTAGTGTATACGAGCGAAAAACCGACTACAATGTGCTGGCTGGAGGGTGAGTGGGCCGAATGTAGGCGAAAAACCGAATACAATGTGCTGGGGGCGGGGGCCGGATTAAGCCCAAACACTCACCTTTTGTTAAACCTTAGAGCCGAAATGACAGTGAGCAGCCAAACCAGTAAACAGAGGAGGGCAAGTATCGGGAACAAGCTAATCTCAAACATAGAACGGCCAAGACTGGTCTGAACGGCTATTACCAAAATGGCAATCAGCCAAGCTATACAACCTGTATGCAGGAGCAGACGCTGTTTGCCGGACCCTAGATTCGAATGTTCCAGCAGCCAGGCGGGTAACAGCAGGGTTTGGAGCGAATGGAGGCCAATTCCATGTAGTACAATATAATTGCCTCCAGCTCCGATAAAACGTCCTTGTAAGCTCATCATGATCAGTCCGGCCAGATTAGCTATAAATACCGCCAGCAAGGCATAACGGATACCGTTGATTAGTACAGGGCGCGATGAGGGAGTCTTCATTTTCAGAAATTGGACAGCCAGCAGGATACCCCCGATGACAAAAGAAAGAGATACGACGCCAAATAAAGCTCCCCCAAGGGTATCCACTAGGCCGCCGGCTTTAGAGAAACGGGGATTGAAGCCCCGGAAATTCTGCAGGGTTTCAATTACATAGCTGTATGAAGCAGCAGCAATAAAAAGCCGGCGAATCACTTTTCTCATGCGAGTGGTAAAGCCTGCAAAGGGTAAGATCGCAGCAATGGATAACAGAAAAATTCCTAAGGCTGCTGCAAACGAGAATACATTTTCTATATTACCCTCCGGTAGAACAACTGCTCCTTGAAAGAACATAAAGACAGCAGCACATCCCGCAATAACAAACCCGAGCCCTCCAAGCATAACGAGTCCTTTTTCACGCCTATAAATAGATACGGCAGATGTCATCAACTCGTTGAACATAGTATGCAAGATTAGCTCACTCCCTTGTTTATTTATCGATTAATAAATAATTATCCAAAATAATTGCAAGCAGTAACAGATAAGATCTATCCGCTTGCTGCTTGCATTTACTTCATCCTTCATTCTTTAGTCATCAGTATGGATTGTTTTATTTCTGACAGATCAAGCACCTCGGATAACGTGACTAGCAGCCCTATGCTCATAAAGCGGATTGCATTTCCTTCCGCATCAGGTACCCCGGCTTTCTGAAATTTGGCAGTCACTTCGTCAAAAATAGTCGTATAGAGCTTAGCAGAATGTTGTTTGATCCCAGCTTCCGATATGGTGTAAGCCTGCATGACCATGAGTACTTCGGAACGATGTGTCTCCATTAAGTTGAAAAAACTGGCGCCCATCGCGCCAACCAGCTGATCAGCAGGTGCCTCGACTTCCATGAAAGTGTTATGAATCCGATCGTAGGCACGTTTTAGCACAGCTATATATAAGTCTTCTTTATTGTCAAAAAAATGAAAGATATAGGGCTGTGTAACTCCCGCGGCTTTAGCTACCATTGCAGTTGTTGTCCTGTAGTAGTCATATTCTGCAAATAAGGTCAAGGCACTTTCCATAATTTTTTGCTTTTTATCTTCCTTTGCTGCCATTGCAATCAGTTCCATTCTTTTATTTATCGAGCGATAAATGAATCATATAAAAGTATGATTTGTCTGTCAATGCTCTGTGCTTTGATACAGCAATCCAATGGATTGACAATCAGCTTTTTGGCGAGAAACTTTGTCGGGTCTGCTCGTCCCTTTAGTGTGTCAGATGATGCTAAGAACAGGGTGTTAAAGTCTAAGAACAAGGCCCGATTTTAGCACCCTTTGAAGGAAACTCTCCGAGGAGTGCGTTATTATGACCTGTATCGGTCATTACAGTCACGTAAGCCACTATCACTATCAGGAAATTGGTCTTTGAATTTTTTTGCTCCCGCTCAGAAAAGTGAGTATAATAAAATTAGGAAAAAGAAGCATTTTATAGTTGAATCTTTTCCTTCACAGACCTTATCAATTTGTTCAACATGTTGGTGAATATAATGTTTTAAAGTAGGAAATAATTATGGGTATAGAAAGGGCGGGGTAATATGTTAAAAAAAATATATTTAATAGCCTTTGCAGTGACTATTATTTCAGGAGTGGTATTAATATCGAATTCAAAAGCAGACACCTATCCAGAAATGGAAACCGTAAATAAGACAGCTAAAAATCCTGTTAACACTAATTTTTCAACAAATAACGTGAAATCCGTGAAGTCCGATGAATCCGAAGAACCAGTAAAAAACGTAGAATCCGTAGAATCAAAAATCGCCAAAGGGGATTCTAGTAAATTCTATACGCCTCATGGTATGTTCGTGCGAGCAGATGAACAAAGTATCTTTAAGGAATCAGAGATAGCAAAAACTATAGATGAAATCGGGCCTAATACGAATCAACTAATTTTTGAAGGCAAGTTTTTTTTAAAAGTAGATGAAGCAGAATTTTCTAAAAATTATCCCAATTCGTTGCTCTTAGGTAAAACCTTGAATGATGAAAACCCGACAGATACTGATATTCCATCAAGTTCATCAAAATAGTAATTTCATTTCATAAAGAAGGAGCCATTGTTTTCGACAATGGCTCCTTCTTGGCCTTCTTGTTTTACTTAATCATTGATTGATCCGTATCCACTAGCATTTATAACTCCAATATTTTTTATTTCCAAAGCATAAGTTCCCGCTTGAACATTCTCCCAAGTTAATGTTCTAGTAGCACTATTATAGTTACCAGCGATTGATACACTATTTTTTTCAGAAGCTCTCAAAATATACTGAATAGATACAGTCCCGTCACCATAAGAGGGATACTGGGCAAGTTTTACCGTTATATTTCCGTAAGAGTAATGGTTGAACCAATCCAGCGTTGTATAGTCGGTAGATGAAAGAGGCCCAAAGGTATAGTTTTGCAATAAAGCGAATGGTGTCACGATTGCGTTCGTATTTTCTTCTGTAGAATTTGTAGTAACAACTACCGAACTAACTGCATACGACGTGCTGCTAGTTTCTACTACCGGGTCAGCAGCATAAGTGCTTGGAACAACAATAAATGTCAGTAAAGAAGCCGTTGTTAGCAGAGACACTGCCAGTTTTTTAAGTTTCATTACAAAATTCCTCCCATTAAATAGATGTAATTGCACCACTAATCTATCATATCCATTTTATGTTAGTAAATAGGACTTTTTTTGTATTTTTAAAAAAATTAGGTAGAAACAAAAAGTAAAATGTTGGATTTTGTGATTTATTTAATTTCATGCTTTAAAATAGATACGGCAGATGTCATCAACCCATTGAAAATAGTATGCAAGATTAGATTATTCTATTTAATTTATTTATAGATAAATAAATATTATAAGTGCAACCAGTAACAGATAGATTTATCCGTTTGCTACTTGCACGTCCTTCAATCTTTAGTCGTTTGTATGGATTATTTTATTTCTGGTAAATCAAGCACCTCGGATAACGTGACTAGTAGCCCCATGCTCATAAAACGGATCACATTTACTTCCGCATTAGGTAACGCGGCTTTCTGAAATTTAGGTAAAGTCACTTTCCATAATTTTTTGCTTTTTATCTAGGAAGGTGGCTGAAAAATACTTTGAAGCACCTTCAAGGCTGTGCGCAACTCGCTGGGGCTTCGATCAATCAGTAGCGCAATGATGGAAGACAACTGCTCGTTATTAGGTTGGTCTACCAAGAGCATGGAGAATAGATCTGTTTGGCATGCATCCGCTATTCGATGCAGAGAGCGGACGGTGACATTACGTTCCCCTCGCTCGATGGCTCCGATGGTCGTGTGGCTGGTCCCGACCAACTCAGCTAATTGTTCTTGAGTCAAGTTTTGACTGAGTCTGCATTGGCGTACCAGTTGTCCGATGCGTACTAATGTAAGGGAGTAATCCACCATGTATTCATTCCTTTCAGAAGACTGCTTGACTAAAAGTGTAGGTAAGAAAGGGATAAATAGGCAGACGGATATATGGTTGAAATCAGGAGAAAAATACACTTTATATGATTGAATTGATTTTATAAGATGTATATACTAATAGTTATCATTCATATAACATGTACCAGCGAGCGGCAATCCTATGTTCCTTCTGATGATTGAGTTTTCTTTAACAAATCACCCTGGTTTTTGGTAGTTTTAATCATTTAAATAGTCACCAAATTGCATTGTTGACCACCGTTCGATTAAGAACTACTATAATTATTATGAACATCCTAAAATATGGGTCTTCCATGAAAGGGGATTGTGTCTATTTGGATGTAGAACAATCAATACGTCAGATTTTGTTGAACTACATGCGGAGCAAGAAGATGAACTACGCTCAATTTTCTGCATTCTCTGGAATTAATTCTGGATCACTTAGCCGGATACTCCAGGGGAGCAGGCCAATCTCCGTTAGGCAGTTAGAATTAATTACAGGTGCGTTGGGATTAGAGGAGGTCGCTCTGTTTGATTTATATGTAGAAGAGTGCTTTGCTTTTTTCGTATCGATGCGTAGAATACGTCCGTTTATTATCAAGTGTGCAGTTCTAGGGCGTCTGGATTGTATTGAGCGGATTGTCACGCGGTTACTTGACAATTTGTCTTATGTTCCAGCGCTATTTGATGTTGCTGAAGAACTGTTTGCCAGTAAGTATCATCAAGCAGCAGCACTGCTCTATGATAATGTGAGTAAAGCTGAAAAATTTCAGCATTCCGAGCGGTTGGCGTTTTGCCGTTATCGCTTATTTTTAGTTGAGCTAGGTAATGATTTGGAAAAAAACTATAGAGCAGCGATGGTATTTGAAGATTACGTGAATCGATTGCATGAAGCCGATCAGTTGGAAGCACTAAAGTGCCTTATTGATGTGCTGGTTACTGTACATAAGTGGAAAAGGGTAGATGAATTAGCTGAAGAAATGCTTCGGATTTCTCAAATTCAGTATGACTTACACAACGTTAGAGAAAGTGAAAAGAAGTCTGAACGACCAATCTACTTCTACATCCTTTATGCTTGGCTGGTTCGTTCCGCTGTATGCGAAGAATATAAGGATTACACTGGAGCATTGAAATATGTCGCTTTATATTCAGCAGGGAAGTCTTGGATACGTGAAGATGACGAGGAAGCTATATTCCTTATGAATCAATTCGTTGAGTGGGGTAAAGCCAATACATATCTGTATCGAATATGGTCTGGTGAAGCTGAAGCAATATATGATTATGCTAATTTTGTGGCCGATCATCCGGAAGAAATCTTTGTTGCTTTGAGCAACATTGTTCAAGCGGCTAATCAATTTGGTTTCGACATTGATGACATATTGGAGCGGTTTAAGGCATATATTCCATTTCAAGCTATAGAGGGTCAGTACGGCCAATATAACAAAACAATTTTAGGAGAAAAGTTTGCTCAGTTTTTAAGTGACTTGGGTGTCTATAAATTCAATAAAAGCCCGGAAAATCCGGACAATGCAATTAATCTTATATTAGAAGGATTGGATTTTTCTGTTAATATAAAAAGTGTACGGAATATGATCACCTGTATGACTCTTTTTGAACAATATCGTGATTATGCGGATCAAGAAGCGAAAAGGATATTTAAAAAACTTGTGAGTGAGGTGCATCGAATCAATGCGGAAAAAAACATGGTTCCTCTTAGTTTCGTTTAGTTGTCTTGTTGCTACTGTGGCTCCTGTTATGACTACATTAACCACAATGGGGCATGGCGTTGGTTGGGGCTAAGATATTACAACTTCATCGGTTTGCACGAAAAAGCTTTCCCTTGAGGGAAAGCTTTTTCGTATATTAAGGCGGCAATTTAAATTTGTTGCAACCAATATTAACAATAAATGGACAGTTGTCATCTAAGTGCCGTGCAATTATTTGACATAAAAACCTAAAATATCACAGAAAGGAGATGTTGCTTTACGATGCAAAAAAGCATGCTCATACAGTTACGGATTGAACGTGCCAGGAATCGCCTTCATGCTCTTACAACAAAGCACGAGAATTTTCAGCATCCGGCTGTAATCAAACAATCGATGGTATTGGATGAATTGATTAATCAGTACAATTCGATAGGTGAGCAAATGAAAAAGCCGATTGGGTGAACAATCGACTTTGGGCGAGAAACTTTGTCGGGTTCGCTCGCCCTTTCAGTGTATCAGATGATTCCGAAAAACGGGATAGTAAAGGGCAGGAATAAGGCCGATTTTAGTGCCCTTTGGAGGTAACTCTCTGAGGGGTGCTTTTTTGTCAAGGTAGTACAGATTATCTGAGCCAACTTTAGCAAGCAAAAAACGCCCATAAACCCGCTTTTAAAAATAATTCTCCATTCATCATAAACACTACTTCATCTGTCGTAGTAATTGTGCTACACTGAATTTAATTACTACGACAGATGAAGTATAGGAGGCAGGCAATTGATCAGCAGTGATGTGATTAGGGGATACAACGACACGATGATCCTCTACATGCTTCTGGACGGGGAGTCTTACGGCTATGAGATTTCCAAGAACATACGGAAGCTATCGGAAGAGAAATACATTATGAAGGAAACCACACTCTATTCGGCATTCACCCGGCTGGAGAAGAACGGTTATATTGATTCCTTTTATCTGGATGAGACGTTTGGCAAAAGACGCACCTACTACCGCATCACTCCGCAGGGTCTTGCCTACTACCGGGCCAAATGCGAGGAATGGCAGATCACGCAGGAAGTTATCAACAAATTCATAAAGGAGCTGTGAGGAACTTGGATACCATCATTGGATACTTGAACAATATGTTCGGATCTCTGCCCAAAACGGAACAGATGGCGATGCTGAAGCAGGAGCTGCTTGGCAACATGGAGGAGAAATACTATGAACTGAAGCATGAAGGGAAGTCGGAGAACGAGGCGGTGGGCATCGTCATATCCGAATTCGGCAACATTGATGAGCTGGTCAGCGAGCTGGGGCTTGGAGAAGTGCGTAAGGAGGAAGGTTTATCTATGCTGCCCATGCTGGATGAGCTTGCTGTAGAGGGATTTATCGCTGCCAAAAAAAGATCCGGCTTGCTCGTAGGTTGGGGTGTTGGGCTAATTATGCTGGGTGCTGCTCTGCTTATCCTGATCTCAGGTCTGGGGGAGAACGGGTTCATGGGAAATGTATTCTCTGAAGATGCTATGAGCATGATCGGGCTGATCCCCCTGTTACTGCTGCTCGGTCCGGCTATCGCATTATTTATCTACAGCGGTACGAAGATGGAGAAATACAAATACATGGAGTCGGGTTTCAGTCTGCCGTATCCGCTGGAGGCGTATATTGAGCAGAGACAGTCCGCTTTTGCCGCCACCTATACGCTGTCGCTTATCATGGGTGTTTGTTTATGCGTATTGTCGCCGATTGCCATCTTTGTATCTTCCGCGTTTGGAGATGAATACATTTCCTACGGGGTAGCTGTTCTATTGATTATAGTGGCTGTAGCCGTTTTCCTCTTCGTGTATTACGGGAATATCCGGGGGACTTATCAGAGACTGCTGAAGACCGGCGATTTCAGTGAGGAGAAGCAGGAGGAGAAGAAGGAGGAGGATCGGATTGTCGGTGCGGTTGCCGCTATTATCTGGCCGCTGGTTACCTGTGTTTTTCTGGTCAGCGGTTTCGTGTTCGACCAGTGGGAGATCAATTGGATCGTCTTCCCGTTAACGGGCATTCTGTTCGGGGTGTTCAGCTCGGTCTACAATATGTTCAAGAAAAAAGATGCTGCCTGAGTCTGCTGTACATTATTTGCCACACAACGTTAATAAAAAAGGTGACATTGCTCATGTTCCCTCCCTGCGGATAGATGGTAATATGAAGGCATTTATTCCCCTTATGATAACCGTGCAAGAGCCTGTACCGGGGTGATTTGAAGCCCCGTTATAGCCTCTTGCTTCGCTGCTTTACAGTGACAGAATAACGGACGGTGACAGAAGAATGTGTTTCTTTTTGGAGCCGGGTGTGGGCATGAATGCCGTCTATTACCTTTCGGCGGCCAATCAGAGAGACTCGGAGGATGACAGGGATGGGTAAAACAACCGGATTTATAGAATATCAGCGGCGGACGCCTGCTGAATGCGAGCCAATGGAGCGGATTAAGAACTGGAATGAATTCTCGGTTCCGATGGAGGAAGAACAGCTGCGTGAGCAGGGTGCCCGCTGTATGGATTGCGGGACACCGTTCTGTCATGTGGGGCGTATGTTGTCAGGGATGGCGAGCGGCTGTCCGCTGCATAATCTGATTCCAGAGTGGAATGACATGGTGTACCGCGGGAACTGGCAGGTCGCGCTGAAGCGCCTGCATAAGACGAATAACTTCCCGGAATTCACGGGACGCGTCTGCCCTGCGCCATGCGAAGGCTCTTGTACAGTAGGGAAGAACGGCGATTCGGTAACGATTAAATCGATCGAAAAAGCGATTGTAGATAGAGGGTTCGCTGAAGGCTGGATCGTTCCTGAGCCGCCGCTTACCCGTACGGGCAAGAAGGTGGCTGTCGTAGGCTCCGGCCCTGCCGGGCTGGCCTGTGCCGCCCAGCTGAACAAGGCGGGACACAGTGTAACGGTGTATGAGCGGGCGGACCGGATCGGCGGTCTGCTGACCTATGGCATTCCAAACATGAAGCTGGATAAAAAGAAGGTACAGCGCCGGGTGGATCTGCTGGCGGCGGAGGGCGTTACCTTCGTCACCCGGACTGAGATCGGTAGAGACATTACTGCTGCGCAGCTCCAGGAGGAGAACGATGCAGTGGTTCTCTGCGGCGGATCGACCAAAGCGCGCGACCTGCCGCTGGAAGGCCGGGAGCTGCGCGGTATCCATCAGGCGATGGAGTTCCTGACGCTGAACACGAAGAGCTTGCTGGATTCTGAACTGGCGGATGGAGAGTATCTGTCGGCGGCGGGCAAAGATGTGGTCGTTATCGGCGGCGGAGATACGGGGACGGACTGTGTAGCCACTTCGATCCGCCACGGCTGCCGCAGCGTGATCCAGCTGGAGATTATGCCGCAGTCGCCATTGACCCGCCAGCCGGGCAATCCTTGGCCGGAATGGCCGAAGGTGCTGAAGGTGGACTACGGACAGCAGGAGGCTGCTTCTCTATATGAGGAAGATCCGCGCCGCTATCTGGTGAACACCAAGCGCTTCATCGGCGATGCAAGCGGACATGTACAGGAGCTGCACACGGTGCGTATTGAATGGAAGCGCACAGAGGACGGACGGATGGCCCCTGTAGAAGTGCCGGGCAGCGAGGAGGTCATTCGAGCGCAGCTGGTGCTGCTGGCTCTGGGCTTCACTGGACCGGAGGAGACAGTGCTGGGAGAGCTTGGCGTGGAGCGCGATGAGCGTTCCAACGTTAAGGCAGAGTTCGGCGCGCAGGCAACGAATGTGGAGGGAGTCTTCACGGCAGGTGACATGCGGCGCGGCCAGAGTCTGGTGGTCTGGGCGATTAACGAGGGCCGCCAGGCTGCCCGCGAGGTAGACCGCTTCCTGATGGGCTCGTCCAATCTGCCTTGAGGCATGACGGAGTAAGGGGAGAGAGTTTGAGTTTGGCGCTCGCTCCATTATGAGACGTCATGTTAAGGAACGCCTGATACGGCGTGTTCTGCCAAGCGATGTCTGCCAAGAGACGCCCTCACGGGCGTCTTGCTTTGCGTTCACCCGCCCCGGCTGATCATCTATAATAGGATGCAGGTGTGGCGTTCAGTGTTCGCATCTAATGTTGCACATAATGCAATTTCTACCTGGCAATATGCGGGCTTTACGCGGTATTGTTGCACAGAATGCAGGATTCAGCCTGCTATTTCGCCCGGAGGAGAAGGAATACTGCCTTTTATACAACAATTGTGGATTGGGACTGGAGTGCTGAGCGGAATGTTGCATTTTGGGCAGGATTTTGGCTGAGAGTCTTAGCTGGAGTGGCACAAGGCGTTATAGTAGAAGTTAGTGTATAAGCAGCAGTCAGGCATTAAACTATACCAATAAACTATACCAACAGAAAGGAAGCACTCACATGAAGCTGATGTTTATTTCCGATATTCACGGATCCCTGTACTGGCTGGAGCAGGCGCTGGCGAAGGCGGAGGAGGAGGAGCCGCACACGCTGGTCATTCTGGGGGATTTCCTGTATCACGGACCTAGGAATCCGCTGCCGGAGGGGTACAACCCGCAGGGGGTCGCCGATAAGCTGAATGCCTACAGCCAATCGGGCAAATCGCTGGCGGCGGTAAGAGGTAACTGTGACGCCGAGGTGGATCAGATGCTGCTGCAGTTCCCGATGATGGGCGATTATGTGCTAATTCTGCACGAGGGCCGCAAGATCTATGCGACGCACGGGCACGGATTCAGCATCGACCACTTACCGGCGCTATCCCCGCAGGATGTGTTCATTCAGGGGCATACGCATCTGCCGGTGGCAGAGGTGAAGGACGGCATTACTGTGCTCAACCCCGGATCGATTGCGCTGCCGAAGGAGAACAACCCGAACTCCTACGGCGTTCTGGAGAATGGGGAATTTCTCATTAAGGACTTCAGTGGCAATATCATCAAGCAGATCGGGTTGTAACAAGTCAGCTTCACACTCTAATCCCTCTGGATATTTCCAGAGGGATTATTGCTGCGCGGCAATTGAGCCTGCCGGCATATTCATGTATGATGGGTGAGGAGCTTGCGGGCAGATCCCCGGCTTCAAAAACTAAACAGCAGAGGTAACTAAATGATGCATCCACGTGATTTACACTATACAATGCCGGCCGAATGGGCCAAGCATGAACGGACCTTCATTTCCTGGCCGGTGAAGGACTCTATGGTACACCCTGATAATCATGAAGCGGTTAGTAGGGGCTATGCTGAGATTATCCGGGCGATTGCCGAATTCGAGCCGGTGACGGTTATCGTCAATCCGGATGAGCTGGATACGGTAGAGAAGCTGGCGCTTGGGGACAATGTAACGCTGCTCCCCATCCGGCACAACGATGCCTGGCTGCGGGACAACGGACCGACCTTCCTCACGGGTCCTGACGGGAAGCTGGCCGGGGTCAACTGGAAATTCAATGCCTGGGGCGGCAAATACTCGCCTTGGGATCTCGATGATGAGGTAGCTCCCCGGATACTGAAGCACCTGGAGGTCAGCGCGTTCGATGCTCCGCTGGTGATGGAGGGCGGCTCCATTCATACGGATGGCGAGGGCACCCTGCTAACCACGGAGGAATGTCTGCTCAATACGAACCGTAATCCTGAGCTAAGCCGCGAAGAGATTGCCGGTTATGTCAAGCAATATACCGGGACGGAGTCCATCATCTGGCTGAAGCGCGGCCTCAGCGGGGATGAGACGGACGGGCATGTCGATAACATCGCCTGCTTCGCGGCACCGGGCAAGGTGATTATTCAGGTCTGCGAGGACCCGCAGGATGAGAATTATGCGATTACGCAGGAGAATCTGCGCATCCTGGAGCAGGCCGTCGATGCCAAAGGCCGGAAGCTGGAGATTATCCGTATTCAGCAGCCGCCCCGCGTGGACTTCGAGGGCAGCCGCCTGACGCTGAGTTATCTGAACTTTTATTTTGTGAACGGCGGTATTATCCTGCCCGTCTTCGGCGGTACGGCGGCTGAGACGGACAAGCTTGCCGAGGAGAAGCTGGCCGGGCTGTTCCAAGGCCGCAGAATCCGCACGGTGAACGGAATGGCCGTGATCGGCGAAGGCGGGAACGTGCATTGCACCACCCAGCAGATGCCTGCGGTGAATTAGACTATACAAGGAGGAACAACCATGAGACAAGTAAAAGTAGCCGCGACGCAAATGAGCTGTTCCGGCGACATTGATGAGAATATCCGCAAGGCGGAGACTCTGGTTAGAGAGGCGGCAGCCCAAGGCGCGCAGATTATTCTGCTGCAGGAGCTGTTCGAGACGCCGTATTTCTGCCAGAAGGAGAAGTCGGATTACTATGCCTATGCTACGGAGCTTGAGCAGAACAAGGCGGTGAACCACTTCAAGGCCATCGCCAAGGAGCTTGAGGTGGTGCTGCCGATCAGCTTTTATGAGAAGAAGAATTATGCGCGGTACAACTCGCTGGCGGTCATTGATGCGGACGGAACCGTGATGGGCAAATACCGCAAGAGCCATATTCCTGACGGTCCGGGCTATGAAGAGAAGTTCTACTTTAACCCGGGCGATACCGGCTTCAAGGTGTGGAATACCCGCTATGCCAAAATCGGAGTCGGCGTATGCTGGGACCAATGGTACCCGGAAGCTGCCCGGGTGATGAGCCTGATGGGTGCGGAGATTCTGTTCTATCCTACAGCCATCGGCTCGGAGCCGCAGGACGGGTCAATCGATTCCAAGGATCACTGGCAGACCTGCATGCTGGGTCATGCTGCCGCTAACCTGATTCCTGTCGTGGCCTCCAACCGGATCGGCAAGGAGACTGACGAGGATTCCAGCATTGATTTCTACGGCTCGTCGTTCATCGCTGGTCCGCAGGGCAACAAGATTGTCGAAGCCGGACGGGATGAGCAGACCGTGCTGGTCAGCGAATTCGACCTGGATGCGCTTGAGGTAGGCCGGATTGAATGGGGGATCTTCCGTGACCGCCGTCCGGAGCTGTACCGGATGATTGCTTCCTATGATGGCGATCTGACCTTCTAACTTATGCGCTAATATGTATAGACCATTAAGCAGCCAGAAGCTGCCGGAGCTCTCTCCGGGGCATTTTGGCTGCTTTTTTTGCATGAGATGTTACAATATATCGATAATAATGTCATATTATATTACACGAAAGGATAAAGTTAATTGTCATCACTACTTTAATCTGATAAAATCTCCTTAAGTTATTTTACAAATAAGTAGGGGGATTGGAGAATGGGAATCCGGAAAAAATGGGCGATGTCAGGTATGGTGGCACTCCTGGTCTTGGCAATGGCGGGTTGTAGCTCTGGTAATGATGCGAAAGGCGGCAGTGCGGACGGGAAAAGCCTCAAAATCGCTACCGATGCCAGCTATGCACCAATGGAGTATATGGATACCGATACGATCAAGGGCTTTGACATTGATTTCATTAAGGCTGTGATGGCGGAGGCCGGCATTGATTACACGGTCACCAACACAGGCTGGGATACCATGCTGACCAGTGTGAAGCAGGGCACTGAATATCAGGCGGGTGTATCCTCGGTATCAATTACAGATGAGCGCAAGGAAACCTATGACTACTCTATCCCTTATTTCGAATCTACGAACATGATCATGGTGAAGGAAGGCAGCGATATCAAATCCGCCCTGGACCTGAAGGGGAAGAAGGTTGCGGTTCAGGCAGCCACGACAGCCGATGAGCTGATGAGCGGCATTATGGGCGTCGACAACGGTAAGCTGAAGCGGTTCGACAGCAATGCGGTAGCGCTGATGGAGCTGAACGGCGGCGGGGCGGATGCGGTGGTCGCGGATATCGCCATCGTGAACGAATACATCAAGAACAATCCGAAGGAGAAGCTGACCGGCATTATCGACAAGGAGAATTTCGGCTCCGAGTACTACGGCATCCTGTATCCGAAGGGCAGTGAATGGAAGGCGAAGCTGGACCCGGCGATCAAGAAGGTCATCGAGAACGGCAAATATGCGGAGATCTACAAGGAATGGTTCGGCGAAGAGCCGGACACGGCGGCGCTTATGAACGCGAAGTAGTATGAGGGCCAGCAACAATTAAGCATGCGTAATGATTGCTATTGCGCGTGCTTCTTTTTTTTAGCAAGCCACAAGCAGAAGAGAAGGGAAGAATTCTATGGATTTCAGATTCGACATCATCATTCATTATTTACCGGTTCTGCTAAAAGGGACCTTGTTCACCATCGGCGTATCGCTGGTCTCCATCCTGTGCGGCTCCCTGCTGGGGCTGATTATCGGCTTCGGTAAAATGGCGCCCAGATGGTATTTCCGCTGGCCGTTCCATGCCTATATCAACATCTTCCGCGGTACGCCGCTCTATGTGCAGATTCTGATCGTCCACTTCGGGCTGATCCCGTTGTTCTACGGCAAAACCTATGCGCTGATGAGCGCATTCGTGGCGCTGTCGCTCAATTCCGCTGCCTATTCTGCGGAGATCTTCCGCGCCGGTATCCAGTCCATCGACCCCGGTCAGCGGGAAGCGGCCCTATCCCTTGGAATGACCCGGCAGCAGGCAATGCGCTTCATTATTCTGCCCCAGGCCATCAAACGGATGGTTCCCGCCTTCGGGAATGAATTCATTGTGCTGGTTAAGGATTCCTCGCTGCTGGCGCTGATTGCCGCCCCTGAGATTATGTACTGGAGCAATACCATGAAAGGCCAATACCTGCGGATCTGGGAGCCGTATCTGACCGCTGCACTGATCTACTTCATTCTTACTTATTCGCTCAGCAAGCTGCTTAATTATATCGAACGGAAGGTGTAGCCCCTATGGAACCGGTTATTTCAGTCAAGCATCTGCACAAATCATTCGGTGCCCATCAGGTACTGACGGATATCAGCGTCGATATTCACAGCCGGGAGGTTGTGGTTGTCATCGGGCCTTCGGGCTCCGGCAAATCGACCTTTCTGCGCTGCCTTAATCTGCTGGAGCAGCCGCAAGCGGGCAATATTATGATTGAAGGCACTTCCTTGATGGCCAAAAGCACAAGGATTAACGATATCCGTACCGAGGTGGGGATGGTCTTTCAGCAGTTTAATCTGTTTCCGCACCGTAAGGTGATCGAGAACATCATGCTGGCCCCGATGAAGGTGCGGAAATGGACGGAGGATCAAGCGAGGCAGAAGGCGCTGGAGTTGCTGCAGAAGGTAGGGCTTAGCGAGAAGGCGGAGATGTATCCGGCCTCGCTCTCCGGCGGTCAGGCCCAGCGGGTGGCGATTGCCCGGGCACTGGCGATGGAGCCGAAGATCATGCTGTTCGACGAGCCGACCTCGGCCCTGGACCCCGAGATGGTGGGCGAGGTGCTGGCGGTTATGAAGGAGCTAGCAAGTGAGGGGATGACCATGGTCGTGGTGACTCATGAGATGGGCTTCGCCCGTGAGGTGGGGGACCGGGTGCTTTTTATGGAGCAAGGGGCCATAGTGGAGCAGGGTGCACCGGAGCAGCTGTTCGGCAGCCCGTCGCATGAGCGTACACGGGAGTTTCTGTCCAAGGTGCTGTAAGAATCGCCCAAAGTAGAATATTGTTATTTAATCGGTTATATTAGAAGAGTAAGAAATAGGCAATAAGTCCAAGCGTGAATAGCTGCCCAGGGTGGCGGGGAGGAGGCTCGGCGATATCTTTTTTTAAAGTATAAGGATGACAGCGGTTCTGCATAATGATTTATCCTTATATTTCCGGCAGAAAAGGATAGGGTGCTTAATAAGACGGCATAGGCTTTCTGCTGGTCATAATTCCATAATGATAGAAGGAGAATACGATGAGCACATTCAAGAATTGGCTGAATACCACCAAAAACGGACTGACGGATCAAGTGAAGAAATTTAAAAATAAAGACTTTATGAACGCGGTGGTGGCGGGCTGCGCGCTGGTCGCTGCTGCTGACGGCAAGATTGAGGAAGCTGAGAAGAACAAAATGGCGGGATATATGAATCTCAGCAATGAACTCAAGGTATTTGACATGAGGGACGTCATTGCCCAGTTCAATTACTATGTAAGCAACTTCGAATTCTCGCCGGAGATCGGTAAGCAGGAAGCGCTGAAGGCTATCGGTAAGTTTAACGGCAAACCGGAGGTTGGACGGTTAATCGTGGGCGTATGCTCGGCGATTGGTGCAGCAGACGGTGACTTCGACGAGCATGAGAAGGCAGTTGTGCGGAATATCTGCAGCGTACTGGGACTTAGCCCAAGCGAATTCAGCCTGTAAGTACAGGCTGGATTTCATTTGCTAATTACTGAAACTTTAGGCGATGGACCGCCGTATCACTGATGTAACACCCGCAAGCACACTTCTATCTGGAAACGGAGGTACTTCAAGTTGGCTGGAATTAATCTGGTAAAAGGTCAGAAGATCGATTTAACCAAAGGCAATGCCGGACTGTCTAACGTAATCGTAGGACTGGGCTGGGACCCTGCCGAACCGGCAAGGGGATTCTTTGGGGTTAAAAAACAGGCGAATGTTGACTGCGATGCTTCAGCGCTGCTGCTGAATGAGAACGGCAAGCTGACGAACAAGCTGAACCTTGTCTGCTTTCACAACAAACAGAATGCGAATAACTCTGTAGTCCACTCGGGGGATAATCTGACGGGTGAGGGCGACGGGGACGACGAACAGATCATGGTGAATCTGAAGCAGATTCCTGCCGATGTCCATAAGGTCCTTGTTGTAGTTAACATCTACGATGCGGTGAACCGCAAGCAGGATTTCGGAATGATCAAATCTGCGTATATCCGCATTATTAATGCGGCAGGGAATGCAGAATTGGTTAAGTTTAATCTAACAGACAATTATACAGGCTTCACGGCACTGATCTGCGGTGAGCTGTACCGTCATGGCGAAGAGTGGAAATTCGCAGCCATCGGTGAAGCGGCCCACGCCGCGCATATCAATCAGCTGGCAGAACGCTATATCTAAATCCAATTTGAGAAAAGAGGGCTCTATTCATGGCTATTAACTTATCCAAGGGACAAAAAATTGATTTAACCAAAACAAATCCAGGCTTGTCCAAAATCACAGTCGGTCTCGGATGGGATACGAATAAATATGATGGCGGTAAGGACTTTGACCTTGACGTTTCCGTGTTCCTGACGAATGCGAACGGTAAAGTCGATAAAGAAACCAACTTCATTTTCTTCAACAACAAGCAGAACGAGAACGCTTCTGTTGTTCACACCGGCGATAACCGTACCGGGGAAGGCGACGGAGACGATGAGCAGGTTCAAGTCGATTTGCTTAATGTTCCTGCAGATGTGGACAAGATTGCCTTCACCATTACCATCTATGAAGCAGAATCCAGAAGCCAGAACTTCGGACAAGTCTCCCGTTCTTATGTACGTATCGTCAACGATGCGAACAGTGAGGAACTGATCCGCTTTGACCTGGGTGAAGATTTCTCCGTTGAAACAGGCGTAGTTGTAGGCGAATTGTACCGTAACGGCGCAGAATGGAAATTCAACGCGATTGGCAGCGGCTACAAGGACGGTCTCTCCGGCTTGACCCGTGATTACGGTCTGCAATAAGACTCTGACATTACGGGAATTAAATCTGTAAGGAAAGAGGGTTTTTGACAGTGACGATCAGTCTTTCCAAAGGACAGCGGATTGATCTTACCAAGACCAATCCGGGTCTGACCAAAGTAGTTGTAGGACTGGGCTGGGATACAAACAAGTACAGCGGCGGCAAGGATTTCGACCTCGATGCATCAGCATTCCTGCTGCATGAGGACGGCAAAGCCAAAAGCGAAAATGACTTTGTATTCTATAACAATCCGAGCGGCGGTACAGGCTCTGTAACCCATACAGGGGACAATCGCACAGGTGAAGGCGACGGGGATGATGAGCAGATCGTCGTAGACTTCAGTCTGGTGCCTGCCAATATTCAGCGGATCGGGATTACGGTCACGATCTATGATTATGAGGCCCGGGCGCAGAACTTCGGACAAGTCTCCAACGCTTTCGTCCGTGTAGTTGATGCATCCAGTGACCGTGAGATTCTGCGGTTCGATCTGGGCGAGGATTTCTCCACCGAGACGGCTGTGGTCTTCTGTGAATTCTACCGCCAGGGGGCGGATTGGAAATTCCAGGCGATTGGCAGCGGCTTCGCTGGCGGACTAAGCGCATTATGCAAAAACTACGGGCTGGACGCGCAATAAGAGCTTCAAAGGCGGGATCATCATCGATCCTGCCCTTTTTATACACAAAATCTGATAAGTTGCGCTCTTATCCATGTATAAAGGTGGCGTAAGAATGAATACAGAAGTAGTCAAAGGACAGAAAGCAGATCTGACCAAAGGGAACCCGGGGCTCCGCAGCATTACGGTTGAGATCGGGTGGAAAGCTCCGTCTTCCATGGATATTGATGCTTCCGCATTCCTGCTTGGAGCTGGCGGTAAAGTGAGCAGTGATGACGATCTGATCTTTTACAATAACCCGTCTACTCCCTTTATCACCTATAAAGATGTACCGGGTACAGCTTCGGGCGGACTGAAGCAGTTCGAGGTCTCGCTGGAGCGGATTCCGGCAAACATAGTGAAGATTGCCTTCACGCTTACTCTGTATGACGGAGAAAACCGCAAGCAGATGTTCGGACAAATGAGTGAAGCGGAGTGCCGGATCGTGAATCAGGCGACAGGTGCGCAGCTTCTGCGGTGTAACCTTGGAAATCAGTTCTCTGTGGAAACGGCTGTTGTAGTTGGAGAATTATATAGACATGGTGAAGAATGGAAATACAGTGCGATTGTTGCGGGCTTCTCGGGCGGGCTTAAGGCGCTCTGCGGCAACTATGGCATAGAAGTAGAGGACGAGCCTGCACCGGCAGCGAAGCCGCCGGAACAGACGCCGCCGGCACGCCCGCCGCTTCAAGTGCCGCCGCCCCGCGCAGAGTCATCCAGACCGAATATTGTGATTCCGCCACCGCCTGCACCGGCACCCCCTAAGCAGGAGGCAGCTCCCGCACCGGCGCTGAATCTCAATCTGAAGAAGATTGAGCTGAAGAAGAAGGGTGATTCGATTAACCTGAAGAAATCCGCCTCCGGCCTGGGTGAGCTGCTCATTAACCTGAACTGGAATCAGAAGCAGGGCGGAGGGCTGTTCAGCCGTAACAAGGGCGGGGTAGATCTCGATCTGGCTTGTCTGTATGAGCTGAAGAACGGCAGCAAAGGCGTGGTGCAGGCTCTGGGCAATGCGTTCGGCAACCTCCAGCAGCCGCCTTACATCATGCTTGATGGAGATGACCGGACCGGCTCCGTAACATCCGGCGAGAATCTGCGTATAAACGGAAGTAAGGTAGCCCAGATCGAACGGATTCTGGTGTTTGCCTTTATTTACAAAGGAGTTACCAACTGGTCTGAGGCGGATGGGGTGGTTACCCTGAAGCAGGATGGAGGACCGGATATTATCGTGAATCTGGACGAGCATAACAACCGTAAAGGCATGTGCGCCATCGCGCTGATCCGGAATGTGGATAACGAGACCTTCAGTATTGAACGACTCGTGCAATATTTCAGCGGTCACCGGGAGATGGATGAGGCTTATGGCTGGGGGCTTCGCTGGGTAGCGGGAAGTAAATAATTTGATATTACCGGAGGCGCAAGTGGAATGGACTGGTTCAGTGATTTTTTTAGGAGTATCGGTGAGAATTATGGGCATTTCTTCTCATGGAGTGATATTGCAGGAACGCTCTCCGACCCTGTCAGCTGGGGAATAATCGGAAGCCTGATTCTGCTGGAGGGTCTGTTGTCTGCTGATAACGCGCTTGTACTGGCGGTCATGGTTAAGCACCTGCCGAAAGAGCAGCAGCGTAAGGCTTTGTTCTACGGGATACTCGGCGCTTATTTATTTAGATTCCTGGCGATTGGTCTGGGGACCTATCTCGTCAAATTTACGCTGGTTAAGGTGCTTGGAGCCTTGTATCTCTTCTACATTGCCTACAAAGGGTTGTTCAAGGGCAGCGGTGAAGATGGCGAGATTAAGAATAAAGGCGCATCCTTCTGGAAGACGGTACTCCTCGTTGAATTAATGGATATTGCCTTCAGTATTGACAGCGTGGTAGCCGCATTTGGTCTTAGCAGTGAAGTATGGGTACTCTTCCTGGGCGGTATTCTCGGCGTGCTGATGATGCGCGGAGTGGCACAGGTGTTCCTCAAGCTGATTGCCAGATATCCTGAATTGGAACAGACAGCATTCCTGCTTATTGCACTGATTGCCGGTAAAATGCTTGCCGGAGCCTTCGGCTATGAATTGCCGCATGTAATTTTCTTCGGTATTCTAATTGCGGTGTTTGCAGGTACTATCGTGTACAGCGCAAGCAAACGCAAGAAGGCTGAGAACCACAAGGCCTGATGGTTGTGCGTGCTTCATCTTTTTATCCTTTATAGCTGTGCAGGAAGGCGCGGGGTTCACGGGAAGGGTGGACTCCGGCACGCCTTTCGGGTAATCGTAACAGGTTTATAGCATGGCCTTTGCTTGGGTTCTAAGCAAGCCGGATACCGTCCCCGAGAGGACGGCATAGCTGGTTCTGCTCGCAGCCAAAGGCCATTTGGATTGTGCTGGCACAACATTAAGGGGGAAGGGCCTTGAGATATTTCGATTACCTCACACAAGAACAGGAAGCCTCATTATTCCATGTTCCGCCGGTTTCATTTGATCATACTACCCGCAAGGATTTACTGGCTTATGCCGTCGGAGCAGCCCTTTATATGCCGGCCACCCGTGCCAGTGTTGCCGAAGATATTATTAAGCTGAGAGCCTCGGGGCTTATCACGGTAATCATAGATTTGGAGGATGCCATCGGGGACGGTGAAGTGGATTATGCCGAAGAATCCATCGTCAGGCATCTGGCATTTCTGTCCGCTTATGCGGAGAATGAGCCGGACCAGCGCGGCAGTCTTCCGCTGCTGTTCATCCGCGTACGTAACCCTGCACAGCTGCGGGATCTGATCTTTCGGCTGGGATCATTAATCACCATGCTGACCGGCTTCGTCTTCCCCAAGTTCTCCGTAGAGAACGGTACGGATTATTTCGAGGCCATTGCCGATTACAATGACACACGCAGCTATTCAGCCCCGGTGCTGTACGGGATGCCGATTCTGGAGAATGCACCGATCATCTACCGGGAGAGCCGGATGGACACTCTGCTTGGGGTCCGGGATCTGCTGGGGCAATACCGCGAGTATGTGCTGAATGTCCGGATTGGGGCTACAGACTTCTCCAGTCTGTTCGGATTGCGGCGCAGCCCGGATATCAGCATCTATGACCTGACGCCGATCCGCGACTGCATGTCGGATATCATTAACGTATTTGGCCGTGTGGAGGAAGGATACGTGATCTCGGGTCCTGTGTGGGAGTATTTTGCCAGCAAAGGACACCGGGTCCTCCGCCCGCAGCTGCGGGAGACGCCCTTCGAGGATACCTACGGCAAGCATGGCCGCGAGATGCGCAACAGCTTCATTTCAAGCTCGATGGACGGGCTGATCCGGGAAGTAATTCTGGACAAGGAGAACGGCATTGTGGGCAAAACCATTATCCACCCTTCCCACCTCAGACCTGTGCAGGCGATGTATACCGTAATGCATGAAGAGTATGTGGATGCCTTAAGTATTGTAGACAGCAACGATGGCAGCCGCGGCGTGTTCAAGAGTGAATACTATAATAAAATGAATGAAATCAAGCCTCATTTGAACTGGGCCAGACGAATTTTATTACGATCTCAAATATACGGGGTGTTACATGAACAACAGCATTTTGTCGGATTACTGCCCGAGAACGAATACACACACGTTTAATATCGTCGAGAATCTGCAGGTTACGGTAACAGAAACCTCCAATCCTTTTCATATGCCTGTGGAGTCCTTGTTCTCCATGGCTGCACGAATCAATAAGAAGCGCTCCTTCCTGTTCGTCAGCAAAGTGCTTGGCAAGCACATTCCCGTAGGGCCCTATACCCCGCTGCTTAGCGGAGCGGCACTCGCCTTGCTCCTGTATCTGGAGATGAGTGGGGATACCGCTGACCGGGAGGTTATGGACCCGCTGATGAACCAGGCCGTTCATGGCCTGATCCATCCTGAGTATGCGGAAGAAGCTTATCATGCGCTGCTTGCTGCACGTCTGGCTCTGCCTGAGCCGGTTCTGTTTATCGGGTTCGCCGAAACCGCTACCGCCCTGGGCCACAGCATGTATAATGCATTCGCCGGCGGCGCGTCTTATATTCATACCACGCGCGAGATGATTCCTGAGCTGGAATCGGTGGTGACCTTCGTGGAGGAGCATTCCCATGCGATGGACCACCTCTGTTACGCGCTGGATGCCAGCCTGCTGTCAGGGACTGAACCGGTCATCCTGGTGGATGATGAGATTACCACCGGCAATACGGCGGTCAACATCATCCGGGACATTCAGTCGAAATTCCCGCGCCGCGAATATGTAGTGGCTTCGCTCCTCGACTGGCGGAGCGAGGCGAATATTCAGGCGAACCGTGAGCTGGAGCAGGAGCTGGGGATACGGATTACCGCTCTATCCCTGCTGCAGGGAAGCATTAAGGTTGAGGGGGTTCCGCTGCTGCAGCCTGCAGCTGATAACGGAGCCGCTGCTACCACAGGTGCAGAGCTTGTAACTACTTATGTGCGGGACGGCCTGGAGCGGCTGCCTGTAACCTCTGTGGATGCACAAGGCGTGATCAATCCGGCGGCATATCTGAAGCTCAGCGGCCGCTTTGGCCTGAAATCTGAGGATAATGTGCAGCTTGATGCCGGTGTAAGCCGCGTGGCCGAGCAGCTCCGGAGCTTGCGGGAAGGCGCCCGTGCCCTGGTGATGGGAGTAGGCGAGTTCATGTATCTGCCGATGCGGATTGCGGCGGAGATGGGTGAAGGCGTGTCTCATCAGTCCTCCACCCGCAGTCCGATCCATCCCGAGCGGCGTGCGGATTACGGCGTGCACAGCGCGTCCGCGTATCCATCCGCAGGGGATACGGAGATCTTGAATTTCATCTATAATGTTGAACCTGGACAGTATGATGATATCTTCGTCCTGCTGGAGCGAGAGGTGCCCCGGCAGCGGATTGCGCCGATGACGGATATTTTACAGAGGCTGGCGGGCAATAAGGTACATCTTGTTGTGCTCAGCTCAGAACCAGATACGGGAGGCTCAGGGCTATGAAGGGAATAGATATCGAAGCCATTCACAATAGAACAATATCCCCTCCGGTGGCACTGGGCAGCTATCCTGCTTCCGACGTTACCTTCCTGCTCAAGGATCTAAGCAATGTATCCCTGGAGCGGGGAACAGCCGAGCGGGAGGAAGCGATCCAGTCCGGTGTGCATTATTCGGAGATGCTTCCGGTGGAGTACCAGCCGACAGAGCAGTATATCGAATTGTTTCATGAGACGCTGCAGCAGACCGCGAAGAAGGTGGCGCTGGCTGTAGCTGTGGTGTCTGAGATGATTGTAGCCCGGCGGGGAACGGCGAATACGGTGCTGGTCTCTTTGGCGAGAGCGGGCACACCTATCGGGGTGCTGATCAAACGTTATATTCTTGAGAAATATGGAGCGGATCTGCCGCATTACAGCATCTCGATTATCCGCGGCAAGGGGATTGATGAGAATGCGGTGCTCTATATGCTACAGCAGCATGGACAGGATGCCGAACTGCAATTCATCGATGGCTGGACCGGCAAGGGGGCCATCCGGCAGGTGCTGATAGAGGCCTGTGAGAGTATGCATAAGAAATATGGCATTACGCTAAATGATGATCTGGCGGTACTCGCAGATCCCGGGCACTGCTCGGGAACCTACGGCACCCGGGAGGATTATCTGATTCCAAGCGCCTGCCTGAACTCCACGGTGTCCGGCCTGATGAGCCGTACAGTGCTCCGTGATGATCTGATCGGGCCAGAGGAATTCCACGGGGCCAAATTCTACAAGGAATGGCTGGACAGTGATCTGTCCAACGTATTCGTTGAAGCGATTACCCCGTATTTCGCGGAAGTAGCAGCAGAGGCACTTGCGCAGGCTGCGGAGATGCTGGAGCATCCGCCGGAGATTACCTGGCAGGGGCTGGCCGATATCCGCAGTATCCAGGATACCTTCGGCATCGATAATATCAATCTGGTGAAGCCAGGAGTGGGGGAGACGACACGTGTGCTGCTGCGGAGAGTGCCCTGGAGAATCCTTGTTGACAGGCTGGACAATCCCAACCTGCGGCATATTCTGCTGCTGGCGGAGGACCGGGGCGTGCCGGTAGAGGTCTATCCCGGGCTGACCTACTCCTGCTGCGGAATCATCAAGCCGCTGAAAGGGGAGAGTGAATGATCTACGCCAGCGATCTGGACCGCACGCTGATCTACTCTCTTAGCGCGATAGGCGTTCCTGAGGATACCCCGGGTCTGGTTCCGGCAGAGGTTGTTGACGGCAAGGTGGTATCGTATATCTCACAGCAGGCTCTGGCTACACTGAAAGAGCTGGCGGCGAAGATCGTCTTCATGCCGGTGACTACACGTACCATTGCCCAGTACCGGCGGATTAACCTGTTCCAGGAGACGGTCATTCCGGATTATGCCATTACCAGCAATGGCGGCAATATTCTTGTGAACGGGATAGTGGACCAGGATTGGCGGACGGCTGTCGGCAGAGCGGTGGAACGCGGCTCCGCTGCGGCGGAAGAGGCCGAGAGCATCGTGCGTGCTGTTGTCCGGGAAGAATGGATCATTAGCCGGCGGTACTGCGATGAGCTGTTCTATACGTTCGTGGTTCACCGGGATTCGCTGCCGCTTGAGGAGGTTGCCCGGATGTCTCAACGGCTGGGTGAGCTTGGCTGGAGAGTATCCCTGCAGGGGCGCAAGCTCTATATCGTGCCGGAGGCGGTGAACAAAAGCGATGCCATTCTTCATGTCCGCCGCACCGTGCATTCAGAGCCGATGGTCGCCTCCGGTGACTCTCTTCTGGACAAGAGCCTGCTCGCCGCCGCCGACTATGCCATAGCTCCCTGCCACGGAGAAATATTTGCCGAGCAGCAGGCGGGTTTAGTACACTTAGAGTATCCGTTTACTAAGCGGCCGGGGGTATTTGCCGCGGATGAGATTATGCAGTATGTTCACAGGATTTATACACATTTGACAGCATTGGGAGTTGGACCGCCACCATGAAAAAGGTAAATATATATTTCAACCGCTGGTTCTCTGTTGCCTATCACTATATGAATCTCATCCGGAGCAACGAAGACGGGATTCCGGTGCAAATCTTCGCCACCCACCCGGATATCCACCATATGTCGCTGCAAGGCGCGGATGTGGCCGGAACCGAGCCGGCGCTCGAAGGCATTGAATATGTGCAGTTCTGTGTTGATTTTTGCCGCCGGAACGAGATAGATATCTTCATCCCCCGGCTGCATATGCTCGATATCGCGCTGCATGCTTCGCTGTTCGATGAGATCGGAACGAAGGTGCTGGTCTGCCGTGATCTGGATCTGCTGGAGATGATCATGGACAAAGGCAAGTTCTATGAGAGCGTGAAGACCACCGGGATTATGACGATTCCTGATTATCATGTGGTTAGTAATGCGGAGCAGTTCAGGGAAGCTTATGAAGATCTCGCAGCCAAAGGACACAAGGTCTGCTTCAAGCCTACCGAGACGGAGGGCGGACTCGGATTCCGGATCATAGATAATGACCGCAGTCCCGTGGAGGAGCTGTTCGGCCATGTGACTCCGCTGATCTCCTTCGAGGAGGCTTACCGCATCCTTGATGAAGCCGGAAGCTTCCCTAACCTGATGGTGATGGAGCTGCTGGAGGGATATGAATATAGTATTGATTGCTTGTCAGATGAGAAGGGCAGGCTGCTGGCCGCAGTTCCCCGCCGTAAGGCAGGCGGCCGCCTGCGGTTGATGGAGTATATCCCGGAGCTTGCGGAGGTGGCCCGCAGGGTGGCTGAGACGTACCGGATTCCGTTCAATTTCAATATCCAGATGAAATACAGCGGTGGCGTCCCCAAGCTGCTGGAGATTAACCCGCGGATGTCCGGCGGCCTGCATATCTCCTGTCTGTCCGGAATCAATTTCCCTTATCTTGCTGTCAAAAGCGCGCTCGGCGGCGAGGTTCTGCCTGCATCGTTCAAGCATAACGTCCTGGCCAGCCATGTCGAGCAGCCGCTGATCATGAGAATAAACGGAGAATCCGTCATTACGGATTCCGTGAATTGAGCGTGTAGCATTCACGCTCATAAGAGGTGAGAAGGAATGCAAGCTAAATTCAAAGTACTGGCGTATGCCGGTGCCGGTTATGTTGTAGCCGTACTGACCAGCGGCTTCCTGCCTGAGCTGGTCTCGCTGCTGCTTCCGGTAATCGGGGCAGCACTTGCAGTGCCGGAGCTCAGGCGCACCAAAGTGAATCTCCCGGTAGAGGTGATTCCTGCCGGACAGGAGCCGCAGGCCATTCCGGCGGCATCCTCCGCCGCGCCGCAGGCTTCGTCTGCTGCCACTGCCTCTCCTGCTGCTGCGGGACAGGCCTCCCCGGCCCATTCGGGTGCCGGACACAGGGAGGACATACAGATCGGAGCAGAGTTCGCTCCGGTGGTGGAGTATCTGGGCATCCTGGAGGATATGATCATCTCCGAAGGGCAGAAGGATACGCTGGACAATGAAATTGTCGAGAAGTCGCTGGCGCTGTTCGCCAGGCTGCAGCGCGTCATTCCGCTGCTGCAGGAGCTGGGTAACGGTGAGATTAACCATACCGTCCGCAGGCTGGTGCTGAAGGACCTTAATGGAGTAATCAACCCGTTCCTGCGCCTGGGCGGCGAAGCCAAGACAAGAAACCGGAGAATGCTGCTGAACGGTCTGCGTGATGTCGATGCCAAAATATCCGATATTGCGTCGACGATCGAGCACAAAGACCTGATGGAACTTCAGACCAAGGCGGAACTGATTCATCAGCGCTACAGCAGTTCCGAATTATAGGAGGAGGATAGCCATGTCCACGCAGTTAATTGAGCTTAGAAAAGAAGATGAGCAGAAGGTAGTCCAGGAGGCTTCCCAGTTAATTGAGCAGGTGGCCAAGACTGACACGGTGGCACTGGATTCCCTGATGGATGATATCGGGAAGCTTGGGGTGAAGACGCAGGAGAAGGCAGGCCAGACGCTGAAGCTGCTGGACCGCCCCGTCAATGACCTGATGAGCGGCAAGCGGGTGGAAGTGCCCAATATGATTATGAAGCTGCGCAATGAGTGCGAGACCCTTCAGCAGAGCAAAAATGTCAGCTTCTTCGGCAAAATGCTGCGCAAAAGCCCGCTTAAAAATTATGTATACAAATATCAGTCGGTCCGCACCAACATTGATGCCATTATCACCGGTCTGCGTGACGGCCGGGATACGCTAGAGGAGAGCATCGTTAACATGCGCCAGTTGAAGCGTACCTCCATGGAGGAGATCTATAACCTCCAGACCAAGATCGCCTTCGGCAACAAGCTGAAGGAGCTGTTCGAGGTGGAGATCGCCAAGCCCGAGAATGAATTCCGCAAAGCGTATCTGGAGCGGGGGCTGCGCAAGGTCATGGTGCGGATTCAGTCCATGACTGAGATGATTCTGCTCTACAATCAGGCGATTGCGGCAACGGATATCATCAATGACAATAATGACAAGCTGATTGATTCCGTAAACAACGCGATCGATAAGACCTCTAACCTGATCACCGTCTCGGCGATGATTGCCATGTCCCTGGCCGATCAGGAGAATGTCATCAATGCGGTCGAAGCCACCAACAAGACCATCGAGGACCAGTTCAAGGAGAATGCGCGGCTGCTGCGCACGACGACAGAGAAGACAACGGAGCTGCTCTCCAAGCCGTCCATGTCGCTGGAAGCCGTGAATCAGGCTATTGGCGACTTGCTCAGCGCCCTGGATACCTCAGAGCAGTCCAACCGGCGGATCATCGAGAGCTGTCAGGACTATACGTCCAAAATGACCACCATCAACACCCAGCTGAACAACCGGCTCGGGCTTAACGAAGGCTCACAGCCGCAGGCTTTGAAGCAGGCGGAGAGCGGGCTGAGCAGCTTTTTGAATTAAGGGTTTGCTTCTGGGCCGGTAAAATAACTTGAATAATGCACCAAGCCTGCTGATATGGATTCGGCGGGCTTTTTTTGTTGTTAAATTTCTAATTTACTAATATATTCCGGTAAGATATTATGAGATGGGTTCAGTCGTACATTCAGGGGGAGAGTATTGATGATCAGGAAGTTAACGGGAATATTGGCAGGTATAGTCGGAGCGGGGATGCTGTTTGGTTCTATGGGGACAGCGGCAGCCCAGTCAGCAGGGACAAAGGATTATGAGGGACATTGGGCGCAGCAGACGATTCAGAGCTGGCTGGATAACGGCTTGCTTAGAGGCTTCGGGGATGGATCGGTTAAACCGAACCAGACCATAACCAGAGCGGAGTTCATGACGCTCATTAACCGTTCTTATCATTTTACGGAACAGAGTAAGGTGAATTTCTCCGATGTGCCGTCTACCAGCTGGGCGTATAGTGAGGTTGCGAAGGCTATAGCGGCTGGATATATCCAGGGCTTCAACAATGAGATGCGCCCGAATGCTCCGATTAACCGCCAGGAAGCAGCAGTTATAGTCAGCAAGCTGCTGAAGCTGGACGCGGGCAGTATAGAGGTATTGGAAGTATTCAGTGATGCAAGCCAGATTGCATACTGGAGTAAAGGGAGTGTTGCTGCCGCAGTCACAGCGAAGGTGCTTAAAGGGTATCCGGATGGAACCTTCGGGCCTGTCAAAGCCTTGACCCGTGCAGAATCCTTAGCGCTGATCGATGCGGCAGTCTCCCGAACGGGTCAATCTGCACAGGGAGCGGTGACGCCTGCTCCAGCCGTAACACCATCGGCTACTCCCGCAGCTACAGCTGCACCAACTGCAACTGCTGCTGCAGCTGCGGGAGGAAGTGGCGGCGGTAGTGGCGGGGGCGGTGGTCCTCAGGTGACACCAACCCAGGCTCCGGCGGCAACACCAACGCCGGTTCCAACACCGACACCGACACCAAGCCCGGAACCTGTTAATGAATTACCGGTCAAGGAGCTTCCGGCGCTGGATATCAGCATCACCTCTCGCCCTGACGATTCAGTTACGAATGCTGTTTATCTAGAAGTTGATTATAGCAGGGTGATTGGAAGCACTATCAGTCTAAATGACCAGATAACTTATTATGTAACAGCGAAGCCGATCAGCTCTAGAGATCTCCGCTGGGAGCTTACCAATCTCCAGTACGCTTCTATTAGTACGGGATACTCGTTGAAGACGCTGACATATACCGGTGTTTCGATTCCAAAGAGCAGGATTGGCACAGCAGGCGATAAATATGTCTCAGTTGTGGTACGGAATTCATCTAATGAAGTGACCGGATTCTATACTCAAAAGGTGAATTTGCAGCCCTCAGTTACTGAGGCTTATAGCAGTATAATGTTACTGAACAGTGGTGTGACTATTACCCAGGAGAAATTCAGCACAGTGTCTTCCCAAGTATATTATCGGGATACTATTGATGTGGAAGATGCTGCTTTGCAATTTGGCGGAAGAGCAGTGGGATATACAATTACCCCGAAGTACTATATGGACAGTAACCTGAATTTGGAATTGAATGATATCATTCATGCTTCGCGTAAAGTGTACAGAGACGGCTGGGTCAGTGTGGTTGATGCCACAGTATCCTCTAATACAGCAGTAGGTGCTTCATCACCGGGCTATATCCCGTTTGCCTATGACACATTATATAATTTCAAAACATATAACGAAGATGAATACACCATTATTTTCCTCGATTCCGAGATGAAGCCATTGGGTTATTACACCGGCAAGGTGATGCTTAGCACAGACCTGAAATTAGAAGCAGCCATGAAAAGAATTGACGAGCTTCCTTTGAATGTAACTTTAATGGATGAAGATGCAGTTAACAGGGCTTATAGAGCCTACTTGCCGTTTGATGATTCTTTCAATTGGGGAGAACGCAAGACTAAGCTTAAGAATGCTGTATCAGCTCTTATGGACGCCAAGAGATCGGGACCACTTCAAAATATGGATCTGGTTCAATCCGTAATTATTGATGGGTATAATCAATTCAACGGCAAGACAATAAGTATGAATTGGATGGGTTTCCCGGATGAGTTGAAGGGAAGCATAGGCAGCTTCTCGTATTACATTACAGCCAATCCTGTTCGTGCAGAGGATTTAGCACAACCAAGCCCTTATGGGGAATTTGATTTTGCTGACATTCATTCAGTAGTTCTTCCGGTGACAGATAAGAGCGGACAGAATTACGTTACAGTGGTCTATTTTAATAAGGCAGGGCAAGCAATACGTTATACCACCAAGCTTGTAGATTTCTCGTCGAAGCGGCCGGTGTGGGACGGAACGGCGGCACAGATTGGGGATGGAGTTAAGCTGGTCCGGGATTATAATAACGGTACCCGTATAGACTATGTATCTGTAAAAGATTATCAGAAAACGCATCCCGAGGCGGTCTATTTCACAGCGACCTCTAAATCAGCGTTGGCAGCAGCTAAGCAAGAATTCTCTGCAGAATCTGCAGTACAGTATTTAAATGATTACCGGAATACTAACAGTATCTATCCTTATGAGCGAATTCAGTTATCTGATGATGCGGCGCGGAATGGACAGCCGGAAGACTACATTATCCTGTTCTATGATGCTAATTATAAGGCGCTTAATTATTATATTGGCGGTTTGACTGACTGATTCTCCGCTAATCCTACTCATATTATCCCGCTCCTCCACATACGTTGTCACTAAGGCGACCTGTGGAGAAAGAGGGGATAAGCGGGATGATTCTGGGATGCTTGATCGTGGTGCTTATCGTCGTAGCCAGCAGTGAGAAGGCGGAGGCGATTGCCAGCCTGAATGAACGGGAGGATAACAACCTGTAACAAGGGTGCGGGGAGTGAACGGAATCCATAAATTATTGATGCTCTGTGATTCAAGCAATTTCCAGTGGTTTATTGGGTATAATAGCTGGAGGCTGTACATCAGTCTTCCGGCACCACTGAAAATATAAAGTGAATACGGAGGGTCAAATGGAGAACGAGGCACTGCTGCAGGTAGAGAAGCTTGCACTTAAGAAACAGAAGATCTTCCGGCAAAGCGTATGGCGGTACATTGCCAGGGCCATGCTCGCCAGCATGTTTATCGGATTCGGCGTGATCGTAGCCTTTAAGACCGGCAACTTCTTCTATATGGAACAATCGCCGATGACCTATCCGATGGCTGCGATCACCTTCGGCGCAGCCATCATCTTGATTTCCTACGGTGGAGGAGATTTATTTACCGGGGACACTTTTTATTACACCTATGCGGCACTGAGGCGCAAGCTGGCATGGACTGAGGTTGTGCGGATGTGGGTCGTCAGCTATCTGGGCAACATTCTTGGGGCTACGGCGTTTGCCCTGCTTATTTTTCTGACCGGATTGTTCTATGATTCCTCTGTCAACGGGTTCCTGCTGAATGTGGTGGCCCATAAGATGGAAGCACCGGCGATGCAGCTGTTCTTCCGGGCGATTCTCTGTAACTGGCTCGTCTGTCTGGCCTTCTTCGTGCCGATGTCAATGAAGAACGATGGTGCCAAAATGTTCGCCATGGTGCTGTTCGTGTTCTGCTTCTTCATCTCGGGGTACGAGCATAGTATTGCCAACATGTGTACCTTCGCGATTGCTCTCGTCCTGGATCACCCCGGTACGATCTCCTGGGGAGGCGTGGTGCATAATCTCGTCCCGGTCACATTAGGCAATCTGATCGGCGGCGGCGTGCTAATGGGCGTGATGTATTACTATGTGAACAAGCCGTTTCTGGAGGATGAGTCTCACTGAACGGCAATAACATGACACAACAGCGATTCTCCGGTTACCGGGGGATCGCTGTTGTGCGTTCGCAGGTAGGCCTAGGGCAAATGTATGTGGAAAAGCGAATACAATCGGTGCTGGCGAGGGTAAGTGGGCAAATGTATGCGAAAACAAACATGTCTTTCAAGGCACAACTCCAGCATGAAAATGAGCAGCGTGGCTAAAAAACAGAACATCGTCTTTTCATTTATTTAACATATTTTAACGGAAAACCAAACACAATGGGACTGGGTGCGCCGCGCAGGCCAAATGTAATCGAAAAACCGACCACAATGGGACTGGGAGCGCGGCGTAGGCCGTGCGTTTATCGCAGCGCCAGACGTATTTTCACAGAAAAACCAAATACAATGTGCTAGCGTGAGGGCGCAGGGTCCGGAGGAAGTACATAGAAAGCAAAAATCAGGGACACTAATGCCCCTGATTTCGCTTGATGGCCCAAAATAAGTTGTTACATCACCCACCTGTTAGGGTGAGGATGTGCTGTAGCGGCAGTCGGCTGCTTACCACTTGGAGCCGCCGGAGCTTCGGCCGGATTTGCCGCCGCCAAACGAAGAGCCGCCGGAGGAACGTCCGCCGCCACCGCCGCCGCCCCAAGAAGAGCCGCCGGAGGAGCGTCCGCCGCCAAGCCCGCCGCCGAATCCTCCGCCCGGCGGGCCGGAATTGCGTCTGCGGGCTTGTTCCCGGCGCTGCTGCTCCCGCAGCATGGCCATTTGGGCTGCGCGTTCGGCCTCTTCCTTCTGACGGACCAGCCGGTTCGCTTCTTCTACGAAGGAAGCAATCTGTGAAGCATAGGAGCGTCCTGTCTCCTCCAGCTGATCCAGATCGTAGGGACCTGAGGCCAGACGCTGTTCCAGCTCGGTATATTCTGGCAGCAGTGATAGCTGGAAGCGGTTCTGCGAGGCAATTCCTCTGCTGTGCAGCAGTTTGTAGGCGGCATCCACCCGGCTCTGCCCTTCTGTGAACAGCCTGCTCAAGCTGTCGAGGCGCTCCTCCAGAGTGTCCAAACTGCTGCTCATGCTACTCATGCTGCTTGCCGTCTCATCCTGCAAAGCAAGGAGCCGGTCCAGCCCGCTGCGGGCATTGTCATACTCTCCGCGTGCATCGCTGGTCCAGGTCTCAAGCTGAGGCACTTCCGCCGCGCCTTGCCGCAGCGTGCCTCCGGCCTCCTCAAGCAATTGCTCCAGAGCGTCCAGGTGCTTCCGGGCGAACCGGTTCTTCGCCCCGGCAAGCCGGCTCTGTAATTCGTTCCGCCGCTGGCTAAGCGTTGCCCATGTGCTGCGTACAGTCTCCAGATCTTTGAGGTTATTCTGCCGGATCATAGCCTGGCGTTCCGTCATGGCCACGGCTTCAGTCAGAAGGGCATCCATGTCAGCGCCAATCCGGCGCACTTCGTCCATATCGCCGCTGTGCAGCGGCGCTTCCATGGAACTGGCGGCAGCGGAAGCCTGCTCCAGGCTGTCGTAAGGCTTAACCTTCATATTGTGCAGGGAGTTCTGGTCGATCAGCCCGGCAATCCGGCTGCGGGTAGTCGCCAGGACACCGGGGAAGGCCTTCAGCTTATCGTCAAAGGTCCCCACATCCTGCATATCCTGCTCAATCTGCTGTTGCCGCTTTTTAGCTTGTGCAGTAATCTCCTGGGCAGCAATGGGGTCGAACAGCTCCAGTTGATCTGCCTTGGCCGTCTCTTCGGCCAGCTCCTGAAGATTTTGGGCAATCTCCTCAAGCGTATAGCCCGTCTCCAGGGCCGCTTGCTGCCGCTGTTCTTCAAGCTCCGGGGCAGCCTGCTTCAGCTCGGTGATCTGCTGCTTGACGTTCCGGTCGGCGTCGCTGACGACTGCGATATTCTTCTCCTCTTCCTCCAGGGAGGCACGGAATTCCCCCTCTGTCTGCTGAAGCTGCTCTGCCGCCGCCTTAAGCGCAGACAAGCGGTAGAACGGCGGCAATGGTGCTTGCCCGGCGGTCTGCAATGCAGAGATTTCGACCAGCCGGGAGGTCAGGCGCTTCGAGATGCCCTCGACCCTCTCACCAGTCTTGCCCTGCACAATCCCCTGGAAAGGCTGAAGGGATTCCAGAGCGCGGTTCGCCCGTACCAATAGGTCGGCGAGCTGCTCACGCTGCACGGACAGTCCCTTACGGCGGCGCATTCCGGTAATTGCCACATATAGCAGCAATATCAGCAGCGCGGCCAAGACAAGACCGCCTGCGACCGGCAGGAGAGGGAATCTGCTGCTGCTGCCGTTAGGACTGGAGCCAGCTCCTGCCGTACCGGCATCCGCACCGCCTGCCGCACCGCTGCCGGTATTACTGCTCTGTCCGCTGCTGCCAATGGCTTGCATCTGCTGGATCACAGAACGTATGCCTTCAGGGATATCTCCGTTTTTGGCATAAGGATTGAAATATTTCTCCAGCACCTTGTTAATTGCTGCGTTACCTGCAGCTCCGCCCTGTTGTAAGGACCAGGCATCGAGCGCATCCTGCAGCCCGGGGTTAATGAAGCTGATCTCAGTCAGCTGATTTTCATAAGCGATGAGGAGCAGGATGTCCCGGGACTTCAGCCCCCAGGTATCATATACATCGGCGGCATAACTGGACATGTTGCTTCCGGCCAGCGAATCAACGGTTAAGACATGGAAGGTGTAACGGCCTGTAGTGGCTAACCCGGTAAGGTTCTCTACTTCTTGGGCAGACAGCAGCCGGGCTTCATCCGTAATTACTCCTTGCTGTGCAGGAATATTTGCAGCATAGACCCCTGGAATCCACAGCAGGGATAATATCAGGACCAAGGCGAGGGTGAGGTTTTTTCTCAATCTGACACACTCCGATCTATAGGCTATTGTTCATTGTAGTATGCTGATCATTATACTATATCATTACACATTCTGAGCCCCGCAGATGCAGGTACCCCGGAATTGACGGGAGATAGCGTCCACCCAAGTGCTCACGTTGATCCTGCTCCAAATCAAAAGGCGGTTCCAGCAGCCATTTCATGGCTTTTGGAACCGCCTCTTGTATAAGAAGTAAGCTATATTCATCTATTTCTGTATGAAATGGGCTATCTGGTCTCTAGGCACAGGATATACTGCAACCGGGACTTGATTTCTTTCTGCCATTTCATATCTCCGACTTTCACAGCAAGATTGAGCAGGTCCAGGTAATCGTCAACCTGCAGGGCGGTCCGGGTAGTGGCTGCGTTCATGGGGGTTCAGTCTCCTTTTAGCTCAAATATAGAAAATAATGAATGTTGTACATCCAATAATGATAATCATTATCAACCGTTACTGTTATTATCCACACTTTAACCGCAAAAAGCAATACAAATCTAAAGTTTTTGATTAAATCTAAGATGATGCACTAAAGAATTAAGGATATGAAACCGCAGGATGTGCACAATTTATCGGAAATGAGAAAAAAGGAGCAGGAACCCTACCATATTTTGTCGAATAAGCTTGTATACATAGTTATGCCGATCTTACTTGGGATAAAGGAGAATTGCGATGAAGCGGTGTAAATTGTTGCTTCTAATTAGCATTGTGCTCATGCTTGCACACCCCGCTGCCGCTTATGCCGAAAGACAGGAAATTAAGTACCAGGCAGAACTGGAGTATCCACCTTATAAGTACATACAGAATGGTTATCTGACGGGCTTCGATATTGACCTGACAAGTATGATCTTTGAGAAGAACGAATATCTTGTCCACTACAGCACCGGGAAGTGGGAGCAGACGTACCGGCGGCTGAGTGAGGGCGGGATTGATACTACCGGGCTTATGGCTGTCAGCGAGGAGAGGAAGCAGAACATTCTTTTCTCGAGACCCGTGTTAAAAAGCTATATTTCTGTCTATTCGCGTCAGGAACTCCAGGTTGACGTGACGCTGGGCACACTCCGTAAGTACAAGATCGGTGTTGGCAAAGGACAATATGCAGAGACCATCCTGCAGAACGAGGCGGGTATCCCGCCATCAGAATACATAGAATATGCAACCGTACCGGATGCGTTGGACGCTCTGCGTCAGGGGGAGATCGACCTGCTGTTCGAGAATCAGGGGGTTGTCGATTATCTGATTGTAGAACAGGGCTTAACCGGTAATATTATCCGCAAAATGAGCAATTTGTATCCGCAGGATGTGGCCTACGGCATCAGCAAGTCCAAGCCGGAGCTGGTGTCCTACGTCAATGCAAGGCTAGAGCGTCTGGTGAGCTCAGGTGCCTTCGAAGAGCTGTACCAGCAGTATTTCTTCGTGCATTCCGACCATTATAATGAAAAGATGCGTAACCGGATTTTTACCGTATTCTCCATCGGGACCATTCTGCTGGTATTCGGTGCCGTCCTGCTCCGGATGTATATCCGGCGGCTGCGCCGTACGATTCACTCCGAACAGGAATTCTTCAAGGATGTGATCGAGAATGCCGGAGTGATTGTGTGGGCTGTTCACGGGGACAAGCGGAGCGTGCGCTTCAATAAATATGCCGAGATGATGACCGGGCTGGAGGAGAAGGAGGTGCTGGGCGTAAGCATAGAAGAGCTGCCCGGCCTGGAAGACGGTGCAGCCGTGCTTAGAGATCTCCTTGCCAGGGCGGCAGCCCGGGATTATGTGACCAATGTCGAGCTGAGGCTTCCCGGCCATTCTCCGGGTGCGCATTATTTCTCCGTCCGCACAGCCCTCATTAAGGGAATGGACGAGCAGGCGGAGGATATCTTCGTACTGGTCGGCATCGATATCGATGAACGTAAGCAGAATGAGCTTAAGCTGCAGCTTAGCTACGAGGAGCTGGAGTCTACATATGAGGAGCTGGCGGCCACAGAGGTAGAGCTGCAGGATCAGTTCAATAAGCTGGGGGTCAGCGAACGGCGGTTCCGCCTGGCTTCGGAAGGCTCTGGTGCGTACATGTGGGAGCTGGACTGGGACAGCGGCTTCTACAAGCTCTCAGACCGGTGGTACGAGGTGATGGGGTATACCGAGGCGGAGATCAACTCCTTCGAGGGAGGCGTGCTCAGCATTATTCACCCGGACGATCAGGAATCCGCGCGCAAGGCCAGACAGGAGCATCTTACCGGATTGACCCCGATCTATGAAACCGAATACCGGATGAGAACAGGGCAGGGGGAGTACATCTGGTTCGAGGTACGGGGCAAGGCAATCGTTGACCCGAAGGATCAGATCGTCCTGTTCCTCGGTTCCCTGATCGATATCAGCAAGCGCAAGCAGGCAGAATTCAAGCTGAATAACAGCTACCAGGAGCTGGAGGCGACTTATGAGCAGCTTACAGCGACCCAGCAGGAGATTGTAGGACAATATGATATGCTGCTGGAGAATCAGAAGAATATGCATCGCCTGGCGTATATGGATTCGCTCAGCAATCTTCCGAACCGGCTCAGTCTGCTGGAGACGATGGAGAGTTATTTCCGCCGGACGGGAGGCAGTGCGGCGCTGCTTTTCGTAGATATGGATAATTTCAAATACATCAATGACACGCTTGGACACAAGTCCGGTGATATTCTGATCCGCAAGGCCAGCGAACGGCTCCAGTCTGTAGTGCGTGAGGAGGATCTGCTGTCGCGGCTGGGCGGAGATGAATTTGTGATTTTCCTCAAGGATATTGAGAGCCGGGTGGATGTGCTTAATCTGGCCGAGGATATTATGCGTGCGTTCCGCAAGTCTTTTCTTATCGGTGAGAGCAATCTGTATGTGTCCTCCAGTATCGGGATCTCCTTCTACCCGGAAGACGGCGAGACGACGGAAGAGATTCTGAAGAACGCCGATGTAGCGATGTACCGGGCCAAGGAAGAGGGGAAAAGCACCTACGTCGTATATGATAAATCGATGCATACCGCCTTCAATGACCGGATGAATATTGAGAAGCATCTGCGCAGTGCGATGAATAATAACGAATTCGAGCTGCATTATCAGCCGCAGGTGCAGATGGAGACCGGGCTGATCTCAGGCTTCGAGGCTCTGATCCGCTGGAACAGTCCGGTCCTCGGCTTTGTCTCCCCGCTCTCCTTCATTAAAATCGCCGAGGATTCCAGGCTGATTATCTATATCGGCGAATGGGTGCTGCGGGAAGCCTGCAAGTTCATGAACAGCATCCATCAGCGGACCGGCATTCCTTATAAAATATCGGTGAACATCTCCATTATTCAGCTCCTGCAGGATGATTTCGTAGAGATTGTGCTGGACAGTCTGGAGGAGAGCGGCCTTGTGGCATCCAGTCTGGAGCTGGAAATCACAGAGTCTATCTTCATGGAGTCGTTCGGGAGTACGGTCAGCAAGCTGGAGTTCCTGCAGTCCCGGGGAATACGGATTGCCCTGGATGATTTCGGGACGGGGTATTCCTCCCTTAGCTATCTGCAGCAGCTGCCGATCTCTACGCTCAAGATGGATAAAGTCTTCATTGATTCCCTGGCCGATAAGGCCTTTAGCGAATCTTTTGTGCAGACGATTATTACTCTGGGCCACAAGATGGGTCTGGATGTAGTAGCCGAGGGCGTGGAGGATGCCAGCCAGTGGGCCTTCCTTAGAGAAGCTCATTGCGATAAAGTGCAGGGGTATCTGATCAGCCGGCCGGTGCCGCAGCGCCAGGTCATGGAGCTGCTTGTTCCGCAGAGACGGTATGGGGCGGAGGAGCTGGAATAGATATCAGAACAGGTTCAGATGACAAGCGGGTCCCCGGCATAGGCTGCTATGCACGGTGGACCCGCTTTTTTGAAATATAGAAATCATATGTTTGGGGGTTCCGCTAAGTACCTGAATCATCATCGCAAGTGTAAACGGCTTTGCCGTCCTTTTAGAGGACGGTACCGTTTTAGCGAGAAATAGAAGGATAAGTTATCGTGTGCAACATATAAATTCTTATATTTAAGCTAAAGCCACACTTTGTGGATGGATGGACTTAGAAGATGACGATTTTGTTCTTGCCGGTTTTCTTGGCCTCGTACAGGGCGTCGTCCGCCTGCTGAAAGATAGAGCTCTTAGAATCCCCGCCGTTATATTCATGCATTCCGATGCTCACGGTAACCGATTCATTGTCCATTTCGCTGATCGGAAGGCTTGCAATTCCTGTGAGGATATTCTCCATAATGCGGCCCGAATCCTCTAATGTCTTGGATGTCAGAATAATCACGAATTCCTCGCCGCCGTACCGCGCTGCGAAATCATCCGAGCCGATATGCTGGAGCATGACAGCGGCGACCTGCCGGAGAACGATGTCTCCGACCCAGTGCCCGTACCGGTCATTGACCTTTTTGAAATTGTCGATATCAATAACCGCCAGCTGCATCGGAAAAGGATTGCTCTCTTGATGGTCAATCAGCCAGCCCAGGTACTCATGAAAGGTCTTATGGTTGTACAGGTCGGTCAGCGGGTCGATCTTGGACAGCCGGTCCATAATAATATTCTGGATGCGCAGCTCTTGCTCTGACTTCAACGAATTCTCCAGCGAGCGCATAAGATCCTTGCCTCGGGCTATAACACCGAAGCCGGCCAGGGAGGTTCCGGCTAGGATCAGGGTGATAATGATGTTCTGGATGCGTAGCGTGTAATCGGTAATAGAGGTGTTCAGAAATAGTATGATGATGTAGATCAGGCAGATCACAGAGGAAGCCCTCAGATAATTCTCCCTCAGATAGATCATCGACACCAGCAGCGGAAGCAGCATAATCAGCGGCTTCACATGATATTCGGAACTAAGATTCAGGATGAACACGATACCGCACAGGTGGCTTCCAAGAATAATTGAGAATTCGGATAACAGTGGCTTGTATTTATGAACAGCCTCCAGAATCAGCAGCAGGGCGAACAGAATAGCATCTGGAATCCAGATATGCCTAATGAGATATGGCTTGTCGGACAACTCGGGCCGGTGGCCCCACATGGATAAGTAAACATATAGCTGGCTTGCCATATAAACAAAAAGCGCCATCCAAAAGGTATTGAGGAGGACGCGGTTCCAATACATTTGGCGAGGAGTAGGGGGCGGGATCTGCATAAGATGTTCCTCTTTTCCAGTGGCAATGTACTTATATATTCGACAATGTTCTCGTTTCTCCTTCTAGGTCTTATGTCAGGGAATAGGTCTGGAATAACGTTCGTGTTTGTAAGGTGTTTGTTAGGTTGTCTGGGTACGTGATTCTGCATAATGCTATAAACACGAACTATTCATGCTATTCATCATTGACACATTCGGATTTATTCGGTAAAATTCCAATTGCCCCGTAATAACGGGTGAAGTTGTTCGTATATCCTCAATGATAAGGTTTGGGGGTTTCTACAGGGGACCGTAAATTCCTGGCTACGAATAGGGTGCATTTTGCATACCTATGAAGAGGCCAGGTTTTTTTGTGTGCTGTTGTGTGCTGCTTGGTTAAGTGGACTAATATACTGCAGAGACGCTTTGCGGCCCCTGTCAACCGCAGGCCGAAGCCGTTTCACCTTGGGAGGAACAGAGAAGATATGAGTAAATATGATGTAATTGTTGTTGGAGCCGGTCCGGCTGGAATATTCGCCTGTTATGAATTAACACTGAAGGCCCCTGAGCTGAAGGTGCTGCTGGTGGACAAGGGACATGATATCTACCGCCGCAACTGCCCGATCCTGGAGGAGAAAATCAAGCTCTGTCCGCCCGCCTCCGGCCGCAAGGAATTCGCCGGGTGTCTGCCGGCCTGCTCCATTACTGCGGGCTTCGGCGGCGCTGGTGCATACAGTGACGGCAAATTCAACATTACCACCGAATTCGGCGGCTGGATGACGGATTATCTACCTCCTTCCAAGGTGATGGAGCTGATTGAATATGTAGATGGAATCAACCTGGAGCACGGGGCAACCCCGGTCATTACCGATCCGACTACGGAGAGCATTCGCGGTATCGAGCAGCGGGGATATGCCGCCGGGCTGAAGCTGCTGCGGGCGCAGGTCCGCCACCTCGGAACCGAGCAGAACCTGGAGATTCTGAAATCGATCTATGAATATCTGCGGACACGCATTGATATGTTATACAAGACAGAAGTTGAAGATATCGTTACCGTCAAAGAGAACGGAACGCACCGCATTACAGGCATTACGCTGAAGAACGGGGAGAGTCATGAGGCTGGCCTGGTGATGATTGCTCCGGGTCGGGACGGCTCGGCCTGGCTGACCGAGGTGCTGAAGAAGCGCAGGCTCAAAATGTACAATAACCAGGTCGATGTCGGGGTGCGTGTTGAGACCTCGGATGTGGTGATGCGGGAGATCAATGAGCATCTGTACGAGGGCAAATTCATCTTCAATACCTCCGTAGGTACACGCGTCCGCACCTTCTGCAGTAATCCCTCGGGGCATGTGGTTGTGGAGAATCACAGCGGAGCGATGGCCGCGAACGGGCACTCCTATAAGGACCCAGCGCTGGGCTCGAAGAACACCAACTTTGCGCTGCTGGTCTCCCATACCTTCACCGAGCCGTTCGACAAGCCGAATGAATATGCCCGGGAGATCTGCAAGCGGGCGAATGATCTGTCCGGCGGCGGGGTCATTGTACAGAAATACGGAGATATCCTGCGGGGCCGCCGGTCTACGGAGACCCGGATTAAGGAAGGGTTCCTGGAGCCTACACTGAAGGAAGCGGTGCCCGGTGACCTGGGTCTGGTGCTGCCGTACATCACGATGAAGAGCCTGATTGAAATGGTGGAGGCCTTGGAAAAGGTAACCCCGGGCATCGCCTCCGAACATACGCTGTTCTATGGCGTGGAAGCGAAATTCTATTCCGCCCGTCCGAAGCTGACGGATGAGTTCGAGACCGAAATCTCCGGCCTCTACTGCGGCGGCGACGGGGCAGGCATTACCCGCGGATTGGCCCAGGCCGGAGCGGCTGGCGTGTGGATCGCCCGCGGCATGATGGCGAAGAATGCCCAAGAGGTTAGCGTACAACCGGCAGGGGTATAATCCTGGGCGGGATGACGCCGGAAGGACAGCCGTATCCTCATATGCTGGGGGTCGGCTGTTTTTTATTGTTTTTTAGGAAACTATAGATTTGGGGATAAGTATTCTTTGAATGATTCGTAGAATGACTTTAATGCTGAGTTATGCTTAAAACCGAATGGCAATTGGCTGGTAGAGCGGCGCACGGACTAAAGGTATGTGGAAAACAGCATACATTGTGCTCGCAAGCAGGCCCATGGACCAAATGTATGTGAAAAACAGTATACATTGTGTTCTGATGCAGGCACACGGACCAAATGTATGTGGAAAATAGTATACATTGTGCTAGCAAGCAGGCGCACGGACCGAATGTATGTGAAAAACAGCATACATTATGCTCACAAACAGACACACGGACCAAATGTATGTGCGACCGGAAGTCCAAAATTTCTATGGAGTCACGGCAATCCCATATCAGAAAAAATATAAGTGCAATCTATATAGTAGTGGTTTCCTTAATTTAACTCTGCTGATATAATGTTAGAATACATAACATGATAGAGTGGAGTGAACGTGCAGAATGGGAATTCGCCGGAGCAAGGCCGCTATCGTTATTATTTTGCTGCTAGGTGTGGGGTTGTATGGCTTATGGATGGAGATGTACTGGGTACATAAGGTTGTCTATCTGCTGCTGATGGTAGCGCTGGCTGGGCTTGCGCTGGATATGGGGCGGAACGGAGCGGTTGGAGCCCGGCAATTGGCGGAATCACAGAGCAAGGTAGAGCGGCTGGGCAATGAAATTGTTGTCACCTCGGACCGGCTGCATGGTGCTCTGGAGGAGATTACCCGTCATACCGAAGGGCTTCAGCAGACAGCGGACTATTCGCATGCCTACGAGGTGGAGCTGCAGACCCGCAGCAATGAGGCGAAGGCCAATATTGAGGGGGCTTTTGCCAGGATGGGCGGAGTCGCAGCAGTTACCGGACAGATTGGAGAGCTGACCGGACGGCTGAGTATGGCGATGCAGGCAGCACGTACAGGGATGGCGGGGATGGTGGATTCCCTGAAGAATACAGATGAGGTCATGGAGGAATTGCAGGAGCAGAGCGGAGATATGCTGGGCAAATTCACCGTGTTAAGCGGACATATTGCGCTGGTGGAGGAGATGAACGCCCTGATCGTAGGCATCGGCAATGAGACCTCGCTGCTGGCCCTGAACGCCTCGATTGAAGCTGCGCGGGCCGGGGAAGCGGGCCGCGGATTTGCTGTGGTCGCAGGCCGGATCAGGCAGCTGGCCGATCAGAGCCGGGATTCCGTGGAGCGCTCAACGGCGGTGCTGCGGGATCTCAATCATGGCGTACGGCAGGTGCTGGAGTCGGTCACGAAGGAGCAGACAGCGGTTGCGCATGGAGTGAATGAAGTGGCGAAGGTGAAGCAGCGCCTCGGGGATATCTCGGCCCGGGTGGAGGAAGTCGGGGTCATAGTTACGGAGTCAGCGGCTGCGGCAGAGCGGCAGAACAGTCTGATCGAAGAGGTGACCGGCGAGCTGAGCGGTGCAGTGGGGATTGTCAATGAGACCATAGCAGGCGTAGACCTGACCTTGGAGCAGGTGACCCGCCAGCGCACGCAGATTGGGCAGCTTAATGAGATCAGCGCAAGTCTGCTGCTGGAATCTCAGACCCTGCAGCAGTCAGTGAATGGCATTGCCGGACGCGAAGTCATTGAGCTGAGTCAATATACGGCGCGGCTTGAGGAAATGCAGACGGTGCTTCAGGAGATAGCAGCCAAGCAGGAGATGTGCGCGGGGGATGCGGACATCCATGGCAGAGTTCTTACGGCCTGTAAGAATAAGGTGCCGGATGTGCAGGCCATCTGGTCCAACCGGACGGATGGCACCTTCATCTACTCCGAGCCTGCGGCCGGGCTGCTGAATGCAAAGCGCCGGGACTGGTGGAACGGGGCAATGGCGGAAGGGCAGTACGTCTCGCAGCCGTATGTCTCGGCCATTACGAAGCGTTCCTGCATCACCCTCTCCAGAGCAATTACGAACAGTGACGGAGAGATTGTGGGTGTGGTGGGGATTGATCTGGCAGTCTAGGCTCCCTCATTTATCAAAAGGTGCAGCGGTTATTTTGAGGGGCTGTTACAGCCCCTATAGATTACTTTCGTTTGTTACGGCCAATTAAGCCGCCCACTATCCAAAAGATCAAAATGCCAACAAAGGCAAATACAATCCAAAAAGCTATACGCACAGGCTATCACTCCTTTAAAACAACCTTACGATAATAGTTAATTTTCCGCAATAGAAGGGCTTTTATACTCAGTGTGGGAACACGACATGCCTGGTTTGGAAATCCAATAGGATTACCTCAACCCTTAGCGGCGGCTGCGCAGATTGCTATAACCATTATCCCAACTTATAATGGACCGATAGCTTGTCCTATGGAGGCGTGAGTGTGCAATATAATTTGAGTATTCTGCTGCAATTGTTTGAGCGGGCAGCGCTGCTGCTGATGTGTCTGTTCGTCCTGAGCCGGGTGCCGCGGTTCAAGGAGATTTTTGCCAAAGGGGTGCATGCCCCTCAGGAGCTGGCGATTGTCACGGTTATCTTCAGCCTGTTCGCCATCTTCGGAACCTACAGCGGGATTAATGTGGAGGGGTCTCTGGTCAATGTGCGAATTATCGCCATTATCGCCGGGGGGATTCTGTTCGGCCCTTGGGTCGGGCTGATTACCGGGATCATCTCGGGGGTACACCGCTTCCTGATCGATATCGGCGGGGTGACCTCGCTCCCGTGTCTGATTACGAGCATTACAGCGGGCGTGGTATCCGGGATCATCTACCGGCGCACTTCGCCTGAACGCCGCTGGATCGCTGCCATTGCTGCCGGGATGGCCTGCGAGGCATTGACGATGGCGCTGATTCTGGTGATGGCTGATCCCCATTCGCTGGGCGTGGATATCGTGTCCAAGATTGCTTTTCCGATGATAGTGGGGCAGATCTGTGCCGGGCTGATCGTTACGCTTGTGCAGAGTGTAGAAGGGGAGAAAGAACGGATTGCCGCGAAGCAGTCCAAGCTGGCGCTGGAGATTGCCAATAAGACGCTTCCGTATTTCCGCAGTATTACTCCCGAGTCGCTGCGTACCATCTGCGGAATCATCCAGGAGGATATCGGGGCGGATGCGGTGGCAATTACCGATACCAGAGTCATTCTGGCCTACGTGGGTGTCGGGGAAGAATATTATGCCGAAGCCAATGAGATCATCAGTGAGGAGACGAAGCAGACGCTGAGCAGCGGGGAGATTACCATCCGTGACGACGATACCGAATACATGAACCGGGACATCCGCTCGCTGATCATTATCCCGCTGAAGGAGAAGGGGGAGGTGACGGGATCACTCAAGATCTACTATACCCACGCGCATAAAATCACCTATTCCCTCCAGGCCATGGCGGTAGGGCTGTCACAGATCATCTCCACGCTGATGGAGGTGTCACGGGTTGAGGGGATCAAGGAGATGGCCAACAAGGCCGAGCTGAAGGCACTGCAGACCAGCATCAACCCCCATTTTCTATTCAATGCGCTGAATGCAATTATCTCCTCCATCCGGATCGACCCGGACAAGGCGCGCGAGCTGATCGTCAATCTGTCGGGGTATATGCGGTATAATCTGGAGCTGACCGATGAGTCCATAGATATCCGGCGCGAGCTGCAGCAGGTGCAGCATTATGTGGAGATTGAAAAGGCCCGCTTCGGCAGCCGCCTGAGCGTTCTGTACGATATAGATGAGGTAGCGGTGCGCATTCCGAGTCTGGTCATTCAGCCGCTGGTGGAGAATGCGATTATCCACGGGATTTTGAAGGGGAAAGGGAACGGAACGATAGACATCTCGGTCAAAGACCACGGAGACAGCGTAAGGGTGCGGATTGCCGATACCGGAGCGGGGATCAGTGAAGAGACGATTGCGAAGGTCTACAGCGGAAGCATGGAGGGCAACAAAATCGGCCTCAACAACGTGCACCAGCGTATCAAGCTGATCTATGGCACGGGTCTGACCATCCGGCGGCTGGATAAGGGGACGGAAATCTATTTTGATGTGATAAAGGAGCAGCGATGAGAGCGATCATTGTCGAGGATGAAGTGCTGGCAAGACAGGAGCTTACGTATCTGATTCAGACCCACAGCCGGATCAAAATTGCGGCGGAATTCGAGGACGGGCTGGATGCGCTGAAGTATCTGCAGACGGATACGGTGGATGTGATTTTCCTGGATATTAATATCCCTTCGATTGACGGGGTGCTGCTGGCCCATAATATCAGCCGGTTCGCGGTCAAACCGTATATTGTGTTCATTACAGCTTATAAGGAGCATGCCGCCGAGGCGTTCGAGATTGAAGCGTTCGACTATATTCTGAAGCCTTACAGTGAGACGCGGATCAGAGCGATGCTGCAGAAGCTGGAGGGTGCCATTGCGGCCGGGAGCCGCCAGGGGGAAGAGGGACCGGTGAAGCTGGGCAGCGATAAGGTCAATCTGTGGAAAAATGAAAAGATTATCGTCGTCGATGCAGACGAAATCTATTATGCTTCGGCGCAGGAGAAAACAACGAGTGTGATCACCAAGGGGGAGGAATACAGCATGGCCCTCAGTATCAGTGAATTCCATACCCGCCTGCCGCAGGAGCAGTTCTTCCGCTGTCACCGCTCCTATCTGGTCAATCTGTCCAAAATCAAGGAAATCATCCCCTGGTTCAACAATACCTATCTGCTAAGGCTGCGGGATCTGAATGCCCAAGTTCCAGTCAGCCGCAGCAAGGTGAAGGAATTCAGGCAGATTATGCGTCTCTAACGGCAGTTCATTCCCCGTCAGTGTCATCTCATTCCGGATTTCTCTCAGAAGGCCCTCCTTTCGCTACAATGAAGAGGCAAAGTAAGCCTTGAAGCGATTTCAGCGACTTCAGAGAGAAAGAGGGAAATTCTGATGATAACGGATACAGCCAGTAAACGGTGGCTCATCGTATTAGGTACAGTGATTATGCAAATGGGACTCGGTACCATCTACACCTGGAGCCTGTTCAACGCACATCTTGTTAGTACATTTGGTTTTGAGCTTAGCTCAGTTTCGATAACGTTCTCTATTACCAGCTTTGCCTTGGCCTTCGCCACGCTGTTCGCAGGCAAGCTGCAGGACCGGTTCGGTCTCCGCAGACTGACCGCAGCTTCAGGTATCCTGCTGGGACTGGGGCTGATGCTAAGCTCACAGGCCAGTTCCCTGCCGATGTTCTACCTGCTGGCTGGCGTAGTGGTCGGGTATGCTGATGGCACGGCGTATATTACTTCGCTGTCCAACCTGATGAAGTGGTTCCCGAAGCATAAGGGACTGATCTCCGGGGTGTCCGTGGGTGCTTACGGAACGGGCAGTCTGATCTTCAAATACATCAACGGCAGCCTGATTGAATCGGCGGGGGTGTCGAATGCTTTTCTATACTGGGGCCTGATGGTCATGCTGATGATCCTCCTCGGCTCGTTGCTTATCCGGGAGGCTCCGGTGGCTGCACCTGCTGTAACTGCTGCGGGAAACCGGGCATCGTCCGCTTCCGGGGCGGCTCTGCTGCCCAAGGATTATACCGTGAAGGAAATGCTCCGCACGAAGGAAGCGTACCTGCTGTTCGTGATTTTCTTCACCGCCTGTATGAGCGGCCTCTATCTGATCGGTATCGTGAAGGATATCGGTGTGCAGCTGGCGGGTATGGATGTGGCGACGGCGGCGAATGCTGTAGCGATGATCGCTATTTTTAATACGGCTGGACGCCTGATTCTTGGCGCATTATCCGACCGGGTAAGCCGCACCAAGCTGATTAGTATCACGCTCGCGGTAACGGCAGTGGCGATGTTTACCCTCAGCTATGCCACACTGAGCTATGGCCTGTTCTTCGCCTGTGTGGCGGCCATCGCCTTCTGCTTCGGCGGTAACATTACCGTCTTCCCGGCGATTGTCAGTGACTTCTTCGGCCTGAAGAATCACAGCAAGAACTACGGCATCATCTATCAGGGCTTCGGGATCGGCGCGCTGTCCGGTTCATTCATCGCCGCCTTCCTCGGCGGGTTCAAGCCTACTTTTAACATCATCGGTCTGCTGTGTATTCTGGCCTGTATCCTGGCGGTTTCGCTTAAGCCTCCGGTAGCCAGAGCAGCCAAAGCCAAGGGAATGAGCCTGAAGCCTTCACGGCATACGGCTTAAACCATATATCGACTTATCGACTTACGTCGGCTTAAAGTAGTATAGACAAAGAGAATAGCTTTTGGAGAAGAGATGTCCTACGTTCGCGTGAGCGGGTGGTGGAGGTCTTTTTTTCATGGTCGAAAACAAACATGTCTTTCGAGGCACAACTCCAGCATGAAAATGAGCAGTGTACCTAATACAGAATGTCGTCCGTTCAACTGTTTAACGTACTTAATTCAGCAAACCGACCACAAATGGGCTGGACGCGCTGCGTCGGCCAAATGTAATCGAAAAACCGACTACAATTGGACTGGGTGCGCCGCGTCGGCCAAATGTAATCGAAAAACCGACTACAATTGGACTGGGTGGGTAGCGTCGGCCAAATGTAATCGAAAAACCGATCACAATTGGACTGGGTGCGCCGCATCGGCTAAATGTAATCGAAAAACCGATCACAATTGGCCCGGACGCGCTTCGTCGGCTAAATGTGGTCGAAAAACAGGCATGACAAGACAGAGGCCTTGTCACCCCCAGGAATGAAAATAAGTCGGGTGCATCAGTCGCATCCATTCTAAATGAGGCTGGAGTCGTCAACACTACATATACAAATCAAAGGGCGGAAACGGTTACTGGGACACACCCCGTTCGAAAAACCGTTCTATTGCGCTTTTCGAGCATCGCCTATTGTAGCCCCCAAAAGTACGTGTATTAAATTACACTCACTCGAGCGCATGATTTGTAAACTGACGATGGAGGATGGTTGGAATGGATGCTGTACGTATGTGTTGTGCCGGTCTGGACGTGCACCAGGAAACCGTTGTGGCCTGCGTGATGAAAGGACCGATCGAACAGAAACCCCAATGTCACCTGAAAACCTTTGGGACGACAACCAAAGAATTGCTAGGCCTGCAAGATTGGCTGAGTGAACACGGGTGTCGGGAGGTGGTGATGGAGAGTACCGGCGTGTTATGGAAACCGGTATGGAACATCTTAGAGGGCAGTTGTGACCTCGTCCTGGCCAACGCCCGGCGGGTAAAGAATACGCCGGGTCGAAAAACGGACATGCAAGATGCGCGCTGGTTAGCGCAATTGCACCGTTGCGGGCTCATTGAAGGCAGTATGGTGCCAGAACAAGACATCCGGGATTTGCGGGATTTGACCCGTTACCGGAGTAAGATGGTGCAGGCGGTGACGGCGGAGAAAAACCGCATTCACAAAATCCTGCAGGATGCCAACATCAAACTAACCACTTCTATGTCCGATCTATATGGGGTTTCGGGACGGGGCCTGCTCCAAAAGATCATGGACGGCGAGGTCGTGGACGAAGTGACCGTTAAAAACCTGGTCAAAACCCGTTTAAAAAAGAAAGTTCCGCAGCTACTCGACGCGCTCAATGGCAAGTTGCGCCGTCATCATCGGGAGATGATTCGAGACCACTGGGACCATTTGGTCTATTTGGAGAAAAGAATCACGGAACTGGAAACTCGAATCGAGGCGAAGGCAGAACCGTACCTGGAGGTAATTGAACAAATGGACTCCATTCCAGGAATAGAGCGGATATCTGCCGTGACCATTTTTGCCGAAGTGGGGCCGCATGTCGCGGAAATGTTCCCAAGTGATGCGCAGTTTGCTTCATGGGCGGGAGTGTGTCCAGGGAACAACGAAAGCGCGGGAAAGCGAAGAAAGTCAAAAACGATGCAAGGGAACAAGCATCTGAAAGGGGCGTTGTGTCAGGCGGCTTGGGCGAACGCTCGCTCCTCGAACCGGATCGGCCAATTCTTTCGACGAATCCGGAAGAGACGAGGAGACAAAAAAGCAAACGTCGCCACTGCGCATTTGCTGATTCGAATCCTCCATGCCCTAATGCGGGAGAAGAGGTCATACCAAGAAATAGACGTCTCACTAGGCGATGAGACGTCCAAGAAAACTCGGTTGGATCGGTATGTGCAATATATCCAGCAGTTAGGATATAGCGTGCAACTAAATCCTACCCCATAGTCTTCCCTTTTTCAAAAAAAACGAAACGTTTTTTGGGGTGGTGGGTCTTTTTTTGTCAAAATCCAATCTGCGGCGCGTTTTCCGGTACTTTTATTTTCGTATTAAACCGACCACATTTAGCGCGGTGGAGGTGCGTGGGCTGCCGAGAACAGGCGCATGGTGGTATGAGCGGGTATGGCTGAGTCAGAGTCAGCGGATATAGCAAAAAGGCATCCGGGAGGGCGTAGGGTTACGCTCTAACGGGTGCCTTTATGTTAATTAAATGGTTGGAGAAGCGATGGGCCGGGGGCTTAGCCTTCCAGCAGCAGGGATTCCGGGTCCTCCAGCAATTCCTTGACTCTGACGAGGAAGCTGACTGCTTCTGATCCGTCCACGATCCGGTGATCGTAGGACAAGGCGATGTACATCATCGGACGGTTGACCGTGCGCTCCTCATCCAGCGCGATGGGGCGCAGCTGGATCTTGTGCATGCCGAGAATGCCGACCTGCGGGGTATTGAGGATTGGTGTGGACAGCAGGGAGCCGAACACTCCGCCGTTCGTGATGGTGAAGGTACCGCCCTGAAGCTCCGGCAGGCTGAGCGTATTGGCGCGCGCCTTGGAGGCCAGCTCGCCGATACGCCGCTCGATCTCTGGGAAGCTAAGCCGGTCGGCATCGCGGACGACGGGTACGACCAGGCCTTCCTTGGCAGCTACGGCAATGCCGATGTCGTAATATTTCTTCAGCAGGAGATCTTCTCCGTCGATCTCGGCGTTCAGCATCGGGTAAGCCTTGAGCGCGCCGATGACGGCCTTGGTGAAGAAGGACATGAAGCCGAGTCCGACCTCGTGCTTCTCCTTGAAGGCATCCTTGCGGCGCTTGCGGATGTCGAGAATGGCCGTCATGTCCACCTCGTTGAAGGTGGTCAGCATCGCGGCCGTCTGCTGCGCTTCGACCAGGCGGCTGGCAATCGTCAGCCGCCGCCGCGACATGCGCTTGCGCTCGGTGGCTTTGCCGTCCTCGGCATGCGGCGCCTTGCCCGCTGCCTGCGGCGCGGGCTTCGCCGGCTCCGGCCGCACGGCCGCCGGAGCTGCTGGCGCAGCGGCCTGCGGCCCGGCTGCGCCATGACCATCCACATCGGCCTGACCGATCCGGCCGATAGGGTCGCGGGCACTGACCTCGCCGAGGTCGATGCCCCGCTCCCGCGCCAGCTTGCGCGCCCCCGGCGAAGCCAGGGCCGCAGTGCCTGCCGCCGCACCTTCGGCGGCGGCTGGAGCCGTTACCGCAGCGGCCGGTTCAGCCGCTGCGGCACTTGCGGCAGCAGCAGGCGCGCTGCCGCTCTGCGGTGTATTATCTGCTGCAGGCTTGCCCCCGCTGGCAGCACCTGCCCCGGCGGCGCTGCCGATGATGCCGATGGCTTCGCCAACGGCAACGTTCTCGCCCGCCTGGCGCAGGATGGAGGAGATGACGCCGTCCTCCTCCGCACTGATCTCGAGATTGACCTTGTCGGTCTCAAGCTCGGCAAGCACATCTCCCTGGCCGACAGTGTCGCCTTCTTTAACCAGCCATTTGTAGATCGTTCCTTCGGAAATCGATTCGCCCAAATCGGGTACTTTTATCTCGGACACAGGCCGTACCTCCCCAAATATAGTGGTGTGCGTGATATCGGATGACCGCCTTGCTGTGCTCAGGAAGACGGTACAGGTGCTTGCACTGCAGCATTCAATTTCAGGGCTTCCCGGACAATGCGCCGCTGCTCGAAGCTGTGGACATCCGCGTAGCCGCTGGCTGGGCTGGAGCGGTCCGGACGGCCGATGTACTGGACAGTGACCTTCTGCGGTGCGATGGCGCGCAGCCGGGATTCGGCATACGTCCACCCGCCCATATTCTTCGGTTCTTCCTGCACCCAGACGATCTCCTCCAGAGAGCTGAAGCTGCTCAGGTGAGCGCCAAGCTCGCGTTCCGGGAACGGATAGAGCTGTTCCATGCGCAAAATGTGCAGCCAGGAGAAGTCCTGTCCGCGCGTTGCCTCGAGCTCCGTCTGGAGATCGATGCCCACCTTGCCGCTGCATACCACGAGGCGCTTCACGGCTTCCGGCTTACTGCCGAGCAGCGGCTCGGGAAGAACCGGCTGGAAGGTGCCCGAAGCGAGATCCGCTCCGGCTGAGGTGCTGCGCGTGTTACGGATCAGGCTCTTCGGCGCCATGATCACCAGCGGCCGGGCATCCGGTTGTCCGCAGAGCGCGGCCTGACGGCGGAGCAGATGGAAATACTGCGCAGCGCTGGTCAGGTTGGCTACAGTCCAGTTCTCCTCGGCGGAGAGCTGGAGGAACCGTTCCATTCGGCCGCTGGAGTGCTCTGGTCCTTGGCCTTCATAGCCATGAGGCAGCAGGATCGTCAGATTGCTGCGCTGCGTCCACTTAGCACGGCCGGCGGAAATGAACTGGTCGATAATGACCTGAGCGGCATTGGCGAAGTCGCCATATTGAGCCTCCCAGATGACGAAGGTCTCCGGTGCGAACACGTTATAACCATATTCGAAGCCGAGGACAGAGGCCTCGGACAGCGGACTGTTGTAGACGCCGAAGGAAGCGCTGGAATCACTCAGCTGATGCAGCGGAGAATAGAGTTCGCCGTTCTCGCTGTCATGCAGCACCAGATGGCGGTGGGCGAAGGTGCCGCGCTGTGAATCCTGTCCGCTGAGGCGGATCGGCGTGCCATCCTTCAGGATGGTAGCGAAGGCCAGTGTCTCTGCCAGCGCCCAGTCTACCCGCTCTCCGTCATTCAGCGCATCCTTGCGGCGCTGCAGAATCCGTTCCAGCTTCGGATAGACCTTGAAGCCTGCCGGTACGCGCAGCAGCTCGCGGTTAATCTCCTGCAGACCAGCCAGAGGGAAGGCAGTCGGACGCTGTTGGGGACTGCCATTATCCAGCGCGACGGCGGTTTTGGACTCCGCATTCTTCTGCTTGCCTTCCTTCATCTGATCGAAGGCCTGCTGAAGGACGCTCTCCGCCTCGGCAATCATGTTCTTCAGATCATCGGTTGTGATTACCTTCTCGCGCTCCAGGCGTTCTGCATAAGCGCGGTACACAGTAGGGTGGTTCCGCACTTTGCCGTACACAATCGGCTGGGTCGTCTCGGGATCATCCATTTCATTATGTCCGTGGCGGCGGTAGCCGATCAGATCAATCAGGAAGTCCTTCTTGAACATATGGCGGTAAGCGCTGGCCAGACGGACTGCGGCAATACAGGCTTCCGGGTCATCGGCATTGACATGCACGATTGGAATCTCATACCCTTTGGCCAGGTCGCTGGCATAATGGGTGGAGCGGGAATCCTCGCTCTCGGTGGTGAAGCCGATCCGGTTATTGACGATAATATGCACGGTACCGCCATTCTGATAACCCTGCAATTTGCCGATATTAAGCGTCTCAGCGACAATACCTTCGCCAGGGAAGGCTGCATCGCCGTGCATCAGCACAGCCATAGCCTTGCTTGTGTTCAGCTTAGGCAGTCCCGGAGCGTTGCGTTCTTCCTGTGCGGCGCGTGTGAAGCCCTCGACGACAGGATTGACGAATTCAAGATGGCTCGGGTTATTGGCCAGCGTGATCCGGGTACGCACGGTCTCGCCTTCGCGGACGGCACGGTCAGCCCCGAGATGGTACTTCACATCACCGCTCCACCCGTAGGTCACGCCCATGGAGCCTTCCGAAGGGAACAGCTCTTTATTCGGCGAATGATGGAACTCTGAGAAAATAATATCATAAGGCTTGCCCAGAATATGGGCCAGCACATTAAGTCTTCCGCGGTGGGCCATACCCATCAGGATATGCTCGGCGCCGTCATGCGCTGCAGCCCGCACAATCTCATCCAGCATCGGCACAAGGGCATCATTGCCCTCCAGGCTGAAGCGCTTTTGGCCGACGAAGGTCTTGTGCAGGAAGGTCTCGAAATGCTCCACCTGAACCAGCCGCTTCAGCAGCTCTTTGCGTTCTGTATTATTCAGCGGGGCAGGGGAGGTCATCGATTCCGCCTGGCTGTTGAGCCAGCGCAGCTCGCGTTCATCATGCACATGCCCGAATTCATAAGCAATGGTCTGTGTATAAGCCTGGCGCATTCTGTGGACGGCATCCATCGCGGTATGCACATCCGCAGGGGCATTATCCCAGATCAGCGAAGCGGGCAGGGCATTAAGATCCTCACGGGTAAGCTCGTAGGTCTCCAGCTCCAGCCATTTGGCCATCGGGTTCGTGCTGCGCTCCAGCGGGTCAATGTCTGCGGCCATATGGCCATATATTCGAATATTGGCGATCAGCTTCGAGGCCTTGACAGCCTTCTTGAGCCACTCGGCATCTGCTGATACGGCAGGCCTTGGAGCCCTCTCGGCATCGGGTGCCAGTGGAGGGGGGCCGGATACGGTGAAGAGATCGCGGTAATGCTGTTCAACAGAAGAGGGGTCCTTGACAAATTGCTCATATCTTTCTTGGATGTAGCCCAGGTTGGGGCCGTAGTATTTGCTCCATACTGTGTCGTTATAGGGCTCTTTGACTGCCATGAATAGGTCCTCCTAACGGATAAACTCCACGCGAGGCATCCAGTGTGCCACTTGGCGGAGCTGCAAATGTTTGCGGTTTCATTCTCATCCTATTGTGCTACTTTCCGGCGGGGTAATCAATTCATACTTTCGGTCAATCCGTTCGCAATTTGGCATGATTCATTACAGTATTCATACGGAACTATCATAAATAGAAAAAACTTATATAACAGCCCGTTATACATACAAATGGGTAATTGTCTCTATACGATGTTGCGTGCAGCGGCAAGTCGGGGCGGATGGGGTTCCCTTTAGTATAATTAAACTATTAGCTAGTGTTTGAACTTGGAACTGGAAATATTTATACAAGCCGCTGGCAATTTCAGCTAAGTTTCCTCACATTTTTTCATAAAAAAATTCCAGAAAACGACACACTAATTGCGTATGATCTTGTATAATGTTATTGCGGAGAACGGTTTCATCGATTCTTGCCAGATCCTTTCATGATGGAAAGGGTCCAGTAAAAGGTAAACCTGCCGAAAGACAGGGGCACAAAGTCTCGGATCTAAAGTAGAAATACTACAAAGTAGCAATACTACTATGATGGCCGGACTGCCTGGGGACGCGAAAATTCTAGGAGGAGATTTCTTGGATATGTCCAACCAGGGGAATGACGAGCTGCAGGCAGTAGATCTGGATTTAGAATGGGTGCACTTGCTGATGTCTGCCAAGCAGGCGGGGATCGCGGCGGAGGATATCCGCCGGTTTCTAAGTGAGAAGGCGCTCCAGGCGATGTAAGGCGGTCATCATTGTTCGGATACATACAGAAAAGGCACAGCGTCCGGTACGCTGTGCCTTTTCTGTATGCCGCTTGAAAGGCTGCCTTCGCCGAAGGCGGCCTCCCTGCCGTGCGGAGTCTTCCCTGTGGCATATAATGCCCGTCTAGTTGTCCTTTTGTTCCATGCGCCATTTCTGGTAATCGAGGAATTCCTTGAATTCGCGTTTGCTTATACCGGAGGCCATGGCCTCCTGAACAAGCCGGAACCATTCCCCGTCCAGAGCCTGTTCTTCCGTCTCTGCCAGTCCGCCATACAACAGTGCATGAATGGATACCTGAAGCGCGTCAGCGATTTTTTCGATGAATTGAATGGAGGGGTTGGATTGAATGTTCCGTTCCACATTACTGAGGTATGATTTCGCCACATCAGCCTTATCGGCAAGCTCGGATAACGAATAGCCCTTCTCCAGCCGGAGTTTGTGGATGCGGCTTCCCATAGTATCTGACACGATTACAACGCCCTCCGTACTTTTTTTGGTGAAAAATAAGAAGTGATATGCTTCGCGCTATACATTCTCCTTATCTTTCTCGTTGAAACGGTACCGCCCGTTCAAAGGCCGGCAAAGCCGTTTTCTCTTGTCAGTATAACAAAAATCCGCAAAACGGACAAAAATCCTTGAACCCGGCAGCGGGAAAAAAGAAACGGCATACCCGGCCCGGATGAGGGAGGATATGCCGTCTTGATGGATTGCTGAAACGCTGCCTTCCTAATAAAAGGACGGCAAAGCCATTTTCACTTGTATAGGCTGGCCCCTGATCTACTTGGCTTCTCCCACTCCTTGAAGAGCATCGAAGGTCCAGTTCAGAGCTAAGCCGTCACCCTGGAAAATGTTCTGATCGAGCGTGTTGTCTACGAATTCGAAGGCGATCTTGAAGGTCTTGGACCCGGCGGCGGCAATCCCTCCTGGCAGTACACCTGCTGCTACGAGATCGTAGCTGGGGGTGTTTTTCAGATCCTTCAGGGAGATCTCGGACAGCACATGACCGCTTAGTGAACCGCCGGTGTACGTATTATCCAGGAGCTTGACCTTGAAGTGGTCTCCGAGATCCTGGCCCGCGTTATCGCCCTTGGCATCGGTCACGGTGTAAGTGGTGGCAAGCTTGAGGAATTTGATATCCAGTGTGCCGTCATTGGACAAGGTGAAGGTGCGGACGGTGTAGTCTCCCGGCTTCAGATTCGTCAGCGCTACCGGAGTATTGAAGGAAGAGCCGAGCTTCAGCGTACCCGCTGCGAAGGTTGCCGTGCTGGTAGCTGTGGAGCTGAAGTAAGCGAAGGTGCCCCCGCCAATTAAAGACAAGCCCAGTGCTGCCGATGCTACGCCAAGACCCAATGTTTTTTTGATACCCATTATTTATTTCCTCCTCGAATGGTTTGTTTTTGTGGAATTATTTGAGCGTGCCTTTCTCCTGGTTGGCTTCGAAATTCAGAGTCAGTGCAAGCGTGTCGCCCTGATAATAGTTCTGCGGCTGGAGGGTCTCCTTGAAGGCGAACTGGATGGTCAGGTTATCCGAGGTGCCGGCTTTGATGCCGGACTTCTCTCCGCCTAAGATCGCTCCGAGAATTCCCCGGGCCACCAGATCGGGACTCTCCTGCTCCAGATCGGCCAGCGAGATGACCAGGAGCGGCGATTCCTTCTTATCCTTGTTCACGAGGAAGGTCACAATAATATCATCCTTGAAATTATGGGAGCCGTTGTCTCCCTGGGCGTCTGTAATGGCCGATGAGGTGCGCAGTACCACTTTAGGAATATTGAGCGTCCCGTCATTTTTGAGCTTGAAGTCCCGTAAGACGGTATCGCCCGGCTTGAGATTGCTGAGATTAACAATGACGGAGGGATCAGATTGTAATGATAAAGTTCCGTTGTTAAAAGAAGCTGAGGAAGTAGAAGTGCTGCTGAAGTAAGCGAAGGTGCCTCCGCCGACCAGGGTTAAGCCTAATGCTGCCGATACAACGCCGAGACCTAATGTTTTTTTGACGTTCATTTGTTCATCCCTCTCTTATGAGTCTGCTTTGTGCATAGCCGGTGCTTCCGGCAAGCTGTATTGTGGCTCCGCGTTTCGTAAACGGGAGAGAACAATTGATCATTGTACGAGATCAGTCAGAGTATCCGGCCCGCCGCTGCTGGCTGCGGATGACGGGGCATTCTTCTTTTCCAGTGCCGCAACGGCCTTCCAGGAAGAATACAGCGCGTAGAGAAGCAGGAGCAGTCCGGGAATAATCATCAGCACTACGCTTCCAGCTTTGGAGACTGCGAAGCTCATGGCATAGCCCACATAGGGGACGGTCACGCCGGTGTACTCACCTACCACATTCGTGGAACTGACGGCTGCGGTGTCGGCTGAATCATTATTGTCGCCCTTGGTGGTGTAGCTGGCTTCCCCCAGAGCACTGTTCAGCTCGGCAGCGACCACGCGGTGGGTAATCAGAATATTATCGGGATTCAGAAAAGTGATCACATCACCCTTCTGGAACCGGGTCATGTCCCCGCCCGGCTTAATGGCCACAATGGAACCGGTCTGGATGCCGGGCTCCATGGAGCCGGATAATACCGTCTTGATCTGGTAGCCGAAGAAGGAGGGCTCGCCGCCGGAGGCTTTGGAGATGACAACGGCTGTGATTAGCACCAGGAACACTAAAAGAATCAGAGTGGAAATTATCGTATTGACTATTTTTCGGATGCGCATCTTATTCGCCGCCTTTGCTGGGTTCAGATTGTGGAGCCGGTGTAGCTGTAGGAGCAGGCTGCGCGCCGTCCATTACAGTGCCTGGAATTACGCTGCCGGGTAATGGATCTGGAGTTGCTTCCGGTAAAAGAATCTCAGACGCCGGAGTGGCAGTGGGAATAACCTCTGCTGCTGCTGAAGCTGTGGGGACTGGATTGTCCTCTACAGGCACTGCGGGAGCAGGCTCCTCTCCCGGCTGGCTTTTGTCCGGAAGACTGGTTGCGGCCGGCTGGTTCTGTGCTTGTTCATGCTCCAGCTTCAGCGCTTCGTCAGCAGCCTTCTGCTTCTCTATGGCGAGCCGCTGGGCTTCCTCCGCTCTGGCTTTATCGGCCTTTTCAAGCGCCAGGCGTTCCTCTTCCTGTGCCTTCGCTTTGTCCTCAAGGGTTGTTTTGGCTTCAGCGATTTCTGTGAGCCGCTCCTGTAAGGTATGGATTGTGGAGAACAGGGTGTCCTTGGACGCCGTTAATTCGGTATTCAACTGCTCATACGTGGCCAGCAGCGCGGGGGATACCTGCGAATCTGCTTGGTAGGCGCTGGTTACGAATGAGAGGATAGGCTCTTCAGCAGGGAAGCTGTAGTCATCCTGCCGGAGCAAGACGCGGTCCGGATTGCCGGTGGGCAAGGATCCGCCGATATCATGAATCGAGCCAAGATACTGCACAATTCCGCTTAACGTCTCTGCCAGCGATTCCGACAGAATCCCGCTTTGATGAAGGCTCTCTTGAATCTGGTCGAAGAACTGGGCATCACGGATTTCCAGACAGTTAGGATCGAGGTTCACCATATATCCTCCAAGCTTGTGCAGAATGGCCGCTGCATTGCCAATTTCCTGCAGAATGTGTTGCCAGACCGTCCCATTGAAGCTCAGCTGCTTCTCCAGCAGGTCGATCTCGCTGCCAGCTTGAGTAAGCTCGGACGAGAGTTCGTCCGCAGCCTGATCCAGCTCTGCAAGCGACAGCTCTCCGGCAGCGACTGAGGTGTTATACACTCCGCTGATGCTATGGCTGCCAAGGGAAGCTTTCAGCTCTATGATGGTGTTTAGATGCCCGCTGAATTCCGACAACAACTGCTCAATCTGACCCGGGAAAACCGAGCACAGCCCGATGGAGCTGATCTGTTCCTGGGAGGTGTTGAACTCTCCATAGGTGCTGCCGATCTGGCCTGAGGTGTACATCAGGAGCACAGATACGGCCATACCCGATTGCAGAATCCGCAGGCCGAGATTCCTGGTTTTCCGTTTGCGCCGCTTGGCAGATCTGGGGTACATAGCTAAGCCCCCTCTCGAGTTGCTAATGAATAATTCGTTATATTCGTTCTTAATAAAGAACGATATCGTAAGCAAATCATACACTGTGCTGCTCAGAAAAGAAAAATGTTATTTTCAGCGGAATGTTCGCAATAAAGTACGAAATGTATGAGATCTCTCGATTTATCTGACGATCTCGCTGTTTTTCACAAATGTTCTTTATAAAGAACGGTCGGCGGGCGTGGCTGGTAGGAGCGGAGAAAGGTGAGGGGGAGACGAGGGGGAGGTAAAGTGCATAGGAGTTATCCGCTGATAGTGGGCGGGAGGTGGAAATGAGGGGCATTAGTGCCCCTGAATGGGGCAAAAGTGGGCGGGAGGTGGAAATGAGGGGCATTAGTGCCCCTGAATGGGGCAAAAGTGGGCGGTAGGCGGAAATGAAGAGCACAAGTGCCCCTGAATGGGGCGAAAGTGGGCGGCGAGCGGGAATGAGGGGCATAAGTGCCCCTGAATGGGGCGAAAGTGGGCGGCGAGCGGAAATGAGGGGCATAAGTGCCCCTGAATGGGGCAAAAGTGGGCGGCGAGCGGAAATGAGGGGCATAAGTGCCCCTGAATGGGGCGAAAGTAGGCGGCGAGCGGGAATGAGGGGCATAAGTGCCCCTGAATGGGGCAAAAGTGGGCGGCGAGCGGAAATGAGGAAAGTAATTGGACTCAATGTATGCGAAAAACAGGCATGACAAGACAGAGGCCTTGTCACCCCCAGGAATGAAAATAAGTGGGTGGCATCCGTCGCATCCATTCTAAATGA
>NZ_JAGGLV010000015.1 GCF_017874735.1 Paenibacillus silagei
AACGCAGAGGTGAAGAATCTCGCCTTGCGAGAGTGGACTTGTCCAGAATGTAACGTGCATCATGATCGCGATGTAAACGCTGCTCAAAACCTACTCAAACTAGCCATGTGATATGGCAATGATTGGGCTAGGGACTAGCCTTTGAGCTTGGGTAAACTTGGAGCAGTAGCTTCATTGACCAAGAAGCCGCCACCTCTTAGGTGGATGGTAGTTCACTGAGAGTAGATTTCAAGAACACATAGAAACTGACCATAGAGAAACTGAAAAAATCATTGAAATAATTTTAAGAAAAACAGTCTAGACTCTCATTCTGCATTTCAGGCTAATGCTACAAGTCGTATGAATTATGCACTGGCGTGACCTCCAGGCACAACCTTCTCACAGAAAATCTGACTGATCTTCATGACAAGGTTGTCCCCGTCAAAAACAACATTGGATATACTGAGGGTCACTTCACCTTGTATCTCTGACGTCCTTTATAACTTATCATCTCTACAATTCTAGCTCCTTTCCTATATACCTATACAACACCACCTAGAAGCCATTTCGTGACATGAATTCACAACTCTTGTCTTAATGGGGGGCCGCATTATGAATTTTTGGCCGATGAAATTCATTTCAGTTCTAATTTGTTTTGCAATGACGGTATGCGGATGTGCTGGCTTGAACAGCAAGAGCACGGAGCATGTTAGGGCAAGTGATTTCATTATTCCCTTGAACGTTAGCGAAGTGTTGAAGCGTCCAGAGACTGGGGTTATTGAATATTTTGAAAACCGTCGTGAAGATTTTGAAATTCTAGGCCGTTATCTGTTAGAGAATGAAAAAGTGTTCCAGACTCGGCCTGTCATACTTCAACAAGATTATTCCATCGAGAACATCCAGGACCCTGAAATTCAACAAATCGCTCAAACATTGTTTCGAGAAGGTATTGTAAAGAGGATATCCTCCTTAAATGATGCCCCTAGTAAAAGTATTGACTTTTTGTTTGATGCCGAAGACAACTTGTATCAACAAGGCATAACCTACCTCAGCCTACCAGAGATGGCCAAAGGGGATCCTTCGAAATTCAGCTATGTGAATGACTATAAGAATCTGGGCGGCGGCTGGTACTATTATGTCTTCCACTATGACAAACTTAAAAATGAAGATGAATTTCGGAATCTAGCTTGGGCCCAAATCTCAGACAAGGAAAGAAGCACTTTAACCACGCCGAAAGAGAAAGCCAAAGTGATCCTAGAGTCTGGAAAAAACGTTGGCTATTGGATGGATGACAGAAAGTTAGATGTTGTTGTATCCGTTCAATTTGATACGGAGATGAACGGCCTACTGGGACCGATTACAATGTTTTTTGATCCAATGACCAAAGATTTGATCGGGGGCAATCTGCGTTTCTAATAGGCTGGAGTAAAATGCGAACTCCGTTTTTATTTAAATCCCTTCCCCAACTCGGTGAACCCGCAGAAGGTTAGTGGTTCCGGCGCAGCCTACAGGGACACCGGCGGTGATGAGCACCAAGTCGCCATTTTGTACGTATCCGGCAGACCTCGCCAGTTCAACGGCAGCTTCTACGGCTGCATCAGTGCTGGAAGCAGATTCGTCGCGGAGCAGCGGAATTACACCCCAGGTCAAGGAAAGGGCATGCAGCACGTTCTTCTTTGTGGATACGGCGATGACAGGTGCAGCGGGCTTATGCTTGGCGATCATCCGGGCGGTAAAGCCGCTTTCGGTCAGGGCGAGAATAGCCTTGGCGGAGAGTGCGAGGGCAGTGCGAACAACGGATTCGCCAATGGCGCTGGTCACGTTGGTGCCAGTCTCGTTACTCTTGCAGTTGGAGCGGCCGTAGCTCCCCAGGACGGACTCAGCGCGGGCGGCGATGTGGGCCATGGTCTCGACGGACTCCAGCGGGTATTTACCTGCGGCAGATTCACCAGACAGCATGACAGAATCGGTGCCATCAAAAATAGCGTTGGCGACGTCACTTGCTTCTGCACGGGTCGGACGCGGGTGCATCTGCATGGACTCCAGCATGTGAGTGGCGGTGATAACCGGTTTTCCGGCCAGGTTACACTTCTTGATCATGTCTTTTTGAACCAGCGGCACTTCCTCCACCGGCAAGTCCACGCCCAGATCTCCGCGCGCAACCATCAGGCCGTCGGCTACGCCCAGGATGGCATCCAGGTTCTCCAGGCCCTCGTCATTTTCAATTTTGGCGATGACTTGGATATGGCCGGCCTTGTGTTTGCTCAGAATATGCTTAATCTCAAGAATGTCCTCAGCTTTGCGGACGAAGGATTGAGCGATGATGTCGATGTTCTGCTCAATACCGAATTTGATGTGCCGGATGTCCTTCTCGGTTACGCCGGGAAGACTGGTTCTGATGCCGGGAACGTTGACGCCCTTGCGTGGTTTCAGCTTGCCGCCGTTTTTGATAAGGCAGGTAATCTCGGTGCCTTCGGAAATTACGACTTCCAAACGTACTAGACCGTCATCGATCAGGATGCTGCTGCCGGGCTTCACATCTTGGGGTAACTGCTTATAGGTGACTTGGATGCGGTCCTTCGTGCCGAGCACTTCCTCTGTGGTCAGAATCACAGTTTCACCTGGTACCAATTCCACGTACTCCGAGGCCATTTTGCCGATACGAATTTCCGGACCCTTGATATCGAGCAGGACGGCCACATATTGGTTTAGTTCCTTGGCTGCTTCCCGGATGTGGCGGATGCGCTCTGCGTGCTCCTCCAGCTCACCGTGGGCTAAGTTCAGGCGCGCGACATTCATACCGGCTTGGATCAGCTTACGGAGCATTTCGGGGCTTTCGCTGGAGGGGCCGATGGTACAGACGATTTTAGTTTTACTCATGGAATTCTCTCCTTCATTGATAAATTATTTAACCTTGTGAAAATTTTCCCTTTTCCTTACAATAAAGCATAACGATTCATCAGAAAAATATATATAATTTCGTTCTTCATCAATTTTGATGTAGGAGGCAGGTCATCTTATGAATCTTCATGCCCTTAAAATATTTCACACCATTTCTGAAAAAGGCGGAGTCACCCGCGCTGCGGAGGAATTGCGGATCAGTCAGCCTGCGGTTACGGCCCAGGTCCGTAATCTGGAAAAGGAATTAGGCATACAGCTGTTAGCCCCCAAGGGGCGTGGTATCTTAGTGACCGATGCGGGTCAGATGCTGGCCAGCCATGCCAAACGATTGTTTGCATTGGAACGTGAGCTGGATGAGGCAGTGCGTGAATACAAGGCCGGGTTCAGCGGCATCTTGCGGATTGTAGCAACCTATCTGCCCGCTAATCTGCTGCTGCCGGAATGGCTGGCCCTCTACAAGCAAGAGCATCCTTCCGTAGAGGTGGTCTTGAATACTGCAAATTCTCGGGAAGCGGTGGAGGGGCTGCTACAGTACGATGCCGAGGTAGCCGTATACGGAGGCGGCTGGGAGGAGCAACCAGGCATTGAATGGGAGGAACTCCTGGAGGACGAGCTCTGGTTCATCGTCCCGAGAAACCATCCATACGGCGGACAGGAAATTACTTTAGCGGAGATGATGAAGGTTCCCTTCATTCTGCGTGAAGAGGGAAGTTCTACCCGGGAGCGTCTCTTCTCTTTATGCCGGGCTTTGAACGTGAGTCCTCCCAAGGTCGGTCTACAATTTAATGGGGTGAACGAGATGGTTCGGGCCGTCATCGCGGGCTACGGAGCCATCTTCATCTCCTCTCTGGCGGTTAGGGATAATGTGGAACGCGGGGAAGTGGAGCGTGTGATGGTTAACGGCACTTCGCTGCTGAATCCGATTGCCGTCTGTACGGAAAAAGCATGGGTTATGCTGTTTTCCGCTGTCGCACTCCGTGTGGAGTGCGTGGATTGAAATTACACCGACCCAGAGGTAAGGCAGCTGCAGGATAAGTCGCACTCCGTATAGAGTGCGTGGATTGAAATGCCTCTATGCCTGTCGCATTGACCAGGATACCCTTGTCGCACTCCGTATAGAGTGCGTGGATTGAAATTATAGTATCAAGATAAGGAAAGAACACGATTGACCGTCGCACTCCGTGTAAGCGTGTACTGAAATGCGGCCAGATAATTTACAATCGGCAGGACCGCATGTCGCACTCCGTGTGAGTGCGTGGATTGAAATAGCATGGAGCAAGAGATTAAGTAGTACCTCGGTTTGTCGCACTCCGTGTGGAGTGCGTGGATTGGAATAACAATGGAATGAGATGTTTCGGATCGTCATGGCTGGCTACATTGCTATTTTTCTCTTAAAGTAGTCGCTGCTTCTCTACTACCTGGATGAGCTGATCCATTGTATGGAAAGCGATATTGCGGGGTATGAATGACAGAAAAAATCTTACTCTTACCAGCGCCATGCTGACAGCTGAAGCTAAATTAAACTGCTTTAACGAGACAAATCATACATATGGAGGTAATGAAGCTTGAGTACTCACTACTATTTCAGTTGGTTTAATGATTTTTTCCCAGATAAGCTGGTTCAATGGTTGCAGGAGGATCTGCAAGACAGACATTCGCTTGTTATGATTAGCGCTCAACCGTCTAATTATGAAGACGGGCAGATTAACTTTGAGGATATAATGGAATGGACATGGCTCCATCAGGCTAATCTTATGTTTGATGAGTATCATTTCATCGATTACCGCATGCCGAAGGAAGAGGCCCGGCAATGGATTCAGAACGCTTCGGTCATTTTTTTATGCGGCGGAGATCCTGTTCAGCAGAACAACTTTTTGGCGGAATATGAATTAACGGATGTATTTAAGAACAGCAATGCCGTTATCTTGGGGGCCAGCGCCGGTGCGTTGAACATGTCTGCCAAATGGGTAACCTCGCGTAACGCCGCTCATACAGTTGAAATAGATACAATTCATGATGGGTTGGGCTTTGATCCTTTTGCCTATGAATCACACTCGCAACGCGACTACACCTCGTTCGTTCAAGGCTACCTGTCCCCCTTGTCTGAGGAGATGGATGTATATGCGGCAGAACAGGAGAGCGCGATTCGTGTAAAAGACGGCAAAATCGAAATATTGGGTCCAGTATATTTAATATCCCGCTCGAAGATTCAGAAAATAAGCGTATGACCACGAATTAGTATTCGTTTGCGTATGGTATATTGATTCTTCCTATAAATATAATAGCATCTATATATTAGACCAATAAGAGATAACAACCTATGATGTGTTTATCATAACGAAGGGGAATGATCTGATGTCTATATATGATTTTCAGGTAACCAAGATTAGCGGGCAGACCATTGATTTATCAATATACCTTGGAAAAGTACTCCTTATTGTAAACACAGCCAGTAAGTGCAGTTATTCTCGCCAATTCGCTGATCTTCAGAAGCTTTATGACAATCACAGAGAGCAGGGTTTTGAAATCCTCGGTTTTCCTTGTAACCAGTTCAATGAGAAAGAGCCAGGGAACAACTCAGAAGTGCAGGAATACTGTGAGGGACACTTTGGAGTGACATTTCCGTTATTTGAGAAGGTGGAGGTTAGGGGGCAGAACCCGCATCCATTATTTGGATTTTTAACGAAGCAAGCGCCATTTCAAGGCTTCGATACCCAGACTGTGAACGGTAAATGGATGCAGAATTTCCTGCAAGAAAAGTATCCTGGCCTATACACTGGGCATGGGATCAAGTGGAATTTCACAAAATTTCTAATCGACCGGAACGGACAAATACAGGATAGATACGAAACAACGACGGAGCCATTTGAAATACAGTCAGCGATTGAAGCATTGCTAGAGTGATTGTTGATCCTTACCTCATAGGGTAGTATAATCATTGAAATTTTGCTAATTTTGAAGAACATCATAAAGTGTTAAATGGCTGTTCTGATCTTATGCTGGATGTTTTCGGAGAAAAGGGTGTCCATGCACGATCAGTGTTTGGAGCTGTTTCGGTTAGAGACAATCTTCCAATCATCATTGATTCAATATTTGAGGTTGAAGAATAAAGAGAACCCAGGAGGAAACCTTGGAATGGACTTTCGGTTAAGACTTGATGGTGCTTTAGATGAAATTTATGAACCTCTATGGAAGTTACAGATTCAGCTCACCGATGAAGAAAAAGCGCTGCTCCGAAGCAAGAAGGTGCGGCGGCTTCATTACATTCGGCATGGCGGAGCTTCTTTCATCAATACCCACCATACCTACAGCCGTTTACAGCATACGTTGGGTGTATTTGCACTTACAGCGCATTTTGAGCCGGATAATCGTACGTTGCGGGCAGCTGCATTGCTGCATGATATCGGGCATGCGCCTTTTAGTCATACACTAGAAGCCCTTCCAGGCGTGGATCATCATGAATGGACGCGGGAGGCCGTGTTTTCACAGGAGATCGTTGACATCCTAGCTCGTGCAAATATTCGTACAACTGATGTTATGGACTATATAGATGGATCAAAGCGTAGCCTATTGAGGAACAAGGACGGAATTCTTCATGCAGATCACCTGGACTCCTGGGTCAGAAGTGCATTTGTCGGCGGTTATCTGACTATTTCGACTGGGGAACTTTTAGAAGCGATGAGCTATAGAAATGAAAATCTCCAGTTCACACTGGAAGCCGGCAAGCAGGTCACTGAGCTTATTTGGGTAGAAGCCCGTATGCACGCTTCCCCGGCTAATATCGGCGTAAACGCGATCATGAGGAAATTGGCTGGCCGCTTAATACATAAGGATGAATTCGAAGCAGCTAAGTTGCCGATCATGACAGATACGCATATTGAGCAGTTGCTTTGTAGTAATCCAGACACACGGGAAGAGTATGAACAGTTACTCATGGAGTCATGGCGAATTCGCGTGTCGCGGGCAAAGCCTGCTTTTCCAGTGGAAACGGCAGTATTGAGTAAGCTCTATCTCGCAATGCCGCTCATTCAAGGTGTTGTGATCACTGAATATTCACAAGACTGCCTCGCCACGGTCAACCAACTTACAGAGCTGCTAGGCACCTACTACGTTTGGTGGGAGTGTTAATATATGATGAATCACGAGAATTTAACTTGCAAAGCGTGTGGAGGTACTACCTTTGTAAAAGGTGAAGTGAAAGCAGTGGATGCTAGAGTGATGCCGATCGGTAAAACTTTTTCTTTTGGCTCCCCGGTTATCTATACATTTTGTAAAAAGTGCGGAGAAGTAGCCTCCATTAGAATTAAAAATCCGGATAAATTTTGAACATAACATTTCGTAATCAAATTTAATGAAGAGTGAATTTATATTGATATTCTTTAAATTAAAGCCCCCAAGTTCGGGCAGTTTAGTTTAGTTTTATTCAACTTCCACCTGGTTTTTAAAGATGCCTGTTTGTATAATTATTCCATACACGGCTAGCCAAGAGGAGAAGTGAATTATGCACATACAGACAGAACGCCTTAGCATTGCTGCTTTTAACCAAGAAAACTACATAAAAGTATCAGAAACCTATTCTATTAGAAATCATATCATTAACTATTTGGATAAGCTTAAAGGGGACCCTGAATTATTAGGCTGGGGTGCGTGGTTTGTGACCTTAACGGATAATCATCAAATTATCGGTGACATTGGATTCAAGGGAAAGCCCGATCATCAAGGAATTGTAGAAGTTGGATTTGGCCTTATTCCTGAGATGCATAATAAGGGGATAGCCACTGAGTCGGTAGGAGCTATTATAGAATGGGCCTTATCTTCAAAAAAAGTCCAAAAAATTGTGGCTGAATGTCTTATCGATAACATTTCATCTATCAGAGTTCTGGAGAAATTGAATTTTACACGAACTGGAATAGAGAACGGGATGATTAACTGGGAATTAGTAAATGATCAATTTAGAGGTGATTCCGCGTGACCCTTCAAGCTGTATTTGTGGATCGAGATGGGACCTTGGGCGGGAACGGCCATTTCATTCACCCCCGGAATTTTGAATTATACCCATACTCATTAGAAGCATTGCAATTACTCAAAGAACATGGAATTCCTATTATCGCCCTTACAAATCAGCACAATATATCGAAGGGGCGGGCTACAGAATTAGACTTTAGGAATGAATTTGACAGTTACGGATTTGACGCCGCATACATATGTCCGCATGAACCCGAAGACGGCTGTGTATGCCATAAACCGCAACCTGGAATGCTTCAGCAAGCGGCCACTGATCTTGGATTAGATTTAACCCGGTGTGCGGTGATTGGCGATGTGGGTTCGACTGATATGCTTGCAGCGGCAGCAGTGGGAGCCAGAAGAATTCTGGTAGAGACAGGCTGGGGGATGCAGTCTTTGGATAAATACCGTCACCTGTGGTATGAACAGGCAGAACCAGATTACATCGCGAAGGACCTTCTGGATGCGGCAAAATGGTTGGTTAGCATAAAAAAGCGGACAACACCTGAATAGAGCTGCGTTGTCCGCTTTTTTCGGAGCAATAGCTTAGGATTTCACCTCTCCCGGAATCTCAAAAAACACCTCTGACTCCATACCCTTCATTCCCAAAGTAGTCTTTTTGCCGTCAAGCTCAATGAATCCGTAACCCGATTCTCCAATATGGCCCATGTAATGGTAGAATACGACGCGGCCCGTTAGTTTGGGGAGAGTGCCGTCCTGGTTGGTAATTTGGTAAGGGAGAAAGAACAGACCGCTTGCGGCTTTAACCTTCCAATCGAAGGTGGCGGTCCACTTGACTTCGCTATGGTCCCCCACAATCTCATAGTAGGAGATACTGTTACCCCCGGATAGGAAAAATTTGTCGGCCCTTCCCTCCGGGAAATAGTAGTCGAAATTGCCTCCCTCTACGCCGCCCACTTCAAATTGTTCAAGCGCGCTAACTCTGGGTAGTTTCAGGGCTGCGGTCCGGGCTTCAGCCAGATGGGAGGAGGCTAATTGCTGTTTAAGCTCTTCAATAGGCTTGGAGGCTACGAAGACGATCCGTTGTTTGGGATTCCACAAGACATAAGCCCCGGTGGATTCAGCCATGAAGCGCAATGGAACCATCACCCGCCCTTTTCGGATGGCCGAAGCCGCTTCGAGTTTCACTTCCTGATTACCGATCTTTGCTGTTCGTTGGCCTGCCACTAAGGTGACGGTCTGTCCGTCCCGGGTAAGCGTGACTGTCTTCGAGACGTTGTTCCATTGGATGGAACTACCGGGTATTTTTTGGGCCAACTGCAGTGGAACCATCGTAGTGCCATTCGTGATATACGGAACTACATCCGTATCTACAAACGAGTTGTTCATCAAGATCTGAATAGCAGATGAAGCGGCCGAAGCCGTTCCCGTTAAGGCATTTCCAGTGAATAGCAGTGACGCGATAAGCCATCCGGCAACGCCTCTTTTCAATCTTGTGTTCACTTTTGCATTCCCTCCTTAATCCAACTTATGTTTTATTTTTCCTTAAAATTTAGACGCACGAGAGAGGAGAAGGTTGCTATAAGTTAAGCTTGTGAGCTAATCTATATCGCAGTTTGCGCAAACGTAATACGCTGTATCATTATAGGGAGGGCTTACAGTGGAAGTAAACAATCGTATTATCAAGCATTACCTGAAAAACGTTCTGTTTATAAATGGAACAGCCTATGCTGGAAAATCAACGATGGTAAAAATGCTGGCCGATAAATATGGGTTAATTCATTGCGGTGAAAATTACGATTGTGTACCCGTAGGCATACCCACTCCAGAACAATATCCAAACTTATGTTATTTTCAAACGATGAAAGACTGGCAAGAATTTATCAACAGAACACCAGAGGAATATGATAATTGGATTAAGGGGTGTACGCGAGAGATCGTAGAGTTTGAGATAGCGTATCTTATGCACATATCCCATTCGCAAAAGGTTATCGTCGATACTAATATCCCGTTTGATATATTACGAGAGATAGCAGATTATAATCAAATTGCGATCATGCTGTCCCCGCAGTCCATGTCAGTTGAACATTTTTTTGACCGTGATGATTCGGATAAAATGTTCATCAAGGAACAAATAATGAAAGCTGATCATCCGGAAAAAACAATGGCGAACTACCTTGCCTGTATGGCTAAAATGAATAGCAAAGAGCATTATGACCAATGGGCTAATAGCGGCTTATTTACAATCGTGCGAAAAGACACAACAACTGACACAAAGTTGGAAGTGCTTGAAGTCCTTGCGAATCACTTTGGATTAACGGTCCTCTAACCACTTGCTATAAATTTTCGGAGTTGAACTCCTTTAGCCGGATTAATTTCTGTTTGCCGCGATTTCCTTTTTTCGTTGTGAGATGTCCCTGGTCGTCCGTTCTCCGCTGGATGTATTGTCCAGTCAGATAGTTAATGTCGTCCTCGTCCGACTGATCCATGGTTGTGGCTCCAGTAAAGTAGCTTCCCCGGGTGGAACCAATCAAAAACCAGTCATGATCCTGATACCGAAATCTGTACTTGTTGTACCATCTCCAGTTACTGCCCCCATAATCACTAACCAGGACAGAACCACGGTCAACGGTCAAGCTCTCAAAAGGATCGCCCCAAACTCCGCCTTCATCCGATCGCAAAACAACATTTTTGGCGATGATGGAGAGGGTGTATGTATTATTTTTGCCTCCAAAAGCGATTAAGATTGACCGCGGAGACGCCTCGTCCGTAACCATATCCTTCTCAATGACCGCTGCGAGATCTGAGATCCCGTCTTTATTCAAATCACCTTTGGCGATGGCCTTCTCTCCCAGGACAGGCTCTAAAATGTGCCACCCGGCCGGAATTAGTGCGTTGATGTTATCTGCTTTGGCTACTGGATTTGGGGTCTGGGTTGAAGCTGCTTTTGCCTCAGCAGTTTGAATATGAGAAGGATCAGTACACCCCACTATGTAGCTTAAAAGGGCAACAATACCTACGGACCTTACTATTAGTTTTTTCATCGAGTCTACTTCCTTCCCATGTTCTACGAGGATTCTTCCCTCATGATGCTTACATTCCTACCCAGTATATCGAATAGTCTCTTAATTTAAAACGCAGTGGATAAGACAAAAAAACTACAAAATTGAAAGAAGTTATAGTTATACAGAACCTATCAAATGGGTTAAAATAGAAGGAGAGGGCTCGGTGCGAATGCCAAGCTCCCATGAAATCTCCGGGGGTTTCGCACCTCAGAATTTGTCGAAAGTTTATAAATAAGAGGATAGTCTTTAAAAGCCAAGGGTGGTTGTATATCTTTTCAAGATTAGAATAAGCGGACAGATGGTGAATTAATGCGGGAAAAGCATGGGTTACACTTTTTTCGCTGTCGCACTCTACACGAGTGCGTGGATTGAAATATGCAATGGGCCACATTCACCAGAAAATCATCATGGTCGCACTCTACACGAGTGCGTGGATTGAAATTATACGGCGATAGAGCGAGGGACTGAAGGAGAAAGGGTCGCACTCTACACGAGTGCGTGGATTGAAATAAGGATTACCTGATAACATTCACTACTATCACCTGTCGTACTCTACTTGATTGCGTGGATTGAAATGATTGAATTCGTGGTCTATGGAAAATGCGCATTGTCGCACTCTGTATGATTGCGTGGATTGAAATATCTTTGGGATCTCCTCTATAGGAGGGATCTCCTCTTATACAACATCACAAACACACTTCATTTATCATTTTTATGTGCGAATACCAACCTGGGACTTTAAAAAAATACGAAAGGAGACTCAATTTCCTAATTGGATTTTTTGTAAATCAATGTCCACTAGCAAAGAGGGGTGCCGAAGCAGATTTTAACTTCTCCAGATAGCCATGATATTGCAAAAGTGACTGAAGATTATTCTGCGAATGAACTAACAGTTACTCAAGGGGAAATATTGTGGGGGTTAAAGCACTTAAACGAACGCAGCCGCAGGACTCAGTGCTTTTTTAATCCTATTCTATTTCTTCAGGCGTATCTCAAATAAATCGTTAGGACTAACTTCAAAATAGAGACACAACTTCATGATCAACTCTGCGGATATTTTCTTTTTATCCATGTTGGTGTTGTGCACCAATTCCATAATGGTAGTTCTTCGATGCCCTATCTCATTAGACAGTTTAAGTACTGAGATATTGTGAACTTTTAAAATTTGGTCGAGTTTAAAGTGCAATGTATATTTATCAAATTCCATAGGGGTCCTCCTACATGAAAAAAATACACTTCTAAAGTGCACATTGAATAATGTTGATACCCATTCCCTTAATGTAAATGGTACAAAGAATAGATATCTAAAATGTTATCCAAGCCATCCAACAGCTCCCTAACCACTGGGTCTTTCGCCGAATCACCAATACTGGAGTAAGCATAGGTTGGTTGAACTGAAGGGAGAGAAGTGATGAAATAGTCTTCGGGTAACTCATAGGTATGGTTAATATTTGTGAGTTGTAAGTTGTACTGCTTAGGGCTTGGAGTTTCGCCGCTGATGATTTGGTCGATGGTAAGGCGGGGTATCCCTGTCTGTTTTGATAAAGACAGTTTAGAGATCCCTCTCAACCGCAAGAAGATCACCATGTTATTAGAAATTATCTCCCTGTGCTCAAAAAAATTGATACTCACTTTTTACACCCCATTGTACTTAATATACTTTATATTATAAAGGAACATTGAGAATATACGGGAGTACATACACAAAAAAGAAGTTAGTTTCAGACTACTTTGAATCCACGCATCCATTGGAGCGGCTAAGCGCTATTTATAAATTATCCCATATTTCCTGAGCTGAAAATAGAAGTGTGGGAATCACTCCCCCACACCCTCCCCACTCCCCCCGTACATATCCCACAAGTGAGTATCCGACCCGGACCCTGGCATGTTAAAATAGGAGAAATGTGTACATCTAATGTGTGAATTTAATCGGGGGGCAACAGGTGAGAGCGTTGAGATTGAGAGATTACATGGGCCCTTCGGAGACTTCTGCGCACCGGCAGGCGAAGTGGGTCAAGCGGTTTCTGTATACGTATTGGCTGGTGATTGCTCTGCATTTCTTGGCCCAGCTGGGGTCTTTTGTATGTTTGCCGTATCCCATGGGAGCGCATGAATTCTACTATGATGTGCTGCTTTATCCGACGCTGCTGATGAGTGCGGTGGTCGGGTTGACACAGCTGGTGGATGTTGCGGCACCGAGGTATTCCTTCGTGCTGCTGTTTGTGGCGGGGACGATTATCGCGATGATGATTATTCATCTGAATATGGATATCCGGATTATCGGGGCGCTGATGCTGCTGCCGATTATAGCGTCGGCGATCTTTTTTCGGCTGGATCTGACCTTGTTTACGTCTGCCCTCCAGGCGGCCGCATTCTTCATTCTGTATCGCTGGGATTACTGGTTCAAGTATTATCTGACGGATTTCGACCTGATTGCGATCCCGCTCTTCCTGCTGGTCGGCACGCTGGTGGCGGGGATTATCATCATTAACGGGCGTGAGCTGGCGAGCGATCTGGAAGCTACCTTAACGGCCAAGCAGGATCTGATGATCGAGAATGCGGTGATCCGCAAGCTGTCTACCACCGATGCGCTGACGGGACTGTATAACCATATTTCTTTTCACGAATTCTATGAAAAAGCGCTGGAATACGGCAGCCAGGGTGCCCCGTTCCATCTTGCGCTGGTGGATATCGATAATTTCAAGCAAATTAACGATAAGTATGGACACCGTACCGGAGATATGGTGCTGGCGCGGGTCGCCCAGATCATTAAGGACCACATCTCGCCCGCAGATATTGCGGCCCGCTATGGCGGGGAGGAGTTCGCGATCCTGCTGTTTGAGAAAAGCTTCGAGGAAGCCTACGCGCTGATTGAACAAGTCCGCCAGGAGCTGTCGCATACGTCCCATGAAGAGATGGAGCGCGGGGCGGTGACCGTCAGCATTGGCCTCAAGAGCTATGACGAAGGCACCACCAAAGAAAAGCTCTTCGAAGAAGTCGATAATCTCCTCTATACGGCCAAGCACTCCGGCAAAAATACTACGCTGACCCCGATGACCCAGCGGAACGCTGTGTAGATTACTCCTTTGAAGCTTCACCCTCCGCTGCTTTTTTGCGTGCCCGGAACCGCCGGACCTTCATCAGATTCCCGCACAGCTTGTCGTCGCAGTACCGCTTCGAGCGGTTGCGGGTATCGTCGTAATAGACCCAGAGACAGTCAGGATTCCCGCAAATGCGGAAGCGAGAAGGTTCCTTCTCCAGCAGCGCAGCCGCAAAAGAAGCGGCAATCTCCGCCATAATCTGCCCCCAGTCCGCACCCTGCGGCTGGAGTGAGATCTCTGCGTCACCTGCGGGCGTCCAGACCACACGGCGAACAACCGGCCCGTTGCCCATGTAAGTATTCAACTGCGCAAGCAGTTCTGTAGACGGAGACTCTCCCGCGACCAGCCGCTGCAGCTCGTCCCACAACAAGCCGCGCAGGTCTTTGAGCTGCTCCAACTCCTCCGGCCGGGGAGGAGCTGCCGCTGGCAGCTTGTGCTCCGCCAGCCACTCCGCCAGCCACTTGGGGTCCTCCAGCCGGTCCTGGTCCGTGCTCCGGTCACTAGTCCGCCAATTCCGCCAATAGCTGTTCATGAAATTTACCCACAGCAAGCTTCATCTGTCCTTTCGCGTTACCTTTCCCTTAATTGTAACAGTTAAAAATAAGTTATGCTAGTTACTTGAACCGCTCCGGCAAATATGTTACATTGCTCATGTAACTTTTATTCGGGTTGTTTGGTCGTTACCGAAGCATGTACACCCACAAATTACAGGAGGGATACAGGTGAAAAACAAAATTAGCGATGTGCTGATCGAGAACTGGGATTATGTGATGGATATTGAGGATTGGGCACCGCCGCTTAGCGCTGCACTTGAAGGTGTGAACAGTGAGCAGGCCGTCTGGAAGCCGGAGGGAGCTGCGGGCAATTCGATCTGGGAGAACGTTAACCATCTGACATATTATAAGGAGCGTCTGCTGCGTAAGCTCAAGGGAATGGAGAAATTGCCTGATCTGGAGAGCAATGATGCTACATTCACTGTAACAGGAAGCGGGGAAGAGGACTGGAAGCAGGCGGTAGACAAGTTGAAGTCCATTCATGCCTCGCTGCGCGAGATTATTGTAGCTTTGGAAGAAGGCGCATATGAATGGGGCGGCTCCGGACATGCGCCGGGCGAAGAGGTCATGAGCCTGATTCTGCATGATGCCTATCATACGGGACAGATTGTACTGGTCCGCAAGCTGCAGGGCTCCTGGCCAAGCACCCGCCGTTTCGATTAAGACGACAGTCATATTTTACAAGCAGTCTGCGTCTCTATACTACTGTTTCAGCTCCAAATCCCCGGGTTAATGGTTGACATGCAGCTAAACCCCGAGAGGAGAGATTGAAGATGGAGCCGAATTACAAGGACAGAAGTGTTGAGGTTGAACGGACAGAGGTGCACCGCAAATCGGATTCCAGTCTGGTCGCATCCACGTTCATTAAATATGCAGCCTACATTATAATCACCTTCGGAGTTCTGTTTTTCCTGGTGAACTACGTATTCCCGATGTTTAAATAAGCCGGCTGCCAAGCGCAGATTTGGCCTGATTCACGCCAAAAAGCCACGATACCCCTCAGGGGATCGCGGCTTTTTGTTACATAACCGTTATACGTTCTTCTGGATCATCTCGTGGGAATCGGCGGTATTCCGGTAAAAGAACCAGCATTCATTCAGCAGTCTAATCTGACGGCAGTCCTTCTTGAAATAGGCCTTCATGAGCTGTTGGCGAAGCCATTGTGGCAAGGGTACCCCTCCTCTGCATGCTTCCTGTGTATAGATAGCATATGGGGGAATACGCCCAAAGGTGCACGGTTAGTTTCAGGTAGCCAAGCCGAATTTCACAAGGCCGCCCGGAACCAGCGTTACTGCACCCGTTCTTCTTCCTCTTCATACCATTGTTCCAACTGGGCCTGGAGCGCCCGGATTTCGGTCAATAGAGAGATCAGCGGGTAATGCTCCTCCTTAATGGAGGCAAAAGCCTGCTCCAGCCGGTTAATATACGCCAGCCCCGACTCCAAGTGATGCTCTTCGCGCAGCAGCTCCAGCGCCTCGCATTCGGCCACCGCCCGCGGCAGTCCGGGTACATTCTCGGCTGTTAGCTTGTCGATTTCTTTGTTCAGGCGAAGATTGAGGGCGCTTAGCTGGTAAGCATATTCCTCCGGCATCTCCACGAATAGCAATTCCTGATCCTGCTGCATAATTACGTAACGCATTCTAGGCATCTTTCATTCTCCCTCCGGACTTGTCTTCCTTCTTGACAGTGTAGCGTATGGGCAAGTTACAATTCAAGTAGTGATCTAATTTCAGGTGGAGAGGACCGTGAAGGAGCGCTATGACCAGTATGAGCAACGAAGAGCTGCAGCAATGGATTGAGCAGGTGTCACTGAAGAGCTTTGGCGTGCCTTTCCGGCATACGGCGAGCTTTAACAGCAGACTTACGACAACCGGCGGACGATATTTTACCAAGAGCCATAATATAGAGATTAACCCCCAGCAGCTGGCGATGTACGGACGGGAGGAGACGGAGAAGATCATCAAGCACGAACTCTGCCACTACCACCTGCATCTTGCGAAGCGGGGATATATGCACCGGGATGCTGATTTCAAAACACTGCTGGCCCGCGTCGGCGGCAGCCGGTATTGTCAGACCCTGCCGGGCGCCAAGGCCCGTAAGCCGCAGCCTTACCGGTATAAGCTGGTATGCATCGTCTGTGCCACTGAATATCTGCGTAAGCGCCGGGCCGATCCTGGGCGGTACCGATGCGGTAAATGCTCCGGCAAGCTGAAGCTGATTACGCTAGAAGCCGGCGCGGGTCCGGCTACTTAATTTTTGATAACCAGACCTAGTAGTCCGGCAAAAGAAGCCGCCTGCTCCGCAGAGATGATACAGCCCTCCAAATCCTGGAGATCCACTAGAAGGCCGGTGAACTCGCAGTCGCTCAGGTCAACGCCCTTCAGCTTGCATCCTGCCAGCGTGGCCTGCTCCAGATTACATTCCGAGAAATACAGGTCTTTCAGGGTGGACTGGTAATAATCTGCGCTGGCCAGCGAGCTGCGCTCGAAGGAAGCCCCTTTGAAGTTGGCAAAACGGAAGACCGCGAATTCCCCGATACATCCGGTAATGGATACATTTTGAAACCGTGCTCTGGTGAAATCTGTGCCGGTCAAACGGCAATCCCTGAACTCGGTCCGGTGTATGAAGGCGTCGCTGAAATCCACATTGGACAGGTCGCAATGATCGAAGACCACATCGGTAAGCTCAATGCGCTGCAGCGAGGATTCCGTGATGGTGACGTTTTTGAAAATAGTCTTGTCGAAAGCTACCCTCGTAGCCTCCTGATATTCAATGAGCGCTCCTTCAATGAGGCAGCGGCTGAATTCGTCTTTGGAAGCAAGGGTGTGAACGTCCTGCGGCATAAGTTGCCCGGGATCTGGGATTCTGGGTGGTTCAATCTTGTTACTCATGTCGGCCTCCTTGGCAGTTCTTATATTTAATGCTATTTAATCTGGCCCATGTCCAGGTTGATCCGGTAATTCCCATAGTTCAGTAATTCGTCTAAAAAAGCGGTCAGCGCCTCCTGATCCACCGTACGCACCCGCATCCAGTAACAGCCCTCCCCGCTGATGCGGTACAGCTCGGTCACACTCTCATGGGCCTTCGCAAAAGCCTGAAAAGGCAGATGATCCTTGTTGCTGCTGAGAAAAACCGTTATAAAGGCGTGAATATTCTGACCGATCCGCAGCGGGTTCCACCGGATGGTGTAGCCTTCAATGATGCCAAGCTCCCGCATTCTGCGGACACGTGCGCCTACAGCCTGGCCGGTCAGATGGACCATCGCCCCGATATCCTTATGGCTTAAGGTGGAATCATCGATAAGGAGCTGGAGGATGCGGTAATCGGTATTGTCGATGAGGTAAGAGGTCATTTCCTTGAATTCCTTTCCGGCTGAAAGCAGAACGTAAGAATCTCTTTCGCGGCGCAATGTCTTCTATTCTTGCCCTGATTTATACTTATTGTATCAGAAATTGATCTTAAGTAAGACATCCGGGAAGAGGTGCATATGATGAAAATTAAGCTGATCCGCCACGCCACTCTATGGCTGGAATACGGCGGTGCGACGTTTCTGATCGATCCCATGCTGAGTGCGCAGGGCGTGAATCCGCCGATTATGAATTCGGGCGATGACCGCCGGAATCCGCTGGTGCCTCTGCCGGGGCCTGTCCAGCAGTGGCTGGAGCCGGATGCTGTACTGGTCACGCATCTGCACCAGGATCACTGGGATGCTGCAGCAGTAGAGCAGTTGTCCAAGGAGTTGCCGGTGTATTGCCAGGAAGGCGACGGGGAGCGAATTGCTGCCCAGGGCTTTGGGCGTGTTACAGAAATTATGGATACCGGCTCTGTGTCCGTCGGCGGTGTGACCCTGACACGTACAGGCGGGCATCACGGGACAGGGGAGATCGGGGAATTAATGGGTAAGGTCTCCGGCTTCGTCTTCCGGGCGGAAGGCGAACCTGTGTTGTACCTGGCGGGAGATACCATCTGGTGCGAAGAGGTTCAGCAGGTGATAGCGGCGCAGACACCGGAGGTCATTATAGTCAATGCCGGAGGTGCCAGCTTTCTGAGCGGAGGCCCCATTACCATGAACGAACAGGATGTGGTGGAGGTATGCCATGCCGCTCCGGCTGCTTCGATAATTGCTGTGCATATGGATACGATTAACCACTGCCATGTGACGAGGGAACTATTGAAGCAACGCCTTGAACAGGAGGGCTTACTGAGCCGCGTGGCTGTTCCGCTGGATGGAGAGTGGGTCTGACATAAGCGACACCTATAGGGATACCCTACAGATAGGTGGAGTTTGTAAACGATCTCATAATCTCTCGCTACCCGCTTGACTAACCCGTAGAATCATGATAAATTAATCCTTGTTCATGTTAATGTTCCCTGATAGCTCAGTTGGTAGAGCACTCGACTGTTAATCGAGTTGTCACAGGTTCGAGTCCTGTTCGGGGAGCCATTACTTGGAGAGATACCCAAGTGGCTATAAGGGGACCCTCTGCTAAGGGGTTAGACTGCGTAAGCGGTGCGAGGGTTCGAATCCCTCTCTCTCCGTTATAAAAGGAGCTCATATTGAGCTCCTTTTTTGATTGTTTAGGAAATTATGATTTTAGTCCGATGTGGATTCACCGAACACAATGGGCAGCGCGTGGTCATCTGGGCTGGAGACGGATGTAGTCGAAAAACCGTCCACATTCGTAGCGGCAAAGGCGTGTGTGCGGGATGTGGTCGAAAAACCGACCACATTCGGTGCGGCAGAGGCGTGTGTGCGGGATGGGGTCGAAAAACCGACCACATTCGGTGCGGCAGAGGCGTGTGTGCGGGATGTGGTCGAAAAACCGACCACATTCGTCGCGGCAGAGGCGTGTGTGCGGGATGGGGTCGAAAAACCGACCACATTCGGTGCGGCGGAGGCGTGTGTGCGGGATGTGGTCGAAAAACCGACCACAATGGCTATGCCGCAGGCATTTTGTTCAAATATAAGAGTATATATGTTTCACACGATAATTTATCCTTCTATTTCTCGCTGAAACGGTAACGTCCTTTAAAAGGACGGCAAAGCCGTTTCCACTTGTTCGAAAGAATTTAGGGCCCCTGCAAAGTACCCACTTTGTGGGGTTGTTTTGCGTTCATCCGGCGGAAGCGGGCGGAATCTCTGAACGATATGATTTCCCTGTGTGATGTCGTAATTCCATATAGTCGATGTCGCATTTATCTACTAAAAATCCTGCTTATTATATGATACTTTATAGGTGATGTCAGAATAATGTATATGGAGGTGCAGGCGGGTGAGTATTAGGATTGGCAAGATCAGCTTTTGGCATGTACATGCCTGGGATTATACGAAGCAGGCTCAGGAGCATAGCGATACGGAAATTGCTGCGGTATGGGACGAGGACGGGGAGCGGGGCAGGAAGGCGGCAGAGAGCTTGAATGTCCCGTTTTATGATTCTCTGGAAGACATGCTTGCCCGGAAGGATATCGATGCCGTGATTGTCGACGCACCAACCCAGATGCACCGGGAGGTCATAATTGCGGCGGCCAGAGCAGGCAAACACATTTTCACCGAAAAGGTTGTAGCTGCATCGCTGAATGAGGTTAACGAAATCCTCTCCGAGGTCGCGGAGCATGGAGTGAAGCTGACCGTGTCTCTGCCGCGGCTAAATGACGGTTACACGTTATCGGTTACAGACATTCTAAGCCAGGGACTGCTTGGGGAGATCACTTATGTCAGAGTCCGTTTATCCCATAACGGCGCAACGGCCAACTGGCTTCCCGAGCATTTCTATAGTCTCGAGCAATGCCAGGGCGGTGCCTTGATTGATCTGGGATGTCATCCCATGTACCTGACCAGACTGTTTCTGGGTCAAGAGGTGACCGGAGTAAGCGCGAGCTTCGGATATGTTACGGGCAAGGAAGTGGAAGACAACGCAGTAGCGACGCTCTATACCGGTTCGGGAGCGATAGGTGTGGTGGAAGCCGGCTTCGTGAACAGCTACTCCCCTTTTACCATAGAAGTGCATGGAACGGAAGGAACTCTGCTCTATGGAACGCCTGAAGCGAAGCTGCTCGTCAGAAGCACCAAAGTGGCAGATCAAGGGGCTGCCTGGAACGAAACGCCTGTGCTGGCCAACCGTGACAGCGCTTTTGAGCAGTGGGTTGCCCACATCCAGAACAACACGCTTGCTTCTGACAATATTCAAGCGGCAACGGAGCTTACCCGGTTAATGGAGGCGGCGAATCTCTCGGCGAAGGCAGGACGGGTGGTCCGGTTAGCCGAACTGAAGTCTTGATCACTTACCTGATACCTGACGTAGCTTAAGCAGGAGGTTAACATGAGCCCTTTTCCTTTCGAGATTATGTTTGAGAAGATGGATCTGCTGGAAAGACTGGATATTTCCATCCTGTGGGGACATTATGAAATTTCTGTTCTCCGGTTTCATTTGACCTCTTTTCCGCCGGGGAAGGTCATTGATTTCCATAACCATGCTGAATTTGAATTTCATTTCATACCGCGGGGCAAGGGAACGGTCATTCTTGGCGATCAGCAGTATCCTTTATCGGAGGGAATGCTCTATTTGACCGGACCGGGTGTTATGCATCGTCAGGAAGCAGATGCGGAAGAGTCGATGGAGGAGTTATGTCTGCATATCCATATTGCGGAGAAGCAGAGGGACGATGCAGACCCATGGGAGGTTGCGGAAGCGGAGGAATGTGTGGAGAAGCTGAGGAGGCTGCCGCTTATCCCTGCGCAGGATTATCACAGGGCGATGAAGTGTTTTCTGGAAGCCTATGAAGCCTGTGACGGCAAGCTTGCGGGATATTACACATCCATCAAGCATCTCGTGATCAGTATCTTGCTCAAGGTAACCAGAGCTTATGATACAGGCGGGATGGGAGCTGAGGCACCCGTACGGGATATGTTGACCTACCGCTATCAATATGCTGTTCAGTACATGGAAGCGAATTATTCAGCAGCCGTGACGCTGGAGAATGTTGCGGAGAAGCTGAATATCAGCCCGAGGCAGCTACAGCGGATATTTAAGCAGGTTGATCCGGATCAACCCTTCAGCCGGATTCTTGAAGAGATCCGGCTCCAGGCAGTGTGCAGCAAGCTTGAAGCCAGCAGCCTGTCGATCGAACATATCGCGGAGTCCGAGGGGTTCACCAATGCGACCTATCTGCATTCGGTATTCCGCAAGCGGCTGGGCATGACCCCGGCTGCCTACCGCAAGGCCCGAAAAATACATGAACAGTGAGGATGAGATGGCGATGAGCAAAGTGTATCGTGTTGGAGTGATCGGCTGTGGAGGAATTGCGAACGGGAAGCATTTGCCTGCCTTAAGCAGACAGGATAAGGTTCAAGTGGTAGCTTTTTGCGATATTATCAAGGAACGGGCTGAGGCTGCTGCTGAACAATACGGCAGTGCGGATGCTGCTGTCTATACGGATTACCAGGAATTATTGAAGGATGCTTCCATTGATATTGTTCATGTGCTTACTCCCAATGATGCGCATGCGGAAATATCTATTGCGGCTTTGGAAGCGGGCAAGCATGTGATGTGTGAGAAGCCAATGGCCAAAACAGCAGCAGACGCCAAACGTATGGCTGAATCAGCGAAACGTACAGGGAAGAAGCTGACCATAGGGTATGACAACCGGTTCCGGCAAGACAGCTTGTATCTGAAAAAAGTCTGTGAAGCAGGCGAGCTCGGCCATATCTATTATGCGAAAGCACATGCCATCCGGCGCAGAGCGGTCCCTACCTGGGGCGTATTCCTGGATGAGGAGAAGCAGGGAGGCGGCCCGCTGATTGATATCGGAACTCATGCGCTCGATCTGACGCTCTGGATGATGGATAACTACAAACCGAAGGTTGTGCTGGGAACGAAATACCACGAGCTCTCCCAAAAAGAAGACGCTGCCAACGCCTGGGGACCCTGGGACCCGAAGAAATTCACCGTGGAAGACTCTGCGTTCGGGATGATTGTGATGGAGAACGGCGCAACGATTACGCTGGAAGCCAGCTGGGCGCTGAATTCGCTGGATGTGGATGAAGCTAAGTGCAGCTTAAGCGGAACCGAAGCGGGTGCGGACATGAAGGACGGTCTCCGGATTAACGGGGAGAAGCATAGCAAGCTATACACGAATAAAATTGAACTTGGTGCCGGGGGAGTAGCCTTCTATGACGGCAAAGAAGAGAAATCTACGGATATCGAATTAAGAAAGTGGATCGAAGCGATCGAACAGGATAAAGATCCGGTCGTGACTCCTGAACAGGCTTACGTGGTCTCCCGGATTCTGGAGGCAATCTATGAATCGGCCCAGACGGGGAAGGCGGTATATTTGGACTAGACTACCAATGTTAAAAAAGCGGCGATTCTCTCGTTATTGGAGAATCGCTGCTTTCTGTTTTTGGTCCATTGCAGCTTGTTTTAATAGAACTCCATTTTACCAAACCACTTAAACAACGGTTCGTTCACGCAGCGTCCACCCAAGTACTCACGTTGATCCTGCTCAAAAAAAGGGGCTGTCTGTTTTTTTGCCGTAATGCCATTTACAACCGGACATCTGTTACGAACGCAGATCGCCTGTAGAAGATCCACGCTGCAATCACGAGTGTAACAGCCACCAGTATCCCCGACTCACCCGTCCAGAGATAGGCATTCTTCCCGCTGGTGTACCGGTCGAAAGCGTCCTGAATAATAGCATTCCATGAGGCGTGGAGCAGAACCGCCGGCCATATGCTCCCCGTGCTTAAGCGCAATAGACTAATAATGATGTTAAATGAGCTGATGGTTACCATAAACAATACGATCGATAAGGCCAGAGAAGGGCCGGAATAGTAGCTGCCGATTAGAATCGCCGGGATATGCCACATGCCCCAGATCAGTCCGCTCATGAGAATAGGCTTCGGGACACGGGCCTCAATGAGCCGGGTCAGCATATAACCTCTCCAACCTAACTCTTCTCCGGCACTGCTGATGATTCCCGTCGCGGTTCCGATGGACATTTGAATCAGGATAGCCCCGACCAGCGAACCGGCAATATTGCCATTGTGGCCTGTATACTCCGTCAGTCCTGTGATCCAGGCGGTTCCGTAGGCCACCAGGCCAACCGCCACCGGCAACAACAAGATGAATGGAATGGCCTTCAACGTGCGCCGTCCCCCGAGCCTCAGGGAGATGTCCGCGAAGCCCTCACGCAGCAAGATACGGGTGAGTATGGAGGAGATCCCGGGCGCCCACATCAGCAGCAAGCCATATACAGGCGTTACAATAAGAGCCAGTATGTAACTAATAGCCGTAAGAGGAATGAGTATCAGGAAGAATACTAGCAACCCTCTCCTGGCAGATTGGACGGTCTCCTCTTTTTCGATGGTGCTCATTTCAATTTCACTCCTTTGAATGTGTGTAATGCTTGGTAGAGTATAGCAACGAACGGGGAAGTGAGGAACAACCCGGAGCCCAGCAGGCCGCCCGGACCTTGGCCCAGTCATCAATGAGACTGTAGACGCAGGGGGACTTTTATACGCTTAATCCTGACCTCTACCACCGCACACTGCCGGTTCAATCCGTTACCCCTTTAATTAATTGAAGGAATGATGCTGTAAAGAGACAAATGTTATATTAATTCCGCAGAAAAAAAGTATTGTATAAGAAAAGGAAACAACTTCTAAAACGTTCCTGCTTAAAAATCCTCTGTTTTTCTCCTGTTTTCTGCGCATTTTTCGTAAACCTACAATAACCTACCGAATCCTACATATATCATGTTATGTAATATAACACCAACTATTGAATTTTGTATTAATTCCCACAAAAATTAGTGACGATTCTCTGACCTTGTGTTAATATAAATGACATCATAATCCAAGAAAAGAGAAGCAGCACAGAGAAAGGGGTATACAAGATGAATATGGGGAGAAGGGGATGGCGATGGAGTACTTCATTCAGCAACTAATAAACGGAATATCCGTAGGCAGCATTTACGCTCTGATCGCCCTTGGTTACACAATGGTGTACGGTATCATCAAGCTGATTAATTTTGCGCATGGCGATGTATTCATGGTAGGATCGTTCATCGGTCTGTACAGTGCCAAATACCTGGCGAATGCGGGATTGCCGCCTATCGTTGTACTGCTCTTGTCGCTGATGATCTCGATGACGATCAGTGCGCTGCTAGGGATCACTATTGAACGTCTGGCGTATAAGCCGTTGCGTAAGTCCACTCGAATAGCGGCGCTGATTACAGCGATTGGCGTATCCTTCCTGCTCGAATATACCGGAGTCTTGATCCTCGGGCCGCAGGCCAAGGGCTTCCCGGATATTATGGATAAGAAGCAGTATCATCTCTTCGGGTCTTCCATCCAGGTCGAATCCAATCAGATAATGATTCTTCTAACAACGATAATTCTTATGCTAGTGCTGCAATATATCGTCAGGTACACCCGAACGGGCAAAGCCATGCGGGCCGTATCCTTCGATGTAGAAGCGGCTCGGCTGATGGGCATCAACGTAGACCGCACCATTTCAGCCACCTTCGCCATCGGTTCGGCGCTGGCCGCTGCGGCGGGCGTGATTTTCGGCATGACGTACAATTCGGTTGATCCTCTCATGGGCGTAATGCCCGGGCTTAAGGCTTTTGTCGCGGCAGTGCTTGGAGGAATTGGCAGTATACCGGGTGCGCTTGTCGGCGGATTACTGCTGGGAACGGTTGAGACAGAGATTTCTTCGCTCGGGTTCTCCTCCTGGCGTGACGGTGTAGCCTTTGCGGTACTGATTCTAATCCTTATCTTCAAACCATCCGGGCTGTTCGGCAAGAATGTCCGGGAGAAAGTGTAGGGGGAAGCTGCCGTGAAAAAGATAAATAAAAAATTCTGGCTGGGCATTCTTATGGCCCTTGCGTTCTATGGAATCGTAAAAGTTCTTCTAACAACAGGAATCCTTAGTGATGTGAATCAGTCTATGCTGCTGCTCATCGGGGTTAATATCATGCTGGCCGTGTCGCTGAATCTGATTACCGGGATTACCGGGCAGTTCTCCATTGGTCATGCCGGGTTCATGTCGGTGGGTGCGTATACCTCGGCGATTCTTACCCTTGACTACAATGTGCCGTTCATTCCTGCGATTCTTGCGGGCGGACTGCTGGCAGCGGTATTCGGTGTATTGATCGGGATGCCTACGCTCCGGCTTAACGGGGACTATCTGGCTATTGCGACGCTGGGCTTCGGTGAGATTATCCGCATTATTATGCTGAATACGGAATATGTCGGCGGTGCTTCAGGGCTCAGCGGTATTCCGGCCAAGACGACCTGGACCATGCTCTTCTTCTTCACTCTGATCTCAGTCGTACTGATTAATAACTTCATTAGATCTACTCACGGCCGGGCCTGCATTGCGATCCGTGAGAATGAGATTGCCGCTGAGGCGATGGGGATTAATACGACACGCTACAAAATCATCGCCTTCACCATCGGGGCACTGTTTGCCGGTATGGCGGGCGGCCTGTCGGCCCATACGTTCTATGTCATTACGCCGGGCAGCTTCAACTTCCTGAAGTCTTTTGAAATTATCGTCATGGTGGTTCTTGGGGGGCTGGGCAGTACGGCGGGTTCTATCGTGGGTGCGGTGTTCGTTACCCTGCTGTACACCTACTTACGTGAATTCCCGGAATGGCGCATGATTATTTACTCGATTGTGCTCATTCTGATGATGATCTTCCGTCCAAGTGGCCTGCTTGGCGTAAGCAAATTCTCGCTCGGCAAGTTCGGCAAAAAGGAGGCGAAGGCAAATGACGCAATCGAGAGCAGCGGTACTCCTTGATGTAAAAGCGGCCAGCCGGGCCTTCGGAGGACTGAAGGCGGTCAGTGAGGTATCCCTTCATATTGATAAAGGCGAGCTGATCGGCCTGATCGGACCCAATGGTGCCGGTAAAACAACACTGTTCAACCTGTTGACCGGAGTGTACCCGCCTTCGTCGGGCAGCATTCTTTTGAACAATGAGTCTATCGGCGGGATGAAGCCTTACAAGATCAATCATAAAGGCGCTGCGCGTACGTTCCAGAATATCCGCCTATTTACGGCTATGACCGTGCTGGAGAACGTCAAGATTGCCTTCCATCAGCATGCGAAGCACTCGTTGTTCTCTTCGATGCTACGTCTGCCGAAGCATTTCCAGGGCGAAGAGGAGATTACCCGGAAGGCGATGGATATTCTCAAAATCTTCAATCTGGCTGACCAGAGTGAAGAGGTGGCGAGCAACCTGAGCTATGGGAATCAGCGGCGTCTGGAGATTGCCCGGGCGCTTGCGGCCGGACCGAAGCTGCTGCTGCTCGATGAGCCGGCAGCCGGGATGAATCCGAATGAGACACGTGACCTGATGAATCTGATCGCCTGGATCCGGGAGGAGTTCGACCTGACCATTCTGCTGATCGAGCATGATATGTCACTGGTTATGGGGGTCTGTAACCGCATCTACGTGCTGGACCGCGGAATCCTTATTGCTGACGGAACACCGGCGGAGATCCGCAACAATCCGAAGGTCATCGAAGCGTATTTGGGACAGGAGGCGTAACGCTATGCTTACAGTACAAGGGATTAATGTCTATTACGGAGCGATTCATGCCTTGAAGGAGCTAAGCATCACCGTGAAGCAGGGAGAGATCGTGACCTTGATCGGTGCCAACGGCGCCGGCAAGTCAACGCTGCTCAAGACGCTCTCGGGGCTGCTGAAGCCCAAGACAGGAAGTATCGAATTCCTGAATAAATCCATAGCGAATCAAAGCGTTCAGGCGATTGTCAAAGAAGGGCTGATCCATTGTCCCGAAGGACGGCGCGTATTCGCCAATATGTCTGTCGAGGAGAATCTCGAATTAGGCGCTTACCTGCAGGATGGAAGCAGCCTGGCTGCTGACTTCGAGAAGGTGTACAACACCTTCCCGCGTTTGCTTGAACGCAAGAAGCAGCAGGCCGGAACCTTATCCGGCGGGGAGCAGCAGATGCTGGCAATGGGCCGGGCTATTATGGGCCACCCGAAGCTGCTGCTGCTGGATGAACCGTCGATGGGGCTGGCGCCGCTGCTGGTCCAGGATATTTTCCGGATTATCAAGGAAGTCAACGATGCCGGAACCACTGTCCTGCTGGTTGAGCAGAATGCCCACCAGGCGCTCAAAATCGCCGACCGTGCCTATGTCCTGGAGACAGGCCGGGTAGTGCTTGAAGGGGATGCCAAGGAAATGGCCGATTCCGATGAGATCAAAATGGCTTATCTCGGGCACTAGCAGGCAATCCATACTACAGCAGCATCACAGAAACAACATATATAAACTAAATAATCAGGAGGCTGGGAGAAACTATGAAGAAAATTGGGGCCATTATCTTGTCGACAGTATTGACTGCGGTATTAGCATCCGGCTGCGGCAACAACACAGAGAACAGCGGTAACTCTGCAAGCGGCGGGAACAGTGCCGGAGGCACGATCAAAATCGGGGCTGACCTGGAGCTTACCGGCGGCCAGGCTTCTTTCGGCGACTCGGCCTCCAAGGGCGCGAAGCTGGCGGTGGACCAGATCAACGCCGCAGGCGGTGTACTCGGCAAGCAGCTGGAGCTGGTAGTTGCAGACAATGCATCGAAGTCGGAGGAAGCTACACAAGCGGCGCAGAAGCTGATCACCAATGACAAGGTCGTGACCATTATCGGCGCATCCACATCGACCAACACACTTGGGATCGTTCCGGTAGCTACGGAGAAGAAGATCCCGCTGGTCTCGGTAGGCGCTACGAATCCGAAGGTAACCGTGGATGAGCGCAGCGGCAATGTGAATGAATATGTGTTCCGCGCCGCATTCATCGATCCGTTCCAGGGTGAGGTTATGGCTAACTTTGCGCTCGATTCCCTGAAGGCCAAGACAGCAGTTATCTATACTGATACGTCCTCCGACTATTCCAAGGGTCTGCAGAAGTTCTTCGAAGAGACCTTCAAGGCCAAAGGCGGCGAAGTGTTGAGCCAGGAGTCTTACCAGCAGAAGGATTCTGACTTCAAAGCAGTTCTGACCCGCATCAAAGCAGCGAACCCGGATGTCATCTACCTGCCTGGTTATTATGAAGAAGTAGGTAAAATTGTGAAGCAGGCCCGTGAGATGGGCATTACCGTTCCGTTCCTCGGCGGCGACGGCTGGGATTCCCCGCAGCTGGCGGAAATCGCCGGTGCCAAAGCGCTGGAGAATACGTTCATGTCCAATCACTACTCGCCTGAAGATACAGCTCCTGAAGTAACCAGCTTCGTAGACGCCTACAAAGCGGCTAACGGAGGAGCGGTTCCCGATGGTATGGCGGCCCTGGGCTATGATGCCCTGAAGCTGGTGGCTGATGCGATTACCCGTGCGGGTGAAGCTGATCCGGCCAAGATTACAGAAGCACTGGCAGCGACTAAGGATCTGCAGCTCGCTACAGGTAAAATCACCCTGAACGACAAGCATGACCCGGTCAAAGCCGCAGTTGTGCTGAAATTCGTGGACGGGAAGCAAACCTTTGAAACCAAGGTTAATCCTTAAGCTGCGAAATTGCATATACTAAGGTGAAGGAACGGGGAGCCGGTCCGCAGGAGGCCAGGGTGTCTCTTGCCTCACCTTAACCGTGAAGAGGAAGGCCCCGAATGGGAGCCTTTCTTTTCGCATCTCACAGGGATAGAATGTTGACTATACTTACACAACTAAGCAGATGCTTCCGAAGCGAGTTGTGGCGGTGAGATATCAAGGAAGACTATGCTAACACAACTTTGAGGGGGAATCGGCATGATTATTGGCGTACCCGCAGAAATCAAGAATAACGAGAACCGCGTCGCCATCACCCCGGCCGGGGTGGAAGCGCTCCGGAAGGCAGGTCATGAAGTGTATATTCAAGCTTCTGCCGGCATAGGCAGCGGTTTCAGCGACAAGGAATATTCGGATAAAGGCGCTGTGATTCTGGATACGGCCGCTGAGGTCTGGAGCAAGGCGGAGATGATTATCAAAGTGAAGGAGCCACTACCGGAGGAGTACGGTTATTTCCGCAAAGGGCTGATCCTCTTCACCTATCTGCACTTGGCACCTGAAGCAGAGCTGACCAAAGCACTGGTGGATAGCGGTGTGACCGCTGTGGGCTATGAGACCATTCAGCTTGAAGACGGCTCGCTGCCGCTGCTGATTCCGATGAGTGAGGTCGCCGGACGGATGGCGGTGCAGATCGGCGCCGGTCTGCTGGAGAAGCCGCATGGCGGCAAGGGCGTTCTGCTGGGCGGTGTGCCTGGCGTGCATCCGGGAGAGGTCGTCATTGTCGGTGGCGGAATCGTTGGCACCAATGCGGCGAAGATCGCGCTGGGCATGGGGGCACGTGTCACCGTGCTGGATCTGAATGCGGGCCGCCTGCGCGCGCTGGATGATATTTTTGGCGGGCGGCTGGTGACCGTGATGTCGGATTCCTATCATCTGGAGCAGGCTGTGCGCCGGGCGGATCTGCTGATCGGAGCGGTGCTGATTCCCGGTGCCCGTGCCCCCAAGCTGGTCAAAGAGTATATGGTGCAGCAGATGGAAGAGGGCTCTGTAATTGTGGACGTTGCGATTGATCAGGGCGGGTCGATCGAGACGATTGACCGGATCACCACCCATGAGAACCCGACGTATGTGAAGCATGGCGTGGTCCATTACGCCGTAGCCAATATGCCTGGAGCGGTCGCCAGGACCTCGACACTGGCGCTGACCAATGTGACGATTCCTTATGCGCTGCAGATTGCCAATCTGGGCATTCATGCGGCGGCAGTCCAGAGTGCGGCGCTTGCGCGCGGCCTGAATGTAGTGGCAGGACAAGTGACCAATGCTGCGGTGGCCGGGAGTCTGGGGTATGAATATACGGATGGAATCCAGGTGCTGGCTGCTGGCGGGGATAGCTGATCTTAAGAGGGGAGAAGCAGAGGCTGCACACTGCAGTTCTCCCCGTATTTTCCGGGAAATGCGACCTTCAAAAAAAGGCTTGTCAAATCCGCCGACGTTTGATATAATCATTTTTGTTGTCACAAAGAAAAACTTTAAATTTGGCTCGTTGGTCAAGGGGTTAAGACACCTCCCTTTCACGGAGGTAACATGGGTTCGAATCCCATACGAGTCACCATTTCTTCTTCGAATGTATGGGATGAGAATCCTTGGGTTCGTTGGAGCATAGGCATCGTTAGGAATACTTCGCAATCTCGTAACGGAGTGGAGAGTATCCCATACGAGTCACCAATATGCGGTAGTGGTGGAATGGCAGACACGCTATCTTGAGGGGGTAGTGGGTGTATACCCGTGGAGGTTCGAGTCCTCTCTACCGCATAACATGCAAAAAGCAGGAAAACCTTGATGATTCAAGGTTTTCCTGCTTTTTTTGTTTTTTATTAAGTATCTGATGCTAACAGTTCTGTTTTGGCTTTGTTGACGAATTGTTGACGGGATTTTAATGAAGGTAAGATGAAATCTCAATTGCCATGGGTTTCGAATAAAGACAATTCTTCTTCTGCGTTTCCCGCTTTCAGAAACTTATTCAAGTTCTTTATTGTCGACTTCGGGACAAAAAGACGTTTTGATTCGGTTGAATCATGTACAATATGCGAAACCGGGGATATGGTTTGGAAACATTATTATCGAATAAATGGGTCATACCTAACTATTCATAATTAATTGAACCTTACAGCGTACATAGCGCGGAGGATTCGGTTTTTTTTGCGTTGTAGCTCCAAGTTATATGAAGGGGGAAATTTAACAAACGTACGTTCCCTGACAACTATTGGTAACAATGATCAGGTATACTGGAGTTAAGATTAAATTTTCACATCCGGTGCTCATTACTATAATAAGGGAGAATAACCATGGCTGAGAAAATTATACGTATATTTAATATCATTAACGCGATCCAGTCGAATCCTGGTATATCTGCAGCAGATTTAGCTTTTAAGTGCGATGTAGATGTAAGAACGATATACCGGGATCTTCGGCTGTTAGATACGATTGCTCCTATAACGAATACAGGTAAAGGAACGGGCTATCGCTTTATGGGCAAGTTCTTTTTGTATCCCCTTAATTTTTCTGAACAGGAAGCGCTCGTATTCTCACTGCTACCCTCTATGATAGATGAAGATAAGCTACCTCCCGGATTCCACACGGCATATGATAAGGTCATGTCTACACATCACAAAGAAAAGTCAAAGCAAAACAGTATCATTGAAGACATTACTAATATTATTCAGATGGGTACACCTGCATATCGTCAAGAGAGTCCCAATTTTTTGCAACCGATTATTCAGGCGATTTTAGACCAGAAGACAATACAAACCACTTATCATACCCAGTATCGAAATGAAACTACCGAGCGGAAGATTGATCCGTACTACCTCGTGCCGCGTGATCAGCGCTTCTATTTAATCGGTTTCTGCCATACAAAGCAGGATATTCGGACGTTTCGAATCAGTCGTTTCCTTAAGGTGGATTCCACGACCGAAACGTTCGATAAAAGTGACTTCAATATTAAAAAGTATCTCAAGAACACGTGGTCCATTGAACAAGGCGAGAAAAATATAACCTTTAAAGTACGGTTTAATGCTGAGGTCGCCAGGTACATTAAAGAGGAAGAATTATTCGTTCATCCGCGTATGACAGACAACAAAGACGGTAGTATGATTTTTGAGGCAACGGTTAACAACGAAAAAGAGTTTATACGATGGATTCTGCAGTATGGGCCAGCCGCTGAAATTTTAGAGCCGGCCTCAGTGCGTGAAACTTTGAAAGCTCAATTGGCTCAGTGGACTGAGATGTATAAATAGATTTATAACTGTTTTAGTTAGAAGGGGGAATGTAAACATGAAAGGAAACCTATTTACATCTTACTACAGCCAATTGGAAAACCAGATCACAGAGGCTTTTTTAAAGGTGATGATGTATTCAACCTCTGACTTGACTGATAGTTTCCTGAACTTTATTGGTCTCAAAGGGGAATATGGCGTTTTCAGCTACGATTTCCAATTTGGGAATGATATACAAATGAATGTTCAACGAGCGGTGCTGATTGGTATTGCGGAGACTAGAACTGTGGTAGGTTTAGATAAACCTGTTAAACAAGAGGACGTAGAAGGGGAAGGGCGAGACGGTATTCCTGATGGTTATATTTATGCAGGCAAGGGTACTTTAGCCCTTTTGTTTGAGATGAAACGTGGAGGCGGGAAACTCTATAGGAGTCAACTTAATGCTCATAAACAGCGATTTCAAGGTATTGATATGGATTGCGTTGAAGAAGTTATTCTTACATGGAAGCAGGTTCTTAGCTTTTTCGAGGAACAGAGGATGATCTATTCTACTGAGCATCGCAATTATCTGTTAATCGAGGGCTTTTTGTCGTTCTGTGAGTTTCATTTCGTTGGAGAAGTTAATACGGCAGTGTCACCAGAGCGTATCATTGCTCGCTATGATATGAACGGTTATCTAAAATCCTTACATGAATATTGTATTGGACTAAGCCCTAACTCAGCTAAAAGTATGCGTGACTCTATAAATTATTATGTAAAGGGGAGGTCATCTGCTTTTTTTACTGTATGGTATGGAAGGGGCTATCTTGTGCTTAAGCCTCAAGAAATAGTAGGTCTTCAATTCGACTTACTTGTTGCACAACAGTTCGGTATATGTTGTTCTACGCCTTATGACTATAAAACACAAGAGACGTTTATTAGGATAGACTGGATTCAAACTCCAGAGCAGCTGGAACAAGTGAAGTTGATGATCAAATTAGCGTATGACAGCAAAATAAACAAGCAAACATTTGAAATCCAACAGTTTATTCAAGAATATGGGATTACAATTAATGACTTTAGCCAGTCACGACTTGCTAAGAAAGGAATTAGCTACTTTGAACCTAAAACTGCTAAGGTAGAGGAGTTACGTAAAGGAATTTTAAGTGTGCTTCAAGGATAGTTTTGCTGGACTGAAATGTATAAATAAGACTTAGCAGGAACTGCTGTATGTTCCTCGAAATATACAAGGTAGGAAGGATGTGGGTCTCATGAACCATGATTGGTTTGCGGATTTGTGTGAAATATGCAATAACGATCCTTTTCGTAGAAAGATCCTCCTTGTGGATCATTATGATCAGGGTGAGCGGTGGCTGAATCGGATAACAAAGGAACACGGCCCTCTTCTAGGTGTGGAAACAGAAACGTTAAGGTCTCTCGTAGCGAAACGAACCAAAGCGGAACTGGTGAAACGAGGGCTTCATCTTTTAAATCGAAAACAGACGTTCTGGGTTGTCCAGAATCTTATGGTTAATATGGCGGAGCATCAAGATAAATACATACCAGCCGAGATGATTACCCCAGGTATCGTTCAAAGCTTTCACCACGCGATTGAGGAACTCCGAGGGGCGGGGATTTTCGCTTCAGGTCTTTCTATTTCTGTTTTTGAACATGAGCAAAAAGGTCTCTATATCACTGAACTGCTCTCTGCATATGAACAATGGCTGGAACAGAATCAATTTACTGATTTTGCAGGTCTGCTTGATTACATACCAGAAATTGATAGATCAGCGGATAACCATCTCTTCATCCATAGAGATATGGAGCGGTTCTCTTCCGTGGAGAAAGAAATGCTGAGACGCATCGCTGGAGATAGACTGCTCATTCTTCCGCAAACGGGAGCTTTCCCGTCATCCCTACAGAATGGTGATCATGTTGCTGTTCAGCTGTACCATGCCACAGGAGCTTTAGCTGAGATCCGCGAAGCATTCCGACGTGTATGCAATACGAGTTCTTCCTTCGATCAAGCAGAGATCGTTGTTTCTAATTATGAGGCTTATTGTTCAACGATATATACGCTCAGTCAAACTCTCGATATTCCTTGTACCTTTTCCCAAGGGCTCCCCGTTACTTATACAAATGTCGGAAAGGCTGCGCTAGTTTATCTCGAATGGCTGGAATGCAACTACGATGTAGAGTGCTTACTTAAGGCTCTTCGACACGATTATATATCATTTCATCAACTTGGAGAATCCGTGGATCAGGCTGATCTCATCCTTGCTTTGGAGCAAAGCGGAATTGGTTGGGGAAGACAACGGTATTCCATGTTAGAGGCCGCAGATAATACTGAGTTAAAGGGGCGACACGCTGAAGCGATCAGGTTGTTAAACCGGGCGTTTAGTGGATTGTTTCAAAAACTGCCTGATACGCATCAAGTAACGTGGACTCCTATGGTGATTTTGCATGCATTAATAGATTTTCTTCAAAAGCACACCGTTTCGTCCAGTGAAGCAGACTCGCATGTTATCACTGAACTAATTGACCAAGCGAAGCTGCTGGAGGTTGTCTCTCCTCGTACATTGTCCAGCGAGATCGCGTTGCGTTATGTAAAAGAATTGGTGGAGGGTATTCGTATCTGTGGAAGCGGACCATCTTGCGGAAAGCTGCACATCTCTTCGCTTCAAGATGGCGGCATATCGGGAAGAACTCAGACGTACATCCTGGGCATGAGTAATGAGGCTTGGTCCTTGCAGCTCCGACAGGATCCTGTATTACTGGATATGGAACGCAGGAGTCTGGAGGGGCTACTCTTATCTACTGAGCGAACTGATCATATTATTCGTGAACGCGAGACCCGATTAGGATTGCTGTCAGGACAAGTTACGCTGGGCTATTCCAGCTATGATCCGGCAGAGCAGAAGGAAGTCATTCCGGCTTTTGCGTTATTACAGGCTGCTAGAATAGTGACGGACGATCCCCAGATGGATCTGACTGGACTAGGACAGGTACTGGGTAGACCGGTTGGATATATGTCGATTCACCCGAATGGAGAGCATTTGTTGGATGGGACGGATCGCTGGCTTGGACGGTTCCACACTGAGGGGAAACTTCAAGATGGCCTTTCATCACTACGTCAATCCTTTCCATTCGCCGCTAAGTTGGAACAAGCAGAGATGCGAATTAGCGAAGGAGCCCTGTCAGAATATGAGGGAATGCTCTTGACGGATACCTTTGCGGTTCGTTATCTAAACAATCCTGAGACGTATCTTAGTGTGACTCAGCTCGAACGATATGCGGAATGCCCCAAGAGGTTTTTCTTTTCTCAAGTACTGAAGCTCAGGGCAAAGGAGACTGCTGAATTCGATCGTTCCAAATGGCTGGATGCAGCTAGCAGAGGCAGCTTGCTTCACAGTATCTTTTACCACTATCTGAAAGAAATGTCCGCAGGTTCTATAAATGAGAATAGGCTTAAGCATGATGAACACAGGCTTCAGGAAATCACAGAGCAGGTCATCCGTGAGTATGAAGCGAAGGTGCCGCCGCCAACTCCCCATATCTTTCAAAAAGAATGCGATTCGCTGCGGCGTGATGTCGGCATTTTTTATCAGATGGAGCAAAAAGCCGAGGGACGGCCACGTTTTTTTGAGCTCGAATTGACATTAGACGGACAACCCATGAGCGTCAGGCTGGATAATGGTCTTGTCATTAGAATGAAGGGATTTGTGGACAGGGTTGATGAGATCGGGCCGCACAAGTACAAGATCTATGATTACAAAACAGGCAGTCCGGCGAAGTATGACGAGAATGAGTATTTCTCACAGGGAACGCAACTGCAGCATGCGCTGTATGCTGTTGCGGTTGAACAGTGGCTTAAGCATACCGGTATGGATCCGGAGGCACGGGTGGTAGAGTCAGCCTATTACTTCCCAACGGAACGAGGCAAAGGCGATGAGGTATGCCGGGTTCAAAATAAGACGGCTGAGCTTTCGGAGTTAGTGGGACATTTATTAGCTTCGATGGAGTCAGGAACATTTACCGCGACAACAGAGTTGAAACGATGTTCCTATTGCGATTATGGAGCGGTGTGCAAGAATGAATCAGAACGTACGAAGGCAAAATGGAATTTAGAACCCAATACTCCATTGCTTCACCATATCAAGGAGGTAGAGCATTTTGGTTGATGATCAGACGGCCAGAGAGCGAATTGCAGGAGTATTAGACCGAACGTTGATGGTGGAAGCAGGAGCAGGGTCGGGGAAGACGACATCACTCGTGGGCCGAATGATTGCTCTGATTGAGTCAGGGAGCGCCGTGGCCGAGCAGATTGCAGCCATTACCTTCACACGGAAAGCAGCGGATGAGCTGAAAAGCAGGTTCAGACTGGAGCTGGAGCGGCGGATCCGTAAGGCGATTGAGCCGCAGAAGGCTCTGCTGCAGCGGGCTTTACAGGAGATCGATCGGTGCTATATTGGCACGATTCATTCTTTTTGCGGCAGACTGCTTAGGGAGAGACCGATTGAGGCAAGACTGGACCCTATGTTCCGTGAGATTGAAGAAGATGAAGCGAGCTTATTACAGGACCAATGCTGGGATGAGTATCTGGTGAGCTTGATCGAGAACGGTAAGGGAGATAGAATGACTGACCTTGCGTCTCTGCAAGTAAACGTGGAGGATCTGCGCCAGGTATATAAACGGGTATGCGGCTATACCGATGTACACATTGAGACGGTTGCCTCTTCTAGACCTAACTTTGACCTTATTCGCTTATCTCTGCCTCAGATGATAGCAGAAGCTGGGCGTTACATTCCAACACAGAAACCAGCACAAGGCTGGGATGCGCTGCAGGCAATGGTTCGTGACGGAAAGAGACTGCTTATACTACACGGACTTGATGATGATATGCGTATACTGCAGCTCGCATTGATATTTGAGCGAAAAATCAATGTTACCTTAAACAGGTGGACAGACAGTGCTATGGCAAAGGAATACAAAGTTATGTTCCTGGAATGGCAAATCCGCGTTTTGTTTCCCTTCCTTGGTGCTTGGCGCGAGTATCTATATCCGCAGTTGATTGATTTTGTCAGTCCGGCTGTTGATTATGGCGCACACAAGCGAAACGAACTAGGCGTTCTAGACTTTCAGGATCTGCTGATGCGGGCAACAGCATTACTCCGTGAGCATGAGCATGTACGGCGGTTTTTTGCAGCCCGTTATACGCGATTGTTCGTAGATGAATTTCAGGACACCGATCCCATTCAGGCCGAGCTTATGTTTCTTCTAACAGGTGATGACCCAAGGGAAGCGGATTGGAGAAGGATCACTCCCAAACCAGGTTCTTTATTTATTGTTGGAGATCCGAAACAATCGATTTACCGGTTTAGACGTGCGGATATTTCAACCTATAATTGGGTCAAAAACAAGATCAGTTCTTGTGGTGAGGTCCTGCAGCTAAGTGCGAACTTTCGCTCAATTCACCATCTTGGGCAATTTACAAATGATGAATTTAATGCACGGTTTCCACAGGCTGAATCTGAACATCAGGCGGCTTTTGTACATATGGATACACGGACGACTAATCCGGAGAACGGTGTACAGCATGGGGTCTATACAATGACTCATGCGAAAATGGCTGGAGGCCAGGCGGCGATTGCCGAAGCAGATGCATCCCGGGCTGCTCGTTATATTGCCTGGGCTTGCAGTGGTCAACTGAAGATTCAGGAGAAGCAGCCGGGAAGTAACGGTGGTTTCCTTGTAAGGGATGCAACTCCAAGTGATTTCCTGGTACTACTGAAACGAAAAGATTTTCTGCACCTGTACGCTGCAAAGTTAGAACAGTATGGAGTACCCTCTGTTACGACTGGAAGTTCGGCGATTTACGAAGAGATCGATGCGATTGCTGTGCTGGCAAGTTGTCTAAACGACCCTGGAGATCCGGTGGCACTGCTTGCTGTACTTAAGGGGATGTTATTTAGTGTCAGTGATAATGCACTTTTCCATTATAAGATGCAAGGTTTTCCGATCACATATACTACTTTACCGAATCAAGCAGAAGTAGGGGAAATAGCTTCACCAGTATATGAAGCACTGGTACGACTCGCTGAATACGCGGAGATGATTCGGAAGTTACCGGCATTATCTGCACTGTTATCTATCATAGAGGATATGGGGATGATTTCGCTCGCAGCAGTTCGTCAGACCGGTAGGGCGCGTGCTGGAACATTGATCAAACTCCTGCATCTGCTACATAAGGACAGTCTAGTAGCAGCAAGCTGGCCGGAACTGAGCGAATATCTAATGCGGGTCGTAAAAGAAGCGAAGCTAGAGTGCGGAGATCTGTTCGCGGGAGAGCAGGATGCCGTTCGCATCATGAACCTGCATAAGGCCAAAGGTCTTGAGGCACCAGTTGTACTGCTGGCTTGTCCTTGCGGAGAGTCTGATCATGATGCCGGAGAGCATGTGGATCGGATGGGAGATTCCGCACGCGGTTACTTCAGTATTACGCGGCGAAGAGGATATCAAGAGGATGTGATTGCTCATCCACCAGGCTGGCAAGAACTCGCTGAGCGGGAGCGATTGTACATGAATGCGGAGAAGGAACGGTTGCTATATGTCGCCGCTACCCGCGCCAAGCAGCTTATGATTATCAGCCGATATCCGGACCGGCCAGCGATTGATCCCTGGAGCAGCTTTGAATGCGGGATTCTGGAAGGTAGAGAGCTGAATGATCCTGAGGTTATATCTGAGGTGCCTTCGCGTTACGAAGGGGCGCATGATGAAACAGCAGATGAAAATAATAGCCGTCAGTGGCGAAGCCGGCTGGCACAGCCGACGTATCAGACGGCCTCGGTAACGAAACTGGCGAAGTCCGGAGCCGTTCAGCCACCCAGGCCGCTTGCGGGCAGAGGCATGGCATTCGGTAGCGTGGTTCATCGCTGCATCGAGCTGCTTGGGACCGGCGCGGAATCCGAGCAGATGGAGCTGCACATCAGGATGATCGCCGAAGAAGAGGGGATGGATGAAGCGCTGATTCCGGACGTGCAAACAATACTAGATGATGTGGTGAATCATCCGCTGTGGCGACGTGCGCTGGCGGCGAAGCGGCGGATTCATGAGTTACCGCTACGTACTGTGAGGGCGGATATTGAACTGTTTGGAGAAGATTCCATAGTAGGCTCCGAAGCAAAGACCCTGTATTTGAAAGGCGTTATTGACTTCCTCTTTGAAGAGGAGGAGGGTTGGGTAGTTGTCGATTTTAAGACGGATGTGTATGAAGAAGGGCAGCAGGCGGCGTTTGTGGAGTTTTATCGGCCGCAGGTTGTGGCTTATAGAAGAGAGTTGGAAATAGCGTTTGGAATGAAGGTGCAAGAAGCGGTGATGTATTTCTTGCATAGGAATGAGTATGTTTCACTATGAATGAATTGCGAGGTACAGAATATCAAGAGTAGGTAATGTGATGGAATAGCACTAATTTGACGATTGTTTTAGTAGTTAAAAGGGCGGAATGTTCATATGAATCTCGAAATATAGTTCTTGAGATTCATTTATTTTCATTGGATGATATAATGATCGGAGTGGACGTATGACGGATTTGCAGGAGTTACTTGCATCAGAAATTGATGCTTTACGAAGTAAGCGTAATAAAATGTTATTTGTTGTTGCCAATCGTTATTCACTAGAAGATCTGCGACGTAATATCCTTCAAATGGAAGTTCCGATACTTAACGTGAATTTATTATTGTCTGAACAATTACGAGAGCTTCCGCCAGAGAGAAGGCCCTTTGAAGTAGGGAGAATCCTTAGATCTGTGGTCATGCAAGAAAATAAACAAATAATCTTCCTAGATAACATCGAGTATTTGTTTGATCGGGAATTAAAACAAAACCCCATTCGGCTGGTTGAGAGTCTGAGTGGAAACAGGACCATTATTATCTGTTGGCCAGGTGTATTCGAGAACGGTACTCTAAAATATGCTACACCTGAACATCATGAATTTTACCAAAGTGATAATTCGTATGCAAGTTATGTGATCGAAATATAAATAGAACGAAAAGGAGTATTAGCACATTATGAAGTATCGTGAGCTAGTTCAGTTTGAACCTATTCGATCTATCATTGAATTAAGAATTGCAGATGATAGTATCATTGATAATTATGTAATATCTACTCGTATGGCAGAAGTGTTGAATGACATCATAATAGAGCAATTACAATTTGATCGCCCTATAGACCATAAAGGGATTATGGTTGTCGGAAATTATGGAACAGGTAAATCGCATCTTATGAGTGTAATAGCTGCTTTAGCCGAACATCCAGGTACAAGTGATCGTCTACAAAATCAGGCGGTTGCTACTAAAGCCAAAGAAATTGAAGGCAAGTTTAAAGTACTACGGATAGAATTTGATGGTATTGATATGCCATTCCGTGAAGTGCTGTTTAGAGAGATGACAGCTTACTTACAGAAGATCGACGTTGATTATGAAATGCCAGAGCTTTCTCAGGTTCTTAGTAACAAAGATGAGCTAGTCAAGTTAATGTCTGCTTTCCATGAGACTTATCCAGAGCAAGGGTTTATTCTAATTATTGACGAATTGTTGGACTACTTGCGCAGTCGGAAAGAACAAGAACTCATGCTCGATCTCAATTTTCTAAGAGCAATGGGTGAAATTACACAATCAACTCGTTTTCGTTTCATGACAGGCGTACAAGAAATGTTGTTTGATAATCCACGGTTCGCCTTTGTTGCCGAGCAATTAAGAAGGGTTAAAGAGCGCACTGTTCAGGCAATTATAGCTCGTGAGGATATTGAATATGTTGTTTCCCAACGACTGCTTAAAAAGAATGATAAGCAGAAAGCATATATCCGGGAGCATCTACAAAAATTTGCGCCATTGTATGATAAGTTAGGAGACCAGCTTGAAAAGCACGTTGAATTGTTTCCCATTCATCCAGCCTATATATCTTCATTCCAGAAAGTCAAGATTGCTGAGAAGCGTGTTGCCCTTACGACAGTTAGTGATGAGATAGATAAGCTTCTTGACCAAGAAGTTCCTGTGGATAGTCCAGGAGTTGTCTCCTATGATAACTATTGGACTTACATTCAATCGGATAGTACGCTGCGTTCAGATCCAGATGTTCGTGAAGTGATGGAGAAAGCGGATGTCTTGTTGGATCGGATCGAATTTTCATTCCCTAAACCGAGCTACAAGCCGATGGCTAAACGGATCGTTCAAGCGCTATCTGTTTTTCGGCTTACTACGGACGACCTACGTGTACGAATCGGGATGACGCCTAACGAAATGCGTGATCAACTTTTCTTGTTCGATATGAATTGTGATATGGATGTAGAATTTCTAGATGCTACCGTTGAGTCTACACTGAAGGAAATATTAAAGTCTGTAAGCTATCAGTTCATATCTTCAAACCAAGAAAATGGTCAGTATTATCTTGATTTAGATAAGGACGTTCCCGTAGATGATCATATTGCAAGTAAAGCAGAAACGCTAGGGGGAGAACAATTAGACCGTTATTATTTTCAAGTATTGGAACGGGTGCTCGAGTGTTCACCCTCTACTTATTTAACTGGTTATCGGATCTGGCAACATGAGCTTGATTGGTACAATCACAAAGCTACGAGGCCAGGCTATCTTTTCTTTGGTGCACCTAACGAACGTTCAACGGCACAGCCAGAGAGGGATTTTTATATTTATTTCCTACAAGCATTCGAAGTTCCTAAGTTTAAGGACGAGAAGAAACTGGATGAAGTATTCTTTGTGCTTGATACCAAGGATCAAGCACTCTATCATAATCTGAAGCAGTATGCTGGAGCAAAAGAAATGGCATTAACCGCTTCGACTGCAACGAAGAATTTATATGAAGAGAAGGCAAATTATTTTATTAAGGAATTAACGACATGGTTTAAAGTGAACATGCCTACCTCGTATAAAATGAGTTATAAAGGGATTACGAAAAAGTTGGCAGATTGGAGCTTTTCAGCACCGGCCCAAGCGTCCGTTCGTGAAATTGTGGATACCGCGGCAGACGATTGTTTAACACAATGGTTCGAAGAGAAATACCCGGATTACCCTGTGTTTCGAACAGATAAGACTTGTATCAAGTGGGATGTCATGAAAACCACCTATATCCCCGAAGCATTAAGCTCTATTAACTTATCAAATAAAACAAAAACAGCAAGGGCATTGCTTGAAGGTCTTGTGTTGTTGGATGGTGATAAGCTGAATGTGCAAAAATCGGGATATGCCACATGGATCTTGAAACTTGTAAATGATAAAGATCATAACCAGGTGGTCAATGCATCCGAAATTCTACACATTGAACGAATTGCGGGTGGAATGGAAGTTAGAAGAACGGTAGAGTATAGACTAGAGCCGGAACTATTAGCTGTACTATTAGTAGCACTCGTGTACAGTGGAGATATTGTTATTACAATTAACGGAAATACTTATGACTCTATGAAGCTAGATGAATTAATTCGTCTGAAGGCAGAAGGGATCATGGAATTTAGTCATATTAAGAAACCATCTGATTTACCGCTAGCAGAACTGCGAGCATTATTCGACCTTTTCAACATTAGTCATGGTCTGCTTCAGCCACAATCTCAAACAATCGGGGTTGCACAGTTGCAAGTGGAAGTTGATAAGCTGCTGAAAGAGATTGTAAAGTTGGAACAGGACATCAAGTCAGGAATTCCAACGTGGGATTCTCCTCTTCTGTCTGAGGCTGATATTAAAGAGAATCAACAGAAATTAAGGAAGCTTAACGAGTTCCTGCAAAGTTTGAATGTATATAACACGCCCGCCAAATTGAAAAATTTCAAATACTCCACTGCTGATATTGAGGACATGCAAGAACATATCCAATTGGCTAAACAGTTGAGGAAATTAGAGCAAAAGGCAATCGACGTAGCGCAAAAGGCACAGTATATCGTGAATGCACTTAATCATGTTCAAGTGAAACATGAGTGGTATGTTAAGGTGGAAGCTGCTCTGGAAGATATTCTCCATGCTTTGAAAGCAGGAGAAGATTGCCAAAAGGAAATTCAAAGTCTGCAGAAACTCAAGGATCAATATATCGATTTATATTATGCTATGCATAGTAGTGCACGGCTTGGAATTACGGATGAGAATAAGAAAGATCAACTTTTGCAAGATGGAAGGTATGCAACATTACGCCAATTAACGAGCATATCTATATTGCCTTCAAGACAGTTGGAGGAATGGAAATCAAAGCTTGAAAAGCTTAAGTTCTGCTGGAACCTTAAGAAAGATGACTTGGGGCATGCTGTAATCTGTCCACATTGCCGATATCGTCCGAAGGATGAACCATACGTCAAACAAGCTAGTATTGATAAATTAGACGAAGAACTTGAGGAATTAATAACATCGTGGACGGATACAGTAATTAACACATTGAATGATGCCGAGATTAAAGAGAGCATAATGTTGCTAAGTGCTGATCAGAGACAATTACTCAATCAATTCATACAAGTTGGAAAGTTCTCATCACCTATTGAATTGAAATTAGTGCAGACCTTAAAAGAATTATTTGAAGGGATTCATAAGGTCGAGCTTTCCGCGGATCAATTATTCCAGATGGCTGGAAATGGTCATCCGCTGACTGTGGATGAATTGCGAAATCGTTTTGAAGCACTAGTCAGAGATTATGTAGGGTCGGGGCATGGCAATAGAGTTAGGGTTTTGTTGCAGAAAGGTGATAAGCAGAATGACTGATAAAGTAGAACAACTAGAGTTCCAAAGTGAAGATCAATCGCCCCAAACAGGTCCTGTGACCTGCTTGGGTATGACTTTTGAAAATGACGAGGCACGTCGAGCATACTTTACAGAAGAATTGCGAAAGAAGTTGCCAGGGCTTAGAAAGATAGAAGGCTTTCCGATCGGTGAGGATGAGGATATATTGGCCTTGTCGGAACCTCCGTATTATACGGCATGTCCGAATCCATGGATTAATGATTTTATTGAAGAATGGGAAAAAGAAAAGGTTACAAAATATGGTCGTGATTTGAATGAGGAATATCATCGTGAGCCTTTTGCTACAGATATTAGTGAAGGTAAAAATAATACAATTTATAATGCTCACAGCTACCATACTAAAGTTCCATACAAAGCTATTATGAGATATATATTACACTATACCAAACCTGGAGATATTATTTTTGATGGTTTTTCTGGTTCTGGTATGACTGGTTTAGCAAGCGAAATGTGTTCTTCTATAAAAGAAATACAAGAGCTTGGTCTTATTGTTGATGAATATGGAAACATTTCTGATTCTAGTGATGGCTCAATAAAAATCAAATCAGAAATTGGATATAGAAGAGCAATATTAACAGATCTATCACCGGCTGCTAGTTTTATAGCACATAATTATAATAAAAAAGCAGATAAAAAGAAAAGTGAACAGGTTTTAAGAAAGATTCTCAGTGAAGTTAATGACGAATGTGGATGGGCTTATTTAACTTTTGACAAAATTCCGGATGAGAAAATTATAAGTACTGAAATACAAAAAATCTCAAATATTGATGAAATGAAATTGTTTTGTAAAAAATACGAAAAACATCTCTATCCTGTAAATTACTATCTTTGGAGTGAACTATATACTTGTAGTTCATGTCAATCAGAGGTGAATTATTGGGATGCAATAGTAAATTCGGATGAACAATCCGTGAAGAAAGATATGCTTTGTCCTAAATGCGATGCAATAATGGAAAAAAAGTATACAGAAAAAGTGTTTGAAACTAGTTTTGATCAAATTTCTAAAGAAGTAGTAAATAGACCTAAAATAACACCTAAAAAAGTAAGTTATACTGTAGGCACCAAAAGATTCGATAAAAATATAGATATATTTGATTTTAAGATTATTGAAATTATACAAAAAATTGAAAATTTAAATAATATTCTAGACTTAGCTTTAATCAAAGGTGATAAAACTATATCTCCGATAAAATTAGGCTATGATAAGGTTCATAGTTTTTATAATATACGAACTCTTTATATGATTAATAGTTACTTAGGAAAAATTAAATCTCATGATGCAATCAATGATGCACAGTTCCTTCTCGGAAGTGCTTTGCCTAAATTAACAAAAATGAATCGTTATATGCCACAATATGCAAGCAAAGAAATGGGCTTTAGAGCTCTTGTTGGTCCTATGGCTAACACGTTATATTTTCCATCATTATTTGTTGAAAATAACTTTATTCCTCAGGTGCAATTTCAATTAAATAAAATAATTAATGCTTGGAACGAATTACATGGAAATGTCATTTCTACACAAAGTAGTGATTCTCTAAATATCAAAAGTAATTCAATAGACTATATATTTATAGATCCTCCATTTGGGGCAAATATTATGTACTCTGAGTTAAGCTTTGCAAGAGAAGCTTGGTTAAAAGTTATGACTAATACGAGTAATGAAGCTATTGAAAATAAAAGTCAAAATAAAACGCTTCAAGATTATACTAGGTTAATTACAGATTGTCTTAAAGAAGCATATAGAATTTTAAAGCCTAGTAAATGGATAACTGTTGAGTTTTCAAATACTAGAGCAAGTGTATGGAATGCAATTCAATATGCAATACAAGAATCAGGATTTGTTATTGCAAGTGTTGATGCTTTAAATAAACAACGTGGAGGATTCCACGCTATGATAACAACAACTGCAGTAAATCAAGATTTAGTTATCTCAGCTTATAAACCTTCAGAAGAAAATATTAATAGAATACGTGAACAGACTAATACTCCTGGATCTACTTGGGCTTTTATAAACCAACATTTAGAACAGCTACCCCAATTCTTTGGTTCTAAAGGAGAAGCTTCAATTATTTCTGAACGTACACCACGTATTTTATTTGACCGAATGGTAGCTTATCATGTTCAAAATGGATTACCTGTATCATTATCATCTGCTGAATTCCAAGTAGGTATTACTCAACGATTCCCAATGCGTGACGGTATGGCTTTCTTAGAATCACAAGTAGCAGAGTATGATAAGAAACGCACACTCGTAAAAGAGTTTACTCAACTCAGCCTATTTGTTTCTGATGAAAACAGTGCCATCGAATGGCTTCGCCAGCAGCTAATGAAGAAACCACAAACGCGGCAGGATCTACATCCAATTTTCATGAAGGAAATTCAACATATTTCCAAACATGAAATGTTGCCAGAATTAGATGTACTTCTTGAGCAGAATTTCCTAAAGTATGAAGGCGATGGAGAAGTGCCAAGTCAGCTTCATACTTATTTAAGTACAGATTATAAGGACTTGCGTAATTTGTCTAAAAATGATTCGAAGTTGATTGAGAAAGCGCAAGATCGATGGTATGTACCAGATCCGAGCAAGCAGGTAGATTTGGAAAAGCTACGCAATAAGTCACTGCTGAGAGAATTTAATCAATATATTGAGGAACTAACTAATAGCAAAAAGAAGTTGAAGCAGTTCCGTACGGAAGCAATTCGAGTTGGTTTTTATAAGGCATGGAGCGAGAAAAACTATCAGACTATTGTCGAGATTGGAAACCGTCTGCCAGAAACTATATTACAGGAAGACGAGAAACTTCTTCGTTACTTCGATAATGCGCAAACAAAGCTTGGGCTATAAGGAAGTGGAAAATATTGAACTTTTGGCGTCAAAAGGTGCTTGATTATTTTCAAGCTCCTTTCTCCCAAATAACGTTGGTAAGTGACCCGGATCAACTACTTGACGATGAAATGATAATCTCTAATTTAAAGGAACAAGGGCTTGAGATAATAAAGTTTCAGGATCGTGCTTCTTTTCGCTATGAATACGAAAGCCAATATAATATATCAAATCGTCAGATCAATTTAATCGTTGTTAGCAGGTTAGATTATTTAGAGGATGTTCCTTTTGATCTATGGAGCAGATCTCAGAAGGTCGAGTTGCGGAAAAGTAGTTTATTTTCTAGGCTTGCTTGTAACGTTGTTCGTGAGCTTGATACCCGAACATTGGATATATTGTCCGAATTGTCTATGGGCGGGAATTTAACTTCTGAACGAGCAACGATCGACTTTATCTTACGACACGTTTACGGAATATCCTATGATACTGTTTTTTCGTTTAAAGATTGTCTATTGTTAATCATGAACTGGCATCAGCTTCAATGTGAAGTTCCGGAGGTTATTAAACAATATTTGATTGAATCTCTGCAACATCGAATAGCCGATATTCCGATTCAAGAATGGCTGACCTCATATCATGTATTCACCCATTATTTACAACAAGAATGGCACCGCTTTGTAGAAGATAAATTTCCAGAATCGCATTTTTTCTGGGATTCCAATGTACGCTCAGTTTTAGGCTTGTTCTTTCTTGAAGGTATACTGTCACCGGTTTCTATAGAACAAGATTCTTTTCCGAAGGTTTTCTCCTGGGGAGTCACTCATGATAGTAAGCTGCAGAGAAAGGAAACAGTGAAAGGGTTACAGCAACAGTTGGAGCTTTTACTCTCTACCACCATAGATCGCCGTACTTGGATACAGATTGCTCGACTTTCTGGGAAGGCTAAATGTATCTCTTTAGAATTACAATCGCAGGGCGATGATAGTTGTTTTTCAATGGCAATGGAGAAGGAAATTGAATTAAGATTTGAACAATGGTTGGGGGATCACTATGGTGCATTAGCAACATTGACAGATCGTAATGCGCCGGTCATGGTACATAAAACGGTAGAGGTGCTTCGACTCAAGGAACAAGAAAAGATAGCGCTTATCGTGTGCGACGGAATGAGTTTTGTTCAATGGGCTCAAATTGAGCAAGTCTTGGCGAATGATTTTCAAGCAGAAGTCTATGGTTCTTATGCTTGGATTCCGACACTAACCACTGTATCCAGACAGTCTATTTTCTCTGGTGAAATCCCAAGATTCTTCTATGATTCCATTAACACAACTGCCAAAGAGGAAAAGGCCTGGAAATCGGTCTGGGAAAGAAATGGTGTTTCTTCTGTAAATGTTTCATATGAACGTGGATTGGGGCAAGGAGATTATGGACGATCGAATATTGCTGCACTTTTCAAGTCCAAAACGAAAATTGCGGGGCTCGTGGTCGATACGATTGATCAACTTACTCACCATACCATACAAGGTCAGTTAGGCATGTATGCAGCGATTGATGTTTGGTTGAAACAAGGATACTTGAAGTCACTTCTAAGTGATTTGTTAGAAGCCGGATACGATGTTTATCTAACGTCTGATCATGGGAATAAGGAAAGTATGGGGGTTGGGAGTACAAACGATGGCACGTTGCCAGAAACTCGTGGGGAGCGCGTAAGAGTTTATCGGGATGTTGTCCTAAGAGACCAAGCTGCTGTGCAATATTCTAGTAGGCAATGGTCAGGTACAGGATTACCTGATGATTATCATGTTCTCATCGCTCATTCCGGAGAAGCATTCGTCCGAGAAGGTGAGATCGTGGTTAGTCATGGCGGCGCAAGCTTGGAAGAGGTTATTGTTCCATTTGTTCACATTCAAAAAAGATAGTGTAGGTGTACGATGAAAAAAACAGTCGGTTTTGATCAAAAAATTCAACTTCATCAACTTGATTTTATAGCAAATGAAATCCCTAGAATGTCCTCTAGGGATGCCTTATATCAATTGGTTGATGAACGGCTTATGGCAGACATTGGCGGAGCTAAGTCGCGTGTAAATGCCCGTACGATCTTGTTTAAAATATGGCTCTCAGTCTCAGATGAACATATTGAGCTTCGTGACCGAGCATTGGATATGTTTCAGAGAGCAACCACAGAAGAAAAGCTCGTCTTTCACTGGGGCATGAGTCTTCTTGCCTACCCATTCTTCAAGGATACGGCTGAACAATTAGGTTACTTGTTTCATTTGCAGGATGAAGTGACTAGCGAACAGATCGGCCGGAAGATGAAGGGGCTGTATGGTGAACGACGACGGGTTGAAGTGTCTGTGAATGCAGTACTTAGTTCTCTTCGCTCCTGGGGAGTCCTTGAAATGGGGAAGCGTAATACCCATACTATCGCTGCGAAGATCGACATAATATCGGCGGAAACAAAGAAATGGCTGGTTCAAGTCTTGCTTATCGTAACAAATAAGGTTGTAATAGAGTTGAATCATATTGCTGGAGAGCCATGTGTTTTTCCGTTTAAATTGAGTGTACTGGAATCTGAACTTTCAGGTAATGAATTGGAAATCACTCGTCAAGGCGTTGGACGATTAATGGTGGGGCTCAAATAAACTCTGTTGCGTGCGCCGCGGCAGAGTCTTTTTGTAAGGTGGGTGGAGAAATGTTAACTAAAGGTGATATTGTTCGTGCTCCACAGTTTCCAGAAACGGTGGAAATCAACTGTGTAGAGATGGTAGACGAGTATTTTGTTAATATATCGGCAGTGGGTAGAGAATCAAATCAGTATTATGAGTTGATGATCGAACGGCATGATATTGAAAGGTTTATAAAGCTAAATGATAACAATGTACAAGAAGTATTAAACGCTCAAGAATTGCAGATGTATCTACAGTATTATGCTTTCTTAATGGATACAAGGTATTCTTCTAAAAGAGCATTGGGGAATAGCAAGTTGATTCCACTTCCCCATCAGATTGAAGCGGTATATAGTCGTATGCTTCAGACTCCACAAGTTCGATTTCTACTAGCGGATGACCCCGGGGCGGGAAAAACGATAATGTCCGGCATGCTCATTAAAGAAATGAAGGCTCGAGATAGCATCCAAAGAGTTCTTATTCTAGTCCCACCACTTGTATTAAAGCAGTGGCAAGAGGAACTTAGCGAAAAGTTCAGTGAGCGGTTTTTTATTATTAATCGTTCAATTGTTAAACAATATGCATCCAAAAACCCTTTTCTAGAGCATGACTTATGTTTAGCTTCAGTTTATTGGGCAGCAAGAGAAGATGTGAAAGGTATGTTAAGCGAAGCAGACTTTGATCTTGTTATTGTAGATGAGGCCCATAAAATGGCTGCATATACCCACGGTACGATTAATAAAAAGACATCTAAAACCAAGCTGTATCAACTTGGTGAAATGTTGCTACGTCGTAGCGAACATTGTATCCTACTTACTGCAACCCCACATAAGGGGGATGTGGAAAACTTCCGTCATTTGATGAAACTAGTTGATGGAGATATATTCTCTAGTATCTCTGTCAATGAAACACTGAGAGAGAAAGCTAATCCTTTTATTATTCGAAGATTGAAAGAGAACATAAAGAATTTTGACGGAACTCCATTATTTCCAAAGCGCACAGTGAAAACGGTTCAATACGAACTTTCCGAGCCCGAGCTTCAATTATATGAGGATGTAACGGAATATGTTCGACATCATTTTAATCGAGCTATCAATTCAGGAAGCAATAGTACTGCATTTGCTATGATGCTGCTTCAACGTCGTCTGAGCTCGTCTATTGCTGCAATTGATTTGTCTTTACGTCGTCGTAGGAAACGATTACAGCACCTATTAGAGCTTACTGTAAAGGAGCGTAAGAAACTCATCGAGAAAACAAGAGCAATTAACCTCGATGAATATTCCGAAGAAGCGCTTGATTTACAAGAAAAGATAGAACAGCAACTCGAATATGCTGTGGATCTAGTTGACCCGGAAGAGCTTCAAATAGAGATTGATCAACTTCACCGATTAGTTAAGCAGACAACCCATTTGAAGAAAAATGAAAACGAACGGAAATACGATGAATTGGAGCGAACATTATTTGGATTGAAGGGATTACTTAATCAAGGAGAAAAGCTTCTCTTGTTTACGGAATCTGCAGATACATTGGAATTCTTGGAAAAAAGGTTATTGGAAAGACTGCCGAATGTAGCGAAGATCGTTGGTGAATTTTCGATGGATGAGCGAAGAAAGCAAGTGGAGCTATTTCGTAATGAATGCCAGGTTATGGTTGCAACCGATGCTGGTGGTGAATCTATTAATCTACAATTCTGTAATCAGATGATTAATTACGACATTCCATGGAATCCTAACAGATTAGAGCAGCGCATGGGTAGAATTCATCGTATCGGTCAGAAGAATGATGTTGCTGTTTTTAATCTTGTTGCGTCTAATACGCGAGAAGGTGATGTTATGATTCGGTTACTGGATAAGATGGATCGTATGCGAAGCGACCTTGGCTCGGACCTAGTATATGATTTTATCGGTGAAATATTCAACGGCGAAGATCATGATCTCCCTTCACTTATGCAAGCAGCAATCCTTGAACGTGAAAATTTAGATGATTTGTTGGCATCAATGGAAAGAACGATATCGGAAGAACACAAAAGATTATTAGAGTTCGTCAAGCAAGAGCGCTTAGCCGAAGATTCATTTGATTTGCCAAAAATGAGACGTGAGCAGTATGACCTGGCTGTATCCAAACTGTCTCATCGCAGCTATGCGGAGTATACTGAGCAAACATTAACAAAGAACAACGTTCGAATATACTCTTCGAATCAGGACAAAGTAAAGCGGATTGATAGAATGCCTAAGTATATAAGAGACTTATGCAGAAGCCACAGTCTTCCTTATAGTCAAATGAATGAGGGGATTCGATTTACACCATATTCAGAGTATATCGTTGAAAATATAATGTTGCTTTCTGACGATCATCCTTTATTTCGACTAAGTATGTTATTAGCACAAAAGGATCAGGATAAACTGACAGCTCAGAGGTTCATGGTTTCTTATCCTATTCAGGAGACGATGACAGTTGATGTATATTTGGTCAATGTCGCAGATGGAACAGGTAAAGAATTGGATGGCGAAGTCATCTTTGTGGCCAGAAGAGAAGATGGTTCGGTAATAAGACTTGATAATTACTGGCTCTTTGAGCAAAAGTTTATCGGAGAACCTATAGTATTGGATGTCATTGATAACAAGTCTATGCGGTCCGCGGTAATTCAAAAAGCTATAGTGATCAGGGATCGAGCGAAGTCTAAGCGCGAACGGTACTTAAATCGAGTCCTTCAGTATCTAGATCAAACATTCATGAAGCAAATGAATGAGCTTATGGATCGGAGAGCGGAGTATCAACGAGAAAATCATGATAACCGAAATAGTGCACTGATCAATCAACTAGATGCAAGTTTAATTGATATTGAATTGCGTAAAGAAAGCCGAATTACGCAGGTCGAACGTCAGAAAAACATAACGATGAGGCCACCAAAACGAATCATGCAGCTAGAAGTTGTTCCTAAAGGAAGCGCAGAAAGAGTCCTGTCTGTGGATTATAAAGATATCGTTGAAGCCTACGAACGTCAACATGGCCGAAGCAATGTGAAAATGTTCGATTCATTAGCGAGAGTTGATTTCTATAGCGAGCGATTCAACGGCGAACAGCGGTATATTATTCTGACAGAAAATAAAGACTTCTATCCGTCAGAAGCGTATCTTGAGGATTTGACGGATATTGCTGAGCATACGTTTGTCTATCATGTACAGGAAAGCGTGGTAGTGGGAGAACAAAAACTAGCTCGGCGTATACTAGTCTGAGGTGAGCTGCATATAATTGATTATAAGAACAAAAGTTCGCTGACAACTCTCTGTCAGTGAACTTTTTTATAATAGAGTTACGTAATAACAAGGAACACATGTGGCGTATTAAGTATAGTAAAAGACAATCCGAAAGGACGGAAAACCATGAAAATATTCCACACTGCAGACTGGCATCTCGGCAAGTTGGTACAAGGCATTTATATGACAGAGGACCAGCAATATATCCTTGAACAGTTTATCAAGGATATTGAGTCAGAGCAGCCCGATGCCATTATTATTGCAGGCGATCTATACGATCGTGCGGTTCCACCTACGGAAGCAGTGCAGTTGCTTGATCGGGTGCTGCAGAAGATTATATTGCAGTTGAAAATTCCTGTACTGGCGGTGGCGGGTAATCATGACAGTCCAAGCCGTCTTGACTTCGGCAGCACCATTATGAGAGCCTCGGGGCTACATATAGCTGGAGAACTTACTACTTCTATGGAGCCAGTGATATTGAATGATGAGCATGGCGAAGTTCACTTCCATCTCATTCCTTATGCGGAGCCTGGGAAAGTACGATTTTTACTCGCTGATGAGGATATTAGAACACATAACGATGCCATGCAGAAGATTACGGAGGATATTAAAAGAAGGATGGACCCGAACGCCCGCCATATTTTTGTGGGACATGCTTTTGTAACACCTGGCGGTGAAGCACAGGATAATACCAGTGATTCCGAACGGCCGCTGTCGATCGGTGGGGCTGAACATGTAAATTCCGAATTTTTTGACGGATTCCATTACACCGCATTAGGTCACTTGCATCAGGCACATCATGTTGGAAACGAAACGGTTCGATATGCTGGCTCACCGCTGAAGTATTCCATTTCGGAAGAACTTCATAACAAGGGATATTTAATTGTCCATCTGGATGAACGCGGAGAAACAACGATTGAGCGGAGACTGCTGACACCACGACGCGACATGCGGACCGTAGAAGGCTTGATAGCAGATATTGAGCGACATGTTATCAATGAGGATTATGTGTTCGTCCGCTTGCTGGATGATGTGTTGGTCTCATCGCCAATGGAACGAGTACGCTCGGTCTATCCAAACGCAATGCATGTAGAACGTAAAATGAGGATCCCGGGGTTGATTGGTGAGTCACAGGCTGTTGATGGACGAGCAAAGATGGATGGGCTGTCGCTGTTCAAAGCCTTTTATAAAGACGTAAGAGGAACAGAGCTATCGCCAGAAACAGAGAAGTTGTTTATCGAAACGCTGCAGGAGATCCTGGAGAAAGAAGGTGAGCGTTATGAGACCATTGAAGCTGACAATGACGGCGTTCGGGCCGTATAAGGATACAGAGGTTATTGATTTCTCTGAGCTTAAAGAGCACCGCTTATTTGTGGTATCAGGGAATACGGGGGCCGGAAAAACATCTATTTTTGACGCGATCTGTTTCGCTCTGTATGGAGATGCAAGCGGTGAGGACAGAAATGATAACAAGATGCTCCGCAGCCATTTCGCCGATGACCAGGTCCACACTTCAGTTGAATTGGAATTTGAGCTGAAAGGCCGGACGTATCGAGTATTTCGGCAGTTGGCTCATGTGAAGGCTGGTAATAAAGGTGCCACGGGAGAAAGTTATGAACTGCATGAAATCGGCAGTGGACAGGCTATCCCCATTGTCGATCGCTTTATCGTGTCGCAGGTGGATGAGAAAATTCGCGGACTTATTGGACTTACCAAGGAGCAATTTAGTCAGATCGTTATGCTGCCACAGGGTGAATTCCGCAAGCTGCTCACCTCAGAGACAGAGAACAAGGAAGAGATCTTGCGCCGGATTTTTAAGACAGGGTTATATAAACAGGTCGCGGACCATTTGAATGAACAACGCAAGGAAATGCAGCAAATTTGCTCAGAGCAAGCGAAGATGCTGGGATATCATATCGGTAATGTGAAAGGTGCTCTAGGCGGGCGTGAAGTCTCTGACTTATACAAGGTTTTTGAGCAGGAGAACTACAATACTTATCAAGTGCTTGAAGCATTGGATAAAGAGATTCAATATTATACTGTGCAACTGAAAGAAAAGAAGCTGCTGCTGCAAGCTGAAATGGCCAAATACCAAGAACTTACGGCTGTTTATCATAAAGCACAAGCGGTGAATGGACAATTTGATCTGTTAGATAAGAAATCTGAAGTAAAGCAACAGCTATTAGCGAAAGAGGATGTTATCAAGCAGCAAATAGTTCAGCTGTCTCTGGCGGAGCAAGCGGTTCACCTTCAGGTCTATGAACAACATAATCTTGAAATGACAGATGAACTAAGTCGTAAAAGCGAGTTGCTCGAAGCTGCGCTTACTGAATGCCTACAGGCTGAAGCTGCCCTCAATACGGCTACTGCTCTCTATAAGCAGGAAGAGGGAAAGGAAGAATTACGGAATCAATCTTTACGTGAACTGGATCGGCTTCAAGGATATCTCCCAGCGGTAAAAGAGATTGATCAGAGACAGCAACGAGTCACGAAGCTTACGGTAGAAGTGGAGACCTTGTCTAAGCAGCTGAACGGCTCAATTGATGAGCTGGAGATGAAGCGAAACGATCGACTCTCTAAGGCAGTGCAAGTTAAGGAACTGGAAGATAGGGTTATTCATTTGCCGGCAAAGACTGAGAAACTTAACCAGTTAAGACAGCAGGCTGTAACTATGAAAGAATATCTCGGTCTTTTAGACAAACTTGCAATAGAACATGCTGAAGAAAGAGGGAATAAGGAGTCATTTGAACAAGCGGATCAAGCGTATTCTGCAATTGAGGAACGCTGGATTGAAGGACAAGCAGGATTGCTTGCAAGTCATCTTCATGATGGTGAGTTATGTCCGGTCTGCGGAAGTCTGGATCATCCCCAAAAAGCATCAGCAACTGGCGATATTCCTACCAAAGAAGAGCTTGAGCGAATGCGTAAAGAGAAATCTTTATTTGAGAAAAAGCACCTCGAAGCAAAAGCCAAACTTACTACTACGGAACAACAGATTCAAGAGAAGCAGCAACAGTTGCTTGAACTGGGATATCCGTTAGAAGGGATTCAGAGTGTTTATGCTGATCTGCAAATAGAGGGAAAGGCACTGGTTGAAGAGGAGAAGCAACTGAAGGAAGATAATTCTATGTTGGCTCCACTCAAGCAAGCACTAGATACATTGGATATGAAGTTGGAGGAGTTACGCAAACAAAAGGAACATACGCTGAATTTGTTCAATAGCAAAAATACAGAGTATGTAACTGAGAAAGCATTATTTGATCAATCGTTATCCAGCTTGCCAGAAGAAGTACGTAGTCTTGGGAAATTAGAACAGCATATCAAGAGTGCAGAGGTTAACAATAGACAACTTGAGGGCGCGTGGAAGCAAGCACAGGGCCAATACCAGGAAGCGAACGAACGGAATATCAAGGCATCTGCAAGCCGAGTCAATGCAGAGAATGGGAAAAGTGAAGCGACTAGCAATAAGGACAAGGCTCTTCGAAGCTACCTCGGAGCGTTAGAACAGGCTGGGTTCACTTCAGAAGAAAGCTATAAAGCAGCGAAGATGAGCAATAGTGCTCAAGCTGAGCTGAAGAGTCAGATTGAAATGTACAAGGCCTCATTGGCATCGGTAACCAAGCAAATTGAGGAATTAATCTTCACGCTGGCAGGTAAAGAACGTCAAGATCTTGCCATCTTGCAGAAGCTTCTAGATGATCTGGAGAAATCTATTGATATCGTTCGCGCGGAGTCTATCCAAGCTGGGAATAACTTTGATAAAGGCTCGGAATTTAAGGCGAATATTCTTGAAGCTGAGCGTAGCTGCCAAGAGGCTGAACGTGAGTACCAAGTGGTGAAAGATTTGTATGATGTTGTGCGCGGAGAAAATAGCAGTAAGATCTCCTTTGAACGCTATCTACAAATTGAGTTTTTAGATAAAATTATTCACAATGCAAACCATCGGCTACAAAAGATGTCGGGAGGACAATACTACCTTGTCCGCAGCGATCGTATGGAGAAACGTGGCAAGCAAAGTGGTCTTGGATTTGATGTGTATGACAATTACACCGGTCAGCTGAGGGATGTGAAGACATTATCCGGTGGAGAAAAATTTAATGCTTCGCTGTGTCTGGCACTAGGTATGGCGGATGTTATTCAAGCCTATGATGGCGGCGTTTCACTAGAGACCATGTTCATCGACGAGGGTTTTGGTTCACTGGACGAAGAGTCTCTTAACAAGGCCATTGATACTCTGATTGACCTGCAACAGTCCGGCCGAATGATTGGTGTGATCTCACATGTCCAGGAGTTGAAGAGCGCGATACCTGCAATCCTGGAGGTGAAGAAAACGAGAGAAGGGTATAGTTATACTAATTTTGATGTGAGTTAGAAACTATTATTTTGCGATACGTAGATTCTTCTACTACTGACGACTTCACGGTCGTCATTTTTTTATTGTATAAGGATATCAGACTGAATTTATCGAAATGATATCGATAGAGCGATACAACGAACAGAAGTTCACTGACATATGATTGCCTTGCTCATATGATCTAATTAGAGATGGGTCTTGTTGAAATGGCGTCTTTATTTTTTGAATAAAAGGTCTGATCTATAGTAATAGGTGACATATGAATAAAAGTAATAATTAAGGAGAATTCGATGATGCAACTTACGACTAAGCAATTAGACAAAATGAATGCGTATGTGGGATGTGGCCCGCACTTGGATGCAGATATACTGATCCTGGGGAACGAAGAAGGTACTGATGGGTTTCCAGAGGAAATAGCAGCTCATGCTGCTGCTAGGTTTCGTCTTTATGGAAAGGATCAGGAAACGGTGTCAACTTTACTCGATAGTATGACCAGTGATAGGGATATTCTATATCAGGATGATTTATATCCAAGCGAGTATCACAAGTATAGTCCTAAAGGACTTTGGACGAATGGTTTTTGGGAACCAAGTGCAAATGCTGGTGGTGAGAAGATCAAGGAATATTTGAAAAGGTATTATGGTTCCATACCAACAAAAAGTACAGATCGTCTTTCAGCATTTAATACCCATACTGCCCGAATATGTTTAACAATTAAAGCAATTAAGACTGATTCTAATTTCCCAATCGAGACTTACCTAAACTATGACAAGAGCAAACGAAATGAAATTGTGGCATTTACGGAGGAACAGCTATATACCCCCAATCCTTGGGGAGGTGTTGCAACTGCTCTTATGGATTGGAGGCCATTACCTAGACCGAATGAAGGTGGTTGGCCACCTGAATATCAAGCGCTATTTAAGAATGCTGATGAATATTTGGATGCCTATCTTTTCAAAAAAAATGCGACCCCCAAAATGCAAGCCTTTGTAGAGAGAAGAATTCAATATCTGAAGACAATAATTCTCCAGAGTCGTGCAAATCACCTAATTACAATAGGACAAACAGAGAATAAGTTGGATATCATAGCCCGGATGTTTCCAAAGCAGAAGCTCGAAATTGAAAAGATGCCACTAAAAAACAGAGCATATTATGTACGAGTACGATTACCAGAGAAAACGTTGAACATATATGTACTCCCGTTTTTTAATTACTTCTCGATTGAAAATCTATATCGCGTAGCAAAACATTATATAATACCTAATTATTTTGATTTTCCTCATTTATCGGAGAAAAGCAATTTTGCATCTATTACTTATGATCACAAAATTAAAAATGAAAAAACGTCAAAAAAAAGTAAAAGTATTAGAGTTGAATCCTTAAATGGGAGTGAAGAGAAACTTTTTTTACTGGAGTTGGCTCAAAAAATTTCTGATCTTGAACCTGATATTCGCCATACTTCTGCTCGTCGGGATAATAAAGTTAATTATAACTATATGCATATGTGGTTCGACGATAGCTGCTGGGGTACTCCTCAATGTAGTGCGCATATTCATGTGAACTTCCAATCAATAATGAAAGTTGAAATAAGATGGGGGGTTCACCCTGATAAATTTGAGGAACCCATACGTTCCAATTTAATCAAGGCTGCCAATTATATCGGTAATATGATTTCAGAGTATGGGTTTCAAAGAAGTTCTTCATCCCGAAAATTGATTATTTTTCATAAAATTCTTCAGAAGGATAAAGAGAAGAAGGAAGAATTGCTTAATGATGCAGTTATGGAATTAAGACGAATGTTGTCCCTTGCGCGCGAGAACATTATAAAAATAGTTCCAGATTGACTCACTAATTAAGGAATTTAATTCGAACATACATTCGCTGACAACTCCTAGTCACTCCCATAGTTTATCCTATACCTAACTACTCTTCTAATAGGATGGTGCTCTATGGCTAAAACGCATGACACTCTTCTGTCCCTGATCACAGGGATTAACAAATGGCAGGGCAACTATGGTAAGATTCCGGACGAGCTTTATAAGGGAATGCTGCTATTCATTGAACAGACAGCTGCTTCTAAAGCTCAACCTCCGGTTGATCTATATCATCTACTGCAGATACTTCATCGCCCCTCCAAAGAATGGGGAATCCCTGACCTCCAAGACCATTACCCCGAAGATGCTCCTTTATTAGAAGAATTCATTGGCTTAACGCCGGATGCTGATGAGTTCCTGAACAGATATGTCTCCCCACAGGATGCTGAGCAACAGACTATGTATGAGATCCTGAAGTACTGCCGAGAAGAAGACCGACAGCTTCAGCAGGAATATACTCGCATCCGCACGTTTCTATCTAATCCCCAAAATGCCGTAGTTACTTCCTTTCAATTGTCCCAATTTGCTGATACATTCCTTGATGTTCAACTAACGAATCTGATCAAACAATGTTATGAAGAAATAACACCTGCGGTGCCAAACTTTCGGAAGTGCCCCCACTGTGGATGGACCCTGGAGTATAAGAATGACCGGTGGCGTTGTAATAAGGAAGATATCTGTCATCTGCTTGCTGATTTTGAGCGCATGAGTTCTTTTGATTTTGGTAGGGAAAGAGTATTGCGGCTTGTGCCCGGAATTCAAAGATTTGTATTACTGCCTGGAATATCTGAACTTAGAATCGCCGAACGATTGATTCATAAAGGATACCAGGTTGAGCTCTATCCCAATGTGGATGAATATGATCTCTTAGTATCCGGAGATGGCAAGAGTATATTTCTTGATGTCAAGGATTTCAGAGATCCACGGACGCTTGCTAATTTCTTCAATCATCAGAGTCCTGCCTACCTGGAAAAGTACAAGAACAAATGCCTTATTGTAGTTCCGAATTATCGCAGCCAGCTCTTCGCATCTTATCGTGAACGAAGTATGAATCTGCTAAACGAAACTGCTAGGGCATGTATCGAAATGATTATGGAGAAAGAAATTGAATCCACGCTGAAGAAGGTGTTTCTGTGAGGCAGACTTATTGGGATCTTTCAGAAGGTATCATCAAGGCGTTTGAATCACTTCAACTGCGTAAGTCCGAAATTAACCTTCTGGTGAGCATGGAGTTATTCATTACAGGTTGTACTTTGATCGATCCTAAGCTATCTATCCATCAAGCGTGGTCAGTTTTGGTTGGTTACAATGAACCCATTCTGAAACATACAACTCGCTCGGACATCATCACCCGGCTGAGAATTCTATTTCCTGAACTGCGAACCAAGAAGAATCTCTTGAAACGAATTAATGCTTATGGGGAAATTGGGAGTGAGTATCGGTTATACGAGATCAAGGAGGATGAAGGAGCAGTTCGTATTGCTCCGCGCTATTTAATTGACCGTTGTTCTATCTATAGCAATATCCTTGAACATTCCATCCCACGCCAGTTGAATACTAAACCCTTTGCTAATGAAAAAGTGTTTACATACTCTCGAAGGATTCGAGGTGGGCAATGGATTACCTTCCAGGGGGAAATCCCTGAATCTATGCTCTCCAATGAAGTCAAACCTTTGCCAGCGTATCGGCCTAAAAGAATATTTAAGCTTTCGGTCCCATATAACGGAGCTGTATTAGCAACTGAGATGGATCAACTCCTAGGAGCATCGGCCATGTGGGTAAGTAGGGCCAAGTCTGTGCTTTTGGAATCGCTTGATGGTATGGATCTAGAATTTGTGTATCAAGAGAATCAACACATTGGTGGGGGGCTTGGAGCAGGAAAGTCGACTTTTATGATGATGGAAGCCTACCGGCTGGTAAAACATGAGGGTGCAAGGGTAGGCTTTATTGAAGGTAGTGTTATGCAGGCCCTTGATCGTGTCAAAGAATTGCGTAAGCTTGGAATACATGCTGTTCCTGTTATTGGGAAAACCTCCAGAGAAGAACATCTCAATAACTATTTGTTTGCGAATAGCAGTGGCATTCAAGAGGTTAGTGATTGGCAGAGCCAGCAGTATGAGTCACTTATTCATTTATCCAATGTCTGTATCATTAAAGCGTTGGCTGAAGATTATGATCGGAGCAGCAGATATCCTTGTATCCAGTTGCAGCAAGACGATACATCTGTGAAATGCCCGCTTGCACATGCCTGTGGTGTATATAAAGATCTATCTTCCTTGCAGAATGCTGAGGTATGGGTGGCCACTGCGCCAAGTGTGCTGAAGACACGTATATCAGCAGTGATTGATCCCTTGGAGAGAACGATTTACGAAGCCATGTATGACCTGCTCGATGTTGTTTTTGTAGATGAAGCGGATCAGGTGCAGAAGCAGTTCGATGAGACCTTTTTAACACAATACAATGTGTTCGGGGCAGCTGACGATATCTTTGAACAGCTGAGATATGAGTCTAATGAGCTAACCAGTGGAAATTATGGTCAGTATGCGGCTGATCCTACCTTTATTGAGTGGAACGATAGGCTTCGTATGCTGGATCAGATGATCTGGCGAATTTATAACAAATTGGAACTGTCTCAGACGCTTAGGAAGGATATTAGGAATAATCTGATTCGAGTGGCAGCACTGGCAGGCACAATAAGTGAAAAACTCTCTGACAATACTCAATTACAGTCAAGGTTATTCAAACGTTTCAGCGAATACGCCTCAGACTCATACAAGGATCCAATACTCTCAAGAATCGTTGATGAGATTGTAGAGGCAGAAAGCTCCGAACAGAAGCAGAGACTCCTGGAGCAGATTGTATCCAAAGTGAGCGGTGTCCTTAAACCCAGGGTGAAAAAAGAACTGCTCTTTGCGCAGCTTGAATTCTTCCTGTACTTATGTAGGGCAGAGGAGAGTATCAAGTACATTTTAACTACGTTTCCTATGATTCAAGCTAAACTTGGCCTAACGATTAATTTCTCCCCGTTGTTTACTATGCAGAGGGATTATCAGGCATTTATGAAAGAAGCGATGACCGGGATTACCTTGGGATATAAATATGAATTGCCTGACAATGAAAAGACCGGAAAGTTCAAGCTGATTGAATACACTGCAGTGGGCCGTCTGCTGCTTCATGATTGGCATAATCTGTATCAAGAATGTGACGGGAAAGCAGGTCCTGCGGTTGTATTTCTCTCTGGAACCAGTCATGCTCCGAAGTCAGCTCATTATGACTTGAAGACACCTTCAGAATGGTTGCTGCGAGCCAACCGCCAAAGCTCAGTTATTCAGATGAATTATAAGCCCGTGCTTGATGAGGTTCGTGGAGAATTTTATTCGGTGTCAGGCATTCGTGATCCAGAGCAGAGAGATCAATATTTAAGAGGGATGGTACAGCATCTAAAGCCAGATATTGAATATGAACTGAATCACTGGAGGACTGAAGGTAACAACAGGAGAGTATTGCTGGTTGTGAACTCTTATGATGATGTTGAAACAGTCAGCAGTGTTTTTCGGAATGATCGAACTTGGACGGGCAGATATAAGGCGCTCTCAAGGGGTGATGGTCATCAAGAAGATCAGTATTCCAGAGTATTGATCGAATCCTTTTATCGGGAACGGGCTGAGGTATTGATTGTACCCCTATTGTCTGTTGGTCGGGGATATAACATATTAGATAGGCAGGGAGAGGCCCTCTTCGGTTCAGTATTCTTTCTTGTTCGTCCTTACCCCATACCCAATGATTTGAATTATCTTGTTCAGGTCCTGCATGCGTATTTGCCAGAATATTTGCGTCGCATAGAAGGAAAGAACCTTGTTTACGATAAGGCGGTTACCAAGCTACGGCAAATCAGCAGCGGTAAGCTGGAGCATATGTATATGAAACCGGATTTCTGGTCGATCTTAAGTCCGAAAGAAAGAGAGATTATGGGCTGGTACACTTTTGTTCCGATATGGCAGATGATCGGTCGTTTGCTGCGTGGAGGGTTAGATGCCCGTGTCTACTTCTGTGATGATAAGTTTAATGCTAAACCAGCAGGTAACCCTGAAGGATATTCGATGCTTGAAGTATGGGCAGCAATTATGCGCAAGAACAAGAAGGATGCTATTTTCCAAAGTTTATATGGGCCCTTTAGCGAAGCGATTAATAATATGAATATGGGAGGCAGTCTATGAACAGAATGGAGCTCTTTGCACTGGAAGTAAATGAAGCGGTATTCTATCATGAAACGATTCATGTCATGCATATGCCGGACAGCTGGCGCAATTTTTTCATTACACAAACGACAGCTCAAAACCACAAGCTTGCTTATAAGGTTGAACCTCTTTGCAAGAAGCTAAAGAGTATATTCCCGGAGATTGTTCATGTGGATTTAAATAATAAAGTACTGCAAAAAGACTTGCCATGGATTGTATCTACTGTTGAAATTCCAGAGTCTCATATTAAAAAGCTCACTCTAGGCTGGTTTGCACATTTGAAAGGATATTTAGAAGCGAATCTCCCGGAAGAGATTAAAGAGGCTGAGCTGGGATGGGAAACTTCTACTTTTGGTGAACTTCATGAAGCTATAGATAAATACCAATGGATCCCTGGCTTGTCAGCTCATAAGTTCTGTGAAGAACTGCGAACTGTTGAGTTAGGGCAAGGTATTGTAGAGGAGCTCCAGTTTCATCATACGATCTTTAATAATCAGCATGAATGTGTCTCCACACCGATCAGGAAATCACCGAAACATGATCCTTTTTCTTATGTACTAAAGGTTGAACTGAAGAATCGTGGTGGGGATGCTGATAGACCGCTTATTCTTGTAACTGTAGGTACAAGGCGGTATTTGAAGAACGCACAAATTAAGGAAGGTTCCTGTTATTTAAAAGCGGATCATGCCTGTTCTATTCTTGTGTCAGTCCGTAACCCGTATACAGTGCAAGAGAAGCATTCTTTCTCACAGCTTCAGTTTGAGCGTCGTGCTGGTAGTGGACAAGGAACACCTCCTTTTGCAGTCTGGAAAACAGCCCTGGATGGCTTGTATTGGGATGTTCTGTACGGAGAATCCTTCGAACCGGATATGTTGCTCTCTAATCCTGCTGCATTCCTGGACGAAAATGGTGAAGTTACTGCCTATGTAGTCAATCATCATTCGTTCAATGGCAAAGGTAACTTTGTGAAGTCAGGACTCGGGTTGTCGGAGAAAAGTGGTCTGTTTAATAAGTTTAAAGAAGTACTTGCTATGTATCATCTAACACCGTTATTTCATATTCCGGAGATCCCTCGTAAGCGTATGAATGACATTCGGTTCCCTATTGTCGCGCATCAAGCAGAAAAGCTTATTATTGAGGTTTATAGTAGTGAAGCAATGTTTACTGCAATGAAAGAAGTTTATACGACTGAACAAAAATCACTGGAAAATAAATCAATAATCTTTAATCGTCAAATTTCAGAGAATGTTTATGGTCTCAATTGCGATAAGGATGTAACCGTAGAATTCGTACACTGCAGTCCTGTTGAAATTGTAAATGAACTGGAAGTTGGAACATATAAATCTGATGTTGCCTTTATCAAGCGAGTGAATCAAATTAACAAGCTGCTTAATGAAGAACGCTCTTCCGGGGATCAGCGGACATTGGCATTAGTAGAGATTGCGCCTAAAGAAAACTGGAGCAAAGACGGTGATCCTAAGAGAGCTATAAGGGAAGGGATGAAAAAGGCAAGACGTCTTACTCAGTTCATACATCCTCTTACAGGAGATGAGAAGGGGGATACTGCTCGCATAATCAATGCATTATTTGATTTGCTTAATGATGCAGGCTTCCTAAGCAACAATGTGACCAAGCTAGATTCATACGGTCCAATTCTGTCATTCAATATTTTAAAAGCAGACAACAAACATTTACCTGTCATATCGAAAATGGACGGTACAGAAATAATGTTCAAGATATTCGGAATTGAGTCATGGTTACCTTTAGGAGAGGCACCTTTTTATCTGGAACAGGCTAAAATGTTGGATAACCCAAACAAGTGGAATCAAAGCAAACAGGTTTTTATGGATTTTATGGTTAGAGCGATTGAGAATGAGCTTGGTCAAGATATAAAGCAGCTAACAGTAATGATCAATGCGACTCTGAGAAAGGACTGGCTTCCAGTCATTCGAAATACTGACATTCAATACGATAAAGTTCCTTATCTGAGTAAGCGGCTAGTAAACGATGCTCGTCTTAAGTTTATACGTGTCAATATGACGGATGATGTGCCACAATATAGGATTATTGAAGATGATGCTGAAGAGAAATTCAACAAAGCTTCGGGGATTTTTAAAGATCCACTAGGGATATATTATGGTGTTGGTGGAAGGCCAAGAGCATGGTCTGGTGTGAGAAATGAAGATATCAAGTTCCTGTCTCCTAGCAAACAGCTGCTTCAGCAGAAAGCAGTTGAGTATATTCCTCTGGGAGAGCTGGATGAGATGGAACGTGATGATCTGGCTAATTTAGTTGATCAGCTGCGAAGAGTAGGTCTGAATTACGATAAACATACAATATATCCTTATGGTATTCGGATCACAAAAATTCTGTCGAAATATTTAACTGGAGAAGAGAAGAATTATGATCCGGAGTTTGATGAGGATGTGGAGATCCGGCATACATATCCTATAGAAATAGAAATCTAGTAGAAGACAACTGAAATCATGCAACGTATGGCTATGGCTATAATTATTCCAAATAAATGCAGGTGATTTTATGTCGAATTCCATAGTGCGACTTTAAACGATATTAAGAATCAAAGCTGTCTACGTTATCAAATAATCTCTTATTGCCAAAATCCTACCATGCGAGAATTTGAAGGATCACGGGATAAATCTGAATCGGAATTCGAAAGGCAATGTGTACGATAAAATCGCTACTTGAAATGATGAAGTCTGAGGGTTGGGCATACTTGTTTGATCTTTCATTTTTTGGAGCACACTGAAGATAAGAATGCTATCGATATGCATATACGTAGCATTTACAAAACAGCAATTGATGGTTTACTAAACCAAAGATCTAAGAAGCTGAAGAAGGGTCCAATTGTAGTCTGGAATTGTCTGAAGAGAGTAACAGGTGATCAAAATCAATTGGTTGATGGCTATATTCTGATGATCACTCCTTATTGATGATCACTCCTTATTATAGAAAGCTTACTGGTAGAGACACCGACCCTATTGTGGAATCTATGTGGAAACATAAGGGAGACATTCGAGCAAGCTCAGCCATACCACTATTAGAAGGCGCGGTCCCCGCGTGTATTTTAACTGAGGGGGAGGTTTATCTGTTAGATATTGATGAGACATTCTTCGATAATTTGTCTGAAGTGTTTGAAGAGCATCAGTATATGCTTTCGCTTGTTAATCCGGGGATGACTTTGCGATCCAATCCTTATCAGAATTAATCTACATTAAAGAAAGGTGATATAGTTCATCGCCCCCTTCAGAGTATGGCGAATCTCTTTCCGCCAAGATTTTCACACCGAAACTGCTCTCTTAGACGACCTCACGGCCGTCTTTTTTTGATTTCACAAGGACTTCAGAACCAACTCGTCGAAATGAGACTGATGATATGGATAAGGAATTATTTCCAAATGAACATACGTTCGCTGACATGTGGTGGTCTAGGTAATATGGTCTAATGGAAGTAGGCAATAGGAGCGGAGAGTTAAATGTGATTGTCAGAATTAATGAGTATATAAGGAAGTGCCATATGGGAAGGAAGTGCAACTTTGATTGCGGAAATTCACAATAAAATCTCAAAAACGGGCAGCAACTTGTCTGACCGGCTTGAGGACCAGTTAACGGGTGGTTTTTTTGGCTCAATTCGTTACCTACCTTTTGAAACTGCATTGCAGCATGTGTTGAGGGCAGTTCGTTTCGAGATCAATGATCAGGAATCGGAGTGGGAGCAAGCTTTACTATCGACTCAAGGATTTGACTATGAGATCAAGTTCTGGGTTCGTCATGCAGAAGGGGAAATCGATTTGATTTTGAATCTTCCCAATGCCGTTATTGGTATCGAGGTTAAATACTATAGCGGTCTCTCTTCAGAGGACGAAGAGTCTGAGGGAATGGTCACACCGGAAGAAAGCATCAACCAGCTAGCTCGTTATTCTCGGTTGCTTCAAGATATTAGGCAGGAACAACCCGCGTATCTTATATTCTTGGCCCCTTTAAATATTTTGCTTCCGGTCGAACGAGATATGAAAGGGCGTTCTATCATATCACAAGATATCAAGTTGGGGTTTCTGGCTTGGCAAAATGTACTGGAGCAGCTGCAAGACATTAAATTACTTAATCTGGATATTGGTCAGAAGAGGATTATACAGGACTTGATTGCCCTTTTGCATCAAAAAGGCTTTGCTCGTTTTAGAGGATTCAACTCAGCAAGCAAAGATAGTTTTATGAATGGGCAGTCCTACACATTCTACAAGAAAACAAAGTCATGGCTTAATTTATTATGGCCAATCCACCAAAATGTTCAGGAGGGTAACTATGTCTATATCAAATGATCTTGGCGGTAATATCAGTCTCGCTGTAAAGGTGCTGCGGGAAACGTACAAAAATTTAAATCTGCTTTTCGGTGAGATGGATATGATCGGTACAGAAGTGGGGTTCGTTCCATTAACTCCACGATTTTTAAGATGGAAGTCAGATAGCTATGAGGATGGCTGGCTACTCAATAATTTCATCAAGATTTATCAATTGGATGGAGCCTCTGCCGGTAACGAACAATTGCCTGATTTGAAGGAAGGCGCTGTGTATGTAGTCGAGATTGAACTGGCTGGGGAAGACGCGTATCCCGAAATTACCTTATCTCGGTTTCATTATGATCTTTCCTGTTGGGAACGGATGCCTGCCATCTCGGATCATTGGCTCTTTAATGACCCGTATCGAATAGAAAATCATTTTGACATTGATTGTGTTGATGATATCTGGATAAGTAAAGTTAAAGAAAAATCATCTAAGAAATATTGGGGTTTAAAGCAGGTAATTGGTAGAAGTATTCCGCTTATAACAGTAAATGATGCTGAATCGATTAGAGTAGGAATATTTCAACAGTTGCTTGAATTGCCTGAGGCGTAGACCAGTATTAATCACAGCCATATCGGAAAGTAACGGACATTAAATAGTTCCAACAATCAAAGGAGTCCTGACATGATCAACTTATCCCATTACCAGCAAATCTTCGATATTGAAAATACTACAGAACGATGCAAGAAAGTTAACGATACAATGGATCAGTTCTGGAAATCAGAACTAGACCAGCTTGCCGGGGAGTTAATAGGTCAAGAATACAGAATTGCTACCTATGGTCAGACATTAGTGACCACCTACCATGATTCATTAAATCCTAAATATGCAGAGCAAAAGAAAGATACAAGTATAGGGAAGAAGTATTTTGCTCAAATAGTGCGAAAAATTGGAGACAAAGAGTTCAATCTGCTAACACTTGAGTTTAACGGTGTTGATCAAAGATTGTATGTCTATATAGAACTTAGCTTCTATCAGGTCAATGAGTTGGTGAAAAACGGAAGTTTGAATGCGATGCTGAGCGAACTGAATTCCGAGATCAGAACGTTCTCCAGAACTGGATCATTTACGAGAAACGAAATTGAGCGGACAGTACTCAATCAGACAATCGTCGAGATGATTAAACCCAGAATTAGACCGTGGGTTTACATTGGGCGAGAACTTCCCTTAAAAGGAGAATATGAAACAAAAGTAATTATTGATCTATTAAGACAAACCTGGGATCAGACCTCCACATTTCGAAAGTACTTGTTGGAGTACAGTGAACAACGTGCTAGGGCTGCGAATATTATGAGTCTAATCGGTTCCGTTGAATCGACTTATTCGGCGACACTGTTTGGGAGGCCTTATCAGATTCAATATGGCGTTATGGGGAATGAGAAGTCGGGACAAAGAGAACAAGAGTTTTCTCTAAAGCGGGATGGGCAAACTATTGTGCAAGGGTCCTTCTTGTACAGAGAATATGAGGTGAGAACTGCTTCATCTAGACCGATGTTGGCTATTGATGTAGAAGGACACAATCACATCTATACTAATGTTGAGGTATTGCTTGGCAGTGGTCTAAAGGAATGGTGGTTAGTGAAAGCGTTTCGCACCACAAATCAAAACAATGAAGAATTAAAGCAAGAGGCCATGGAACTGCTTGGTCAGCATGGTATTGAAGTACGTCATAACGAGTATCGGATTGGTACGTATAACAATGCTGTGCAGCGGTTTGATGAAGAAATAGGGGAGATTAAGGGGAGACTGGCATGTACTGCATTGTTATTTGCACATGTAGCAGGTCGCGGTAAATTCAAATTTCTCGAAACGGATGCTCCAAGTGTTGAATTAGTAGATGACATCTCCGCAAATGATGATCAATCGACAGAGGTCATTGAGTACACCAGCAATTTTAATTTTTCAGTTATTTATGAGACGATTCAGAACTGTTCCCTGACGTTTGATAAAGATTTAATCCGTGATCTACATTTGAATTTGACAGCTTTGGACGATAAGCATTTCATTATTCTAAGCGGTATCTCGGGAACGGGCAAAACACAGCTAGCTAAACTCTACGCAAATGCAGTATATGGTTTGTCCTATGAAGCTGACAATCCGTATTTGTCTATAATACCTGTTCGTCCGGATTGGACGGATGCGACTGCTTTGTTTGGCTATTATAGCTCTTTTGAGAATGGATATATGATGACAGAGTTCTTAAAGGCGATCCTTCACGCTCAAGAGGAGCGGGAGAAGCCACATTTTATTGTACTCGACGAAATGAATCTAGCCAGGGTCGAGTATTATTTAAGCGATTATCTGAGTGGGGTGGAATCACATCATGAAATCCCTTTGCACAACCGAGATGACCTAGAATTGATTCCTTCCAAAATTAAAATACCGCCGAATGTATATCTCATTGGAACGATAAATGTAGATGAAACCACACATAGCATCTCGGACAAGGTATTAGATCGTGCATTCGTTATGACGTTAAGCGAGGTGGATCTGCAAACTTTTTGGAGTCGGGTAGATGATGGTGTCAGAGCGGAACTCCAGAACGAATTTTTATTTTTGAAGCTACTACAAGGTTTGTTGGCGCCTTATCACCTGCATTTTGGATATCGGACAATGAATGAGATGATTCGGAAAATGAGCAGCTATCTTGCGTTAGATGTTGAACATCAGGGCTCAAGAAAGGCTATGCTGGATCGTGTTATTGCGGAGAAGGTGCTTCCGAAACTTAGAGGTGATGATCGGATAGCTGATCTGCTTAAAGAACTAAAAGAAACCTTCTCAGAACATTTGAATGAAGAATCAGTAAGTTACGGTCATATTATTCGTATGGAGAAGGAGCTTGTACGTTATGGAGCAACACAGTTCTGGCGGTGATTTTCTGCTCCGATTAAATGGTGAAGAATGGGTTACCTTGGAAGATGCCTACTTAATCGAAGCGACTACCTACGATTGGAAGTACGTAATGAAAGACTTGGAACCGCAGCCTTCGGTCCAGTTTTGCGGTTTGCAGCACTTCCCAAATCGAATCTGTGAAGGAGAAGTTTATGGTCAATTAACGACACCTTTTTATAGCGGCCAGGTAACTTTAGTGATTAATGGAGTAGTATTTGATACTTATATTTATTCGGATACCCGGAAAATGACGCAGGAGCAATATCACCTCATGTTAAGTGAGATTTTACAGGAAGCGTCGCTTTGTTTCGAGCATTCGGGTATTGAAATGGGAGTTGATGCCGATGATCGTTCGCGTGAGCTTTCTTTGGCACAATGGAGCTATATTGAAGCATCGTTCTCTCCACTTGCAACCATGATCCGGCACGTGATTGAGAACCCGACTCGGGTACTTGAAGCCCATGAACAGCAAATGAGACGGGATCGAGTCAAGGTAGTGGATACTCGAACACTGGTCTGGGTAGAACGAAATAGAGGCCGGAGCCCTGATGGAACCATACCGGAAACAGTGAAGTCTTCTATGCGAGAAGATAGCTATAACACATATGAGAATAGGCTGTTAAAGCGGCAACTGATGGAACTGAGACATCTGCTGAAGCTGTACGGGAATATAAGTCCGGCAGAATTTGCAAGTAGAGCTGAAGCTTATGCTGATAAAGTAGGGTATTGGCTAAGAGATCCTTTTTTTCAGCAAGTAACTCCCTACCAAGGTGTGATCCGAATATCCCAAGTGTTCCGAAAACATCCCGTATACCGACAGTGTTATCAATGGTTTGATCGCTTATACAAGCATGGGAAAGAACGAATCGGCATGAGTTACAATTATCCGCTAAGAGAAACTTTTGCGCTATATGAGATATGGTGTTATATGCAGCTTGTGAAGCTTTTTCGGGAAAAGGGCCTATTAAAAAACAGCAGTGGGTTATTCCGAACCAGAAGGGAAGGGATTTTCCTTCATTTTGCAGAGCACAACGAGAGTGTTGTCCAGTTAAAGAATGGTATACGACTATCCTATCAACGGGTATTTCAAAGTAATTCACCGCACTTTTACACCTTTACACAGAGGATGGTCCCCGACATTGTTATTGATGCAGGAGAACGTCTATATATTCTCGATCCTAAATACCGCGTAGCTAGCAATTTGGGGACAGCACTTGGAGAAATGCATAAGTACAAGGATGGGATCTTGCTACGCCATAACGACGAACGTGCAGTTCAAAGCGTTTTTATCTTGACCCCTGTTCAGAGCGATGAGCTTCGTTATTTCACGGCAGATTTTCACGAAAGATATAATATGGGTGCAATTACGGTTATGCCAGGTGGTGGCATGAGATCACTTAGTGAGTGGATAGATAAATTGTTAGTACAATAAATTTTGGTTGATAAGAATGATTATCTAAAGGCATTAAAGGATAAATCAATTGGGGGAGGGTTAACGTTGGCTCTAATTAGAAGTTTAACTAAAATAGTAAGGAATTCAAAATTGCAAATAGAGGCAGAAGCCACTTACAATATCTTGATCCAAAACGGAAAGAAAGTTATCCAGATTAATACTTATGGTTCTAAGGAACGGGTGCATACAAACGTAGTGAGCCAAACTATTCAATTAGATGAGCAATCAGCTAGACAATTATTTGAAATTATCAAATCGGAGTTTTCATTGTAATTATGAGTTGAGATTTAGTTCTATTGAGGAGGCACTTATTAATGGCCACATATAAGCAAATCCAAGGATACGTAAAGCAAAGATATGGATATATTCCTAAAACATGCTGGGATAGCGCATATGAAAGAATTACGTGGTCTTCATCCTAAAATGTCACCCAGAAGATATTCTCCCAATGCTAGAATGCATCCTTGTCCTATAGAAAAACAAAATGATATCAAAAAATCATTCCAATATTTTGAAATGATCTGAAGTGGAATAATAACTATAGGCCTTTACCCTCAAGTGGTAAAGGTTTTTTTACCCGGAGGCGAATTATCTATTTGCTGAAGATTCAACTGTATTTTGCTCTTTAAGCAAAGACTTGAGAACTAGTTTGTCGAATTGACACGAATAAGGGAATATCTAGTACGTTTTTGGAATGGGTTATATCAATGCAAGAAGGATACTCAATGCTAGTCATGAAGTGAAGGAGGCATCGGAATGCTAAAGGATTTTCTTGAAAAAATCGAAAATAAGGAGTGCCCAAATTGTCCCAGAATGAGTGCGTGTAAACCTGTTCTTCAGATAACTGAGTTAGATATTAAAAAAACAATTATGTTTATAGCCGAGGCCCCCGGGCGGTTAGGAGCGGAATCAAGTAGAATACCTTTATATGGTGATCAAACAGGAAAGAATTTTGAAGAGCTACTCCTAAGTGCGAAACTAAATCGACAACAATGTTATATTACCAATGCCGTTTTATGTGTTCCTATTGATGAGCGAGGTAACAATAGCACACCAAAAGAAAGTGAAATTAGAAACTGCTCAGGTCTTCTGTTAGAACAGATTCAAATCATCAAGCCTCGATTAATTGTGACTTTAGGAAAGTCGGCATTGATGGCATTGTACAAGATAAGTAAACATCAGATAAAAATTCCAATAATCAACGAAAAGCCGTCTGTTCATGATTGGAATGGATTTAAAGTGTTAGCGCTCTATCATCCAAGTCCTAAAGTTATGAATATGTTTCGAAATAAAGGAAAACAATATGCTGATTTTAAAGTAATTCAAGATTGGCTAAAAGAAAATTGATAAAGATAGATTGTAGAGGTTTTCAATAGATTTTGATTTCTAAATAGAGACTTATTCATATTTTTTCATGACCAAGAGATTCAGCGAGTCACTGTAGACAGCAATACTATCCGCAAAGTGCTGGCGTACAGCGTTCAGATCATATATACCAAAGTGATGTTCGCCAAAGCTCAGGAGGGGGAAATTCCAATGCATAAGCATGTGCATCAGCAGCTCACCTATGTGTTGCAGGGCAGCTTTTAATCGTCAAAGCGGGAGATATCATCCACTTCCCGTCCCATGTACTTAACCTATATTCCGTTGGAGGATGATATTATTGCTGCTGGATGCTTTTACCCTGGCACGGGGAGTTACGTCTCTTTTTTTGCATAACGACAAATTCTGTCATCTGATCCAAGTATAATAGGAGAATACATCGGCATCTTCAGAAGCCATAGCATCATCCGGCTATATTCAAGATAAGAAGTGAGGTGACAGGGATTGAATTCATTCATACATCTTGAGAAGGAACTCCGTTTACTAAGTAAGCAGATTATAAGTATAAGCAAGGAGCTGGAAACTCACAGAAATTTGTCAACCGCGGATCGGGAAGCCAGATATGATCACATCAAAATGCTGGCCAGAAAATATCCGATCAGGAATGCAAAGCTGCGTGCGGCACACGAATCGACAAAGAAGGCGTATTTCGGCTTACTTACTCTCTTATCTACTGCAGCACAGCAGGATCATACAGAGGACCAGAGGTTATTCTTGCAGCGGATTGCTGCAGGGGCCGGTTATACTCTGGATTTCGAAGAATGGATGAAAGCTAGAAAGATGATTGAGGAAGAGCTGGCTAATGGAAACCAGATTCAACTGGAAGAGAATACATATTCTCTGCTGCTGGATGGCCTGCTATTGATCAATCTCACGGGGGCGGCTACTGCGGAGGAACTACGGATGTCCGCTGAGCTTTCGATTGTACTGAATGTCGCACAACCGGAATTGAAAATGCTGGCCCAATTGGCTAAAAGTCTGATTCATCAGAGCGAGGAGGAGTTCAACTCCATTGTGGCCACAGATCCGGTGAAATGGCGTGGGATGTTCACTCATCATATTCCTGTTGACTGGCTGAAGAATAGCAAAATATATTGCGGTAGTTACGAGGAAATTATTGGGGGTGAGGGAGCTTATAATGCAATTCACAAGCTATTTAAAATAAATGAACGATTGGAAGTTGTTTTTAAAGTGAAAGAGAACTCACTAGTCCAGAAAGATGATGTAATTGTAAAATACATAAAAAATGGTGAGGAAAATTGTATATTATCTCTCAGATCCGGGCGTGTCTTTTATAGAGAGTTAAAGAAAAATATAAATATAGATCAAAAAATGGTGTCTATCAGTGTTTTTATAGGCAGCTGTTTTAACCAGTTAGATACACCGAAGACCTAACTAACTATCAGGACTTTTGATATCAGACAAAATAAAGGAGAACGAACAATGAGCACTATTATCCATCCCATTGAAGCAGCAGAAGATTATGCTGGATTTACCAGCACTGTGGACTCCGTTGCCAATAATCTCTCAGCCGTAGCCAGCGAGCATGACCTGCAGCTGGTCAGCAGATTACGGCAGAACTTTATCCTGAAGACTACTGATTTTTACAGAGAAAACCGAAAACTGAGTATCGGAGTCATTGGCCAGGTTAAAGCTGGTAAGTCATCTTTTTTAAACTCTTTGCTCTTTCAAGGCGCTGAGGTGCTGCCCAAAGCTTCAACCCCCAAGACGGCTACACTGACCAAAATGGAATATGCCGAGCAGAACAGAATTCATGTTGAATATTACACACCGGAGGAGTGGGAGGTGCTTGAGGATAATGCCGCCGTCGATTCGGAGGAGGATATTTATCAGTCGGCGCGTGAAATCGTAGGCATGGTAGAGCGTTCCGGAATTGAACCGCTTAATTATCTGGAGAAGGGGACGGAAGATGAGCTGTTCGACAGCTATGAGCATCTGATCGCCCATCTTAATGATTATGTAGGCGAGGACGGCCGCTTCACTCCGCTGGTTAAAGCCGTCACCCTGTTTCTTAATAAAGAAGAATTCAAGGGGATTTCTATTGTGGATACCCCGGGACTTAACGATCCGATTGCTTCACGGACGGTTCGCACCAAAGAATTCATGGAGGTATGCGATGTTGTCTTCTTCCTCAGCCAGACAGGCAGCTTCCTGGATAAAAGTGACTGGGCCCTCTTATCTACCCAGCTTCCGCAGAAGGGAGTTAAGAAGCTCGTACTTGTGGCCAGCAAGTTCGACAGCGGCATCCGCGATGTGCTGCGGCATAAGGATGAGGATGATATTTTTGGAGGCTGGGAGGACGACAACAGCGCGGATACGATTGCCGGTGCATATGCAATTATCTCACGGAAGCTGAACCGGCGTGCGCGGGAGAAGGTAGCAGAATTTACAGAGGATCTGAGAAGGCGTAACAGCCCGGAGCCGCTCATTCAAGTGATCGGGGAGTGCGGGAAGCCGGTCTTCATCTCGGCGATCGCCTATAATATGTCGCTTAAGCAGCCGGCGGAATACAATATGGAGGAACAGAACATCTGCCGCGGGCTGCAGGAGTTCTCTAAGGATCTAGCTGCCGACCTTAAGCTGCTGAGCAATATGAGTACCATTCAGGAAATCTATGCGGCGGTGGTGGAGGAGAAGACGGAGATTCTGCGGCAAAAGGCGAAAGGCTTCGTGCCCACGGCATTAGAGGAGCTCAAACAGCTGCTGGGAGGCTTCCGAGAAAAAGCGGAAAAGCAGCTCGCGCTCTTGTCCGGCAGTGACCGCGAACGGTTGCTGGAGCAAAAGCGGGCGATGGAGAATCAGATTTCTTCTATCCGTGCTGATGTGGTGACGGTATTCGGTGAACTGAATGCCCGGCTGGAGGCTGAGAAGTCAGAGGCCGTGCGCGATTTACGGAAGGCGAGCAGCGAGCACTCCAGATTGTCGGAGCGGACAGGCACGGAGGTCAAGACCGGCTCACGGACATATTCCACTTCTAAATGGTACAAGCCGAAATCATGGGGAACCTCCCGTACTGAACATTACAGCTATGAGGTTGCCTATTCCTATCTGGATGTGGCGGATGCCCTTGATAATCTGCGCTCCTACTCGATAGAAGCCATGAATCAGATCGAGGAGATGTTTAGCGAGAGTATTCAGCTGAAGGAGATAAAGCGGAAGCTGTTGACCGTTGTGGTTAATAATTTCGATATGGGCAGTGAGAAATATGATCCGGCCTTCTTCCGGCTGCTGGTAGAGGAGAAGATTAACGGGATTGAGTTCCCGGTCATCAAGCTGGATATTACGGAAGCGACGAACCGCTTTGTGTCCAAGTTCAGTGGTGAGATTACCTCGGCATCCGATAAGACGAATATGCAGAATGCCATGCTGAGTGCCGTTAACGCACTGTTCGAGACGATGAGCACTCAGCTGAGTGAGCGGGTGAAAGTGTTCAAAGCGGACATGAATGAAATTGCCGGACAGCTGAGTGTGTCCCTGCTAGCCAGCGTGCAGGCTGAATTCGACGAGTTGCTGCAGAAATATGAGAACCGTCAGCAAGAGATTGAGAAGTACAGAGAGTATATTTACATGTTATCAGATGAACTTAAGAGACTATAAGGCCGGGGGAATGAAGATGGCAACAAGCATAGAGAAGCAGCAGCGGGATCATGAATATCAGCTGGAGACAGCGGTTGAAGCGGCCGGCCGGATTATTACCAAAAGCTATCTGGATCAGCTGGAGCAGTATGCCATCATCGAGCCCTCCGAAGAAGAGATTGATATAGATATTGCCGAATGCGGCCAGTTCTATCAGCTGACCAAGCTGGTCTACAATAAGGATGAGCATTTCCTGGATAAGCTCACGACGATTGCTAACGTAGCCTATTCTATCAATGGCAGTATCGCTTCGATCATCAAGAGTGACGGGCAGTCAGTGAATTATTACCTCGGCGTCATCTCCAAGAATGACCGCGGCCGGAATGAGAACAGCCTGCTTAGACGGCAGGCGGCATCCAAGGCGTTTCAGGGAGCGATTCAGGGTAATCTGATCGGGTCCGATGTGCTGACACTGGACAAGGATGAGGTTATGGAGCTGCAGCAGAATATTTTCTCCCGGAGCGCTCAGGCGATATCCTCCGTGTCAGGAGTCGTCGCACTGCGGGACAGAGATATGAAAGGTATGCCAGCGTATGTGCAGGGGATTGAGAACATGGTCGATTCCTTGCGCGGCCAAGCCTATTCGATTTTGCTCATCGCCGATCCGCTTCGTAGCAGTGAGCTGAAGGCAGTCAAACAAGGATATGAACTGCTGCATACCGAGCTGTCCGCCTACTGGCGCAGCTCACTGACCCTGAACGAAAGTGACAGCACCTCGTTATCCCAGGCAGCTTCAGAAGGCGTATCTAACGGGATTACCAAGGGTATTGCTTTAACCCAAGGCAAGAATACATCTAAAGGGAATTCTTTAGGCGGACATGCTGGTCTGAACATTGGAATACCCAACACAGGTATTGGTATAAATCTGGGCGGCAGCTTTGGAAAATTCAGCTCCACCGGAGAATCCTCCGGAGAGACGACGAGCCAGAGCGAGATGGAGAATACTACCCGCAGCACTAGCAGCACCTCCGGTACCACGCGCAGCGGGGGGAAGAGCCTGCAGCTTCATTACGAGAACAGAAGCACCAAGGCACTGCTGGACAAAATCGACAGTCAGCTTGAGCGTCTGGATGTATGTGAGAGCTTCGGCGCCTTCAATTGCGCGGCCTATGTCATTGCGGATGACCGCAACGCCGCCATGACGGTCTCCAGCAACTATAATGCACTGATGCGTGGGGAAGCATCCTCCATCCAGGCTTCATTCATTAACACCTGGCACAAACAAGCTGATGTAAAGCGGCTGCTGGCCTATTTGAATTCCTTTGTACATCCGCGTTTCACCGGGCAGGGACATGGAGTATCGGAAGAGGCGCTGCAGGTAACGCCAGCATCGATTCTGAATGGGAACGAGATTGCCATTCAGATCGGCTTGCCGAAGAAGTCGGTTGCCGGCATCTCTGTAATTCCCATGGCGCCATTCGGCCGTAATGTACGTACAGCCAAAGGGGGAAGGGTGCTGCAGCTTGGCAGTCTCTATCATATGGGCAAGCCGGATGGCTCACCGGTCATACTGGATGTTCAGAGTCTGGCTGCACATACCTTCATTACCGGATCAACCGGTTCGGGTAAATCGAATACGATCTACCAGTTATTAACCAAGCTTGAAGAGCAGAGGGTATCCTTCCTAGTCATTGAGCCGGCCAAAGGGGAGTACAAGCATGTCTTCGGCAGCCGGCCGGATGTGAATGTATTCGGCACGAATACGCAGGCTGCCCCGCTGCTGCGGCTGAACCCGTTTGTCTTCCCGTCAGGCATTCATGTTCTGGAGCATATTGACCGCCTGATTGAGATCATGAATGTGTGCTGGCCGATGTATGCGGCTATGCCTGCTGTACTTAAAGAAGCCGTTGAGGATGCATACATAGAAAGCGGCTGGGATCTGGAGAGCTCGGAGAACCGCTATAACAATGGCTTTTATCCGACCTTTATTGATGTCATGGGCTCTTTGCAGCGGGTGATTGAGCAGACGGCTTACGCGGACGAGGTGAAGAGCAACTATAAAGGCTCCCTGCTTACCCGAGTCAAATCATTGACCAATGGGCTGAACGGGCAGATTCTCTGCAATGGAGAGCTAGATAACGGGCTGCTGTTTGATCAGAATACCATTATTGATCTGAGCAGAGTCGGCTCTGCCGAGACCCGGTCACTGATTATGGGGATGCTGGTCATGCGTCTGCAGGAGCACAGGATGCATCAGGGCGGTATGAATGTACCGCTTAAGCATGTTACAGTCCTGGAAGAAGCCCATCATTTGCTGAAAAGAACTTCCGGCGAGCAATCGATGGAAGGCGCCAATCTGCAGGGGAAATCCGTCGAGATGCTGGCAAATGCCATTGCCGAAATGCGGACACTCGGTGAAGGGTTTATTATCGCCGATCAGTCACCGGGACTGCTGGATGCAGCCGCCATTCGTAATACGAATACCAAAATTATACTGCAGACACCTGATATGAATGACCGGCAGCTTGTCGGCAGAGCAGCCAATCTGAATGACGAGCAGATCCTGGAGCTGGCCAAGCTCTCTACAGGGGTTGCTGCAGTTTACCAGAACAATTGGCTTGAGCCGGTCTTATGCAGTCTGGAGCCGTTCGCAGCTGCGGAAGAAGTATACAGCTTTGTTCCTGAAGTGCCGAGCAGCATCATGGGGGCGCGCTATACCCGGGAGCTGCTGAAGCTGCTGCTGGGTAAGCTTTTGCCGGAGTACCCGGAGCTGGATCTGGACTACCTGGAAGCGGGTCTCTCCCGCTCTAGGCTGTCAACGAAGTCCAAGATTATGCTGCATCAGCTGATCGGCGAATATAAAGAGGCTCAGCAGCTGCAGCTGTGGAACAGCGAAGGATTTGCACAGCTGGCTGGTCTCGTCAGTGATCTGATGGACGGAGAATCTATCATGGAGCAGACCCGGTTGGCCGGAGTAGAAGTGGAGCGGCTGAACGGATACTTGAACGCCGCGATCAGTCGCAGGATCGGTCCGGTCGATGAGCCGTTAGCTTATGTAATCAGCCATTGTCTGATGAAAAATCATTCGGCAAGAGATACTGAAGGGCTTAAATTATATTATATGTGGGAGCATATGACTCGGGAGAGTATACGGGGATAGGGGAATGGGAATGGAGAATGTAGCGCTGGGTAATAAAGAGGCTGTCGAATTGAAGCGGCCGGGAGCAGATACGAATATTGATGCACTGTTAATTGATGTAGAGAAGTTGGACAGACCCCTCTATGATGCTGAGCGTAATCAAGATAGTGAGGCTCCGCAAGAGGTTATAGAACCGGTTCCACGGCCGGAATGGACAGAGGAAGAGAAGCGGCAATGCCAGCTTGAAACAGGCTGGCCGGGTACTATTATTGACTCGGTAAGGTCCAGTGAGGAGTCTAAGATTTACATCAATGCAGGTCTGAAGGTGAGTGAAATCGGAGGCAAGCCTTGCCTGGAGCGGAACGATATTGATTGCGAACAGAAGGATGCTATGGGCCAGACGAATAAGGAACGGATGGCCCGTGGACTGGCCCCGTTAACGCCGGACGGCAAGACAGTCGAGCTGCATCATATCGGCCAGAAGGCCGATTCCCCGTTAGCCGAATTGACCATGGAGCAGCATAGGGGCAAAGGCAATGATACGATTCTGCATGATAAAAAGATTGAGAGTGCAATTGACCGTATTGCCTTTAATGCAGAGAAAGCGGAGCACTGGAAAAGACGGGCAGAAGCATATAATTGAGGAGGAGAACAATGAAGACTGTAATTGAGCAAATTGAACAGCAGTTCCGTCTGTTCCATGCGGCAGGCTGCTCCGTAGAGCAGGTAATGGTAGCGGAGGAGCAGTTGGGTCTGCGGTTTGCAGACGAATACCGGAATTATGTACTGGATTATGGAGCAATCTCATTTGGCTCCCATGAGTTTACGGGACTGAACGTAGATTCGTATATTAACGTTACAGATGTGACCCGGCAGGAGCGCGAACTTAGAGATAAGCTGCCGGCTGATTGTTATGTTGTGCAGCAACTCGGTATTGAAGGGCTGGTTATCATGCAGCATCAGAGTGGCGCCGTGTATCAGCTGGACGAATCCGGTAACTGCTCGCGGATTGCCGATAGCTTCAGCGGATATCTTGCAAACTTACTATAGATTAGATAGCAGAAGGGCTCTCTCTCGGGAGCCCTTGCTACATTCTATGAGAAATTTGCGCTGCCGATAATCTCGTTGTTCTGATTAACAGAAAGATCCGGAAATAATGTTCTATTGGTATTTACAGGATCGCGTTCATCGTCTCTATAATAATTCCAGCAATTAATGAATTTGGAGTTTTTGACTATTGCGGTGCAATTGGAAATAATCTCAGAGGCATACAAACCTAAAGTGCTTCTCCCGCCGCTTTCTTTGAATGTGCAGTTATCAATAAGCAGGCTTTTAATATTTGAAGGTTGGTTGGAATAAAATACAGCTCCAAGAGATTGCCAATTATAATAATTTGTACTATGGATGTATACACATTTGTCGAAGTTGCAGGAAATCACCTTGATGACAGATATATCTTCAAGGACAAGAACTTGTGTCTTGAAATTATGGAAAACACACTTCTCCAGCAGGAGCTCTTTACAGCAATTGAAGGTTAATGAATTAGCTGAACCAATAAATTCACAATTAATCAGCTCTACTTGTTCGCACGCTTCAAATATTAATTGAAAGTCCGCTGTATTAATAATCATGTTCTCCAGATGAATATGATTCTTGCGCATCAGCATGCTTGTCGGACCTAAATAGTTGCCTTCTTGTTGCTCGAAATTGTAAAGAGTCCGCTCCTGATAGATCATAGAGAACAGATCTGGCCCTGTGGTAATGAAGAATTTCACATATGCTTTAGTGTAGTAATAGAACATCCCGGCGGATATACGGTCAGGCCGAAGTTCTTCAGCAGCCGTATATTTATCGTGATTCTGCTCGATGATGCTCTGCGATAACAGGGCTAAATACTTGATTTCGGCAGCGCTGATCTGAAGCTGCTCGCTGAGTTCGGCAATGAACTGCAGCTGACCGGCTGTATCGCGGCTGCCTATTGCGCTTAACACAAGGCAGTCCACCACGAAAGCAAACCTCAGTTCCTCCGTTCTAAAGCCCTCTATGAAATCCTCCAAAAATTCCTCGTCCGCTTCAGTGGCCCGGCGTATGTACTCCTGAGCGCTGGTCTCTTGAGCTACACCCAAAATAATCCGTTGGAGAAGGAACAGCTGAGAATCATTCATTCCGTCGCTGTAGTGGGCTACAAGACAGAGCATTTTCAGATATAAATCGCGGTAATAATCTTCTTGCGAAGCCAAAGGATGGTTCATAATCGCATAAAACTTAGCTTTATTGTCCTGCATAGCTTCCCTGAGCAGATTTACCTTTTCCTTGTAGATTTTTTGCATGATGCTGTTCCTCCTGTTATTCTCCCGGGCTGAGATGTGTATTGAAGATTTCGGCATACAGCGTACTGGCTTTGCATGCATCCTGGATATGTATGTCTTGCTGTATAACAGCACAATTGGACCGGATAAGGCCTACCAGCTGATCCACATATTCGCTGCCTCCCGGCTGCACCGCGATTGCCGGCTTCAGGCTGCTGAAGGTATTCTGCAACAGACGGAAGGCGCTGTCGTCAGAGCTTATACCTTTCTTTTGCCGGTAGCCCTTAAGCAACTGCAGCGGATTTGTCAGATTCTCCTGAATCAGTTCACTCTCAGAAGGCTCCGGCATAGCGATGCCGGCTAGATCGGAAATAAGCTTAATCTCCGTGAAGAAGTCCGTCTGCAGCTGCCGCAGGGCATGGTTAACGGATTTCAGTCCGGCAATGCTGTGCGTAATTTCTGTAATCAGAGAATCCAGGCATTCGCTAATTGTAGGGTCATCCGTCAGCGTTCTGGATTTGTTAAGCCGGTTCAGGCGGCGGCTCTCCTGCTCAATCTCATTCTCGTAGAACTGCTTGCAGCGGATGAAGATCGTTTTGAAATTACGGGCGAACTTGGATTCATAGACCTGCGCGTTCCAACGGTCCAGTTGATCGCGGATGGCTGCACTATCATAGAGATCCGGCTGTAAATTTGAAAAGGCGAGTACATCCAGATATGCAATTCCCTTGATAGCAAGCACTTTTTTAGTTTTGGTGATAATCTCCCGCAGATCCTGCTCCGGCTTTTTGTCGGCTTTGTTTACAATAATCAGCTTCGGAATATCCTCCCGCAAACTGCGGATGAAGGTAATATCCTCCTCTGTAATAGTCCCGGCATCCGCCTGGATGAACCAGAGAATGAACTGGCTTGAATTGAGATGCGTCCGGGCAATCTGCTCGTCTGTTTTGGCGGAGTGGTTCTTGTCATCGGCTTTGGTGTAACCTGGCGTATCAAGGAAAGCAATATGATCATAATGATGCCAGGGGGTAGTCAGAAAGATTGAATTCATCAAGTGGCCCAAAGTCACCGGATCGGTCAAAGGCCGGTCATGCTCATCATCCACTTTCCCGAATCCGTGCGTAATCCGCTGAATAGCCTTTAATTCCAGATCGATTTTGGTGTTGAAAATATTAATTCCCTGTACCTGGTGATCAGGCCCGTTAACGATATAGGTCGGAACTGAGGTAGAGGGGTCAATATCTGCCGGAAGCACACGTTTACCCATTAAAGCGTTCAGGAAGCTAGACTTTCCGCTGGAGAATCCGCCGCCAAGAGAGACAACATTTTTGCCGATCAGCTTATCGAACAGGATGAAATCCTTGAACTTCTCGAATTCATTCTTGAAATTGGTGAACAGCACATGGAAATCAGCCGGGGCATTCTTCTGGAGTGTCTCCGGGATTTGCCGGCCGATAATATCCTCAATTCTGCTTAGGTCTACTTTAAGATCCGGATGCTTCGAATAGCGGATGACTGTGCGGAGCAGCTCGAAATTACTCCTTAATTTGTCCGTGACTTGCGCATCATAGCTCATGATTGATCTCCTCAATTCTGTTCAGATGCTTGGCGGCCTGGCTGAGCAGCTCATCCTGTAGTTCCTGTTCCTCGTCACGTTTAGCCTTGAGCTCGCGGAGAGCCTTCCCCAGAAGGGAATGCTGCTGCTCAACCTGCCCGCTGATTGAAGCATTCAGCTGCTGGATCTGAACAGTAATTTCAGCTTCCACATGCGAGCCTACCTGTGTGATCACTGCAGGGTATACCTCAGTCTGCAGTTTATGCCGGATCTCTTCCTTCAGCACATTGCGTTTCTTGCTTTCGAAGTGCTTGCCGATAAAATGCTTCGCCAGAGCGCCTATAACCGTTAGCAGGGGGCCGAAGATAATCAGGCTGATGCCTGCAATAACCCCGTTCATAATTTTTTTGGTGATATTGTCGGTATCAATGCTTAAATGTTCAAACGAGAACCCGTTGTCTGCACCGAAGTCAATATGGATACGGTCCGTGAGCTTTTTCAGGTAACGCCGGACTTTGGGCAGCAAGCGCTCCTGTATACTCCTCGTGAGCGACTCGCGGACGATATGATTAACCTTCTCGGCAATATCCTGCTTGTTCAGAATCAGGGTACATAAGGTATTCTCTTCAGCCGTCAGGCTGCTGCGGACATCATTCTGAATGTCTCGTACAATGAGAGGGATTTCTTTCTCAAACAGGTGATTATCATCAGTCAATTGACTGTTTAGCGAGAGCATTCTCCGGTTCAGCTGTTCCTCTTGCTCTTCCAGTTCCGAGACCGATAAGCTTTTGCTATGAATAAGCATCTTCAGGTAATTGCCGGTAGTATTCGCCTCCTGCAGGGCCAGTGTCCGGAATTTTCCGCCAAGCAGCTGCACGGACTGGCTCTGAATGTGGAGCAGGAATCCTTCAAGCTCTTCTACATCCCCTTTATTGCTACTGGTTACGCAGTAGGTGATCTGGTCCGGCTGTTCAATATACTTTCTGATGCTGTCCTTGAGATGGCTGAGGCCCAGCTCCAGCTCCTCCAGGCCTACTTTGTCGCTTTTGGTAATGACGATACAGACCGGCGTGTGATGAAGATTCAACTCCCGCAGAATCTGTACGCTGCTGCTCTTGAGGACCATGTCGTCTGCAGGAAAAGCGAGAATGTAAGCCAGACTTTGCGGCAGATAGCGGTCAATCGCCAGATTATGTACCTCAACCCCCGATTCGAAGCCAGGCATGTCCACAACCATGACCTCAGAAAGACGGGCGAGTAAGTGTTCATTCCTGAGCTGCAGCCGGATGCTCTGCACCCGGTCAGCATGAATAAATTCACCAGCCCGGAAGCTGGCTATATCCGTAACAGTAACGTCTTCATCACTATGAACGATGATTGCAGAATCCTTTTCGTGGTAGGTGATTTCTGTCGGCACAGCCGTTTCAGGGGTGATATTCTCCTTGAGCAGAGATCTGCTGTAGCCCAGCAGCACGTTGAGCAAAGCGCTCTTTCCGGCACTGAATTTGCCGATGATCGGCGTGCATACCTTGCTGGAGCTCATCTCCTCAAGCAAAGCGTTGATTGAAACCGCAGACAGCTCATAACTCTCATTAATGACGGAAAGCTCCTGTAATACAGCACGGATTTGATTCATGTTAATTCTCCTCTATCAGCTATTAGCATAATTCAATCAGATCGCCTTGGCTGCGCAGCCACATATCAATCCCTTTGCCGAATACCTCGGCAGAGATGGTGTATATACCGTCAGTTTCGTCCAGCACCTTGGCTGTGGGCAGTCGGTCCAGTACCGCCTCAACGGATTCGCCCTTGAAGCGGAATTTAATGACCTGCAGGTCTCCGCCGTACATGAACTGTACCCGCTTGCGGAACTCCCCTTCCTCGAAGCGGTCTTTATAGGGTATCGTGAACCGCTCGTCCAGCACCTGGAAATCTATCATCCGGTCAATCCGGTAGATTGTAGGATAAGGATCCTGTTTGCCGGCGGCAACGGTGGTATCCGTTTTTTTATCAATGTAGGCAGCCAGATAAAAATAATATTCCGAGAACAGAATCGCAACCGGCTGAAGCCTGCGCTGCACGACGGCTTTGCCCTTAACCCGCTGATAATCAACCTGCAGGATCCGGTTTTCCTTGACGGCCTTTCCGATGTCCCACAGCTTGCTTCCGAAGACTGTCTTATGCTGCGGTTCTACATAGTGGAACTTCTCGTTGGCAATCAGCTCGGTCATGGGTTTATGAGCATTCTTTGGCAGACAGCATTCCAGCAGCTTGTCCAGCATCGGCATAAGCTCCTGGCGGGTAAAAGCTCGGCTTTCCAACATGATTTTACAGATGGCCAGCACTTCGCTGTTAGAGAGCAGTGCGCGGTTTACACGTTCCAGCCGGTAGCCGTTAAGTGATTTGTCGAAAATAACCGCCTGGCTTAACCCTTCGTCCAGGAACCGCTGCTCCAGAAAGTCCCGGATATCCTCAATATCTCTTTGAATGCTGCGTTCGTTCACACCGTATCTGACAGCTTCTGCTTGTTTATTGATTACAGCGCCGTCGCAAAGCCTGGTATAAATGGCCAGCACGCGCCCGTTTTTTCCGCTATTATTCATGAAGGCTAATCTCATCTCCCAATACCAGTGTCGATGACTCTATTATAATTCATAAGATGGACATTTTCTGTCATTTCTTTGCGATGTTGCAGGGACAATTTTTTGCTAGCCTTGGTGCATAAAGATGAGGGTCTCCGCATTTGTGCTACTTATTCAGTACAAGGGTACTTATAAGTTAGTCGCCTTCATCGGGATACTTCTTGGCATTGTGTTAACGAAGAGGCTGGAGAGCCATAATTTAAGCAAATCTGAGGGAAGTAAAAGGTTTATCGAAAATTATTATTGTGTATGAGAGTGAGCACGGACTTATGCCTAGAAAAAAATTATTAACTGGACATAGGTGGAGACAGCAGAAGCCTCCTGGGTGAAGTGAGTGGGATTATTTTGTGAAATAATATTACATCTTGATAAAGGGGATTTAATTTTTAGGGTTAGAAGTAATTTTAAAAAGGTGATAAAGTGCTGTAGAACTTTTCGGATTAAATATAAAAATGAATCACTCAGCACATGAAATTTCAGCAGGAATTAACCTAGTACCTTGACCAGTATAAATTACAGGATGTAAGTGTTTTAATTTGCCTCGTGCCTGCTCCGTGGTAAATTGCCAGTCGATGGATTTCTGAATTTGGTTACGCTCGGTTTCCCAAGAGGACAGCTCGCCTTGTAATTCTTCAATGGAGGTGATTCGGCGGTTCAGGTATTGAATGGTCATTGCACTGAGTTCAATCTCAGCCATGTTCAACCAACTGCCATGCTTAGGAGTGTAATGGATCTCGAGCCGCTTCGCCAATGCCAGTTCTGGTGCAAAATTTTCATATAAAGACGAGATCGTATGGGTATTCAAGTTGTCCATCACGAGCCGTACCCGTTTCGCTTCTGGATAGTGAACCTTAAGCAGCTCCTGAATCTGCAAAGCCCAGTCGGATTTGGTGCGTCTTTCCGAAGCCTGCACATGACGCAACCCCGCGAGCGGTTCTGTAAACAGAAATAGGCAGCAGCTTCCTTTGCGAACATATTCGTAATCTTCTCGAAGAATCTGTCCTGACTTCATCTTTTGTGGAGGGCGAGAGTGATCGAGCAGTTGGATCGGCTGTTCATCCATACAAATGAGCGGAATTTCAGGATCGTATGGCAGAGCGTAGGTTTCCAGGACATCTTCCATGCGAGCGACAAATTCACTGCTCGCTTTGGCGGGAATGCACCATTGCTTTTTTAGGTGAGGCTTAAGTTTTGTTTTATTAAAGTCGTCCGAATCGTTACTCGTCCGACGGATTCCAAAATATTCAGTTCGATCACTCGGCGGGTTAACAAACGAATCGTCCAGCGAGCATACCCCTTTGGAGGTTCGGAACAGGCTAACGCAATGATTCGAGCTTCCACCTCCCCCGTAATTGGGGAAGGGCGTGGCGGTTCAGCGCGGCGGCGATATTGAAGAGTCTCTTCCAGCCCACGTGTACAATAGTCTCTTTGTTTGGGAATAGCACCTTGGTTTTCATCCGAAAGTAACAGCACGAGACAGCGACGGCGAATACGGCGGAAGTTGAATCTGCATGAAGAACTTATTCAATCATTTCGCGTTCTTTCGCTTAAAGTCGAACCTCGTATTTTTTGTACATCTGCTAGCCCTCCCATATTTTTCTTATCGAAAGAGCATAAAATTACAATCAAAATCGGTCAAGGTACTAGTGATCTACAACAAACCATAGTTAAGCTTAAAATTAATATAAATCATTGTAATTAACATTCATAATTTCACCTCCTCGGCTAAAAAAATTATATTTATGAACTGCTATCATCGCTTCGGACTAGAATCTCAGCTAAGTCATTTAATGGTGGGACATATCGTAGAGTTGTAGACAAGATTTGATGTCCTAACTGTTTTTGAATCGCAACCATACTTACACCAGCCGATTGCATGAGATATCCAGTTGTACGTCTCAAGTCATGAGGCGTTATGACACGGGAAAGGTTTGCTTCGAGGGACAGATCTCTCAATATTTTTCTTAACCCAGGAGCGGTTAGTCGATTCTTTCCATGGAAAAATAACGTATCAATATTGTTGTCTGTCCAAGAGATATAGCTCGGATGATCCATATATCGCCTAAGTTCCTCTGATAGAGCAGTGGTGATGCCTGTAGGACGAGCATCACCTTTTTGGCCGTTTCTAATTAAAACTATTCTACTCTCTAAATTAACACTATCTTCTGATAGGAATCTAACTTCTGAATTTCTTGCCCCAGTAATTAGCATAAACCATATTAAAACAAACTCCTGACGAAAGAATGGTTCCTTTTTTAATGCAGTTTCAAGAAGAGTAAGGCATTCTTCTTTTGAAAGTGCAGTATTTTTAATTGGCCGATCGTAATATGGATTGCGATAATCCTCCATAGGATTATGTTGGATTAAATCCATATCATATAAAAATTTTAAAAAATTCTTTAATGAACTTATTGCATTGTACATAACAAAATTTGATGCACGATAATCTGTGAGAAGATACTCCACGTACTGATCGATAAAATATTCCTGAATGGGGCGAAAAGAGCCGGGATATTTTTGACTTGCATGAAATTTATCAAAATCAAGCTTCCCCTGGAATCCCCTCAGTAACAAATACTTTTCGAACTTACGCAATTGAACCTGGACATCCCCCTTCCCTAAAAGTTCTACATTTTCATACCAAAATTTATAGTATTTTGATTCAAACAAGATGTTGTTCATTTATTGGTCTCCTTAAAAAAAGTCAGTGACTTTTAGATTTGCGAGCGGATGTTGATTGATCACTTTAACGAGTGTATCGTCAAACAATTTAAGATAAACCTCGGTTGAACTCAACCATTTGTGCCTAAGCAATTGCTGAATCGTGTATGGATCTACACCAGATTCTAACAAATACAGCGCAAAAGAATGACGAAGAGAGTGAACAGATAGCTGATAAACCCTTTTGTCATCATCACTAATTGTAGACGCTTCTTCTATGAGGTTAGCTAACATTTTTTGAATTGTACTATCATGAAGAGGGGATATTCCCTTATTGTCGGAGAAGACGTATAGTTCAGAATAGTTGGGTAAATCCCTTATAGCACCATACCTGAATTTCACAAACTGGTTGAGTAGTTCCAGTGAAAATTCTGTGATTTTTGATGGAGTCTTATACTCCTTTTCACCCTTTGAACGTACATAAATCTCTTGTGTTTGAGGTTTAATATCTCCAACTTGGAGAGTTCGCAATTCACTGAGACGAATTCCTGTCCCAAGGAAAGTCCATAGGATGACAAAATTACGGAAAGATTCTCGACCTAATCTTGCAAGCATAATTAACTCATCAATTTGTTCTTTGGTAAAGGCACGGGGGAGACGTCGTTTATCGACAGTTACTTTTAATACACGTTTTAGCTTATTAATATTTTCTTCATAAAAATGGTCAAGAACGGTTCTTAAAAAGTTTCTTAGAAATGCAGCCTTTTTACTTCGTGTGTTTTTATTTTTAACTGGTGCTAAATAACTGCCTAAAAATGGAGAGGTACAAACCGATTTGAAATCAGGCTCCTGAAAATGCTTGTTACAAAATTTGATGAACATACCCATTTCATAGCGGTAGGCTTCTTTCGATGATTTTGCAAGTTCTGTATATGAATCACTAGAAAAATAATATTCAACAGCTTCTTGAAGTAACACATGCTCTGCCGGCTTGCTGGTAGTTGTGTTTTTTGGAACCCAGTCCATTTGATTTAATACCTGCAGGAATTTATCGGGACCAAAGGCTTCAGCCATTTCTTTAATCTTATCTCCTAAGGAAAGATCCATTTCAAATTCCATGTCGTAAATAGGCATAATCATTTACCTCCCTGAGGTGAATAGTCAAGCTTATTAATTTGTTGCGAGAGCCAATTCGTTCGTTGATTGAGATGAGTATACAAACTTACTGTATCCATCTTTACCACCCGGGATAGTTCTTTTAGTATTTGAGGAGGGGGGTTCTTTCCCGCTAGATTCGTTACGAAGCAATGACGGAATAAATGTAATGCGCCAGGGAAATTCCATCCAGCAACGTGACTATATAATTTGTAGTTCTCTTTGAGCTGACTTACAATCTTAACCGGATCATCACCAAATAAGTATTTTTTCGTTAAAGGAAAACGTTGGAACAACTCTAAGTTGCGATAGAGTTTACCTGCTAACGGTAGTATGTGGTATTTTCCTCCTTTACTTTGAATCATAATTGTTTTAGTCTCCAAGTTGATGTCATTCCACGATACATGTGATACTTCCATTGAACGAAGGCCAAGTGTAACCATGAGTTGAAAAGCGACAGACTCCAAAAGTGGACTTTGGGAATACATATCAATGACATTAAAAAATTCAATGAGTTGTTCTTCAGTAGGCAGGTCTCGGTAATGATAGCGAGGTGCTTTTATCGATTTTAGTTTTCTTGCTGGATTTGGAAAACCAAACGATTTTTTTAGAAATACAAAAAAGTTCTTAACATCATAGATGCATTCACTAATAGTGATGGAACGATAATCTCCTTTTCGTTGTTTCATCAATAGGTAGGACCGAAATTCCTGTAGATGAATCTCTTTAATTGATAAGATAGGAATGTTGTGTAACTCATTCCCTGTGAAATCTTTCATATTGTTAACTAGCCAGGACAGCATACAATTGATGTGATTCTTGTATGTGTTTATGGTGTTTTTGGATTTTCCTTCTTTCGTTAATTGCTTTGTGTACAATTCCAACTTTGGATGAACCATTTTTTTGAGATTTTTTACTGGGGGAAATAAAAGAACTTCTTTAGTATCGTATCCAGTAACCCCAGTAATGTAGGTAATCAAAGAATTTATGAGACGTTGCTTTGACTTTGTTGTTGCAAAGGATGTTGACAAATACGACCATACTTCTTGATCTAGAAGGTGTTCATCCATAAGTTTATGGGCAGGTGTTTTTAGATGTCCAGAAAGGCGTTGAGTCAATTCTAGAATTAGTAAATATTCATCTCTGTAAAAATAAAAAGCGTCCCTTGCCTTCTTACTATATAGATATTTTTTTAGAAAAGTTGTTGGGATATCGGTGAGCACGTTATTATCCAAGATCCATTGATTAATACCTTGTCGCCCGATATATGTACTTACAGGTGCTTCTGTTTGCTGAAGGGTATTCGCATAGAGCATGTTCTCAATCCTCACTCGGGTTACTTTTTTAATATCATGATCGTCACTGGAGTGGTAAAACATACCTTCATTTAAAAGAATCTTTTCGTCGAAAGAAGCATTCTGACGAAAAGATTCTTTTGTTCTTTCAGGTTCCATATTGTTTTGTTGGTCTGAATTTTGTGGATCATCTTGTTTGAAATACTCATCCATTTTAAAATCCCCTCTTAAAGTAGTTTGTTGATATCAGTATTTGCTTAATAAGAGGGATATTGAAAAATCTCAGTCCGAATGAGAAAAGTCACCTATCCTAAGGAGAGGTGACGACAATTTTAATTATGATTTTGTGTATAAGAAGGCTGTTTTATATCGGTATTCAGCTAATTCTTTTTTTATTCTATTGTACTGTGATTCCATTCCAGGCTTTTGAGTCATAATCCATAAAGCTGTATGCTGTGGGCGAAAAGGGATATAGGTTCCTACAACGTCATTTGCTTCCGGAAAAACGCTCAAGATTTTCTTTAGAGTTTGTTTATCTAATAAAAGCTCTGAAGTGAGATGGAATTCGAAATAATCCATTTCCGGAAATGTAGTAACCCAACGTCCAGTAACCGGAGTGAGCTCTTGTCGGAAGAGCTTTTGGGGATCGGTAATAACATAACCGGTGATACTTTTTACGTTGGATTTTTCATTTCCTAATGTCTTGAAGTTGATCCTTTTAGCAACCCCGTGATAATAATACTCTGAAAAAGAAGAGTAAGATAACTCATCGGGGGTATTTTTATTTAGCATCTGCCAAGGGTGCCCGAAAAGCATGCCAATTTGAAAGGCTCTTGTAAGATCGGGAATCCCTGTTTTACTGAAAAGTTGGTTAGCTGAGCCAGAAGAATAGCTAAGTGCATCCATAAGGTGGCTTTCATTTAAATTAAATAGTTTTTTGCATAAAATCCGTCTTAGATGGTAGTCCGATTTTAACATTAACTGCTCCCATAATGATTTGTTGCTCTGAATCATTAGTACATCTTGATGGTTTAATTTTGTTAATATGCTTCTTAAATTATTTTTGATTGTATCTTTTTCTTTATTAGTAACAGCCAGTAAATATTGAGATGCTTTTTTAATTGGTTCACTTCGATATTTACTATGATAACTTCGATTCTTACGATAACTAACCAAATTCATCACCATCCAAACTAATTACCATTGATAAAAATCATACATCAGATAAAAGAGTGGGTTGATTTTCCTCAGTCAAACTGAGTAATTTGGTTGAAAATACTAAGTATTTATTTATTAATCTTTTAATACCCTCACTTTAACTGAGAATTTTTAATGAAGAAATTGAGATGGGTATACTAACTTGTGTAAAGTCTCTAATAGACATTTGGATTGGTGATTTGATAAATTTACTCATCAAAAAACACTATGAGTAGATACTCTCAAAGTGTAGTTTACTAAAGATGATTAATAAAATGCTCGGATAAGAACATTTGCTTATACGTAATAAAATTTACGAATTTTAGACATGCCTAAATAAACATGTCATTTTACCGCATTTGGGATGCGTAATTACAGCGGGAACTGTCTTGGCCTGTGAGGAACAGGCGCGGACAAGAGGAATGTCCACAATATTCAAACATCATTCTAACAGAAAAATTAATTTGCTTAAAGGAAGTGTGATATTACGTGAATAAAACTTTTACTGTTAATGAGATTGCTGAGTACTTGAATGTCTCAACTGATAGTATTTATACCATGGTAAGAGAGAAACAAATTCCTCATGTGAGAATACGGAGGAGAATAATTTTTATTGACGAGATTGTAGAACAGTGGCTTAAGGATCAGTGTAATTCAAGGTAATAAACATAATCCACTAAAGTACAAAGAGCTTTCCTAAAATTAGGAGAGCTCTTTGTATTTTGTAGTTAGACAGTTATTAACCCGCTTTAAAGATTTTTTAATAAGAAGCTAAGAGTGTGCTTAAAAGGGCAGGATTAATAATTATAAGATGGAGAAAATATTATAATAGGAGCTGTATTTTTGAATAAAGGGTATTGTTAATTAATGGATTATGATGATGTATAAGCTACATCCACAATTACTCAACATTTATGAGAAAAATGAGCGATACTTAGGATCCTAATATAAGAAGCAAATGTTTATGTTTGCTGAAGATAAAGTTTAAAGGATTTTTGTCTTGAATCAGTTGTTGAAGATTCATGAGAACACTCGATAAGATATTTTTTTCAAGATGTACCAATTGATACTCAAACGGGCATATAACCACTAAAATAAAGTATGCTTAAGTTTCAATAATCAGCACACCATTTAACGTTAAGAGATTTATTAAATTAACGAACTTTAAAAAATAATGGAGGGGATAAGATGTTGTTTGAAATTACTGAGGAGATGAAACAGAAGATAAGGGAATGGGATTCATGTAAGCCTATTGATGTAACAGGAGCGAAATTCTCTTATGTGTTCACTCCAACTAGCCTGGGTTTGGTTATTGATGTGCAATGTGACATCTGTAAAAGAGAATTGAATTTGACGGAAGATTGGTGATTATAAATAAAATGGTTGTCATTAAAATCAAAAAAGCACCAAGTGTCGTTTGTACATTCGATACTTGGTGTTTTTTGTTTGTTGAATAAATCAGTTTATAATCGTTATTTACTAGCTTGGTTCCAATAAATCTTCTATATAATGCTACATAGAAACTAGACAGCTAAAAAGGAGATCCTTAGTTGTGCCGACACCGAGAAGAACGTTTACACCGGAAGAAAAAGCACGGATCGTGCTGGATATTCTAAAAGAAGAAAAATCCGTATCTCAGATCGCTTCCGAAGCAGGGATTCATGCCAATGTCCTGAATAGCTGGAAAAATGAAGCCACTCAGAACCTGTCTCAATTGTTTGTGGGTGACCGAAAGGGCATCACAAAAACGAAAAAAAGAATGCGAACAGCAGATCGAAGAACTCTACGCCGAGGTGGGCAAGCTCACCTACTCAATTATCGTGGCTCAAAAAAATCTGGCCGCTAATCTCCCCCGGGACGAGCGTCTGCACCTCCTCGAATGGGACACTCCTGGCCTGGCGATTCAGGTCCAGGCGGATCTGCTCAGCCTCAATCGCTCTAGCCAGTATTACCAACCGGTCCCTCCCTCCTCGGAGGAAATTCGCCTCAAGCATCGGATCGACGAGCTCTACACGAAGCATATCTTCCTGGGCTGAGATTTTATATCAACGAGTACAGTAGTCCCCGTGAGACACGGCAGGGGGGCAACATTACATCCATTTGCATAATCACTACTTGCCTCATCAATCTCAGCAGAACTTTACACCCGCAGCAGTGTATAACCGTCAGGCTTTGCTCTTATCCACAACTGATTAATGGAGGGAACTTCGTTCCCCTCCCGCGCCTTCGCTTGGGCTTTGCCCCAACTGTTCTCCGGGTGGCCTACGGACTTTGTAGTTATTTTCACACCTTAAAGATATCAAACTCTCTATCTTGACATCATGTAGCACCATAGACGAGCATAGGAATAAAATAGAAGGTCCTTTTTTCTTAACTAAAGAAAACTTCGAAATTTTCAAAAATATATCTTATTCTAAGATTGAGCGGCCACCGATAATAGTAACTAAGAATGGAAAACTTTATTCTCTATTAGTCTAGCTGAATAACATTCTTTTTTTGATTGTAATAAAAAAGAGGGAGGACTCCTTATCTAGGATCCCTCTTTTTTATGTTACCTTTAACTAAAGTAGTAGTTTATACGTGCTGTTGCATGGAAGTTAGATTATTTAATGTTTGGATTTAGTTTATTAAATTTATTCGCAGTCTCACGACTCAAGAATTTTGAAACATGAGTATAAAGATCTGCAGTAACCTGTTGTTTGGAATGCCCTAAACGCTCTTGAATTGCTTTTAAAGACACGTCATTTTCTAATAAGATTGTCGCACAACTGTGTCTTAAATCATGAAAACGCACATACTTAAATTCATGCTTCTCTACGAAGTTTTTCCACCATTTACTTGGTTGTGTGTGATAAATAGGTTTTCCGAAGCCGGCATGAAATACGTAATTCTTATCCCCACCAAGCCACTTTTCTCCCAAAGCAATACGTTCTTTATCACAGCGCTCCTTATAAATTTTGAGTTCTTCCATATACCAAACTGGCATATCAACAGTTCTTATGGAGTCATCTGTCTTTGGTAATTTAATAATTGCCTGACTTTTTATTGTCAGCGAGATGCTTTTACTAATTTTAATAGTATGGTTTTCAAAATCTACTTCCGACCATTCGAGCGCTAGTAACTCCCCACGTCTAAATCCTCCGAGAATAGCACAGATGCAGAATAGTCTCCACATAATAGGTGCTTTATAAAGTAAGGTTATTACTTCTGCAGCCTCCTGCTCATCATAAAACTTTAATTTTTGTTGTGTAACCTTTGGTTTTTTGATGGATGCCATAGGACTTTGAGTCAGAATACTCCAATCCTTAGCACGGCTGAAAACATTCTTCATGACTCGATAAATGTACTCGATTGTTCCACTTGATAATGTTCCATTCGAATTGTCTTTTCTTGCACCAGGCTTACGAAGATCCTCCAGTAAGCTCAAAATGTGCATTGGTTTAATTTCATCGAGTTTGAGATGGCCAAGTGCAGGTAAAATGTGATTTTCTAAGTGAAAGTTATACGTTTTCAACGTTAAAGGGGAAAGCTCAGTCTGTGCATATTTGGTTTTCCACTCTACAACGAATTCAGGCAAGTACATTTTTGCAGGGGTTCTGTACATACCGCTTTCTACAAAAACAATGAAACGAGCAAGTTCAGCTTCGGCTTCTTTCTTTGTTCGAGATTTTATAGTTTTAGTTTTTTTAATCCTTTTACCTTTAGCGTTGTATCCTGCTTCGACTACAAGCAGGTAAGAATTAGGTCCGCGTTTTTGTATGCTTGCCATTATTACACCATCCTTAGTATGTATCTTTCCTTTAATCATTCTTACCTTGGATGATGGGTTTTATAATATTCATGTTGACGAATTGTTGACCAAATTCAACAAAAGCCATTATAATTAATCGAATTAGAACACATGAACAAATACAAAAAGCCCGCTACAACGGGCTTCGTCATATTTAATTTGAATTGATCCAAACTAGCCCACTACCTTGAGGGGGTAGTGGGTGTATACCCGTGGAGGTTCGAGTCCTCTCTACCGCATAATAGGAATGAGCAGAGACCTTTGGTTATCCAAGGGTCTTTGCTTTTTTGTGTTAGCTGCTGCGCCGGGGGAAGGGGGTCATGCCCCACAGCCAGTAACATTGATTGAGGAATGATGCAAGAAATGCAACAATACTGCTCCATAGAGGGCGGTCTATGCTGAAATCCTGCACAAAATACAACAAATCCAGCGCTAACTTGATCTAACCACCGAAATTTGTGCAAATCATGCAACATTGTACTTCATTGAGTAATCGGTATAGATGAATCTTGCAAGAAGTGCAACAATTCTCTATACAAGCGGCCGGTGAGGGAAGGCATCAGCATCATTCACCCGATAGGGTTAATTTGTATTTAGTTTTTTTGAAACTAAACAGTAGCGATACGCACATAACAATGTGTTATGTATCCCTACTGTTTTTCTTTTATGATCACAAAAAACTAGTCGAGGTGGAGATCTTTATGATAAGCAAATTAGGCTTTTCTTCAGATGACCGTTTATTAATTATTAATGCTGATGATTTCGGAATAACTAAGGGAACTAATGAAGCGATTGTTAGTCTATTTGAACAACAAGCTATAACCTCAACATCTATAATGTTTCCCTGTCCAGCAGCGCGGGAAGCCCTTAAGTTTAGTAATCAAAACATTCTAGATAATATCGGGATTCATCTTACCTTAACAAGCGGTGAGCATCATTCATATAGTCCAGTATGTCAAGAAAGGCCATTGAAAAGTCTAATCAATAAGAATGGTAAATTCCATAATGACATTTCGTATATAGAGGAAAATGCTGATGATGAAGAAGTTAGAATTGAATTAGAGGCTCAAATACAAAGTGCAACTATGTTAGGAATTGACCCAACTCATCTTGACAGTCATGGTGGTAGCATTATGGGTTTATATGCGGGCAATGATTTTTTAGAAATAACCTTTGATCTATGCGAGAAATATCGTCTCCCCTTTAACTTACCAACAAGAATAATTGAACAACCATTTTTTAATAACAAGCAAAAAGAAACTTTTCGCATTAGAATTAATTCAGGAAGAAAACGTGGGATCTTGTTTATTGATGATGTAATTTCGTTGCCGTACTGCTGTAAGCCCGTGGAATATGAGGAAATGAAGAGACAGTTGCTCACGCTACTAAAAAATATTAAGCCCGGTATAACACAATTAACTATACATCCATCGAAAATAACTGAAGAATTGAAGTCTGTAACGAATTGTTATTTTGAGCGTGGGATTGAGTATCTATTACTAGTAGACCCAGATATTAAGAAAGTGCTTAAAAAAGAGAATATTAATTTAATCTCATGGAAAGAAATACGTGATTTACAAAGAATTCTAACTTGATCACGCTCTAGCTGGTGACAATTACCTGAAACCTTTAGAATGGAGAAACGAAGATGAATGAAAGGGAGATTCTATGTTACTGGAAACGGAAAGGCTAATTGTTCGTGGATTTTCAGAAAACGACTGGAGCGATTTACACGAGTATTTGTCATTGGAGCAGGTGCTGAAATACGAGCCGGGCGCTGTAAGCGGTGAAGAGGAATGCAGGAATATGGCCAGGGAACGTGCGGAAGGAGATTGTTTCTGGGCAGTTAGCTTGAAGGAGACCAATAAAATGATCGGTCATGTTTATTTTGGGCAACAAGAGCCTGCTGAATTTAAAACATGGATGATAGGTTACATCTTTAACCCTGATTTTTATGGAAAAGGCTATGCCACTGAGGCTTGCCAAAGAGTTTTAGAATACGGGTTTGAAGAATTAGGAATTCATCGGGTGGTGGCTATGTGTAATCCTGAGAACGCGTCTTCCTGGAGATTGCTGGAGCGATTGAATATGCGCCGTGAAGGGCATTTCAAGAAAAAAGCCTTTTTCAAAAGAACAGATGACGGGCAGCCTGTATGGCATGATGCGTACCAGTATGCAATTCTAAATGAAGAGTGGAGTTCTATCGTATAATCCTATCAATCTTGGAGACAATACTAGTAAACGCCTTACCTGGGAGGTAGTCTACGGTAATGAATTACTCTGAGATTTATGATCTTCACCTTCAATTGTTAAAAGCTTATTCTGCTCATAACAACAGAGAGTACTCGGCCTATCAAAGGGAAATCGATTACTATACGAATCAACTGCGTTTTGCTGAGGATATGGTGCAGAGGATCTTCGTTCTGAACCAATTGGTCAAGCTGCATGAGCAAGAGCGGGAGGACTTGATCCGGTGGTGTTCAGAAGCATATTTTCATAAAAATTACGATGTTAACGACTCACCGGACGGCAGTCTTGGATAATGCCGGCCGGTGAGTTTTTTGTGTGGAAGATTAGGGCAATCTGCAATTCATTTAGGAATCCATTTCCATTGACAGCCCTTCCATGTTCCGTTATACCTGCATATATATCAGGATTCGACAGGGACGGGAGGATTTCTACAGTGAATTCATTAATTTCAGTCATGCTCGTAGATGATGAGCCGCTTGCACTAGATCATGTGTACCACTCGGTTCCGTGGGAGGAGAACGGCTTCCAGGTGGTCGCCCAGGCGACCAGCGGGCGAATGGCGCTGCGGATGTTCGAGGAATTACAGCCGCAGATTGTCATCACCGACATCTCCATGTCTCCGATGGACGGCTTGGAGCTGGGGCGGCATGTCGTCCAGCTTGCCCCTAGAACACGGCTGATCTTTCTGACTGCTTACCGGGATTTCGACTATGCCCGCCAGGCGCTGGAGCTGCGCGCGGCCCATTATCTGCTTAAGCATGAGATTAGCCGTAACCGCCTGCTGGAACAGCTGAAGCTGCTGAAGGAAGGTCTGGCAGCGGAGGCTGCCGAGGAAGAAGGGCACGGACATGCGCTCCATATCCTGCTTAAGGATATGTTAGCAGGCAAGTATCAGGCTCCTGCAGGAAATCAGGAATCCCGTCTGCACCGCCTCGTCGCAGATTATCAGCAGGGTCAGCCCGGACTGCTGTATTTCGAACTGGAGGCTGCATTGAAGCTGGGCGGCAGCCGGAGTAATGCACGCAGTACCACTGCCCTCGTATGGAAGAATATTGAAGAAGAGATCCGCCGTCAGACAACGGACTTGGAGGAGCTTCAACTTCTGGAGATGGATGAAGGCGGATACATCCTGCTGCTGAAGTTATCCTCTTCCAGCAGTCTGCTGCTCCAGCATTATAACTTGCGGCAACTCGCGGCCCAAGTTCTGCTCTGCCTGGAGTCTTTCTATCGGGGGAACCTTCCCAGAGTGATCCTATCCGCAGGTAATGGCACAGAACCGCCAGACCTCAGATATGCGGCGATGAGGCAGGCTTATGATTATTCTGTGTTTTTGCCGCCCGGCGGTGTGTTTCTGCTGGAGCAGGCCGTTTCTGCCGGAGAAGCTACTGGTATTGCCCAAGAGGTCAGGCAATACCTGCTATCCCCGGAACGCAGCCTGCTGGAACGGCTGAAGACCGGTCTGGACCACATCGCCACCCAGGCCTACTTGGGAGATTTGCGCGCCGTCATGGGTGAGATCAGAGGCGCATGCCGCAAGGACGGAAGCTTCGCCATAGACCAAGAGCTGGGCACAGACGCGCGGCAAGTAGTTAACAGCTTGTACCGGATTCTCGAAGACTGCTTGCAGCAGCCGCAGAGTCCGAAGCGGTATTCCCGCTGGGTGAACAAAGCGATGGAGTATGTTGCCGGGAATTACGCCGATCCCGATCTGTCCCTGGAGACGGTCGCAGGCCATCTGCAGATCAGCAGCATCCATCTGCGGACAACCTTCAAGCGGGAGACGGGCCAGTCCCTGCTCGACTATACGACGGAATATCGGATCGGGCTGGCGAAGCAGTTCCTGCAGACCGGTGAGTACAAGATCTACGAGGTATCGGAGAAGGTAGGGTACAAAACCAGCCAATACTTCAGCCAGGTCTTCAAAAAAACCACGGGTATACAGCCCAAGGATTTCCTGCAACAGAGAGGCAGGGAATAGCTATGCGAAAAATTAAAAATAAAATTCTTGGCAGCGTGATTCTGATCGTTACGCTGTCGGTAACGGCCATCAGTGCCCTGGCGTATGAGCAGTTCTCTTCGATTCTCGAAGCGCAGGCCCTGCGTGAGGATACCATCCATCTGGAGCAGACCACGAATCAGATGAACCATCTGATTGACGATGTGCAGAAATATGCCGCCAATATGGTCAACGATGAGCTGCTTCAGCAGTTCGCTGCAAGGTTGAAGTATTCCTCTACGTATGACGAGCTTAGTGCATACCGCGATGTGGTCACTCAGCTGACCAAATTTAATGTGCTGCGGGACTACCTTGAGAGCTCGGCCATCGTCCGCTCGGATGGGAAGATTTTCTGGTCCTCGCTGTATATTGATCCGTATTTTGAACGGCTGCTGCGAGAGGACTGGTATCAGGATGCCTTGAAGAACAATGCCAAAAGCGGGTTCACAGCCCCCCATCTGATCCAGGACCCCGAGAGCAAAAAAATTGTCAGCTTCTTTATCCGGTTTGATCCCCAGTATGGCGGAGTGCTGCTTTTGAATATTGATTACGCAGCTTTTGAGAGTCTGTTCCAGTACTTGGGCCAGTCCTTCGACCAGGTAGCCTGGATCGGCCCGGGTCAATCATTGCTCTATCAGCAAGGCACCGCCACTGAGATGCCTGCCCACACGCTGAGCGCAGACAGCCAAGACATTCAAGTCGTTAAGCATGACAAGGGTTATTATCTGGCCAGCGCTTTTGAGAAATCGGACTGGTCCGTCTCCACGTTTACCTCCAATGAACGGTTCTATGAATGGGTGGGTTATATTGTCCGCTACTGGGCCATCTTCCTCGCCTTGTGTCTGGTGCTCTGCTTCCTGTTGTTCCTTCCCATCATCTCGAATATTATCCGGCCGATCCTGCAGATGACCAAAGCGATGAAGCAGGTGTCTATGGGCAACTATAATGTTCAGCTCTCGTTCCGCAGCAATGATGAGCTGTCTGTGCTGAAGAATGGGTTTGAGACGATGCTTGGGGATATTGAGCAGCAGATGAGCGAAAGGGTGGAACAGGAGCGCTGGAAACGTAAAATGACGGCAGAGCTGTTATTCGCCCAGATCAATCCCCATTTTATATACAATACTCTAAATACGGTTGTGTATCTGGCCCGCAAAAAGAATTATACGGCTATTGAAGAAATGGTTGAATCCTTCATTGGCATTCTGCATGATGCCGTCAATATCGGTGATACCAGTCTGTATATCACGGTGGAGCAGGAGATGAACATTATCAATCACTTCGTAACGATTCAGAAGTACCGGTATGCCGACCGGTTCGAGGTAGTCTGGAGCGTAGAAGAGGAAGCGAAGGGTGACTATATTCCGAAAAGCCTGATCCAGCCGCTGGTGGAAAATGCTATTTTTCATGGATTTTCAGAGAAAGAGACTGTAGGCCATATAGAGATCATTATCCGCAAGCGCAGCGGAAGACTGCTGGTCTCGGTCAGAGATGACGGCTGCGGCATGAGCCAGGAGAAGGCCCGGTCTATTATGAAGGGAACCCTGCCGCCCGCACGCCTTCCTTCAGGGGCAATGAAGCAGATTGGATTATGGAATATCCGGGAACGAATCGAGTATTTGTACGGGCAGGAAGGCCGCCTGGTCATCCGGTCAAGTGAGCAGGGTGGCACCAAGGTGTCTGTTCTCCTGCCCGTCCGGCAGCAACCGTCCGAGTGAAAAGCACTATCATTATTTATACAAAATCATCAGATCGTCTAATTGTTGGGTGATCCCTTCAAGCTTATAGTTCTACTATACAGACGGACGGAAGACATTACAGGAACCGCCCGCTGTCACAACAGATGCAAGGGGGATCTTAATTTGCACAATCTATTCAGTAAAAAAGCATCGGTTATAGCGCTTGTTCTAACGTTATGCTTCACCTTGGTGCTGGCCGGCTGCGGCAGTGGAAGCAACAACACTTCGGGAGACTCCAGCAGTACAAACAGTGCGGATCACTCAAATGATCCTGCGAATGCTTCCGGTAAATTGACCGTATGGGGCTGGGACAAGGCCTGGTTCGAGGGCACCGGAGCAAAGTTCAACGAGAAGTTCCCGAATGTCAAGCTGGAATTCGTCGAAGTCTCGGCGGGGGATTATCTGAAAAAAATCCAGACCTCTATCGCTGCAGGCTCCGGTCTGCCGGATATTATCTGGGGAGAAGCGGCCTTCCGCGGCGCTCTCTATGAGCTTAACGTACTGCAAAGCTTGTCCGAAGAGCCCTACAATTTCGATACCTCCAATCTGCTCGACTTCGAGCTTCCGCTGCTGACGAACAGCAAGGGAGAGCTTGTCGGTCTGGAGCAATCCGGCTCGCCTGGAGCACTTGCTTACAAGCGTGATCTGGCTAAAGAATACTTCGGGACAGATGATCCTGATGCATTGACTGCCATGTTCCCTGATTGGGATACCTTCATTGCCAAGGGCAAAGAAGTCTATGAGAAGAGCGGCGGTAAGACATTCATGCTGGGAAGCCTGATGGATGCGTATACCATCCTCTCCAACCAGGGGACAACCGCAGTTGTAGACGGAACCAAGGTGAATACTCAAGAGCTGCTTAGGATCTTCACTCAGCTGCAGTCCATCCGCGACAATAATGCAGAGGGCAAGCTGGCAATGTGGTCACCCACCTGGAATGCTTCGTATTCGCAGGACAACGTAATCTTTTATCCGTCGGCGAACTGGTCGCCAGAATTCGTAATCAAGCCTAACGACAAGGCCAGTAATGGCCGCTGGGGTCTGATGGTGCCTCCGGAAGGCGGATATCCATACGGCGGTACTACTATCGGTATTTGGAAGGACAGCAAAAATAAAGATGCGGCCTGGGCGTATCTCAACTGGCTGTTAGGCACGGACGAAGGCGCTGAAGCCAACTTCGCTACCTCCGATTACATTTTGCCGCTGAAATCCTTCTTCAAGGATACCTCCAAGCTATCTTCCGGGGCAGATGAATATTTCGGCGGACAGGATCTCGGCAAGTTCTGGGTAGAGAAGGTGTTCCCGAACATGAAGTCCAAAGCGGTGACCAAATACGACCAGGATATCTACAGCTCCTCTGAGCTGGTGCTTCAGGTCATGGCGCAGGATAACAGCTTCGATGCCAAGCAGGCCCTGGATAAGTGGGAAGAACAGCTGAAGAAAAATCATCCTGAGCTGACTTTTGAATAACGATGCAGAAATCTAAAGGAATTAGCAGCAAAAATAAATGGCCGTACCTGTTCATCACGCCTTATTTCTTATCCTACGCCGTACTGAGCTTGTTTCCAATTCTCTTCACTCTATATATCAGTCTTACGGACTGGGATTTGTACGGCAACCGCAATTTCATCGGATTCAGCAATTACACGCAGTTATTTTTCCATGATGCCTTCTTCTGGAAATCCCTGCTCAATGTCATGATCTTCATGGCGGTATATCTTCCGGCCCTTGTCCTTATGGGAATGCTGGTAGCCAGCCTTATCGAAAGCAAGCTGATCCGCCGCAAAACCTTGTTCCGGCTCAGCGTATTCAGTGCCTATATGACGACCCCGGTCGCTGTCGGGATTATCTTCTCCCTGTTGTTCGATTGGCAGGGCGGGTTCTTCAATAATATGCTGATGGAGCTGGGGATTATTCAGGAGAAGATTAATTGGCTGGGCTCGGCCAGTTCCTCCCGCTGGGTAGTCATTCTGATGGTCTTCTGGAAAAATCTTGGGTATTTCGTCATGTTCTACACGGCGGGGATGGCCAGTATTGATACTTCCATCTATGAGGCCGCAGTCATTGACGGAGCCTCTTCCAAAGATGTGTTCACGCGCATTACGATTCCGCTGCTGAAGCCGATCAACCTGTTCCTGATTATTACCTCCATTATCAGCGGCCTGCAGCTGGTGGAAGAACCGATGCTGCTGTTCAGCGGCTGGGCTTCCGGCTCCAGTATGGTAGGGGGGCCAGACGGGTCCACCTTTACACCGATCTGGTACATGTTCGATGCTTCCTTCAACGGCAGTGCGTTCAAGTACGGCAAAGGGGCAGCGATCGCTTACGGCACCTTCCTGTTCATCGCCTTGTTCTCAGTAGTTGGCATGAAATGGATCAACAGGGGCGGTGACGACAAATGAGAGCGAAGAAATTCTTTACCGTATTGCTGCTTAGCCTGATCGCTATCGCGTTCCTGTTCCCGTTCTATATGATGATTGTGATGGGAACCTACTATTCCGAGGACCTGTTCAAGCAGCTTCCGATTCTGCCCAGCGGCTATCTGCTGGAGAATCTGCAGACGATCATGTCCGCCAGCTTCCTGCGGAATTACTGGAACAGCTTCTATGTTGCTGTATTGTTCACCCTGGTGACGGTTGGGGTGGCCTCGATTACCGGGTTTGCTTTTGCCAAATATGAATTCAAGGGTAAAAATGCGCTGTACGGCTTCATTCTGCTGACGATGATGATTCCGGGACACCTGGGCCTGATTGCTTATGTCATGGAGATGAAGTGGTTCCACCTGAACAACACCCATGCGCCGCTGATTCTGGCCGGACTGAATAATGCCTTCGGCGTATTCTTCATGACCCAGTTCATCCGCTCCTCCGTCCCGACAGAGGTTATTGAGAGCGCGCGGATCGACGGCTGCTCGGAACCGGCTATTCTCACAAAAATTGTTGTTCCGTTCCTTATGCCAGCCATCAGCACCCTGGGGCTGATCTCCTTCCTCGGGTCCTGGAACGGCTATCTGCTGCCGCTGGTCACGATCAACAAGCCGGAGCTGTACACGCTGCCGTTGGGCATTGCCAATCTGTCCACCGTCTTCCGCACGGATTATTCAGCTAGTATCTTGGGTCTGACCCTCGGTACGCTGCCGCTGATTATTCTCTTCCTGTTCGGCTCCAAGACCCTGGTCAGAGGACTCACCGGCGGGGCGGTCAAAGGCTAACTCACTAAATTAGGTAAGAAACCGGAAAAAACAGGAAAGAAACCTCTCTTGTGGTGAAATGGAGTACGCTCAGCCATTTCACCGGAGAGGTTTTTTTGTGTATTAATAGAGTAGGCGGGAAAAGAAGGATTTTGCCAAGATAAGGTAGAATAACAGTAGCTACAAGAAGAATAATGCCGGTCGGCCCACACACGGAGAATTGCTGCTCCAACTGGAACTAAGATGGCGGCAGATTCAATAATTCAGCTACTTGACGGCGGTATCTGTCTGCCTTGCGCGTACCGTGAATCAGGTTGGACAGCCGATAGGGTGGGATGTCATGTAATTCACAGAATTTCTTCTGATCCAAGTGCAGTTCTGCCAGACGTTGCTTAATGGCCCAGCCGTAGGCAGTAATAGGGCGTTTGCTGTTCAGATTGCTCACCTCGTATCGACTATCCAGCCGGTATGATATAAAATAGGTAAAGATATAATAATAGTTAATTATATACTTTTTTACGTCATTTTTCAATAAAAAATAACTTTTTTACGTATTATATTTTTTGGGGAGGCAGTTGACTGATGCAATCCATCTATGAACGTATTGAATTATTGATTAAACGGCAAGGAATTACGAAGAAATCCTTCTGTGCACAGCTCGGAATCAGCACCGGCAATATGGGAGACTGGAAGCGTGGCAAATCTACGCCTGGCACACATAAGCTGATTGAGATTGCTGCATTTTTTCATGTAAGTTTAGATTGGCTGATCCTGGGCAAACAGCCCCAGACGATTCAGGAAAGCGGCGAGGATTATTTTTTTGGCCAAATGCGGCAATTGAATTGCCAAACGGAGGAGCTGCTGCCGGAGGAAAAGAACTTTATTAAGGAATATCTGGCCTTCACCAAGTACCGCAAGGATCAGGACAAGGACCAGGATACGAAAGGCGAAAATTCTTAAGCTGGTACCTTTACTTTTGAGCGCAACCGATTTATAATATTGAATGTTGGCCTCAAACAATGCTTCAACGTTAGACACACCGCGCGGTAGTGGTGGAATGGCAGACACGCTATCTTGAGGGGGTAGTGGGTGTATACCCGTGGAGGTTCGAGTCCTCTCTACCGCATATTTTTCATAAAAGCCGAGATCCTTGATCATTCAAGGGTTTCGGCTTTTTTTTGAACTCAAAAACACCCTTCGCACGGAACTAATCTGGGTATGAAGGGTGTTTTTGTTGAATCCGCTCTAGCGCAGCAGCTTCTCGATATCCTCTTCGATCTGATCCGGTGTTGTCTGCGGGGCGAACCGCTTCAGCACACGGCCTTCCTGGTCCACCAGGAACTTGGTGAAGTTCCATTTGATGCTCTTCGAGCCGAGTACTCCCGGTGCCTCTTTGGACAGATACTTGAACAGGGGATGGGCGTCGGCGCCTTTGACGTTGATTTTCTCGTACATCGGGAAGGATACACCGTAATTGATCTCGCAGAACTCGGCAATATCCTCGCTCTCACCCGGCTCCTGTCCGGCAAACTGATTGCTGGGGAAGCCCAGAATCTCAAAACCGCGGTCTTTGAATTTATCGTACACTTCCTGGAGACCCTTATATTGCGGGGTGAGTCCGCACTTGCTGGCTGTATTCACGACGAGCAGAACCTTGCCTTTGTACTTGGAGAGTGATTCTTCCTGGCCCCGCAGGGTGTTGGCTTCAAAATCATGGACATTCATGAATGATTCCTCCCGAACATTGATTTATCACAATTTAATTGTACACTATTCACCGCCGGAAGCAAGTTTTAAAAGGTAACAATCTGCCGGGTCGTTTCAAAAATGTGAGGTTGTTTAAGTTAAGTGTAAGTGTTCTTACAAAATTTGTGTTAAAAAGGAGAGATTTTAAAGATGAGTACATTGAAACTAAAACCCCTATATACTGCTACAGCCAAGGTTCGCGGAGGCCGTGAAGGTTCGGTGGAATCGTCCGACGGAGCGCTGAAGCATGATCTCAAAATTCCGAAGGAGCTTGGAGGTCCTGGTGGTGCAGGGACAAATCCGGAGCAGCTGTTCGCGGCAGGTTATGGTGCGTGCTATGAGAGTGCCCTTGCTAATATTGCCCGTAAAGAAGGCGTAAAGCTGCAGGATGTCGAGATTACCTCGAATGTGCTGATCGGCAAGGACGAGAGCGACGGAGGCTTCAAGCTGGCCGTGAAGCTGGATGTGAAGCTGCCGGGCATTGAGCGCTCTGTGGCAGAGGATCTGGCTAAGAAAGCCCATGATTTCTGCCCGTATTCCAAGGCGACCCGCGGAAATATCGAGGTTGAACTGAACGTTCTGTAGAGATAGATAGCAATGTTCAATTGAATAGCATGCTTATTCGTAAGACCAGACATTTAATGTCTGGTCTTACGTTATGTATAGCCGCAGAACCACGGGTAGGAATGAACAAAGCTGGGAATAATGGCTAAATAGAGTCTGAGAAGGCCGGAAGTGCGGTAAATAGCTTGCATGAGCCTGTACTTTGGTTGACATCACCCCGGAAATTCTTTAATATGTCTAAGTATCTGTTAATGTCGCGCGTGCTATTAACTACCAAAAATTTAAATAATGGGTGATGAAGATGTCTTACAAACCGAGTATTACGAATGTGACCAAAGCCAGCAGCAATGATAAGGAAGGATTGTACGAGTTCATTATCAAGCTTGCTGACGGAACGGAGTGCCGCGCGTTCTACAACCGGTTTCCGGAATGGAAAATGACGAACATCAGCCGCCTGCTCAAGACTCCTTGTCCGGTATGCCGCAAAGATTTCATCTGCAAATGCATGGAATCCTTCACTGCTGATTTCGAAGAGCAAATGACCGGGGACGAATGGATTAACAAGGCTATTGCAGAATAATTAGACGAACGGACGTTGTAGGCGCGGGAGCTATCCCGCGTTTTTTGCTTTTTTTTCAAAAGGAGATAGGAATGTTACACTATGCTTAAGAGGAAGGGGGCGGCGATGTGACTGAAGAGCGGAAGGAAGTGCAGGGCGAATCTATTGTGCTGATCGATGGGGTCTGTCATCTGTGCCAGGGAATTGTCCGGTTCATTATTCCGCGTGATCCCAAGGCGCACTTCAAATTCGCTTCCTTGCAGAGTGATGCGGCCCGGGAACTGCTTAAGGCAGGCGGTCTGCCCGAGCAGCAATTAGACACTGTGGTGCTGATAGAGAACGGCAAGTATTATACGCAATCGGCAGCAGTGCTGCGGATTGCCCGCAGACTCCGCTTCCCGTGGCCTGCCGCATATGTGTTCATCCTAATTCCGGGACCGCTGCGTAACGCTATGTACAGGATTGTGGCCAGGAACCGCTACCGCTGGTTCGGCAGGGATGAGCAGTGTCTGCTGCCGACACCGGATATGAAGCGCAGATTTCTGTAGCCGGTAAGGGGGATTCTGAGGGATTCTCTCAAATAGTGGTGAAAAAGTTATTGCTGACTTCTTATATCTATGCTACTATAGCAGTAAATTACAGGAACAGTAACGGAAGCACCGTTCAATGACCGTATTCACGGTTATTGGCGGTGCTTTTTTGCTGTTCTTTTTCTTATGTATTCAAGAGAGGAGGAGGAGTTCATGACGGCAAGAATCGTGCTTGCAGTCCGGGAGAGCCAATATATTGAACCGCTACTGCATTATCTGCATCATAGCGAGTACGCGGAGATGCTGCGGATTACGGCTTTCAGCAGACTGGACGCTTTTATGGAATTTATGACAGGCGATGAGCTGCCGGATGCGGTAGCCGGGGATCCGTCCTTCATTGAAGCCTGGCTGGTGGAAGGGAGAAGTACAGTTCCATGGGCAGTCTTAAGCGAAGGCGGAGAATTGCCGAATGGGCGGGATCTGGCGGGGGGAAGGCACATTGCCAAGTATCAGGCACTGCCGTCGCTGCTGGAAGCGATTCTCCAGCTGAGTGATCTGAAGCGGGTCCGAACGGCTGCTCTGCCTAAGGAAGCAACGCTGCTGCTCGGGATCGTCTCGGCCAGCGGCGGCAGCGGCAAAACTACGGTAGCGTTGAACATGGCGAAGCAGCTTGGAGCAGTTGGACTGTCCGTATTCTATCTGAATCTGGAGAGTGTGGACAGCAGCGGATTCATTCTGCGGATGCCGGGCAGCCATGTTCCCGGTCTGGAGCGGCTCTTATATGAGCTAAAGGCTGGAGGACCAGAGAATAAGGGAGGAAGAGGGGAGCCGAAATGGACCGATTATGCGTTCAGACATGACAGTCTGCGGTGTGATGCCTTCAGGCCTGTAGAGAATTTCAAGGAGATGCTCCAAATGTCCCGGCAGGACACACTGGATCTACTGGAGGGGCTGGCCGGAGCCGGAAGCTATGATGTGGTTATTGTAGACACCGGCGCTATTGAGGAGGAGCGGGCTCAGGCAGTTCTGAACAGATGCGGTGTCCTGCTGTGGGTGCTGAAGAATGATCAGGCCAGTATCCGCAAAACCGAACGCTGGCTGGATTATATCGCAAGTCCGCACTCCGGCATGCTGCCCGAGCTGGTGAACAGGAGCCGATTCGTCATGAACGGCTGCACCGGAGTGGAGAATGAAGGGCCGCTATCCGTTGCACTCCGGCTGGATGCTGTACTTCCGTATATTCCATCCTGGGGGTTACAGCATTATGGAGAACTCTGCCTAAGCTCTCCCCTATTCATTGACGGCATTCAGCAGCTCTCCAGAGCTATAGTAGAGCCTGAATTGCCTGGGGTGTTCACAGGGATTCCTGTATGAATGAAGAGATGTTCCGCGCCCTGCGCAGCGACATCCGTGCAGGGCTGGATGTGACCTCGGTCATCGGGAATGATGAGCTGGCTGCTTATATCGAACGGATCATTCTGGAGCGGGAACAATTACGCCTCCTGACTGCCCAGGAGAAGCACGAGCTGGTGAAGAAGCTGTTCGATTCCTTCCGGGGGCTGGATATTCTTCAGCCGCTGGTGGATAATCCGGCGATCACTGAGATTATGATCAACAGCCACGAGGAGATCTTTATCGAGGAAGAGGGGATGATCCGCAGGCTGCCGCTGGCTTTTGAATCGGGGAGCAGGCTGGAGGATATCATTCAGATTATCGTTTCCGGCGTCAACCGTGTGGTCAATGAATCCTCGCCGATTGTGGATGCGCGGCTGCAGGACGGCTCGCGTGTCAATATCGTATTGCCGCCTGCCGCGCTGAAGGGTCCGGCTATGACCATCCGCAAATTTCCGGAGACACCGATGACGATGGAGGAGCTGGTGAGGCGTGAAGCGCTCTCGGAGGAAGCGGCTGAGCTGCTGCGGATTCTGGTTGCTGCCAAATACAATATTTTCATCAGCGGGGGTACTGGCTCGGGCAAAACAACCTTTCTGAATGCCCTGTCGCAGTTCATCCCGCCGCAGGAGCGCGTCATTACGGTGGAGGATTCGGCAGAGCTGCAAATCGTTACGGTTCCGAATCTGGTCTCCCTGGAGACCCGGAATGCTAACACAGAGGGGCGGGGCGAGATCACGATCCGTGATCTGATCCGCACTTCGCTGCGGATGCGGCCTAACCGTATTGTCGTCGGCGAGGTGCGGGGCGCTGAATGTCTGGATATGCTGCAGGCGATGAACACCGGCCATGACGGTTCGTTGTCAACGGGGCATTCGAACAGTGCACTGGACATGCTCAGCCGCCTGGAGACCATGGTGCTCAGCGCTGCTGATCTGCCGGTAACCGTCGTACGTCAGCAGATCAGCTCAGCGATCGATATATTCGTGCATCTGTCGCGGCTGCGTGACCGCTCACGCCGGGTGATGGAGATCAGTGAGGTTGCGGGTATCCGCAGCGGCGAAGTCATACTGAATCGACTATATGAATTTCGGGAGTCGGGCGAACAAGATGGCCGGGTGCAGGGGAGACTTGAGGTCTGCGGCCATCCGCTTCTGCATACAGACAAGCTGCGGATGGCCGGAATCCTTGATTATCCGCTCAAGCAGTATGAGAGCAGAAGCTCTGCGAAGGAGGCGAGTGTACCTTGAACATCATGAAGAAGAGCGACCGGCATCTCCCTGTAAGGCGACGCAAAGGATTCATGAAGAGGACACCGCCCATGCTGCCGGTTAACGCATCTCAAGGGGGAGAGCAGGTGCTGCTGCCGGATTATACCGTATATGAGCTGACCTCCCTGCAAAGATTGCTGGTCATTCTGGGTGCCGGCGCCCTGTTGTTCGGTATTGGTTACTTGTTCTATCACCGGCTGCTCCTGGCTGCACTGCTTGTCCCCGGAAGCGCCTACGGGCCGCGGCTGCTGCGCGAATATCTGCTGCAGCGCCGCCGGGCTGCGCTGAATCTGCAATTCAAGCAGATGCTGTTCTCACTCTCTTCGTCGCTCTCTGCCGGACGTTCAGTGGAGAATGCCTTCCGGGAGGCCGTGCAGGACCTGCGGATGCTTGACCCGGAGGGCGCAAGTGACATGATCTCCGAGCTGAATATCATCTGTGCCCGGATGGAGAACGGGGAGCCGATTGAAGATGCGCTGTATGAATTCAGCAAAAGAGCAGGAATGGAGGATGTGGAGCGCTTCGCAGATGTGTTCATGGTCTGCAAGCGTACGGGCGGGGATCTGGTTGAGATTGTACGCCGCACATCCACCATCATCGGCGAAAAGCTGGATATCCAGCAGGACATCGCAGTAAGTATAGCCCAGAAGAAATTCGAGGCGAAGGCGCTGCTGGTCTCTCCGCTGATGATGGTGATGTTCATGAGTCTGAGCGCCGGAGATTATATGCAGCCTATGTATACTGGTGCAGGAATAGCAGTGTCTACACTGGCGCTGATTGCATTGTTCCTCTGTTACCTCTGGACCCATAAGATCATGGATATTCCGCTGTGAAGGAGGGTGAGTGAAGGGATGTCATTGATCTGTGGTGCGATTCTGCTTCTGCTCGCAACAGGCTGGCTCATTCTGAGGATGAGATGCGGCAGCCGTTATGCTGCTCTGCGGGAGCTGCCTATGGAAGGCCTGCGGCTGCGGCGGCTGGGTGAGCCTCTATTGTTACTAGTAGAACAGGGCAGAATCGCCAGTTATCTCCCCTCTGTGATGTTTCGGATACAACGTTCGCTACAGCGGATCTATGGTATGCGCTACAGTGCAGAACGGACCTTACTGTTCATGGGGGAGATGCTTAGCTACAGCTGGCTGCTTGCCGCAGGAGGAAGTGCGCTGACAAGCTTTACGGGAGAGCAGGCGGGAATAATCCTCGGTGGGCTCTTGGCAGTTGCACTCCCGGTGGCTATGGTTAGCGATCTGCACAAAAAGGTACGTGTACGGGAGCAGAATATTATGCTGGAGCTTCCTGAGCTGCTGAACAGTATTGTTCTGCTGGTCGGCGCAGGTGAGACGGTTCAGCGGGCGATTGTCCGCTGTGTGAACAGCCGTCATGGGGATAGCGCCCATCCGCTCTACGCTGAATTAATGAAGATGACAGCTGAATGGGACGGCGGTTACTCCTTCCAGCAGGCGTTCGAGAACTTCAGTAAGCGCTGTGCTGTGCAGGAGGTCTCCATCTTCACCACTACAGTGCTGCTTAATTACCGCAGAGGCGGGGCCGACTTTGTTCTGTCACTGCGGGATCTGTCACGGATGCTCTGGGAGAAGCGGAAGGCGATCAGCCGCACACGCGGTGAACAGGCATCGTCGAAGCTGGTTTTTCCGATGGTGGTTATCTTCTTGATTGTGATTGTGCTGGTGGGAACACCGGCGATTATGATGTTAAAAATGTAGGAGGTAGAGGTGTATGTTAACACAGATGGCAGAAGGAGTAAGAAGTTTTTGGAGAGATGAAGAGGGGCTGGGAACACTGGAGATGATTCTGATCATTGCTGTCCTGATTGCAGTCGTTCTGGTATTCCGTGAGGAGATTGTGAAGGTGGTTAAGGATCTGATCGGCACGGCCGGAGATAAGAGTCAGGAAGTCTTTGAGTGATTCCGCTGCGGGAGGATGAGGGGAGCTTCACTATCGAGGCTTCACTTCTGCTGCCGATGCTTATGGGGATTACGATGGTGCTGCTGTTCTTCTCCTTATACAGCTATCAGAAGTCGATGCTGCTGCAGATTGCCTCAGCTACTGCGGAGCGGGCTGCATATAACTGGGAGAATAGTAACCGGACGGTAAGCGGAGAATTCCAGACCGGAAATGTTGACCCGCTGTACTGGAGAATCGATGAGGATGGACTATTGGCTTCGCTATTCGGTTCAGGAGCAGAGAATGGCAGTACGGCCATTACACTGCCTGGTAATGCTGAAGAAGGAGGGCCCCTGCCGGTAGTGAAGCTGCGTCGGGCATCACAGATGGTGCCTGCCGGATTAAAGGGAGAAATGAGCTATGTCTACGGATTGACTGGCCGCAGAATCAGTACGGAGCTGAAGAAGGTGCTACATCTGCCTGTTCTGGATAATCTGCTGGCCGATAGAGCTGCGCCTGAGGTGTATGCCCGCTCCTACGTTACGGAGCCTGTTGAATTCATAAGAACGGTGGATCTCATGCGTTACTACGGGTCGAAGTTCAAACAGGATTCCTCCACCGGTAAGGAGGGCACCGGCATGGAGAAAAAGCATGCAGCCCAGATGCTTGATAAGCTGCATTAAGGATGACTGGTGATGGGGCAGCTTGGACCGGGGTGTTCAAGAATAAGGTTAAGGGGAAGTTCGGATGCGTATTTTCAGTCACAGCAGGTGCTTAAGCAAATCGCCTGGCCGGAGCCGCTGCTTGAATTACGGCGGTGATCCTATTAGCAGTAGTACATCCCAAGGCACAGGTAAATGGTCACCAGGATATATTGTCAGATGTCTCCGCTCAGCGGAAGGTTCGGTATCTATCTTTCTTATTATGGTGCTTGCCTTTGTATTTCTTTTTAATGCTGTGCTGATCGATTACGCACGGATTGCGGCGGTGAATGTGCAGGAGGAACGTCTGGCGAGAGCTGCTATACGCTCTGTAATGTCCGCTTATGACATTGAGCTGCGCGAGAACTATGGCTTATTCGCCTTCGGCGGCGGGGACGGCAATCAACTGCTATCGAAGGTGCTTAATGACAATCTGTACGAGAGCGGACGGGGGGATGCGTTTAACCTGCTGCCCGTGATGGTCGATTCCTCTTCACTGGACTGGAGCCGTCCGCTGGGCACCTATGAGGTCTTCCGGCGGCAGATTATGGAAGAGATGAAGTACAAAGCGCCGGTTGATATCGCCCTGGAGCTGGCAGGCAAGCTTAAGCCGTTATCGGCGGCGATGACAGAGGCTTCACGGACAACAGAGATACTGGGTGACTTGCAGCCCTTATATGATCAGCGTGAGGAAGCGCTGGATCTTATGCTGAAGAAGCGCAAGGAAGCTGCTGACAGTGCGCAGAACCTGCAGAAGCTGCTGATGAATCCTCCGGGTGACAGTATTCCGGCGCGTTCGCTTGCATCCTTGGCCGCAAGCTCCGATATCCCGGCGATGTATGGGGATTATGTTAACAAATATTATGACGATTATTACCGTCCCCCCAAGACATGGCCGAAGTACACGGCAGTGCTATCGCAGTATCAGGTTCAGATTGGTGAAGTAACAGGCAAGATACCGGCAGTGCTGGCGGACTTCCAGGAGAAAAATAGCCGTCTGCTGGATGAAGCAGAGGCTGCACTTGAGCAGGTGAACGCGCTGAACCTTCAGATGCAGAGTGTAATCGATCAGGCGGATGCGGATGCCAGCACTGCGGGGGATGATCCAGCCCATAACTGGGACATTCCGGACACGGCCGGAGAGCTTAGCTCAGAGCCTCTTAAGAAGCTGAGAGCACAGGTGGAGGGACTTATCCTTCCTCCAGCTGAGCTTAGCGGGATGGGGAATAACATCGGGGTACAGCGAAGTGCCGCGCTTCCCTTGGAGCCGCTGGTCTCCGGCTTGCCGTCTATATTAAGTACAGCATCCGGACTGTATGCCGACTATTCTCTTATGAGCGCAGGGGTTCTTAATGCTTCCCAGGCAGTGCACGGCTATATAAGCAGCTACGGGCAAGACGGTACTGTTATAAAGCAGGAAGCGGAACAGATTGAGAACCGCCGCACTGCTGACAGCCAGCGTAAGCAGATAGAAGGGCAGGCGAAGAAGAAGCTTGGCGATGCGATGAAGCTGCTGGATCAGATCCGGGCGCTGGGAAGCAGCGCATATGAAGCGATGGAGCAGTATGGTAGTTTGCGTCAATACTACCAGCAGAATGTGGCCTTTAACGAAGGTCTGGAACAAGGGCCGGGGGCTGCTGTGAATACTGGCGATCAATATGCTGCGGGCAAGTCATCCATGAAAGATATGGATGGGATATATGCTGCTATGGGCAGTGTGTTGGCAGGAGCCAGAGACCGGCTGTACCAGACGGAGTACTCTGCGATGTATTTTCGGCATTTCGATCTGTCTGCGCTAACCTCACTGGCCTCCGGGTCTGCTGAAGGATTCGGTGAGCAGCTGGGAGAACAGCTGAAGCCGCAGGCGCAAGAGCTGGAATATGTTTTGTACGGATTCTATAATCCTGCAGGCAATGTGGCAGCCGCTTATGGCGAGATCTTTGCTCTGCGGCTGGCTGTGCGGACGATGGAAGGCCTGATTGAGAAAGCCGGTATGGGAAATCCGCTTGTCGTCCTGGCCGCCGCACTGCTGTACGGCATTGAGCAGGCTATCCAGGATATGATACAGCTCTGTACCAAGGGGGAGATTCCCTTATCCAAATATATGACCGCACAGCTCAGCTATCGTGATTATCTTCGGCTGTTCCTCCTGCTGCATGGGGGAGGGGAAGAACAGTTGTCCCGGATGCTTGCGCTGATCCGCCTGAATACCGGTATCAATCCGGTAGAGAAATATACATATGCCTCTGCCCGGATCACGATGGGGATGCAGCTTTGGTTTCTGCCGGGTGTAGTAAAGCTGGTGAATTACAGTGCCGGACTGCCAGGAGATGTGCGGGGCAAAGTTTATTTCAGACAAGCAGCGGCTGACTTTTCTTACTAAGGGGGAGGGTAGAATGAAGCGGTGGCTGAGGAAATCGCCGGACCCTAAGGATGAAGGCAGCATGGTTGTGGAGGCAGCACTGATTCTGCCTGTGTTCCTGCTATTTGTCCTGTTCCTCATCTTCATTATCCAAATGACCTTGTATTCAACAGCGCTGCAGAGTACGGCTTCTGACACTGTCAAAATAATCTCAACCCATATGTATCCGGCAGCTCTGGCCATGCAGCAGCAGGGCGGAGGTGGGGAGGAAGCCGGAGAAGCAGGTGAGGCTGAGCACTCAGATAATGCGGACTCCTCCACCATCTGGAGCATACCGCGCCTGTCGATAACGGAATGGAGTGAGGATTACGTGGAGAAGCTTCCGCAGCCGATGGAATCCTGGGTAAAGGCTGTGGTCCGGGAGGGAGAAGGGCCGCTGCAGAAGGTGCAGGCGGGAGCATCCGAGGCCGCGCTGGATCTGGTGCTTAAACCGATGCTCCGGCCATACCTATCATCGGACTGGCTTGAATATAGCAGAATTCATGTATCCAATGTCACTGTGCCCGATCTGAGGCAAGGGACGCATCCATATTTCGGCATGGTAGTCAGCTATGAGCTGCCAATGCGAGTCCCGTTCCTGAATGAAAAAATCGTGCTGGAGGCCAGCGCAGTTGAACGCTTATGGGTCGGCAACACCGATTCAACCGGGGAAGGAAATCCGGCTGAACCTGCTGAGGCTGAGGAGACCGGAACCATTATGATCCTGGAGAAACCGAATCCGGGAGTAGCGAATCACCAGGGCATTATCAAGGTGAAGGTGCCTCCCGGGGCATCGGCCAATCTGTCGATCTTTTACAAGAGCGGTCAGAGTACCGCCAAGTATCTGGGCTGGAAGCAGGCGGATGAGCACGGGTACATCGAATGGGAATGGAAGATCGGCGTGAATACTACGCCGGGTACCTGGCCCTTCGTGGTTAGTCTGGCTGATGGAGCTACGCTTCAGGCGACTTTTACAGTGGTGAACAAATAAAAGAGTAGAGAAAAGAGGAGCACGGATGACGGAATGGGCGTTATGGGGCTGCCTGCCGTTCCTGACAGCAGCATTATTCACAGATATACGCTGGATGAGAATTCCTAACTGGATTACACTGCCTGCGCTGATTGGCGGACTGCTACTGCAGTTGATTATCAATGGCTGGCAGGGGCTGCTGTTTTCACTTTGCGGCAGCGTAGCAGGCTTCCTGCTACTGCTGATTATGTATTTTATCGGGGCGGTGGGGGCTGGCGATGTGAAGCTCTTTGCGGCTATCGGCGCTTGGACAGGAGTGCTTTTCTCGCTTCAGGTTATTGTCTATTCGGTGCTCTTGGGGGCAGTCGTAGGCTGGATCATCATTCTCTACAGGAGGGAGACAGGACGCAGGCTGCGCAGCATGATAAGCAGAACAGCGGGTTTCCTGCTGCTTCGTAATATGAGTCTCGTCAAGGGCCGGGAGGGAGAGTTGCTTCGGTTTCCTTTTATGCTGGCCGTGTTCCCGGGCTTCATCTGTGCTTATATTTATTTCTGACTTGGAGCTTATTGTTGACAGCTTAGGAGGTGAAGGGATTGTTTGGACTAGAACGTGATTTCATCCAGCAGGATGGAATAACGATGCTGTTGGGCAGATCCGGGGGTCTGAGCGAAGGAGAGCTAAATATGGTGCAGGCCCGGATGCTGATGACCAGCGGGATACCGCATCATTTACGGCTGCTGCTCAGAGAAATAGATCTGCAGGTCACACTGGAATATACGGTAGCAAGACGTAAAATGCTTGGAGCTCTGCTTAAAAGCGGGAAGCTGAGCATGACGGAATTTTTCGGGCTGATGCTGCAGATCGCTGCCGGGATGGAGGAGGGGCAGCTGTATATGCTGCGTACAGAGCAGTATGCACTTCATGAGGATTTTATCTTTATCGAAGGTCCGCTCAGCAGCGGCAAGGTCTTCCTGACTTATATTCCGTTGGAACTCACAGAGCCTGCACAGAAGCCGGGAGAAGCCTTGAAATCGCTGATCATGGTCTTCATGGGAGCCATCCAGGAGCTATCGGGTGACGGGATACAGCGGTTGCTGCAATATTGCGGGGAAGAAGCCTTTAGTTCAGCGGGGCTGAAGGAACTGCTCGCAGAAATGCTGACGGAGGTTACACCCCATAAGGACCATGTTGAACGAAATGAGCCTGCACATCTAAGTCCTATGGCTGGCGCAGGCACCTCTGCCGCCGTACCAGGAACGAGGATAGACTGGGCGCAGCCTCAGGCTCGCAGACTGGAAGAACCGGGAAGGGAGAGGTCCGCAGCCGCAGCGTTCTCCCGAATACATGGAGATAAGGAAGCGCAGCCTTCCGGTTCGATGCTTAATCCCACGCCTTGGATGGGTGCTTCACCACCGTTGAAGCGAAAGGATGGATTATCAGGGGTTCAGACAACAATGGATGCAACACTTGGACCTGTTCAGGCTGAGGACAAGCAGAGTCCTTACAGGACATATACATTGCTGGGGGCATTATTAGGTGATGCGTTACTATGGAAGTTTCTCTATCTTAATGACCCCGGGACACTCTGGCTGGCAGTTTGTGCTGCGGTAACTCTGATACTTGCGGCTGTATGCTGGCTGGTATGGAGTGGAAGGCTGGCTTGGGGCGAAGCAGAGGAAGACTTGGATGATCTGGGGGAGGGGCCAGAGGATTATAACAGTACAGCCCGGAGCCGTAAGCTGAGGAGCGACATGGAATGGGATTTCAGCAGGAATCCGGTAAATCAGCATCGTCCTCCTGTACCGGTCTACACTCCTCAGCAACAAGAAGCAACTGTGGGGGGGCACGGATTCACAGCTACACCGGCTGGCAGACAACACGCTCCGCCGGGGATAGCCGCCAGTAGTCCGCAGAAGAAGGAAGCGGCGATGGCTACAGCGCTGCTGACCCGGGAACCTGTTCAGGCTACAGGCAGCAGTCTTCCCCAGGCCGGAAGGACAGTGCCTTATCTGGAAAGAAGTGACCCGGATGACGGGGGAGCTCCCGAACGAATTGAGCTGAACCGGCCAAGCTTCATTATTGGACGCTCCTCTGAAGTGGCTCAGTACATTGAGAAATCGGAGGGGGCTTCACGGGTCCATGCTGAAATCTCCAGAGCCTCAGGAGGATACATTCTGAAGGATCTGGATTCCAGGAACGGGACACTGCTTGCAGGTGAAGCTATGGTTCCCTACAAAGAATACCCGCTGACCGAAGGCAGCGTGTTCACCATTGTTAAGGGTACCTATACCTTTCGCACAGCTTAGCAGAGGTAGATGTGATGAATGGAATGGTGCGTTTGCAGTAGCCTACTGGGATTTCAGTTGCTCCAGTGCAGGCTGTAGCGTGGGATAGTTGAAGGTGAATCCGTGATTAATTGCTTTGGAAGGAAGCACACGCTGGCCTTCCAGCAGAATCTCGGACAGCTCGCCTACAGCAGTTTTTAGCAGAAACGCCGGAAGGGGGAACCAATGCGGGCGATGGTAGACCTTGCCGATCATCCGTCCGAACTGTTCATTAGTGACCGGCTGTGGAGCTGTGGCATTAACGGGACCCTCGATCTCGGGCTGAAGAATGCAGAATTCGATCAGGCGCACAATGTCTGTAAGGTGAATCCAGGACATCCACTGCTTACCGGTGCCGATTTTGCCGCCGAAGCCAAGCGAATAAGGCAGCTTCATTTTGGGAAAAGCACCGCTCTCATTGCCAAGCACAACCCCGGTGCGCAGCTTGACCAGACGGATACCGGCATAGGCTTCATCCGCAGCCTCCTCCCAGGTCTTGACCACCTCGGAAGGGAAATCGACAACCCGGGTCTCGGAAGCTTCGGTATAGGTATCCTGCACCGACGTACCATAAATGGCGACTGCTGAGGACTGGACGATCACGCTTGGCTTATGCTGGAGTGAATTCAGCAGCTTCCCGGCAGCGGCAACGGTTTCAAGACGCGATTCCATAATCGCCTGCTTCCCCTTAGGGGTCCAGCGCTGGCTAAGCGAAGCTCCGGCAAGATTAATCAGCGCATCTGCGCCTTCTGCCGCTTCGGGATTGGCGGCCAGGCTGTCCCAGGTGAGATAGCTAAGCCCCGGATGATCCAGCTTGTTCTCGGGGTTCTTGCGCCCGACACTGATGATCTGATGTCCGCTCTGCAGCCAATATCCGGTAAGCTCGCTGCCGATGAATCCGCTGCCTCCGCAAATGATATATTTCATAGGGGTTGCTCCTTAATATGCTTTATTTGACCAGATGCTTGTAAGGCGCGTAGTCAATGCCGTTCTTCTCCAGGAAGGTGATCAGGAACCTGTTGTCACGCCGGGGCGTAGCAATAATGTACCCTTGGATACAGTGCTCACGGGTAACCTCAGTTGCATGACTCTCTACAGCCAGCTTGCCGATCTCAGCGGCGATAGAGTGCTTGGCAATATCGCGGAACGGGCTAGGCACCGGCTGTACAAGCTGGTCCAGAAAAGCCTTCATCTCGTCGCTCCACAGCGGACGGCTGCGTTCCACCCAGTAGTTCTGCCAGTCCAGCTTGGATTTGCCGTCAGCCTTGGGCAGTACCTTCAGAAATTTGCGGAACATAAAATAGCCGCCGATGCACATGCTGCCCAGCAGTAAAAAAGTCCAAAATGCGATGGAGTTCATAAACCAGTTGCTTGGAGATGTGGATAATAAGCTTGAGGGTAAATGGAAATGCATGAATACACCGCCTTTGACAATGATGATTGTCACTTTCCTTTTGCTCCTCTTGAGTATAGCGTATTTCCTTAGGTTTGCGAAGCGGAAGCGGCCTTTCGGGGCTTGCCTAGATTTATTCTCCCGATCACGGTAGAATAAGGGTTAATTCGTGAAGGAAAGAGGGAAATTAAGCATGCTGAAAATAGGTTCACATGTGTCCTGCGCGGACAAGGGTCTCCTGAGCGCGGCCAATGAAGCAAATGAGTACGGATCTACCTCGTTTATGATATATACGGGAGCGCCGCAAAATACGCGCCGGAAGCCGATTGAATCGATGTTCCCCGAGGAAGGCAAACAGAAGATGCGGGAGAATGGCGTCGGCGAGATTGTGGTTCACGCCCCTTATATTATTAACCTGGGCTCCTACAAGGAAAATACCTATCAGCTGGCAGTAGATTTCCTGCAGGAGGAGATCCGCCGGACCCATGCGCTTGAGGTCAAGCATATTGTCCTGCATCCGGGTGCATTCACTGATAAGGATGCTGATTACGGCATTCAGCGCATTGCAGACGGCCTGAATGAGGTGCTGGGCGGTACGAATGAGACCGATGTGCATATCGCACTGGAGACGATGGCTGGTAAAGGCACAGAGATCGGCCGCACCTTCGAGGAGCTTGCCTCCATTATAGATAAGGTCGAATTTAATCAGCGGCTATCGATCTGTCTGGATACCTGTCATATTCATGATGCCGGATACGATATCGTGAACGATCTGGATGGGGTGCTGAAGAAGTTCGATGATACCATCGGCCTGGAGCGGCTCGGCGTGATCCATCTTAATGACAGCAAGAACCCGCGCGGAGCGGGCAAAGACCGTCATACACCGATTGGCTCTGGCTACCTAGGATTCGAGACGATCAACAATGTAGTCCAGCATGAAGCCCTCGCAGGTCTGCCGTTTATTCTGGAGACGCCTTGGATTGGCAAGGACGCCAAGAAGCTCCGTCCCATGTATGAAGTAGAAATCGCCCTGCTGCGCGGCAATGTCGCTGAACGCTTCGGTGCGGAATTCCTGCAGGAGCTGGAAGAGCTGCATGCCTTTTTTGCCAAGCAGGAGCTGGATTCGCGCCGTTATGTGCTGGATGTGTGGGAGCTGCTCAAGAATGATGCCAAGGCCAAAAAAGCAGATCCCCGTGAACCGCTGGAACGTCTCTATGATCAAGTCATAGCTGCCGGATTATTCCCTCAGCTTAGTGAGGAAGCCGTTAATCACCGGCTGATCGCCTGGCTTGCAGGCAAACAGCTGCTCGTGAAGGCATAGACCCGCAGAGATAACGTAAGCAGATGAGAGGATGAACGGAGAACTATGGAATTACATGTGAAGAGAGAGCATTCAACAGGCAGACCTTATCCCGACCGGGCGCGTATGCTCATATCTTGTCCTGACGGACCGGGGATTGTAGCGGCGGTATCGCATTTCTTGTATCAGCATGGCGCGAACATCGTGCAGTCGGACCAGTATACGATGGACCCGGACGGCGGAATGTTCTTCATGCGAGTAGAGTTTGACCTGCCTAAGCTGGATGAGCGGCTGGAAGAGGTACGTAACATCTTCGGCGGTGTTGCCGAACGCTTCAAGATGAACTGGCAGATCTTCAAGGTAAGCCATAAGAAGCGGCTGGCGATCTTCGTCTCCAAGGAGGACCATTGTCTGGTGGAGCTGCTCTGGCAGTGGCAGGCGGGCGACCTGGATGCAGATATCGCGCTTGTGGTCAGTAACCACACCGATATGCAGGCTTATGTGGAATCCTTTGGTATTCCGTTCCATCATATTCCGGTCACCGCAGAGACGAAGGCTGAAGCTGAAGCGCGTCAACTGGAGGTTATCGGTGAAGATATCGATGTGATCATACTGGCCCGCTACATGCAGATTATCTCCCCTTCATTCATTGAGCATTACCGGCACCGGATCATCAATATCCATCATTCGTTCCTGCCCGCTTTCGTCGGCGGTAAGCCATACGCCCAGGCCTATCAGCGCGGAGTCAAGATCATCGGGGCGACTGCCCATTACGTGACCGAGGAGCTTGATGGCGGACCGATTATCGAGCAGGACGTTCAGCGGGTCAGCCACAGCGATGATGTGAATGAGCTGAAGCGCATTGGACGTACGATTGAGCGGGTGGTTCTGGCCCGTGCTGTCAAATGGCATATTGAGGACAGAATCCTCGTGCATCACAACAAAACAGTAGTATTTAATTAATAAGCTAATCTTGCCGTAACCATTACAACCACTCCGGTAAAAGTCAGCAACCCAGCTTAACGCAGGGGATATAGAACATCGTTCTGGCCTGGCTTTTACCGGCATTTATCTTCAGCGGGAGCTTCCCGCAGCCTCAGGCTTCACACCCTCACAAGGATAATCTAATACACTTCTCAACTACTAAGGTAAAAAAGCATTTTACCGGCATTTTGGACATAAGCGCCAAGATGTATTTTGCTATGTGCAGAAATCACATTCAAAGGGGGTAAAGGGCTTGTCAACAAAGCACGGACGTTTATTAAAACGCAATTATTTCTTCGCCGGACTCATCCTGCTCATCGGCTTCGGCGGACTGCTCGGCTATGATCTCTACTTCAAGCCTTATGTACTGTCACAGACCGTCGTCAAAATCAAGGTGGACGGCGGGGGCTTCCTGCCGAAGAATCATGAGCTGACAGCGGAGAATCTCTATCTGGATTCCGTACAGACCAAAGACATCCCGGCAGGGGTCGTCCGTAGTCTGGAGCAGGTGGAACAGAGGATTACGAATGTTAATCTGACGGATGGCAGCATTCTGACCGAGTCGCTGGTGGATGTAAGCGAACTGGAGCCGCAGCAGGATGAAGGTATTTTCCCGATTCCCAAAGACGCCATCTATGCCATCAACGGTTCTCTCCGCAGCAGGGATAAGGTAGATATCTATCTGGTCGAAGGAGACTCACCCGCAAAAGAACGGAGAGGATACAGTCCGGCTGCTGCTGCATCTGTAACTACTCCCGGAGGGGAAAAGGCCACAGACGCTTCCTCCCTGTTGGAAGGAGAGGTTCCGCCCGAGGTACCTGCACGCAAAGTATTCTTAAGCGGAGTGACCGTAAACTACGTGCGTACGGAAGATAACAACGATGTACTCGACTCGGAGAAAGGCAACAACAATAACCGCTTTACTTCCACCGGGAAGGTGGCAGCCCCGGAATTGAAGCTGAAGAAGAGTGACGGTGAGCTCCTGGGAGCTTATCTCGAGCAGGGCAAGAAGCTATGGATTGTCCGGGTAGAGTAGGCGTGGACAGAAGGGAAGGGGGAATGAGACTTGAGAATATTCAGTCTGGGCATAGATCAGCTGACGATCAATGAGATTAAGCTGGCAGGCTTCACCGTTATTGCCCAAAGTGTGCTGCCGGAGCCAGAACATGCCGGAGGGCATCTGTTAATGGTAACGAGCGAGCAGGTGCCGGTAGCGGAATTAAGAGAGCTGAGAGGGAGGTATCCGGACTCTTCGATTTTGTACATCTATCTGCAAAAAGGGGTGCGGGGTTACCAGGCTATACATATGCAGTGTGAGAGTCTGGGTATATTTTTCGTGCCCCCGCGTTCAACCTCAGCAGCTATCATCGATAAACTGCGCTATATGCTCGAAGATGAGCATAAGGAGAGCGGTAATGTGGTAGGCTTTTTCGGCTCGGGGCCAGGTATTGGCTGCACGAGTATTGCCAAGCTGTTCGCCAGGAGGATTGCCGCTTCAGGGCTGCGGGTGATTATGCTGGGTCTCGACCTGTACGATCCGGGCTATGACCGGAAGACGGCGGTTAGTCTGGACAGGCTGCGGCCGCGGATTACCGGTAAAATGCTGCATGATGAGGATTTCAGCGCGCTGGTGAAGCAGGAAGGCTATGCCTATCTGCCCGGGAACTTCGATTATCTAAGCGCCCAGGATTATCAGGAGGAGGAGATCGAATATCTGCTGGCGAGAGCAAGTGAAAGTGCCGATGTGGTGATTGCGGATTTCGGGTCGATTCCTGAGAGCGCCGCGTGGTATGTGGGGATGCAGAAGTCGGTGCTGCGCATGATCGTTACACACCCGCGGCATGAACACAGGCTGCAGCCCCTGATGGAGCTGGCCGGACATATGGACCTGCATCCGCAGGACTTCCAGTGGATAATTAACCGCAGCAATGTGGAGGAGCTAACATCACCGAAGAGCCTGGCTCTGCGTTTTGGCAGCGAGCTTCTGCTGGAGCTTCCGTATTATCCATCTTTTCCAGAGAGCCTGCCGCTGGGCAAAAAAGAGCTTCAGCAAGTGGACGATAAGGTCCATGCATTGCTTGTATCATTGGGCCTCGCCCAGGAAACCCGCAAGAAGGGGATATTTCAATGATGAACAACAAGGATGACAGCTTGCCGTTGCAGGAGAAGCGGGTGCTGTCCGGATGGGCTCCGCTGGACCCTGAACAGGGCAGGAGACAGGAGCAGCGGGGCGAGAGCTTACAAGCAGTGCCTGGACGCGTGGACGGAACGCAGAGCAGACGGCTATTCTCACTGAAGCAGAGCGTACTGCGTACCAGCAAGCCCGGCAAAGAGGACTTCTACAGCTTCCTGCACACCATGAAAAGTGAAATGAACGCCGGGCTGGAGCGTGAGGATGATGGCTATTTCGAACTGAATGCGAAGGCGCTGGTTGGTGATCCGCAGGCGGTCAGCTTTTTCATGAACGAGATTGAGAAATATCTGCGCCGGACCCCGTTTACCGGAAAAGTGCCGGAGGCTTACCGCACAGCCGCTGAAGCGCTGTTTCATGAATGGAAGGGCTTCGGCCCCGCCTACCGCTGGTTCACAGACCGGGCCTATAGCGAATCCACCGGACTGCAGATGATCGGGCGGCAAATTTTTTATAACCATCAGGGGAGGTTTGTGGCGTATCCCTATGAGATGCCTTCGCTGGACCGGGTGGAGCAGCTTAAGCGTTCTCTCCTCAAGAGTGATCCCGGCAAGAAGCTGAACAAGGATAATCCTTCCGTTGAATTCAAAATGGATGATCCTCTCTGGCCCGGCCGATTCATTCGTCTGGCTATCTGGGTCTCCCCGCGGGTCTGGGAGGGCTTCACTACCATCTCGCTGCGGCGGCAGGTCGTTGAATTTCTGGATCTGGATGATCAGGCCGGCACGGAATGTATTCCTGCGGAAGCGATTGATCTGATTCGTGCGCTTACCGGGACGTTTCGCAACACGATTATCGCGGGGGCCGTAGGCTCGGGTAAAACCACTTTTGCCAACACGATTGTCGGCGAGCAGCTGCTCGGCTCCTCTTCCTGTATGGGCGTTGTGATGATCGAGAAGCATCCGGAGTCGATTTTACCGTATCAGATCAAAGGCCACCGGATCATTCCCATTCAGGCTTCCAATGAGGAATTGATGGAGGTCGGTGTGGAATCGCTGCGGCATGACCCGAACATTTTGTACATGACAGAAATGAGATATAACGAGTGGGAATTCTATCTGTGGAGTGGAGAGAAGGGCTATGACGGCATTACGGGCACCTTTCATACCGTAGATTCAGAGGATATTCCTTATCAGGGGGCGTTTGCTGTATCTACACGGATCGGCGGCAGCCTGAAGGGACATTTAATCTCGGCACTGAAATCTTGTGAGCTGGTGTTCATTCTGGAGAGTATCCCGGATGGGAAGAAACGGCTGGCACGGATCTCCGAGGTCTTTTATGAAGAGGCCAGTAATTCAGTCTTCGCCAATGATCTGATGCGCTGGGAACCGGAGCAGGCGGGCTGGACCTATAATGACAAGCTGACCCAGGCGCTGATCGATAAGATGAAGAAAAAGAATGCCAGAGCGGCACGGATGCTGCTGCAGGAGCTTGGACATCTCGCTGCGCAGAAGCCGATGACTGACCCGCTGAAGGAAAGTCTGAAGTCCAAAATCGTTTTGAATGAATGAGAGGAGGGAGTGCCTGTGGAGCTGCTGTTCTATATCATCCAGTTTGTGCTTCACCTGCTCGTTGCAGGCGGACTCTGGCTGCTGGTCAAGCCGCTGATTGAGCGGCATCTATGGCAGTGGGGGCAAAAGCTGGATCTGCGGATGAGCTTGTTCGGCCACAAGGTCAGCAGCGCGAAGAGGAAAATGTGGCTGTACCGCCATCTGGATGATCTGCTGTATTTTGCCCATAAGCGATACGAGCCGGGCATCAGTGTGCTGCGCTTCGTCACCCGTTCGGGGATGCTGTTCCTCGGTGTATTCCTATCGAGTCTGCTGACTCTTAAAGAGCTGCCGGGGCAGATGAGCTTCAGCAATCCTTTTCTGGAAGGCATGGTGTTGAATGATGGCGCACCTGTGGCGAATGCCTGGCGGCTTCCGCTGTTCCTGGCGGTTCTCTCGGCCTGTATTCCTTATCTGCGGATGAGATATACCTACGCCCAGCGCAAAGTGCGGGGAAGTTACGATCTGCTCGATGTGATCAAAATCGCTACCAAATTCACGCATTTGTCTGCGGATTCCATTTTGTCCAAGACCAGTGACTTGCTGCCGGGGGAGAATGTGTTGAAGACGCCCTTGAGGCTGCTGGGGGCAGCGTTCGCTGGCTATAGCAATGAACGGGAGCTGAACGAGGAAGCCGGGCGTTTTGCCGGAGCGATTGGCACGACGTTTGCCGTAGAATTCGTATCGGACCTGCTCTATTGCGAGAAGGAAGGCACCCGTTATCTCAAAAGCTCGCTCATGACGCTTAACCGCTCCATGGAGCTGCAACGGGAGACTATTCTGACGGTGAAGGCCAGCAGCAGAGATGCAATCAGCCTGGGACTGTACGGTAATCTGATTGTGCTGGTGTCTTCTGTGGGAACGTTCATGTACATGCTGAAGCCGGATGTGTATTTCAAATTGCAGTTCGAGACAACAATTGGACTTACATTTATGATGGTGATTCTTACGGGCCTTTTCATCTCGTTCATGATCAGTACCATCCTCGCCAGACCCAGACTGGACTACCATTAAGGTGATGAATGATGGATAGATTACTTCTTTTGATAGCTGTAACAGGTATTGTGTATCTTGCCTTACTGGTCTTTGTCAGCAGCAGCAGCCGTCAGCAGCGGTATGTGCTCCGTCTGGGCCAGCAGTGGAAGGCTTTCGGGGAACGTGTGCACAATGAGCGGCTGCAGCAATTGCTCAATCAGAGCGGACTCTCTATATCAGCAGCCAAAATCACCCTGTTCCGATATGCGGCGGCTTTCCTCTATCTGCTGGCCCAGGTAACGGGAGACTTCGTACGATCAGAGCCACTGTCAATATACGATCCTCTGATTGCTCTGCTGATTCTCGTAATTACCAGCCCGCAGCGGGTGCTGCCGTTCGGTTGGGTGCTGAGCTGGCTGCATCAGAAGACACTGATTCAAAAAGACGGGGAGCTGATCTCCTTCATCCGTCTCTATGAGAACAACCGTCTGCGCAAACGGGGATATGTGGAATTTGGCGCCTTCTGCGCCGGGACGGCCAACCATTTCAGTTACATCCGCCAGGATCTGTATGAGCTGTCGGAGCGGGCGGTGGATGAGGGGACGGAGCGGGCCATTGAATGGTTTTGCAGCAAATTCCCGGAGAACCACATGTTTATCAACGATATCCGTTCGATTCTGCTTGCGACAGAAGGGATGGATGATGACCATGAAGCAGCGAAGTATCTGCAGGAGCAGGGCAAAATTATTACCAAAATCTCAAGTGACCAATATCTGAAGAAGTGGTCCTTTATCGGGGATATTTCCACGATCATCAATGTCATTCCGTCGATCGCCACCTTTCTGATGATTGTGTCGCTGGCGATGCAGTACATTATGCTGATCAAAGGGAATTTTAACGGCGTAGGGATGTTCCAATGACGAGTTCAGGCAGGCTGATAGCAAGAAAAAGAACCAAATGAAATTTTTGTTATATTCAAGAATCATTTTAAAATATACAATCAAAAGGGAGATATTAACAATGAAAAAAGACGCTATTTCTACTGGTTTGTTTATCGCAATCGGGTTCCTGTGTGTGGCTATTGTAATTGCTGTATTGATTCCTGTAGTACGGGACGTAATCGATAAAGCGGATGACAACAGACCTGAAATCCCGAAGGTTAGTCTGGTTCAGCCTGCAGATTCTGTGGAAGCAGCAGTAACGTACACAATCGCTGGCCCTTTGGTTTAACAGAAATGAAGAAGGACTCGATTTCCGTCGCGCTGTTTCTGGCTATTGGCTTTGTGATTGCCGGAATTTTTATCGCTGGGGCTACAAGCATTATCGGCGGCAGCCAGGATGATATTATTACCCATGTCAAAGCTGTCGAGAAGTATTAAAAGGAGGCGCTGCGCTTGAAGGCAACCGTCCTCCGGGCCTTGTTCATGTGGCTGGTGCTGTTCATTATCCTGCAGCCGATCTTTACGTACATCGATTATTTGCTCGACCTGCAGGTCAAAGCCAACACCTCGTATATCACGCAAAAGGCAGCGACAGAAGGGATGGTCACTGCCTCCATGAAGGCTGAGGTCATCTCTAACCTGAAGGCTGTAGGATTTCCCGAAGGCTCGATTAAGATCACCAGCGGAACAGAAGTGATCCTTGAACGCAAACAGCGGATTGATGTGTACGTAACCGCACCGCGGGTGAACCTGTTCCCCTACAATTTCTCCGGTGTATCCCAGCCGGCACAGTACTATGGACATGGCTCGATCATGAGTGAATATCTCGATTAATTAAGGGATGAAGCTAACCTATGGATTATATTATCAAGCTCGCCTTTGTCCTGTTGATCTTTATTTATTCCTGGTTTTTTCAGATTCAGAACCAGGAATGGGACCAGGTGCGCAACATGCTTAAGGATGCCAATAATATGGCCGTCCATGACGCATCTCAGGAGTTGGACGAACCAGCGAAGGCCCAAGGCCGTCTGGTCATTGATCCCGCTGAGGCTTATACCACCTTCCGCCACACCTTGCAGAGTAATCTGGGACTGGATGACGGCTTATCCCCCTTGGCGGGGAGCCGGCTTCAGGCTCAAGTGAAGATCGTCAAGTTCGACATCGTGGATGAATCTACGGGCGATACTTTTCCGCTGCTCTATGAGGACAGTACTTACGGTATCACCAAATACATACAAGGTCCTTCGGTTATTGCGGTTATCCAAACGCAGCACCCGGTGCTGATCTCCAGAAGCAAAGTTCAAGAGGCGATCACGGTACCGGCGGTTCAGGAGTATAAGATGAATCGATGAAGTATCCGGCAGGGTAATCCTGCACCGAGGCGAGCCTTAGCAGGTCGTACAAACTACTAAAGGAGAGATTTAGATGAAAAAGATAATGATGAAAACAATGTTAGCAACTGCACTGTTAGCAGGTTCGATTTCAGGTCAAGTAGGATCTGCACATGCGACAGCTGCAAAACCGACGGCAGCACCTATTATGAGGGACAACCTGTCTAAGTATGGATTGGTGAAGGATGTGGAGCTGCCGGTGACAGTTACGGCTGGGGGGCTTAGTTATACGCTGGAGAAGATTATGATCTTTGATTCCAAGTCGAAGGATGCTCAGGCGCTGGCTAAGAAGTATGACTATGCCATTAACGATGCTCAGTATTTTGTATGGACAAAGATTACCGTTGAGAATAAGAGCGGGAATCTTGTTCAACAAAATGTTAAAGACTTAAGTGAAAAATGGGCTCTTAATTTTGGTGACCTCGCAAAAGGAGAAGCTTTCGCTGCTATGCCTAAGGCTAGTTACTATAAACCAAATAGCAAAGAAGCATTGTGGGATTGGAGTTTGAAGCCAGGAGAAAAACTCAATACTTACCAAGGGTACCTATATACTGGAGAAATTAATTACTTTAAAATTCGGTTAATAAATAAAAATAAAACTTCTAACTCAGTATATGTTGTGGAACCTAGAGGAAATTGAAGATGAGAAAAAAGAAACTATGGGTTTCGGCTCTTATTGTCATTGCTTGCTTGGTACTAATGCCTAATGCGATCTATTCTGCAGAGACTGGTACGAAGCAGGGCAGTGTTAGTGTACCAGTCACGACAGGCTTAACCGGTTCGAATAATAGTGCTAAAACGTTCTATCTCGATCTGCCGAGCGGGGTCGCTGCTTCTGCGATTAAGTCCGGTACACTCAAATACAATGGTACCAATAGTGTTGTAGGAGTATTAACGCTTGAAAATGGTAAGATCAAGGTTACGTTGAAGGGTACTGTGAAGGACGAAACATTTAATGTAACAGGGACATCTGGCGGTTTTGAAGATCCTTTTAAGAGTACACCCGGTAACTCTATCTGGCGATATGCGGACGGCCGACGTTGGCAGATTAATGACTACAAGGAGGATAAGGGTGTTAACGAAAGTTATAATAGGAATGCAACAGATCACTCCATGCCTTCAAACGATCCGCCTAAAACGACTGTATCCACGAAATCAGATCCAGTAAATCCAAACCAAGCAACCTGGTACCGAAATGCTATGAACCAAGTACCGTTTAGCAGTGTCATACAATCAAGTATTAAACTCGATCCAAAAGATCTTATTGGATACAAAGGCACAACGGCAGTAAAAAATGGTCGGTTTGTTGTTACGTACCAAGTACCCTCCCCTCAACAAAGACCTGAACAAGTGTCTGATAGTTTTCCTAAAGGGCAGTGGGTGGAAGGCAGACTGTATTATGTAACAATTCCATATTTTTTTACCGCTGAAGCCAAAGTCACATCCTACAGCTACGCCGGTTCGGTCACCTTTGATTATTCCCCACCCGACCAAGCTACGCTAAACGGAACGGCCACGCTGGAGAAGCCAAGTCCGAACCCGATCAAGCTGGAGGGCAGCAAGGTCGATGTGAAGATCGACGTTAAAGGCGAACTGCTGGGTTACACAAATTCCTCTAACATCGAAGAATGGGTATTCTATGCCAAGGAAAAAGACGGTTCAGCGAAGGCTGATATGAAGAAAGAATACGGAAAAATGCTCACCGCATCGAAAAGCTTTGACTTCCAGATCCCGGCCAGCCGGGTGACCAGTGACAGCTTCAAACAGGAATACGCGCTGACGGTAATCATTCGGTTCAAGAATCCGGTCATTACGAAGACCGGGACGATAACGTCCCTGGAGCAGAAAATGGAAGTCTCGGCCGGGGTGTACAAGAAGGACAATCCGGTCAGCTATCCCTCCGTACCGAGCAAGCCGACCAAGCCGGAGGGCAAGCCACCCATTGCCCGAATTAGCGCACCCAAGTACGTTAAAGCCGGTTCAGACATGATGGTATATGGAGGAAATTCCTCCGACCCGGACGGGTATATCACCGATTATGCCTGGGGAACTCCTGGAGCAGAAGGCGGAATTGAAAATACGGCCAGAGGTTATGTCTGGTACACACGGGATAAGGTCGGACAGACATTCCCCATCAGTCTTACCGTCGTTGATAATGACGGGCTGATCGGGAGCACCAGCACGGAAGTGACTGTCATTGAACCGATTCCATCCGCAACATTGGAGATCACCGGATCGCTGAAGCAGAACCGGAAAACCACGCTCACCAACAGCAGTACAAGTCCAACACGGTTCCCGATCATTAAGTCGAAAACTCAGGTCACGATCAGCGCAGTCAGCGGCGGGACCCATGCAGATATCAAGTATAGCGGCAGTCTGGCCGAGCTGGAGAGCAAGGACGTACTCTTCCGGAAGCCAGGCAAATACAAAGCGAATATTCATGTTGAGAATACAGCCGGCTATGGTGCAGATGGGGAAATCACGTTCGATATTGCACCGGATGAAGTCCCAAGTGTGTATTTTGACGTTACCCAAAAAATGTATCGGGACCCGGAGAAGGGGAATAGAGCGATCATCCAAATTACGGACAGATCCTTTTCCACAGACAAGGATACCCTGAACCGGCGGATCTGGGAGTATCGGTACGACTCCAATAATGACGGTCGGTTTACCGATGAGAATTGGCAGATCTTCAATAATGGAAATGAGATTAATCCTAAGCTGGAATTGACTCAGGTGGGGAGATACGAGATCCGGTTGACGGTCTTTGAAGAGTTTGGTCAACCGACCATTGAGGATTACGTGACGGAGGCGGACCGGCGTTCTGCAGATTCGTATACCGATCCGATCAAACAAGCGCTGGTGGAGCGGACGGTAGAAATAGATAACCGCGCGCCAGAAGTCGATTGGGACTTGTAGGGGAGGAAGGCAGACATTGAAGAGATTCAAGAGAAGTATCATTTTGCTTATGGCCTACTTGCTGCTCATTCCCGCACTGCCGCAGCCAGTTGTCGAAATGACGAGACTGGCCAGTACGGTGCAGGCGGCAGAGGACAATTTCATTTATTACCGGGATATTGTCTTTGAAGCTGGGCGAGGGGGACATGCCAATCAGGATGATAAGGTTGTCATTGATTTCCCTGCTCTGAAGGTAACCAATCTTAAATTTAATAAAACGACCAAAAGAATGACCTATGATATTGTTCCAGGCTCTAACTTGCATGTCACCTATACAACGGGGAGGCCTGATTGGGGCGGATATACGGAGCCCATGGAAATCGAAATGTGTAGTTCCATTTATACCAAAGAGGCGTACCAGTATGAATTAAACAGAAATGCTTATGGTGATGATAATAACTGGAGCTGTAATGATCCTAGAACACCTGACTTTTATGGTCAGTATTATAACTGGTCAGCAGATTGGGGAAAGTTACACACCAATGCAGTAGCATCTCAAGGATATTATATGCCTGCTGTTATTGATGTAGATATGTCCAACATACGGAACTTGATGGCGAACACCTATCCGAATGAGTATGCACAAGGATATAACTATTATCAGCCAAGTGATTATACGCCAGGACTAGATAAAGATCCAGAAATGTTCCGCATTCGAGTGTTGGCTTGGACGAAAACCTATTGGTGGTCGCCGTACATGACTAGAGTAGCTCAATTGATACCCAATTATGCCCCTAGCCTGTCCGTAGGAACAGCGAATGGAATTACGCTGGTTAATGCTCCGGGCCTCAGCGGAATCAACATAGAGGGGTATGTCAGCGATCCAGATAACGAGGACGTTACCGTCACCGCCGAGATCCCTGGTGTCTTCTACAAGAAGATGGTGGTGCCTCAAGCCAAGCTGTCCAAACCATTCAATATCCCACTGGACGTGCTGCAAGACTCGATCCCGCCGGGAACCTACACCGTGAACATCACGGCATCCGACCCTTCGGGAATGACGGCGAAGGCGGCGCTTACGATTAATGTCAAACAGCAGATGAGGAACAAGTCGTTTGTCCTGGTCAATACACCAGTGGAAACAAGGACGAAATTCTTTGACTCGGAGTGGGACCCTAAGCGGGAAGAACGGTACCGGTTCGATCATGACCCGTACTTTTTTGATAATTCGATGGGGATCATTTGGGATTCTGGATTATGGCGAAGTTTACCCTATACGACTTTCCCGTATAGCGGGTCCTACGTGGCCACGTTCCAGGGGCGTGATAATCCCAAGGATGACGACCGGTTCGACGTGTACCGGAAATGGAGCCGGAATAACCTATCTTCGATGACCTTCCATGTGCACCGCAAGCCAATCGCGCTATTCAGTGCCCGGCTGTCAGGCGGATGGCTGCAGATCACGGACAGCTCCTACGATTTGGATCATGTCACCGCCTCCAATAAAGGGATCATGGATTGGCAATGGCAATACAAGAAGACGGAAGGGCAAGTCTGGACCGATGGATATCCGCCGGCACAGCTACCGACCAATGACCAATATGATATCCGGCTAAGAGTGCGGGACATCGATGGCGAGAACGGGGTTGGCGTCTGGAGTGATTGGTCGCAGCAAACGGTAGGGGCGGCCGGCAACCTGCCGCCGGTAGCGCTGTTCACCGTAGAGCCCAACATCGTATCGTACCGTAAGGCGACCACCATCACGGACAAGTCTTTCGACCCGGACAATGATCCACTGGACGTATACAGCTGGACAGTGTTTAAGGATGGTTGGCAGCAGGTATGGAGCCATTGGGGCAATCCAACGGTGCCGCCGAATATCGCTGCCTACGGCGTGGGGACATATCAATTGACGCTTCAGGTCCATGATAACCGCGGCCTATGGTCACAGCCCTACAGCCAAATGGTACAAGTTATAAACCATCCCCCAGCAGCTGCCTTCAATATGCCGGTGGAAGTGTACCGGGATACGGTCATTACCATGGAGAATCTGACACCGGACCCGGATGAGGATGGGGATTGGCTAAGCTATGCATGGAACGCCAGAATAAATAACAGCCCATATTATTACGCTGGGGGTAACCGAAACCAGGTGATGACCATCCGGGACCTGATCGCACGTAGCGGCATATCACAGCAACAAGCCATTTCAGATGGCTGGGAAATGCGCCTGACAGCCTCTGACGGATCGCTTTCCTCGAATGCGACACGTATGTTCAAGGTCCTAAACCATGTGCCTACGGCCGCCATCAATGGTCCTGCAACGGCGTATCAGTTCGATACGAAGCAATACACCTCGTCTGATTTTGATGAAGATCCATCGGACATTGCCAGTCTGCAATATTTTTGGAAGGTAACAGACAGCGACAGCACCACCAAATTATATAAGACGCCGAGCATTGAAATCAGCTTCCCGGAACCGGGGATATACACCCTGGAACATTGGGCAGTGGACCAGATTGGGGCGAAGTCAAATATTGAGTCACTCAAAGTGAATGTAATCAAAAACGAAGCCCCGTCCATGACGATCATTTCTCCTCCGGGTACAACCGCGAGCCCAACGGTCCTGGATGCAGAGAAGCAGGGGGACCCGTTGATTCAGTGGACCTACTCCGATCCGGAGAATGATCCTCAGGAAAAGTACAGGCTTGAATTTTTCACCAAAGAAGGGCTATTGGAGAAAACGGTAGAGAATACAGATGGCAGCGGATCGATTCGTCAGTATCAAGTTCCAAACCCAACATTCAATCGCTTCGAGTACTTCACGGTATTGGGGCGGGCGTATTCCAAGGGCTCCTGGTCCGAGGTATCAAACGAAAAAGCCTTCATCATCGACACTCCGCCCCAGCCGGGGTTCACCCTCATTACGGATACCGGAAAGGATGCCACCAAAGTAGCGATCTACCGGACGGATGTGCTTAATATCAAGAGCACGGCAACAGATGAGGATATTCCGAAAGGAGACACCATAAGTCATCAGTATTTCTTGAAACCGGCGGCTGGTGCAGAGGGGCTTGTGAGCACAGAAGGCGATTTTAACAAAAAGTTTACTTCAAATGGTGTTTTTACGTATCGGCAGCTCGTTACGGACTCCCTGGGACTGTTCAGAGAGCTGTCCCATAGCATTACCGTGTTGAACCGGTTACCCAAGGTCTCAATTACCTATCCGACAAGTGATAGCCCCAACAAGCCAACGATTGCCAGCACGCTGACACCGATCATCAAGTGGGATTACCAGGATGAGGACGGCGATCAGCAGCAGCGCTTCCGGGTACGGATAATTAATCTGGCCACAGGTGCGATTAAGGTGCAGTCCGGTGACCAGGTATCCAGTTCAAAACAATGGAAGGTACCGGATGGAGCCTTAGCAGAGTACGAAAAATATGCTGTAGAAGTTGAGGTCTTCGATGGATTTGAGTGGAGTGTTGTATCCGCAAGAAAGTACTTTATGGTTAACCTGCTTAGCATCAAGGGGGCTGTCCGTCATACAGAGGAGTGGAATGGCAACCGTCAGGCGTACAATCTGAAGCAGAGCGGCTCGCCTGAAAGCCCGCGGGGGTATAGTGTCTATTGGGCTGGCGAGAAATTTGTGCTGCAGGGGACAGCTACCGGACTACCGGATACCGTGCAAGTCACAATGACTGGAGGATACACGGCGGCGCTGAGTCCGACCGGGAGTGATAAGACCTTATGGACGGGTGAACTGGCCGACCCATCGTTCGAACAGCTGCCGGATGGTCCGGTTACTTTTACCTTTACCGCAACTAATGAGTACCAGACCAAGGTGGATACAGTGGCGGTAACGATTCTCGGAGATTGGACAGAATATTATCAGAGCCATCGTGTAAAATAACGCGGGACGCAATCCTTATGCCTTATGTACTACTGTGATTTTGTTTTACTTGGCATCAAGCGGGCGGAGGGTGATCGTTCAGACGATTCCCTCGGTCCGTTCTTCATGCAGCCGCAGTCTAGGAGCCGCAAAATCTGCCGGATTAGTAGCTTGGGGGTTATGTAGACTGGAACCCCGGAGGGCCGCAGAATGACTCCGGTGCATATAGTAAGAGAGTTTGCCGCTGAATATTTTGTGGGCGCACAGGGATGAAGCGAAATCCTCCGGAGTGACGAAGCAGGAGGGCTTGGCTACCGGATGAACAGTAGTTTCCTCCAATACAGAGGCGACGAACTGGGAGCAGAAAAAAGCATTCTCCCGGTCAATCCGGATGTTCAGCAGCACGCCGACCAGACCGAGCAGATGATATTTATAACGCTCCTGATTCTGCATCATGCCCTGGACATGATTGTACATGGTATCATATTCGTCCTCACTGACTCTGAGCTGGTAGATGGCACAGTCTGCACTGTTGTAGAACGGATGGATAAAGTTCTCATGGATCAGTCCGGCGATAAAAGGGTTGTACACTTTTTTCCGGCCGAAGCTGTAGACCTCACGCAGCTCACTGTCAAAAGCAATCGAGGCATGATTCAGCTCCGCTTTGGTGAACCATTTAATAATTCCGCTGAAGGCCGTGCCTGTTCCGGTGAGCACAATATAAATATCTCTGTTTGCAGTCATCTTCTGAATTCCTTTCTGCTGGAAATTATGGATAATCCGGCTAAAATTCCGCTGAGGTACTTCCATCTTACTGTATAAATCCGCTTTGTAAAACAAACTTTAGTCTTAATTAGAAACTAGACTTAAGGCTAAGTTTCCGGATTCCCATCCGTATCTCCAAAAAGAACCTCCTGTAGCACCGTGAATCGGCACAGGCATGCATAGACCCGGCAGAAGCCGCTAAATATAAGCTGCAGCAAAAACAATTGGAAATGCTTCCACTTCCGTGATACAATAATAGTCAAAATGACATTCTTGATTCGAGGAGGATTATTGTAATGACTGAACAAGCAAAAGATCAAGCCATTCATAAAGAAGAAAACTCAACGGTGGACAACCTGGCCATCACTACAATCCGTACACTTGCCATTGATGCCATTGAAAAGGCAAACTCCGGACATCCGGGTATGCCGATGGGCTCCGCACCTATGGGATATCAATTGTTCGCCAAGACGATGAATCATAACCCGGACCACCCGACTTGGGTCAACCGTGACCGCTTCGTGTTGTCTGCCGGACATGGCTCCATGCTCCTTTACAGCCTGCTGCACCTCAGCGGCTATGATCTGCCTATGGAAGAATTGAAGCAGTTCCGCCAATGGGGCAGCTTAACTCCGGGACATCCGGAAGTCGGCCACACTGCCGGTGTAGATGCGACAACCGGTCCGCTTGGACAAGGTATCGGTATGGCTGTAGGTATGGCAATGGCTGAAGCGCAGCTGGGTGCGACTTACAATAAAGATGAACATAACGTGATTGACCATTATACGTACGCCATCTGCGGCGACGGTGATTTGATGGAAGGGATCTCTTCCGAGTCTGCTTCACTTGCCGGACACCTGAAGCTGGGCAAGCTGATTGTAATGTACGATTCGAATGATATCTCCCTAGACGGCAAGCTCAACCTTGCATTCTCCGAGAATGTTGCTAAGCGTTTTGAAGCTTACGGCTGGCAGGTTCTGCGCGTAGAAGACGGTAACGATCTTCCTGCACTGGCTAAGGCTCTTGAAGAGGCTCAAGCAGACAGCAGCAAACCGACGCTGATCGAAGTGAAGACAGTCATCGGCTACGGCAGCCCGAACAAGCAAGGTAAAGGCGGCCACGGCGGTACCCACGGCTCCCCGCTGGGTGCTGATGAAACGAAGCTGACGAAGGAATACTACAAATGGGTATATGAAGAAGATTTCTATGTACCGGATGAAGTCCGTGCCAGCTTCGCTGAAGTGAAGGCCAAAGGAATCGCCGCTAACAAAGCATGGGATGAGAAATTTGCAGCCTACAAAAAAGCATACCCAGAGCTTGCTGCACAGCTCGAAACTGCACTAAGCGGTGAGCTTCCTGCAGGCTGGGATGCTAATCTGCCATTCTATAAAGCAGAAGACAAAGCTGTATCTACCCGTGTGGCTTCCGGTAGTGCACTGAACGGCTTGACTGGCGGTATCCCGCAGCTGGTTGGGGGTTCTGCCGATCTGGAGAGCTCGACCATGACGCACTTGAACGGTCTGTCCCAGTTCACCTCAGAATCCTATGACGGCCGTAACATCTACTTCGGCGTACGTGAATTCGGAATGGCTGCAGCCATGAACGGGATTGCACTGCACACTGGTCTTAAGGTGTTCGGCGGTACGTTCTTCGTCTTCACAGATTACCTGCGTCCGGCTGTCCGTCTGGCTTCCATCATGAAGCTGCCGGTAACCTATGTGCTTACCCATGACAGTATCGCTGTCGGTGAAGACGGTCCTACCCATGAGCCGATTGAACAGCTTGCTTCCCTGCGTATCATTCCGGGTCTTACGGTCATTCGTCCGGCTGATGCCAACGAAACCTCTGCAGCTTGGGCATACGCTATGGAAAATACCGCCAATCCGGTAGCACTGGTCCTGACCCGTCAGAACCTGCCGATCCTGGCTGGAACCGTAGACGGTGTACGCGATAACATCAAACGCGGCGGGTATGTGGTCTCTGATTCCAAGAACGGCACTCCACAGGCACAGATCATTGCTACAGGCTCTGAAGTACAGCTGGCGGTTAAGGCTCAGGCTGCGCTTGCCGAAGAAGGCATTGATGTTCGTGTCATCAGCTTGCCGAGCTGGGATCTGTTCGAGAAGCAGGATAAAGCATACCGCGATTCCGTTATCCTGCCTGAAGTGAAAGCCCGTCTGGCTATCGAAATGGCCCAAACCTTCGGCTGGGAACGTTATACAGGCGACCAGGGCGACATTCTGGGAATCACTACCTTTGGCGCTTCCGCCCCTGGCGACACCGTAATCAGAGAATATGGCTTCACTGTAGAAAATGTAGTCAGCCGCGTAAAAGCGCTGCTATAATAGACGGATCTAACGACAAAGGGGAGAATAAGCACATGAGTCAGTTAACCAACGCGACAATTCAAAAAGCAGCCAACATTTATTACGACGGAAAAGTGACCAGCCGTACAGTTACACTGGAAGACGGCACTAAGGTGACACTCGGCATTATGCTGCCTGGCGTATACGAATTCGGCACCGACGGCCCCGAGACGATGGAGATTCTCTCCGGCAAGCTCAAGGTGCTGCTTCCCGGTACTGAAGTGTGGAAGGACATTGACGGAGCGGAAACCTTCCATGTTCCCGGCAACTCCAAGTTTGCCCTGGAAGTATTCGCATTAACTGATTATTGCTGTTCTTACCCGATTGTGTAAAAGAAAGTGGTAGAAAAAAAGCACCCCTGGAAGATTCATGGTCCCGGGGTGCTTTTTTTGTGTTGTCAGCTTCAGCGGAGTTCAGCTCCCCGTGCTTTTGTAATGTCTCACGCCTATGCGCCATACCAGCAGAGACACTCCGAGGAAGGCAGCTCCAGAGGGAAGCGAGAGGAAGCCCAGCCAGCGGGGATAACCCCAGCCGCAGACGGTGGCCGCCGGATAGAAGCTGATGAACAGCATTGGGAGCACAAAGCTGAACACGGATTTTAGCATTCGCGGCAAATAGGGCTCTGGGCAGCGGGTAATCTGGTAGCTGGCGTTGGTCAGCAGAAAGATCCAGTCCAGCCCTTTGATAGTGAAAAAAGCAAGACCTGAGGTTAGCACGAACACTCCGCAGTACATCAGACAGCCTCCGGCCAGCGCCATCGCCAGAATGCCGAGTCTGCCGGGCGTCAAGGGAACGCCGAGCTGTCCCAGCGCCCAGCCCGCAGCACAGATCCCTGTAAACGGCCGGACCAGCCGGTGCAGATGGAATCTGGAAGCGGCGACCTGCACGAACAGGGACCGCGGGCGGAGCAGCAGCCGGTCGAAATCGCCGGAGCGCAGCAGATGCCACGGGAAATAATCAAAGCCGCGGCATACGCTCTCGGCAAGTCCGAAGGAAGCCACCGCCAACGAGTACACCAGAATGATATGGGCGACGGTCCATTCGCCGATATTGCCAAAGCGGGAGAACAGCAGGACGGTGGCTATGGGATCGGAGATCACCACAGTAAGCACCTGAATCAGCATCAGCCACCAGCCCTTATATTCCATGCCGGACAGCAGATGCATCCGCAAGTATTTGCAATAAATTTTACCTTCAGCAAGCATACGTTACTGTCACCCTCCCTGGACGATAATGCTGTGTAATCTGCGTTTCATAATCATCCGGCCCGCCGCGATAAAGATAAGGCTCCAGAGGAGCTGTAAGCCGATGCCGGGCAATGCGGCGGCAGGAGCCACGCTGCCTATATATAGCTGCAGAGGGATGTCGGCGAATCCGCCAAACGGCTGCAGGTACAGGAAGGTCTGCATGAAATCAGGCCAGAGCCGCAGGGGGAGGTAGGTGCCGGACAATATGCCGCTTAGCAGTAGAAGCATATAGGTCGGTCCGTCCCCCCAAGTGATATTCAGCCGAATCGCAGTCACAAGCATAGCGAAGGCCGAGCACAGCACAAACGCCATAACCGCCGACAGAAGGAAATAGAATAGTGCAGGCAATGAGGCAGGGCCCCCTAGGGCATACCCGGCAGGCATCAGGAGCCCGGCGAGTACGGTGGCCAGCCCCCTGATCCAACTGGTGCCGAGCTTGCCGGCCGAGCTTTTGACAAACCAGTGGGTGTACAGGTTCATGGGCCGGCACAGCTCGATACCGACGTCGCCGTTGTTGATTTTGCTCATAATTTCGCTGTCGATGTTCATACTCTGGAGTACAAACAGCCCCTGAGCCAGCCAAACATAGGATATGGCCTGAGGGAGGCTGAGTCCGTTATTGTTCCAGGAGCCATTCTCGCTGTATGTATAGAACACGGTGAACAGCACACATTCTATAAGCGCCCAAAACACACCGACCATCGTGCCAGATATGGCGGACACCCGGTACTGGAGCCCTTCTGCCATGCGGATTCGGAAGAGGGAGCTGCAGGCCCGCCATGTATTTCTAAAGTTCATTGTGCACCTCCTGATGGGTGGATGGGCTTAACCCAAAGCCAAGTCATTGTACATAGCAGCAATCATCGCATCCGTGTTCACTTTCATGACGACCTCCGGCGCATATTTCTGCTGCAGACCTGAGAGCTGTCCGTCATAGAGCAGTTGGCCGTGCCCAATCACCATAACCCGCTGGCATAATGCCTCAATATCGTCCATATCATGAGTGGTCAGCAGCATCGTAATCCCATATTTCCGGTTCTCTTCCTTCAGGAAATTGCGCAGTGCCAGCTTGGATACCGCATCGAGTCCGATGGTTGGCTCATCCAGAAAGAGAAGCTTCGGCCGGTGCAGCAGCGCAGCTACCAGCTCACAGCGCATCCGTTGCCCGAGCGAAAGCTGTCTCACCGGGGTCCTTAAGAGCGCTTCCACACCAAGTGTTGCCGATAACTCCGATAGTCTTAAGCGGTAGTCGCCTGGGGGGATCGCATAAATATCCTTAAGCACGTCAAAAGAGTCTGCCACCGGAACATCCCACCATAACTGTGAGCGCTGGCCAAACACGACGCCGATCTTGGATACATGCTCTACACGGTGCTTCCACGGAATCTTGCCCAGGATGGTGCATTCTCCGCTGTCCGGTGTCAGGATGCCGCTCATCACTTTGACGGAGGTGGATTTACCGGCGCCATTCGGGCCAATGTAACCTACCAGTTCCCCCTCTTCGATATCAAAGCTGATCCCGCCAAGCGCGTCCACCCGGGTAACATTCCGCATAAAAGCGCCTCTCAGCAGCCCCCATTTTCCTTCAGGGCGTTTGTACACCTTGAAGCTTTTGCGGATCTCTCTCAGTCTGATTTGCATGTCAGTCGCCTCCTTCGTGCAGAAGATCATATCATCAGGGGAGGAGAGGGGGACAGCGGCACCGGGGGCCTTATTGATCCTTGCTGCCAGGCTGGCGGGGGGAGAAACATTTATTTTCTTCGTTTTCCATAAAAATGCTTGTTATGTTGACATTTCTGTGCTATATTAATTTTATAGTTAACGCAAGGAAAACGTATGTTTTTTTGTACATATACTGTAAAATAAACTTCCCGTACCGGTGATTAAATCACCGGTATTTTTGCGTTCTCACTCCTGACAAGAAGGCCATGCTCGCATAGTAAAAGGGCGCAGCCGATACTGCCTGGCTGCGCCCTGATTACGAGTTACATATACAGAATGTAGGTGAAAAACCGAACACAATAGGCTGCGCACCGGCACATGGTCCATTATCATGGTTCGCTCGGTAAAGTGATTCTGCTCTTAGCAGCCTGCCTCTGCCAACGGACCTGTACGCTCATATTCCCATATGCTCTCGCTGCTCCCCGCATCATAGATCTCTCCGGTACGGATGAAGCCGTGCTTCTCATAGAAGTGATGGTTCCGGACGGCCCACGAGGGAGTATCCAGCGTCCAGCGCTTGGCAGCAGGATACTGTACAAATAAGAAATGCAAAGCTTCATGCCCGAACCCTTGGTTCTGATATAAGGGATCGATAAAAATCCGGCCCAGATGACATTCCTCTTCTGTGGGCGACGGGAAGATTATCATCCCGCCGACAATTCCACCGTCTTTCAGAAGCTTGTAGTAATGGCCCTGCTGCATTTGTTCCGCCTGCCAGGGCACTGAATCATAACCGGGAGGGCCATCCTCCTCTTTATCCTGATATCGGCGGGCATCATCATCGAAGGTTCTTTTTTGTACATCCGCCAACATGGCCGCATCTTGTGGCCGGGCGAGTTCAAAGGTCAGCATTGAAACTTCCTCCCCTGTTTACAATAGTGTGTGAAACACCATCATAAACAGATTCTGAAAAAGCCGCCGTTACATTAGTTACCTTCGCCGATCTTCCGGCCGATCCAGTCTTCGTAGGATTTGACCACAGCGGACAGGTCCTCGTCGCCGTAGCCGTGATTGAAGCCTGCCTGGAACATGCTCTTGGCTACGCCGAGCATAGGGGAAGGGACGCCAGTGGAATCACTGAGCGAGGACGCCAGCTTGAGATCCTTGAGCATCAGGGCAAGGGAGAACTGGTTGCTGAAGTCGTTATCAATGATCTTCTGGCCCTTCAGCTCGGCCTGCTTGCTGCCTGCTGATCCGTTCTTCACCAGCTCCAGGAACTTATCTGCGGGTACCCCGGACTTCACCGCAATGGAGAAGCCCTCGGCGAGCGCGACATTGTGAATGCCGACCATGGCATTGTGAGCCAGCTTGGCTACAGCGCCGCTGCCGTTAGCGCCCATATGCAGCAGCAGACGGCCCATGGAGTCGAAGAGATCCCGGTGCTTCTCAATCACTTCGGCATGTCCGCCGACCATGAAGACCAGTGTGCCGTCGATAGCTGCCGGCTTGCTGCCGGTTACAGGGGCATCAAGGAAGCTGCCGCCCCGTGCTTCAACTTCAGCAGCGATCTCCTTTGCAAGGCCGGGGGAGATGGTGCTGGAATCGATTATGGTTGTTCCCGGCTGAAGGGTGGCGAGAATGCCATGGTCACCGTGGAAGACTTCACGGATCGAATCATCGTTGCTGATCATGGTAATAATAACATCCTTGCCTTCCGCGGCTGCCTGCGGTGTGGCGGCTGTCTTCGCACCTTCCTGTTCCAAAGGTTTGCATTTCTCTGCTGTACGGTTATACACCGTAACCTCAAAACCGCTTCGCAGCAGGTTCGACGCCATAGGTGCTCCCATTGTTCCGAGTCCGATAAAGCCGATGTGCTTCATTTCAATTCCACCTTTGCTTTCCTGAGATCATATTATAGAAACTAAGTTTGCCTTCATTCTATCAGAAGGTTACAGCCTGTTCCACAGAACAGGTCTGCTTATCTACTTAGTAACCGCTTTCAGTTATTTTTTCATAAACAGGGTTCGGAAAGCCGGGGATATGCCTTAAGACCTTGCCAGTCAAGGCAAATTAAAGTATTCTAGATTATAATGTTGCAACACACGGTGTCAAATCTAAAGAGATAAACAGGAGGCTACCATTACCGATGTCCAAGAAGATTAATTTTGACTACACCAAAGCCCTTTCCTTCTTCAGCCAGACCGAGATCGACTACTTCGCCGCTCCGGTGAAGCTGGCCCACGAACAATTGCATAACAAGAGCGGAGCAGGCTCCGATTACCTGGGCTGGATTGATCTTCCTACAGCTTATGACAAGGAAGAGTTCGCCCGTATTCAGCAGGCCGCCAAGAAGATTCAGAGTGATTCCGAAGTGCTGATCGTAATTGGTATCGGCGGCTCTTATCTGGGGGCACGCGCAGCTATCGAGGCGCTTTCGCATTCCTTTTACAATAACCTGTCCAAGGACAAGCGCAAGACACCGGAGGTTTATTTTGCCGGTAATAACATCAGCTCTACCTACATCACGCATCTGCTTGACCTGGTAGAAGGCAAAGACTTCTCCGTGAACGTAATCTCCAAATCCGGTACAACTACCGAGCCAGCTATTGCTTTCCGTATCTTCCGTGCAGCACTGGAGAAGAAATACGGTAAGGAAGAAGCACGCAAACGGATCTACGCTACAACAGACAAGGAGAAGGGCGCACTCAAGAAGCTGGCTAACGAAGAAGGCTATGAGTCGTTCATCATCCCTGATGATGTAGGCGGACGTTATTCCGTACTGACACCGGTAGGCCTTCTGCCTATCGCCGTAGCGGGAATTAACATTGAAGAAATGATGCAAGGGGCCGCAGCCGCAGCCGATGAGTTCAACAATCCCGATGTGGCTACGAACCAGAGCTATCAATATGCTGCAGTACGTAACGCGCTCTACCGCAAAGGCAAGACGACAGAAATCCTCGTGAACTACGAGCCGTCCCTGCACTTTGTCTCTGAATGGTGGAAGCAGCTGTACGGCGAAAGCGAAGGCAAGGACTTCAAGGGAATCTATCCGTCCTCGGTGGACTTCTCGACAGATCTGCACTCCATGGGCCAATTCATTCAGGAGGGTAACCGCAACATTTTCGAGACGGTTATTCAAGTGGAGAAGGTACAGCATCATGTAACGATCGAGAATGATCCGGATGATCTGGACGGCCTCAACTTCCTGACCGGCCAGACGATGGACTTCGTTAATAAGAAGGCATTCCAGGGAACTATGCTGGCGCATACCGATGGACAGGTGCCGAACCTGATCGTTACCATTCCTGACCAAACGCCGTATACTTTCGGCTATCTGGTGTACTTCTTCGAGAAGGCTTGCGGGATCAGCGGATACCTGCTGGGTGTGAATCCGTTCGACCAGCCGGGTGTTGAAGCCTATAAGAAGAACATGTTCGCACTGCTGGGCAAACCAGGCTACGAGAAAGAAAAGGCAGAACTGGAAGCAAGACTTACCGAATAGTCCCACTCTAACCGCAGATCATTCATAGTAAAGTAAGTCATCAGGGAGCAGTCCATAGGTAACCACTACCAGGGCTGCTCCTAATATATATCAAGTCATCACATGCAAAGTAAGGAATGGACAACAATGCTGGAACAATACAGGACGGTACGTACCCCCGGCTCGCGGGAGGTCGTAATCCGTAAATCACGCTTCATCGGGCATGTTATGCCGGTGGAGAACGAGGAAGAAGCTGTGCAATTTATCGATTCGATCAAGAAGCAGCACTGGAATGCTACGCATAACTGCTCTGCTTATATGATCGGGGAGAGGGATGAGATCCAGAGACAGTCGGATGACGGGGAACCGAGTGGAACGGCCGGGAAACCGATTTTGGAAGTAATCCGCAGCCAACAGGTGAAGAATGTCGCTATTGTAGTTACCCGTTATTTCGGAGGCATTATGCTGGGTGCAGGCGGGCTGATCCGGGCCTATACCGATGGCGCTGTACTGGCGCTGGAAGCCGGAGAGGTCATTACACGTGTGCTGAGACGGGAGGTATTCGTGGAAATCGAGTACACCTGGCTGGGCAAGGTGGAGAATGCACTGCGGGGCCGGAATATCCAGACCGGAGAGACTTTGTTTACGGATAAAGTTACACTGCTGTGTCTTCCGCGCAATGATGAAGGTGACGCATTTATCGCATGGATAACCGATCTTACGGAGGGGCAATCCCTCGTTACGGAAGGGCGGCGGCTTTACTACAGCGAAGGGGAATAGATTATGGCAAGAAGAGCAGTGGAACAGGAGTTGTCGAGAGAAAGAATTCTGGAGGCGGCGAGGCATCTTTTCATCACCAAAGGGTACCGTGCCATTTCGATGCGCAGCATTGGTCAGCACCTGGGTTACAGCCACGGCTCCCTGTATTACCATTTCAAAGAGAAGGCCGAACTCTTCTACGCTATTGTAGTAGAGGATTTCAATCATGTGGCTTCGCTGCTGAATCAAGCTATGACCTCTCCGCCTGAAGAGGGAATGACCCGGGTGGAGCAGCTGATTATGGAGTTCATCCGGTTCGGACTGGACCATCCGTATCAGTATGAGATCATGTTCATGATCCGCGACGAAGAGCTGCTGGCTTATTGCCGCGCAGAACAGGGCCGATGTTTTGAGTTATTCGCAAGCATTGTCCGCCGTCATATGAAGGAAGAAGGATATGTATCGGAGGACTGGCAGAACGTGCCGCTGACCTTATTCTTATCTGCTCACGGATTCATTTCGTATTATATTCAGGATAAAGTGTTGTTCGAAGATGTGAAGCAAGCTGCCCTGACACATGTCAAGGTATTAAGCCGCAGTTTATCATAAGCTGTTTTTTTTAACAGCTCGTACTTTAGAGCGTTGCATTGGTATAACTTTGCATGGTGAAAGTGTTATAGGAACTATAAATTGTATAGAGAGCAGCTTCGCGGTTCATGCGTGGCTGCTCTTCTACAAGGGCAGGCAGTGTTATCCTTCCATAATTTTGAGGTAGCACTGGCGTTGCCTTGGACCATCGAACTCGCAAAAATAAATGCCCTGCCAGCGGCCCAGCAGTACAGCCCCTTCATGAATGATAAGGGTCTGCGAAGGACCGGCCGTAATGGACTTTAAGTGGGAAGCCGTGTTGCCCTCGGCATGGCGGTATTTGGGATGCTCCCAGGGATAGACCTCATCCAGACGCATCAACACATCACGCTTCACATCAGGATCGGCGTTCTCGTTAATCGCAATCCCTGCGGTGGTGTGCGGGCAATAGACAATCAGCAGTCCGCTAAGTACTCCGCTATTCTTCACATAAGCCTGAACCTCGCGGGTAATATCCCGCATTTCATCCCGTTTGCCGGTGGTGATCTCCATAGTATGCAGCATCATGAACAGCCCCTCTCTGATTTGGATGTAACGAGTGCTACTTATACTTTAACCCAAAAACTAACAAAGTAATTGACGGCAGCAAGCGGTATTTGGTAAAGTAGGGATAACTTTAAACCAAGTATATTAATAGGAATAATCAAACCTTAAAGTTGAGTATACCGACCGGTTATCCGGAGGTGGGAGGTTGACCATTGAATTCGCTGATCAGGCACAAGGGCTGGACTTGGGGATTTAGATCAACAGTTGTACTGTATTTCGTCATTCTGATTGTGCTGCCGATCCTCGGGGTCTATTACAATTCATTCTCATCCGGGCTCGGAAGCTTCACGGAAAGTGTGAGCGATCCGATTGCCTGGAAATCGGTCTTATTAACACTTAAGCTGGCGGTCATTGCGGCTATTACGAATGTGCTGCTGGGCACGATGATCGCCTGGGTCCTTATCCGTTATAAGTTCCGGGGCAGGGCGCTGCTGAACAGTCTTGTCGATCTCCCGTTTGCTCTGCCTACTGCGGTTGGCGGACTGATGATTCTGCTGCTGCTGGGTCCGGGAAGCCTGATCGGGGGCCTTGCGGAATCACTGGGCTTCACGATTGTTTTTCACCAGCCTGCGATTGTGATTGCGATGGTCTTCGTCACCTTCCCCTTCGTCATCCGGGCAGTGCAGCCGCTGCTGGAGGAGCTGGACGCATCAGAAGAAGAGGCAGCCTATACGATGGGAGCGAAGCCGAGCCGGGTCTTCTTCCAGGTCATTCTTCCCTCTATGGCACCTGGCATGATCGGCGGCGGGATGCTGGCCTTCTCGCGGGCGCTCGCTGAGTTCGGTGCGGTTGTCCTCGTGGCAGGCAATATTCCGGGGCGCACGCTGGTGTCTTCCGTTTATATTTTCGGAGAGGTCGAAAGTGATAATCCGGCGGGAGCCGCCGCGGTGTCGATCATTCTGCTGACTTTATCCTTCCTGATTCTCTGGCTGATCAGCCTTATGCAGATGCGGGGGAGAAGATCATGAGAAGATTGTGGATTGGACTGACCTATCTCGTGTTCTTCGTCCTGATCGCAGCTCCGCTTGGCAGAATGACAATGGGGGCCTTCAGCGAAGGCTGGAGCGGCTTCTGGAACGCCCTGACCCGGCCGGAGGCACTTCATGCGCTGCTGATGACCGGATACGTTGTGGTGGTTGTGACGCTGTTGAATACGCTGTTTGGTATTATGACAGCCCTGTATCTGGTGCGGGCGAACTGGCTGGGGCGGCGTCTCAAAAGCCTGCTGAACAGCATCGTGGATCTGCCTTATGCCGTATCGCCGGTTATCGGCGGGCTGATGATCGTTCTGCTGCTCGGGCCGGACAGTGCGCTGGGTGCGTTGTTTGAACAAATCGGAGTGAAGATTGTGTATGCTTTTCCGGGAATGGTAATTGCTACGCTGTTCGTTACATTCCCGCTGATGGTGCGTGAGGTGATGCCGGTGCTGCAAGAGATCGGCTCCCAGCAGGAGGAGGCTGCGTCCACACTTGGCGCCTATGGCTGGACGACCTTCTGGAAGGTGACCTGGCCGTCGATCCGCTGGGCGGTCATCTATGGAGTGATTCTGACGGTGGCCCGCTCGCTGGGTGAGTTCGGTGCAGTGCTCGTTGTTTCAGGCAATATTATGAACCGGACCCAGACGGCTACCACACTGGTCTATCAGGATGTCGAGAATTTCAATGTTACGGCTGCGGGCGGGATAGCACTGGTGCTGGCCGCATTCTCCGCAGGACTGCTGCTGCTTATGGAATGGAGCAAGAGAAGAAAGGGAGGGCACTAATTATGCATGTAGAGGTGCGGGGACTCGATAAGCATTTTGGCGATTTTCATGCGGTGAAGGATGTCCATTTCGGCATTACCAAAGGCCATCTGATTGGGCTGCTTGGCCCAAGCGGCGGCGGCAAAACCTCCATCCTGCGGATGCTGGCGGGCCTTGAGACGCCGGACAGCGGCGAGATTATTTTCCACGGCCGGGCGGTGAACCATCTTCCGCCGCAGGAGCGTGAGATCGGCTTTGTCTTCCAGAACTATGCGCTGTTCAAGCATATGACGGTGTTCGAAAATATCGCCTTCGGCCTGAAAGTCAAGAAAGCTAGTAAGTCAGTCATCCGTGACCGCGTCACCGAGCTGGTGGAGCTGACCGGACTGAAGGGCTTCGAGAGCCGGTATCCGCATCAGCTGTCCGGGGGGCAGCGCCAGCGGGTGGCTTTTGCCCGGGCGCTGGCCCCTGAGCCGCAGCTGCTGCTGCTGGATGAGCCGTTCGCGGCGATTGATGCGAAGATCCGCCAGGAGCTGCGTTCCTGGCTGCGGGAGCTGATCGAACGTGTCGGAATCACCTCTATCTTCGTCACCCACGACCAGGATGAGGCTATTGAAGTAGCGGATGAGATTATGATCATTAACCAGGGGCGGCTGGAGCAGAAGGGTACGCCTTGGGATATCTATAAAGAGCCGAAGACACCATTCGTGGCAACCTTTATCGGGGAATCGACGCTGATCGGGAGTGCTTCCGAGCTGAAGGGCTTCGAAGGCGCAGGCGGCGGTAAGCCGACCAAGGCGCTGATCCGTCCGGAATATATTGAGGTAGGCCATCTGCATGAATTCAAAATAGCTTCGGCCACGGAGCAGGGCGTTGTGAAGCATCTGCATTTCCGCGGCAGTGAATGGCTGGTGGAGGTTGAGATCAATGGACATAAGCTGGTCACCTACCGCTCTCTGGAGAAAGAAACGCTGACTCCGGGGCAGGAAATATCTGTGCTGGTACACCGCGCCTACCTGTTCAATGAGGAGCGGAGCTGGATTCAGGAGAATGGCCTTAAGAAAGATCCGATGCCTGTATTTATCTAAAAAATAAATGATGTGGGATGTGTCGCCGGTATGAGGCTTATCAGAAGGAGCAGACAACTGCACGGATGGCTGACGGTCTTACTGCTGGCGGTGTTCGCCCTGACCGCTGCCGGCTGCGGGAATGAGCAGCCGGATGCAGGAGAGGGAGGTGCGCCGCCGCAGGGAGATCTAACGCTTGTGGTGGGCGCCTACAGCGTGGTGAAGGATGCCATGGGCGAGATTCTCCCCGGGTTCGCGGAGAAGTGGAAGGCGGATACCGGTCAAACTATCGTATTCCAGCAGTCCTATGAAGCTTCAGGCACTCAGGCTAGGGCAATTGCCGGCGGCTTCGAGGCGGATGTCACGCTGCTTGCCATGGAAGGCGATATCGGGAAGCTGGTCAAGGCGGGCCTTGTGGAGAAGGACTGGAAGAAGCGAGGCGGTGAGGCGGGCATGGTGACGCGGTCGGTTGTGGCCCTGGGGACGCGGGAGGGCAATCCGAAGGGAATTCATGATTTTGCCGATCTGGCGAAGCCGGGGGTCAAGGTGCTCTACCCTAATCCGAAGACCTCCGGCGGTGCCCAGTGGGACATCAACGCGATCTACGGGGCCGGCCTGAAGCGTTCTGAGGAGCAGGAGGGGGCGAAAGACCCTGCGGCTGCCAAGGCCTTCCTGGAGAGCATACACAGGAACGTCGAATCTCTGGATAAAAGCGGGCGGGCCTCCATGGCTGCCTTCGAGTACGGCGTAGGCGATGTGATCGTCACTTATGAGAATGAGCTGCTGGCGCGGATTGCAGAGGGTGTGAAGTATGAGGTGGTCATCCCGAAGAATACGATTCTGATCGAGAATCCTGCGGCCGTGGTGGATAAATACGCAGATAAGCACGGTACCCGTGCGGCCGCAGAAGCGCTGGTCGATTATCTGACGACGCCTGAGGCGCAGGAGATATTCGCCAAGTTCGGCTTCCGTCCCGTGAACCAGCAGGTCTATGCGGTACATGAGAGCCAGTATCCGGTTCCTGCCGGGCTGTTCGATATCAGCTATCTTGGCGGCTGGGAGGAAGTCCGCACCACGCTGTACTCCAAGCGGGGCATATGGTATCAGGTGCTGGCCGGGATCTAGGCGGGTAGTTGAGACGGAAGAGGATTAGAAGACACCTGCTTATTGTGGAGTGCGAAGGATTAAGGGAGCTGTTCTCCGGCCGGATCAGGCTGAAGGACGGCTCTTTACTGTCTTACAGGCCGGGGTGCAAAGGACCGGCTGTTGTTCTATAATGAACTGATGGATATTCGAGAAAAAAGACGATGAGGTGGGCAGGCATATGGATACATTAGTGTTCCTTGGAACAGGGGATGCCATGGGTGTACCCCGGGTCTACTGTGATTGTGAGACCTGTACGGAAGCAAGAAGCACCGGGCGCAATAACCGCCTGCGTTCTTCTGTGCTTATAGATAACGGCAGCGGCTTCCTGGCGATTGACTGCGGACCGGACTGGCGGAGACAGATGGAGCTGCAGGGGAACCGCACCATGAAGCGTCTGCTCGTGACACATGCGCATTTCGATCATATCGGCGGGCTGCCGGAATGGGCGGACAGCTGCCGCTGGATGGGCTTCCGGGGAGAGCTGTACGCTCCGGCGGAGGTCATTCCCGTCATCCAGCGCCAATACCCGTGGCTCAGCGGGCATATCGACATGATCCCTTGCGATGACGGCATTACGCTGGATGGCTGGCAGATTAGCACATGGCGGGTGAACCATGGCAAGAATGGTTACTCCTATGCCTACAGGCTGGAGAAGGAGGGATATATCTGGGTGTACTGCCCGGACTCGATCTCTCTGACCACGGAGGAAACCAGGCGTATGCATGGAGCGGACCTGCTGGTGCTGGGAACCAGCTTTTATTACGAGGCAGCTGAATTGTCCACCCGCTCTGTGTATGATATGACTGAAGCCGCCGATCTGCTGGAGAAGGTACAGCCGCGCCGCGCGGTCTACACGCATATGTCGCATGATATCAATCTGGAGAAGGATTATATTCTGCCGGAGAAGGTTACGCTGGCCGTTACGGGGATGAGGCTTCCGCTGTGCCGGGAGCAGATCTGAGTATTGAAGGGAAGCAACAGGTTCACGGATAACCCAAAAAGGAGCTTTCCAGAAAGTTAGTTTGTACTGACTTTTTGGAAGGCTCTTGCTCGTTGTTTAGGAATTATGATTTTCTTTTGTTGGGATGGGCTCCATGCTTCATAGCCAGTAACTTTGTTCTTTGTACGATCATTTATGGGGTTTGCTTAACGCAGCGATTGGTCTGTAAAATAATCACCCTGTGCGATTTCGGCCAGCAGGCCGCGCTCCTGCGGGTTCCAGCCGAAACGCTCGCGGGTCAATGCTGAAGACACGGGATTGTCGGTCGAGACAAACGGGCCCAGCCAGCCGAAATACGAAGCGGCTTCTTCCATTTGTATCTGCTTGGACGGCACACTCGCCTCCCGCGCAATCGCTTCCGCAATCTGCCTGAAGGGCAAGCCTTCTTCCCCGGCAGCATGGAGCCGCGTGCCCGCCGGAGCCTGCTCTACGGCCAGCCTGAATAGACGCGCCGCATCAAGCCGGTGTACGGCGGGCCAATGATTGGTTCCTTGCCCGATATAGGCGGCAGCGCCCTTGGATCTTGCGGCCCGGATCAGGGAGGGCAGCAGGCCGCCTTGGTCGCCGTTGCCGTATACGATCGGTGGCAGACGTACCAGCGATGCCCGGACGCCGGATCCGGCAAGTGCGAGCACAGCCTTCTCCGACGCCACCCGTCCTCCTCCGATAGATGAGGCATCTCCTGCATCCTCCTCGGTCGCCAGCCTTCCGGGAGTGAGCGTCATAGTGGGGATCGCAATTACAAGCGCTCCAGACCGCCCGGACTGCCCGGCTCCCAATGTCTGAATGGCGTGGCAATCCGTGCCGACTGCTGCTGCCATGAAACGGGCCGCCGCCCGCCCCGGACTTCCGCCCAGCATAATCCGCAGTTTTGCCGGAAGGCCGGCATGGGAGAACTTATGATAGAATGCCGTATGCACAACAGCATCGGCCTGAGCTGCTTCCCGGCGCAAAAGCTCCGTATTCTCAATAGAGCCGCGAACAGCTCTCGTTCCAGCCGCCTCCAGCCGCTCGGCCGCTTCCTTGGAGCGTACCAGCCCGGCCACTTCATGTCCGCCCTCAAGCAGTTCCCGGACCACTGCCGACCCGATAAAGCCGCTTGCTCCCGTTACAAAAATCCGCATTCCGGTATCCTCCTTATAGAATCAAGCCTCTAAATCCCTGTACAAAGCAGCTTGTTCCAACGATGATTTCCGCTTCGCCGCTTGGCTTATCCGGATAAGATCAGTATAGACGGCCCGATACCCTTTCATTTGACTGTTCTGCTTGATTTCTTGCCCGATTCAACGGAAAAGCCCCCCGTTGACAAGATCGGAGGGCTTGCTGGGTAGCATTCAGGAGATGAGGCCCGATTTCCACTTGGCGATATCCCGGCTCGGCGGATTGCCGAAGAAGCGGCTGTAATCCCGGCTGAACTGGGAATCGCTGATATACCCGACCAGCCGGCAAGCTGTTGTGATATCCCGCCCGCCGGAAAGCATCAGCCGCCGTGCCTCCTGAAGCCGGAGCGCCTTCTGATACTGCAGCGGACTCATTGAGGTCACCGACTTGAAATATTCGCGGAACGAGGATTCGCTGAGATGAACCATGGCGGCCAGCTCGGCAATAGTCAGTGATTCCGCGAAGTGGCTCCGCAGCCAATCGATCGCTTTGGCGACGCGCTGGACATTCGATCCGGCCAGCACAGTCTCGGCCACATACACGCCGATTGGACTACGCAGCAGCCGGACGAAAATCTCATCCGCTGCAAGCGAGGCCAGCAGGCCGTTATCGCCGGGCTCGTCCAGACACGCGACCAGCCTGGCTACCGCGCCGATCAAGGCAGGTTCGCCTTCCAGCACATAGCTTGCGCTGCGCTTGCCGGTTTTTGGCAGACCGTTAGGGTAGATCTTCGGTATCAGCGCAGCGATTTTGTGCGGATCGAGATAGACGCCTACTCCAAGGAAAGGCTCCGAAGAGCTTGCCTGAATCGTTTGCATGCTGATGGGCACCGCTACGGGCGCAACAAGGATACGTGAGCCGCTGTATTCGGAGGTCTGTTTGCCGATCTTGATGATTTTGGTCCCCTGCGCTGCAATCCCCACGGTTGGCCACTGCATCGTGTACATGTAATCGGACGGCTCTGTTCTGGAGTAGCGGTTGAAATACAATCCTTGTATCGCTGTCTCGGCAGTCCCGTCACGTGTAACATGAGCCTCGATCAGCCGGGCCAGCCGGAGCGTTTCCTGCCGTGTTTGCTCTTCTGCTACTACCTCCATATGTGTTTTGGCCATGACCATTCATTCATCCTCTCTCCATCAACCATCCATGCTTGGTGCAAGTATACAATATTCAGATTGACGAAGCATAAGAATTCATGTATTGTAACACTACCGACTATTTAGTCGGTAGTGTTACAATACATTTTCCAGGAGGGTCACCATGAAGCAATCTGTACGCAAGCTGAAATTCATCCGCAAGCCCATCGAGATTATTAAGGAGAACAAGAAGGCCTTCATTCTGATGAATGCTGTATTCTACGGGCTGCTGCTGCTCACCATGATTGTTACGGCTATATTCCCCGACTTGCAGGCGAAGACGATTGATAATGCCAATCAGCAGCTCTCGGCCCCTTGGCTGGAATCGACGGTGGTGGCTGCCTATACGAACGGAAATGTAGGACTGGCGAGCATATATACGTTCCTGGTGAATCTGATTCTCGGCACGTTCCTGAGCATGACCTTGCCTTCGCTGGTGATCCCTTTTGCGGGGCTTATCATGGGGGGATACCGCGCTATTTTCTGGGGGATGACCTTTGCTCCGCTTAATGGTGTTACAGGACTGCTTCCGCATTATCTGACACTGCTGATAGAAGGGCAGGCCTACGTTATCGCTATGTTCGCCATCGTTATCCAGGGAAGATCCTTGCTGTTTCCGCGCCGTATCGGACTCGCTTCCCGCTGGAACGGATACAAACAAGGCCTGATCCAGAGCGCCTGGCTCTATCTGCCGGTTATTCTCCTTTTGGTCGTCGGGGGCGTGTATGAAGCCATTGAATTGATTGTGCTTGCGCCGCCGGGGAATTAGTTTGAGTTCAGGGGGAATTCAGATATGATAGGGTACAACGAACCTTAAGAACAACCCCAGGAGGCTATGATGGCTAGACAAAGATTACAGGCTGATGAATCGAAATCATTCATTCTATCCCAGGCCCGCACACTATTCATTAAGAACGGCTACAAAGGAACGACCATGGACGGTCTGTGTGAAATTACGAATCTCAGCAAAGGCAACCTCTATCATCACTTTAAAAATAAGGAGGACATCTTCCTTCAGTTGCTCGAAGATTATGTGGAGCAGTTGTCACTCAAGTGGGATAGTGCCGAGTATCAGTCTCTCTCGCCTGCCCATCAGCTGTTAACGCTGGCGGATCTGTTTGGCAGAGAATGTGAGAATCCCTTGCTGACCGTAGCTGAAGAGTACTTCAAGACACTCCCGGAGGACTCGCCCAAGACATTGAAAGTAGCAGAAAGTCTGGAGCTGATCCCTAACTCTATCAATGAAGCTGTACAAAAAGGCGTGGATCAGCAACTCTTCACAGGAACGGATGCGGAGTCCTTGAGCTTCGCCATATTGTCCATGCTTGTAGGTGCAACCCAGCTATGTTTAGCCATGCCCAACTTAAACAGCGATCAATATGCGTCTATGCATGTCAATGCGATTGAACTTCTGTTATCCGGCATAGCCGCAGGCAAATAGGGGAGAGGTTCTCCCCTGTATTTCTTCAAGTGATTATCTTCCAATGTATTTCAGCCCTAAGACCGATACGGGAATCCGCCCCCCGCCGCTGGGGTCCTTGCCAGGGGTCTAGTACACTAGTGGCATCGGAGCCGCAGAGAGTGAGCCCACGACGGGGTCGACTTCCAGTTTTATGAATATGATGCGTATATTTCTTTATTTTCAAAAAGAGAAGGAGGTACTATACTAAAACGATGTGCCATAATCCAATCAATCGATCATCGTGGAGGTTTATGAATATGAGTAATGATTTAATCCCGATTCTACTGGATATTCCAGAGAGCTTTGAGACAGAGCGCCTGCTTGTCCGTGCTATGCGGGCTGGAGACGGTAAAGAAATGAATGAAGCCATCCGTGAGAGTCTCGATGAGCTGAAGCCGTGGATGCCCTTTGCCCGGAGTATGCCGGCAGTGGAGGAAACCGAGCAATATGTCCGTGAATCGCAAGTAGCTTATCTGAACCGGACTACCTTGAACATGTTGATAACCCGGAAGCTGGACGGCCAATTCGTGGGCAACATAGGCATGCACCATATAGATTGGGATTGCCGCCGGTTTGAAGTAGGCTACTGGATCAGAAGCTCCTGCTCTGGCAATGGGTACATGACGGAGGCGGTGAACGGGATCACAGATTTTTCCATCCAGGTGCTTGAAGCCAACCGGATTGAAATCCGTTGCAGCGCCCTTAACGGGAGAAGCGCCGCTGTCGCGGAGCGTGCTGGGTTTACACTCGATGGCATTCTCCGCAAAAGCACCCGTGAGCCGGACGGGGAACTCCATGACAGCAAGGTATATGCCAAGGTGCGGGGTGCAGAATTCTAAAGGGGAGCTGATGATGTGAAGAAGAAAGGCGCTTTTGCCAGATTAGGTACATACATGCTTAGGCATAAGCTGATCTATGCTGTATTGCTGTTGGTGACGTTATTCAGTATTGTGCTCGATCTTACGATGGCCTGGTTCCTGGCCCGGATTACGGATGCTGCTGTCCGGCTGGATGTGGAGGCGTTCAAGGGACTTACCTGGTTCGGGATTCTATTCTTGCTGGTTACGGGATTGAATACCTTCGTCAGTGCGTATCTCAAAACCAATGTATCGGCCAAAATCAGAAATGAGCTGCGTCAGGACATGATGGGGCATACGCTGGCCTTGCCGCAGTCTTATTTCGACCGCAATCATTCCGGTGATTTGTTGTCCCGGTTCACGAATGACAATCAGTCGGTGGGGGAAGCGTGCGGGCAGGTGATGCTGGATCTGCTGCGCAACCCGCTGCTGGCGGTAGCCTCCTTCGGCTATCTGCTCTATATTAACTGGCTGCTGGCGCTGATCTGCCTGTCCATCGGTCCGCTGCTGTTCCTGACCGGTAAAATCTTCGGCAATGCGATGCGCATCAACAGTGTGCGGGTGCAGGAAAGTATGAGCCGGACTACGGCTTTTCTGAACGATATTCTGGGCAGCAGTATGGTGTTCAAGGCATTCTCCATGGAGCGCAGGCTGCAGAAGCAATATGTTGGCTACAGTGAGGATATTGCCTCAGGGGAGAAAAAGAAAGCGAGAATCGAAGGAGCCACCGGAGCGATCTCCTCCTTGCTGGGGAATCTGACCTTCCTGCTGGCGCTGGTGATTGCCGGGTGGTTCGTGGCGAATGGAAGCCTTGAGGTTGGGGCGATGATTGCCTTCATTCAGCTGATGAATTATCTGGTTGGGCCGTTCTCGTCCCTGCCGGGCCTGGTCGCTTCCATGCAGCAGTCGCTGGGTGCGGCGGAACGGATCTTCGAGGTGATGGATGCGCCTGCTGAGGTTGAGGTGCTGCCTGAGGTCCAGACGGAGCTGCCGGGGTTCGGGGAGCTTCAGCTCGCAGAGGTGTCATTTAGCTATCCGGGCAGTGAGAAGCAGAGCCTTAACAAGGTTAGTCTGGAGCTGGCACGCGGCCAGCAAATGGCCGTAGTAGGTCCGAGCGGCGGCGGGAAATCCACCCTGTTCAAGCTGCTGCTGGGCTTCTACCAGACGGATGCAGGTGAGGTTGCGATCAACGGCCGTCCGATCAGCAGAATACCGCTGGCAGAGCTGCGCAGCTACTTCGCCTATGTGCCTCAGGAGTCGGGCCTGTATTCCGGGAGCATCCGGGACAATATCGAGAGCGGCAAGCCCGGTGCGTCAGACGAAGAGATTGTCGAGGCGCTGCGGCAGGCGAATGCGTATGAGTTCGTGACGGAGCTGCCGGAAGGCATACACACGGATATTGGCGAGCATGGCTCCCGGTTGTCCGGCGGTCAGAAGCAGCGGCTGTCCATTGCCAGAGCGATGCTCAAAAATGCGCCGATTCTGCTGCTGGATGAAGCTACGGCTGCCCTTGACAATGAGTCGGAGCGAATGGTCCAGCAGGCGATCCGTAAGCTGATGAAGGATAAGACAACGCTTGTAATCGCCCACCGGCTCTCAACGATCCAGAATGCCGATGTCATCCTGGTGATGGAGAACGGGGAGATTGTGGAGCGGGGCGGACATGAGGAGCTGCTTGCGGCGGAGGGACGGTACTCGGATCTGTATCATTCCCAGCTGGAACGGGAGGCGGCGGAGGAACAGTTAACCACTATAGCCTAACTTGTTATAGAGTATCGATTGCCTGGATAAACTGACCCAGCGCCTTCAATCTTCTGTCCAGAAGCGTCCGCTGCGGGCTCCCGGCCTTAGACTTAGCATAACTGGATTCTACGGATGGGGTTAACCCGAGAAGAACATGACGGGCTTCTGCCAGCTCGGCAGGGGGATAAGAGAGCGGCTTCTGATTCCAGACATGCTCCAGAACAGCTAACCCGATGTGCATAGCATTTAGGCGTTTCTGCACCAGAGTAGTGTTGGTGCCGCTGTGCTTCATCTGGGTTAAGGCGCTCTCAAGCTTACGGATGGTCGATTGCATAGAGGCTATGGATTGCAGTTGTTCCTCATTCGATATCTCTTCCATGAAGGCACTTCCTTTCTACTTAGTATAAAAGGGTGGCGCACCGCAGTTCGTACCATGAACCTGCGGGGTGCCACCCTTTTTGGAAAGATAATTTAGATGTTCTGGGGTCCCCGCAAAGTACCTGAATATACATCGAAGCTAAAGCCCCACTTTGTGGGGTTATTTAGCATAAGATGTTCTGCTGTTGTTGCAGGAGCTTATGCTTCTTGACCTGCGTTAAGAATGAACTTATCAATTGCGTATTTCACTCCGTCCTCATTGTTGCTGAGGGTAACGAAATCGGCAATTTCCTTCAAGGCTGGAATGGCGTTCGCCATTGCGACACCGAGGCCGGCAGCTTCAAGCATCTCATGATCGTTCCAGGAATCGCCTACAGCGATGGTCTCGGACAGGTCGCAGCCGAAATGCTTAGCCAGGAATTCAAGCGCCAGGCCCTTGGTGCCTTCATGGTGCATGATCTCCAGGAAATGCGGCTTGGACTTCGTAATATGCACCGAATCGCCGAGCAGGCTGCGCAGGATCGGGGACAGCTCATCGAGGAAGTCCGGATCGTCGATAATGAGCATTTTCGGTGTTTTTTGCGGAACCAGCTTTGCTTCCCAATCGGGTTCGATGTAGTACTGTGTCCCGTTCAGGGTGGAATAATCGATCAGCTTCTGGTTCTCTTCGCGGGCATACAGCTTGTCGTCAATGTAAGTCTGCAGGTGCAGATCATGCTCCACACAATACTGGAACAGCTTGCGCACCGCGTCCTGCGGCACATAACGCTCATAGAGCACTGCTTCATCGAGCAGATTCTTCACCAGTGCGCCCTGATAGGTGATGATGGGCACGTTCAGACCGGTCTGGCGGGCAATCGCCTGGGCGGAAGCATAAGCGCGTCCGGTAGCCAGAGTAACTACTACGCCAGCGGCTACAGCCTGCTCCAGCGCGGTTTGGGTGGCCGGGGTCACTTCCTTGTCGTCATTAATCAGGGTATCGTCAATATCAATGGCAATCAATTTGTACATTTGGGTTCTCTCCTAAGTATGGTTTGTAGTCCGGCTATCCGCTATAACTTCTATAGGAAGGGGAACGGAAGCACGGCTCTTTTGTCTGTAGCAATGGAACTTATTAACGTTAATCTGGTAAAAGGGTCCGCAGATTCCGGCTCAGCCCTCCGCCTGCGTCCCGGAAGGCGCGGGGCTGAGCTCCGCCAGCAGCATGGCGGCCAGAATGCAGCCGCAGCCGAGCAGCGCGGATCCGCCCAGCGTCTCTCCGCCGAAGAGCAGGCCGGTGACGGCAGCGAACACCGGCTCCATGGCATAGATGATCGCCACCCGGGACGGGGTGGTGTACTTCTGGCAGGCCGTCTGAATCCAGAAGGCGAAGGCGCTGGTCGGGCCGATGGAGATCAGCATCGCAGAGAGCACCTCCGGCTTGCGGAGCAGCTCTCCGCTATGCAGCAGCGGCCCGCTTCCATCCACGAGCAGGGAGGCGGCGATGCTGAGCAGGCCTACGAAGCCAAGCTGAAGCGCCGCCAGCGGCAGGGCCGGATAACGCGGTGCGTATCTGCCGGTATACGCGATCTGCAGCGCAAAAGCCACGGCGCAGAGCAGAATCAGGCCATCGCCCTTATTCAGGGAGAAGGCAGAGCCGGTAAAGGTCAGCAGATACAAGCCCCCCGCTGCAAGCCCGGCGCTCAGCCAGGTATATCTGGAGATGGCCGTCTTCAGCAGTGCCAGAGACAGGAACGGGACCAGCACCACCGACAGCCCGGTGATAAATCCCGTGTTGGAGGTGGTGGTGTACAGCAGCCCGACGGTCTGGAAGCCGTAGCCGAGGAACAGGAATAGGCCCAGCAGCAGGGCGTGCATCACCATGCGTAAGCTCAGCTTACGCCATTCCTGGCGGTAGAAGACAGCGGTAATCAAGGCCAGCAGTACGGCGGCACCTGTAAACCGGATGCTGTTAAAAGCAAGCGGCGGCAGCACCCGTACGGCAGACTGCACGATCAGAAACGTGCATCCCCACATCATCGCCACCAGTAGCAGACTTAGATCGGCGATTCGGGAGCGATTCACAGGGTTCATCCTTTCAGGGCCAGTTGAGTTGTCCAAATTGTATCCTAAAACAGGGGGCAGGACAAGCCGAAACTGTGCGGCATCCTTGGCCCCGCGGGCGTGAAGAGCCTGGAAACTACATATAAGCTGGACAAAAAAGGAAAGCCTTGGTATACTTCGGTAACCGCACACCTGTTCTTATTTCAAGACATCGAGAAGCATTTATACTTTCATCTAAGGAGCGGATTCACCATGATGGGCAAATCCCATTTAGTTATCAGCACCGGGGTTACCCTGTCCGCCATGAGCCTGCTAGGGCATGCTATTACCCTTCCGGCTGTTGCTGTCGCCGTCGTCAGCTCGCTGCTGCCTGATATCGACGAGCCGAATTCCATGCTGGTACGCAAGGCCGTGCCGGAGTTTTTGCTGCGTATTCTGCAGGTGTCGCTGATCGGAGCGGGCATTTATCTTTATTTTGCCGGGATAGCGGAGCCGCCCTGGAATATCGCACTGGCGCTGCTGGTGGGCAGCGTATCCTTCCTGCCCAGCCGTAGGCTGCGGCATCTGGTGATGCTGCTGATTGCACTGGCCTTGTTTGCTTTTGCCGATGCCTATGATCCGTGGAACTATATCGCCGCCTGTGTGCTGGTCGTAGCTTCCATAGTTCCTCACCGGGGAATCACGCATACGCTGTATGCCGTTGCCGGATGGGGCGCGCTGCTGTACTTCGTCTCCCTTGACATGAATGACGGCGGCAGTCTGTGGATTGCCGGGAGCCTGTCCTACGGGCTGCATCTTCTCGCCGACTCCCTGACCCAGCGCGGGATCACCCCGCTGCCTCCGATTCCATTTAAGCTGCGGCTGAAGCTGATGAGCACCGGCACGAAGAAGGGCAACGCGGTGGAGAAAGTATGCGTGATGCTTACGCTGGCGCTGGTGTTGTATGTGTTCGTGCTTGTATAGCAGCGAACCCGGCAAGCATACGAAGGCAAAGAACCCCACTAGCTCTGCGCAGGATGCGGCAGGTTAGCGGGGTTCTTTTAAAAGCTATTCCTCAAGAAACACAAGTCCGATGAAGTCCTCCGGCTCAATACGGCCGAAGTAATGCTTCAGATCGAGATCAGCCAGCGCCTGGCGGACCTCTGCTTCCTCATAACGCTTGCCGCGCAGCGCGTTCTCCACATCTGCCACATCGCCGACGCCGAAGAAGTCGCCGTAGATTTTAATCTCCCGGATGACCGAATCTTCAATATCCATACGGATATCCACGAGCCCTGCCGGGAATTTGCGGGTGTGCTTTACGTTGCTCTTAGGCGAAAGACCGTAATTCCAGTCCCAATTCTGGTAGTGCTCCTTGGAGATTTCATTGATCCGCACCCAATCGTCCATGGTCAGCTTGTACTGCGGAACGTCAGCGGCCTCCATCCCGAAGATGGAACGCAGCAGCCCTTCGCGGAATTGTTCAATCGTCATGTCAGGATTGCCCAGCAGCTCCTTGATATTGGCGACCCGGCTGCGGACCGACTTGGTGCTCTTCGACTTGAACTTCTCGGGATTCACGTTCAGGGAAGCTTGCACATCATCCAGATTCAGATCGAACATCAGGGTTCCGTGACTGAACATGCGTCCACGCGAGGAGAATTGGGCGTTGCCGGAGATTTTCTGCTCCCCGACCTGAAGATCATTGCGTCCGCTTAGCTCGGCATTCACGCCCATAGACTTCAGATAGTCGATGACCGGCTGGGTGAATTTCAGGAAGTTGTGGAAGGACTGGCCGTCATCCTTGGTAATGAAGCTGAAGTTGAGGTTGCCGAGATCATGATACACCGCGCCGCCGCCGGACAACCGCCGTACGACCTGAATGTTGTTGTCCTTTACATACTCCTGGTTGATCTCCTCGATCGTATTCTGATGCTTGCCGATGATGATCGACGGGCTGTTAATATAGAAGAGCAGGTAGCTCTCGTCCATCGGGAGGTTTTTGAGCGCAAACTCCTCAATGGCCAGATTGATCGATGCGTCTGTAATTCCGGTATTATCGATAAAAAGCATTCGTGATTCCTCCGCGTGACCATAGTAAACTGCTGTACTTATTCTAAACTAAAAGAGAGATTTCTTCAAAAAGGAACGGGAATGGCGGGTGAAGGGGCGGGGGCTATTGGCGGGTAGGATGGGGGAATAAGATGAATTGGCGTGGGTGGCGGATTGAAACGGTTGACGGATGAGTGTCTGAGCAGCATGAACAGGTGCGGCATGTATATGGCAGTTAAATGTATTTCGTGCAACTAAAGGATGGGAAATCAGCGGGTTTATCCGTTTAAATGCACTTTGTACAATTAAAAATAGGAGATGCTGCTATTATTTGAGATAGGGTTAGTTTTAGATGTACAAACTGCAATTAAAACGCACTCCGCGTGAATATCGGTCCCTTTAGTTGTACAAAGTGCAGTTAGAGTATTCGCAGTTCGCAGCGGCCGTCACAAATAGCATCAACCTTGAGATCAAGTCGGGGTTACGGGGCTATGCAGAAAGTTTACGGGTTCAAGGCAGGGTGCATAGGCGATATAGCATTGACGAATTTCCGGGAATTGGCCAATAATTGGGAGAACGGCGTTGGAGCTATGGTTTAGTATAGCGGGCCTTACATAGAATTGAATGAACTGATAGAGCTTGAATGGACTATGAATAGTGTGGACAGGGAGGATGTATGATGGGAAAATATGGACACGGAAGATATATAGGACTGGAAAGATGGACGCGGCGGATATATACAATGGGGAAATATGGACATGGAGGCTATACATATGCTTGAAAAATACGGCCACGGCGGTGATCTGCTGACCGCCGCCGAGTTATACGGGGATAGCGGCAGCGGCTTCCTGGACTTTAGCGCCAATATTAACCCGCTGGGTCCGCCGCCGGGCGTGTTGGCGCTGCTGCGGGATGCGGTCTCTGCGATCACCGCGTACCCCGATCCGGGCCACCGCAGGCTGAAGTCACTGCTGGCGGAGGACCTGGGTCTTGGCACGGATTGGATTACCGTGGCGAACGGGGCGGCAGAGTCGATGGCGCTGCTGCTGCTGGCGGTGGCTCCGCGCCGGGTGGGCATCGTGGAGCCGTGCTTCTCCGAGTACCGCCAGCTCGCGGAGCAGTTCGGTGCGGAGGTCCTGTCCGTTCAGGGGACCAGCCGGACGGATTACCGGGCTGCCGTGGACAGCATCTCCGGCCTGCTGGAGCAGGTCGATCTGCTGTTCCTCGGCCAGCCGAATAATCCGAACGGCGTCCAGTATCCGCTGGACGCGCTGCGGCAGCTCGCGCAGCAGGCGGAGACCTGCGGGACGGTGCTGGCGGTGGATGAAGCGTTCATCGACTTCATCCCGGAAGCGGACCGGCAATCTCTGCTGCCGGAGCTTGGGGCTTACCGTCATACGGTGCTGGTGCGCTCGATGACGAAGTTTTTTGCTATTCCGGGGCTGCGGCTGGGCTTCACTGCCGCGCATCCGGCTCTTGCCGCGGCCATGAGCGGCAAGCAGGTGACCTGGAGCGTGAACGGCCTGGCGCTGCTGGCCGGGGAAGCTTGCCTGCGCTGCGGCGACGGCTACGGGCAGGAGACGCGCGCGCTGATCGCAGCCGAGCGGCAGCGGCTGCGGGAGGGCTTGCTTGAGCTCGGCTGCGGCGTGCCGCCGGGCGAAGCGAACTTCCTGCTGCTGCGGCTGCCCGCTCCGTGGAGCGCGCAGGAGATGCAGCAGCGTCTGGGTGGGTGCGGCATCCTCGTCCGCAGCTGCGCGATGTACCCCGGCCTTGAAGCCGGGCATATCCGCGTCGCGGTCAAGGGCCGCGTAGACAACGACCGTCTGCTGCGGCAGATGGGGGAGCTGCTGCGGGCGGGATTGTGAGCAAGAACGGCGGCAGTGCAGGATGCGAGCGCGCGAAGAGGGCTAATCGGAGCGAACGGAGAGGAGCGAAGGATATGAAGGAAGCAAAGGAAGTGCAGGAAGCGAAGGTAGCGGAGGTAGCGAAGGTAGCGAAGGTAAAGCTGCCCTTTAAGGCCGAAGACGGGGAGAAGACGTACCGCAGTAAGGTGTGGCCCGGGCTGACGCTGGAATGGCGGGAGGGCCATCTGCTGGTGGAGTTTCCGGCTGAAGCGGATAGTATATCGAGTGCAGTATATGGCGGAGGCGCGGGGCGTCTGAAACGTGCGGTGAACCAATACGTCAGCCGGGACTACGAATGCAGCAATCCGGTGCAGGATCTGGAAAACAAGCTTCAGGAATGGGGCTACCCGCTGGAAGGCTGCGCAGGCCTGATGACAGCAGTTCCGCTGGAGCACGCCGCTGTTGCCGAGGAGGATACGGGATCAGCGGGGATTTTCTGCTGCGTAACAGCGGCTGCGGGCAATGCTGCCCGGGCCGGGTCGCAGCGCAGCGTGCTGGCAGCCTACCGCGCGGGCACAATCAATATTATGCTCGGCATCGACGGCTGGCTGTCCCAGTCAGCCATGGTCAACGCGGTGATGACCGCCACCGAAGCGAAGGCGGCGGCGCTGACAGATCTCGGAATTGTGGATTCCGAGAATGGGCTTGGCGCAACCGGAACCACTACGGATGCCATTGTGATCGCAGTGAGCGGAAGCCGCCGCTATGCTGCGGAGCATGTGTATGCCGGAACGGCGACTGACCTCGGCGGAGCCATTGGCAGACTGGTGTACAGCGCGGTGACGGAGAGCCTGCGCTCAGTGAAGGCAGCGCAATCCGAGAGCAGAGCAGAGGCGGAAGCATTGCAGGCTGTACACGGAGTAAACTCGGAAGCATCGCAGGCAAAGCAAGGAGTACACGCGGGAGCGTTACAGGCTGCACATGGGGGGCACGCTGAGGTATCGCAGGTTGGGCACGGAGTACAAGCGGATGTGTTACAGAAAGCATACGGAGTACACGCGGAAGCTTCACAGGATGCACGGTCTGCTCAGCCTCATGCCGCTCAGAGCGGCGGCCGGGAATGACGAACACGGACTGCTATACAGAGCGGCGGGGTGAGCCAAGGTGAAGCTTGCTATCATCCTGCTCTCTGCTTATATTGTGGACCGGGTGGTTGGTGATCCGCGCAGCCTGCCCCATCCGGTTATTTACATAGGGAAGGTCATTAGTGCTCTGGAGCGGGGGATTCGCCGCTTCGCCGCAGCTCCAAGTGCTCTGAAGCGTGCCGGTATTCTTCTTCCGCTGCTGGTGGCGGGTGGCGCTTGGGCGCTGACCGCGCTGTTTGTTATGCTGCTCGCCCGCTTGTCTCCCTGGCTTGCCGGGCTTGCCGAAGTCTGGCTGATCTCGACCACCATCGCCTCCAAGGGATTGAAGGATGCAGGCATGGCAGTATACACCGAGCTGCGTTCAGGAGATATTCCCGCCGCGCGCCGGGCGCTGGGGATGATCGTGGGCCGGGATACGGCTCATCTGGACAGCCCGGAGATTGTGCGCGGTACGGTGGAGACGGTTGCGGAGAATATCGTCGATGCAATCATCTCGCCGTTGTTCTTTGCCCTGCTGGGCGGGGCGCCGCTGGCCATGGCTTACCGTGCGGTGAACACGCTGGATTCCATGGTCGGCTACAAGAACGATAAATACCGCGACCTCGGCTGGGCATCGGCCCGCTTGGACGATGTCGCCAACTACATACCGGCGCGGTTGACCGCACTGCTCTTAACCTTATGTGCTGCGCTCCTGCGGCTGGACTGGAAGAGATGCTGGCGCACCGTGCGCCGGGATGCCCGCCTTCATCCCAGTCCGAACAGCGGGTACCCCGAATCGGCAGTTGCCGGGGCCCTCGGCATCCGGCTGGGCGGCGAGAATGTATACCATGGCATCGTCTCCTTCCGCGCTTACATGGGTGATCCGCTGCGGACGATGGACCCGGAGGATATTATTGTGACCTCGCGGATGATGATGTGGTCATCCGCAATATTTGTCTGCATCTGTGCAGCCGTTGTCCTGCTATGGCACGGGATCGGGGGCTAAAGCGGAATGGAGAAGGTTGGCACACAGTCACCTCAGACCAACCCTGCACAGCTGGAGTTGGTAATAGTCCGACATGGCTATACACAGTGGAATCAGGAACGGCGTTATCTGGGGAGGACTGATGTAACGCTTATGCCGGGAGAGGCGGAGCGGTTGAAGGGGCTGAGGGCACAGCCGCCGCTTGGCGGGGAATTCCGCCGCGTCTATTGCAGTGACCTGCGCAGATGCCGGGAGACCCTTGAGGCCCTGGTTCCGCACCTGATGCCGCAGGCAATCTATGATTCCCGGCTAAGGGAGATGGACTTCGGGGCGTGGGAAGGCTGCAGGTATGATCAGCTCAAGTATAATCCGCTATACCGGAGCTGGATTGACGACCCCGGGGCGGCAACGCCCCCGGAAGGGGAGACGTGGGAGCAATTCGCCGTCCGGGTTGATCATTTCTGGGAGCAGCTTCTGCAGGAGGTGGCGGCAGCGGTACCCGCAAGAGTTGGAACGGCACGGGCATCAGCTGGAGCGGAATCGATTCATCCGGCAGACCCTCCCACGGAAGCGTATGATCCAGAGACCACTCTGCTGAAGCCAGATCAGGGCCAGGTTCCAGCGGTATTCCGTGTCATGCTGGTGACCCACGGCGGTGTCATCCGGCAGCTGCTGGCGCGGATCATCGAAGGCGTGACATTCTATACCGCAGCAGCACCGGCTCCAGGTGAGGTTACGGTCCTGCATCTGCGGAAGGTTGGAGGAAGCTGGCGGATGGCAGCGGAGAATGCTAACGGGTGAATGAGGCGTAACTACTAACGCTGACGATTCCGCTATCGCAGATACTGAAGATTCCGCTAACGAATACGCTATCGCTAACGAGATACTGATGATTTCCCTGACGATAACGCAACCGCTGATGATTCCGCGCATCTGCTAACGGGTGATTGCACTATGTACATCAGATTGGTCTAATAACCGTGCCAAAACACATTCTACTGTATTTCCTGCAACAGAATATCAGCAATTGCCCCCATAACGGGTAAAATCCAAATTTCTAATGTACATAATGCAGCAGAACACGAAAAAGTGTCAATATACACTAATCTGACTGTACGAAATACAATAGAACCCTCAGGAGAGCGCCCGAATGGTGTCTAGAGCCAACTGGTATAATCACATCATGTCCGTGTCCCGCCGCACCCGTCGTTTAGGTCCCATGTGGGTACTCGTAGCAGCACATCAGCATTCCGGTCCCATGCGGGCACTCGCAGTATTATATATGGAACGTCTGGTCCCGGGAGCATTGGCAGCCTCTCATCAGACATTCCGTTCTCAACAGGCGGGGACACCTACCAGCACCGCAGGCGGCACATTCCCGCCCCTCATCCCCCACAGAACCACGTCCGGAAGAAAATCCCGGGGCGGTGGTTCTTTTTTTACGGCAGCGTCTGTGCCATGATAGCTATGGAGGCGATCACAGGATGTTTAAGGATTTCAAGCTCATGGCCGGGCGTCCGGTATCGATCCAGGTGAAGGATTACATGAAGCATCTCATCATCAAAAGCGCGCTCCAAGGCGGGCAGAAGCTGCCCTCGACACGAGAGCTGAGCACCTTGCTGAAGGTCAGCCGGAACTCGGTGATCTCGGCTTATGAGGGTCTAGAAGACGATGGCTTCGCCTATACCGTGCAGGGCCAGGGCAGTTATGTCGCACAAGGCGCGGCAGCGCAGAACGGTGCGGAAGCTTCCCCATGGACGCTGGACTGGACAGAGCGGCTCAGCAGCCAGGCGCTGCTCGCGGAGGAGCTGGACATTATGAAGCGGGGAATACGCGCGGAGAAGGGCACGATTTCTTTTACCAGTATCGCCCCGGATGAGCGCCTCTTCGATCTGGATCATGTGCGTAGAGCGTTCCTGGAGCGTATGTCCGTAGAGGGCAACGTTCTGCTGAATTATGGATATGCCAAAGGCTATAAGCCATTAATAGACTATCTCAAACAATATATGGAGCATAAAGGCGTGGATCTGCGCGGGAAGGATCTGCTGATTACGAACGGGTTCACGGAGGGCTTCGACCTGGTGCTGTCGGCTCTCGGCAAGCGTCATGGCACAGTGGTCTGCGAGAATCCGACGCATCATACAGCGATCAAGAATCTGAAGCTGCACGACTTCGGAATTCACGGGGTCAAGATGGAGCGGGACGGCATCCACCTCGGGGAGCTGAAGCAGGCGCTGGAGGCGCGGCCATACGACTGTGCTTATCTGGTTCCCTCCTACCATAATCCCACCGGCATCGTCATGTCTCCCGAGAAAAGACAAAGGCTAATGAAGCTGATGCAGGACTATAACGTGCCGGTGATTGAGGACGGGTTCAACGAGGAGCTGCGGTATTCCGGCGCCCATGTGGCTCCGTTAATTGCGGCGGCGGGCGGCGGGAACGGCGTGGTATATCTGGGGAGCTTTTCCAAAGTCCTGTTTCCCGGGCTGCGGGTGGGCTGGGTGCTGGCGGATGAGGAGCTGATCTATTATCTGGAGAGTGTGAAGCGGGCGCGGACCATTCATACCTCGACGCTCGACCAGTCCATTCTGTATCAATATCTGCTGGGCGGCAATCTGGAGAAGTATCTCAAAAAAGCCCGGCTGGAGTATAAACGCAAATACGAGCTGACCCTGGCCTGCTGTAAGGAGCATATTCCATATGCCTCCTTGTCGGGTGATGGCGGGCTGCATCTGTTCGTAACGTTCGCGGAAGGCTTCAATACAAGGGAATTGCTGGCGGCTTGTCATGCGCGGGGGGTTATTTTTACGGCGGGAGACATCTTCTTCACAGACGGTGCAGGACAGAATACGTTGCGGTTGGGATTCTCCAGGGTGGCGGATGAGGATATCGTAAGGGGTATTGCAATCATCGGGAAGACAGCACGGCAAATCATGGGAGAATGAGGTGCGGATATGCTAAGAGTAGGTGTGATTATGGGCGGGGTGTCGTCCGAATATGAGGTGTCGCTGAAGACCGGCAGGGAGATGCTGAAGGCGCTTGATCCGGCAAAATACACAGCGGTTCCGGTACACATTACCTCGCGCAAAGAGCTGCTGGAAGGGGCAGCGGGACTGGACTTCGCTCTGCTCGCCCTGCATGGGGCCTACGGGGAAGATGGTACGGTGCAGGGAGCCCTGGAGACGCTCGGAATCCCGTATTCCGGTAGCGGGGTGCTCGCAAGCAGCTTATGTATGGATAAAGGGCTGGCCAAGACGGTCATCCGCAGCAAAAGCATTCCCACACCCGACTGGCTGTGCTGGGACAGCATGGACGACTATGCCCCGGAAGCCGTGCAGCGGCTCGGTTATCCGGTGATGGTGAAGCCGAATTCCGGCGGGTCCAGCATCGGCATGACCAAGGTGAATCATCCACAGGAGCTGCGGGCGGCGGTGGAAAAAGCTTTTGCCAGTGCGGATGGAGGCTCTGTGCTCATTGAACACTACATCCCGGGACAGGAGATTACCTGCTCTATCCTGGGGGGAGAAATGCTGCCGGTCATCGGCATTCAATCGCTGGGTGCGGACTGGTTCGATTATGAGGCCAAATACGAGCAGGGCGGCGCGGAGGAGCAGATCATCCGGCTGCCGGATGCGTTGCAGGAACAGGTGCAGAAGGCGGCGTTAACCTGCTACCGGGCGCTCAAATGTGCAGTGTATGCACGGGTGGATATGCTGTTGAAGGACGGCATCCCTTATGTGCTGGAGGTGAATACATTGCCCGGAATGACGGCAACCAGCCTGTTGCCCCAGAGTGCAGAGGCAGCCGGGATAGACTTCAGCAGCCTGCTGGATGAGATCATTACCGGATCACTGCGGGAGCGCGGGGGGCTGCAAGGTGCATCTGGAGAGGGAGCGCGGACGGTTGCGGATACAGGAGTTAAGCCGCAGGGGCAAGTCAAGGAAGCGCAGCAAGCCGATCATACCCATCAAACCCCTCAAGCGCGGACTGTAGAATATGGAGGTGTCAGGCTATGAACACGATGAGAAGGGACAATGCCTTCATCATTAATCCGCGGTTACAAGAGATTCCGCCTTCGGGCATCCGGGCTTTTTTTGATCTGGCTGCGGGTAACAACGATATTATTTCACTCGGTGTAGGCGAGCCGGACTTCGCTACACCCGAGCAGGTAAGAGCAGCCTGTATCCGTGCGCTGGATCGGGGGGAGACGGGGTACACCTCTAACAGCGGACTGCCGGAGCTGCGGGAGGAGATTGCGGGCTATATGCAGACCAGCTTCGGATTGCGTTACGATCCTGCGGATGAAATCTTGGTTACGGTGGGCAGCAGTGAAGCGGTGGATCTGGCGCTGCGGGCCTTCATGGCTCCCGGGGATGAGATTCTGATTCCTTCTCCGGGATATGTTGCTTACGCGCCTATCGCCTACCTGAACGGCGGGACGCTGGCACCGGTGGAGACGAAGGTGGAGGAAGGCTTCAAGCTTACGGCAGAAGCCTTGCGCAGAGCGATTACCCCACTCTCCAAGCTGCTGATTGTGAATTTTCCGAGTAATCCTACGGGGGCGGTTATGACTTACGAGGACTGGCTGCCGGTGGCTGAAGTGGTGAGAGAGCATGATCTGATCGTCATTTCCGATGAGATCTATGCCGAGCTGACCTACGACAGCAAGCATGTAAGCATCGCTTCCCTGCCCGGGATGAAGGAGCGGACGGTGGTGATCAGCGGGTTCTCGAAGGCTTTTGCCATGACGGGCTGGCGGGTGGGCTATACCTGCGGGAACCGTGAGCTGCTCTCGGCCATGCTGAAGATTCATCAATATACCGCCATGTGCGCCCCTGTACCGGGACAGATTGCTGCTGCTGAAGCCCTGCGCAGTGCGTTGCCGGATATGGAACGGATGAAGGCGTGCTTCAAAGAACGACGCTCGCTGCTGGTGGAGGGCTTGCGGTCTGCCGGATTGTCCTGCCATATACCGCAGGGGGCCTTCTATGCCTTCGCTTCGATCGGACGCACCGGGCTCGGGTCAGAAGAGTTCGCCTTGCGCCTGCTTCAGGAGGCAGGAGTTGCCGTGGTGCCGGGCCATGTGTTCGGAGCCGGAGGGGAAGGCTATATCCGCTGCTCCTACGCCGCTTCTACGGCGAAGCTGACCGAAGCGCTGGAGCGGCTGGACGACTTCATGAAGATGTCAATGCTGCATAGTGTTGCAGGTAAAAATGTAATTGTAAGATGATTTCATATCACCTATAATCCTTAAAGGAAGAAATAGGGATATTGTAACAGCATTCCGGCCCGCTGCCGGATCAGGAAGCCCCCTTCTTCATTTGGAGGGGGCTTTTGGGCTTGTATTGGGGGAAGGCTGGGGGGCCAGTGGGAGCTGGATGGTGCTGGAAGTTGTCGGGCGGAGAGACGGTTGGCAGGTAACTAGGTAATTATGGCGGGATGTAAGCTGGTGGGGGAGAGCAAAGTAGGCGGGGGAGGAAAGAGAGGGAGAAGTCCCTTTGATCCTAAAGTGTTTAGGTGCACAAGTGCACCTGAATTTGGGGAAATGGGGCTAGGCGGTCAAATGAGGGTATTAGTGCACCTGATTTCGACGAAATGGGGCCAGGCGATCGAATGAGGGGTATTAGTGCACCTGATTTCGGCGAAATGGGGCCAGGCGGTCGAATGAGGGGTATAAGTGCACCTGATTTCGGCGAAATGGAGCCAGGCGATCGAATGAGGGGTATTAGTGCACCTGATTTCAGCGAAATGGGGCTAGGCGGTCGAATGAGGGGTATTAGTGCACCTGATTTCAGCGAAATGGGGCTAGGCGGTCGAATGAGGGGTATTAGTGCACCTGATTTCAGCTAACTTGACCTACCACACGACTACACCATTCCGCCACCCTCGCACACCTGCACCCGCATCCTGCAACTTTTACACTGTATGCTCATACAGTTGCATCACCTCCAAAGAAGCATTTTGACTAAATTTCTCCTTCTCATACAGGCTTAGACTCTTCTGTTCACTAACGAGCGGCATGGCCTGCAATACTTGCGAATTTAAACTTAATGACTGTTACACAACTTCAACGTAACCAGATCAGCAGACACAGATGTATTCTTGCAGCGGGAGCCCGCTTCCGCACTATCTAATAGGAGGCATTATTAATGATCTCAGCCATTCAAGAAGTAACCGGACGGATCGCCCCGCCTGACGAAAAAGCTACACTGCGCGCGGTGCTCCGCCTGAACAGTCTGACCAAGCCGCCCGGAAGCCTCGGGCGGCTGGAGGCGCTGGCTGTCCGGCTGGCCGGAATCTCCAAAGTAGAGCAGCCCTGCTACAGCAAACGAACGGTAGTGGTTATGGCCGCAGACCATGGGGTCTGCTGTGAAGGCGTCAGTGCTTTTCCGCAGGAGGTTACCATGCAGATGGCCTATAACTTCCTCAGCGGCGGGGCGGCTGTGAATGTGCTGGCCCGCCAGGGCGGTGCTGAGGTACAGTTCGTGGACATCGGGATCAACGGCGATATCGAGCACCCGCAGCTGATTAACCGTAAGGTCCGCCGGGGCACAGACAATATGGCAGCAGGCCCGGCGATGAGCCGGGAGGATGCACTGCGCGCGATTTTGGCCGGAGTTCATGTGGCGCAGGAGGCGGTGAAGAACGGAACGGAGATTTTCATTACCGGGGAGATGGGCATCGGGAATACGACAGCCAGTGCGGCGGTCTTGTGCGCACTCGAAGGCATTCCGGCAGAGACGGCGGCTGGGCGGGGGACAGGCATTAACGATGAGCGGCTCCAGCACAAAATCTCGGTAATCGAACGTGCCCTCCAGGTAAATAACCCCGATCCCGCTGATCCGGTTGATGTGCTCGCCAAGGTCGGGGGGCTTGAGATTGCCGGTCTGGCCGGGCTGATTCTCGGAGCGGCGGCCCTGCGGATTCCGGTCATTCTGGACGGCTTCATCTCCGGGGCGGCAGCCCTGATCGCCCGGGCACTGGCACCGGAATCTACAGCGTATATGATCGCTTCCCATGTATCTGGTGAACAGGGGCATAAGCTGATGCTGGACCGCCTCGGTCTGGAAGCGCTGATCGATATGGGCCTGCGGCTGGGAGAAGGCACTGGGGGCGCGCTGTGTTTGCATTTCATCGAAGCGGTCTGCCGGATTATGCGTGAGATGGCAACCTTCGAGAGTGCGGGCGTCTCCGGATCGGAGAGCGTATGAGCATTCTGGTCACGGGAGGGGCACGCAGCGGCAAAAGCGGCTTCGCCGAGCGTCTGACCCGCAAGCTGGCTGACTCGCGGCAGGCAGTCTATGTGGCAACCGGACAGGCTTTTGATGCGGAGATGGAAGCGCGGATTGCGTTGCACCGGCAGCAGCGGCAGGCGGACGCGGACGGCTTCCAGTGGGAGACACTGGAGGAGCCGCTTAAGCTCGCAGCACTGCTGGAGCAGCTCTCCGGCAGCGGCCAGACTGTGCTGGTGGACTGCCTGACGCTCTGGCTGTCGAATCAGCTGCTGGTTGTGGAGGAGAGGAGCGACAGGCAAAAATTCGTGGAGGATGAAATTGCCGGTCTGGAGCAGGCGGTCTCCGGCTTCGAGGGAACGCTGATCCTCGTTACCAATGAGGTTGGTGGCGGCATTGTGCCGGAGTATCCGCTGGGCCGGCTGTACCGTGATTTGGCCGGAAGGATGAACGCCCGGCTTGCTGCCCGGTGCGGGCAGGTTTTTCTCGTAATCGCCGGAATCCCGGTTGAGCTGAGAAGCCGGGAGTATCTTCTGTGAGTGCGCGGGGAAATGCCGCAGCCGCGTTTCAGTTCCTGACGCGGTTTCCAGTCAAAAGCAGCGGGGAGTTCTCGCCGGAGCTGCTGCGCGCGAGTGTGGTCTATTACCCGCTCGTCGGGGCAGCCATCGGCCTTAGCACGGCGCTCGGTGCCGCAGCGGCAGGCTGGCTGCTGCCGGCTTGGCCTGCCGCTGTCGTCACCCTCATCCTGTGGGTGGGGCTGACCGGCGGGCTGCATTTGGACGGCTGGATGGACACTGCCGATGCCCTGCTCAGCTACCGCTCCAGGGAGCGGATGCTGGAGATCATGAAGGACAGCCGTGTCGGCGCTATGGGCGTGCTGGCCTGCGTGATGCTCCTGCTGCTGAAGGCCTCGCTGCTGGCAGCATGGCTCGAAGGCGGCAGCTTCAGCCTGCTGCCGCTGCTCCTGCTGCCGCCGGTCTGGGGCCGCTGGTACATGGTGCGGGCGATGGCCCGCTATCCCCTGGCCCGCGGCAATGAAGGGCTGGCCGCCACCTTCGGCGGGCTGCCTGCCCGGCAGGAGCGGCGCGCGGGCCTGAGCGCCGCACTGCTGACGCTGGCCGCTGCCGCTGCGCCTCTGGCGCTGGGCGCGGGCGGCGGGGCCTGGCCGCTGCTGGCGGCTGCGGCCATCCTGGCGCCGCTGGCTGCGGCGGCCTGCGGCCGGCTCGCGGCGCGGCGGATCAACAGCCGGCTCGGCGGGCTCACCGGCGACGTCTACGGCGCGCTGGGCGAGCTGCTGGAGACGGTGGTCCTGCTTGTGCTGGTACTGGCCCAGCACAACCTGCCTTAGCGGGCTGCACGGCAACCGCCCGCGTCCGTCTGAATTATGCGCCGTGCCTACGCAGCATTTAAGCGCCGCTTCGCGCTGCGCACGTAGCGAACAATCAGTGATAAATGTATTCTATGCAACTAAAAACAGTGAAACGGCAGGCTTTCTTCTTGTAACTGTAGTCTGTACAACTAAATTTACCTGAATGGGCGAAAACCCAGATATAGAGGCTGTTTAATTGCACGAAATACAGCTAAACGGAAATTCGGCGGCAGACCAGGCAATTTAGTTGTACAAACTGCAATTAGGCCACCCCTTGCACCCTAACCGGGGCGGCGAACCCTGAAGGACTGAAAAAGTAAATTCAATGGGCCAAATGTATGCGGAAAACCGAACACAATCGGTAGCGCGGAGGTATTCCAGCCAAATGTATGCGGAAAACCGAACACAATCGGTAGCGCGGAGGCATTCCGGCCAAATGTATGCGGAAAACCGAACACAATCGGTAGCGCGAAGGTAATACGGCCAAATGTATGCGGAAAACCGAAGACATACTAGGTGGTTTCGTGTAACTAATCGCTGCTTCGCCCTGTCCTTGTGCGCCGCGCCGGCCCTACACCTATACGCCGCATCGCCCAGCGACCAACACCTGCGCCGCCGACAAGCCGGCAGCAGCAAGAAAGCGAGGAAGATGAACATGGAAGATACAGCCTCATATATAGGCGCACTAGGCGCACTAGGCCCAGCCCAGGCAGCGGAAGCCGGGCCTCGGCGGCCCGGCGCGGTGCTGATGATCCAGGGGACGGCCTCCGATGTCGGCAAAAGCCTGGTCACCGCCGCCATAGGGCGGATTATGACCCGGGATGGCTACCGGACCGCCCCGTTCAAGTCGCAGAATATGGCGCTGAATTCCTATGTCACAGCGGACGGCAAGGAAATCGGCCGTGCCCAGGGGATGCAGGCGGAAGCCTTCGGCATTACGGCTACCAGCGATATGAATCCGATTCTGCTGAAGCCCTCCGGGGAGATGAGTGCGCAGATTGTCGTGCATGGGGTGCCGCATGCCGCCCTCAGCGCGAGGGAATACCGCGAGAAGTTTCTTCCCGAAGCTAAGGACACCGTAATGGATGCGCTCGGGAGGCTGCGGGAGGCTTATGATATTGTGCTGATGGAGGGTGCGGGCAGTCCGGCGGAAATCAATCTTAAAAGCCGGGATATCGTCAATATGAATCTGGCCGGATGGGCGGATGCGCCTGTGCTGCTGGTCGCCGACATTGACCGCGGCGGGGTCTTCGCCTTCATCGTCGGCACCCTGGAGCTGCTGGAGCCGCATGAACGCGCCCGGGTGAAGGGCTTCATCATCAATAAATTCCGCGGGGATGTCTCCCTGTTACAGCCTGGACTGGACTGGCTGGAGGAGCGCACAGGCATCCCGGTACTCGGGGTGCTGCCATTCCTGCCGCAGCTGCGAATTGAGGCGGAGGATTCCGTAGTACTGGATGGAACGTCCGGCCGTCAGCGGGAGGATTCCGCGAAGGAGCTTGATATCGCGGTCATCCGTTATCCGCGGATCTCCAACTTCACCGACTTCGATCCGCTGGAGGAGGAGCCGGATACCGTCTTACGCTACGTGCAGTCGGCAGATGAGCTGGGAATGCCCGATGTAATTATCCTGCCGGGCACGAAGAACACCGCTGCTGACCTGCAATATCTGCGCGAGCAGGGTTTCCCTGCTGCAATCGAGCGTGCGCTGGAGCGGGGAACAGAGCAGCTTGCCGGAATCTGCGGCGGGTATCAGATGCTGGGCTTGAAGCTGCTGGATCCCCATGCCGTAGAGAGTGCAGAGCCGGGAGAGAGCGAGGGGCTGGGATATCTGCCGCTCTCGACAGCTTTTCTCCAGCACAAGACTACGGTGCGGGTGAGCGGCGGGCTGGCTGCGGATCATCCCCTGCGGTTAAGCACCACAGCCAATGGTGTAACACCGGAAGTTTTGCCTGTCGCTGGTTATGAGATACATATGGGAACAACCACGAACCACGATCCGTCTTCTGTACTCAGCCTGTTTACGCTGGCCGGACCGGAAGGACAGGCTGTGCCGGAGGGTTGGGGAACCCGGGACGGTAGAGTCTGGGGCAGCTATCTGCACGGGCTGTTCCATAACGATGCCCTGCGCCGGAGCTGGCTGAACGGACTGCGCAGCTCCAAGGGGCTGACACCGCTAACGGCGACCTTCTCGGCTGCCGAACTCCGTGAACAGGAATTTGACCGGCTGGCAGATGCTGTGGAGTCCCATTTGAATATGGCTGTGTTATATGCAATTATGGGTCTGCCTGGAGGGGGAGAATAGCCATGCTGCTTGCAGTGCTGCTGTTTGTCGTAGCTGGTCTCGCTGAGATTGGCGGCGGATACCTCGTCTGGCTCTGGCTGCGGGAATCGCGCCCGTTATGGTATGGATTGGCAGGCTCGGTTATCCTGATCGCCTATGGTATAATCCCGACCCTGCAGAAGTTCCCTTCGTTTGGCCGGATATACGCCGCTTATGGCGGAGTATTCATCGTGCTGGCTGTACTGTGGGGCTGGCTGGTGGACCGCAAGACGCCGGATCTCTACGACTGGATCGGGGCCGGCATCTGTGTCATCGGGGTATCCGTCATTTTATGGGCGCCAAGGCACTGAGCAACAACCTTCACTTTTCCAAAAAAAAGCAGTTCCAAAGGCCACATCGCCTCGGGAACTGCTTTTCTATTGTATTAGCTGGTCCGGCGGATCTTCAAGCTCTGTATCAGTATCAGTATCAGTATCAGCGTCAAAAATAGTTGGATTTTCGGCACTTGTTCATGCACCACAGGCACCTTGCTAAGCAATAGTTGGAAAGAAGGCACTTAAAAAAGCTGGAATTACCGAAAAAAGAGAATTCACCCGATAATAAGTTACAGTTTTCCAATTAAAATCCTCTAACGTTCCAAAATTGCCGAATTAAGATACATTTATCCAACTAAATCCTGCACCACGCTAACGGCAGCAGCATTCACAGAGGTCGCAGGACTCCCAATAGTCCCAGCACTCCCTTCCACTAAACAAGATACCGTTTGAAAATCAATTCACAACTATAAGCGCTCCCGCTATCTCCACATGACCGCTCTTAGCACCTCAAATCTTAAACTGCTGAGCGGCCTTCTGCAGCTTCACGGCCTGCTGGTAGAGGTGCTCGACAGTTAGGGCATGGCCCTCCAGCTCTTCATGCTGGCGTGCCGAGTTGTCGGCAAGCGTGTCTGCGTTCTGCTGCGACTTGGCGGTAATCTGCGCCGTTTCTTCTACAGAGGCACTGACTTCCTCGGTACCTGCTGAGATCTGCTGGGTTGCGGCAGAGACGGACTGGATGCTGTGATTGATGCTCTGAATGAGGATCAGCAGGTGGTTGAAGGCGTTGCCTGCTTCGACCACCTTATTCACTCCGGAAGCCACTTCAGCGTTGACATGGTTCATTTCGGATACGGACTGGTTCATATCCTCCTGCAGACTCAGCAGGAATTCACGGATCTGCTCATTGGATTCCTTGGACTGCTCGGACAGCTTACGCACTTCCCCGGCCACCACAGCGAATCCGCGGCCATGCTCCCCGGCACGGGCAGCCTCAATGGAAGCATTGAGCGACAGCATCTGAATCTGCTTGGTAATCTCAGTAATCCCCTGCACGACTTCACCGATCATCAGCGAGCGTTCGTTCATCAAGCGGAACTGCTCCAGTGACTGTTCGGAGGCCTGCTCTACCTGGCGCATCTGCTCCACTGCACTCTGGGCAATATCATTGCCGCTCTGGGCTTCGGTGGAAGCCTCGCTGATCTGCTCGGTGACCTCACCGGCAGCGGAGGCAATATGCTGGATGCCCATATTGATCTCATCCATGGCGCGGGAGTTATCCATCGCGCTGCTGGCAATCATGGTACTGCCCTTGCCGATCTCTTCCACAGAGGCCGCTGAATGTTCAGCCATCTCATTAAGGATCTGGACACGCGTCTTCAGATCATTGGAATCGGCCACTACTGTCCCGGAGGTATCCAGCACATGTCCGATCATCTCCTTCAAGCGCTCACTCATGATGCGGAAGCTCTCGGAGAGCTGTCCGACTTCATCGGTACCCTTAAGCGTGAGCGCTTCGGTGAAGTCGCCGCCCGCCAGCTTGTTGCTGTAGGCCGCAAGCTTAGAGATCGGACGGGTGATTCTGCGGCTCATGAAGCCAGCGGCAGTGACGCCTACCACCAGCGCCAGCAGGGTAATTCCTGCGCTTGTCCACAGGATGCTGCTCATTTTGTCTTGGACGAAGTTCATATCGGCGCTTGCAGCTACAATCATGGTTGTTCCGGGAACACCGACATAGGCACTTTTATGTATACCGTGGCTATCACTATAGATTTCACTAAGCCCTGTCTTTCCTTTGGAGGCTTGCTCCATGGCAGGCGATACTTCTAAGGCTTCATCCGGCTGGAGCTTGGCGCCATGATCTGCGGTCAGGACAGTGGCCTGGCCATCCTTCAGATTGATGAGGAAGAGAGTATCCACATCCAGCTTTTTACGCTTGTCTTCCAAATAGAATTCGACATTGGTCCTGGCCTGCTCATTCTTGTTCAGGGTCTGCTGCGCACTGGTAGCATTCAGGTTCTTATAGGCATCCTGGGCGGCGGCACTCAGAGACTTGTCGATCTGCGGAATGACATAGCTGTTAATGGTGCCGATAGATATAATGTAGAAGCTGATACTCAACGTAAGAGAAGTGAGTAGCAAAACGACAAACAGCAACAGCGTAAATTTGCGACTAATTGATTTTTTGAAGCCAAACATGGCATTCGCTCCTTTTTACGTGAAATGCATCTTAATCTCCATATTCTATAGAATTAACCTCCGGTTGAATAGTGAAAATTTGCAATATACTGCATTATTTTCAGAAATAACTGAATATTTAATGACTCTATCACTATTTCGGCAAAAAGAAGCAACGAAATGCCGTTTTTCTGAAAATTTAAAATTTCATAGCATGTTAGCTTTGTATGTGATAGAGTAATAATGTTTTGTTTCTTGACTACTGCGATCCGCGGTTCGTAACCATCCCGCGTAACCAAAACTAGGAGGAATACCAGGCATTATGTTTAACTTGTTGTGGGGCGTTTGTTTTGTTGTCGTTAATTTTGTGTTTTTTCTGCTGTGCTACCGCTTATTCGGTAAAAAAGGGCTCTACGCCTGGGTCGGCATGGCGACCGTAGTCGCGAATATCCAGGTTGCCAAGACGATTGCGATGCCGTTCGATATAGTGATGACGCTGGGCAATACGATGTATGTCACACTCTATATGACCAGTGATCTGCTCAATGAGCGGTACGGCCGGGCTGAAGCGCGGAGCGCTGTGTGGTTCGGCTTCTTCACGCTGCTGATGACGACCGTCATTATGCAGATGGTGCTGGTGTTCAAGCCGCAGGAGACGGACATTGCCCAATCCGCGCTGCAGACGATATTCGGCCTGATGCCGAGACTGGCGCTGGGCAGTCTGACCGCTTATTTTATCAGCCAGTTCCTGGATGTACGGCTCTACGCCTGGATACGAAAATATTACGGCAGCTCTAAGCAGCTATGGATTCGCTCGAATGGCAGCACGATGATCAGCTCCTTTGTCGATACGCTGATCTTCTGCACGATTGCTTTTGCCGGAACCTATGACATAAAGGTGTGGACCGAGATTCTGCTGACCACCTACCTGTCCAAGTTCATCCTCACGGCCGCCGGCACGCCGGTGCTGTATCTGGGCCGTTCCTTCAAATTCGCCGAAGAAGAGCAGAAGCCTGTTATCCGGGAGTAAGTCTCCCCATTATAAAGCCCCAGCCCCGAAGATCGGGAGACTGGGGCTTTTGTGTGCCGTGATGTATAGCGGACTTGCGAACTAACTTGAAGCTTCCTGAACCCTCAGCAGAATTACAGGTTAAGCACTGTCCATTCTTTGGGGAAGCGGGTCAGCGTCTGCGGACCTTCGGCGGTGACCAGCACATCATCCTCAATGCGCACACCGCCGAGACCCGGCACATAAATTCCCGGCTCTACGGTGAAGACGTTGCCGTTCTGGATAATGTCCTTATTGAGCCCGTGCAGCGAAGGATATTCATGGGTGTCCATGCCCAGCCCGTGTCCGACACGGTGCATGAAGTACTCCCCGTAACCTGCGGCGTCAATGACATCACGTGCCGCCTTGTCGACAGAACCGAAGGACGCTCCGGCCACGGAGGCGGCAATGCCCGCTTCATTGGCAGCAAGCACAGCACTATATATATCACGCAGTCTGCTGTCCACTTCACCTACCGCGAAGGTGCGGGTAATATCGGAAGCGTAGCCTCCGGCATACACACCGAGGTCGAACATAAGCAGATCGCCCGGCTGAATAAGGCGTTCGCCCGGTACGCCGTGTGGGAGGGCCGTTTTCGGACCGGACAGCACCATCGTGTCGAAGGAGGGGCCGGAGGCACCGGTTTTTTTCATCAGATACTCCAGCTCCGCTACCAGTTCAATCTCGCTGACGCCGGCTTTGACATGCGCCAGACCCTGACGGAGAACCTCCTCCACCAGCTCGGCGGCATGCTGCATGATGCGCACTTCCTCCGGGGTCTTGATCGCGCGCATCGCCCGTAGCAGATGGCCGATATCCTGGTAGGAACCGGCGGCGACCGCTTCTGCGAGGAGTTCATACCGGCTGACGGAGAAGTGTTCCTTCTCGATGCCGATGCTGCCCGGACTAACATTGCCGAAGCGTGACTTCAGCAGAGCGTACGGGTTGTCCGTGTCACTGTGTGTCAGAATCGTCTTCACCGAGGAGGCGGCATGCGCGGCTTCGGCGTCCAGCGCCGGAACGATCAGCACCGGTTCCTCGCCCCGGATCAGCAGCAGGCCCAGAAAACGTTCATGCGGGTTGCTGGCAAAGCCCGTCAAATAGTACACATGCTTGGGATCGGTTACTAGCAGGGCATCCAGGCTTGCGGCTGCCATGTCCTGCTCCAGTTGTTGCAGAGCTGCATTCATTTCATTAGTTCCCCTTTCATCTACACGCTTGAACAGCAATGTTCCCATTATAATTCATAAAAATGGATGCTGCACCTCCCGTTATCACTGCAGCCTCAGTCGTTTGAGGAAGAGAAGCACAGGGTAATAGTTGCCACAATCAGGATCTGATAATACTTGAAGGAGGTTAGGAATATGAATGGATCAAAAATAAGGTTGCTCTCCCGGACCTGTCTGCTGCGTGTAACACTGGTCTTGCTGATAACGTTGCTTTCAGCCTGCACTTCTGCTGCACAGGAGGATAGTCTGCAGGAGAATGGGGCAGAAGGCAGTCCGCCGGTCAACGCCCAGCCTGATGAAGCTCCGGGTGTATCCCCGGATTTCCCCTATACTGCTGAGACTTTAGCCAGCGGACTGGAGGTTCCCTGGGAGATGGCGTTTGCAGCGGATGGACGAATTTTCATTACAGAGCGTTCCGGCAGCCTGCGTGTCATGGAGAACGGCAAGCTGCGCGATGCTCCGCTGCTGAAGCTCTCGGATCCTTTTGTCAGCAAGGGAGAAGGCGGGCTCTTGGGGCTTGCGCTGGATTCTGATTTTGAGCAGAATGGACGGGCTTATGTCTACCACACATACCGTACCGAAGAGGGCGAACCGGCGAACCGGGTGCTGCAGCTTCAGATTGGAAGCAGCTCAGCAGAGATCAGCCGGGTTCTGCTGGATCATATCCCGGGCGACACCAACCACAACGGCGGGCGGATCAAGATTGGCCCGGACGGGTACTTGTACATCACCACAGGTGACCGCTATGATCCGGAGCTGGCGCAGGACAAGGATAATCTGGGCGGCAAAATCCTGCGGATTACGGCCAGCGGCTCCATCCCCGAAGACAACCCGTGGCCCGGATCGCCGGTCTACAGCATGGGTCACCGCAATGCCCAGGGGCTGGCCTGGCAGCCGGAGAGCGGGGCGCTCTACAGCTCCGAGCATGGCCAGTCCAATCACGATGAGCTGAATCTCATCAAGGCCGGAGCCAATTATGGCTGGCCGCTGATCGAAGGCGATGAGACCGGAGACGGCCAGCCGAAGCTGGTGACTCCGCTGGTCCACAGCGGAGAGGAGACCTGGGCTCCGTCAGGAATGACCTTCATTACGCAGGGACCCTGGGCCGGTGAGCTGCTGGTTGCCAATCTGGCCGGACAGCAGCTCCTAAGGGTATCGCTGCCGCCTGCGGGCGGAACGCCTTCCATTACCAGCCTGTTCAAGGAAAAGTACGGGCGAATCCGTAATGTGGCGGAAGGGCCGGATGGTACTCTGTACCTTATGACCAACAACCGCGACGGCAGAGGAGATCCGCAGGCGCAGGATGACCGGCTGATTGCGCTGCGTCCGGACTGGAAGTGAAGAATGGCCGTTTTTTGACTATGTTAACCCTCTGAAATGATGTAACATAACCTTAACTAGCATATACTTACTCGGATTAGGCCAGGCCGCTACAATTGCCTATAGGACCTATATGCAGGAGAGGGGAAGATGTCCATGCAAGGAAAAACGGTGCTGGTCACCGGCGCAAACTCCGGGATGGGGCTGGCTACAACCGTGGAAATGGCCCGCAGGGGAGCAACTGTCATTATGGCCTGCCGCAGCCTTAAGCGGGGGGGAGAGGCTCTTGCCGAAGCGGTGCGGCAGAGCGGCTCCAGCCAGATCCGGCTGATGCTGTGCGATCTCGCTTCCTTCGATAGCATTCGCGCTTTTGCCGGGGAGTTCACTGCCGAATATCCTGTGCTGGATGTTCTGATCAATAACGCAGGGGTGGTAGCGCTGAAGCGTGAGCTGACAGCAGATGGCTACGAGCTGGATCTGGGCGTGAATCATCTGGGGCACTTTCTGCTGACCCACCTGCTGCTGGATAACCTCAAGGCTGCTGAACAGGGGCGGATTGTTGTCGTGGCATCGGGAGCGTATAAGATCGGCAAGCTCTATCTGGAGGATCATACGCTGTCGCGCGGCTTCAATCCGGCCAAAGCGTACGGCCGCTCCAAGCTGGCGAATATTCTCTTCACCCGTGAGCTGGCTGCGCGCCTGAAGGGAACGCAGGTGACGGTGAACAGCCTGCATCCGGGTGCAGTGGGAACGAGCATCGGCGTGAACCGGGAGACGGGCTTCGGACGCCGGGTTCTGAAGCTGGTGTCCTACTTCTTCCTCACTCCAGAGCAGGGGGCGGATACGGCCATCTATCTGGCGACTGCACCGGAGCTGGACGGGGTAAGCGGGCAATATTATTACCGCCGCAAGATCAAGGAACTGACGCCACGGGCGGAGGATACAGAAGCGGCCGCACGATTATGGAAGTGGAGTCTGGAGCAGACGGGACTTGAGTAATGTGGTTTCAGTAGGGTTGCTTCAGCATTGCTGCAACTGTAGAGCTACTGCGTAATATGATCGGCTTGGAGTATAATTAATGTACAGTGCTTATACCACAATTAGGAGGAAATAGAGCATGGAATGGCAGGCTTATAACATAGAGGATGCACGAATTGAGGATTTGGGAGCAATTGTGGAGATCTATAATTCAACGGTTGCCGGAAGAGTGGTAACTGCGGATCTTGAACCGGTTAGCGTGGAGGAGCGGGTGGGATGGTTCCATGAGCATAGCAGCCATCACCGGCCGCTGTGGGTACTGAGACAGGGCGGCGAGATCGCGGCCTGGTTCAGCTTCCAGTCGTTCTACGGACGTCCGGCCTATAATGGAACAGCAGAGATTAGTGTCTATGTAAATGAGAAATTCCGCGGCAGCGGTGCGGGAAGTATTCTGCTCGCCAAGGCAGTGGAGGAATGTCCGCGCCTTGGGCTGCAGAATCTGGTCGGGTTCGTATTCGGCCATAACGAGCCCAGCCTCGCCCTGCTGCGGAAGTTCGAATTCAAAGAATGGGGGCTTTTGCCGGGAGTCGCGGTGCTTGACGGCATCCCGCGCGATCTGGTCATCATCGGCCGCAAGCTGTAAATATATAAATCAACAGGCCTTATTGAGGTTGCGGAGGAGCGCTGAAGGCGGAACGGCATTCCTCTTCCGTAATCCATGATTCCGACCAGACCTGGAGATCGCGGATGACGGATTCCAGCGCCCGGCCTTTGCCTGTAAGCGAATACTGGATGCGGACGGGGGTCTCAGGGAATACCTCGCGCAGCACGATGCCTTCCTGCTCCAGCTCCTTCAGCCGTTCGGACAGCAGCCGGCCGCTGACAGGCAGCGAGGACTCAATTTCCCCGAAGCGCTGGGGACCCTGCAAAAGCTGATAGATGATTAAGCCCGTCCAGCGTCTGCCGATAATATCCATGCTTTTTTGTAATCTTGGACATAACTCTGTGGATTTCATTAGGCTCACCTCTTACTGTACATTATAAACGAAAAGACCTGTGCCTAAAACAAATTTTAAGGATTATAGCCGCATGAAAGGATGATTCCCATGGCAAAAAAGAAGAAGAACACACCGGCCCCGCGCCCTGCGGCAACGGATGCTCCGGCAACCCTGAAGGATATGCTGAGCGGCGAGGTTCTGGAGAAGCTAAAGGCGCAGTCCGATGCGCTCAAGGCAGAAGAACGGGACAAGATGGAGGCTGTCCTAAAGGCAGCCGAGGATAAGCGCAAGGCGGAGCAGAAGCGGCTGGAGAATGATTTCGGCCATCTGCTGGAGAACAGCAATCAGGACTGGTCCAAATTTAAGTAAAATAATTTTTTACCAGAATAAGGGTTGACAATCTGCTGCAAGGCCATATATTATTGGGTTTATCATTTAGAGAAGGGAGGCTGACGGATCATGATTGGAACAAATGAACGGAACAGACAGCAGGATCACCTGACAACCGCATATGTACGATCTGATCTCATCGCCTTCGTCCGGAAGACATAATGCGCAGGGTATTGCTGCTGATGTCTGAACTGAATACGGGTGTGCTTTGAACGGGTGCAAGCTTCAACGGGAAGCTGCACTTAGCGCGCCGGGAGCCGCATGATCAGAACTGGTCTGCGGCTCTTTTTTGTGTACCTGGAAACCCAACCTGAGAGGAAATGAAAATAGATATGAATAGCATGAAGCAACAAGCGGAAGAGATGTCCCGCTATAAACATGAGGTGGCCCTTCCGGGCGGCGACCTCAAAATCTACGCCAGTGAGCAATTATTCGGCACGCTGGATTACAAGGTCTTGGAGATGGCTAACAACAATCTGCAGATACCAAATATCGAATATATGAGCTATACCCCGGATGTGCATGTAGGCGTCGGAACCTGTATCGGCACTACGGCTGTCTGGGATGCCGAATCAGGCTATGTGTCGCCGTCCATTGTGGGCAGCGACATCGGCTGCGGAATGCGTGTGCATCTGACCAACCTGCACGTGGATGATCTGCGTGAAGTGAAGCTGCGCCGCAAGCTGGTCCGCGCGATTGAGAAATATCTGCCGATGGAGGCTCAACAGCGCGGCCACTACAGTGATATCCGGCTGGAGAATATCGTACGTAAGGGACTGCACGGACTGCCTAACAAGTATATCCCGGACAGCTACACGCCGAAGAAATCAAGTGCGCTATCCCATGTGGAGATCAGCAAGCTGGGCTTCGACGAAGAGATTCTGAATGAGCTGCCGGATATGGCCTGGCACCGGGGCCACCGCCAGCTCGGAACTCTTGGCGGCGGCAACCATTTCGTCGAGATTCAGGCGATTGAGATCGCGGAGGAGCAGCGGGAAGTGGCGGAAGCCTGGGGGCTGAAGGACGGGCAGATTGTCGTCATGATCCACTCCGGCTCACGGGCCTGGGGCGGCATGGTCAATCAATTCTGTACCCCGGCCTTCGCCAAGGTCATGGGCCAGCTGGGGCTGGGCAGCGCCGACCCGCGCTTGATCTATGCGCCTCTGGCGCATCCGCAGGCGCAGCGCTATGTTAATCTGATGTACTCGGCACTGAACTATGCGGTAGTGAACCGTCACCTGATTGCTTATGGAGTCCGTGAGGGCTTTCGAGACATCTTCGGCCCGAAGTGCGAGCTGCGAACCCTTTACGATCTGATGCACAATTATGCCTGGGAAGAGAAGACTTCCGCAGGCAGCAAGTTCGTCCACCGCAAAGGGGCCACCCGCGCTCTGCCTGCGGAGCATGCGGATAATCCGCGCCCTTATGCGGGGACCGGACATCCGGCGCTGATTCCCGGCTCGATGGGTACGGCCTCTTATATCATGGTCGGCCAGCCCGGAGGGGAAGAGAATTATTATTCCATCTGCCATGGTGCAGGACGTATCCGCTCCCGCTCGGCCACGAAGCGGCTGGTGAGTGTCCAGGAATTCTCCCGGTCGATGAAGGTGGGAACGGAAGACGAGATTGTCGTGAACCAGCATTCCCTGGAATCTATCATTGACGAATCCCCCCAAGCCTATAAGAATGTAGATGAGATCATAGAAAGCGTTACGGGGGCCGGCCTGGCTGCCGTTGTGGCCAAATGCAAGCCGCTCGCAGCGATAAAGGGGACGAAATAAGGATGGAGCAGGAGAACAAGAAACCGGCTGTAATCTATGAATATGATGAAGAGAGAGCCGGCATTATCAAAGGCTACGATGTGTATGCCCGCCTGGTGGACGGTATCCTTGAAGCCCTCTACACCCGGTACGGTGTCCGTTACGAGCTGTATGCCAGCGATGACCCCAACAGCGAATACTGGAAGCTGCTGGAGAACGATGTGCAGAGCGGGAATGCCGGGGTGGAGCATGTGGCGCGGATTTTTGACCGTCTGGAGGACCGGACCTTCGTGTTCGATGATGAGAAGGAGCAGCCGGAGTACCATATCCATCTGTCGGTCCGCAATAATGTGCTCGCTTATCCGGCGATGGGCATTGCGCTGGCGCGGGTTCCGGTGTTTCAGGAGAACGGCATTAACTTTCAGGATTATGTATTTGCCGCATCGGATCAGCAGCTGCAGTTCTTCCTTGGTAATGTGCGCAAGCGTCAGCGGGAGCAGAATATCAACAAGGTGACGGTGTTCACCGACCGGCGGAACGGGATTTCCCGTGAGGATGAGCCGATTACGCGTGCGGTTAGGCGTGAAGAGGTGATTTTGGACGCCGGTATCAAAAAAGAGATCTACCGCTCGCTTGATCAGTTCTTCGACAGCGACCGCAGCTTCTATGTGACCTATGATATCCCGTACAAGCGGGGAATTCTGCTCTACGGGCATCCGGGCAACGGCAAGACCACCCTGGTCAAATCCATTGCCGGAAGCGTGCCGGGACCGGTGCTCTATTGGCAGATTACGGAGTATACGAGCAGCGAATCGGTGAATGAGGTGTTCGAGGCTGCGGCCCGGCTGGCTCCGATGGTGCTCGTGATTGAGGACATCGACTCCATGCCGCAGGAGGTGCGCTCCTTCTTCCTCAACACGCTGGACGGGGCCACCTCCAAGGAGGGGATCTTCCTGATCGGCACGACCAATTACCCTGACAAAATCGACCCGGGTCTCATGAACCGCGCCGGGCGCTTCGACCGGGCCTATGAGATCAAGATGCCAAGCGAGGCGTTGCGCCTTGAATATCTGCAGCTGCGCGGCTTCTCCGCCTTCGCAGGTGAGGAAGGCACGGTCACTGCTGCGCGTCTGACCGGGGATTTCTCCCTGACCCAGCTCGGCGAGCTGTATGTCAGTGCCGCACTGGAATGGCATGAGAACGGCACGGCAGATGTGGAGCTTCTTGTGCGCGGCATGCGCGGCGAGCTGGACAAGGGCCGCAAACGGGAATGGATGAAGGACGCTTCGTCCAGCATCGGCTTTTATTGAGTAAAATACGTGGAGAGCAGGCTGCCAGCGCGAATGAGGCTGGGGAATGAATCGCCAGAGTTAGCATACAGGGGGCCGGGAGGCTCCCTTTGTGCTGAATTTGAGCTCCTCCGCCGTTGCTGGCTGCTAGCCTTCGGTGTTTACAAATTAGAGGTTTTGGGGTCATCTGGGGAGTTATGCGGACACAGAGGACGTTATTTGGCGAAAAAGACGGCTTTTCTGCTCGTATCGGACTCAGGAGCCCCTATATTGTATTGTGGAGCGTAAACGGAGGCTGGAGAGGGGGCTTAACGGCATCTGAGTCCGCCAGGCATGCGAAATGCTGTGTTCCGGCCAAATAAGGGATCTCCAGTCCGCAACGGGAGTGGCGGGGTTCGCACCCCCGCACATCGCGCCCCCTGCACGTCGCCCCCTGCACCATCGCATCTCGGCCCATTGCACCCTAGCGGATCCCGCACCACCGCCTCCGGGGAAGATGGACTTTGCTTGCGAACAAAATGGATGATTTCAGGAAATTTCGTACAGAGGTGTAACTTTTCGCATTCTCATACGTGGATGGAGTAAGGGGGGAGGAGATGGAGCCAAATTCGCTGGATGAACTATATGAACATTATGTTGACGACATCTACCGCTATCTGCGCTCCCTCTGCCAGGACCATCATGCGGCTGAAGATTTGATGCAGGATACCTTTTACCGGGCGTATCTGTATCTGGAGGATTGCCGGGAGGAGCGGATTAAGCCGTGGCTGTTCCGGGTCGCATATAATGCATTCGTGGATTATACGCGCAAAGAGAAGCGGAGTGTGGCGAAGGAAGGCGCGTATTTCAGCAGCCTGCCCCACCCGGAGACAACGGAAGGCACTCTGTTGAAGCAGGAACGGTGGGAGGAAGTGGCCAGGGCGCTTAGCCTGCTGCCGGAGGGGCAGCGTCATGCCTTGCTGCTGCACGATGTGCACGGGCTGAGCTATAAGGAAGCTGCTGGCATTATGGAGGTGGGCTTGTCCCAATACAAGATACTCGTATTCCGCGCCAGGCAGAAGCTGCGTGAAGCGGAGCGGAGGAGGAATGAGCATGAGTGAGGAGTTCAAAGAGAAGCTGCGCCTATACAGCGAGGGTACCCTCCCGGAGGAAGAACGTGAGGAGCTGGAGAGTGAGCTGGCGAAGCTTGAAGCGTATCAGTTGTATCTGGAGGAACAGATGGAGCAGGAGGAGCAGGACGGGCAGGTCACCGGGAGTTGGACCAAGACGGACCCGCAAGGAAGCGCAGCACCAGGGTTCAAGAAGGCGAAAAAGAAGCGAAGAGAGAAGTCCATTATTCGCCGGGGCAAATGGAAGGCGCGGATTAACAATACACTTACTGTATTTTCGGCGTTCCTGATCTTTACGGTCATTAGCAGTATTATCACAGTAGTCTTCTACAACACCGGAGACCGGGGTGACACTTACCGTGATGTGGTAGAATCAGCGATTGCCGTTACCCGCCCCAACACCACGGTGCGGCTGTCATCGGATGCACATTATTTTTTCCGGTTGGAGTTATCCGGGAATATGCTGAAGCAGGTGGGCAGCGAGAGCATTCAGGTTGGTAATTATTCACAGAATTTCCTTCTGGGACTGGCCAATAATGGTATATATAATTGGATGGATGAGCGGAACGGGTCTGGAAAAGTGTTCTATTATCCGTCTGAGGAGGGCGGCGCCGTTGGAGGGGATGATAATGACCAGTGGAAGAGGCTGGCGAAGCTTCCTGAAGGTACGGTTGCTGAGGCGTTTCTGTCACTCGGCCATTTATATACCACAGATGAACTCCTGAAGCAGCTGGAGCCGCTGAACCTTCAGCCTGTCTGGTTCGGTGCCGATACCGGACCTTCAACGAGGAATGACGATGTGGTTGTATATCCGCTTGGCTTCCCCTATCAGCCTATCTGGCATAAGGATGATATGAAGAAATCAGAGGTCACCAAGGAAAAAACAGGCTGGTTCAGCTCCGTATCCTCCTACAGCAGCGTGTCGCCTTCCGTTGAGGCATACGGGAGCGGAGAACTACGAGATGCCAATTTCATCAAGACCCTTAAGCTGCTGCAGCAGCATCAGACACTCGCGGGCAGAGCGGTGTATATCGAACAGTTAGACACCTCCGTGGCCTATCTGGAGCAGAACGGGGTGAAGCTCTACGGAGCCGTTGTCACTGGACCGGTCAAGGAGCTGCTGAAGCTGCGCGAGGCTTCATGGGTGAGTCACCTCCAGGTGGGTGAAGTGCGGCTGTGGAACTGGACGGAGTGAGGATCGCTATATATGAAAATGGCTAAAGGATCAGATCGCGATGCCCTGAAGCTTCAATTTGCATTCCCTCTTCAGGGCATCGTACAATGATAGAACGTAAACTTGGATTTGAACATAAAAATGGCTGGGAATCGCAGTTTACCGCGCTTCTTAGCCATTTTGAATAAGGAGGAGAATGCAGATGAAGATTGGAGTGGTATCGGATACACATCTCTCAAGCCGGGCCAAGGGGCTGCCGTCCGTGCTTATGAAGGAATTTCGCCAGGTGGATATCATTTTGCATTTGGGAGACTGGGTGTCGCCGGAGATTTACGATATGCTCGCCGAGCTTGCTCCGGTAGAGGGGATTGCCGGGAACAACGATGGCTATGAGATTATTGAGCGCTTCGGCGAGAGCAAGATCCTTACGCTTGAAGGCATGCGCATCGGAATGATTCACGGACACGCTCCGTATTCCCGCAAAGGGACGGACGGTAATGCGCTGCTCGCTTTTGAAGGCCAGGACGTAGATTGCATTCTCTTCGGGCATTCCCATCAGCCGCTGATGCGCCGGGAGAACGGGATTCTGCTGTTCAACCCCGGATCGCCCACGGACAAACGCAGGGAGAAGCAATATTCCTTCGGCCTGATGGATATTGAGGATGGTAAGATTACCGCCCGTCATGTCTTTTATGATTCCAGGGAATAAGGGGGATTACCTTTGTTGAATTATCGTTTTGAACGGGCAGGTCTTGAGGATGTGGAGGAGCTTGTACCGCTGTTCGATGAATACCGCAGCTTCTACGGCCAGCAGCCGGACAGGGAAGCCGCCAGGGAATTCCTGCAGACAAGACTGGAGAACGGAGAGTCTGTTGTCTTCATGGCTGTTGCCGGTGAAGGTGAAGACAGGCGGATCTATGGGATAGCGCAGCTGTATCCCTCATTCTCTTCCATTACGGTTCAGCCGGTGTGGATACTGAATGATCTGTTTGTGACGCAGGAGCAGCGGGGACAGGGACTGGGCTCACTGCTGCTTGAAGGCGTGAAGGGATTCGCGCAGGGGACAGGCGCCAAGGGTTTGACGCTATCCACCATGACAACCAATACCGGTGCACAGCGTCTATACGAAGCTCAGGGTTATGAGCGGGACGAGAGCTTTTTCACTTATCATTTATATTTCTGAAGATATAGTTAGGAGAGTTATAGTGGTGGAGACAAGCAGTAAGCTGGCTGTATTTTTTGATCTGGATGATACACTATATGACCACCTGGTCCCCTTCAGGGAAGCTGTACGTGAGGTGCTGGCCCCTGAGGAGGACAAGCTGGATTATGCGGAGCTGTTCTACACGGTAAGGCATCATAGCGACTTGCTGTGGCCGAAGTATCTGCGCGGGGAGATGGAGCTGGAGGAGACACGGGTGCTGCGGCTGGAGCTGGCTTTTGCCGAATATGGGTTGCCGCTCAACCGGGAGCAGGCGGTGCAGATACAGGCCTCCTATATTGCCCGCCAGTACACGATTGAGATGATTGACGGCGTAGCAGAGCAGCTTCAGCGGTTCATTAGCCTGGGCCATCCGGTAGGCATTATCACCAACGGCCCGCAGGAGCACCAGATGGGCAAGCTGCGCGGGCTGGGCATCGACCGGATCATTCCCCCGGAGATGATCTTCATCTCGGATGCTGTCGGTCTGGCGAAGCCGGACCCGGCCATCTTCGCTCATGTCAACAGGGTGACGGGAACTACACCGGAGAACAGCCTTTATGTGGGCGATACCTGGGCCAACGATGTAGTAGGCGCGCTGGCGGCAGGCTGGAAGGTATGCTGGTACAATCCGCGCGGGCGGCAGCCGGGCACGGACCATAGGCCGAGCTATATCTTCAAGAATTATAAGGAGTTCAGCGGGCTGCCGCTGGTGTGAGAGCTGAGTGATTACAAAGGCGTGTCCGATAATACAAACAAAGGTGCCTTCCATAATGGAGGGCACCTTTTGGGTGTTTTGGCGTCGAGGGATGTGCCCCGCGCTTCATAGCCAGTAACATTTTCACTGAAATCCTGCAAGAATTACAACAATCCTGTCTCATAGAAGCGATTTATGCTGAAATCCTGCCCAAAATGCAACAATTCCAGTGCTAACTTGCGCTAACCACCGGAATTTGTGCAAATTATGCAACATTGTACTTCAGCCGGTAAATCGGAATAGAGGAATCCTGCAATATGTGCAACAATTCTCTATCCAGCGGCCGGTGAGGGAAGGCATCAGCAGCCTAGTCCGCGAATTGGTAAGTCGAATCGGTCAGATTCAGCCGTTTCTTCAGCTCAGAGGTGGCATAGATCTTGTTGTCGTCTGTAATGAAGAAGGCCTCCACCTTCTCCGGCAGCGCTTCGAGATATTTCATGCCTTCTTCCAGGCCCATGAGGAACACACCGGTGGAAAGAGCGTCCGCGTCTGTCGCGTTGGGGCTCATGATGGTGATACTCTTCAGCCCGTTCTGGGAAGGAAAGCCTGTACGCGGATCGAGGATATGGTGGTAACGCACTCCGTCCTGCATGAAGAAGCGCTCATATACCCCGGAAGCATCAATGACCTCATCGGTAATCTTAATCGTGCCCAGCTGGGTGCCCCGGCTCTGATCGGGGTCCTGCAGGCCGATATTCCACTGGGAGCCGTTCGGCTTGTTGCCAAGGGCGATAATGCTGCTGCCGCCGAGATTGATCATTGCGCTGTTCAGGCCCTGAGCCTTGAGATAGTCGGCGATCCGGTCAGCCGCATAGCCTTTGCCGATTCCGCCCATGTCCAGCACCATGCCTTCTTTGGCCAGCTTGACCGTCTTCGCAGCCTCATCAACAATCACATCCTTGTAATTGACCAGACTCCGGGCCTTGTCGATCGCCGCCTGGTCAGGCACATGCTCCCCGCCTTCGCCGATCGCCCATAGATCCACAAGCGGGCCAACCGTCGGATCATACAGCCCGTCCATTTCCTCAGCATATTTGAGGGAGAGCTTCACGATATCCAGTGTTTCATCAGACACAGCAACGGCTTCTTTGCCGGCGGCTTGATTCACCGCGTACAATTCCCCGTTCGTCTTGGTGCGGCTGAACTCGATATCCATCCGTTCCAGCATAGCCTGAATATCATCCATGTTCTTCTGCTCTACCGTATTGCCGAACACCTTGATATTCACAACCGTATCATAAATATAAAACGTCTGCTCCAGGGACTTCGTATCGCCGTCTTTGGAGGCAGTAGCGCCAGGGGTTCCGGTAGCAGCAGGGCTGTCTTCACTCTTGTTGCCCATTGTAAGCCAGATTACCACAGCCGCAGCGATAATAACGACTAGAGCGGCCAGAATTACAACGGTTTTTTTGTTCTTAGATGTTTTTTTGATTTCAGACATATTCCACCATCCATACAATTAGTTTCGTGGTTGCATCTTTACTATCATACCCCAGAAAGAACGGCAATGGATACTCATTTGGTGACATTTTGTGCAGAAGAGCGGCTTGCGGAGTGCCGAATCCGGTGATATTTTGATGAAAATATTGTCTTCTTCCCGGTGGCGTGGTAAATTGGGTGGTAATTAATGACCGGAAATAAATTCTAGTCAATTTGTATTCTAGAGAATGGAGTGTTACCCATGTCCATTGACCGTAAAGCATTAATCCTGCAGGCAGCAACCCTGTCCTTTGTTCAATTTGGTTATAAGGCTACGACTATGGATCAGGTATCCAGAATTGCCAATGTGGGCAAAGGCACGATCTATACCTTTTTCAAAACCAAGGAAGAACTGTTCGAGGAAATTCTGGACAAGGCGACCTCTGAATTAACATCGGTGATGAGCCGTGTGGCTGCGCAGCAAACTTCCTTCGTACATAAGCTGCTTAATCTGCTGGATTCCATTCTGGAATTCCGCTTGGACCATGAGCTGTTCGTCAAGCTGGCCCAGGAGGTACGGGACATCGGTACGGCCCAGGCGCTCGAAGGCGTGAAGCGGATGGAGGGCTATGCGCTGGACTTCCTGCAGCAGCAGATTGAGGAGGCCATCGGGAGCGGAGAAGTGAAGCCTTGCGATGCCAGTGTGGCGGCGTTTATGATTCTGCGGATGTATCTGGCTCTGACCACGGAATGGAACAAATCCCATGAGCCGCTGGATCAGGACAAGATCAAAGAGCATATGATTCTGTTCATCTCCACCGGAATACTGCAATAGAGGCAAACAAGCGAATTGTTGTAATAACTAAACAGAGCTTCAGATTGTACGTTGAGCTGTTCCGGCACCCCGGGCTATAATGAAAGCGTTAATGAAGACGATTATGGCGCAGCTGAAGTCTAGAGCTGGCATGGCGGCGGGGTACTGCTGTCCTGTTCCAGATGGATGAGAGCGCCTTCAGACAAAGTGAGGCTGATGGTTATGGAAGAGTATAACAGCGGTATCGGGCTTGGCGGGCTGGAGGGTCCGGCGGCACCCCAAGATCCAGTGGAGCGCCGTGACGGCTTCTTCGTCATGTTCGAGACGGCGATTGAGGCAACCGCCCGGGCGGAGGGCAAGCCCTCGCAGGAGGTCTATCTGGAAGGCAATTATCTGATTGATAAGGCCAAATACATAGGCGGGGTTACGGATGAGCAGATGCTGGCGATGCTTAGAGACTGGACCGGCTTCCGCAAGCTGGTGCACAGCATTGGAGTGTCCGTGAAGACGGCGGAAGAAGGGGGAGCAGTCACTTTTCTTATGCAGAATTGGGGCAGAACCAGCAAGTATGAGACCGGCACGCAGCTGCGGGTCCCCTGCCCGGGCGATGGAACGGAAATCCTAGTGAAGCTGGAGGAGACAGAGTGGTCTGAGGAGGATGTGGCTCCTGGCAAATACGCTTTTGAATTCAGTAAGGAGGGGGAACTGGCGACAGCGAGCATCGTTCTCTACCTGAATGACGGGTACACGGCGCCTGAGCTGACAGCGGAACCTTCCGTAGACTTCGAGTCGTCTGCTTACCGCGCGATGATTGCGAAGTCTCTGCTGTATGCGGGCAATAACCGGCGGCTGAAGCGGGCTATGGACAAGGCTGAAAGCGGAGAGGATGTGACGATTGCTTATATTGGCGGGTCCATCACACAGGGGGCCGGAGCTAAGCCCATTCATACAGAATGCTATGCCTATCAGTCGTACTTAAGATTTAAGGAGCTATTCGGCAAGGAGGGTGGAGAGAATATTCATTTCATCAAGGCTGGGGTTGGCGGGACGCCCTCTGAGCTTGGGATGATCCGCTATGAGCGGGATGTGCTGAGGGATGGTGCAGCCGCTCCCGACATCGTAGTGGTGGAATTTGCCGTGAATGATGAAGGGGACGAGACGAAGGGCAACTGCTTCGAGAGTCTTTGTCTCAAAATCCTGTCTGCGCCGAACCAGCCTGCCGTCATTCTGCTGTTCAGTGTCTTCGTGAATGACTGGAACCTGCAGGACCGCCTCTCCCCGGTAGGCAGACGCTATAATCTCCCGATGGTCAGTGTCAAAGATGCAGTAACAGAGCAGTTCCGGCTGAGCAAGGCCGAAGGAAATATCATCTCCAAGCGGCAATTCTTCTACGATATCTATCACCCCACGAATGACGGGCACCGCGTAATGGCGGACTCCCTGGGCTACCTTTTCGCCGAGACCGCCCGGATGGGATTGGATGAAAAGGAGCAGGATATGCTGGCGGGACCGCCTGAGCTCGGCAATGATTTTGCCCATGTCCGGCTGCTGGACCGTATAAGTGATCTGGGCAGCGCAGGTACTGCGATTGCTATTGAAGCAGGCGGCTTCCACGGTACGGATGAGGAGCTGCAGCAGGTGGAGATGGATGCCAATCCGTTCGGCACTCCGCAATTCCCGCATAACTGGATGCACACGGCTGCGTCCGGTGAGGATCGCTTCAGGCTGACAATCACCAGCAAGAATCTGATCCTGGTCTTCAAGGATTCGGGCAACCCGGATGTAGGCAAGGCGGAGGTCTATGTGGACGGCAAGCTGGTTCTGACGGCAGATCCGCATGTGAATAGCTGGACGCACTGCAACGCTGTGATTCTATACAACAATGAGCAGAGCGGGGAGCATGTGGTGGAGATCCGGATGGCGCCGGAGGATCAGGACAAGAGCTTCACGATCCTGGGCTTTGGCTATACGGCTTAAGAATAATATAAAGGTGCCACAGAGGCCGCAATGAAGCAGCTGCCTGTGGCACCCTTTTTGCGTTAAAGGGGAATCCGAAAAACCGATTACAATGGGCTGGACGAGGGTGAGGGGGGGCCAAAAGTAGTCGAAAAACCGACCATAATGGGACCGGGGGCAGCGCGTAGGCCGAATGTAGTCGAAAAACAGGCATGACAAACCGACCATAATGGGACCGGGGGCAGCGCGTAGGCCAAATGTAGTCGAAAAACAGGCATGACAAGACAGAGGCCTTGTCACCCCCCAGGAATGAAAATAAGTGGGTGGCATCCGTCGCATCCATTCTAAATGAGGCTGTAGTCGTCAACACTACATATACAAATCAAAGGGCGGAAACGGTTACTGGGACACACCCCGTGCGAAAAACCGTTCTATTGCGCTTTTCGAGCATCG
>NZ_JAGGLV010000016.1 GCF_017874735.1 Paenibacillus silagei
ATTGGGCTAGGGACTAGCCTTTGAGCTTGGGTAAACTTGGAGCAGTAGCTTCATTGACCAAGAAGCCGCCACCTCTTAGGTGGATGGTAGTTCACACTACATTAAGTCCAATCAGGAATACACGGCATTTCAGAAATTGCGCAAAAGAGTCTAATTAACGGCATGAACAACAGGCTTCTATAAGTGAATGCTCCCCACATGGCAGGCAGGTGAGAGGTTAACCTGTTCACGGTATGGGGAGTTTTTGCTATGTGCTTGACTATGACGTTGCGTCATAGTGCATAATTCACTGTAAGAATAGATGACTGGAAGTGACTAAGATGAATATAACAGCACTGCGTTCAGACCACATTTATCAAAAGGTGATTGAGGCCCCGCCGGAGGACAAGCTGGAGTTGTTCCGAAACGAAATGTTGGCTCCTTTTATGAAACAATGGCAAATTCAACAGATTCCTTTTAGAGCGGAAGAAGCAAATGGTTTCGACGTGATTACGTTTAATAGTATGATGAACCGGGCACCTGATCAGATGACTCCGAATATTTTACCTGAGGTCGAGTGGATCTCTGTGAATTCGTTCTGGTCCGGGTGTGAGCAAGCCGTAACCACGAGCCTCCGTCAATTTATCGAACATGGAATAAGTCTTCCTGTATCTGACTATTTATTCACTGTTCAACTGGGAGATCCAGAGAATCGTGCCTTGACTATAAACGAAGGGTATAGCGGCTTTGGAGGAATTCCTGGTTTTATCTGGATTACGCTCTTGCCCAATCAGCATACCCTTTCCCGGATAAAAGCAGCGCTGGCGCATGAATGCAACCATAATGTCCGCTATCAATACATTCAGTGGGACCATGCTGTTGATCTGGGCGAGCTTATTGTAAGTGAAGGATTAGCGGAGAATTATGCCACCTCCCTGTTTGGTGAAGAATTGCTGGGGCCTTGGGTAACTAGAACTGATACGGAAACCCTTAACAGGCGTATTAAGCCCGTGCTCCGCGAGCAGCTTCAACTAACCGGATTTCATCATTTTGCCCCGTATCTTTACGGTGACGAGCTTGCGGAGCTTCAGAACTTTAAGCCGGTCAATATGCCTTACAGTGCTGGTTACGCATGCGGGTATCATCTAATCAAGTATTACTTGAGAAAAACAGGCAAGACAATTTGGGAGGCCACCATAATGCCTGCTGCGCAAATACTGGAAGAAGTAAAGGGATATTGGGATGAAGAAACCATTATTAGCGGTTAAAGAGATCGTTCAGATTACAGGCATTACGGCGCGGTCTCTGCATTTCTACGATAAAATTGGTTTATTTAAACCGGCACAGCTAACGGAAAAAGGATATCGCTTATATGACCGCAGCAGTCTGGAGAAACTGCAAACCATCCTGATCTTGAAGGAAATGGATTTTTCCCTGAAAGAAATTGCGGACATTGTAAAGCTGACCCGGGAAGAACAGAAGCAAGTATTGAAGAAGCACAGACAAACGTTATTAGCAAAAAAACAAAGACTGGAAAATATCATGACAGCTCTGGATGAATATGTTTCAGGGAATGATGTTAGTACTCTGCATATTTTCGACCATTCCCCGATCCTGCCCTTGAAGGAACAGTATGCGAATGAGGCGGAGATTATTTATGGAGAGACAGAGGCGTACCAAGCCTATGATGAAGTGATGGCCAAGATGTCGGCAGAGGATCAAGCGAGATACTTCTCCGGTTTTGAGGAAATATTCAAGCGAATTGTGGCTTGTTCCGGTCAGGAACCTTCCTCTGATGAAGTCCAGCAATTGATTGAAGAGTGGAAAATAATTCTAATTCAATTCATGCCGTGTGATGCGGAGTTGCTAGCTTGTATTGCCCATAATTACAAATACGATGCCCGGTTCAACAACTATTTCAATCAATTCAAAGAGGGGACGGCAGATTTTCTGTATAGTGCGATAATGTACAACATCAGCTACTGACATAACGTTGTCAGGAAGGGTGGGTATAATGAAGACTATATTAACCTACAAACGTGAATATTAGGAGGCTATATTATGTCAGCTATTGGACCCGATTTCATCTCACTTCAGGTCAGCGATCTTGAAGGCTCTGCTGAATTTTATCAACACTATCTTGGACTCGTCCGTTCACAGGCGGGCCCGCCTCATGCGGTGGTTTTTGACACCAAGCCTATTGCCTTTGCACTTCGTGACCTATTGCCGGGTGTCGAACTCAGTACGGGGACTCAGCCTGGACTTGGTGTTGCGCTATGGCTCTATGCCCCGGATACGCAAGCCATTCACGATAAACTCGCAGCAGCAGGCGTGAAAATCACATCCGCTCCCATCGACGGTCCCTTTGGACGTACCTTTACCTTCGCCGATCCGGACGGTTACCTGATTACTCTGCACAGTAAAGGCTGATTACATTAAGACCATATTACTGTAAGTAAATTGCTCCCCACACGGTAAACAGGTGAACTAATAAATCCTGTTGCTAAATGGGGAGTTTTTGTTGGACTGAATTGTATTTTCTTAGAGAAATCAGATGCGAGAGAGTGATTTGTGGTGAATTATTTAAGAGGAGGAAATATTATTATAAAAAAATGGACAATTGCATTGCTTTCATCAGCATTTCTTATGCTATCTTTAACGACTGGGTCTAGTTATGCGGCTGAGATACAAACATCTACAACGATTAACAATGGTCAAATAAACAATGGTCGAGTATTAATCCCCCTACGTGCTGTCTCCGAAAATCTTGGCGCAAGTTTGGAATGGTTTCAAACAGATAAAGTTGTTAAAATCAAAAACGGGAATTCGACGATTTGGCTTGCGGCAAATTTCAAACGTGTGATTATTGAATCTGCTCCATCGAGTGAAACTCCAGATACACCGTCACGGAAATATGTCGATTTGGATACTGCAACACAAGTCATCAATGGAACAACTTATGTTCCTCTTCGTTTTGTTAGTCAGTCGTTAGGGGCAACGGTAATGTGGAACCAACTGTCTAAACAAGCAACAGTAACAGTGGGCAACAAAGGATTGGTTGTTAATATGGAGACCCCATCTGTTCAAATTCCGGAAAAGAATAAAATTTCTGAAGCACGTTTGAAACTTCTATCAGATAAATTAAATCAAGCCTCAAATGTATCTTCAATTAAAAATGTGAATTCAACCTTTAAACCGTACTTCACGGATAAATTAATTAAGTCTATTACTCAGAACAAAGGATTGAAAACAGCGGGTACTTATGAAACGCCTGTTACTTCACCTATTTACACTAGTAAGAATTCCGCCATATTCTCACAATCTGTAATAGTAGCGAATGGTCTTACAGGTGAAGATCAATATGCAGAAGATCGGACAGTCTCGCTAATATTCGCGAACGGAACTTGGAAGGTGGATAGCGTCACCAAGGGGTCTAGAGTTCTGATTTCGGGATTCTCTGATTATCATCCACAGTGAACAGGAGGTGGGGAATTTGAGATCTGGGGTGAAGTGGTTGGGCTTTTTCTTATCCCTACTGGGTATTGGACTAAGTTTTCTGTTTCTGTTTGATAACCCTTACAGTGAGCAGGCGGTATCCAACAGCACCCAAGTGATTGTGGTCCTCATGCTCATTGTACCTTCAGCCGTCATGGCCATTTCAATCTGGCGTGGTCTTCGCATACTTATGGCCATTTCTTTGATCTGGCTGGCACCCTATTCCTTCTATTTCGCGATTGCATCTATTCCGAGCATTTGGAACGTTGTTTTCCTGATCTTATTGGTTCAATTCATAGCTGTCATTTCATTGGCTTCATCTATGTAGACTGCGAGGAGTTCGACCTGAAGGAGCTACGCCCCATCCGCAAGGGGCAGCTTTTTTTTTGGAAAGCGATCTTTATCAATCTTCCAAATCATGCACAACAAAACCGCTACAATCGCCGTCTATACATAAAGAATGGAAAATAGTCTCAAAGGAGTGTGAACCGCAAGTGTTAAAGAAACTGGCTTTAACCCTACTTATGACGACGATGGTGTTCAGTGCAGGCGTAGCGGGTCCATCGCAGGACAAGGCCCAGGCCGCCGGTGCGGGCGCAGTACAGGCCAAGACGGCCGAGCAATTATATCCAATTGAAGTGAACGGGAAATACGGCTTCATCAACGGCAAAGGCAAGGTGGTTATCGAAGCGGTGTACGACGGAAACGGGTATTCAGGGGAGCCCGGAGGGACGGTGTATGTCGAGGACCATGCAGCCAAAAAGCAATATTATTTCAGTTCGGCCGGTACGAAGCTGTTCGAATATAAGCTGAGAGATGCCGGTATTCTGTATAATGACCGCGCGCTGTATACAGCGAAGGTTCAACTCGCCGGCGGGGCCACGGCGACCCGGTACGGGTATATCGATAGCCAAGGCAAGGTGGCCATACAGCCAATCTATGTCCGGGCATTTAATTTCTCCGAAGGTCTGGCCCGGGTCAATATGGGTAAAGCCTCGGGTTACATTAACACGAAGGGCAAGCTTATCGTTCCTTACAGATATAGCTTTACTTCTGATTTCTCGGAAGGCATGGCGGCCGTTACACTTGCCGTTGGCGGCAAATACGGCTATATCGACACCACCGGCAAGCTTCTCATCACCCCAAGGTATGATTACGCCACACCGTTCTCCGGCGGGGCGGCAGTTGTGTATGTGAACGGCAAATACGGATACATCGACAAAACAGGCAATTACCTGATTAAGCCGCAGTTCAGCATGGCCCAGCCGTTCTCGGAAGGTCTGGCGTTCGTCGAGCGCAATGGAGCCACCTTCTATATTAATAAGAAGGGCGCCAAGGTCATTCAGGGATTCATGGCTGGAGGTTTGTTCAAGGGTGGTCTGGCACCGGCAAGCCCGGGGCAGAGGTACGGCTATATTAATACCTCCGGACGCTTCGTGGTTAAGCCGCAACTCTATTGGGCCGCTGATTTTAAAGGCGAACTGGCAGAAATCACCCTGCTGGTTCCAGATACCCGCGAGGAAATCAGAGGTTACATGAACCGCAGCGGAACCATCGTCTGGCCGCCGGCTTCCGAGCTTCCGGGCGGAGTGGTGAAACCGTAACTAAATCAATCAAGGGTAGAGGAGGCAATAATATTCCATGGGCAACGACTTATACAGAAAACTAGGGGCAGCCTTTCTGATTACGGCCGCATTAATCTACACGATCGAATGTGTAGGTACATTGATCGCCCGCAGTCATGAATTTTCTGCGTTATACGAAGCCAACTTGTTGAGTTTCCAGCCTAAAACTCATATCGCAGGCTTCTTCGATAATCTCTTTGTGCCAATCCTTACGTTAATTGGTGTGATACTATTCGTATACGGTTTTCCGAAGAAAACAAAATAGGAGAGTGAACAGCGATGAACAGTGGTGAAAGGTTTTCGAACCGGGTCGATTCCTATTTGAAGTACCGCCCAAGCTATCCACAAGAGGCTATTGATTATTTGTACGACAATATTGGTCTGCGCCCGAACAGTAAAATAGCAGATATCGGTTCAGGCACAGGGAGCCTGTCCAAGCTGCTTCTGGAACGCGGCAGCGAGGTCATCGCGGTCGAGCCCAATCAGGCCATGCGTGAAGCCGCAGAGCAAAGGCTCAACAGCAACCCGAGCTTCCAGAGTAGATCAGGGTCTGCGGAAGCTACCGGGTTACCGGATCAGTCGGTTGAGTTTATTGTCTGTGCGCAGGCATTTCACTGGTTTGACCGGCAAGCCGCGCAAACGGAGTTCCGCAGAATACTACAGCCTGGCGGGAAAGTCATACTCATATGGAATTCCCGGCTTACAAACGGTACTTCATTTCGTGAAGAGTACGATCAGCTGCTTCACACCTACGGAACCGACTATGAACAAGTGAATCATAAAAACATTTCTCAGGCGATGCTTGTCTCTTTTTTTAAAGAGAATACGATGCATAAAAGCCAGTTTGAAATGACTCAGGAGTTCGATTTCGAGGGTCTGAGCGGCCGGCTGTTATCCTCCTCCTATAGCCCTGTGCCCGGACATCCGAATTACAATCCGATGATGACAGAGCTGCAGAATATATTTGACAGGCATAATCAGGGCGGTGTGGTTCCATTTGAATATGAGACTGAGATTTTTTGGGGAGAAGTATAGTCAAAGGGTATACACATGATCCTTAATATCCGCCCAGGCCAGCGTTCCATCCGGCATCCAGCCCAGCAGTGTGCCTGCGGCCACGAACGTGAAGGACCGCTCCTGTGTGTCGTAGACCTGAATGGCGCCTGTGCCGGATTTGAAGGCTGCGAATCGGTTGTCGGGTGACCAATTCAGCCCGGATAGCAACAGGTCATTATGCGGTTGCCGCTCATGCTCTGCGAGATCCTTCTTTAGCTGGTCCGTGATCCGCTGATCCTGCATCGCCGTGGACGTTCTGCTTCCGGTGTTGTAACGGACTTGTCCAAGCGGGTTATGCTCACCTCTGTCTGCGGGAAGGATCAGATTTGAATCGTCCTCCCAAGTCAGAGAATAGACGAACAGGAAGCCGTCACTATGGGAGATGAAGGCGGCGTTCTGCTGCGAATGCAGTATTTTCCCCTTCTGATCCAGCACCGTCAAGTCCGCCCCAGGTCCAATGTATTCGTCATGAGCAGTTAATACAGCTATGCGCTTGCCGTCAGGCGAGGAGGACATGCCGTAGACCGGCTTGCTGAATACATGAAGCTTCGTACGGGTGAAGCCCTTCAGGTCTACCCGATACAGCGTCTTATTGCCCGAGATCATATAAGTGAAGTCCCCATAGAAGCGGTCAGAATACATCTCATGGTAACCATAGTCATTGCCGTAGGCACCCTTCTCCTGAGCAAAAACCGGAATCTCCAGCGCCTCGCCTGTCAGGGCGTGCACCAGATGATGCTTCTCCTGTCCGTAGAACAGATAGGAAGGGGCAACCGATTCCCGGGTCTGAATGGACTTGATCCAGCCCGTGTTCCAGGCAGGTACTACGCGCCGGGTACCGGAGGTGACGCCTTGGAACAACAGACTGCCCTCGCCGTCTCCAGCTCTGATCACTACCGTGTTACGGTACGGCTGCTCCGTGCTGGCATACTTGCGCCCGTCTGTGGTGACGGCTTCATCCAGATTGAACGTCCCGGACCAGACACTGCCCTCATCGAGATGCAGGCGGATTTGCACAAACCGCGGGGACTCCCATTCCAGCGTGTAACGGAATTCAGTCTCGGGATCACTGGTCTGCAGACTATTCTTTATCGCTTGCTCCAATGATTTTTTATCGATATCGCTGTTCGACTTCACTTGTATCAGTTGTCCACCGCCGCCGATCACTTTCAATTGCTCAATATAGAGCAGCGGCTCCTCCTCGCTTGAAGGTGCTGAAGTGGTAGGTGTGGCTGACATAGCCGTGGGTGACCCTTCTGCGGGTGAGGATGGGGACGGGGAAGAGCCGTTCACACCGGCCTTGTCTGCCCCCTGACACCCTGAGAGCAGAGCTGCCGCCAGCACAATTGCTGCCATATAGCGCATATAGAAACCTCCTGTAATGTTCGATTGTCCTATTGTTTTCAGAGAATAGATAGATTTTCCATATTGTTATGGACGCGGATGTTGCACAGAAGTTGCAGATGCGGGTTTGACTTCCATTCTCTGGATGGCTACCATGGAAGCAAAGATCTGGCTGTTATGCCACAAACAGAGGTGATCCTAGATGATAAGAGAAGTAGAGATGCAGACTCATTCCTTGAAGGAAATGAAAGACTTTTATGAGAATACTCTTGGGCTGGCGGTATTCCAGGAACATCGGGCATCCTTCAGTGTACGAGCGGGCGAGTCCAGTCTAACCTTCAATGAGTCTAACCCAAGCAGACAGCCGAAATATCATTTTGCGTTCAATATTCCTGAGAACCAGATCAATGAAGCGTTGCGCTGGATCACTCCAAAGGTATCTATCATTCCTAGTGAGGGCCAGAAAGTTGTGCACTTCGAGTCTTGGAATGCCGATTCCATCTATTTCTACGATCCGGCAGGTAATATTGTAGAGCTGATTGCCCGGCACAATCTGAACAATTCCGCCAATGAAGCCTTTTCTCCAGCCAGTCTGTTGTGTGTAAGTGAGATCGGTCTGCCTGTACCCGATGCAGAGGAGGCGCTGCTCAAGCTATCCCGGGTAGGGATCGTTCCTTGGCAGGATTATAGTAACCAGTTCGCTGCTGCCGGTGACGAGCATGGGCTCATTATTGCTGTGAAGCAAGGCCGGGTCTGGTTCATGTCTGATCAGGAGGAAGCCTATCCGCATCCGCTAACGATCAGGACAGATGTCTGCGAAGTGACGCTGGATGCTTCAGAGGGGTTGAAGGTCCGGGGGCTTCGTTAAGCTAACCGAACAGAATGAATATAAAGGTACAAACATATAAGAATAAACTAAGCAAATGAACCTTTTCCCCGCTCCATTTGTTTATAACTTGTCAGGCTCTGAGTAGTGAAGCTTAACAACCAAAGCGGGGGGATTACAGGTGTCTATGATATTGGCAATGCATATTGCTACACATCTGCTTACGGGCAGTTTTATTGTATCGATTGTGCTTATGCGCAAGGCGATTTCTTTTAAGGAAAAAGTGGTTTTGCTCGGACTGACCTCGTTCCTGGGAATTGTGCCGGATCTGTTGGGGAACAGGTATGTATCTCCTTGGTCGCATTCCATTATAGTCATGGGGCTGGTTATGGTTCCGATTGTGTTCCTGTTCAGGCTGCTGCTGAAAAAATATTCGTATACCCAGTTATATCTGTGTCTAGCGGGGGGTGTGCTGGGGCATATTCTGGTAGATTATTTGGGACATGGGGTCCATTTGGTCTATCCGCTGTCCAGCGAAGCTTATACGCTGCCCTTGATCTATCTTGGTGATCCTACGGTTTGGATGCCTATGTTAGTGGGGGTTATGAGTTTTGTGCTTCCGGTGTCGTTGGGCAGAAGACGGGTGCTTAGTTCGGGTTGTGCTGTGTTTCTTGTCCTGTATCTCAGTCTTAAGCTTGCCATGCTAATGCAACTGGAACAAGGGCTTCCGCGTAAATTCACACTCACTCCACAGGCAGCCGTTCAGGTGTATCCGCTCGGGGATTATCAGGTTCACAAGCTGAGTGATTTTTGGAAAATGGGGTTTGACGTCATCGACTCCCAGCGAAGGGTGCTTGGGGTGTTGCCTGTCTTGGGCGGAGAGGTCCGTTTAGACTTGAATATGATCTTTGCCGTTAAGAGTGACGTTGTCCGCAGCAAGACGGGAAAAGACGGGCTGGAGCAAGTATACCGGAAGCTCCCTGCCGGGGATGAGGCTTCATTTGAAGTGATGGAGGAGAGCGGGGAAGGGCCTGCCGGAGAGATTGTTGCACGGGACCGGGAGGGGAATCCCCGTTATTTCATCTATAAGGATGGAACTTGGGTGGAAGAACAGAGGGAATAGACAATTGCAAAGTAGGGGGCAGCACGTGGAAGACATTCAAGCATTTATTCAAAAGCTAGACTGGGAAACACCTGAAGCCGAACAAGCGGAGGCTATGGGTCCATCAGCCAGCCCTAATATCTTAATGCAATCTTAATGTCTTTGCGTAATCCTTAACGCTATATTAATGCCGGACATGATATGTTGAAGGTCACAGAACATTCTTCTGTGGTCTTTTTGTTGTGTCCGAGAATGGGAGCAGATGGGGTACAAACAAGATCCTACAAATAATAAGCGAGTGGTGAAACCGAGTGATTTCATTTTTAAAACGATTTTTAATTGGCAGGCCCTTAAAGTCCAGTGAATTGGGAGAGCAAAAGTTAAATAAAAAGAAAGCGCTGGCTATACTGTCTTCAGATGCGCTGTCATCCGTTGCCTATGGGCCGGAGCAGATTCTGATTGTTCTGGTTACGATTGGGGCAGCCGCCTTCTGGTATTCGATCCCGATTGCGCTGGGTGTGTTGATCCTGCTGACCGCGCTCATTCTGTCCTACCGGCAGATTATTTTTGCTTATTCCCACGGCGGGGGCGCCTATGTGGTGTCCAAAGAGAACCTGGGCAAGTATCCGGGGTTAATAGCCGGCGGTTCGCTGCTGGTTGACTATATTTTAACGGTGGCTGTAAGTATTTCGGCGGGTACGGATGCCATCACCTCAGCGTTTCCAAGCCTGCATGAGCATAAAGTGGTGATTGCCATTGCTTTTGTGCTTCTGATCACGATTTTGAACTTAAGAGGGGTCACGGAATCTGCCTCCGTCCTCGCTTATCCGGTCTATTTATTCGTCCTGGCCTTATTCATCCTGATTGGTACAGGTCTGTACAACATCTTGTCAGGTAACGTTCCGGCAGAACTGCATACCTCACTGGGTACTCCGGTAGCGGGGATCAGCCTATTTCTATTATTACGCGCATTCTCTTCCGGGAGCTCTGCGTTAACGGGGGTCGAAGCGATCTCCAATGCCATACCGAATTTCAAAAGCCCGGAAGCGTCCAACGCCTCCAAAACCTTAATTGCCATGGGAGTTTTACTGGCCGTGATGTTCTCAGGCATTGTGGTGTTAGCCTATTATTACGGGATTGCTCCCCGTGCTGACGTCACTGTGGTATCGCAAATTGCCGAGCAAACCTTTGGCCGGAATGCGATGTACTATTTTATCCAGGGAACGACTGCATTAATCTTGATCCTGGCTGCCAATACCGGTTATTCCGCCTTTCCATTGCTGGCTGTGAACCTTGCCAAGGATAAATTCATTCCGCGAATGTTCACCATGCGGGGAGACCGGCTGGGTTACTCCAACGGTATTATCATATTGGGTGTTCTGTCCATGGTTCTGATTTATGTCTTTGAGGGGAAAACGGAGCAGCTGATTCCTTTATATGCTGTAGGTGTGTTCATTCCCTTTACGTTGTCGCAGAGCGGGATGATGGTGAAATGGCTCCGGGAAAAGCCAGCAGGCTGGGTGCAAAAGTTCATCATCAACACCGTTGGCGCTCTAATCAGCTTCGTTGTGACGATGATGTTCTTCATGACCAAGTTTACTCAGGTATGGCCGGTATTTGTCTTTCTGCCGATTCTGCTCCTGGTGTTCCACCGGATTCATAAGCATTATGAGGCCATTGCGGACCAGCTTAGAATTACTACCTGTGAGGAAACGATCAAGATTGAAGGCAATGTGATTATCGTGCCGGTCGCCGGAATCACTCATGTCGTGATGAACTCCCTGGAATATGCCAAGTCGCTGTCTCCGCAGCAGATTATAGCCGTCTACGTGCCCTTCGAGCGGGAAGATGAAGCGGTGTTCGAGGAGAAGTGGAGAAAGTGGCAGCCGGACGTAAGGTTAGTAACCCTATATACTCCTTATAGAAGCATTGTACAGCCGTTGACCAAGTTTATTGATAAAGTGAATTGGAAGGCCGCAGAGTTGAACCATAGGGTAACGGTAATTATTCCACAGTTTATTCCAAAGAAAGGCTGGCATAATATCCTTCATAATCAATCGAGTCTGCTGATACGCGCCCGTCTGCTGTTCCGCAGCGATGTGATTGTCACTACAGTGCCTTATCATTTGAAAAAGTGATTGAGTATAAAAAGCCTGCACCCCCATGCCGGGAGTGCAGGCTTATTGCTGTTATTAAGTTCGTTAACTTAGCCTAGCTTAAGCAGCCTGCTTCGCAGGCAGCAGACGGCGGATCAGCTTCGCCAGCTCCATCACAATGACTGCGCCTAGGGCGAGTCCGGTGGCGGTCAGCCAGTGGTTCATCCCGAAGGTGGCAGGGATCGAGAAGATCTCTCTGACACCTGGCAGGACCGCAATGCCGTAGAAGGCAAAGCAGATCAAGACCGCGCCGATTACATATTTGTTGCTGAAGAAGCCGGCCTCCACAGAGGTCTGGCTGTTGGAGCGGGCAGCGAAGGTCTGCAGGGTGCGCGCCAGAATCAGCGTGGTGAAGGCCATTGCAATCCCCATTTCATCCGAATGCTGCAGCCCGATATACTGGGAGATAATCACGGCAATCCCGATCAGCAGACCACGGGTGATCACTGCCTGCATCATCCCGCCTGCAAAAATGCCCTCGCTGATGTCCCGCGGCTTGCGGCTCATTACATCCGGCTCGGCCTTTTCCATGCCCAGCGCAATCGCCGGGAGGGAGTCGTTCGCCAGGTTAATGAATAACAGCTGAATGGCCGTGAACGGATTGATCCAGTCGAAGATCAGGGCGAACAGGATGGCGATAATCGCACCCAGATTGCCCGCGAACAGATAGGCGATTGCCTTCTTAATGTTATCGAACACTGTCCGGCCAACAGCCACTGCATTGACAATCGATACGAAGTTATCATCAGTTAGGATCATAGCCGCCGAATCCTTGGCGACATCGGTTCCGCTGCCCATCGCAACCCCAATATCGGCCTGCTTCAGGGCCGGGGCATCATTGACGCCGTCCCCGGTCATGGCGGTGATTTTGCCCTTACGCTGCCACGCCCTGACGATCCGGATCTTGTTTTCCGGGGAGACCCGGGCATACACGCCGATCTGCTCCAGTCTGCTGTCCAGCTCTTCGTCGGACATGGCATCCAGCTCCTGGCCGGTGACGGCGATCTCATGCTCCGCCATCAGTCCGATGTCGCGGCCGATCGCCTGGGCCGTAGTCTTGTGGTCCCCGGTAATCATAATTGTGCGGATACCGGCTTTGTTGGACTCGGCAATGGAGCCATATACAGCCTCGCGCGGCGGGTCAATCATCGCCGACAGGCCGACCAGCACCAGATCCTGCTCATCGTCAAGCCCCACCTCTGTCATGGTGTCCGGCACGTTCTTATAGGCATAAGCAAGCACGCGCAGCGCTCTGCTGGAGAACTGTTCATTCGCTTCATTGAAGTTTTCCAGGACCTCTGCCGTCAGCGGAACCTCCTGACCCTCGAGCAGGACATGGGAACATCTGCTGAACAGGACATCCGGGCCGCCTTTGGTCAGCAGGGCCTTCTGTCCTTCGAACGTATGCAGCGTGGTCATTAGCTTGCGTTCCGAATCGAACGGCAGCTCGGCCTCGCGCGGGAAGTTATCGCGGATCTCGCGGTAATCCCTGTCCTTGCTGTTGCTGAAGGCAATCAGCGCTACCTCAGTGGGGTCGCCCAGCTCTTTGCCTTCCTCATTAATGTTGGAATCGTTACAGAGCACAGCAATATGCAGCAGCTTGCGGGCTTCCTCCGACCAGTCATCGGCCTTCAGCTTGAACTGCTCCTCCGGTCCTCCGGGGAGGAAATAATCCACAACCGTCATTTTATTCTGGGTCAGCGTCCCGGTCTTGTCCGTACAGATGACACTCGTTGATCCCAGTGCCTCTACAGCAGGCAGCTTACGGATAATAGCATGCTGCCGGGCCATCTTATTCGTGCCCACGGAGAGTACAATGGTTACGATAGAAGACAATGCCTCGGGAATAGCGGCAACGGCTACTGCTACAGCGAACATCAGGGCATTCAGAATAGCCTCGGTGGTATCCACCGTATCATTCGAGAGCCAGACGCGTGCGGCCTGAATGCCGAAGATTAGCACCGACAGCAACAGGACGGCGATCCCCAGCTTTTTGCCGAAGCTCTCCAGCTTGCGCTGCAAGGGCGTCTGCTTGGCTTCGGCACTCTCGATCAGCCCGGCAATCTTCCCGAGCTCGGTGCCGAGTGCCGTTCCTGTAATGACCAGCGTTCCCCGGCCATAGACGACTAGCGAGCCGCTGAAGGCCATGTTGCGCCGGTCGCCCAGCGGAGCCTCCTGCAGGATCGGGTCGGTATGCTTATCCACGGCTTCGGATTCGCCGGTCAGCATGCCCTCATCAATCCGCAGACTCCCGGATTCAATAATCCTTCCATCCGCAGGCACATAATCGCCAGCTTCCAGGAAGACGATGTCGCCCCGGACCAGTTCCCTTGCCGGAATCGACAGTAAGGCCCCGTCCCGCATGACCTTGGCTTCGGGTGCGGACATTTTGCGCAGGGCGTCTAGTGAGCTCTCCGCCTTCCGGGTCTGAACTACACTGATTACAGCATTCAGAATCAGCACCACGAAGATGATAACGGATTCCATAATATGTCCCATTACGATCTGAACGGTAGCCGCGATGAGCAGCACAATGACCATAGGATCTTTGAAATTCTCCAGAAACAGCTTCCAAAGCGGGTCCTTTGCTTTACCCTTCAACTCATTGTAGCCTTCCTTGGCCAGCCGGTTGTCTACTTCAGCAGACGTAAGCCCGCTTGCGGAACTGTGGACTTCTTCCAGGGTGTCTGAACTATTGCGGCGGTAATACTCCATCAGGTACAAGCTCCTCTCCCGTGTTTCTTTGTCTGTATGGTTCAAATCTACGTTAGGAATGATGACAAGTTTCAGCATTCTCAGCTCGGGCGACTAATTACTTATACCCCAATAGGCCATAGTTAGATAGAATGAATGAAGATAATTATTCGTTAATGGTGAAAAATATTTCGTAAAGGCAGGGTTCTGCTTGAATCGGACATTTGCATATGTGATGCTGTTTATCGTCTTTATTCTCCTGTTATCCATTAAGGAGCCGTCAGTGGTGAATACGGTGTTCCTTACGGTTATGGTGACATTGTTAAAATATCTCATCACGTTCGTTCATGAACTTGGGCATTATTTGGCAGGGAAACTCGTGGGCTATCCTGTACCATTAGTAACCATTGGAGAACGAAAGCCGTTTTGGCAGGTCTCTTTTGGCGGAACTTTATTTATTTTCTGCTATGGCTTCGGCGGGTTAACGCTTATGGGGAGCAGTGACAAGGTCAGCAGGCTGCGTTCTTCCATATTTGCTCTTGGCGGGGTACTGTTCCAGCTTGCTGCAATGTCTTTGGCTTATATTACAATGGGAATCGGCAATGAAGATAACTATTTCCTTCCGCTGATTTTCCTCGTTTTGAACGGCTGGACCATTGCAGTCAACCTATACCCATCTATCATTGCCAGGAATGAGGCATACTATTTTAGCGACGGCCTGCTTCTGGCAAGAATTATGAAGAGTAGAGAGATCCATCACGAATGATTCTTCTCCTATGTGTTAAGGCGCTTCGGCATATAGCCCTGGCGTCTTTTTTGAACTTTTTAGAGCAAAATCCATAAATAGTGGTATTTTTCCCAATGAGGGGTTCCTTATGCGGGGGAGAGACAAGCACTATAATATGAAGGCGGTTACAAAAAACCGAGGATGAATATAAAAGGGGAGGCAAAGTATGAAAAGTATGAAGCGTGTTTTAACGGGGCTCTCAACAGTACTCGTGATGTCGTCTGCTCTGGCGGGATGCGGCGGGAACTCCAATTCCAGTTCGTCCGGCGCAGCTGCAACAACGGCTCCGGCATCGAATGCGGCAGAGGCAACCAAAGCTCCAGCTGGTAACGGTGAGAAGGTAACGATCAATCTGTGGAGCTTCACCGATGAAATTCCGAACATGACCAAGAAGTATATGGAAGCGCATCCTGATGCGAATGTGGAATTCAAAACTACGGTAATTGCAACTACAGACGGTGCTTATCAGCCTGCACTTGACCAGGCACTGGCAGGCGGCGGGAAGGATGCCCCGGATATTTACGCAGCGGAATCCGCATTTGTACTTAAATACACGCAAGGCGATGCATCCACCTATGCTGCGAATTATGCAGACCTCGGACTTGATGATCAAATGGTAAAAGATGCTGGCATCGCCCAGTATTCTGTAGATATCGGCAGCAGCCTTGACGGTCATCTGAAAGGCCTCGGTTACCAGGCTACAGGCGGTGCCTTCATCTATCGCCGCTCCATTGCCAAGGATGTCTTCGGAACCGATGATCCGGCTAAGATCAAAACAGAGGTTGGGCCCGGCTGGGATAAATTCTTCGATGCAGCGAAGAAGCTGAAGGCTAAAGGCTATGGTATCGTATCCGGCGACGGTGATATCTGGCACCCGATCGAGAATAGCTCGGACAAGGGCTGGATCGTGGACGGCAAGCTGCACATCGATCCGAAGCGTGAAGAATTCATGGATCTCTCCAAGAAGCTGAAAGACAACGGCTATCATAACGATACAACAGACTGGACAGAAGCATGGTATGCCGATATGTCCGGTGCAGGCGCTCAACCTATCTTCGGATTCTTCGGTCCGGCTTGGCTCATCAACTACGTGATGAACGGTCAGGTGAAGGATACCAACGGCGACTGGGCTGTAACTGAACCAACCACAGGCTTCTTCTGGGGCGGTACTTGGCTCTTGGCCAATGCCGAAGTAACCAAGGATGAAGCGAAGAAGCAAGCCGTTGCAGACTTCGTTAAATGGGTTACACTCGACAGTTCTGAGACGGGCCTCCAGTATTACTGGGCTAACGGTACGATGAAAGCAGGCGAACAAGGCACGAAGGATAGCGTAGCTTCCTCTGTGGTGATGTCCAAGTCCAATGGTGAAGTTCCATTGCTCGGCGGACAGAACATGTTCGACGTCTTCGTTCCGGCCAACGCGAATGCTTCAGGTAAGAACCTGACCCAATTCGACGAAACGATTAACAAAGCCTGGCGCGAACAGGTACGTGAGTACACTGCAGGCAATAAGACCAAGGAAAAAGCAATCGAAACCTTCAAGTCGCAAGTCAAAGACCAATTGGGTATTGAAAGCGAATAAGAGGAATTCGAAGGGGGCGGGGGATTATCCCCGCCCCTATAATCAACTAAAGAGGTGAGAGCATGCGCCGCAAGGATGTCAGCTATGCGAAATTCGGCTATATCTTTACTTTTCCATTTGTACTTGCCTTTCTGATTTTTTCGCTGTACCCGATTCTGTATACAGCAGTCATCGGGTTCACGGATATGAAGGGGCTCATTCCGAAGCCTATACATATCCTTGATAACCCGTTCCAGAACTTCAAGGATCTCCTGTTCGATAATGTTTCATTCCGCAAGTCCCTGATCAATACCTTCCTCCTGTGGATTACCAACTTTATTCCTCAGATGGCCCTTGCGCTTTTGCTGACCGCCTGGTTCACGAACAAGCGTCTGAACGTCAAAGGACAAGGCTTGTTCAAGGTTCTGCTCTATATGCCGAATATCATCACTGCAAGTACGATTGCCGTGCTGTTCAGTACATTGTTCGCATATCCTATGGGTCCGGTCAACAGCCTGTTTCAGATGCTGGGCTGGAGCGATTCTCCAATCTTCTTCCTGCAGGATAAGACGACAGCCCGCGGCATTATCGCCTTCATCCAGTTCTGGATGTGGTACGGGAACACGATGATCGTCCTGATTGCAGGCGTAATGGGGATTAACCCGGCGCTGTTCGAGTCGGCGGCGATTGACGGCGCGAACGGGTTCCAGACCTTCTTCCGGATCACCCTGCCGAGTCTGCGTACCATCCTGCTGTTCACCCTGATTACCTCGATGGTCGGCGGTCTGACCATGTTCGATATTCCGCAATTATTCCTGGCGGGCGGACCGGATGACTCTACGCTTACTACGTCCATGTTCATCTACGGGCAGGCGTTCAAGGGCAGCTACATGTATAACCGTGCTGCAGCCGCGAGTATGATCATGTTCCTGATTTCTGCTGTACTGTCCGGCCTCCTGTTCTACGTGATGCGTGACCGGGACGCAGCCAAGTTGAAGAAGATCCAAAAACAAACACACAGAAATGCTGCCCAGGCAGCGGCTAGGGAGGTGTAATCCATGGAGAAGAATCGGGAAAGCAGTAAAGTCACCCAAACTGTCAACAAGACGATTATCTACGTGGTTTGCATCGCTTTGGCAGTACTCAGCATTTTGCCGTTCTGGATTATGTTCGTGAACGCTACACGCTCTACACCGGAGATTCAGAGCGGACTTTCCTTGCTCCCTTCGAGCCACATGATGGGCAATCTGAAGGTGCTGCTCGACAAGAGCTTTGATCCACTGCAAGGCTTCATGAACTCCTTCATTATTGCCAGCGGTGCAACACTCTGTACGGTCTACTTCTCCTCACTGGCTGCTTACGGACTGGTAACCTACAGCTGGAAGCTGCGGGGTGCATTCTTCACCTTCATTATGTGCGTGATGATGATTCCTTCCCAAGCCAGTGCGATCGGCTTCTATCAATTCATGTATAAGCTGCACTGGACCAACAACTTCCTTCCGCTGATCTTGCCGGCCATTGCAGCGCCTGCAGTGGTGTTCTTCATGCGTCAATACCTGCTTGCTACACTATCCATTGAGATCGTAGAGGCAGCCCGTGTAGACGGATCTGGCGAGTTCCGTACCTTTAACCGGATTATTATGCCACTGATGATGCCGGCCATTGCGACACAAGCCATTTTTGCTTTTGTAGCCAACTGGAACAACTTGTTCATGCCGTTAATCCTCCTTACTCAGAAGGAGAAATATACGATGCCTATCATGGTCAGCTTATTGCGCGGGGATATCTACAAGACGGAATTCGGCTCCATCTATATGGGGCTGGCGCTGACCGCATTGCCGCTGTTCGTAGTCTACTTCCTGCTGTCCCGTTATATTATCGCAGGTGTAGCACTGGGCGGAGTCAAAGAATAACCGGATCAGGATAGCTGTGAAGACAAACCATACTGCAGAGAAGGTCCATTCCGGTGGATCATTCTACTGCAGTTTTTTGTATGCGGTTGGTTGAATGAACAGCCGGCATCGGGTAATGTTGAAGGATCAGCGGATAGGGGGAAGCAGGAGTGAAAATCGGATTGTTAATTATTGATCTGCAAGAGGTCCATGTCAGCGGGGTGGAGCAGAAGGAGATTGACCGTGCCTGCGAGTATATCAATTATGTCTCCGGGCTGTTGCGGGCCAAGGGCCATGCCGTGATTCATATTCAGGACATTGAAGGGATGCAGCCCTCTGAGGAAGCGAAGTTCGCGATCATCCCCGGAATTGAGATTCAGGAGACGGATTTCAACGTGAAGAAGGAATACTCGAATGCCTTTTGGAAGACGGATCTGGAAAAGCTTGTGCGGGAGCAAGGCATCGATCTGCTGATTCTCTCCGGCTATGCCGCCGAGCATTGCGTTCTGTTCACCTATAACGGGGCTGCCGAAAGGGGAATCAAGGCGGTGCTGCTGCAAAATGGGATTCTAAGCTCTCATCAGGATGTAATCACGGCGGCGTACAGGGACCGGAATCTGGTTTCGTATCCTGTGATTCAAGCGTTGGTGGAGTCTTAGTTTTCAACAACAAGAAAGCCTCAAGCACCGTTTGGCGCTTGAGGCTTCCTTGTTGTTTAGGGAATTATGATTTTCTTCTGTTGTGGATAAGTGGCGCGCAGGCTTGTAGCCCGAATGTATGCGAAAAACAGCATACATTTGCTGGCGCGCAGGCTTGTAGCCCGAATGTATGCGAAAAACAGCATACATTTGCTGGCGCGCGGGCTTGTAGCCGGAATGTATGCGAAAAACAGCATACATATGCTAGCGCGCAGGCTTGTAGCCCGAATGTATGCGAAAAACAACATACATTTGCTGGCGCGCAGGTAATCTCATTCACCCGCAGGGTGATTTTGTTCCGGAAAGGGTAAAATATTCCGGGTTAGAGTGAAGCCGGACTTTATTTCCCCTCAGTACGGGCTAACTCCGCATGCACAATAGGGGCAACCTTGGAGCCTAGCAGCTCGATGGCACGCAGGACCTCGCGGTGCGGCATGTATCCGACATTCACATGCAGGAAGAACCGGGTCACGCCGAGATTCTTACGCAGCAGAATGATCTTCTCGGCGACATACTCTGCGTCACCGACATAAAGTGCTCCGCGTAAGCTGCGGGCATCGTCGAAGGCTGCGCGGTTGTAGGTTCCGCCCCAGCCCCGTTCGCGGCCGATGACATTCATCTGTGCTTGGGTGGACGGGTAGAACAAGGCCGCAGCCTGGTCGTTAGTTTCACCTACGAAGCCGTGGGAGTGTGTGGCGATCTGCAGTTTGTCCGGATTATGTCCGGCGCGTGCTGCGGCCTCCTTGTACAAGTTCACTAGCGGAGCGAACCGCTCCGGCATTCCGCCGATAATCGCGAAGGCGATAGGCAGACCAAGGGTTCCAGCCCGTACAGCGGATTCAGGATTACCGCCGCTGGCGATCCAGACCGGAAGCGGGTCCTGAACAGCGCGTGGATAGACCGGCAGATTATTTATAGCCGGACGGTGCCCGCCGCGCCAGGTGACCTTCTCGGAGGCACGAATCGCCAGCAGCAGCTCCAGATTCTCCTCGAACAATTCATCGTAATCCTCCAGACTGTAACCGAACAGCGGGAAGGACTCAGTGAATGAACCGCGTCCGGCCATAATCTCTGCCCGGCCGTTCGAGAGGCCGTCCAGCGTAGCGAAAGCTTGGTAGACCCGCACCGGGTCATCCGAAGACAAGACGCTGACCGCACTGGTCAGTCTAATGCGCTTGGTTGTCGCTGCCGCTGCGGCGAGGACTACAGCCGGGGCACTCCCTGCATAATCCTTACGGTGATGCTCGCCTATTCCATATACGTCCAAGCCTACCTGGTCAGCGAGCACAATCTCCTCGACAGCTTCCCGCAGCCGTTCTGCATGGCTGATCGTCTGCCCCGTTACCGGGTCAGGTGTAGTCTCCAAAAACGTGCTTATCCCTATTTCCATAATCTTCTTCTCATCGGCCAAGTTCATCCGCCCCTTTCTTCATGTCATCATTCTACTATACTTTTTAATGTTTCTCAACTTTAGTAAGTGAAATGAGCGATTTTTGTTTTTTATTATTATCTACGAAAGACTCCGTGATTAGCAGAACGCGCCAATGTAGGCGAAAAACCAAACACATTGGGCACGTACGAGGGTGCGGTCCACACTTGTTCTCACGCCAAAGAGACCGGGTTGCCCCGGCCTCTTCGGCGGCCTGCTGTCTTCAGGATTCAGGATTTATCCTTCTTGACGGCAAGCTGTACAATCATAATAACAAGAACGAGCAGTGCGATGAGCTGGTCTGTACTCATGGTAGTCCGAACCTCCAATCCCGTAACAAGGATGGCTCTTTACGGACCTGCATCTCCTCTCCAAGAAGCTGCTTCGTTCCCCTTAATCCAGCCTATGTATTCATACATACACTTAGTACTTAAGCATATAAATATTATTGCAGCAGACGGCTGCCGGTCGGGCGGTAATGTCTCTGAACAGGCTTGCGTAGCGCAGGTGAACCTTCCAGTAATTTTTATCTTGTACTTCGGATGAGGCTGCTTTAGTATATATAAATTGGCTTATATTTATATCTACTGTAAGGAGTGCATCAGGGAATGCTGCAGATCAAATGGGGGGCTGAATTATGGTTGTGATAGCCTGCCTGATTTTTGTTGTGACTTTGGTTTTTGTGATCTGGCAGCCGCGGAATTTATCAATTGGCTGGTCCGCCTGCGGCGGGGCGATTCTCGCGCTTGCGGCAGGAGTGGTCAGTTTCGGGGATGTCCGTGATGTGACGCTGATTGTATGGAATGCAACGCTTGCTTTTGTAGCGATTATTCTAATTTCCTTAATTCTCGATCGTGTCGGCTTCTTCGAGTGGGCGGCGCTGCATATGGCGGCGGCGGCACGCGGCAACGGCACGCTGATGTTCATCTATGTGATTGTACTGGGTGCAGTCGTGGCGATGCTGTTCGCCAATGACGGGGCAGCGCTGATTCTGACGCCGATTGTGCTGGCGATGGTCCGGGCGCTGAATCTGGACGAGCGCAAAGTCTTTCCTTTTATTATTGCCAGCGGCTTCATTGCCGATACCACCTCGCTGCCGCTGACCGTCAGCAATCTGGTTAATATTGTCTCCGCCGATTTCTTCGGCATCACCTTCATGCAGTATGCAGGACATATGTGGCTGCCTACCCTGTTCTCGCTTGGAGCAAGCATTCTGGTGTTATATCTGTACTTCCGCCGTAGCATCCCGAAGGAGTATGATACCGCTGGCATGAAGCTTCCGGGAGATGCTATCAAGGACCAGCGGATGTTCCGCCTATCCTGGTTCGTACTTGCGCTTCTGGTAGCCGGATATTTCGTCAGTGAATTCCTGGACATTCCGGTATCCGTAGTAGCGGGAGTGATCGCAATCTGTTTCCTGCTGATGGCCCGCCGAAGTCCTTACGTGAAAACGATGGAAGTGGTCAAGGGGGCGCCTTGGGCGATTGTTTTCTTCTCCATTGGCATGTACGTGGTGGTGTATGGACTGCGTAATGCGGGACTGACGGATGTGCTCGCAGAGATGATCAGCGGAATTGCTAAGCACGGGCTGTTCGCAGCCACGATGGGGATGGGCTTCCTAGCCGCGCTGCTCTCCTCGGTGATGAATAATCTGCCGACCGTGCTGATCGGGGCGCTGGCCATTGATACCGCACATGCCGCGGGTCTGGTGAAGGAGGCTCTGATCTACGCCAATGTTATCGGTTCGGATCTGGGCCCGAAGATTACACCGATTGGTTCACTGGCCACGCTGCTGTGGCTGCACGTGCTGTCCGGCAAGGGTGTGAAGATCTCCTGGGGCTCCTATTTCAAAATAGGGATTATCCTGACGGTTCCCACACTGTTCATCACGTTGCTCGGTCTATATTTGGAGCTGAAGTGGCTCTAATCAGAGACCTGGTAAACGAACCGGGGGCCACGATCCCGTGTACAATTCATAATATAGAAGGAGCGGTGCAGACCTAGTCTGACCGCTCTTTTTTCGACATCTAAGGCAGATCATTCCTTCTTCTTGCCCTGTCCCTGCTCCTGCTGCTCCGGGTACTTCACCACAGGCCATTTCACCTTGCGCAGGGCGTTCATCAGCTCCGGCCCGGCATGCAGATTGCTGCTGACCAGCTCATGGGGCGTGAGCGCCATCCACTGGTTGAGGGAGACGTCGGCGAACCGGTCGCTCTTGAACATTTCCAGGAACCAGAGCGTCTCTGTGCCGGTATTCTGAACATAATGCCCCTGGGCAAAAGGCACATAGCCGACATCCCCGGCTCTTACATTGAAAGTGCGCGCATCTCCGTTGCCTCCGAAGACGGTCATTCGTCCTTGCCCGCTGAGGTAATACTGCCACTCGTCATTGTTCGGATGCCAGTGCAGCTCCCGCATCGCCCCAGGCTCAATCTCTACCAGGGCTGCGGCGATATTCCGTGAGACGGGGAAATTGCTGGAGTCGACAATCCGCACACTGCCTCCCGGGGTCTTGAGCGGCGGCTGGGCCATCAGCCGATGCTTGAAGCTCAGCGGAATCTCCCCGTAAGGCGATTCGATCCGCTGGCTCGCAATTGGACCTGGCACCTGGTCCTGATAGATGTACACCTGTTCCTTGGGAAGATAGGCGAAGGCGGATTCAGGTACGCCGAAGTTCGCGGACAGGACTTCACGCGGCGTATGGGCGAACCAGTCGGAGATGGACAGGGTGTTCAGATCCGAGAAGCCTCCGTCGTCGAACACAAGCAGGAATTCACATCCCTCAGCCAGACCCTGAATGGAATGCGGGATGCCTGGAGGGAAATACCACAGATCGCCGGGGCCGACATCGGCGATGAAGTTGCGGCCATTCTGGTCCACAGCTGTAATCCTTGCGCTGCCCAGCAGCATGTAGGACCATTCTGCCTGCTGATGCCAGTGCAGCTCACGTACGCCGCCCGGCGTCAGGCTCATATTCACCCCCGCAAGCGTAGTGGCTACCGGCAGCTCCCTGACTGTCACCTCACGGGACCAGCCGCCATGATTCAGCTGCATGTGGGCGTCGGAGAACGAGAACTTCAGATTCGGGATCAGCCCGTTGTCCGTGACCGGAGGAACGAACATGTCGGGATTCTCCCGGTCACGCATGACGTCACGTGGACCCAGGTCGATATTGCCTGCACCGTCACTGCGTATGGGCTGGGGGATGACGGGCTGGCCTGGAGAACGGGGATGCTCAGGATTCATCACATAGGCTCCTTTCTGGAACGCACAGCATTTCAAGAAAATATATGCGCAAATGTGATAATATTTGACTACCGGACAAAGATCCGTACGATAATCAGAGAGCAGGGTTAGAACCAATGACATTAAGTGGACAAGAACGCTACCGCTTCAGCGAAGCGCCTATATGGGAATTGCAGCGCACCTACTATGAACAGCTGGGTCTCCAGGCTTGGGCCAATGACCAGGTTCCGCAGTATATTACAAGCAATCCGATGATTGGAACAGCGTATGCGGAGATCATCTTCGGCTTTCTTCAGGACCGTGCGCAGAAGGGATTCACTACAGAGCCGGTAGTGGTACTGGAGCTGGGTGCAGGTGTGGGGCGTCTGGCGTTCCATGTACTGCAGCAGCTGTGTGAGCTGATCCAGTATGCGGGCGTGCCGCTGCCGCCGTTCCGTTACGTGATGAGCGATTTGCCGTGGAAGAACATTGAGGGCTGGCAGCAGCATGAGGGGCTGAAGCCTTTTGTAGAACAGGGAATGCTGGACTTTGCCCGCTTCGATGCGGTCCGGGATACGGAGCTGAGCTTAACGCAGAGCGGATTGGTGATTAAGCCTGGGGAGCTGGGGCAGCCACTGATGGTGATCGCCAACTACTTCTTCGACAGTATCCCGCAGGAGCTGCTCTATGTGGATGAAGGCAAGATCTATGAATGTGAGGTCTCGCTGAAATATCCGGAGCAGTCCGCTACCATGGGGCCGTCCGAGGTGCTCCGTGATCTGGTGCCGGAATACCATTACAAGCGTGCAGCGGGCTATGAGGACAGCTCGTATCCTTATCATGAAGTGATCTCGTTCTATCTGGACAAGCTGGAGGATTCACATGTGCTGTTCCCGGAGGCAGCCCTGTCCTGTATGGAGCGTCTGGGTGCACTCTCCCGGGGAAGCTTCCTGCTGCTCACTGCCGATAAGGGAGACCACCGGCTGGAGAACTGGGAGTTCGCCGAGCCGCCGAAGCTGATTCATCACGGAAGCATCTCGCTTACGGCGAATTATCATGCTCTGGTGCATTATTTTGAGCGGAAGGGCGCACAATCCCAGTTCACGCAGCATCATTATAAGAATCTGAATGTGGGCTGCATCCTGATGCTGGAGGAGCCGATGCTGCATCCGCATACCCGGCTGGCCTACCGGCGGTTTGTCGAGCGGTTCGGGCCGGATGATTTCTTCAGCCTGAAGGTGTGGATCGATAAGAATTACGACACCATCGGCATGCAGCAGATCCTGGCCTTCTGGAGGCTGGGTGGATATGACGCGGAGCTGTTCATTCAGAGTGCCGAGCGGATCTCTGCGCTGCTGCCGGATGCCAGCGACGAGGAGCTGCTGGACCTTCAGCGGGGGATCGACCGGATGTGGCGGGGCTTCTACCCGATGCCGCAGAAGTATGATCTGGCGCTGGACTGCGGCCTGCTGCTGTTCGAGATGGAGCAGTACGGGGAATCCCGCCGCTTCCTGGAGCATTCGCTCCAGTCCAGTGAGGAGGAGCTGGTAATTACCGTGCTGTACTGCCTGGCAATCTGCAGCTACGAGCAGGAGGATGATGAGGCGGCGCTGGATTATACGCGCAGATCGCTGCTGATTGAGCCGGAGCATGAGGAAGCGCTGGAGCTGCTCGCGGCGCTAAGCCAGGACCCGGCAGAGGCTTAGGCTGCTGCTCCCGGCAGTCCGGTGCAGCCCTTTACACCCGTTGTGAGTTTTGTTATTCTGTATCCAATAACGCAAACGCGATGACGAGAAGAGTACATTCAGGTTTTTCCCTCACAGAGAGCTCCGGCTGGTGTGAAGGAGCAGGGAAGACTGGATGGAAACAAGCCTCTGAGCGGCTTACCGGAACCAGGCAGCAGCCGGGGATGGTACGACAGGAGCTCCTGTTACAGAGCTAGAGTATAAGCCCTGCCGGACGGCAGCGCCGTACTTGATGAGATTAATATGGTGACATATTAATGAACCTGGGGTGGTACCGCGAGAATTTCGTCCCCAAGACTTAGGGTCTTGGAGGTGAGGTTCTTTTTTGTTGTATCCAGATAAGGCGGCGTACCACCCATGAACAGGAGGAGATTGGAATGACAGACAATAATGGACCGGCCCTGCCGGAGAATTATATGGATAAGCTGGTTAGAGAAGACGTGGAGGCGGGAGTCTTCAGCCGGGAGATCTGCACCCGGTTTCCGCCGGAGCCCAATGGCTATCTGCATATCGGGAGTGCTTTTGCCATCCATACGAATGTGGAAATCGCCCGTAAATACGGCGGCCGCTTCCATCTGCGCTTCGATGATACCAACCCGCTCAAAGAGGATAAGGAATATGTGGAGGCAATCATCCGTGACCTTGAATGGCTGGGCTGCAGTCCCGGGGAACACATCTACTACGGCTCCGATTATTCGGAGGAGATCTACCGCAGGGCAGAGACGCTGATCCTGAAGGGGAAAGCCTATGTCTGTGACCTGACACCGGAGGAGATGACGGCTTACCGGGGGACATTAACGGAGCCGGGAACAGACAGTCCTTACCGCAGCCGAACGCCGGAGGAGAACCTGCGGCTGTTCCGGGAGATGCGTGCGGGGAGCTATCCGAATGGCGCTAAAGTGCTGCGGGCCAAGATTGACATGGCCTCGCCGAACATGAATTTGCGAGATCCGGTGCTGTACCGGATTATTCATGCCGCGCATTACCGCACGGGCGTTGCCTGGTGCATCTACCCGATGTATGATTTCGCCCATCCGATTCAGGATGCGCTGGAAGGGGTGACGCATTCGCTCTGCTCGATCGAGTTCAAGGATCACCGGCCGCTGTACGAATGGGTGCTGAACGAGCTGGGCACCCCGGAACCGCCGAGACAGAGGGAATTCGGCCGGGTGAACCTGACCGGAGTGGTTACAAGCAAGCGGCATCTCCGGGCACTGGTAGCCGGAGGCTTCGTGGACGGCTGGGATGATCCGCGCCTGCCTACGCTCAGCGGGCTGCGCAGACGGGGATTCACGCCGGAGAGCATCGAGGCCTTCGTGCGGGAGATCGGCATGGTCCGCAATACGGCGATGGTGGATTTCTCGCTGCTGGAGCATTGCCTGAGACAGGACCTGAAGGCGAAGGTGCCGGCGGTCATGGCGGTACTGGACCCGCTGAAGGTCGTGCTTACCAATTACGCCGCCGGGGCCTCTGAGCTGCTTCCGATCCCTAACAACCCTGAGAATGCCGGGCTGGGTTCAAGAGAAGTACCGTTCTCCGGCACGCTCTACATCGAGCGGGTCGATTTCATGGAGGTGCCTGTGAAGGGCTTCCGCAGACTGGTTCCAGGCGGCGAGGTGCGGCTTAAGGGCGGTTATATTATCCGCTGCAGCGAGGTGATTAAGGACGCTCAGACGGGGGAGGTTCTGGAGCTGCGGTGTACCTACGACCCGGAGACCCGCAGCGGCGGCCCTCTAAGCGGCCGGAAGGTGAAGGGGACTGTGCAATGGGTCTCGGCTGCTCATGCGCTGAAGAGTGACGTATACCTGTATGAGCAGCTGCTGACGGATAACAACGGGCCGAAGGAGGAAGGAGAGAGCTGGGAGGAATACATCAATCCGGGTTCCGTGACCCTGCTTACAGATTGCCTGTTGGAGCCGCTTGCGGGCAACCCTCAGCCCGGGGACACCTACCAGTTCCTGCGTCACGGCTATTTCTGCATCGACAGCAAGCATAGCACAGCTCAGAAGCTGGTGTTCAACAGAATCGTTCCACTTAAGGACACCTGGAAGGGCAACGCAGGACAATAGACTGCAACGCACACATGCAATATTCGTCTGGTCCCAATTCCGAAGCAGGGGGCAGACTGCCGGGGAGCAGCGCTCCCTTATGCTTTTGGAAAATAATTGATGTTCAATGCAACATACAAGCTTCTGTGCCGTCTAAAGGGAGACGGAGGGGGTGGAATATCATGGGGAGCAAATTTTACTTAGTCTTTCTCGCTTTGATAATGTATTTTGGTTATCCCTTGGGCATCCTGGATCATCCTTCCGCATCGAGTGCTCAAGCAGAGGCTCCGGCAGGCGACAGCCAAACTGATTCGTTATCGGTTGCGCTCACTTTGCCGCTGCAAGCTAAGGTCAATGAGGAATTGACCATGAAGGCCAGCTTAAGCAACGACAGCCTATCTGATGTGGACCTGATGAGCAGAGCACGGCTGTTTACGTATGTCATTAAGGATGAGAGCGGGAAGCAGATCAATTCTTATGCTGTTGAAGATCTGGGAGTCTCACGAGTTCTAAGCGGTAAAAGAAGTATTTCGTAGAGCTATACTTATAAGATCAAGAAGTGCGGTACTTACTCGATCTCGGCCGATGCTGAATTTACGATTACGGATAACGGGGCCAATACCCAGATGAAGCTTAGCACAGCAGCCAAAACACTGATGGTGAAATGACATCCGTAGGAGACACGGCACAATAGGCCACCATTCATTTTAAAGAGCATAAAAGTCAATAGAGCAGCGCTCCTTCCGTAATTTAGAGGAGCGCTGCTCTACGTTTATGGTGCAGGCTGCCCCGGCAGGGCAGAAAACGCCGGACGCCAGGTAGGCTCCGGTGCTGTCAAGTGTAGCTGGAAGAATAATGAGGGAGGCAAAAGTGCCCCTGATCTCGCTAAACGGGGAGCACACGATCGAATGAAGGGCAAAAGTGCCCCTGATCTCGCCGAACGGGGAGCACACGATCGAATGAAGGGCAAAAGTGCCCCTGATCTCGCCGAACGGGGAGCACACGATCGAATGAAGGGCACTATGCCCTAAGCAGTGAACCTTTATAGAAGAGCGGGTAATAACATAAGGCAAGAGCCTCACTTAACAGAGTGGCCTTACATAATATGGGTCGAGGCATTACATGAAAACCCAATGAAAATACATTTACAATTCTCAACTTGAGGATTATAATAAAACCAGATCAAATGTTGCACCAGGGAAACTTTCGTGTGTATAGACAACTTTTTCCGGGCAAGAGGAGGACAGAACATGATGGAGCAAAATACCGCAGTAGAATCATCCCCTATACTAAAAGGTCATATCAATACACATTCGGCACAATCCGTGCTTAATGGAGATGTCAAAGGACTGAAGAGACTTCTTCCTTTTCTGGGCCCGGCTTTTATAGCTTCCGTAGCTTATCTGGACCCCGGCAATTTTGCCACTAATATTACGGCAGGCTCGAAATACGGTTACCTGTTATTATGGGTCATCTTTGCCTCGAATCTGATGGCTGTACTGATACAATCCTTATCCGCCAAGCTGGGCATTGCCACCGGCAAGAATCTTCCGGAGGTCGCACGGGAGAAATTCCCGAAGGGCGTATCCATCTTCCTGTGGATACAGAGTGAATTGGTCATTATCGCAACCGATCTGGCCGAGTTTATCGGGGCCGCGCTCGGACTGTATCTGCTGTTCGGCATCCCGATGCTGCCGGCGGCCCTGATTACCGCAGTGGGTTCCTTCGCGATTCTGGAATTACAACGGCGCGGGTACCGTACCCTGGAGGCCGGAATCGCCGGGATGGTGATGATCGTGGTGCTGGCCTTTGCGTTCCAGGTCATTATGGCGAAGCCGGATGCGGGAAGTGTGGTTGCCGGCATGTTCACTCCAAGGTTCGAGGGCGTGGACAGCGTCCTGCTGGCAGCGGGAATTCTGGGGGCTACCGTAATGCCCCATGCAATCTATCTGCATTCTTCGCTAACCCAGAGCCGGATCGTCGGGATTGATGAACGGGAAAAGAAGCAGATCTTCCGGCTGGAATTCATCGATATCCTTATCGCGATGCTGATTGCCGGTGCGGTCAATATGGCGATGGTCATTGTGGCGGCTGCGCTGTTCTTCAAGAACGGTCTGGTGGTGCAGGATCTGGATGTCGCCTTCGAGCAGTTCCGCAATCTGGCCGGTCCCGTGACTGCAGTCTCCTTCGGCCTGGGCCTTCTGATCGCAGGTCTGTCGAGCTCGTCGGTCGGCACGATGGCCGGTGATGTGGTCATGCAGGGCTTCATTAATAAAAAAATTAATCTCTACCTCCGGCGGGCGATTACAATCATCCCCCCGCTGGCTATCATCGCCATGGGCATTAATGCTACCAGCGCACTGGTCATGAGCCAGGTCGTCCTGTCCTTCGGGATTGCCTTTGCCCTGATTCCGCTGGTGATCTTCACCAGCGACCGCCAGCTTATGAAGGGACTCGTGAACCATCGCATCACCACCATCCTCGGCTGGATGATCTCCGCCCTGGTGGTCGCGCTGAACCTGTTCCTGGTAGTGGAGATGTTTGTGTAACAAGTCAGCAATAAATACCGCAAAGCGGCCGGTCAAAGGATAACTCCTTTAACCGGCTGCTTTTGCTGACTTTTGGTGGAGGGGGCTTTTGAAACGGCTTCCTGTGCGGAAAGAGTGCGGCTATTTCACAGAGATGTTCATCTCCAGCGCTTTGACCGCTTTTTTAACCAGATTGCCGTTCTTATCCAGTTTGAACGCGCCTGTGGTTGCACCAGGCTCCTCAAACTCAGGATAGAAGGGCTTAAGCGTTATGCTTTTGACGCCGGGATCAAGCGGTTTAAGGTGGATATCGTAATAGTAGTCTCCATTTTTGCTGTTGTCATCGGTTCCCCGGCTCATCAGGGTCTCCACCGGATTACCCTTATCATCATACACCTCGAACATCGGCATGGACTCCGGCTTGACCTGCTTCATGATCAGTTGCAGCCGGACCGAGGTGGCCGTGCGGTTCACCTTGGCGGCAGTGACCGTAAGCGCCCCGTCACGTTTGGAGATGTTAGGCTTTAGAATGGTTTGGTTTTTGGGCTGCTGTTTCTGGAGCGAAGCCTCTAGCGTATAAGGCTTCTGAATTCCTTCCAGGCTGACCTTCAAGGTTACCCGGACCGTATCCGGCAGGGCCGCCAGCTTAGGTCCCAGCCAGGAAGCGTCCGACAGGCGGAGAACGGCCGTATCGCTGCTTGCCCCGGGGCTTAAGAGCGCTGAAGGCTGACTGGACAACGCCGACCCGCTGTTTGCGTTGATGGATTTGCCGTTCAGCAGCACCTCAAAGTTCTGAATCGCACCCTTTTTCAGTACCAGACGCTCTGAAGCCTTATCCCACCGGCTGTCCGTCAGGCCTCCGGATAGGTTTTTACCGCTGCGCTTTAGGTTGATTTCAATCAGATTCCCATCGTAAAAAGACTTGCCGAGACTTAATGAAATACCGTCCTGCGTAACGGTGTTTCCTGCCGCAGAAGTCTTCTGGACAGCCGCTCCTATGGACGGGGCAGCGTCTGCACGGTTATCATCCGCAAAGCCCGCTCCCAGTAATGATAGGCTTAGTCCGGCAATCCCGGTTATTTTGATCCATTTCTTCAAGTTGTCTTCCTCCAATACATATTCGTTTAAGGAGTCTTTAGGCTGTCCCCGTCATACAGCTTCTGCAGTCCGTCATAGTCAACCGGAACGGTAATCCGCAGCGCCTCTATCTCGTGCTTGATTACATTTCCTTGACTGTCCAATGCGAACAAGCCTGTCCCCTTAACCTTATCCTGAAACTCCGGTACAAAGGTCTTCAGAGTGATTTCCTTCGGCACATCCTCCAGCCGGTCAAAAATCAGCTCGGTCGGATTGCTGCCATCATCCCCGAACAGCCCCAGTCCCGACACCAACTGGATTGGACGGCCTTGATCATCCCACAGCTCCTGTATGAAGTTAGCGGGATTCAGCGAACTGGAGGAGCCTGTCTTTTCGATCCGCATCATGACGGCGGTGGAAACCGGTGTGAACTTAAGCTGCTCCAGCGTGAGCTTTACACCGTCAGCCGTCCGTTCCTCCGTAGCTGGGAGAATCAGCCGGGCTGCATTCTTCTCTACAGGCAGATCCAGTACGAAAGGCTCCGCTACGCCCTCCATGGTAAACTTGGCCGTGAGGTTGAACCGGTCCGGCATCCAGGCCTCGGCGTTCTGGTTGGAGAAGCTGGTCAGCTCAAACAGCATCGAATTGGGATCGGAGGAGGACTTTCCAACCATGGAAGGTCTTTGCTCGCCTTTCATTGCCTTCAGCGAAGTGCCGTTGATGAACATCTCGAAATCTTTAATAGAGCCCACCGGATAAACCAGCTCGGTGTTTTCGCCTTCGCCGGTCTGCTTAAATTCAGACAAGCCGCCCGGCAGCTCCCGTCCTTCCCGCTGGACAGCCAGCGTCAGCCGTATTCCGTCATACATCACCTGCGGAATGCTCAGCGTAATCCCGTCTTGCGTAACCTGTACCCCCGGCTCGGCAACCAAGCCCCGTACATCGGCGGTCTGCAGCCCCAGGTCACTGGTCATTTCGAAAATGCTTCCGACCACCGGCCATGCTTTCAGCGACTTCGCCATAACCGGCGATACATAGGCGCTGCCCATCAGGCCGATAATAGCAGCAGCAGCCGCAGCTCCGGCGGTACGGGCGATAGCCTTGCGGGTCTGTCTGCGTCTTGTACCGGTTCCGGGTGCAGGCAAATCAGCCAGCGAAGCGTAAACGCCATCCTGGCGTGTCCGGATGAGCTCCGGCACCGGCTGCAGCCGGGCTTGTCCTTCTTGTCTAAGCTCTTGTTCCCATTTAAATGTTGTCATAAGCGAGCTTTCCCCCTCTTGTCGATTTGACTGTTTCGGCCAGTATCCCGCGCGCACGGTGCAGACGTGCCCGAACCGAGCCTCCGGAGATATCCAGCACGTCTGCGATCTGCTTCACCGACAGATCTTGAAAATAAAATAAATGGACAACAATCCGCAGCGATTCATCCAACTGGTTCACCGCCTCGATTAAGTCCAGCTTGCTGCTGTTCTCGTAGTAGCGGTCTCCGGTGCCTCTTTCCGGCACATCCGGCATGGCAACTGTCCGGGAACGGTTGCGCAGCAGCTGATTGCATTCGTTAATCAGAATGCGGATTACCCAAGTTTTGAAATATTGGGGCTTGCGAAGGGTATGCAGCGATTGATACACCTTCAGCGTCGTCTCCTGAAGCGCGTCTGCACAATCTTCATCCCGTCTGACAATGGTTCTGGCTAAGCTGTATAGTTCAGGTTCAAGCTTGCGAAACAGCCGGATAAAGGCTTCACGATCTCCCTGTCGCGCCAGATTGACTTCCTGTTCCATGTTCTGCACGAATTTCATCTCCTTTATTGAGGGCCCTCTGTAAGATTAGATGGACCAACCCTGCTAAATGTTATATCACTACGCAAAAAAATTAATACAAAAAACAGCTATACAAGAATGAACTTGAAAATGAAGTTCTCATTCTCAAGTTCATGTTCTATAGCTGCAATGTTAGAGGGGCTGATTCTTCATAATAAGCTATTGCTTCACAATATCCTGCACCGCTTTATCCAGCTTCTCTAGCAGCTGGTCATGGTTCAGCTGGCCGCCGAGGTATTCCTGCATGGCAGCGCCGAAGCCCTGGGTCACGCCGTCAGGGAACATATCCCAGTTCCAGCCCAGCGCGTTCCCGGATTTCTCCTGCACGGCAACGGCAACCTGGCCGATATCAGCAGCGTCTGCGGTGATATTTGCTTCCGCCGGGATGAACTTGAACTCCTTGGTCAGATACTTCTGGCCGGTTTCCGAGCTGACCATCCAGTTCAGGAAGGCCTTGGCTTCCTCCGGATGTGCGGATTTGCTGTTCACGATATAGTTGTTAGGCACGCCTACCAGGATGGTGCCTTCTTCGTTATTGATCGGGAGCGGGAGGAGGCCCAGGTTCAGAGCCGGATCGATTTTGTCGATATCGCCTTGCGTCCAGTTCCCCTGCAGCATCATGGCGGCCTTGCCGGAGGCGAATTCAGCCACCTGGGTCGCGTAATCGGTAGTCATCTTGTTGTCTTGGGCATTATCGAAGATCACATCTACGAGATCCAGCCACTGCTTGAAGACGGCATTGCCCTTAATGGTCTGTTTGCCCGCCTTCACATCGTCAATGAACTGCTTCGGATCAGGCTGGTGCGCCATGCCCACGTTAACGAGGTGAATCCCCATCGACCACCACTCATTGGTGGCTTCAAACGGCGTGATGCCGGCGGTCTTCAGCTTGGCTACAGCATCCTTGAGCTGCGGGAGTGTCTTGGGCTCTTCCGTTATGCCGGCTTTGGCGAACAGATCCTTGTTGTAGATCAGCCCGTAGCCTTCTACATTCATAGGCATACCATAGAGCTTGCCGTCTACGGTTGCCGGTGTCTTGGCGGTCGGAATCAACTGGGCGGCCCAAGGCTCATTGCTCAGGTCAGTGGCACGGTCCATATAAGGAACAAGAGCAGTATACCCGCCGTTATTGAAAATCTCAGGCTCAGAGCCGGAAGCGATCTCCGCCTTCAGCAGTGCGCCATAATCCTCACCGCCGCCGTGCGTTTCGACCTCCACCTTCACCCCCGTCTCCTTCTCATATTCTTCAGCGAGTGCATTCAGCTGCTCGGCAATCTCCACCTTGAACTGGAACATCTTGATCGTGACATCCTTGGCAGGCGCTTTGCCGGCTTCCGGTGCTGCGGATTCGGTTGACGCGTTAGGAGCATTCGTAGCGCTTCCATTGCCTGCGGAATTCGTATTGCCGCTGTTCCCGCAACCTGCGATAATGAGGGTGCAAACGGTTGCCATGATGAATGCGAACTTTCTTTTCATAGAATAACCTCCCTGGTCTGTGGTTCCTGCTCCTAGAGCGTAATGGAAATGATAGATGACTTACACTTCATATGTTGCTCGAAAAAGTGGATATTATTGCTGCAACGGAAAGCCGGCCGAATAATCATCCTTTAATGGAGCCTGCCGTCACGCCTTCCACAATATAACGCTGTAGCGACAGGAAGAACAAGAGAATAGGCGTGATCGCCATGACGAGACCCGCAAGGGCCAGATCCCACTTCTTGGTGTACTGTCCGAAGAACTTGGTCACAGCTACGGGCAGGGTCGTCAGATCCTTATTCCCGCCGATCACCAGGACAGGCAGCAGATAGTCATTCCAGATCCACAGTGTATTCAGGATAATGACAGTTACAATAATCGGCAGCAGCAGCGGGAAGACGATCCGGAAGAACACGCCGTACGGATTCGAGCCGTCCACCCGCGCGGCTTCCTCCAGCTCCAGCGGCACCGTCTTGATGAACCCGTGGAACAGGAAGACCGACAGCGGCATCCCGAAGCCGAGATAACAGGCCACAATGCCGTACAGCTCGCCGCGCAGCTCCAGCAGGCTGGTCACCCGGACCAATTGCAGCATGAGTGACTGGAACGGAATGATCATCGCCGAGACCAGCAGCAGGAACACGAAGGAATTGAAGCGCGTCGGCTTGCGCACAATCTGGTAAGCGGCCATCGAGCTGAACAGGACGATGAAGATTACGCTTAGAATCGTAATGGTCAGAGAATTGAAGAAGGCCTGCGGGAAGTTGATGGCATCCCATACCTTGGAATAGTTACTCCAGTGGAACACCTGCGGCCAGGAAGCGGCATCGATCAGGATGTCCTTCAGCCCCTTAACCGAGTTGCTCAGGACCAGATAGAACGGCGACAGGAAGACAATAGCCAGCAGAATGGCGGCAATTTCGAGGATGAAGTTGCCCGGGCGGTAACGGCTGCTGTTCATTAGGCGGACACCTCTTTTCGTTTGGTAAGCCAGACCTGGGTGACGGTAATCAGAGAGACAGCGGCGAAGAAGAGCAGCGCTTTGGCTGTACCCAGGCCATACCGGTTGTTAATCAGTGCCTCCGCATAAATGTTATAGGCCAGCGACTGGGTCGAGGTACCCGGTCCGCCTTTGGTCAGCGACAGGTTGAGGTCGAACATTTTGAAGGCATTGGAGGTCGTCAGGAACAGGCAGATGGTGATCGCCGGCATAATCAGCGGGATGTAGACGCTCTTGAACAGCTGCGGAGCACGGGCACCGTCTATGCGGGCAGCTTCAATGAGATCCTTCGGAATCCCGGCCAGTCCGGCAATATAGATGACCATCATATAGCCGGCTGTCTGCCAGACGAACACAATGACCAGCCCCCAGAACCCGGTGCTTGGCGTGCCCAGCCAGGGCAGCTGGAAGAACGAAATCCCGGTCAGCTCGCCGATCGTAGCGAAGCCCTTGGTGAAGATGAATTGCCAGATGTAACCGAGCAGAATGCCGCCGATCACATTGGGCATGAAAAAGACGGTACGGAGCAGCTTCTTCGTCTTCAGCGTCGTCATTAAAATGAAGGCCAGCAGCAGTGCAAGCACGTTGGCAGCCACAACCGAGATCACGGTGAAGCGCAGGGTGAAGACCAGGGACTCCCAGAACTTATCATCATTCATGAAGATCCGTTTCCAGTTGGCCGCGCCGGTCCAGACTGCTTTGTCCAGATCCAGCCCGTTCCAGTCCGTGGAGGAGTAGTAGAAGCCGAGGAAGAACGGGGTGACCACAATGGTCAGGAAAAAGAGCAGACAGGGGCCGAGAAATACAATTTGCTGTCCCCAGCCGCGCTGCATACGCAGAGTTTTTCTCATATGGATTCTCCTTAGGGTAAGATAACTACGGGTTCACAGCTTGATTATAGAAAGCCCGGGCCACCGCTAACACTTCATTTCATGCCGGGAAAAGTGGATTATATTGCAGGCCATACGGCTCACACAACTTGTAGGAGGTTCCCCCATGTTCAAGAACAGCATCCGGACACGGCTGATGGCCTTAGTGCTGCTGGCGTCAGTGATCCCGTCAGGCATCTCTGTGACCTTCTCTTATCTCTATACGAGGCAGTCGGTTACGGACCAGTCCGTGAAGCAGAATACGAAGCTGCTGACGCTGGGGGAGGCGAATCTCCGGAGCTATTTCAGCGGCATGAACCAGCAGGCGATGTCGCTCTACAGCGGAATCAATGTTCCCAGCTCCTTCTATACCACCCTGCTTACCGCCAAAAGCGCTGCCCAGGCCCCGCCCGGCACGATTCTGCCGGATACCCGGGCCATCATCTCCACCCAGCTGTACAATCTGTTTCTCTCCGACCGCAATACGTATCAGATTCATCTGTATGTGAGGGCCGCCAGGCAGTCCAATCTGCTGCTTAAGGGATTTTTCCGCCGTGAGGATAATGCCAGCTATGCTGCGGAGGGGCAGGCCGGAGGGACTTACCGCCCGTATCTCGAAGTGACGCATATGGATCATCAGTACGGAGTGAAGTCCGGCTTCCCCAATCTGAAGCCGGGGAGCGTGCCGGTCTTTACGGCCCATTTTCCCATCTACCGGACTCCTAGTGACAGCGTACTGGCAGATTTGTCGGTCGATTATACGCTGGGGGAGCTGGAGGGGATCGTGGAGTCGATGTACAATTCGGACACAGAGCGCCTGTATGTGCTGAATGAGCAAGGCGAGGCGCTGTTCGCTTCCGATCCGGACTGGATCGGGAAGCCGGTCGCAGCGGGCTGGAGCCGTCTCCCCGCAGAGCAGGACAGCGGGCATTTCGCCTGGAAGAAGGACGGCTTCCAGGGAATTGTAATGTACAAGCAGATCAAGGCCCCTTTGTTCAGCGGAAGCATTATCAAGCTGGTGCCCTATGAGGATCTCTACACAGACGCAAGGGTGATTACCCGGTTCAATATGGGCATCGGATTGCTGTTCCTGCTGATCGGAGGCATCAGTGCCGTGCTGATCTCGATCGGCTTCACCCGTCCGATCAAGAAGCTGATTCACTTCACGCAGAAGGTGCAGACCGGCCAGCTGGATGCGCATATGGATGCCGAGCGGGAGGACGAGTTCGGGCTCCTCACCCGCAAGATCACCGGCATGACCCGCACGATCAATGAGCTGATCGTTAAGGAATACCGGCTGGAGCTGGCGAACAAGACGAATCAGCTGAAGGCGCTCCAGGCCCAGGTGAACCCGCATTTTCTCTACAATGCGTTGCAATCCATCGCCAGCCTGTCCTTGCGCTATAATGCGCCTAAGGTGTATGATCTCATCTATTCCCTGGGCAGTATGATGCGTTATTCGATGAATACCGAGCGGACCCAGGTGCCGCTGCGGGATGAGATTGAGCATGTGCAGAACTATATGATTCTGCAGACGGAGCGGTTCGGCGAAGAGAATCTGCAGCTTGCGGTCGAGGCGGGGCCGGAGACTCTGGAGCTGATCCTGCCGAAGATGATCCTGCAGCCGATTGTAGAGAATATCTTCAAGCATGCCTTCGCTGACGGGATAAGCGGGGGGCTGATCCAGATAGAGTGCAGGCTGGACGGGGCGGCCAGGCTGGTGCTTGCCGTGAAGGATAACGGCCGGGGCATGAGCCCGGAGCGGCTGGAGGAGATTACGGCCTGCCTCAGAGGCAGCAGCCAGCCGGACCAGGAGGAGATCGGCCTGTACAATGTGCTGGCCCGCCTGCGGCTGCAGTTCGGCAGCGCAGCGGAGATGCAGCTTAAGAATAATGAAGACGGCCAGGGGCTTACCGTTACGCTGATTATTCCGCTGGAGGAGATCGACGGTTAATTCCGGCGGCTTTTGCGAATAGAGACTATTTCTTGAAGGAGCGGCTGAGATGAAGGTGCTGATTGTAGATGATGAGAAGCATGTGCGGGAGGCCATCCGGTATTTTGTTCCGTGGGACAGCTATAACATCTCTGGGATCTATGAGGCAACCAACGGGCAGGAGGCGACACGGATTATGCAGGAGCATCAGCCGGCTGTCGTCTTCACGGATATGCGGATGCCGCTGATGGACGGGGCGGAGCTGCTGGAATGGCTGCACCGTCATTATCCGCATACGAAGACGATTGTCATCAGCGGGTATCAGGATTTCAATTATGTGAAGCCTGCTATCGTATACGGCGGTACGGATTATCTGCTGAAGCCGCTGAACAGCAAGCAGCTGATTGCCTCTGCGGAGCATGCCTTCAAGCTGTGGATGGAGGAGGAGGCGGAACGGAAGCGGCGCCAGCGCCAGAACATGCAGCTGAACGCGCTGCGTCCGCTCTACTGGGACAAGATGCTGTCCGATCTGGTGAGCGGACAGGCCTCGTTCCATGAGCTGAAGCTGGCCCTCTGTGAAGAGCTGGGAATGCCGATTGGGGCGCAGGAGTGCAGGATCGCCGTCATCCCGCTGCAAGGTGCGGACTGCCATCTGCTCCAGAGATTTCGCGGTGATGTGGCCTTGACGGCCTTCGTGCTGGCCAATGTCTGCAATGAAGTGATGGCAGAGGGCCAGAGCGGCTACGCCTTCCGCAACTGGCAGGGCGGGGGCGAGCTTGTAGTGCTGCTGTGGAGCGCTGTAGCGCAGGCGGAGGAGATACTTACCCGCATGAATGAAGCCATCCGCCAGGCGTTCGGTGTTCAGCTGGATATCGGGCTTAGTCCGCTGAACCCGTTGCCGGAGGGGCTGCGGCCAGCTTTGGAACAGGCAGGCCAGGCGCTTGCGGAGCGGAATCTATTGCAGCGGGACGGGCGTATTCATCTCTTCAGGAAGCGTGGGGAAGGGAGTAGACCTGTAAACGACTACGGCCTGGAGGAACGGCTGGACAAGCTTAGAGTCGCCGTCTTGTCCGGCGATCTGGAGCGGATGGAGCGGGTGGCGGAGGAGTGGGCCCGACATCTGGCCGGGCTGCCGCTGCTCACGGAGAGCAGTCTGCTGCATCAGCAGACGGAGATGCTGGACGTTCTGAAGCGCTGGCGGCCGGAGGCAGAGATTAGCCTGGAGTGCTGTTATGACGCTGAAGGGCTGTTCTCGGTGGAGAACTGGCAGTGCCGGCTGAAAACGCTGCTTCACCACTTGTCCAAGGGCAGCCCGCAGACGCCGGATAGCCGGCTCGTCCAGGAGATCAGGGAATACCTGGACCGGAACTATGCGCAGGAGATGACGCTGCAGCATATTGCGGAACGCTTTTTCATCAGCAGGGAGAATGTATCTCGCAAGTTCAAGCAGATCACCGGGGAGAATCTGTCGGATTATCTGACCGGCCTCCGGGTGGATAAGGCGAAGACGCTGCTCTTGAATACGAATCTGCGGCTGTCGCAGATCGCGGAGCTGGTGGGCTATGAGGATGAGAAGTATTTCAGCCGTGTCTTCAAAAAAAACGCCGGCATCACGCCAAGAGAATACCGCAAGCAGGAGGAAGAAGCCTGAGTATGCAAGGTTCATGGACTGCCTGTCAGCATTTCCCGGCCTGCAACCGATAATAGCTATATGGGCAATAAATACATAGCTGCGGTTATTGGGGAGGGCTGGATAGTATGGACAATGATCTGGGAAGAACGATTAAGAATGACCTGATTAATGCCTACGGAGTGACTGTAATTCCGGCAGGAAGCAGACTGAATGCCGAGCATCTGGAGCTTATCCGCAAACAAAAAATCGACAGGTTCGACATTCTTTTTGCAGATGAGGCTGATCAGGCGCCCCCCTATCAGAAGATGGTCAACAGTACAGTGGACCTGTCCAAGGAATTATTCGAATCTTACCGAATCTCCCGCAAAATTCCGCTGGCGGATATCCGCAAGGAGGTGCTTCCGGTCATCCAGGAGATCTCGCGCAACCCGGATATCTTCGCCTTGTTCCATTCGGTGCAGGGCAAGGATGATTATACATATGAGCATAACATCGGCGTTGCAGTGCTCTCTACCCTGATCGGCAGATGGCTGGAGATGAGTGAAGCGGAGCTGTCCGTGCTCTCCATGGCTGCAACCCTGCATGACATCGGCAAGCTGAAGATTCCCTCAGAGCTGCTGAATAAGCCCGGCAAGCTGACGGACGAGGAATACACCCAGGTGAAGAAGCACACGGTCTACGGCTACGAGATCCTCAAAGAAACCACCGGAGCCAATTCACGCATTGCCCTGGTGGCGCTTCAGCATCATGAGCGAAATGACGGGAAGGGGTATCCGCTGGGGCTGAAGGACGAACAGATTGATCCGTACAGCAAAATTGTGGCCGTGGCGGATATTTTTCATGCGATGTCCAGCAAGCGCCCGTATCATGAACCGACGCCGTTCCATATGATTGTGGATCAGATGAGAAGAGGCAGCTTCGGCGCGCTGGACCCGCATATTGTAACCGTTTTTCTGGAAAATATCGTGAAGCGGTCTGTTGGGCGTGAAGTGGTCTTAACCGATGGCCGGGTCGGCGAGATTGTCTACTTGAACCCGCATGACATCGAGACTCCGCTGATCCGCATCGGGGATGAATATATTGATCTCAGCAAAAGAACGGAGCTTAACATCCGGGAGATCAGCCTCTGATTCTTGGCTACTTGTTGAAATAATCGGCCACTCCCTCAGCGACCGCCTGAGCCGCCTTTCGCTGATAAGCCGCCTTTCGCACAATCGATTCGTCGTACGGGTTCGACAGGAAGCCCAGCTCTACCAGGGTGGCCGGCAGCGGGTTCTCCCGCAGAATATGATAGTCGCCAAAGGAGAGGCCGTTGCTGCGCAGGCCGATGCCCTCACCCAGCCGGGTCTCCACTGCCCGGGCCAGCCGCAGGTCGTTCTGCTGCGAATAGAAGAAGGTCAGCGTGCCGGAGACATTCTTCGGCGATGAATTATAATGAATGCTTACAAAAGCGTCCGCACCGAGCTGCCGCCCAAGCTGCACCCGCTGGGAGAGCGCAGGCTTCTGGTCCCCGCGGGTCCGGGTCATCTCCACTCTGGCTCCCTTGGCGGTCAGATAATCCCGCAGATACAGGGAGGTCTGGAGCGTCAGATCCTTCTCCATCGTGTTATAGGTTGTCCCGAGCATGCCCGGATCGGTGCCGCCGTGGCCAGGGTCCACTATGATCAGCTTGCCCCGGATACTGCCGGATTTCCGTACCACACTCGGAGTCTGGCTATTTGAGCTGATAGTGCTTGCGCTGCGGACGGTTCCGCCTGACAGATACCCGGAGGATACCCAGCCGACGGTTCCTCCGGCGGTGCGGACCCGCGACCATTCTCCCTGCCGGAGCATGAGTGTCACCTTGTTGCCGGATTGCAGGGAACCGACCACCTCATAGCCGGTTCCCGGCCCGCTGCGGATGCGCAGGGAAGACGCGGTCACGACAGCCGTTCCGCTGGAGGCTGAGGTGGTCTTAACCGCCGTCTTGGCCGATGCCTTGGAGGCGGTGGAGCTGGAAGAGGTGCTGGCGGAAGAAGTGCTGGTGGACGAGCTTCCGCTGGTACGCTTCAGATAATAACCGGCTACCCAGCCGGAGACAGAGCCGGCCCGGACCTTGAGCCAGCCATGCTGCTCTTCAGTGACGGTAACGGTGGCTCCGGCAGCCAGAGTGCCTGTGACGGCAGCGTTTGCAGCAGGCTCACTGCGTACATTCAGTGAGCTAGCGTACACTTTGGCCGTGTAAGCAGTTGCAGCATAAACGGTAGAAGACGGCAGGACAGGTGCCAGTATGGATGAAGTCAGCAGACAGGCTGACAGGAATGCAGTATGTAATTTTTGTCGCATACAAATAAATCCTCATTTCCCGGAGAGATAACAATCTATTACCCGTTTCATCGGCAGGAGAATACCGAAAATTTAAAATTGAAGATAAATACCTATTCGGAATACCGCTAACAACGATGATGATTACAGTACTCTCATCTTCCTATGCGGCTGCCCAATATCGCCTGAAGCCCTATTCGTTGGCAGGAAATGTCTGTATAATTATTACATATTGGGGAAACAGACAAAGGAGTGCCGCCGTGATCAGACCTAGATTATTCATTGGTTCTTCCAGAGAATCTATCCGCTATGCCAGGGCTATCCACGAACAGCTGAAGCGGACCGCTGAGGTCCATCCGTGGTATGCCGCTGCTTTCCGGCCGAATGAATACACCATGGAAGCGCTGGAGCGGAATCTGGATATCAGCGATTTTGCCGTCTTTGTGTTCTCGCCGGATGATGTAGCCCGGATTAGGGGTAAATATTATTATGTGACCCGTGACAACACCCAGTTCGAAATGGGCCTGTTCTGGGCGCGGCTGCGGCGCGGCCGGGTCTTCTGCCTGCTGCCGGATCAGGTACCCGCGCGCAGTGATCTGATTCCGGGTGAGAATGTGGAAGAGTATCATCTGCTGTCGGATCTGTCGGGATTAACCCCGCTGGAATATGAGTGGCAGCACGAGAATGTTACAGCAGCGGTGGATGTGAGCTGTGGCAAGATCATCGACAGTATTCAGGCGCAGGGGATGTACCGCGACCCGGCTGTAGAGCTGTTGCAGCTTCGGGCAGAGCTTAGGCGAAAAGAAAGTATCCTTCACTTCTTTTGGCAATATAATAATAATGTAACGCCGCCCCAGGCAGCCGAGAAATATCAGGCACTGAGCGAAGCCGTCCGCAATTCATTCCTGCCCCCGGAGGATTGCCGGGTCATCGGAGCCGCCATGTGGCGGGCCGAAGCGGAAGCGGGCCTGAAGCAGGTCGGCGGCAATGTGGGACGCGGGCAGATGTATCCGTTCGCCGCCTTCGAGGACGGAAGCGTGAAGCCGGGGGTGCTGGATGCTTTTCTGGCAAAAGAATGGACTTTTTTACAGCGTACGGAAGTTGCGGAGGTATATATCCTATGCTATCCTTTAGGGGAGAACCATGTGCTGTCCGTGCACTTCTCGGGAAATCAGAGATTATCGGGTGAGGATATTACAGCAGTCGTGGCCTATAACCGGGATTTGTTCCGCACCGTCAATCATTTAGTGGGAGGGGACTAACAGGATGAAGAATATGAAGAATGCCGTTAGTGTATCCAGTACTGTCCGCCGGTCTGCAAGCGGTGACGGCAACAGCGCGGGAGGCAAAGGCCGCTCCAGACGCAAATCCGGCCCCAAGCTTACGCCCTCAGCGTCAAGCGTGTATTTGGCACCATCCGTGGAGGGTGGAGACGACGAGTACAAGAAGCTGGTCAGCGGTAAAGTGGATAATAACAAGCCATCATTTGCCTGAACATTGGCTAAATCATACTATTGAACAGGTCCCCAGCAATCGCTGGGGGCTTTTTTTGCTGTTTGAGGAACGGCGGCCAACGACTTAGGGAATGCGAAGTTATGCGCTCTCCTGATGGGCTTGCTCACTCACATCCGTGGCATCCTCCGTCAGCCGGGTCTTGAACTCAAACTAATATAAGGAATTAGGGTGATATGTGGACTCCGCTGGGAGCGGGCTGGATGGGGGGAATTAAAGGGATAAATCCCATTAGTGGTGCTGAAAGTGGGCTGGACGGGGGGGATTAAAGGGATAAATCCCATTGGTGGCGCAGAAAAGTGGGGCGGACGAGGAAATTAGAGGGATAAATCCCATTGGTGACGCTGAAAAGTGGGCTGGACGGGGGGATTAAAGGGATAAATCCCATTAGTGGTGCTGAAAGTGGGCTGGATGAGGAGCAGAAGTTGGCTAAATGAACAATTCAGGAGCACAAGTGCCCCTGAATCCACCAGATGTTAGTTAAATGAACAAATGAGGAGCACAAGTGCACCTGAATCGAGCAAAAGTTGGCTAAATGAGCAAATCAGGAGCACAAGTGCCCCTGAATCCACCAGATGTTAGTTAAATGAGCAAATCAGGAGCACAAGTGCCCCTGAATCCACCAGATGTTAGTTAAATGAACAAATCAGGAGCACAAGTGCCCCTGAATCGAGCAAAAGTTGGCTAAATGAGCAAATCAGGAGCACAAGTGCCCCTGAATCGAGCAAAAGTTAGTTAAATGAGCGAATGAGGAGCACAAGTGCCCCTGAATCGAGCAAAAGTTAGCTAAATGAGCCAATCAGTTAGGCGGCGCCCCATCCAGCGCAATGGCCCCTATTGCGCGGAGGAAATTCCGCGCTGCTTCTTCGCAACCTCGCGGCGCACCACCGGGGCGACCTCGGTGGCGAGCAGCTCGATGGCGGCGGCTACTTTGGCGTAAGGCAGGCCGCCGATGTCTAGCTGGGTCATGAAGCGGTTATGGCCGAACAGCTCATGCTGATAGAGAATCTTCTCGATAATCTGTTGCGGGCTGCCTACGGCCAGGGTGTTGTCCGGCGAGGTGAACCGGCCGAACTCGCTGCGGGAGATCCGGTACTCCTGACCGGGGCGCGGGCTGATCGCATTACGGTAGCTGTAGTAATAAGGGTAATACTCATCCAGTGCCTGCTGAGAGGTCTTGGCGATGTAGCCATGGCTGGTGATGGCGATCTTCAGGTCCTCCGGCTGGTGGCCGGCGGCTGCCCCGGCGCGGCGGTAGGTGCCGGCCAGATTCTGGAAGGGCTCCGGGCTGCCGCTCAGGATAGCGATAGCCATGCCTATGCCAAGGGCCCCGGCCTTCTCGGCACTTTCGGCTGAACCGCCGATGCCGACCGAGAGCGGCAGTCTCTGCTGCAGCGGACGTGGAGCGATCTCGGCGTTATGCAGCGGGGAGCGGAATTTGCCCTTCCAGTTCATGACTTCATGCTGGTTCAGTGTGAGCAGCAGGTCGAGATTCTCGCTGAACAGCTGCTTGTAATCTTCCAGCTCGTAGCCGAACAGCGGGAAGGATTCCAGGAAAGCGCCGCGTCCGGCAATGATCTCGGCCCGACCGCCAGACAAGAGGTCCAGGGTGGCGAAATCCTCGAAGACACGGACCGGATCAATGGTACTTAGTACGGTCGTAGCGCTGGTAAGCTTGATCCGCTGTGTAACCTGGGCAATAGCTGCCAGGACAACGGGCACCGATGAGATTACGAAATCCAGCCGGTGATGCTCGCCTACGCCGAATACATCCAGTCCGGCTTCATCGGCCAGCTTCGCGGCTGCAATGACTTCCTGCAGGCGTTGGGCGGGGCTGATCCGCTGCCCTGTATGGCAGTCGGTAACAATATCGCCCAATGTATAAATGCCGAATTCAAACTCCGGCAGGCTTGCTTCTTTTTCTTGAGCATCCGCTTGTGTATTTGCTTGCGCATTAGCTTGTGTATTCCCTTGATTGTTCATGGTACAGACCCCTTATCATCCAGAATGGTGAGCAGCAGTTATCTTTTAAGCTTGTCCGTTAGTGCAAGGATATAGCCCAGTATATCACAATTACTTACTAATTGTAAGTATATGAGTGGAAGTTTGCGAATAGCTATTAACATTGTCTGTTTCATCGTTACTGTTTCATAGTTTCAGAAGAATGTCAGCAGTAAATCAAATTAATCCGCCCGGATATTGTGTATTTTTATTGACAGATTACCTGATGGATGATATTTTAAATTTACAAATTCCAATCAACTTACTTTGGATTATATTTTACCGACTGTTCATACAGAGGTGCCTGCGTGATTGTTGCGCGAGGTCCCTCTGTTTTTTGTTGCTAAGGGAATTCAGCCAGAAGGAGGAGTAGAGATGGGAGAGGCTTTGTTGTCTATCACAGAACTGAATAAGCACTTTGATACCGCTGGAGGCAAGGTGCAGGCGCTGGAGGATGTCGAGCTGGAGGTTCAGGAGGGGGAGTTCATCACGGTGATTGGACCCAGCGGCTGCGGCAAAAGCACCCTGCTGCGCATCATTGCCGGTCTGGATACCGGCTATACCGGCAGTGTTACCCTGGAGGGGGCAGCGATCAGCGGGCCGGGAATCGATAAGGGGTTTATTTTTCAGGAGCACCGCTTGTTTCCCTGGCTTACGGTAGAGAAGAATATTGCCTCGGATCTGCCGCTGGGCAGGCCGGATATCCGGCAGCGGGTAGATGAGCTGGTTGAGCTGGTGAAGCTCGGCGGCTTCGAGAAGTCCTATCCCCGTGAACTGTCGGGAGGGATGGCCCAGCGGGTAGCGATTGCCCGGGCACTGCTGCGCAGTCCCAAGGTTCTGCTGCTTGATGAGCCCTTTGGCGCGCTGGATGCTTTTACCCGGGCGCATATGCAGGCGGTGCTGCTCGACATTTGGCGGCGGAACCGGACGACGATGATTTTTGTGACACATGATATTGATGAAGCCGTGTTCCTGGGGAACCGGGTGGTGATTCTGGAGTCTCGTCCCGGCCGAATCCGTAAGATCGTTCCCATAGACCTGCCGTATCCGCGCACCAAAACAACAACCTCCTTTCAAGAGCTGCGGCTCAAGGTATTGAATTACTTCGAGAAGGTGGATGAGCTTGAGCTGAAGGACGGGGCTGGAATATAAAGTGAATCCAGATGCTTATTGTGGAAAAGTGAGGGTAAGTGCTAATTAATATCCGACTTAATCCATGCGAATATATTAATTAATTCAGAAGGAGGGACAGCCATGGCAGAGCGGACTGTAGCTGTAGGAAATGCCGGAAAAACCGGACAGCCTGATGGACCTGGAAAAGTGGTCATTGCCGGTCTGGGGCTGCTGCTTCCGGTAGGGGTGCTGATCCTGTGGCAGATTCTGGGCTATTACGGAGTGATCTCGGAGATGCTGTTCCCGACACCTTATACGATTGCCCAGTCGTTCATAGCGCTGGCGTCTACCGGGGATTTATGGAGCAACCTGAGAATTAGTGTCGTGCGGGCATTGTCAGGATTTCTGCTTGGCGGAGGGCTCGGTCTGTTCTTCGGCATCCTGGTCGGATTATTCCGCCGGTCGGAGAAGCTGCTGGACCCCTCGCTGCAAATGATCCGGATGATTCCGAGCCTTGCCGTAGTGCCGCTGTTCATTCTCTGGTTCGGCATCGGCGAAGAATCCAAGGTGCTGCTGATTGCCAAAGGGGCGTTTTTTCCGGTCTATATCAATACCTTTATCGGTATACGCGGGACGGATAACAAGCTGTTTGAGGTAGCCAGAGTGCTTGGCTTCAGCAGAGAGAAGCAGATTGTGCGGCTGGTGCTGCCTGCGGCGGTGCCGAATGTAATGCTCGGGGTGCGCTTGTCGCTGGGACTCTCCTGGCTGGGACTGGTGGTTGCGGAGCTTATTGCTTCTACCTCGGGGATCGGCTACATGATGTCAGATGCCCGCCAGTTTGCCGATACGCCGGTTGTATTTGTCGGAATTATTGTATTTGCCGCTGTCGGACTGCTGAGTGACACGATTGTCCGCCTGATTGAACAGCATCTGCTCCGGTGGCGGGACAGTTATCAGGGATAGGAGGGGAAGAACAGCATGAGTGAAGGGATCGAAGCCATAATCAAGACAGCCAAGGGGGTAAGGGAAGCCCGTGATTATAGCGGAACTGCTTCAATTACTACGGCTAACAACAAGAGAAAGACAGATTCAGTATTCTGGAAAAAGCTTCTGTATGACTGGGGAGCCGGGGCAGCCATTCCCGTAGCGGTGCTGGCCGTGTGGCAGCTTGCCGGGAGCGCAGGCTGGATCTCGCCGGAGTTTCTTCCGGCACCGCTGACGATCCTCTCTGCATTTGCGGATCTGACCGTTAAGGAAGAACTCGTCCATCATGTGGGTGTCAGCATTGGACGGGCGGGCATCGGGTTCCTGATTGGAGGGATTCTCGGCTTGCTGCTGGGGACATTGACCGGCCTGTTCCGCAGCGCAGCCTATCTGCTGGACCCGAGTGTTCAGATTCTGCGGCTGGTTCCGCATCTGGCGATTGCCCCGCTAATTATTCTGTGGTTTGGCTTCGGCGAGATCTCGAAGGTGGTGATTATCATGAGCGGCTCCTTCTTCCCGCTCTATGTTAATACCTTCATGGGCATCCGGGGAGTGGATAACAAGCTGTTCGAAGTGGCCCGGGTACTGGGCTTCAGTCCACTGCAGAAGGTGCGGCGGCTGATCCTGCCGGCTGCGCTGCCCGGCATTCTCCTGGGACTGCGCCTGTCGATGGCTGTGGCCTGGATCGGTCTGGTGGTTGCTGAACTGATCGGATCACAGTCCGGGGTTGGATTTCTCATTAATGAAGCGAAGCAGAATTCCAATACGGCAGTGATTTTTGTCGGAATACTTATTTTCGCCGTGGTCGGCAAGCTAATCGATTCTCTATTCCGCGTCATCGAACGCAAATTCCTGTACTGGCGTGACAGCTATCAAGGTTGAAGACGGGCTAATGAAACGCTAACGCTAATGAAACCAAGGGGGCAACAACATGAGCCAACCGGCACTGAAGGAAGCATTGAAACTGACGGCAGATGTACTGGTAATCGGCGGAGGTCCGGCAGGAACATGGGCGGCACTTACAGCCGCAGCCAAGGGAGTGAAGGTGATTCTGGCCGATAAAGGATACTGCGGCTCCAGCGGCGCGACTGCCCCGTCGGGCACAGGAGTATGGTACGTGAAGCCGGAGGAGGAGCTGCGCGAGGCCGCGAAGGCCAGCCGTTATGCTATGGGCGGTAAGCTGGCAGAGCACCGCTGGATGGACCGGGTACTGGACCGTACTTATGAGAATATGAACAGACTGGGCGTCAGCGGCTATCCGTTCCCGGTGGATGAGGAAGGCAATCCATACCGGCGGGGCCTGCAGGGACCTGAATATATGCGTCTGATGCGCAAGCTGGTGAAGAAGGCAGGTGTGAAGATTCTGGACCACAGTCCCGTGCTGGAGCTGCTCGCCGATGAGCACGGGGTAGCCGGAGCGGCCGGCGTGCAGACCCAGAACGGAGAAGCTTGGAGTGTGCATGCCGGGGCGGTGGTTATCGCTACCGGGGGCTGCGCTTTCCTCAGCAAGGCGCTGGGCTGCAACGTCTTGACGGGTGATGGTTACTTATTCGCTGCGGAAGCAGGGGCGAGCCTGTCCGGCATGGAGTTCTCCAACGCCTATGCGATCTGCCCGACCTTCTCCTCTGTGACGAAGACCGCGTATTACAGCTATGCCAGCTTCTATTATGAGGACGGCAGTGTGGTGGAAGGAGCGGGCTCCAAGAAGGGCCGCTCGGTCATTGCCCGGAATCTGCTGGCGGGCCGCCAGGTGTTCGCGAAGCTTGACGGAGCTGACGAGGCTTTGCAGCCGCTGCTGCGGGTGGCGCAGACCAACTTCTTCCTGCCGTTTGACCGGCGGGGGATCAATCCCTTCAAGGACCTCTTCCCGGTAACTCTGCGGCTGGAGGGGACCGTCCGGGGGACAGGCGGCATTAGAATAACGGATGAGCAATGCGGTACAGGCGTTCCCGGCCTGTACGCAGCGGGGGATGCCGCCACCCGCGAGCTGATCTGCGGCGGGTTCACCGGAGGCGGCAGCCACAATGCCGCCTGGGCTATGTCCTCCGGCTCCTTCGCCGGAGAAGGGGCTGCGGCTTATGCCGCAGGACTTGGCCGGCATTCGCAGCATCGCGCACCCGTCGGGTTATCCTCTTCACCGCTGGTTCACCAGGAAGTGAAGGCGGGAGAAGCGGCCAGAACCGCAGAGTATGTGGAGGCTGTGCAGGCAGAAGTCAAACCGTACGATATTAATCTGTTCCGAACAGAGCAGGGGCTGGCGTCTTCGCTGGAACGTCTGGACGGACTATGGAAAGAGCAGCGCAGCCGGGAAATCCAGCGTACGCCGGAAGGTGTAAAGGCGCGTGAAGCCGAAGCGATGACGGCGACGGCACGCTGGATGTACAGCTCCGCACTGGCCCGCACCGAGACCCGGGGAATGCATAAACGGGAGGACTTCAAGGGAAGTGATGACAGCCAGCATCACCGCTTAATCAGCGGCGGACTTGATCAGGTATGGGTGAAGACAGAAGAGGTAGCGAAGGAGAGTGTGTTGTTGTGATTGAAGTCATCAGCGCTGACCGGTGTATAGAATGCAACCAATGCGTATCCGTCTGCCCGACCAATGTATTCGACCGGGCAGATAATGGAATTCCTGTTATCGCCCGGCAGAGCGACTGCCAGACCTGCTTCATGTGTGAGCTGTATTGTCCGGTGGATGCACTGTATGTTGCTCCGGATTCCGAGGGAATTACCGGGATTACAGAGGCAGAGCTGGAGGAGCAAGGCCTGCTTGGAGGCTACCGCGAGAAGGTAGGCTGGGGCAAGGGCAGACAGCCGGTGGCTAGTCATGACTTCATGGTTAAGCTGGCGGCGCGGGCAGGATTCTGATTTCTGATATGCGATAACAACATCCAGTAGACGACTGAGGGGAGAATACAGCAATGAGCAGATTGTACAGAGAGATTACAGGTATATGGAGCAAAAGGGGACGCCTCACGCTGATTACAGGTGTGGTGATGATCATGCTGGTACTGCAGGCTTGCGGCAATAATACGGGGAGCAGTAGCTCAGCAGCAGGCAGTGGAGGTACCAATACCGCTGAAGCGGCTGGCGATAAGGCTTCAAGTAATGTTCCGGCCGTGCTGAATTACGGATTCATTGGCTCCAATAAGCTGAATCTGCCGGGAGGCGCGGAAGGCTGGGGCCTTTACAAGGGCATTATTCAGGAAGAGCTGAAACCATACGGAATTACCGAAATCAAGCTGACAGGCTTCCCGAACGGGCCGGATCAGACGGAATCCTTAATCAGCGGAAGACTTGATTTCGGCAGCCTCGGGGATACCCCGGCGATTATCGCCTACGCCTCAGGAGCCAAGACCCGGCTGATCGCCCAGACTTCAGCGCATACAGTCGGTTATCTGATCGGCAAGAAGGACGGGCCGAAGACGGTGCAGGACCTGAAGGGCAAGACGATTGCCATCCAAAAAGGTTCGTTTATGCACCGTTATGTAGTCGGCTTGCTGAAGCAGGAGGGCGTAACTGATTATAAGCTGGTTCACATGCTGATTCCCGATGCAAGCGCAGCACTGGCCCGCGGCGATGTAGACGCGACCACCAATAACGGTGTGGCGGCGCTTAAGCAGATTGAGCAGGGGTACACCCATTTGGATGATGCCTCGCAGCATCCGGATCTGCTCGGTAGCAGCGCTACCGTAGTGTCAGAGGAGTACCTTGCGAAATTCCCGGATTTCCCCAAGGTCTGGAATGCGGCCCGGGAGAAGGCACTGGCCGACCTGAAGCAGCATGAAGATGAATATTATGCATTCCTGGCAGAGATCGGAGATACCACCCCGGAACTCGCGATTCAGGTTAATCCAATCAGTGATATCAAGGATACAGCCTTCACAGATGACGGCATTAAGCTGCTGGAGGGCACCAAGAACTTCCTCGTCGATGAGAAGCTGGCCAAGAAGGATTTCAATATCAGCGATTGGCAGCTCAAGTAATGTTCAGAGGACCGAAAGAGGAGGAAGCGGAATGCCGCAGCAACAGCAGGCTACAACAGATGTTCTAGTGCTGGGTGGAGGCCCGGCCGGAGCATGGGCGGCATGGAGTGCAGCTTCTCAGGGAGCGAAGGTGATTCTGGCCGATAAGGGATATCTCGGAACCAGCGGGGCTACCGCGCCGGGGGGAACGACGCTGCTGGTGATTCCGCCGGTAGCCGAGCTGCGGGAGCAGGCCGTGCAGGACAGACTTAAGGCCGGCGGCTATCTCTCGGAGAATGCCTGGATACACCGTGTGCTGGATCAGGTCGAGCAGAATCTGCAGCTGGTAGAGGAATGGGGGTATCCCTTCCCGAAGGATGAGGATGGCCGGCCGCTGCGGACGCATCTGCATGGCCCCGAATACATGAAGATTATGCGCAGAGTGGTGCGCAAGGCGGGAGTGCGCATCTGGGATCAATCGCCGGCGCTGGAGCTGCTCCATGATCAGCACGGTGTGGGTGGCGCCCGCGGAATCAACCGCCTGACCGGAGAGAGCTGGGAAGTGAAGGCAAATGCGGTGATTATGGCTACGGGCGGCTGCGCCTTCCTCAGCAAGGGGCTGGGCTGTAATGTGCTTACCGGTGAGGGGCTGCTGATGTCAGCCGAAGCCGGTGCCGAGCTGTCGGGCATGGAATTCACCCGGCAATATGCTCCGAGCTTCGCGGATGGAACGGTCACCCGCGGGCGCATGCTGGCTTGGGCCACGCTGTATGATGCTGCGGGCAGGCCGCTGCACCGGGGCGACCGCACCTTCGGCAGCATTCCCGAGCTGATGCTGAAGGGCCCGGTCTATGCTTCTCTGGATTTGGCTGATACGAAGGAGAAGCAGGAATTCCTCCGCAATGCCCACCCGATCTTCTTCATGCCGCTGGAGCGGGCGGGGATTAATCCGTTCAAGGATAAATTTCTGCTTACGCTCCGCTATGAAGGCACGATGCGCGGCACGGGCGGCCTGCGCCTGACCGGCCCCGGTTGTGAAACCTCGGTGCCGGGGCTGTATGCGGCAGGCGACGCCGCCTCCCGCGAGAAAGTGACCGGCGCCATCTCCGGCGGCGGCGCCTACAATGCATCCTGGGCCATCTGCAGCGGCAGCTGGGCAGGACGAAGCGCGGCGCGGCTCGCTCTGCAGCAGCCGCATCCGGCGGAGCGCCGGATGCTCCGCGCGGCGGGCCGCTACGGCATGCCGGCTGGCGCCGGCACGGCAAGGACGCTGGACGCGAAGCCGCTGATCGCGGCGGTCCAGCAGGAGATCCTGCCGCTGCGGATCAATTACTTCCGCAGCGAGCCCGTAGTCGCTGCCGCCCTGCAGCGCCTGAACCGCCTGATGCCCGAGCTGGGCGGGCAGGTGCCTGCCACGGTTCAGGGCATCGTGCAGTCACGTGAAGCGGCCGCTATGCTGAATGTCGGCCGCTGGATCTACACCGCTGCGCTGGCCCGCAAGGAGAGCCGCGGCCTGCAGCGCCTGGCCGAGTATCCGGCGCTGGACCCGCACCAGACCCACCGCCTGATTCTCTCCGGCGTTAATACGATCGGTATCCGCACGGAAAGTGTGCCTCATGCCCATGAGCTGCGGATTCCAGGAGAGGAGCGGGCCATATGATTGAGCTGGTTAGCCAGGACCGCTGCATCGGCTGCAGGCTGTGCGTGAAGGTCTGTCCGACGAATGTCTTCGCGATGGAGGGCAAGCTTGCCGTCATTGCCCGCCAGGAGGATTGCCAGACCTGCTTCATGTGCGAAGCTTATTGTCCTGTCGATGCATTGTATGTGGCACCGCAGGCAGATAAGTCTGCGAACCCGGATGAGCAGGAGCTGATTGAATCCGGCCGGCTGGGCAGCTGGCGGAAGGAGATCGGCTGGAATCCGGGGGCGGAGGACACGATGGCAGAGCGGGACACGACACCGTTCTTCGAGGTCTTCACCGAAGCTTACCGCGGCAAGCAGCAAGAGATAGGCAAGTGAATTCACAGGTGTTCCGCAGCCATGCCGGCAGCGGAACACCTTTTTGTATATAATCGCTTCTGACTGACGGGTGCATGTTCTTGTACGTTTCGGCCGTGTCTAAGTAATATGACATAATTTGGGCAATACTAGGAGCACGCCGATACATATAGAAGCAGGCTAAGCTGCTGCAGAAAAATATAAATTATTTTAATATATACTAACTGGGCGGTTGATATTATACTAAGTTGAACGAACCGTTTCTTCAGCAGGCGGAGCGTCTCCCCAAATCTACACACAGACACTAGAATATTATGCTGGAGGAAATTGAATGAGCACTACAGAACTTACTAGCCAACTTTCCAGTTTCACAGGAAGGCTACTGCGGGAACGCTTCGGGAAGGGACCTGAATCGATACATGCCTCTATCGGGGAGCAATGTATAGCACTGCATATCCGTAATTTCATCGGACCTGTGGAGAGGTTTTTATTGAATAAGGAAGAAGAACAGGCGTTTCGTTATACACGGGAGCTTCTGATGAAGTCCCTGCTTCCCGAGCTTGCAGCATACCTGAAGGAGAGCCTGGCTATTGAGGTCGGCGAGCTTTTTTATGATTGGGGCATTCATAATGCATCGGGTATGATCGTGGCACTCATCAAGAATGACGACGTACCAATTGATGACTATGCCGGGCGTGAAGAAGTCCATACCCAGATTAACGAGGTGACCAGGAAGGTCCAAAAGGAACCGGTCCATACAGACTCCTGGTGGCTGGGACCCCGCATTCTGATTATCAAGCGCGAAGGCATCATGATTCCTTTGGAGAAGGAATTGATTGGCCTCGGCTACGAGAATACACTGAAGACCACCAAGCGCAAGATGGAGAAACGATATTTGGAGGATACCACCACGATAGCCCCGATGCTCGGCAAAGAGCTGGCGGATATTTATGTGGATTGGGATTTCGACAAAGATACCAGCGTGATAGCCTATACTTTTCACTAAAGTCTAACCATATATGAGGTGGAAATGAGTCGGACATGCAAATGAGCCGAACATGAGCCGAAGAAGGGGGAATCGTCCCTTTCTTCGGTTTTTTTATTTTCTGCCCATCTGCCGTTAGGGGTGCTGAGACTTTTTAGGAGGATAAGCTGGATGGAGGAGTGTAAGTGGACGGTATTATATGTAGAAGATAATCAGCTCAATATGGCCTTAGTACACCATATCTTCAAAAGAAATCTGCCCTCCGTATTGCTGCTGAAGGCTGAAACGGCAGAGCTTGGACTGCAAATAGCGCGGGAAGCTCTGCCGGATCTGATCATCCTGGACATCGGGCTTCCCGGACTTAACGGGTATGAAGCTCTGGAAATACTGCAGCAGGATCAGGCAACTTGTCATATTCCGGTGCTGGCGACGAGTGCGTTTGCGCAAAGCTCGGATATTGAGAAGGCCCGGAAGAAGGGCTTTGCCGAATATATCACCAAGCCCTTTCAGGTTAAAGCGTTCACCGAAACCGTGAAGAGGCTGCTCTACGGAGAAGACCTGCAGAAGATTTAGCTTGAAATAGCAACAGGGGATTCATTAAGGTGGGGAACTGGGGAGATCTCTGTCTGGCGGCGGGTTCACGGGCTGCTGTAATCCGCTGAATAAGGAATTGTCTGTATTCGACATAATGATTTGACTTTCGCCCGATTATGCAAGATATTTATATTGCAGATTTAATATAAAACAATTGCATCTAATACTTCACAAACGGGCGGTGGATCTTATGCTAGGGCAGCATACGGAGACGTCTTCTCCATTTGAACAGGCATTTAAGACAGGAACTGCCGGAGTAGCCTTTCTCTCCATGGCTGAAGAATGGATGAAAGTGAATCCGGCGGTAACCCTCTTGCTCGGATATTCCGAAGAACAGTTGCTGGGACGCAGCTTCCAAGCGTTCTGGGATGAAGATAGCCTGCACATACATAGTTACAGGATGGGGAGCCTCAGGACAGGAGCAGCCCCTTTTTTTGAAGCCGAAATTAAGCTGCGCCATGCGGATGGCTCTGCGGTTCCGGTGCTGCTGCATGTGGCGAGGGTGAGCGAGCCTTCGACGGGAGAGGGGCTGTATTATATCGTTCACTTGGCTGGAAGGCCGTTTACGGCACCGGTGGAGACATGTCCCGGGACGTCTGAGCGGCTGTACGAGCTGATTGCCGGCAACATCAGGGACATTGTGTACTATGCTGCGCCGGGTTCAGTCTGCCGCTATTGCTCCCCTTCAGTGGAAGAGGTGCTCGGGTATAGACCCGAGGAGCTGATCGGCCGGGATAACAGCAGACTGGTTCATTCTGAGGATCTGGCCTTAATCAGTGCGCAGCAGATGGCTGACTCGCCTGATGTCCAGCTGCGGATATTACATGCAAACGGCCAATATATCTGGATTGAATTCTCTCTGAGAACGGTGGAAGACGGCGGGGAGCGCGGGGTGCTGGCTGTCGGCCGCGATGTGACCCGGCGCAAGATTGTGGAGCAGAAGCTTCAGGAATCGGTCGAGCGTTATACCTCGCTGAAGAAATATAATCATGACGCGATCATATCGCTGGACCTGGAAGGCCATATTATTAACGGGAATGAACAGGCGGTAAGGCTGACGGGGTATACGATCCCTGAGATGGTGGGCATGAGTGTCAGCCGGATCATCGGCGAGCGGCAGCTGCAGAATGTACTCGGTCCCCGCAGGAGGAGCGGCTCCGTGGGACAGGATATCAACCTGATCTGGCATAAGGACGGGCATTCTGTGGAGGTCCTGACTACCCTTGCGCCGATTATTATCAACCAGTCTACCGTAGGCTTTTATATTATCGTCAAGGATATTACCGAGCAGAAGAAGCTGCTGATTGCCAAGGAGACCGCAGAGAATACGAACCGCGCCAAAAGTGAGTTCCTGGCTATGATGAGCCACGAAATCCGTACTCCGATGAACGGGGTGATCGGGATGACCGACCTGCTGCTGGAGAGCAGTGAGCCGGGGTCGCAGCAGCGGGAGTTCCTGGAGATTATCCGCCAGAGCGGTGAATCCCTGCTGAATATCATCAATGACATTCTCGATCTCTCCAAGATTGAGGCAGGCAAAATCTCACTCCAAGACGAGCCGTTCATCCTCCGGCACTGTATGGATTCCGCACTGGAGTTGCTTCAGCTCAAGGCGGAGCGCAAAGGGCTGACCCTCAGCGTGGAGACGGAGCCGGATGTGCCGCAGCGGCTGATCGGGGACGGGGAGCGGCTGAAGCAGGTGCTGCTCAATCTGGCCGGCAATGCCGTGAAATTCACCTGTACCGGCGGGGTAAAGGTAAGCGTGAAACGCATTGCCGATGGCCTGGCAGGCGTAACGCTCCAGTTCACCGTGGCGGATACGGGGAGCGGGATTCCCGAGGAGGCCCGCAGCCGCTTGTTCGAGCCGTTCTATCAGATGGAGCATTTCAGGGGCCGCCAGGGTGAAGGCACCGGTCTGGGGCTGGCGATCAGCAAGCAATTGGTCGAGCGGATGGGCGGAGAGATCTATCTGGATACAGCAGCCGGGCAGGGGGCGACCTTTGTGTTCACCGTGGTCCTCCGGACAGAAGCGCAGTCGCTTCCGGCTGACGGGCCGGAGGGGAACCTGCCGGAGCTGCAATCAGAAGGCCGGTCCCTGCATATTCTGGTAGCCGAGGACAATGTGATCAACCAGATCGTCCTGCGCAAAATCCTGGAGAAGCGCGGCTTCGCCGTCGATGTGGCCGAGGATGGGCGGCAGGCGGTCGATATGACGGCCCGGCATGGCTATGATCTGATCTTCATGGATGTGCAGATGCCCGGGATGAACGGCCTGGAGGCCACAGCTGCCATTAGGGCAGAGCAGCCGGCAGACCAGCAGCCGGTCATTGTTGCAGTGACGGCCAACGCGCTCAAGGGCGACCGGGAGCTATGCCTTGAAGCAGGGATGGATGAGTATATCAGTAAGCCGCTGAGAAGCGACAGCATTGCCCAAGTAATCGGGAAATTTTTTGCGGAACAGGAATAAGCAGACCTCTCTTCACAAAATAATCACAATGCTGAGTTAAAGCTGCAATGCAGTGCTGTGATGTCTTGCATATGGAAGTCTTTTTGATTAAGATAGCAGAAACTGGTGCATAAGCAGCACCGATATACCTTGTAATGACAATGACGAAGAGAGTAAGCACTTCATAGCGTATTTTAACAGGGAAGGCGTGCCGGAGACTGAGAGCACCCCATTAGACGCTTAGTGCCGAAGTTCACTTCCGAGTCGGTCCCTGAAGTACACTGCTGCAGCAGTTATGGGTAGGGTGGCCCGCTTCCTGCGTTAACGGATGTAAGACAGAATGAATCGACTGGCCGGTATCCTTCAGGTATGCCGTCATGTGCTGATGCGTCAGCAGGATTCAGTTCTAAATAAGGGTGGTACCACGGCTCCTCGTCCCTTGCGGCGGGGGGTCTTTTTGCGTTCGTTCATAGCCTTAACTATTAATATCACAAAGGAGTGTCTTGGAATGAGTAATGTCGAATTGGATGATCTGAGAGCAAGATTGGATGAGATTAACGGTCAGCTGCTGGAGCTGATCTCGGAGCGTGCCGGAATCGTTCAGGAGATTGGGGTGCTCAAAGAGAAGCAGGGCGTGCCGAAGTTCGATCCTGAACGGGAGAAGGCGATGCTGGAGAAAATGGTCGCAGGCAATAAAGGACCGTTCACGAATGGAACCATCCGTACGCTGTTCAAGCAGATTTTCTCAGCTTCGCTTGATCTGCAAAGTACGGAGCATAAGAAAACCCTGCTGGTAGCGCGTAAAGACCATGCGGAGGATACAGTTATTGAGCTGCCGGGCGGCGTTACAGTAGGCGGATTATCCTCCCTGATGGTAGCTGGCCCGTGTTCGGTGGAGAGCGAGCTGCAGACCCGTACGGTGGCTGCGGCCCTGCAGAAGGCAGGCGTCAAGGTTATGCGCGGCGGCGCCTTCAAGCCCCGGACCTCCCCTTATGATTTCCAGGGACTGGGCATGGATGGGCTGCGGATTCTGCGTGAAGCGGCGAATGAATACGGGCTGCTGACGATCAGTGAGATTGTCGATCCCCGGCATATTGAAGAAGCGCTGGATTATGTGGATGTCATTCAGGTCGGCGCGCGGAACATGCACAACTTCGAGCTGCTTAAGGCGGTAGGGGAAGTGAACAAGCCGGTGCTGCTGAAGCGCGGACTATCCGCCACGTTGGATGAATTCGTCCATGCGGCAGAATATATTATGTCCCGCGGCAATATGGAGATTATGCTGATTGAACGCGGTATCCGCACCTATGAGCGGTCGACGCGCAATACGCTGGATATCTCGGCGGTGCCGATTCTTAAGCAGGAATGCCATCTGCCGGTGCTGGTCGATGTCACCCATTCCACCGGACGCAAGGACATTCTGATCCCGTGTGCCAAGGCTGCGCTTGCTGCCGGAGCCGACGGTATTATGGTGGAGGTGCATCCTGATCCGGCTACAGCCTTGTCTGATGCGGCGCAGCAGCTTAATATTGAGGAGTTCAACACCTTCTTCAATGAGGTGAAGGCCTCCGGATTATACCGTTAAGTGAAACAGGGTGAATTCAGGTAACAGGAGGAACTGAAATTTTGAAGCAAATCGTCTCATACAACAACGGTTGGTTCTCCAACACACGGAGTGATATTTTATCGGGCATGACCGTGGCTATTGCCTTAATTCCTGAAGCGATTGCTTTCTCCATCCTTGCTGGCGTAAGCCCTATGGTTGGTTTGTACGCCTCCTTCTGTATCGCTATTGTAACAGCCTTCGCCGGCGGGCGGCCGGGGATGATCTCGGCGGCGACAGGAGCGATGGCCCTGCTGGTCGGCAGCCTGGTGCTGTCGCACGGCATTGAGTATCTGTTCGCGGCTACGGTGCTGGCTGGCATCCTGCAGATTGTGATGGGGCTGCTGAAGCTGGGCCGGTTCATCACCTTCCTGCCGCAGCCGGTCATGACCGGCTTTGTCAACGCGCTGGCGATTCTGATCTTTATGGCTCAGCTCGTGCATTTTGAGGGACAGGGCTGGATCATGTACGCACTTGTGGCTCTTACGCTGGTCATCATCTATACGGTTCCCCGGATCACCAAGGCGGTGCCATCGGCGCTGGTCGCCATTGTCGTAGTCTCGGTCCTCAGCATTGTGCTGGGTCTGGATGTAAGAACCGTGGGCGATATGGGGACTATTACTTCAGCGCTGCCGGTATTCCATCTGCCGAGCCTTCCCTTGACGCTGGATACACTGCTGATTATACTGCCGTATTCGCTCTCACTCGCGGTCGTCGGATTACTGGAATCGCTGATGACAGCCACGCTGATTGATGATATCACGGGCACCGGCAGCGACAAGAACCGGGAAGCGAAGGGGCAGGGGCTGGCCAACATCGTGACCGGCTTCTTTGGAGGCATGGCTGGCTGCGCGATGATCGGCCAGTCGATGGTCAATATGAAATCGGGCGGACGGACACGCTTGTCCACTTTTGTCTCCGGGATCTTCCTATTGTTCCTGATTCTTGTGCTGGGTGATGTTGTTAAGCAGATTCCTATGGGCGCACTGGTCGGTGTAATGATTATGGTCTGCATCAGCACCTTTGAATGGAAGTCCCTGACCTCCTTGCGGAGAGTTCCGCTAAGCGATGCCCTGGTTATGGTGGTCACTGTGGTTACAGTAGTAGCTACCGATAACCTGTCGATCGGCGTGCTGTTCGGCGTGCTGCTGAGTGCTTTGTCTTTTGCCTGGAAAATCGCTTCCCTTCAGCTGAATGTTCATACTACGGCATCTGTAACGACTTATCGGGTATCGGGCCAGCTATTCTTTGGAACCACGAGCCATTTCGTGAATGAATTCATGTATGACAGTGATCCGGCGCAGGTCATTATCGATTTCAGCCGTTCCCATGTGTGGGATCAGTCGGCGGTGGGGGCCATTGCCAAGACGATGGACAAATACGCGGCATTGGGTACTAAGGTCACTCTCACGGGTCTAAATGAAGAAAGTGCCCGGCTGGTGCAGCGGGTTGGATTGTCGTCTTCGGGCGGCCATTGACGGATCAAGGACAGAAGGCTGTTTTTGGAGCGATTAGGCTTCAGAAGCAGTCTTTTTTTGACAATTAATAATGTAAAGGATTCATCCTACAAATTTTAATCGTCTACGCCGTCTTTGGAAAAGGGTTTTTGAAAAGTTTGTCGAAATTTTCCGGTAGAGGGACATTTGTCATTGCTTCTTCGGATGGCCCTACTATAACCACGCAATTGTGATGCGCGAAAGGGAAGGCCTCCATGTTTTCTTTTATCCGAACCAGACTGATTGCCCGTATTCTCTGTGTTATGACCATAGTGATTCTCTGCATTACAGCAGGCAATGCCGCCATTCAGTGGGTGAACACCGGATCAGCGGTCAAAGGGACGATCAGCAGCTACAACATGAGTATTGCCAGCCATTATGTGACGCAGATTGATGCCGGGCGCTACAGTGAATTCCTGGCAGATCCGCAGGAGTCGGACCTGTATTGGTCGCTCCGCAATGAACTGGATCAGTTCCGGAAGTCGATTGGTGCCCGTTATGTATATTTTGTGCGGATTGATGATGCCCGCCAGCCGCAGCTGATGATTGACGGCAGGCCGGAGGGAGACCCGCTGGCTTCGGGGATTAATGAGAGTACTGATATGCCAGCGGCCGCAGTTACGGCTGTGCTTGCCGGAGAGAATGCCAGCACGCCGCTGATCAGCAATCCCGAATACGGGGATTATATCTCAGCATTCGTTCCTATGAAGGACAGCGGCGGGAAGCTGGTCGGGGCGCTGGGCATTGATACCGATGTTGCTGTGCTGAGTACGCTGACCCGTGATGTCCTGATGGAGAGCCTGCCGCTCTATAGTATTATTCTAGCTCTGTCTCTGGGCGCACTCGCGGTGCTGGCCTGGTTCGTCTCCCGGTCCTTGCGTCCGCTGGTGACGATTACAGAGAGCGCGGGCACGATGGCTGAAGGGGATCTCGCCGGGGCAGCCCGTATCCTGCATGCCCGTCCGGTCAACTCCCGGGATGAGATTGGCAGGGCTTATCAGGCGATGCTCCAGATGTCAGGGGATCTGAATGCCAGAGTGAAAGGGATGGTATCCGGGGTGTCTACCGCATCTGACAGTCTCTACGGCTCCTCCGAGACCTTCGCCAGGAATGCCGATGATGTGCTGAAGATGAGTGAGACGGTGAGCGGCAGAATCAGCAATATCCATGCCGGGGCTAACTCACAGACGGAAGGCGCACAGAGCAGCGCAGTAGCCATGGATGAGATGGCGCTGGGCATCTCGCGCATCTCGGAGGCCTCGGCAGCGGTCTCGGAATTCGCAGTCAAGGCGCTGGACATTGCAGAGGCGTCACAGACGGCGATGAACCACACCAATCAGCAGATGAAATCGATCTCTGTATCCACCGGGGAGACGCTGGATATTGTGCTGCGGCTGCAAGGGTACACGGATGAGATTGAAGGTGCGCTGGCTGCGATCAGGCAGTCTGCGGATCAGACGAAGCTGCTGGCGTTGAATGCCTCCATTGAGGCGGCGCGTGCGGGGGAGCACGGCAGAGGCTTCACTGTCGTAGCCGGTGAAGTACGCAAGCTGGCGGAAGGCTCCGCAGCCTCGGCCGAGCGGGTGACCGAGCTGCTGCTGCACATCAGCCAGGCTTCGGCAAGCATCGGGGTTCAGATGACGGAAGCGTCCGCTGAAGTGCAGGAAGGGGTGCGGATGTCAGCCGAAGCGGAGGCTGCTCTGCTGGAGGCTTCCACTGCCTTCCGTGAGGTAGCCGGACAGATCATTGATGTGTCGGCGACCGCTGAGCAGCTCTCCGCCGGCTCGGAGGAGGTTGCGGCAGCGGTGGGCAGCATGGCCGATATTGCCGGAGAGGTCTCGGAGCAGACCCGGGAGATCCGTGAGCTGACTGATCTGCAATTGGCGCGAATCAAAGAAGTCTACGAGGCTTCGCTGAGCGTCAGCGCGAGTACAGGCGATCTGCGGGAGGCCATCCGGCAGGTGAATGTATAGGGCTAAGGGTTCGGTGCGCTTGATCTATACTGCCCGGAGCGGATACAGGATTAGCAGCGGTTATGCCCTCCAGCTTTCAAAAGCGTCCGACTATTGGTATGATACAAGGGATGTGAACATCTATTACCGATTATATGGAGGAATTGAACATGAGTGACACTACAATATCCGGGATTATTGATCATACGCTGCTGAAGGCGGATGCCCGGAAAGACGATATTATCAAGCTTGCCGAAGAGGCCAAAGCCTACAAATTCGCCTCTGTGTGCGTGAATCCGGCCTGGGTGGCAACGGCGCATGCCGTGCTGAAGGATACACCGGAAGTGAAGGTATGTACAGTAATCGGCTTCCCGCTGGGGGCATCGACGCCTGAGACGAAAGCTTTTGAGACGAAGGATGCCATTGCGAACGGTGCCGGTGAGGTGGATATGGTCATTAATATCGGCGCTCTGAAGGACGGCAATGACGAGCTGGTGAAGCGCGATATGGTTGCAGTAGTCGAAGCCGCGCGCGGCAAAGCGCTGACCAAGGTCATTATTGAGGCCTGCCTGCTGACTGAAGAGGAGAAGGTCCGTGCCTGCAAGCTTGCTGTAGAAGCGGGCGCAGACTTCGTAAAGACTTCGACCGGCTTCTCGACCGGCGGAGCCACGAAGGAAGATATCGCTCTGATGCGGGCGACCGTCGGCCCTGAGATCGGCGTGAAGGCCTCCGGCGGTGTCCGCAGCGCGGAAGACGCGCTCGTGATGATCGGCGCAGGCGCCAGCCGGATCGGCACCAGCGGCGGCGTAGCGATTGCCAAGGGCGAGCAGAGCCAGAGCGGCTACTAAGCTTAGGTGAGTTAAACACATAGAAACGGCTGCGGCCTCCTTGATGTTAACCTTCAAGGGAGCCGCAGCCGTTTTGTGTTTAGAGGAAGTATGATAGGTGGATTTCCTCCACCTGCTGTTGAGTGAATGAGCGTTGCCGAACCAGCAATTGGATAAACAACACTTAAATTCTCCCTATTTATCCAAAGTAGCATAAACTAATTATATTAGTTGCTGTTTGTCCACCTGTTGCCGGTAACTCCATCCATATCGGCGAATTAAGATACGTTATTCCACTTGCTTGTTGCAGGATGAGCTATCCGCTCAGGGTTCTCCGGCGATCTTACCCACTTATTCGAGCAGGCGGCTACCTTGGAACGTACGCTTAATTGTATTCCATACACCTAAACTGTGCTGAAACCCCCGATTTAGTGGTTTAACTGTATTCGGTACAATTAAAAACAGCGGTTAGCCGTCTTTTGCGGAAAGTAGGGAATTATAGCTGTACAAACTGCAACTAAACCGATTCAAGCCGGATTCTGCGCCATTTTAGTTGTACAAACTACAGTTAGAGTCCGCGCGGATGACGAGGCTGCCGTGCTCTTGACCAGCCCCCTAAACCAGCCCCTTATCCATCGCCTTACCGATCAGCGTAGCGAACAGGCTGTTGGACCAGGCGAACCACTCGCGCGAGAAGTCGGCCGGGTTATCCGGGTGGAAGCCCTCGTGCATGTAGCCGGTATCGGCATCGGTCCGGATCAGCATATCGATCAGCTCCTTGATCTCCTCATCGTTATCCGCCGTCAGCGCCTGCATGGAGAGCGCCATATGCCAGACATATCCGCCCGGTGTATGCGGACTGCCGATGCCCTTGGCATGCTTGCCTTCGAAATAGAAGGGGTTGTCGAAGCTGAGCGCGAACCGGCGGGTGTTCTGATAGATTTCGTCCTCCACGCCCACATAACCAATGTAAGGAATAGAGATCAGCCCTGGGGTTCCGGCATCGTCCATCAGTGAGTAATTGCCGTAGCCGTCCGTCTCATAGGCGTAGATTCTGCCGTATTTCGGATGGGTCACGATGCCATAGGTACGGATGCCGAAGTCGATCTCTTTGCGCAGCTTCGCCGCTCTCGCCGCCAGCCGTTCATCCTGGTAGACCTCGCTCGCTATCTCGCCGATATACCCCAGAATGACCACAGCGAACATATTCGAGGGAATATTGTAGCCGAATTCGCAGCTGTCATCGCTCGGACGGAAGCCCGACCAGCTCATCCCTGTGTAGTTGACCGGCATCCCGCGTCCGTTATTGTGCAGCGTCTCCGTATCCTGGAGCGTCTGGCGGATGAAATGGTAAGGGGATTTCTCCCCGTGGTGCTGCTCGGTCTCGATCGTGTTCACGATGGAGGTCAGCGCCTGGTAGCAGGCGGCATCGAAGATATCGGTCTGCTCCGCTTCCTTCCAGTACATATAAGCCAGCTGAACGACGAAGCAGAGGGAGTCCAGCTCATATTTGCGCTCCCACATCCACGGATTCAGATTACAGTCGTCCGTATCGCGGTAATGCTTGTCGCTTGCCGTCTCGTTGAAGGCATTGGTGTACGGATCAATATTCACATAGAACATCTGGCGGGCAATCAGGCCGCGGAGAATCCGCTGCAATTCAGGGTCGTTTTTGGCAAAAGGAATATAGTGCCGCACCTGCTCCGTCGAATCGCGCAGCCACATGGCCGGAATATCGCCGGTGAACACGAAGGTCGTGCCGTCATCCAGCAGCTTGGTCGTGGTCTCCAGTGTGTTCGGGAAGCAGTTGCGGAACAACTGCTGCAGTTTCGGGTGATGCGCTAGCCGTTCATCGGCCTCATTCAGATAGGCGGTAATGGAAGCTGGCAGATTCATGGTGTAACTCCTCCTGGCATAGTCAATTTAGGGTTGTACGGTTTGCAGGGCATAGGTGACGATTTGAGCCGGGCCGGCAGAGCGGCGGAGAGTGCCTTCATCCAGGGCTTCCCGCTGTTTGCGCCGTTCCAGAATATCACTGGCATAGACAGCCTTCACCGGAAAATGCGGCGTAAGCGCGAGCTCCTGCTCTGCTCCCGTCAGATTATACCAGCGCAGAATAATGTCCTCATGGTCTGCGGACATTTTGAAGGCCGACAGCGCCAGGGTGCGGCCCTGCCACTCCAGCGGCTGATAGACAGCAGGGAGGGAGCCCTCCTGCCAGCCGGTCTGGACCGCGAACCAAGGCACCTGGTACTGATAGGCCCAGGCACAAGCCTCCGTCCAGTCCGCATCCCCGGCGAAGGGACGGACCGCGAACTCTACGGTCTGCTCACCAAGGCACTGGGCTTCCGGTGTAGGGAACACGCCCCAGTCACCAAGCTCCGATACGCTGCGCAGCAGGGTGACAGCAATCGTATTGCTGCCGTCCCGCAGCACCTCGTATTCGTTCAGCCCTTGGTTGGCCACCAGCAGTCCGGCGCTGCCGTCTGACACGCTGACATAAGCCTGCTGGTGCTGGGCATTGCTCGGATTGATCCAGTCCTCTGCCGGCTCAATCTCACGCTCAGCAGCTTCGAAGATCGAATCGGCCCGCAGGGTGGAAGCCGCCAGCCCGGTAGGGACAAGCACACGCAGCCGGTGGTCCTTAGCCTGATTATTGAACGTGGCAGAGATCTGAACGCCGGTCCCGCTGGTCTCCAGGCTGATCCGGGTCACGATCCGCAGTGGCACCTGCTCCGCAGAGCGTCCGGCCTTGCGTTGCCGGAACGGCACCATTCTGCGCTTCTCATCTTCGAACGAAGCATCGGCGGAAGCGGGAATCGCCCATTCATGCACGATTTCATACGTGATGCGGTAAGGCTCATGCTCAGCCAGCGAGATCCGGGCGGCAAGGCCCTTGGTCGTCAGTGCAGCATCGCCCTCGGGCTGGCGGAACACGTATTCATTCCCGATATCGCCGCAGTTCTCATAGACGCCGAGTCCGGTGAAGCTGCGGCCCGTCCGCTTGTCGGCCACATCATAAGAGCCATCCTCACGGATGCGGACAGCCAGGAAGTCATTCTCCATTCCCTGTTCCAGCAGCTTAAGCGGACCTTCAGCAGCAGTCCCGGCGGACTCATCCGCCGACTCTACCCAGGCGTAGGTGCTGTAGCCTAGCGGCGGCACCTGTGCAGCCTCGAAGGTCAGCCGGACCATCCGGGCCATGTAAGGCTTGCGGAACTGGTCCTCCGGCAGCTCATAGCCGAATCGGGTACCCAGATCCTCCGCACGGCAAGCCACGGTCTGCCCTTCAGCGTCCACTAGCCGCCCGCGCGAAAGCTCAAGCGGAAGCTGATCCAACGCTTCGGCAATCGCCGCCGGATTCGGCCCTTCCTTGAAATAACGTTTGGCGAAGATCACCTCCACGCTAACTGTTCCGCTGCGCTCCCAGCCGGTAGTATTGAACACCGTCACTGGCCGGGCCGATTCGCCCCAGGCCGCAACATTCCGGGTTCCAATCTGTGCGGATACCGCCTTCAGACTCTCTTCAATAATAGCTTCGCCAACATGGCGGCTCTTCTCGAAGCGGCTGATCATCTCGCGGTGAACCTCATCCACACTGCAGCCGCAGATGCTGTCATGCGGGTGGTTCTGCATCAGGGTCTTCCAGGCGTAGGTCAGAAGCGCGTGGGGGTAGACCTGTCCGCTGACCAGATAAGCCAGTGCCGCCAGCGGCTCTGCGCCCTTCTCCAGCAGCGTCTGGCCCTGCTGGTTAAGCTGCTTCAGATAGACGCGGGCGGAAGCGGTATTCACCAGCGTCCCCCAGCCGTCCGTATGCTGGCTGCGCAGCTCGCCGTGCACGGTAACCAGATCCTCGGGCAGCGAAGGGGCCAGCGCCTTCAGGTATTGCTCGAAGCTGGAATGGACGAAGTCCGTGTCCGGGTAGAGCTTCCGGGCCGTCTCCAGCGCATCCGCGAGATCACGCTGCACCGGCTGATGATCACAGCCGTTCATGAACAGCAGCTCCGGGGTGGAGGCATATTTGCCGGCATCCGCGAGTTTTTTGTCCCAGAAGGCCTTGGCGTCCTCGGCATCTACAGGCACCTCGTTCCCGTTGCTGTACCAGTTCGCAAACAGCAGTCCAAGCAGGGCTGAGCCATCCGGGGATTCCCAGTACATCTCCGAGTATGGCGACTCATAGCTGGTGCTGTTCAGCTCGCCGACCATGTTATCGAAGCCTGTCGGCTTCACGCCGCGGCCGAACACCGCAGTCTCGATGTCAGCCTGCTTGAGCAGCTGCGGGGCTTGGCCCATATTGCCGAAGGAATCGGGGAAGTACCCGAGCTTCGAGATCACGCCATATTTCGCGGCGTCCTGATGGCCGATCAGCAGATTGCGCACATTGGCCTCGGAGCTGGTCAGGAATTCATCCTGGAGCACATACCAGGGACCGATGACAATCCGGCCTTCGCGGATGAACCGCTCCAATTGCCCTCTTTTCTCAGGATGCACCTGCAAATAATCTTCAATAATAATGGTCTGTCCGTCCAGGTGGAAATACCGGTAGCGCTCGTCCTGCTCCAGCGTCTCCAGCAGCTCGTTCATCAGCTTCGCCAGCAGCACATGGTGACGCTCATAAGGCATATACCATTCCCGGTCCCAGTGGGTGTGTGAGATCAGGTGGGCAGTTGTACGGGTCATGACAGAAACCTCCTATATGTCAGTCGGGTGTTGTTGCGTTGGCATTCGTAGCAAATGTTTGCATACCTGCCCGGGGATCACAATATGTAACTTTTGCAGGGGGGAGGAGGGTTCATAATTCACACATTTACCGCAGTCAGCCAGTGGTAACGCATACAAGCTATTAAGCCCGTAAGCCCCGTAACAGCGCGGTTTTACAGTCCGTTAACATGACAATGCACAACCTACATATTTACGGTGTCAGCTTAGTTTCACTACAATTTGGGATGTAAGCGTTAGCAGGCAAGGCCATTGCAAGAATGCGAAGCGGATACAGATTTATGTGTAATGAAAACTAACATAGAGAGGAGTGGGAGAATGAAGGGGAACAAGTCCCTTGGCAAACGAATCTGGCAGAATTGGGAGCTCTATCTGTTCATGCTTCCCGCGTTACTGTATTTCTTCATCTTTCATTATGGTCCGATGTACGGCATTCAGATTGCCTTCAAAAACTTCGTACCTTCTAAAGGAATTACGGGCAGCGACTGGGTAGGCTTCGACCATTTCGAACGGTTCTTCAATTCTTATTTCTTCTGGGATCTGCTGTGGAACACGTTCAGCATCAGCTTCTATGAGCTTGCCATCGGGTTCCCGCTGCCGATCATTCTGGCCCTGGCCTTCAATGAGGTCCGCAACGGCCCGTTCAAGAAGTCGGTCCAGACGGTTACCTATGCGCCGCATTTCATTTCAGTGGTCGTCATGGCGGGGATGATTATTACCTTCCTGTCGCCCTCCAGCGGAATGATTGTCCGGGCGATTGAATTCCTGGGCTTCCAGCCCGCACAGTTCCTGACCGACCCGGCCTGGTTCAAGACGGTATACGTCTTCTCAGGCGTCTGGCAGAGCACCGGGTGGGGGACGATTATCTATCTCGCAGCGCTGTCCGGCGTAGATCCACAGCTGCATGAAGCGGCCATCGTGGATGGAGCCAGCCGGATCAAGCGGGTGCTGCATATCAATCTGCCGACGATTATACCCACGATTACGATCATGCTGATTCTGAACATGGGTAACATTCTGGGCCTGGGCTTCGAGAAAATCCTGCTGCTGCAGAATTCGCTCAACATGGAAGCCTCCGATGTCATATCCACCTATGTCTACCGCGCCGGCCTGGTGAACGCCCAGTACAGCTTCTCGACGGCTGTCGGATTGTTCAACTCGGTAGTCAATGTAATACTGCTCGTTACCGTGAACCGGATTGCCAAACGCACCAGTGAGAACAGCCTCTGGTAGAAAGGAGTTGAAGTCTATGGTTACTGCGATGAAAGAATCCAGGGGAGATAAGCTGTTTCTGATAAGCACCTACATCTATCTGTGCCTTGCGCTGGTAGTGGTCCTCTATCCGCTGATCTACATCCTGAGTGCGTCCATCAGTTCGCCGCAGGATGTCAATTCGGGCGCGATGTGGCTGTTCCCGAAGAATGTGACGCTGGACGGCTACAAGCTGGTGTTCGAGAACCCGAAGATCTGGAACGGATATCTCAATACCATCATCTACACAGCGGTGGGCACGTTGCTTAATCTGGCGGTTACACTGCCTGCTGCGTATGCGCTCAGCCGGTCTGATTTTGTCGGACGCCAGCTGTTCATGGGCCTCATTCTGTTCACGATGTTCTTCAGCGGCGGGCTGGTGCCGACGTATCTGCTCGTCAAGAACCTTGGCCTCATTAACAGCATGGGGGCGTTGATCCTGCCGGTGGCCGCATCGGTGTGGAACATCGTGGTCGCCCGCACCTTTTTCCAGTCCACCATTCCAAAAGAATTACAGGAAGCGGCCCACATCGACGGCTGTACGAATCTGAAGCTGTTCATCCGCATCATCCTGCCGCTGTCCGCGCCGATTGTCGCCGTGATGGCCTTGTTCTACGGGGTTGGACACTGGAACAGTTACTTCCCGTCCCTGATCTATTTGAATGATGAAGCCAAATATCCGCTGCAGATGGTGCTGCGCCAGATTCTGGTCCTGCAGGAAATGTCGGCCGAAACTACAGGCGCTGCGATCAACGGCGAGGTAGCTATGGCCATGAATAATAAGGCAGAGACAGCATCGCTGGTCAAATATGGCGTCATCGTTGTGTCGACACTGCCGATTGTAGCGGTCTACCCGTTCCTGCAGCGTTATTTTGTGCAAGGGGTCATGATTGGCTCTGTGAAAGGCTAAAGGTTAAAATGTAATGAACCTAAGGGAGGAATTATTAATGCAGATCACACGTAAACCATGGAAGATTCTGCTGTCATCGGCTGTGATTGTTGGACTGCTGGCAGGCTGCGGAAGCTCGGGGGCAAATGAAGGTAAAACGGACAAGGGTACCGGAGAGGCTACAGTGAACAAAGAAGGCTTCCCGATTGTGAGTGAGCCGATCACTCTGTCCATGATGGCCCCGGATGTGGGCATCCAGAACTGGGAGAACATGCCGGTGCTCCAGCAGATGAAGGAGAAGACCGGGATTACGATGGAATATAAAAATGCGCCGAAGGACAGCTTCGATACCAAAAAAAATCTGGTGTTCGCCAGCGGCGATTACCCTGATATCTTCTACGCGGCCGGTCTGACGACTGCCGAGCAGATGAATTACGGCGAACAGGGGATTCTGATCCCGCTGGAGGACCTGATCGAAGAGTATGCCCCGAACTTCAAGGCGCTGTTGGAGCAGAACCCGGATGTGCGCAAATCGATTACCGCCCCGGACGGTCATATCTACTCCCTGCCGGTGGTGGAAATGAGCCAGCACTGGTACCGCAACCCGATGTGGTATAACGGCGACTTCCTGAAGGCGCTGAACATCGATAAGCTGCCGGAAACGACCGAGGAGCTGTACACCTACCTGAAGCGCGTGAAGGAGGAAGATCCGAACGGCAACGGAACCGCCGATGAAATTCCGATCTCTTCAGTGACGACAACGGCCGCGAACCTCCGCGATATCCGCACCTGGCTGCTGGGCGCTTTTGGCATCTATGAAGAAGAAATCTATGTAGACGATGCGGATAAGGTCCACTATACACCGCTCGAAGAAGGCTATAAGGAGTATCTGACGTATATGAACCGTCTATGGTCCGAGGAGCTGCTGGATCATGAGAGCTTCTCGCAGACGGCGGAGCAGAAGAAGGCCAAGGCGCAGAATAACCGCGTGGCGCTCTTTTCCGACTGGCACGCTTATATGACGAAGGGTGGAGAGCCGTCCACGTCAGATCCGATGTTCGCCCCTGTGCGCAGTGAATCGGTGTCCGCTCCGGCGATTGCCAAGAACAGAGGAATTACGACAGGCGCATTCGCCATTACGAACAGCAATCCTGCACCGGAAGCCTCGCTCCGCTGGGTGGATTACCTCTATTCCTATGAAGGAGCTTTGTTCTTCAACAAAGGGCCGGAGGGTACACTCTGGGAGTACACCGACAAAGACAACCGTGTGAAGCAATACCTGCCTGTACCGGACGGCAAGGAAATGGAAGATTTCCGGGCCACCTTGACGCCGAACTACGGTATTCCTGCCCCAACCCTGTCCATGGATGACATTAACAAGGGGCTGAAGACGGACTTTGACCTCTGGGTAGAGCAGGAGACGAAGCAGAAGCTGCTGGATAAAGGCGCACGCATTCCGTTCCCGGCCCTGTTCCTCACTGTGGAAGAGCAGACGGAAATCAGCAGTCTGAATTCGGACCTGAGCACCTATGTGAAGCAGATGGAAGCGAAGTTCATTACCGGAGCCGAGCCGCTGACCGGCTGGGATAACTATGTGGCCACTGTCAAGAAGATGGGCGGAGAACGTGTAGCCGAGATTAACCAGGCTGCCTATGACCGCTGGAAAACCAACTAAATCAGGCCCGGCAGAAAGGTGCTGTAAAAATGATCTATAAGGATAAAACACAATCTGTGGCGGATCGGGTACAGGACCTGCTGCAGCGCATGACGCTTGGAGAGAAGGCTGGACAATTAGTCCAGCCTTTCGGCTGGCAGTGCTATGAGAAGCACGAGGACGGAACAACAGGCATGACGGAAGCCTTCAAGCGTCAGGTTTCCGCCGGAGGTGTCGGCTCCCTGTATGGGACGCTGCGTGCGGACCCGTGGACCGGGGTCACGCTGGAGACCGGCCTGTCCCCGAAGGAGGGGGCGGAGGCTGTTAATGCAATTCAGGCTTACGCCATGCAGGAGAGCCGGCTCGGGATTCCGATTCTGTTCGGCGAAGAATGCTCCCACGGGCATATGGCAATCGGCGCAACCGTATTTCCGGTTCCGCTGGCTCTGGGCAGTATGTGGAACCCGGAGCTGTACCGGGAGATGTGCCGGGTGGTGGCGCTGGAGACCCGCAGCCAGGGCGGGGCGGCGACCTACTCGCCGGTGCTTGATGTGGTGCGTGATCCGCGCTGGGGCCGGACGGAGGAGACCTTCGGCGAAGACCCGTTCCTGATTGCGGCGATGGGTGTGGAGGCCGTGAAGGGCTTGCAAGGGGAGCGGCTGGACGCGGAGGATTCCGTGCTGGCCACCTTGAAGCACTTCGCCGCCTACGGCAGCTCGGAAGGCGGGCGGAACTCCGCGCCTGTGCATATGGGACTGCGCGAGCTGCATGAGGTCGATCTGCTGCCGTTCCGTAAGGCGGTAGAGGCCGGGGCGCTGTCCATTATGACAGCGTACAACGAGATTGACGGCGTACCTTGTACGACGAACCGTTATCTTTTGCAGGATGTGCTTCGGGAGCAATGGGGCTTTGACGGGTTCGTGATCACGGACTGCGGAGCGCTGGGCATGCTGACGAATGGTCATAACACCGCAGATAGCGGAGAAACGGCTGTAGCCCAGGCACTGCTGGCCGGCATCGATATGGAGATGTCGGGCGAGATGTTCGAGCAGCATATCGCGTCCGCGATCGAGCACGGACGTCTGCAGGAATCTGATCTGGACCGCGCAGCGGCACGGATTCTGGAGCTGAAGTTCAAGCTCGGGCTGTTCGACCGTCCCTATGCCGATCCTGAGCAGGCTAAGAGAATCATCGGCAAGCCGGAGCACCGGGAGCTAGCCAGGCGGATCGCCGGTGAGAGCATCATCATGCTGAAGAATGAGAACGCAGCGCTGCCGCTAAGTAAGGAGATTCGCAAGCTTGCCGTAATCGGACCCAATGCGGATGCGCCGTACAACCAGCTTGGCGACTACACCTCGCCACAGCCCGCAGGCGCGATTGTTACCGTGCTGGACGGCATCCGGCAGGCGCTGGGCGGCGAAGCGGACAAGGTCCTGTACGCACCCGGCTGCCGGATCAAGGGCGATTCCCGCGAAGGCTTTGCCCCTGCGCTGGCCTGTGCGGCTGAAGCCGATGCGGTGGTGCTGGCCATTGGCGGCTCCAGCGCTAGAGACTTCGGTGAGGGGACGATTGATCTGCTCACCGGCGCTTCTGTCGTGACGGAACATTCCTGGAGCGACATGGAAAGCGGGGAGGGCATCGACCGGGCCACATTGAATCTGATGGGTGTGCAGCTTGAGCTGGTGCAGGAGCTTCACAAGCTGGGTAAGCCGCTGATTGTGGTCTATATCAACGGCCGTCCGATTGCCGAGCCTTGGATTGTAGAGCACGCCGACGCCATTCTGGAGGCGTGGTATCCGGGCCAGGAGGGCGGACATGCAATTGCCGATATCCTGTTCGGCGAGGTGAATCCTTCGGGGCGGCTGACGATCAGCGTTCCGAAGCATGTCGGCCAGCTTCCTGTGTATTACTATAAGCGGCGGACGAGAGGCAAACGGTATCTGGAGACAGACTTCCACGCCGAATATCCCTTCGGCTATGGTCTTAGCTTCACTGAATTCGGGTACAGCAACCTGAAGGTGGAACCTCCTGTAATCTCTGCGGATGAAGAAGCGCTTGTCTCCGTGGATGTGACTAATAGGGGTGACCGGGCGGGCAGTGAGGTGGTACAGCTCTATATCTCCGACTTGGTCTCCTCCATTACCCGGCCCGAGAAGCAGCTGAAGGGCTTCCGCAAAATCAGCCTTCAGCCGGGAGACACGCAGACGGTAACGTTCCGTGTAGGCCGGGAGGAGCTGGAATATGTATCAGCGGATCTGACGCGGATCGTCGAGCCGGGAGAATTCGCGGTGATGGCAGGCCCTCACTCCGCAGAGTATCTGAGCGCGCCGCTCCAGGTCAGAGAGGAGGGCTAAGTCATGAAGCGAATGGAGCGGTTCACCGGATGGCTGGCCAAGCGGCAGTGGGCTGAGAAAATAGAGCTTGCGGAATGGACGATGCGCAAATCCCGTTACCTCACTCCGGGCTGCTATGAGCATGAGGAGGAGCTGCATCAGGAGTACAACATTTCCCGGCTGGATGGCGGGTATGGTACTACGTATTTCCTTCAGCGGGAGATTACGGTTCCGGGGGATTGGGGACCGGAAGAAGCAGCGCTGCTCTATCTGGGACGCGGGGAAGGCCTCCTGAAGCTGGGCGGAGCACCGTATCATGGCTTGGACAGCAATCACTGGTTCATTCCGCTGCCCTCTTATGCTCCGGGTGAATGCCTCAAGCTGGACATCGAGCTATATGATCCGGTGCCTGAGCCGGAGGACCCGCTGAACCGGCAGGCGGTGATTAAGCCGCCGCTGACAGGCATTGAAATGAAGCTTGTGCGCGTCAATCGTCTGGTATACAGCCTGCTGTATACGGTGCGAATCGTACACGAAGCAGCCCTCCTGCTGCCGGAGGGCGACATGCGCCGCATCCGCAGCCTTAAGGCGCTGGAGCGGGTGATGGACGCGCTCTATATGAAGGAGGAGCTGCTGCTGGACTCTGAGGCCGTGATTGCGGCGGAACAGCAGCTACGGTCGGCTGCGGCGGCGGAACGGTCCGCAGGGCTGAACCCCGGGACGATGCATATGGTCGGCCAGTCGCATATTGATGTGGCCTGGCTGTGGCCGGTCCGGGAGACGGTGCGCAAGGTCAGCCGGACCTTCTCCACCGTCTGCACCCTGATGGACAAGTACCCGGACTTCCGGTACTCGCAGAGCCAGCCCCAGCTCTATGCCTTCGCCAAGGAGCATTATCCCGAGTTGTACGGGCGGATCAAGGAGCGGATCGCTGAAGGCCGGTGGGAGCTGGTCGGAGGCATGTGGGTAGAGCCGGATCTAAACATTCCCGGCGGGGAGTCGCTGGTCCGGCAGATGCTGTACGGCCAGGGCTTTTATATGAAGGAATTTGGCAAGCATTCTACGATTGAATGGCTGCCGGATACCTTCGGCTATTGCGCCTCCCTGCCGCAGCTGCTGAAGCAGGCGGGCATCGATTATTTCATGACCACCAAGCTGGGCTGGAATGATACCAATCCCTTCCCGCATACACTGTTCCACTGGGTTGGTATTGACGGGACGAAGATCGTGGCCTATCAGAACCACGGGGTGAACGAGCATACCCATCCGAAGGATGTGCAGGAGCACTGGGAGGCCTACGCCCAGAAGGAAGAACATGATGAGCTTATGCTGCTCTATGGCCACGGAGACGGAGGCGGCGGAGTCACTCATGAGATGCTTGAATATGTGACCCGTACTGATCTCGCGCCGGGCCAGCCGGTCAGCGGATTCTCTACGGCCGAAGCGTTCTTCTCGGAGATCGGTGCGCGTCAGCCGGAGCTTCCGGCGTGGCACGGCGATCTCTATCTGGAGCTGCACCGGGGCACCTTCACGACCCATGCCTTCAATAAGCGCAGCAACCGCAAGGCGGAGGTCTTATACCGGCAGGCGGAGATCTGGAGTGTATTCGCGCAAAAGGACGGTGCTCTGAAGCTGGAGCAGCAGAATCAGGCGGATGTGCAGCGTCTGCTGCCCGCCGGGGAGCTGGCCGAGGGCTGGAAGCTGCTGCTGCTCAACCAGTTCCATGACATCATTCCGGGGACTTCCATCCCGGAGGTGTATACAACCTCGCGTGAGGAATACGCTGAGATATTCCGTCTGGGCGTGCAGGTGCTGGACCGCTCCCTGCACGCTCTAGCGGCTGAGGTGAATACATCGGGCGAAGGCCGCCCTTATGTGGTCTTCAACAGCCTGGGCTGGGAGCGGACGGAGGTCATCCGGCTGGAGGGTGGTCCTGAGCTGGCTGCTATGCAGGCCTTCGATGAAGATGGGCCGCTTGCGAGCGAATGCTGGAACACCGAGGCTGGCGGGGACAGCTACACGCTGGCTGTGGAGGTCCGCAAGGTACCGGCCTTCGGCTGCCGGACGATCTGGCTGCGGGAGGCTGCAGAGCCAGCCGGAGTAAGGCTTGAGCGGCAGGTTGATTCAGCTGCGGGAGACGGCTTCCCGGAGCAATGGGAGACGGACCATTATATCCTGAAGTTCAATGAAGACGGCGAGATTAGCCGCTGGTATGACACAAGCGCGGGCCGCGAGCTGCTCCAGCCCGGCCAGACCGGCAACCAGCTGCAGTTCTATCATGACACCCCGCCGCTATGGGATGCCTGGGATATAGACCCGCGCTATGAACAGCAGCCTGCGGGCAAGGCGAAGCTGCTGGACCGCGAGGTAGTCAGCAGCGGACCTGTGCAGACCGTGCTGAAGTTCCGTTGGCAGCTCGGTGAATCACAGATTGAGCAGGAGATCGTACTGCCCCGGAACAGCCGCAGAGTGGATTTCCGCACCAGCGTAAGCTGGAGGGAGCAGCATAAGCTGCTGAAGGTTGCTTTTCCGGTCGATATTGTGGCTGCGAAGGCTACCTATGAGATTCCGTTCGGCGCGCTGGAGCGCCCGACCCACCGAAACACCAGCTGGGAGCAGGCGCAATTCGAGGTCTGCGGGCACCGCTGGGCCGATCTGTCCGAGGGCGGTTACGGCGTCAGCCTGCTGAACGACTGCAAATACGGCTATGACATCCATGACGGAGTGCTGCGCCTCTCGCTGCTGCGTTCCCCGCGCTGGCCGGACCGTAATGCCGACCAGGGGGAGCATGAATTCACGTATTCGCTCTATCCGCACAGCGGAGAATGGCGGCAGGCCGATGTGGTACGGGAAGCGGCGGAGCTGAATGAGCCGTTGCTGGCCATTAGCGAAGCTGCACATTCCGGCCGCTATCCAAGCACCCATGCCTGGCTTGCCTTCCAGAGCCAGCACGTCATGCTGGACACGATCAAGCCTGCCGAGGACGGCAGTGGCACGATTGTCCGGCTGTATGAGGCGGCAGGCAGCAGAGAGACAGCCACGCTGGACTGGCAGGACGAGGACGTCCGCGCCTGCCGGGTCAACCTGCTGGAGAGCAAGACCGGCTCTGTGGAGACATCCGGCGGTGTGATCCCGCTGTCCTTCCGGCCTTATGAGGTCCAGACGCTTAAGCTATATAAGAAGCACGACAGGAAGCAAAGAAGCACGAATGAAATTAACTGAAAGCAAAGAAGCGGAGGGGAAATTTGGAACTGCAGGAGCGGTAGCGTCCGCCTGAAAGCTTTCCGTAGGAAAGCTAGCATCGGAAGCATAAGCTGTCACCGGATTTCTACCGCGAGGAGCGGTTATAATCAGGAAATTCAAACACAACAGCGGCCGAAAGTCCAAATGTTCACCGCAGTGACGATCAAGCTTCAAGTTCAAATCCTAAGTGTTTCTTGTATACCACAGTGCTTCCTATATACCACGAACATCATTCGCAGGAGGAATAGACATGCAAATTACAAGACATCCCAATAATCCGATTGTCGTCCCGGGCGGCTATGAGTGGCGCAAGGTGACCGTGTTCAACCCGGCGGTTATCATCGATAACGGCAAATTCTATATGATCGAGCGCACCGCCGGTTCCCTGACCCCATGCAAGAACTTTCTGGGGCTGCTGGAGAGCGAGGATGGCGTGAACTTCACCCATGTGAAGGATGAGCCGATTGTAACACCTGATATGCTGGGCTTTCCGTACGGTAGCGTGCAGGACCCGCGCATTGTGAAGATCGACGGAACGTTCTACCTGAACTACGCCCTGCGCCCTTGCGCCATGAGCTATTATCCTACCGGGCGCGGCGTCCCTGAGCGCTCCATTCCGGCCTACCCGGACGGTTGGGGGGAAGAGGAGGGCCACTGGCTGACCCGCTCCTCGATTCTGAAGTCAACCAATCTGCTGGACTGGGAGTTCGTCGCGGACACCACGCCGCTGGACATTAACGACCGGGACAACATCCTGTTTCCTGAGAAAATAAACGGCAAATTCGTGCTGCTCCGCCGCCCCGAAGAATATGTGGGCGAGGCTTACGGAACGGAGAAAGCCGCCATGTGGATTACCTATTCCGAGGATCTCGTGCATTGGGAAGAGCCCAAGCTGCTCGCCACCGCCGGGAACCTGTCCTGGGAATCGCGGAAGATCGGCGGCTCTACGCCTCCAATCCGTACAGACAAGGGCTGGCTGGTGCTCTATCACGGCGTAGATGAGGATATCGTCTACCGCGTGGGGGCGATGCTGCTGGATCTGGAGCAGCCGGAGAAGATCATTGCCCGGACCCATAACTTCATTATGGAGCCGGAGACGTATTACGAGAAATTCGGCTTCCAGATTCCCAATGTCATCTTCCCGACCGGCAATGTGGTCAAGGACGGTCTGCTCTATATTTACTACGGCGTAACGGACACAGCGATCGCGCTCGCCACGGTGCCGCTGGATGAACTGGTGGAGCATATTCTGCAGGAAGCGGAGTAGCCGGCAGCTTCAGAAATCGGAGTAGGCAATGAAGTGGAGCAACCAGTCCCAGTTCCCCTGCGGGCGAGGGGTTTACTCCCAACTGCCAGGGAACTCCTTTATAAGGCATTGAGGACATAAATGTTGCACTTTTTGCAGCTTCGGTTCGTAGGTAGCCAGGTGTACAGGCAGATTGTTGCATAGAATTCAACAATCTGCCTGCTAAGCGGCCTGAAAAAGGTGAAATCCTGCCTTTTGTGCAACAATCGCGGATTCGGGCCAAACCGATACGGGAAATGTTGCATTTGTTGCAGGATTATAGGGGTGCTCACCAGATTTCAGGGGTTCAGGCTATTAACTATTCACAGGATAAATAATTGCTTGGACATCGCAATTTCAGGTTCAGCCTATCCATGGTTCAGCCTAGCCACAGGGCGGAGGCTCCGCACAATCAAACCGGTCTTTTCGCAGCGGCCCCCTTCAAGGCATGTTCCTTGCGGTATTGCCCCGGCGTCAGGCCGGTTTCTTTTTTGAACTTGCGGATGAAGTTGGGCGCATCCAGGTAACCGACCTGCTCGATGATCTCCTTGAGCGGAGCGCTGGTGTTCTCCAGCAGCCGGATCACCTCGTCCACACGCCGCTGCCAGATATATTGCGAGAAATTGCTGCCGGTCTTCTCCTTGAAGCTGCGGCTTAGATAAGAGGTTGAGATGGCGAACTTCAGCGCTACATGCTCCAGGCTCAGGGTGTAGTCGGCGAACTGCTGGTCCACATACGCGAGAATGTCATCCATCAGGGAAGACTCGCTGGTCTCGGTGTTCCGCTCCACCTGGGCGCAAATGGCGGAAGCCAGCGAGAGCAGCCGGCTCTCCAGCTCCTCCAGCGTCTCGAAGGAGGTCAGCTCCGGCATATTGGTGAACACCTCATCCATGCCAAGCTCCGAGGCGGTACGCAGAAAAGCATTCAGCAGATCGAAGCAGATACACCGCAGCAGATGAACCTGCAGCGGCTCGTCCTTGATCGTGTCGATGGTGTCGGCAATCATCTGGGCCGCCACCGACTCGTTGCCCTGCTTCAGGCTCTGCTCCAGCTTCAGCATGGTTTTACGCGGAATCCAGAAGCTCTCGGCAGCGGCAGGGTTCAGCTCCGCAAGCTGCTCGAAGTAGGTGACCTGGCCGCTGCGCCGGATCATCCGGTGCTCCAGCGCGGCGGCGGCTTCAATGAAAGACTGGTTCAGCCGGGCGAGATCACGGTAGGCCATACCGACACCGATACTCAGCGCAAGCTGCGAGTGTTCACGGATCACATCCTGAATCGCTTCAATCACCTGCTCCATCCGGCTCTGAACGGGCAGTTCTCCCTCCCCTGGAAGGGAGATGATCAGGGCGAACTGGTCCTTGACCGAGAATTCAATTCCGAAGATCTGCGCATCCGGGCCCGGCAGGCAGATATTGCTCAGCATCTCCTGCAGCAGATGGCGTTCCTGCCAGGACTTGCCGCCCGGAGCGGTATCATCCCAGGACAGGATGGCCGAGAAGTAGAGGCCCTGTCCCTGCGGATGCCGGAAGCCTGCGCTCAGGATCATCTGTTCAATCTCGGGATCATCCGGCTGGCCGTGCTTGAGCAGCAGCAGCATGCACTGGTTGCGGACAAAAGGCTCCTGGAGATCAATCCGGGCACTGTAGTCATGAAGCGTCTGCCGGATGGACTCCCATTCATCGCGCAGCTTCGGAGCCTCATTGCCGTTGCCTCTCGGCTTGGCGAACTCCATCAGATCGCGGATCGGGTGATACTGCCGCTTGGCCAGCAGCAGCGCGGCCGCTATGCCGGTAACGACTGTAATACAGAAGACAATCAGAATCAGTGTCTGGACATGGGCAACCCGGCTGAAGAACTGGAAGCTGGGCATCGTGGTGACGTAGGTCCAGCCATTCTCCTCCGACTGCACGGACACGACGGAGTACTGTTCCCCGTCCAGCTCCAGATTGTGTATCCCCGGCTCAAGGGCGGATAGGGTCTGAAGCTCGTTCTGGGGAAAGCTGACGCCATGGCTGTTCGCGGTCAGCACCTCGCCGGAGGGGCCGAAGATATAGCTGCTGCCTGAGAAATCGCTCAGAACCGAATCCATGACGCCGGTAAGATTGGATTCCTTCATCAGATAGACGACCGTCCCGTAAGGGAAAGGGTCATTCGGCTTCACCGGGACAAGCATGGCGAGCATCGGCTCCATCCGGGAATTGACGGTCACATTCTCGGCAGGACGGACGAGCGGCTGACGGGTCTCGTTCAAGTCGCGCCGCAGCTCCTCCGGGGTCCAGCGCTCGAACTGATAGAGGGTATCGAAGGTGACATGAAGATCAGCCAGCCCGCGGTAAGAATAGATATTCGAATCACCGTGGAAGTAGAGGAACAGATCCTCCGCGATGCTGCTGCTGGCCTTGTAATTCGCCAGTGCCTGAATCGCCTCCAGACTGTAATAGGGATGCCGGACCATATAAGGAGTCAGATGCTTGTCATAGGCGATTCTTCCGGCGATCTCCTGAAGCTCGTTCATCCGGCCGTCGATGGTGCTTTTCACCTGATTGAGCTGATTGACATTGGACTGTTCAATTTCGACCCGCAGGCCCTTGACGGCGTTTTCATAGACGAAGATGGTAACACCTGTGAGCGGGATCAGGAACATGAGGATATAGGAAAAAGCGTATTTCAGCAGCAGCCTTGACTTGAAATGATTCCAGGTCAGCCGGAACCGGTTCAGCAAGGATGGCTTGGGTGCGGAATTAGCCATACAGCAGTACCTCCAGTGTTAAGATATTCGGACTAGAAATCTAGGATGGAACCTCTTGACTTAGAAATTGCAGTTCTCTTCTGGATTACACTTGTGCTACTATAAACATTATAACATTATAATCTTTGGAGTGAAGCAGCTTTATATTTTTCTAAGAGGACGGCATGTCCGTTACTACTTGTTAAATATAAGGATGTATGGAGTTCATGTCATTAATCATTTTTTGTAATTCCCCTGTAAATCTGTATTTGGAAAAAAGGAGATGGGACAAGTGGGCACAGAGAACGTGCTGCGCAATTTGCGGCTGGTGGACGGCCGGACGGTGGATATCTCCATTCAGGATGGGATCATCACCGCGATTACCCCGCCAGGCCAGGCAGAAGGCAGGACCCTGCTGGACTGCTCCGGGTTATACGGCTCCAGCGGATGGATTGATCTGCATGTACATGCTGTGCCGGAGCTTGACCCCTACGGCGATGTGATCGACGAGATCGGGGTGAAGCAGGGAGTGACGACAGTGGTGGATGCCGGAAGCTGCGGGGCAGACCGGATCGGGGCTTTTTATAGTGCCAGTCTTCTGGCGGATACACGGGTATTCGCGCTGCTCAATATCTCAAGAATCGGCCTTACGCGGACCGATGAGCTCTCCAAGCTGGACTGGATTGACCGAAACTGCGCACTTGCAGCAGTAGAGGCTTATCCTGAATTCATCGTCGGCCTGAAAGCCCGCATCAGCCAAAGTGTCGTCAAGGACAGCGGCATTGAGCCGCTTAAGCTGGCGCGTACCTTATCGGATGAAATGAAGCTCCCGCTCATGGTGCATATCGGCTCCGCTCCGCCTGCTATCTCCGAGGTACTGGAGCTGCTGCGGGCGGGCGATGTAATCACTCATTACCTGAACGGCAAAGCTAATAATCTGTTCCGGGCGGACGGCACACCGCAGCCCGAGCTGCTGGACGCTGTGGCCCGGGGCGTCCTGCTGGATGTAGGACACGGCACGGCAAGCTTCTCCTTCCAAGTGGCGGAGCAGGCCAAGCGGGCCGGGATTGCCCTGAATACGATCAGCACAGACATCTACCGGGGCAACCGGCTGAATGGTCCAGTGTACAGTATGGCGGATGTACTGACCAAATTCCTCTATCTCGGCTACAGCCTGGAAGAGGTGATCCGTGCAGTCACAAGCAGCGCCGCAGCGTGGCTCGGCAAGCCGGAGCTTGGGCAGATCCGGGTAGGCGGGCAGGCCAACCTGACTTTGTTCGCTCTGGAAGCCGGAGAGAAGCAGCTTATGGACTCGGAGGGCGATGTCCGGACCGCGAATCACTATATTGAAGCAAAAGGAGTCTTTATCAATGGATCACTCATTACAAGCTAAATATGGATTGAAGCGTGTGATTAATGCCAGTGGAAGAATGAGCATCCTTGGTGTATCTGCCCCAACAGATTCGGTGATGGAGGCAATGAAGCAGGGCGGGCAGCAGTACGTGGAGATTGCGGATCTGGTGGACAAATCGGGAGCGTACATCGCCCGTCTGCTCGGCTCGGAAGGGGCTGTTGTCGTGAATTCGGCCTCCAGCGGCATTGCGCTGTCGGTGGCAGCCATTGTGACCGCCGGAGATCCCCGCCTCAGTCTGCGCCTGCACCAGGAGCCGGTGCTGAAGAATGAGATCATTATGCTGAAGGGCCATAATGTGCAGTATGGAGCGCCGGTGGAGACGATGGTTTTCCTCGGCGGCGGCCGGGTGGTTGAAGCGGGATATGCCAACGAAGGCCGTGCAGAGCATATTGAACAGGCCATCGGTGAACGTACTGCAGCGATCCTCTATGTGAAATCCCACCACGCGGTCCAGAAGAATATGATCTCGGTGGAGGAAGCCTGGGAGGTGGCACAGCGCAGGGGAGTACCGATGATTGTCGATGCGGCTGCGGAGGAGGATCTGCGCAAGTATGTCCAGTATTCCGATCTGGCCATCTACAGCGGCTCGAAGGCGGTGGAAGGTCCTACTTCAGGCATTGTAGCGGGCGGGAAGAAATACATCGGCTGGCTGAAGGTGCAGCTGCACGGGATCGGCCGCAGCATGAAGGTCGGCAAAGAGACGACCTTCGGATTGCTCCAGGCTTTGGACGAATACCAGGACAAGGCTGACAACAGCATGCAGGAGAAGCAGGCGCTGGAAGCACTTCAGCCTCTCTCTGATCTTCCTGGAGTGTCGGTCCGCACCGTGCAGGATGAAGCAGGCCGGGCGATTTACCGGGGACGCATCCAGATTGATGCCGCTGCTGCGGGCGTGGATGCAAGGGAGGTCAATGACCGCCTGCGGGAAGGCGAGATTGCAGTGTACACCCGGGACTATGGAGTGAAGCAAGGGTATTTCGATATCGATCCAAGGCCGCTGCAGGGCGATGATCTGCAGGTCATTGTCAGCAGAATTCATGAGATTATAGGGGGCAGATCATAATGAGCAAGATTCAGGAGCGATTCTATAAGAACAGAGCGGCACTGAATGTACTAGCCGGCAGTATCGGGAATGCCAAGGATATATACGAGGCTGCCGAAGGGCATGTTCTGGTAGGCGTACTCTCCAAAAATTACGCCAACGCCAGGGAAGCATCCGCCGCTATGACGGAATATGGACAGGTGATTCAGGACGCCGTATCCATCGGGCTTGGAGCCGGAGACAACCGCCAGGCGGCGGTAGTCGCAGAGATTGCTTCAAGCTATGCGGGCAGCCATATCAATCAGGTGTTTCCGGCTGTAGGCGCGACCCGGGCCAATCTGGGAGCCAAGGACAGCTGGATTAACAGCCTGGTCTCTCCCTGCGGACAGCCGGGCTATGTCAATATATCCACCGGCCCGGTCAGCGCGGGGAATGCTTCGCAGGCCATCGTTCCGGTGCACGCCTCCATCGCCCTGGTCCGGGACATGGGCGGCAATGCGCTCAAATATTATCCGATGAAGGGGCTGGAGCTGGAAGAAGAGTATCGTGCGGTAGCCAAGGCCTGCGGAGAAGAGGGATTTGCCCTTGAGCCTACGGGCGGCATCGATCTGGACAACTTCGCGCCCATTCTGGAGATTGCGCTTCAGGCGGGTGTACCGCAGGTGATCCCGCATGTCTATTCCTCGATCATCGATCCGCAGTCCGGGAATACGAACATCCAGGATGTCCGCACGCTGCTCAGCGCGATGAAATCACTGGTGGACCGGTATGCCTAGAATCGCTGCATTTGGCGAAGTGATGATGCGGCTGCAGGTTCCGGGGGTGGAGACACTGGCCCAGAGCAGCAGGCTGGAGTACTCTTTTTCGGGCAGCGGGGTAAATGTAACGGCAGCGCTGGCCAGATATGGCCATAACGGAGCATTAATCACGACCTTGCCGGAGACTCCGGTAGGGGAAGCCGCAATCGCTTATCTGCGCAAGCTTGGGGTAGATACGTCACTGATCCGCCGGGGCGGCAAGCACCTCGGGATGTACTTCCTGGAGAACGGGTTCGGTGCCCGCCCCGGAAGAGTCACGTATACCGACCGGCTGGGCAGCAGCTTCAATACCGCTGAGGCCGGTCAGTATGATATGGCGGCGCTGGCTTCCCGGGTGGATGTGCTTCATCTATGCGGCATTACGCTGGCTATGAATGACAGGGTGCGCGGGCAGATGAAGCAGCTTGCGGCGGAGGTGAAGCGTGCGGGGGGCAGGGTGGTATTCGACTGTAACTACCGTCCGGCATTATGGGGCGAGGAGGGGTATGCCAAGGCCCGCCCGCATTACGAAGAGCTGCTTACGCTTGCCGATCTGGTGCTGATGAACGAGAAGGATGCGCTGTACATTCTTGGCACCGCAGCGGCAGATTATGATAGAATAACACAGTTGAAGCAAGCGGTTCCCGCTGTGGCGGAGCGCTTCGGAATTGCAGCGGCAGCGGGCACCCACCGTGAGATTAACGCAGACAATACGCATTCCCTCACAGGATATCTGTACCGTCAAGGTACGTTCGCGTTCTCCCGTAAGCTCACCTTCCCTGTGTATGACCGGATCGGTGCCGGGGATGCTTTTGCCAGTGCCATTATTCATGGTGAATTGCAGGATTATCCGCAGCAGCAGACGGTGGATATGGCAGCGGCCGCAGCGATGCTGGCCCATACCATCCCGGGCGATACAGCGTTGTTCACCGAGAGCGAGGTGCTCCGCGCGCTGGATGGCCATACCTCAGATGTTGAAAGGTAGTGAACGTAAGGTGTCTCTGAAACGCAAGCAAGGCCCCTTATACCAGCAGATCCAGAAGATCCTCAAGGACCGGATTCTGCACGGGGTATACCCGCTCGGCAGCATTATCCCTTCCGAGCCGCAGTTGGAGAAAGAGTTCGGTGTCAGCAAAATGACGGTCCGCGGCGCGGTCCAGGAGCTGGCCCAGGAAGGCTATGTGCAGAAGAAAAGCGGTGTCGGAACCATTGTCATGCGCAATACCGCCTATCAGAAGCTCTCTAAGGGCAAACGGTTCACAGAGCTGCTGGTTGAAGCAGGTCATAAGCTGGAAAAGAAGCTGCTGAGCACAAGTCTGGTCACCAATGAGACTGGGACAGAGGAATACAGCCGCTACGGGCCGTATTGCCAGCGGATTGAACGTCTGTATATTCTGGATGGACAGCCTTATATCCATCTGGTGCACTTCTTGACAGCAGCAGCACTGCCCGGCGGAGGGTCGGCAGAGCTGGGGGAGGACATCCAGTCCCTGTACGACTCGCTGGAGGAGAACGACATCGTGCTGGAGAACTTCAGGGACCGGTTTTTTGTCGAGTCAGCACCACCCGAGGTATGCCTGCTGCTGAAGCTTCCGCCGGGGACGCCTGTGCTGAAGCGCCTGCGCAACTCCTATGACGGGGAAGGCAGGCTGATCGAACACAGCATCGGCAGCTATAATACGGAGCTCCATCATTATCTGGTCAGCTACGACACCTGAGGCTCGTCACTCTCATTCTATGCTACGGTTGCACACAAGCTCGCTTGTAGGTAACTGTAGCATTTTTGCTTATATAGATTGAACTTGAAAATATACGGAAAGGGAAGGTGGCGGAGGGGGATTTTGGAACTGTAGGAGCGATAGCGTCCGCCTGATAGTACATATTCGGTTCATATTCTGTTCATATTGTCGTCATAAAGAGTACATCTTCGTTCGGTAAGCTTGCATTAACGGCAATGAAGCAAGCTTACTACCAGTTAAGATAGGGGAAGATGAACATGAGACCATCGGCGAATAACATAATGGGAAATCAAACGGGGTTCAAGAAACTGCGCAAGATTCTGCTTAAAATATTGGGAGCCATCCTGCTCGCTATTGTGATTTTTGTGGGGATTGTGTATATCACGAATGTAATCAGCAGCAATGCGGAGGCCAAAAGGATTGAGCCTTACGGCCAGCATGTATCCGTAGACGGCAAGAATATGAATGTGTTCATTCAAGGAGATGGCCCGGACACGGTCGTGCTGCTTCCCGGCTTCGGAACAGCTTCACCGGCGCTTGATTTCAAGCTGCTCATCGATGAGCTGTCTCCGCATTACAAGGTTGTAGTGGTTGAGCCTTTCGGCTACGGCCTAAGCGACGCAACGAAGAAAGAACGAACCTCAGAGAATATCGTAAATGAAATCCATGAAGCGCTGCAGCAGCTCGATATTGACCGTTATATCCTTATGGGCCATTCTATTTCAGGAATTTATAGTCTGGATTATGTGAATAAATACTCAGATGAAGTAAGTACATTTGTCGGACTGGATAGCAGTGTACCCTCGCTGAGCGAGAAGAAAATAGAGTCTTCAGAGACAAGCATGGTTAAATGGTTCCGCAATCTGGGCTTCGCCCGGCTGCAATTGAAGCTGAGTGCTGACCCTTATGAGGGACTGCCGTATGATGAACATACCAAAGAACAATTGAAACTGCTGATACAGAGAAATATGTATAACACCACTCTGTTAAATGAGGCAGAAAACATGTACTCCAGCTTTAAAGGGGCTGAACAGCGAGGGGTAACGTTCCCTCCTAATCTTCCTGTCCTTCTTTTTGTTCAAGCAGAGCATCCGGCAACCGATCAATGGATTCCTGAGCATGAGAAGCTGATTAAGAATTCCGTACATGCAGAAATGGAGCTGCTGGATGCCAATCATTATTTGTACCGTTCCCATCCCAAAGAAATTGCGGAGAAATTCATGAGCTTCATGAAGGGGATAGCGCAGCAGCCATGAGGCTATGCCGGGGCTTACTAAACTTAATAAAACACAGTGAATTAATAAGAATTTTATCTTTTCAAATGACATGGTTTGTGAGAGAATAGGTACAATCTTATAGAGTTAACATTTGACATTACCTATTTTAGAGGAGGAAATACCCATGTCAGAAGAGCGCAAGCTGTCCTTTGAAACCCTCGCCATCCACGCAGGCCAGGAGATTGATCCCACTACTTTAGCCCGTGCCGTGCCGCTGTATCAGACTACATCCTACGGTTTCCGGGATGCGGAGCATGCTGCTAATCTGTTCGCGCTCAAGGAGTTCGGCAACATCTATACCCGGCTGATGAATCCGACCACCGATGTGTTTGAGCAGCGTCTTGCCGCGCTGGAGGGCGGGGCAGGGGCACTGGCGACCGCTTCCGGAGCAGCAGCGATTTCCTTCTCTATTCTGAATATTGCCGGGGCAGGGGATGAGATTGTCTCCTCCGCAAGCCTGTACGGCGGAACTTATAATTTGTTCTCCACGACGCTGCCCAAGCTGGGCATTAAGGTGAATTTTGTGGATTCCGATAACCCGGAGAACTTCCGGGCAGCGATTACGGACAAGACCAAGGCGCTCTACGCTGAGACGATTGGTAATCCGCGAGGGAACGTTCTGGATATCGAAAAGGTTGCAGCCATCGCCCACGAGCACGGGATTCCGCTGATTGTAGACAACACCTTCCCAAGTCCGTATCTGCTGCGTCCGATTGAATTCGGGGCGGATATCGTCGTACACTCGGCGACCAAATTCATCGGCGGCCACGGTACCTCTATCGGCGGAGTCATCGTGGACGGCGGCAAGTTCGACTGGAAGGCCAGCGGCAAGTTCCCGGGCCTGACCGAGCCGGACCCGAGCTACCACGGGGTAGTCTACACTGAAGCGGTCGGTCCGATTGCTTATATCATCAAGGCGCGGGTTCAACTGCTTCGTGACCTGGGCGCGGCCATTTCACCGTTTAACTCGTGGATGCTCTTGCAGGGTCTCGAAACGCTGCACCTGCGTCTGGAGCGCCACAGCCAGAATGCACTCAAGGTTGCCCAGTATCTGGAGGCGCATGATTCGGTAGAGTGGGTCAGCTACGCTGGACTACAGAGTCACCCTTCGTATGAGCTGGCACAGAAATATCTGCCTAAGGGCCAGGGCGCGATTCTGACCTTCGGAATTAAGGGCGGGGCGGCCGCAGGGGTGAAGCTGATCGAGAACGTGAAGCTGTTCTCCCATCTGGCCAATGTCGGCGATTCCAAGTCGCTGATCATCCACCCGGCCAGCACCACTCACCAGCAGCTGTCGGACGAAGAACAAATTACCGCCGGTGTTACACCGGAGCTGCTGCGCTTGTCCATAGGTACTGAATCCATCGATGATATCCTCTATGATCTGGAGCAGGCGATTTCTGCCAGCCAGCAGGCTTAGGCGCTGTTCCTTGCAGCATAGGAAGAGGAATTACAGACCACTGTTTGATGCAGCGTATTGCTGCATTAGGCAGTGGTCTTGTTTTTTTAGCAGGAGGTGGGTTTGGGAGTAATGGGAAGAGAGAGGAGTGTCAGCGGGGGAATCGTTTGTGAGTAAAACGGTTGGTGAGGTATGTGTTCGCGCTGAAGTTGCACGGCAATTGTACTTTCTGCAATGGATTAGGCCATTTTCGGCGTTAAAATCCGTTCTAATGTATTCCATACAACAGATTTCCGGCATACGGCCCCAAAACACCTCTCCCGCAAAAATCTGCTGTACAAACTGCAACAGATCGCTTTTTACAACCGCTAAAGAGAAGATCTGCTGTAGTAAATACATTAGATCACTGTGTGCCAAGCAAAAGCAGAACTCGAAGCCTAGCTCGAACCCGAACCCGAACCCGAACCCGAACCCGAACCCGAACCCGAACCCGAACCCGAACCCGAACCCCAGTTCAAAGCCATTAGAGACTGACAACAAAATATGTGAAAGTTATTTCCTACCCACTTGAGCTCGCTCCACTTACTTCAGTTTACTCACTCACTTCAGCTCGCCCGATTTACTTCAGCTTACTCACCCACTCCAGCTCGCCCGACTTACTCCAGCTTACTCACCGACTTCAACTCGCCCGCCTACTCCAACTCGCGTACTTCCCTCAACTCGCCGCCCCACCGTGTCCACTACCCATTCGGATAAGGTGCCGCAGCCGCATTCATTTGATACCGTTTGCATATTTCAGCATCATTGCCCGTAACTATAGAATGAAGCATGTGAGGTGTTGACAGCAGTCCTGAGAGGAACAGCACGGCAGTAATCCTAGTGAGAAAAGGTGGGTGCGAGGATGAAGGTTGAACGCCAGCAGAATGAGGGTCCAAAGTATGAGGAGCATCCGTTCCAGTCTGACCCCGGTGGCCGGGCGGCTGGTGCAGAGATGAGCCAGTCCGCATCTGTAGCCTCCGCCGCAGCGGAATTTCTTGCTGAGGGGGACCGGCGCAAGAGTAACGTGAGTACGAGCCGCACGTATATCCGCCGTCCCGGGGAGCGCCAGGCCTTCCTGGTGCTGCGCGAGGGCAGGGGGGACGGAACTGTCCGCCGTGAGCCGCCCGGCGTCTACCCTGCGGGGCCCTGCCTGATCCGGGGCGAGGAATGGCTGCACGAGCCGGAACTGTCGGCGCTCTACTCGCGCTGGATGTCGTGCGGGGATGAGGAGCCGGTGCAGGCTGAGCGTATCCTGCAGCGGATCTATCACCGGCTGCGGGCTGCTGCTGCCGACCTCCTGGAGTCGGCGGACGGCGTATGGGCCGCAGTCACTCTGCCTTACACGGCGGAGCTCGCCGCCCGCCCGGACCGGCTGGCCACGCTGCAGGATGCGCAGCTTGGCGCGCTGTTCGCCGCCGCCCTGCACAGCCAGCGGCTGGGCGGCGACAGCCGCATTGACCTGCTGGCGCCGTACCCCGCCAGCCTGGAGGAATTCGCGGCGCAGCGCGAATTCATTGAGGGCGTGGCCGAGCAGACTCTCGGCCACGCTTATGCGGCAGCCTGCCGCATCGGGGCGCTGCTCGCGCCCGATGTGGGGCCGGCTGCCGCAGGGGAAATCGCGCGTATCGCCGATTTCCTGGTGCTGGACGGCGCGGCGGAGGAGGCCGCGCCCGGGGAGAACGCCGCCGAGGGCTTCGCGCAGGCGGCGGCTGGGGTGCTGGCCGCCGTGCGCCGGGTGCGGCCGGCGGCGGCAGTGCTCGCCGCGGGGGCACCGGCGGCGTACGCGCTGGCCGATCTGTATGAGATCGGCCTGAGCGGGGTCTTCTGCGGCGCGGCCCAGCGGACCGACGCGCTGCTGCGGGCGGCCTGCCTCACCTGGATAGCGAGGCAGGAGCATCCTGATGCTGCCGCCGGAGGTTGGCAGTAGGTGGAAGTATCTGGTGGTAGCTGGCAGTAGCGGCGGCCTGGCCTGCCTACACTGTCTGGTCTGCCGCGAGTAGCGGGATCGGCCAGGCAACGACTGATACAGCGCTCTATTCTCCACCATCTGCACAAACGTATGCCAACGAAATACCCGCAAAACACTCGAAAACCCACAACAAACCTCAACAACCAACAACAACCCGATTTCGCCAAGCCCTGGGGCTGCGCGGAATCGGGTTTTTAAACTAACTTATAGGTGTGTTTTATGTCGTATGATTTATCTCATGTGTTTTAAGTAATGTGTTTTAAATTCATATGATTAGGGAAGCTCACTCCATTTTGCGGCGTAATGCGGCTATGCTTGGAGCTCCAAGTTTTCATTCGCAGCGATCATTCGGCGGTACAACAGACGATTTAGATGTACAGAGTGCAATTAAGTATGCCGCATACACGTTACTCAGGCACGGCACGGTTAGAGTTATAGCTGTGGCTGTGCTGAGGGTGAAGGGAGGACTCTTGTGGCGGCTCGGTGGGGGCTGATCGGGATTGGAACTAGTTGACTGCATTGTCACAGCCCCAGTTACATCTATAATCTCAGTTTCAACGACAGCCCCAAGTCTCAGCCCAGCCCCAATCTCAGCCTAGCCACCGTCCAAGTTTAGCCACAGTCTCCCCCGAATTTTCTCTCTATTCAGCTCTCTAGCCCTCATTCAGCTCCCGAGTCTCACTCCAATCCTACCCCAGCTTCACCGTCACCCCGCCCGGGATGTGGCGGGCTTCATCCCCCACAGAGACCCATACCTCCGTTGCCGAAGGGTTATGGACGATCTCCTGCGAAGCCGAGAAGCGCAGTCCCTGCAGCGCGGACAGGTAGTCCACGATCTCGATATTGGTGGCATACCAGATGTCCTCGTGGCCGCCCATCACAGCGGCGAACTGCTCCAGCTCCTGCCAGTTGTCATCGTCATTGAACTCATAGCTGTGTCCCCAGACATAGAGAAGCTGCATATGCGAGAAGCGGGGCTTCTCCTCCAGGAACTTTTTGCCCAGGGCCAGCATCTCCTTGTGATGGCAGGTAGGATGCCAGGCCAGCAGGTTGTCCGGCAGGCTGAAGCTGCGGTGGGAATTCACCGTGCGGGAATATTCAATACCCAGAGCCGGAAGCAAGGCGATCACCTGATCATCGTAATTGCCGAACGGATAGGACATGCCCCTTACCGGATAACCGGCCAGCGCTTCCAGCGCCTTGCGGTCGGTCAGAATCTCATCCGCGATCCCCTCGCGCGGGGTCATGGTGAGGAAAGGATGTGTGCTGGTATGCGCGGAAATCTCATGCCCGTCATAGAGCGCGGCCACCTCGTCCTGTGAGATGTAGCCCTCCTTGCCGAACAACCCCGAATTCAAATGGAAGGATCCCTTCAGCCCATGCCGGTTAAGGATCTCCACAAGACGTCTGTCGTGGATTCTTCCATCATCCCAGCTTAATGTGAGCGCTTTAGTGACACCGCCGGGGAAAAGATCAAACTTGATTCTCATTTCCTGTTACCCTCCCAGATTTCTTTATACAGAATTAGAACGTGAGCATGTACTCCTTCTACTCATGTACTCCTCCAACTGAGGAATACAGCTCTATTATGAACAATGCCAGAAGTGAAAGCGATTAGCAAGATTCTTGTTAATGGACGGCAATGCGGCGCTTGACTACACTGGGGTTGCGAACAGCTAAACAGCCGGGAACAGGCTACAGGTTTGAGGTTTGAGGTTTCAGGCTACAGGTTCCAGGTTTGAGGTTTCAGGCTACAGGTTTCCGGTTCAGAACAGGACATTGCAGAAGGAGGAGCATTATGGAAGCAGTATCACGGACAGTACTCGAAGGCCATATCGCCCGCGTCATTGAGCGGATGAAGGATATGAGAGGCTCCATTCATGAAACCGCACCCATCGGCATCATCTCTATGGACAATTGGGAGTGGCCCCAGGGGGTTGGATTATTTGCCTTATACAGATATTACCGGGAAACCGGGGAGCAGGAGATTCTACACTACCTGACGGGCTGGTTCGACAGCAAGCTTGACGGAGGCATACCGGCGAAAAATGTTAATACGATGTGTCCGATGCTTACCCTTAGCTATCTGGCAGAGGAGACCGGGCGCGCGGATTATATGCAGCTGTGCCGGGAATGGCTGGAGTATGCGCTGCATGATATGCCGCGCACGGAGGAAGGCGGTCTTCAGCATGAAGTGACCGGCAGTCCGAATACCGGGCAGCTCTGGGACGACACGCTGTATATGACGGTGTTGTTTGTGGCCCGGATGGGGATCGTGCTGAAGGAGGAGGCGTGTATACAGGAGAGCATCCGCCAGTTTCTCGTCCACCTGAAGTATCTGACCGATCCCGTGACCGGCTTGTTCTTCCACGGCTGGACCTTCGAGGGCGGCCATCACTTTGCCCGGGCCCTGTGGGCACGCGGCAATTCCTGGTATACCGCCGGGCTCGTGGATTATCTGGAGATGGTGGAGCTGCCGTCAGGGGTGAGCAGCTTCCTGTTGTCCTCCCTTGCGCGGCAGGTACGCAAGCTGACAGAGCTGCAAGCCCCGGAAGGCGCATGGCATACCTTGCTGGACGACAGCAGCTCGTATCTGGAGACCTCGGCCACCGCCGCTTTTACTTACGGGATGCTGAAGGCGGTGCGGCAAGGACTGCTGCCTGAGGATTGCCGCAAGCCTGCAATGGCGGCACTGCATTATGTGCTGGGCCAGATCGATGAAGAAGGGGTGGTGCAGGGCGTCTCCTACGGCACGGGGATGGGCGCTACGCTTGACGACTACCGGGAGATTCCGGTCTGCCCGATGCCCTACGGGCAATCCATGGCCCTGCTGCTGCTGGTGGAGGCGATGAAGCATGTATAATCCCGCCAGCACCCATTCTGCCAGCATCAATTCCGCCACCAAGGGGCTGCCGGGGCTGGACCGGATCGCCTTCCATAATGTTGCCGAGCTGGAGCCGGCAGCGGGCTACGGCGTGCACCTCCGCCGCATTCCCCGCAGCGTCAGGGAGCATCTGAACGAGCGGGGCCGGTTCATCGCCGGGGAAGCGGGGGGCTGCGAGCTCAGGTTCGTCACACCGGCTCCGAATATCCGTGTCACGCTGACCTTGCCGGAGACGGGTGGCAGCGTAACGGTATACAAGGGCGGGCTGTTCCACTCCAGGCATGAGCTTCAGGCCGGGAGCATACGCACCCTCCAGCTAAGCGAACCGCCGCGTCTGGCGATGGCGGAGCGTGAGCTGCTGATGGAAGCGGGCTTCGCGCCGGAGGTATGGCGGATCTGCTTCGGACGCTATGCCTGTGTGGTCTGTGGCATCGAGACCTTCGGCCATCCGCTCCGCCCGCCGGTGGAAGGGGAGATTCCCCGCACACGCTGGATTGCTTACGGCTCATCCATCACGTATGGAGAGAATAGCAGCCTGCCGTATATTGCCCACGCGGCAAGAAGGCTGGCTGCCGATGTACTCAATCTCGGCATGAGCGGCTCCTGCCATTGTGAACGGGAGATGAGCAACTATCTTGCGGCACAGGAGGACTGGTCTTTCATGACGCTGGAGCTGGGCGTGAATATGCGTGACCACCTGTCGCCGGATGAATTCCGTGAGCGGAGCGGCTACCTGCTTGACCAGCTGGTGAGCAGACATCCCGGGAAGCCGGTAGCGGTGATCACGATGTATCCCAACTTTGCGGTGTTCCCCGGCAGCGGAATCGCAGAGAAGGATCTTCAGTTCAACGACATTCTGCGAAGTCATGTGCAGCGTCTGTCCCGCCCCAAGCTGAGCCTGATCGAAGGAAGCCGGGTGCTGGATGATCTGGCCGGGCTGTCCTGCGACCTGATTCACCCGGGGGATGAGGGACATATACGGATGGGTGAGAATCTGGCCCGGGAGCTGGCCGGAATTCTGTAACCCCAGGCGGTATAAGGGTTCGCGCCGATTAACAGAAAAACTGAATATTGCCCTAACCCGCTGAAGCGGCTATGGTGAGGACATGAAATCGGCCATTTCAGCTCCATCGCAAGACCCAATCACGCACAACACGCAAGCGAAAGGAGGCACCGAGATGAAAGCGAATACAAGAAGTGAAGCGGTGCTGCGGCTGGACACTTCGCGGCAGAGCTCACGGCAGAGCGGAAGCAGCCGCAGGCGCTTTTGGCAGACCCGCCGATTCAAGAACAATGTTCCTCTGTGGGTCATGTTCGTTCCGGTGATCGCATTCTATATGATTTTCAAATACACGCCCATGCTGGGACTGGTCATTGCCTTCAAGAATTATACCTTCTATGAGGGAGTATGGGGCAGCCAATGGGTCGGCATGGACAATTTCACCAATCTGTTCACCCAGGCGCAGTCGGTGCAGATTATCCGAAATACGCTTGTGCTCAGTATATTATCCGTGCTGGTCAGCTTTCCGTTCCCGATTGCCCTGGCGATTATGCTGAATGAAGTCAGGAACAAGTGGTTCAAAAAATCAGTCCAGACCCTCGTCTACCTCCCTTACTTCTTCTCCTGGGTCATTGTCGGCGGGCTGGTGGTGACGATCTTCGCCCAGACCGGGGTAGCCAATGTGCTGGTCGAGAAGCTGCTCGGCAAGCCGTTTCCGTTCCTTTTCAAGGAGTGGTCCTGGGTATCCATCTTTCTCGGCTCGGGCATCTGGAAGGATGCGGGCTTCAACGCAATCATCTATCTGGCGGCACTGACTTCCATTGATCCCAGCCTCTATGAAGCGGCGAGTATGGACGGGGCAGGCAAATGGAAGCAGATCCGCAACATTACGCTCCCCGGGATCAGCCCGACTATTGTCATTATGCTGATTCTGGCTATGGGACGGGTGATGGAGGTCGGCTTCGACCATGTGTACGTGCTGCAGAACTCGATTGTATCGGGGATCTCCGAGGTTATAAGTACGTATATTTATGCGATTGGACTGCAGGGCGGGCAGTTCAGCCTGACGGCTGCCCTGGGGATGTTCGATTCTCTCGTGGCACTGACCCTGGTGCTGATATCCAACGCCATTGCCCGGCGCTTTAACAAAGGCTTGTGGTAACAGGAGGACACTATCTATGCAAAGTACAAACGGTGAAAAAATATTCTACGGCTTCAACTATCTGCTGCTGACGCTCGCAGGCATTCTCTGTCTGCTGCCGCTGCTCCATCTGGCCTCCCTGTCCCTCAGCGGCAAGGACGCGGTGCTCTCCGGTTTTGTCACCCTGTGGCCGGTGGATTTCACGCTGAGCTCATACACGATGCTCTTTGAAGGAACGCCGGTAGTGCGCGCCTTCGGCAACAGCCTGCTGATTACCCTGGTCGGTGTGGCGGCCAGTATGCTGTTCACCATTTTCGCCGCGTATCCCTTGTCCCGCCGTGATTTCTACGGAAGACGCACGCTGACGCTGGCGATTGTGTTCACGATGCTGTTCACCGGCGGACTGATTCCGACCTATCTCGTGGTCAGCAGTCTCGGTCTGGTGGATTCCTACGCAGCCCTATGGCTCCCGGCTCTGGTCAGTACCTATAATATGATGATCATGCGGTCTTTTTTCGAGAACATTCCGGAGGAGCTGATCGAGGCGGCCAGAATCGACGGCTCCGGTGAATGGCGGCTGCTGGCGGGGATTATTCTGCCGCTGTCCCTGCCGGTACTGGCGACGATCGGACTCTTTTACGGCGTGTATTACTGGAACTCCTTCTTCAATGTCATGATCTACATGAACAGCCCGGAGAAAATCAATCTGACCGTTCTTATCCAGCAGATGGTGAAGAGCCAGTCCGTCCTGCAGGAGCTGAATACCATGAACTCGCAGGAGGTGGTCAATATTACACCGGAGGGCATCAAGGCTGCCGGGATTATGGTGATGGTCATTCCGATGCTGATCGTGTATCCGCTGCTGCAGCGGTATTTTGTCAAAGGCGTAACGATCGGTGCGATCAAGGGCTGAGCCATCACTCTTCATGTCCGCATGTACAAGAACACCACAATAGGAGGGTCATTCATATGTCCAAACCACTTTGGCTTAGCAAAAAAAGCGCTGCCGGTACAGCTACACTGATGCTCGCAATCGCTGTCACAGGCTGCGGCGGCAATAATGCCGCCACGCAGGGCGCAGACGGGGGCAAGGAAGGCACCTCCGGGAAACGCGGGTCCATCACCGTCTCATTATATGACCGGGGCACGGTGCCTGCAGAAGAGGGAACGATGAACGACAACCGCTGGACGAAGTGGGTCAATGAGAACGGGCCGGTGAATGTCAAATACATTACGGTTCCGCGTTTTGAATCCCTGCAGAAGTTCAATGTGCTGTTCGCGTCGAAGTCGGCCCCCGACCTGATCTTTGAATTTGATACCGCTTACCAGGGACAGCTCTACAACCAGAAGCAGCTCCTTCCGCTGGATGATCTGATCGCAGGCAGCAGTACGGAATATAAGGCAATGCTGGAGAAGTATCCGGCGCTCCGCAAGGCAGGCACGATGGCGGACGGCAAGCTGTACACGGTGGGCCGCCCGGTCCAGTTCGGTCCGCAGCATTATCTGTTTATCCGCAATGACTGGCTGAAGAAGCTGAATTTGCAGGTGCCCACTACGCCGGAGGAACTGCTGAATGTGGCCAAAGCGTTCACCGAGCAGGACCCCGACGGCAACGGCAAGGCGGATACGTACGGGACCGGGCTCAGCTTCGTGGCCGGCATTATTCTGAACAACATGTTCGGCACCGGGTTCACGCTGTTCGGCGAAGACCAGTACCCATGGGTACTGGAGAATGACCAGGTGGTGCATGACTGGGATCGAATTAAGGCAGCAGTTTCTTTCCAGAAGGCGCTGTATGCGGCCGGGGTGGTGGATAAGGACTTCGTGACCGATAAGAACGGCGAGAAGCAGAAGCAGGACTGGATCTCCGGCAAGCTGGGCATTTACGGCGGTAACGGGGCCGATGTCAGCACCTATGAGACACTTAAGAAGAACTCCCCGGAGGCCGAGGTGATTCCGATTGCCCTGCCAACGACGGAATTCGGCCAGTTCAGCCCGACGCTGACCTCACCGATCCAGATGACCGGTATGGTGAATGCAGCGGCCAAGGACCCTGAGTCCGTCATGAAAATGATTGATTTCATGGTGACAGAGACCTATACCACCACGATCCAGAACGGGATCGAAGGGGTCCATTACAAGAAAACCGCCGATGGCCGTGCCGAGGTGATCGACCCGGAGAAGAACAAGAAGGAGCTGGAGTATAACCGCGATATGGGGATGCTCACCCCGCTTATTGGCAAGAATTACGGGCTGAAGAACAAGGTGAACCCTACACCGGCGGAGCAGGATTTTATCGCAATCTATGAAATGGCCGAGAAGCTGTATTTGAACCCTGACCGTCCGATTGTCGGCATTACGCAGAAGGCCTTCCTGCCGCTGCTGCCTCAGGAGTTGACCCAGATCAACACCAATGCGAATAAAACGATTCTCGACCGGGCCATGCAGGCCATCGTGAATTCCGATCCGGCTTCGGTGGACCAGTTCATTGAAGAAGCCAAGGGCATCTGGGAGAAGGCAGGCGGAACCAAGGTCGATGAATTCTATGCCTCCTGGTATCAGGAGCATAAAGCGGATGCCATTATGCTGAAGGATATTTATGAAATGGGCAAGCAATTGAGCACGGTAGAGTAACAGATGAATTCAAGCACAGGGGGCGGGCAGCGTTGAAGCATGAGGTTAGACAGATTCTCGAAAAAAGCTATGCCGCCGCCTCGGCGGATAGTGTAATCGAAGCCGGGCTGGTCCGCTATGACCGGCCCGGGCATACCCGGCAGGTCGCTCAGCTGCCGTATTGCCATGAGGCCCGGTTCTCGGCCGGATTTTATGCTTACGGCACCTTGCTGGGAGAGCTGGATGAAGCGGCAGGGCTGGAGATGCTCGAAGCGATTGCCGCGCTGCAATTCACTGACCCGGAGCACCCGGATTACGGAGGGTTCCTCTGGTACCGGGAGGAGGGCGTCATTCAGGATTCGAATGCGGCATTCTTTATCCTTATGCCGCTTGTGGCAGTACGCCTCTGCAAGCCGGATGTATTCCCGGCCAGTCATCTGGAGGTGATGCAGCGGATGTTCCGTCATGCGGCAGCCTGGTTCTCCAGAGAATGCCGGACACCGGAGCTGTTCTACCCGAACAAGACGATGAGCGACGGGGCGATGCTACTGGCGGTGGCCCACTTCCTCGGAGAACCTGAGTATCTCCAGACGGCAACTGCCTATTTCAAGCGGTGGGAGGAATATACGGTCCGCCGGGGCTGGGGCTGGGGAGAGAATATCAGCCTTGTCTATCAAGGGGTGATGATGAACGCGCTGAGCATTGCCGGTTCTGTGCTGCGGGAGCATGACCGTGAGCTGGCCGGGCGGCTGTCTGTGCAGATGGATGCTCTGAAAGGGCTGCTCCTCTTCCATGACGGAGAGGAATTCGTTCCCTCGATCCGCAGCTATAACTTCCGGGGAGAGACTTGGCGGCAGAGCCTGCTGTGGACGATTGCCGGTGTGACCGGGGTCAGCGCTCTGGCGGAGCAGACCTTTTCCCTTAACGATATGGCGGGGTTCCTGCTGTTTGCGGCAGATTTGCAGCCCCGGGAGAACGCCCCGGCTGCGCTGCCGGTCCCGCGGATTCGTGAGGAGCGGATCTTCGATGCCTCGCGTTCCTATACCTGGATCGGGCAGCATACCCGGCTGGGCAGCATCAACCGTTTCCCGGTGATGCCGGGCAGCTACCAGCATCCGTCCTGGGGGCTGGGCTGGCAGAGCTTCCCGGTCAGCTTCAGCGTGCGGGATCAGCAGGTGTCCTATCTGCGCTGGTATGTGGATGATTCCACAGCCGTGCGGACGCATCCGGCGGAGGAGTACCGCAGCGCCTATCTGATGCCCGCATTGTTCGCCGAGCCGCTGTACCCGGAGGTGGAGACGCGCTCCGCCCAGCAGGGGAATGCGCTGGTGGTGGTCCGCTCGATGACCCGGGTGCATAACCGGGCAGCGGAGATTGCCGATGAATGGCTGATCCACCGCTATGACGGCGAGGTGGAAGCTGTAGTGAATACTGCCGGGGACAGGGAATGGCTGGTGATGCGTTACCCGGGCTGCGCGGTAGCGGTCACGGCGCTCAGCGGCCTGGACTCCAAGGCGGAAGCTCACGCCGTACTGCCTGTTACGGTGGTGCGGGAGGAAGGACGGATCAGGCTCCGCCAGATTCTCTACTCCGGCAGCAGCACGATGCTGGCACTGCCCCGCCTGGAAGCGGGCTGGGCGGTGGTATGTCTGGACGAAGCAGCGGAGTCAGCGGATATCCAGAGGTTGCTCGATACGGTGACGATTGAGGATACGGTGAGGGATGACCGGGAGGTGCCGCGCGAGCCGTGGGCCTCTATACGCAGCATTGTGCTGACTGCGGGCGACCAGCCCCCGGTTCAGCTCACCGTTGATCCATACGCCCCTTAACCACGCGGTTCAAGCGGCAAGGTTTGCCGTGCCCCGATTGAGATGCAAGCGGAAACGGGGGCGGGAGCACCATACTTAATTGCACTTTGTACAAGTAAATCGCCCAATGTACCGCCGAATATACGTTTAGCTGTATTTCGTACAACTAAAATCCCCCTATACCCCGCTTCTCACCCATTTGGGTGAATTTAGTTGTACAGACTGCAGTTAGAAGACGAAATCCTGCCTGTTCACCGTTTTTAAATGTACAAAGTACAACTATCGCTGAATGTTCGCGTCGAACGCAACTCCATAGAGGCCGCATTTAATTATTTCCGTATCTATGGGCTGCATCTATGGAATGAATTCACTGCTTAACTTCGGATGCTCTACCGGAACACTATACTTGCTTCCCTACGGAAAGGTGGCTATTATGAGAAAATCAAGTCGGAAACCGTATTTTGTATACGCTATCATTTTGGTTCTGCTGATGGGTCTGCTCCCGGCAGACCTTGGTTCTGTGGCCCGGGCGGATAGTAATTATAAGCTGGAGGAGACCTTTGAATCTTATAGTCCCGGTGCGAAGCCGGCCGGCTGGACCATCAAGACGCCGCCGCAGGGGGTGAGCGTTGCTGTACAGACCTGGGAAGGCTACGCCGGCAAGCTGCTGGAGATTCAGCAGGCAGCCAAAACAGCGGGCAGCTACATTATAAGCAGATCCGTTACGGATGTTACGTACAGAAGCCTGTTAAGCTATTCGTTCAGAGCGGAGCAGACCGGAGCGGTGATCTACCTGCCCACCCCGCAGAGCGGTTCTGTGACGCTGGTGAAATTTGCCATTAATAATGGTGCGTTCAGTTATATGAAAAAAGGTGCCGGATCATGGACCTCCGTACTGCCAATATCGGCAGGGGGGTGGTATGACGTACGGGTGGCCCTCGACAGCGGCAGCCATACCTTTGATCTGTCCATTGACGGCAAGCGTCTGCTGACGAAGGAGCCAATGGCCGAGGGAGGAGCGTTAGCCTTATTCTACATGGGTTTTTATAAGGACAGCATCGGCAAGATAGGTTTTGACGATTTTATTGTAAGCGGATACAAGCAGGCGGTAAGTGCAGCCTTCTCCCAGCAGTCTTACGGGCTGCGAAGAGGGGAGAAGCTGTCCTTGCCGCTCCAGTTCACACCTGCAGATGCAACGGATCAGACTGCAGCCTGGTCCACCGGCAGCGAGGAGGTGGCAACTGTGGACGCCAACGGTCTGGTTACCGGCATCCGTGAGGGGGTGACGACCGTTACGGCCGAGCCGAACGAAGCGCTTCCGGCGGTAACCGCTACGGTAGCCGTCTACGAAGATCCGATCACGGATATTGTATTGGCTCCGCTTCAGCGGGCGGTTCCCGCAGGCTCCCGTGTGCTGTTACAGGCAACAGTAACACCGGAAGACAATACGGATACAGGCATCCTGTGGGGAACGGAGGATGAGAGCATCGCCGTGATTGACCGCTACGGGGAGCTGACGGGGGTAAGCGCCGGAACAACTACCGTGTTCGTCACGGATGAGACCGGAACTGTCCGCGCCGAAGCAGCGGTTACTGTGACCGGACGGACTACCGGACAGGAGCTGTATGTCGCTCCGGGCGGGGACGACAACAACAATGACGGCACGGAAGCCTCGCCCTTCCGGACGATTGCCCGGGCGCAGGCCGAGGTCCGGCAGCTGAATGAGGATATGGACGCTGACATCATCGTCAATCTGCGGGAAGGGACCTACACGCTGACTGAACCGCTGGGATTCACACCGGAGGATTCCGGGACGAACGGATATTTTGTCACCCACCGCAGCTATCCCGGGGAGCAGGCGGCCATCAGCGGCGGGCGGTCCGTCACAGGCTGGACGGTGTTCGACAGCGCCAAGGGCATCTACCGGGCGAATGTCGGAACTGCCCTTCAGACAAGGCAGCTGTTCGTGGATGGTATCCGGGCAGTCCGGGCCCGGAGCATAGCGGGACTCGTGAATCCGCTGAAGACGGCAACCGGCTATACCTCGGATAATACGGAGCTGGCCGGGTGGAGCAATACGTCCGATATGGAGCTGGTATTCAATGAGCTGTGGACGAATTCCCGGATTAAGGTAGAGTCGGTAACCGCTTCAGGCGGCAAAGCACAGATAGTCCTGCAGGAGCCGGGCCGGAGCGCGGTCTTTAACCGGGGATTAACCTCGGCGACTGTGCCCGTCTATTACGAGAATGCTATGGAGCTGCTGGATGAGTCCGGGGAATGGTACTATAACCGGAATGAAGGTATGCTGTATTACAAACCGCGTGCCTGGGAGGATCTGTCCACGGCCGGGGTTGTGGTTCCGGTACTGGAGCAGCTCGCCACAGTGTATGGTGTATCTGCTGACGAACCGGTGCGCAATCTGAATTTTGAAGGCCTGAAATTTATGTACACCACCTGGAACCGCCCGAGTACGGCGGCGGGACATTCCGATTCACAGAATAACCATCTGCGTTATCCGTCCATCCCCGATGAGCTGACCGATGCGGCGGTAATGCTGGAGCTGGCCAACACGGTGAATTTCCGCAACAATGAGTTCACCAAGCTCGGCATTACGGCGGTGCGGATGCAGAACGGGGTTCAGAACAGCCAGGTTGAGGGCAACCGCTTCTATGATATTTCTGGCAGTGCGTTGAATGTGGGGCAGCCGAATTCCTCCGACCGGAATATCTACCATCCTGCAGACCACAGGCTGCTGATGAAGAATAATGATGTGCTGAACAATGTGATCCACGACATCGGTATTGACTACAAATCGGCTTCCGCTGTATCCGCCGGGTATCCGGTGGACATGGATATCAGTCATAATGAAATGTACAATCTGCCTTACAGCGGAACTCATGTCGGTTATGGCTGGGATAAGCTGTTCGACGCAGCTACCCGGAACGTGAAGATTCAGGATAACCTGATCTATGACCTTATGGGAATGGGCTTGCGTGACGGAGGCGCTATCTACAGTCTTGGACCAACCGGAGCCACCGCAGAGGACAAAAATCTGGTCAGCGGCAACTACATCCGCAACCAGATGGACGGCAATTCCGCCCTTTACACGGATGAAGGCTCCGCCTACTGGAAATTTGAGCATAATGTGATCGACCTGAAGGATGCTCCGCTATGGCATTCATCGCTCCGTTGGGCGATGGCGTATGTGCCGACCATCCATGATGTGGATTTCGTGAACAACTATACAACTACAGACGGCTATACCAACAACGGGCGCAATGTTCTATTTGAGAACAATACGGTCCGGCCGGATGCAGAGTGGCCTCAGGAGGCACGCTCGATCATTGATCAGGCCGGTCTGGAGCCGGAATATGCCTCTGCAGCAGAAGGGCAGGTCAGCCGCTGGAAGCTTGATCCGCTCAAGCTGACCGCAGGCGGCAGCGGACAGGTCTCCGTCCATGCCATGAACGGCAAAGACCAGCCGCTGGGCAAGGAAACCAGCAGCTTCCATTACAGCATTCTCGATCCGGCCGTAGCCTCGGTTAGTAGCGCGGGCGTGGTCACCGGACTGACCCAGGGACAGACGAAGCTTATCGTGAACATCATTAACGGCTCCATTCTGCGGACAATCACAACGGATGTATTTGTGGGCGATACCTTAGCCACGGTCCGCATGGAGGGGCATGACGGCAATGTGGCGTATATCCGTGAAGGCACCGACCTGCAATTGCAGCCTTACGGCGAGACGCTGTTCGGCAACCGCGAGGAGCTGGAGGAAGTCACCTATACCAGCAGCAATCCTTCCGTCGTCAGCGTAAGCGGCACCGGCCTGTTGACGGGGCATCAGACCGGCTCGGCTACCCTCACGTTATCGGCCGAATATCTGGGCACCATGACCCAGGGGCAATATGAAGTTAAGGTGTGGAATGAGGCCAGCCAATACGAACATCCCCTGACGGCGGAACTGCAAGACCCTGATGGCTGGTATGTATCGGCAACGGCGAACGGGCTGAAGGAGACCGGGCAAGACAGTCTTACGCTGAGGGCCCCCGGAGGGCATATCATCTACCAGAACCGCAAGTACCAGAATGAGCTGCTGGATTTCAAGATGAAGATCAATGACAGCGCAGCCTCTACCAACTGGTACGCCCTGATGCTCAATAACCAGAGCAAGGAGCTGAGCTATAGCACCGGCAGCATGTATCTGGTGGTCATAGGGACATCGGGCATCGAGCTGCACCGCTTCAACGAGGGGGTACGAACTGTGATCTACGGCAAGATTGACGGCCTGACCAGCCTCGGCGGGCCGGCGATTCCGAATACAGCCATTACCTTCGGGGTGCAGAGCCGCGTTCAGCTGGGCGCTTTTCAAGAGTCCGGGGGTGTGCGTCTGATCCTGAAGGTGGACGGGGTGCAGATCTTTAATTATCTGGATACCGCCGCAGGGGCGATTGGTGAAGCGGGGTACTTCGGGCTGGTCTCCCGCAATGCGAGCACGGAGCTGGGAGATTGACAGCATAAGCTTATGAATCCGGGTGCGCAGCCCATATCATTAATGAGATAGCCAACATCTGGACTTACAGGGGATGACACCGATGCATAAGAAATGGCTGTACCGACTGATTCTTTCCTACCTGCCGATTCTGTTTGCCGTAGTATTTTGCCTCATTATTCTATTCTTCCTGACCTTAAATGAAGCGATGGAGAGACAGACGGCTCAGGCAAACGGCGTGTACGCGGAAAATGTGCTGCAGATTGTGGACACCACCCTGCGCAACCTGGAGACCACCACGATCAAAAGCCTGCTGCTGGATGAGAAGGTTGGCAGTTATTTCGAACGGCCGGGGAAGCTTGACCCTTATCAGGATTACGGGGTCGCGGAGGTGCTGCTGGATTTCATGTCGCCGCTGCCGATGATTGATTCGGTCTATCTATACCGCGCAGCCGACGGCAAGGTGCTGATGCAGCATTTCGCCTCCCGCCTGCCGGACTTCGGGGACCGCAGCTTTATTAAGACTGCGATGGGGAATGCCCCGAGCTATACCTGGAGCGGAATCCGTGACTTGCAGCTTTTCTCCGGGGAGGACCAGCCGAAGTCGGTCATTTCACTTGTGGAGCAGGTGCCTTACTTCTCCGGTGAGCAGGGACTGATTGTCATTAATGTGCGCAAGGAATCTCTGCAGACGCTGATTCAGGATATGAACATGGCGAATACGGAGATCTGTCTGAAGGATGCCGGAGGGATTGCTTTTGCAGGTGCGGATACCTGTTCTGACCCGCAGGTTCAGGATCGGGCGGTTAGCCGGATGTCCCCCTATACCGGCTGGACGATCAAGGTTGGAATGGCGCGGGCGGAGGCCTTCTCGCTGCTGTCGGCCTTCTCCAATATCTGGGCCATTCTGGGCTTTGCGGCTGTCGTTGGCGGGATTGCGGCCATGACCTATGTCAGCCACCGGAATTACCGTCCGATTGAGCAGGTCATGAGCCGGATCTACAGGTTCGGAGAGGACCGTGCCTTCGGCTGGAAGCCGCAGAGCAAGGAAGGCGACGAATTTGCCTTCATCGGCCATGCGCTGGAGAGCCTGATCGAGCAGACCAACAGCTATGAGAAGCAGCAGGCCGAGGGGATTCTGCACAGGCGGAATCAGTTATTCAAGGAGCTGCTGGAGAACAGCGGCCAGATGTCGGCGGATAACTGGAGCAGGGAAGCGGAACGGATCGGGATGGACGGAGAATTCGCAGGTGCGGTGGTGGGCATTGCCGAGATTGATTTCTATGAGGCTTTTGCCTCAGGTTACTCGGCACGGGATCAGGCATTGTTCAAATTCACCCTGCGCAGTGTGATTCAGGAGATCTCCGAGAAGGAAGGAGTGTCCCTGTGGACTGAGTGGATCGGACCGGTCCGTCTGGGACTGCTGTTCCGCCGCTCTGCGGATGAGGATGCAGCGGACATCACAGAGAAGACGCTGATCATTGCTGAATCTGCCCGGTCCTGGGTGAAGCAGCATCTCAAGTTCACGGCTACCTTCGGCATCAGCGGACCTGCCGCGGGTCTCAGCGGCTTATCGGGTGCGTACCGCCAGGCCCTGGGGGCGTTGGACCGCAAAATAACCGTTGGCCCAGGCCGCGTCTATGCGGCGCCTGCCGGCCCGCTGCCTCCGGCTGAAGGAATGGATGTGCTGGTCCAGGCCATCGGTGCCGTTCCCCAGCTGTACCGGCTGGGGAACACAGAGTGGAAGCCGCTGATCGAGCGGATTTTTGAGCTGCTGGCAGGCGGCAACTACTCCAAAGAGGATATCGTCCGGCTGCTGAGGCTGCTGGAGACCGGGCTGTCCCGGGAGATGCAGGAGCTGCCGCCGGAGATGAAGGGGATCTGGAATAACGGACGGCTGCGGGGTATTCCGCATTCACCGGAGTCTTTTGAATGGATTGAGGAGCTGCACGGGGAACTGGTCTCTTCGCTGGAGGAGATGGAGGAGGCGCTGAGCAGCCTGCGGATGAACCGGGAGCAGTACACACTCGCCAATAAGGTGCGCGAATACATTGGCTGCAATTACGCGGACCCCGACTTCTCCCTGACCCATGTTGCCGACAGCTTCGCCATGAACACCAAGACGGTAAGCCGGATCTTCAAGGAGGAGATCGGCGAGAACTTCGTCGATTATCTGGCCCGCCTGCGTATGGAGGAGGCTAAGCGCCTGCTGACCGGAACCTCCGAACCAGTGCAGAGCATCGCCGAGCGTGTGGGGTATCTGTACCCCATGTCCTTCATCCGCGTCTTCAAGAAGCTCGAAGGCATCACACCCGGCGAATACCGCAAAGCCCAGGGTATTCCCCTGCATGGTGGTGATAGTGAGGGTGATGGGGAGAGTTAGGCTCATGTGGCCATGTGATGTGAGCGGGGCGCACAGCGATTAGCCGGTTATAGTTGGCGAAGCTACGGGGGTATAGGTGTGAAACAAGACGGCCGGGGTTTCGGGCCGTCTTGTTCGTCTGCTTGCTGCTGAGTCGCTGCCATTCTGGAAAATAACATCGGCGCACGAATGAAGTGCATAAACACACCACATTTTCGCAAATTCACCGTTGGCGCATGTATGCTGTTTTCCGCATACATTGGGTCCAGTGCCTGCGTGCGAGCTGAATGTATGCTGTTTTCCGCATACATTTGGTCCATGTGCCTGCGTGCGAGCTGAATGTATGCTGTTTTCCGCATACATTGGTTCACGTGTCTGCGTGCGAGCAGAATGTATGCTGTTTTCCGTATACATTTGGTCCATGTGCCTGCGTGCGAGCTGAATGTATGCTGTTTTCCGCATACATTGGTTCACGTGTCTGCGTGCGAGCTGAATGTATGCTGTTTTCCGCATACATTTGGTCCATGTGCCTGCGTGCGAGCAGAATGTATGCTGTTTTCCGCTACATTTGGTCCATGTGCCTGCGTGCGAGCTGAATGTATGCTGTTTTCCGCATACATTGGTTCACGTGTCTGCGTGCGAGCCCAATGATGAAGGGTATAAATACACTGCATTTACGTAAATCTACCGTCGGCGCACGGATGAAGGGATAAATACACCGTATTTACTGGAATAGCACTGTTGGCGCACGAGTCAAGTGTATATGTCCCCCCCAGTGCCGGCGTTGGCAGGCCTCGATCAGCATCTTATTTTCTCCCGGAACAAGCCTCTCCTTTATGCCTGAAACATCGGCGGGTGTTCTGCACAGCGCTGACAGTAAGCCCGGATTCGGTTGCCGCATTATGTGCACGTATAGCTGCATTTTTGCATGTCGTTATTATGCTAAAGAAGGGCATGATCGTCAAGGAATCGGCCCGCCGGATACGTTACTCTAGAAGGGTAGATGACATAAGGCTGGAGGGACACGATGCAGCGTTGTTTATATAGAGCCGAGTGCAGGGAGGCTACTAATCCATCAGCGTTCTGGGAGGCACAGACCGGGCTGCTGAATGAACGCATGGACAGGCTGGGCCTGGGACGGCTTAGTATTTTTCAGGATGGCAAGGAGCTGTTTCTGTACTATGAGTGCACCCGCCGGGAGGTGGAGCCGGAGCAGCTGTTTCAGGGGACTGCAGAGATTCTCAAGGAATGGCCGGGAGGGGAGCAGCCCCGGTTGTGGGTGCCTATGATGGATATTTTCCATTATCAGCAGCCAGTCTCCGCAGAGCATTGGAAGCGCAGTCATGCGGCGGGAACCCCCTACGGAAGAGTGGCGGCGCTGAAGCCGGAGCAGGTCGCAAGCTATGTGTATCACCATTACCAGTATCAGGAGGAGCATCCGGGGGACGGCGACAAATATGGGATTATCGGGCTGCATGAGAACCTGCTGTTTTTTTATTCCGAGCTGCCTGCAACGGTGGAGCCTGCCCCGTACGCCGGGAAGCTTGCCACGAATCTCCGGCCGGACAACTGGGGTGAGGTGATGGACCCGCATTTCAGGAAATGGAGTGAGATGCCGCCGGATCAGGCCATTTGGAAAAAGCTTACGCTCGTCCTAACCATCCCCCGCCCCTATGCGGAAAAAGGAGAATGATTATGCTACGTACATCGATATGTCTCAATGGTGAGTGGGATTTCATGCCGCTCTATGACCAGCCGCGCACTCGCGCCCTTCCGGAGAAATTGCAATACGAGGCCCGTAAAATACAGGTTCCATCGAGCTGGCGCTACAGCTATACTGCGCCTTCGGGCAGCAAATTCGGCGAAGTCGCCGACCATAATTTTCAGCCCTTCGATGTTTACAGCTACCCGGAGGAATGGAATGCAGCCGAAGCCGGGGTGCTTCACCGCAGCTTTCAGGTGCCGGAGACAATGCTGGAGCAGCGGGTCGTACTTCGGTTCGATGGCATTATGCAAAAAGCGGCAATCTATCTGGACCGCGAGCGGATTGCGCTCTGGGAGGACGGCTTCCTGCCCTTGCGGCTGGATATCACCGGGCTGGTGAAGCCCGGCCGGGAGCAGCAGCTGCACGTGGTCTGCGGCAGCTTCGACACGGCCGTGCTTCCCTCCGGGGAGACCAAAATCACCGGACTCTCCGGCTCCTGGTTCGGCAGAATCGCCCGGGGCATCTGGCAGGATGTCTTCCTGGAGACCTATCCGCCGGTATCGCTGGAGGATCTTATGATCCGCACCTCTTTCCGGCAGGGAAGGCTGGAAGTGGATGCCCTGATAAGCGGCACAGAAGACGGTCCCTTGTCCGAAGGACTGCGGGTGCTTTTGCAGGTCAGGGAGCGAACGTCCGGCGTTCCGGCCGCACGGACAGAGCCGCCCCATCTGTCGCAGAAGCTGGCGGCCGCCCGTCCGCTGCCCGTACTTGAAGCGGAAGCCGCAGTAGCGCTTCGCCCTGCGGAGGCTGCGGCCGGACGGCAGTTATGCAGAAATACCGGCAGCCGGGAGTGGGGAGGAGCGGCATTCAGCCTGCCCTGGCAGGAGGCCATGCTGTGGAGTCCGGATTCCCCTGTCCTGTATGAGCTGGAGCTAGTGCTTCAATCGGGCGATGTCGTTCTGGACCGCCGGAGCGAGACCTTCGGCTTCCGGGAGTTCTGGTGCGAAGGGCCGCAGTTTATGCTGAACGGGATTCCCGTTAATCTGCGGGGGGACTCTTGGCATTTTCAGGGGGCGGCCCAGCAGACAGAGGACTATATCCGTAACTGGTACCGGATGTGCCGGCAGGCGGGCATTAACAGCATCCGGCTCCATGCGCAGCCGTATCCGTCAGATTATCTGCGGATTGCCGATGAGGAGGGGATGCTGATTGTCGATGAGACGGCTATCTACGGCTCCAGCAAAAGCATGGATGCCGCCCATCCAGATTTCATAGACAATTGCCGTGCGCATGTGCAGCGGCTGGTGCAGCGGGACAAGAATCACCCCTCGGTCATCCTGTGGAGTGTGCAGAACGAGATGCGTTGGGTGGATGGACGCGATGAATACAAGCAGCATATCCCCGGCCTGATTGAGCTGATGAAGGCGCTGGATGATACCCGCCCGGTCATGGTGGAAGGGGATAACCGCCTGGTCTCCAGGCAGCAGACCGAGGTGGAGAGCCGCCATTACAATATTGACGGCACCATCGCGCAGTGGGACCGGCAGGTTCCGCTCACCTTCGGTGAGCATGGCGGCTGGTGGTACATCTGTCCGCAGAACAGCAGCATGTACTCGGGAATGGATGTATATAAGGATTCGGACGCAAGTGCTGCCGGGCTGGCCCGCAAGGAGCGGCTGTTCGTGGAATATGCAAGGCGGCAGGGAGTTTCAGGCATCTCTACCTTTAACTTTGTCCATTACTTCATGCGGGCGATGCCGGAGCAGGAGCTGAAGCTGCCGCAGGCTGATCTGACCACACCCGGTTCCAAGCCTGCCGTGATTCCGGCCTACTCGCTTTCGCTGAACAACGGGCTGCTGCCGGAGGAATATCCGGTCTACAGGCCTAATCCGGCTTTTGCTATTATGGCTGCGGCCTTCAAGCCGGTAACGCTGATTGCCGCCGAATACAACCGCTGCTTCTTCGATGATGCGCCGGTCTCCCGCAGCTTCGATGTCTATAACGATACACTGTCCACGCAGGAAGTAACGGTGGAATGTGAAGTCATGCAGGGCGGGCGCAGCGTACACAGCGAGACCTTCCGCTTCCGTCATGAGCCTGCTCAGCGCCGGAGCATCCGGCTGGAGTGGATGCCGGAGGCAGTCCATGGCGAAGGAGCTGGGGTAGCAGTAGGAGATAGGGTAGCAGCAGGAGATGGGACATCAGTACAAGATGGGGCAGGAGTAGGAAAAGGGGCAAAAGGAGGAGAGGGGGCCGGAGTAGGAGCACCAGTAGGCGCACCGGTAGGTGAAGGAGAAGCCACTCTGTCTGCCCGGCTGTTCCATGGCAGCGAGCTGATGCATGAGCTTGAGGTAAGCTACCGCCTGCTGTCCGGGAGCTGCCGGACCGAGCCGGTAGAGATTGCCCTGTCCGCAGCATACATCGGCTCTGACCGGGACTTCCAGGCGATTCACGCGCTGGTGCCCGCTCTGGTCCGGGCAGAGCCGGAAGCGGTAGATAAGCTTGCGGCTGGAAGCCTGCTGATTGTCGGCAGCAAAATGGAGGATAAGGATGGGTCGCTTGACCGGAGGCTGAGAGGATTCGTGCAGCGGGGCGGCCGGCTGCTGCTGCTGGAGCAGCTTCATCTCTCTTGCGGCAGACTGCCGCTCACCCGCCGGGAATTCATCCGCGCACATGCCGGGGATTACGGGCATCCGGTTCTCCGGGGATTAGGCCCGGAAGATCTGATGTACTGGCATGAGGAGCTGCGCGAGGACGGGCCGCTGCCGATCATCCATGCGGCGTTCGAGAAGCCGGTAATCGGCGACTTCACCCTGCTGCTGGAATGCAGCGCAGGGGACTTCGGAGACGGCGGCGATTTGTGGTCGCCGCTGCTGGAATACCGCAGCGGATCAGGCATGTTCCTGGCGAATCAGCTGGAGATTATGGACCATCTCCAGCGGGTTCCCCAGGCGCAGCTACTGCTGCGCAGCCTGCTGCAGTATGCGGGCCGCGCAGTCCACGCGGCCGCTGGTCCGGCGGCTGTTGCGCTGCGGTCCGCCGCGCCGGAGACCGCAGCAGCCGATCTTGCCACCGCCGCCAGGTCCGTCGTAGAGGAGCAATGCGCTACCGTTCCATCATGCACCGATCTTACCGCAGCCGTAACTGCTCCAGCCCCGGCTGCGGTGCAGCCCGCAGCAGCCGATCCAGCCGCGGCACAATCCGCTGCGGTCTGGGTCCGCAGCGACAGTCCGGCGGCAGCCTTGCTCGGCAAGCTCCGCCTCAAGGGCCAAAGGCTGGACAGCGCCGCAGGCTTGTCCGGCCTGACCCCCGGCCTCCTCGTCGTGGAGGCCGCACTGCTGGGCGCACCGGGCGCGGCGGAAGCCGTGCGCCAGGCAGCCCTGGCCGGCGGCATCGTGCTGGTGCTGCCGGCAGAGCCCGGCGGGCAGGAGGCACTCGCCCGCCTGCTGGACGCTCCCGTGCGTATTGCGCCGCACGGGACGTATCATCTGGCGGCGGACTATGCGCACGCCGCCATGCAGGGCATCAGCCCCGTCGACCTGTTCGGCTTCGACAAGGTGCATCTCTCGCCCCGGGATGTCGTCAACCGGGAGCTGGCCGGGTACAGGCTGGAGGTGCCGGACGCCGAGGTGCTGTGCACCAGCGTCGAAGGCACAGCCTGGAAGGACTATTTCGCCGGGCAGCATACGGCGGAATACAGCAGGCTGGCGCTGGTCGAGCTGAACCGCAGGAAGGCGGCTGCTCCGGGAGCTTTTGTGATCCGGCAGGCGGCCGGAGCAGGAGAGATCGTCTGCTCGCAGCTGCTCGCCGACCCGGATAGCGACAAGAGTCTCAGGCTCTACACGCGCCTGCTCGGAAATCTCGGAGCCGCTTTCGCCGATGAGCTGCTGCTTCATGACAAGGGAGATGCGCAGTGGGCGGTGGAGGCCGCAATGACACTGTTCTGTCCGCCGCATACCGGCTACGAGGCGATGAAGGACTACTATACAGACCCCGAATTCTCCCTGAACAATTTGGGGGAAGGCCTATACGGCTGGATGAAGAAAAAAGAACGGCGCCCGGACGGAACCTTCCTCATCCCCGCACCGGAGGGCCGGCCCCTGTTCCTGAGCTGCTTCGTGCACCTGCCGGAGACGGGGGATGCAACCGAAGCAGCCGCAGGAAGCGGGAAGCCGGGTGGAACGAGAACCGGCAGACTCCGGGTGAACTCGGCCTGTGCTTTTGAGATCTATATGAATGGCAGGCTGGTGGCAGATCCTGAACAGGAGATTACGCTGGCCAGCGGGATCAACCGCCTGATCGCCATCGTTCGGGGAGCACAGGAGGATATCGCCTTCGGCATGGTGTTCCTGAATACAGACGGCACGTATATGAATGATCTGGAGTTCCGCCTGACGATGGATGAGGTGGAGCCCAAGTGAGCAACAGCAATGGAGAGGAGCAGACCGATATGAACGCCAATGAACCGATACCACCTGCATCAACCGCACCACCTGTACCACCCGCAGGCCCATCTGTCGACGCACAGAACAAGGCTGTAGAACCGCCTTATGAGAACGATTTGCTTGCCCGTACTGCTGAGCTGGACCAGTATTTCGCCTTCAATGATGACGCGAGGGAGGTAGAGTTCAAGCGGCATGATATGCCGACCCCCTGGCTGAACTATTTATCCAACGGAACCTTCCATACCATGCTGTCCCATGCGGGCGGGGGATTGGCCTTCTATAAGTCTCCGCAGATCTGGCGGATTACCCGCTACCGTTTCTTCCATCTGCCCACCGACCGCTCCGGCCCGTATATTTACTTGCAGGATGCCGGAACAGGCAGCTACTGGTGTCCCACGTATGAGCCGGCCTTCCGGAAGCCGCAGGAGTGGCGGAGCAGCCATGGCATGGGCTATACCCGGTTTGAAGCGCAGGCGGATGAGCTGGCGGCGAAGACGGTTTATTTTGTCGGACCCTATGAGAATTCCCTGATCTGGAATCTGACGCTGACGAACAATAGCAGCAAGGTCAAGGAGCTGAACGTGTATGCTTACGCCGAGTTTGGGATGATGGAGTTCATGCGTGAGCTGCAATGGCAATGTTATAACAAGCATCAGGTCTCGGTGCAGTACCATGAGAAGAAAGCGCTGATCTACAAATATGGGGTGGAAAATCAGCCCAAGCCGGACGAAACCCCGCTGGTCTATATGATGTCCGATGCGCCGCTCGCCGGGTATGACGGCGACCGTGAAGAATTCATCGGCAGCTACCGCAGCGAATCCAATCCGGCTGCTATTGAGCAGGGGGGCTGCACCGGCTCGGCCATTCTGGGAGGCGACCCCTGCGGTGCACTCCAGGTCCGGGTAAAGCTTGCGCCTGGCGAGACCCGCACCGTGAACTTTTTCCTTGGAACAGCGATGAACGAGACCGAGATTGAACGGGCCATCAGCCATTCGCGGGAGGCGGATTTCGTCACCCGTTCCTACGCGGCGCTTCAGGAGAACTGGGCGCGTTACCTCAGGGCCTGGAATTGTGAGCTGCCGGATCAGGATGCGCAGCGTATGCTCAACACCTGGAATCCGTACCAGTCGCAGCGGAACTTCCTTTTTTCGCGCAATATTTCGTACTATGCCACCGGTACCTTCCGGGGCGTAGGCTACCGGGATACGGCACAGGATATTCTGGCGGTCGTACCGTACGATCCGGAGGCGGCTAAGGATAAAGTCCGCCTGCTCCTGGGGCAGCAGTATCGGGACGGGCATGTGAATCATTATTTTTTCCCGAATGAGGGCTGGGACCCGGTGACCAGCATCCATTCGGATGATCACCTGTGGACGGCGCTGGCCGTTTGGGACATTCTTGCCGAGACCGGAGACGCGGCATTCCTTCAGGAAAATATTCCGTTCTATGATGGCGGTGAAGCGCCGCTCTATGAACATTTGAAGCGGGCGATTGATTTTACCGTCTCCAGGCTGGGACCCAACGGCTTTCCGCTGATGCTGCGCTCGGACTGGAATGACCAGCTTTTCCGCGTATGCCGTGAGGGCAGGGGGGAGAGCATCTGGACAGCAATGCAGTTCGGGACGGTGCTGCTGCGTATGAAGGATCTGGCGGCGGCTTCCGGTTACCCGGAGCATGCGGCGTACTATGACCGGCTCTACGGGGAGCAGAAGTCGCTCGTGAACACGCTGGGCTGGGACGGGAAGTGGTTCCGGCGGGCGGTGATGGATGACGGGCGGTATCTGGGTACCGCTGAGCATGAGGAGGCCCAGATCTGGCTCAACGCCCAGACTTGGGCGACCCTGTCCGGGATGGCCGAGTCTGACAAGGGACTGAAGGCTATGGACAGTGTGCGCGATATTCTCGATACAGAGCTGGGTATCAAAAAACTGCATCCGTCCATCACCACCTTCCCCGATCCCGCCGATCCGCTAACCAACTATAACAAAGGAACCGGGGAGAATGGGGCCGTCTTCTGCCACGCCAATACCTGGGCCATTATTGCGGAGTGTATGCTGGGCAGAGGGGATCAGGCGTACAAATATTACCGCCAGCTGATCCCGAACATCGCCATGGAACAAGCCGGAATCTGGCGCTACAAGGCAGAACCGTATGTCTATGCTTCGAACCTGTTCGGGCCAGAGTCCGACCGCTTCGGTCTGGCGAATGTATCCTGGCTGACCGGGACGGCTGCGTGGATGTATGTAGCTGCTACACAGTACATTATGGGCATCAAGCCGGTGCTGGCCGGACTGTCCATTAACCCGTGCATCCCGTCTGCCTGGGAGGGCTTCTCGGTCACCCGGCGGTTCCGTGGCTGCGAGTATGAGATTACCGTGAAGAACAACAGCCATGTCTGCTCAGGCGTCCAAGAAATCCGGGTGGACGGCGAACGGCTCGAAGGAACAGTCATCCCCGCATATCCGCACAAACAATCAGTGAAAGTGGAGGTCATATTATAACGATAGGCTTTCTGTATAGACAGAGTGTCTAAGTTAGATTCAGAGTATATAAGCAGTATATAAAAAGTGTCCCGCTAACGGCTTTAGCAGCGCCCCGGCGGGACTTTTTGTTAGTGTTCAACAACAGCCGGTTGATATAACCCCCTCTTTCCCAAAAATCAGGCTTGCCCCCGGGTTTACTTTTACGCCTGGCGTGGTATAGTATAGTTATAAGTTGCACGAAGGAAATATAGTTGCTCTATTGCAACAATGATTATCATTCTCATTTATCTCTCAGTCATTATCCTCAACTACCATACCCATTCAACATGCTGTCCCGGCGATGCCGGGGCAGCATGTGTCATTTTAAGGGTGTTAATAATGGCTCTCATTCTCAAGTGTGCGCTTAACCAAAACCATTCAGGAAGGTGATTGTTCATGCAAGCAACCTCGAAATCAATGCCCAAATCTATAGCGCGTCAAGGAGGGGCGCAGCAGCCCCGCACTCCGGGACCGCGCCGTTTCGATCCGCTGGCGATGATCAGCAACTCCGAAATGCAGGCCGCTCTGGGGAGCGGGCTGATTATGCTCATAGCCTGGGCCACCAGCGGCTGGTCGGAGGTCTTATCCGTCATCCTCTATGTGATCTCTTACACACTGGGCGGCTGGATGAAGGCGAAGGAGGGCGTGGAGACGCTGGTCAAGGAACGTGACCTGGATGTCAACCTGCTGATGATCGCTGCAGCGCTGGGTGCCGCCTCCATCGGGTACTGGAATGAAGGGGCGATGCTGATTTTCATCTTTGCCCTGAGCGGAGCGTTGGAGAGCTACACCATGGAGCGCAGCAAAAAGGACATCTCCGCTCTGCTGGCCCTCAAGCCTGCTACTGCGGTCCGGATTGAGCAGGGGGCGATGAGTGAGGTAACGATTGATGAGCTCATGCTCGGAGATCTGCTGCTGATCCGTCCGGGTGAGCTGGTTCCCGCTGACGGCAAGGTATGCCGGGGGGAGTCGTCTGTGAATCAGGCCTCCATCACGGGAGAATCGCTGCCCGTAGACAAAACTGCCGGCAGTGAAGTATTCGCCGGTACCGTTAATGGAGAAGGCCCCCTCTATATAGAAGTGACGAAGACGGCCGAGAATACGCTGTTCGCCAAAATCATCCGCATGGTCGAAGAGGCTGAGAATGAGGTGCCGGATTCGCAGCGTTTTATCAAACGGCTTGAATCCGTATATGCCCGAGTTGTCGTGGCTGCCACGGTCCTGCTGATCATCTTGCCGCCGTTTGTGCTGGACTGGAGCTGGAGCAATACGTTCTACAAGGCAATGGTGTTCCTGGTCGTGGCTTCCCCGTGTGCGCTGGTATCCTCCATCATGCCCGCCATGCTGTCGGCCATCTCCAAGAGCGCCCGCAAAGGCATCCTGTTCAAAGGCGGGGTACATCTGGAGAATATGGCACGGACCTCGGTCGTTGCTTTTGACAAAACGGGTACCCTGACGGAAGGCATCCCGCAGGTCACGGACTTCATCGCCGGAGAAGGCTATGTGCGGGAAGAGCTGCTGGCCGTGAGCGCCTCCATTGAGAAGCTGTCGGGGCATCCGCTGGCAGAGGCCATTGTCGCGCTTGCGGAAGCGGAACAGATCGGACTGCGGGATATTGAAGAGAGCCAGTCGGTCACCGGCTGGGGAATTGAAGGCGTCATCGACGGCCAGCTGTGGCGGATCGGCAAGTCGAATCTGCTGGATGAAGCGGAAGGGGCGGCTGCCGGGGCGGATACGGACAATTGGAAGACTCTGCGCAGCAGGCTGGAACAGGAAGGCAAAACGGTATCGCTGATCCTTGCCGGAGAGACCATTGCCGGAATGATTGCCCTGCAGGACACTGTGCGCCCGCAGGCGGCGGCTGCTGTGCGCAAGCTGCATGATCTGGGGATCAAGGTAGCGATGCTGACCGGTGACCGCGAGGCTACAGCCCGGGTCATTGCGGGTGAGAGCGGCGTCGATCTCGTGTTCGCCGGGCTTTTGCCGGAAGATAAGGTATCGCATATCAAGGCGCTTCGGGAGCAATACGGTCATGTGATCATGGTAGGCGATGGGGTGAATGATGCGCCTGCGCTCGCTACCGCAACGGTTGGCATGGGCATGGGCATGAAGGGTAGCGGGGCTGCACTGGAGATTGCCGATGTGGTGCTGATGAATGACAACATTGAAGAGATTGCCGGGACGATTGCCCTGGCGCGGCGGACGCAGCGGATTGTGAAGCAGAATATGATTTTTGCGGTAACGGTCATTGCCGCCTTGATGATCAGCAACTTTGTGCAGGGAATTGCGCTGCCGTTCGGGGTGGTCGGACATGAGGGAAGTACGATTCTCGTCATCCTTAACGGCCTGCGTCTTTTGCGATAACACTTTAGATTGCTTAAAATTGAATTGTTCACAAAATGGAGCGTTTACAACGGGTCTGGCATATTGACAACTCCCCTTGAGGTGATCATAATAAATACTAGATTATAATTATTTTAAATAAGGAATGGCGTCTTTTCCGTCCATCTCAAGGGGGATATCATCATGTACAAATCAATTATTGTCGGTACTGGACCGGCCGGATTGACAGCTGCTATATATTTGGCCCGTGCGAACCTGAACCCGCTCGTTATCGAAGGTCCGCAGCCAGGCGGACAGCTTACAACTACAACGGAGATCGAGAACTTCCCGGGATTCCCGGAAGGCATTCTGGGTCCCGATCTGATGGATAATATGCGCAAGCAGGCTGAGCGATTCGGCGCACAGTTCGTGACCGGCTGGGTGAACAGCGTGGAGCTGGGCGACCGTCCGTTCAAGCTTAACGTGGAAGGTATGGGCACACTGATTACGGATACGCTGATTATCTCCACGGGTGCCACAGCCAAGTATCTCGGAATTCCCGGGGAACAAGATAATATTGGCCGCGGGGTCAGCACTTGTGCTACCTGTGACGGATTTTTCTTCCGCGGCAAAGAGATCGTGGTGGTCGGCGGCGGCGATTCCGCGCTTGAAGAAGCGGGCTTCCTGACACGTTTTGCATCCAAGGTAACCCTGGTGCACCGCCGCGAAGAGCTGCGGGCCTCGAAGATTATGCAGGACCGTGTCCGCGATAACGCCAAAGTGACCTGGGGACTGAACCGTACCCCTGTTGAAGTGATTGCCGAAGACAAGGGTGTAACTGGCCTGAAGGTGATCAACAACGAGACTGGCGAAAAAGAGTTCATTGAAGCCAGCGGGGTATTCGTGGCGGTTGGCCATCATCCGAATACGGCATTCCTGGGCGGACAGATCACTACGGATGCCAACGGTTATATCGTATCGAATCCCGGCACCTCCGAGACGAACATTCCCGGCGTATTCGCCTGCGGCGACGTGCAGGATACCCGTTACAGACAGGCCATTACGGCTGCGGGCAGCGGCTGTATGGCGGCTATGGATGCCGAGAAATATATCGAGAGCCTGGAGCACAGCGCAGTAATTATGTAAGTCTGGCATTTGGAGAAGCAGGGATTCCGGTGCTACAATAGAGCTCAGAGTCTAATACTTAGGTACGAGGAGGAAATCATACTATGGAGAATGTAATTGTATACACATCGACGAATTGCCCGCATTGCCGTCAGGTGAAAAGCTTCCTGAGCGATAAAGGGGTAGCGTACGAAGAACGCAACATCGAGCAGAATGAAGAGTACGCCCAGCAGGTGTGGGATATGGGCATGAGAGCTGTGCCGATTACGGTGATCGGGGATATGAAGATCGTCGGCATGAACAAGACCAAGTTCGACAAGGCTTTGGCTGCGACGGAATAATAGCCGGCAGTCCTGAAATATATAGAGCCGCTTCCCGGTGGGAGGCGGCTTTTTGCGGTGCATGCGGAGGAAAAACAACATTTAAATCTGCCCATTGGCCTGGCCTGCTTTAGCGAAAATGAACAATCTTAAATGCTGCTTCTCCACTTGCTTACGTCATTTCTGTCTGCTTGCAGACCTCAGGTAAGAGACATGAACATCTGAAAGACAGCATAGACGGCAATGCCGCTTGCGATAAGGAGGAATCCCGATTTCTTCCGCGACTGGAACAGACGCAGGACACCGAGGCTGACGAGCGGAGCAATGATGAGCAGCAGCAGCAGCACTGCGATGAACATCTTCGCCGAAATATCAGACGTATCAACATAAGTCATGGATTCTCTCTCCATTTCAGAAAAAGGGGTGTGGTGACAAATGTCACACGAGTATCCTTATTATATAGGATAGCCACTCCTTATAGAGCAGGAAATGCAGAAAAAAATGCGGCGATTTTAAGAAATATAAGAATTTAAGGGTCTATAGGGTGACGCGGATGTTGCCCAGAAAATGCATCACCGCTGAAAAACCCGCTCCAATCATGGTTCCCCGGCTTCCCAGCCTGGAGAAGGTGATTTCCAGCTGCTGCTTATGGTAGGGGAGGGTACGCTCAGCTACCACCCGGCGCAGCGGCTCGCCGAGCCACGGCTCCGCCTCCGATAGAGCGCCGCCGATCACGATCAGCTCTGGGTTGAAGCTGTTGATCAGATTGGTAACTCCGATCCCCAGATACTCTCCAATGGAGTTGAAATGGCTTAGCGTATCGGGCTGTCCCTCAAGCGCATACTTGACCAGTCCGGTCGTTGTGCGGGCCGGGAGGGAGAGTCCGGGGTTATCATAGGTTTTCTCGGAGGCGTACAGCTCCCAGCAGCCCCGGCTGCCGCAGCTGCAAGGCTTGCCTTCCGCTTCAATCGTCATATGTCCGGTCTCACCCGCATAGCCGCGCGCGCCCTTGTACAACTCTCCGCCGATAATAATCCCCGACCCGATCCCCGAGCCGGCGCTGATATACAGCAGATGGCGCACATCGCGGGCCGCCCCGAAGTTCAGCTCACCCTGAGCCCCTGCGTTGGCCTCATTATCAATGGTGACCGGCACCGCGAAGGCGCTTTCCAGAATCGAACGCAGGTCTACCATCTCCCAGCCCAGGTTGGGCGCGAACAGGACAACGCCGTGCTCATCGACCATTCCCGGGACGCCGACACCAATGCCGACGAGTCCATAATGTGAAGGCGGGGCCGTAGCGATTAGCTCCGAAATCATCTGCTGCATCTGCCCGAGCACATAAGGGAAGTCGTGGTTCTCCAGCACACTGTCCCGTTCATGAAGAATGCCGCCCCCCAGGTTGCAGAGTACGGCCTTAAGCTGTTTCACGCGCAGCTCGATCCCGATCACACTTCCCGCCATTTCGTTAAAATGCAGCATCAGCGGCTTACGCCCGCCGCTGGATTCTCCGGGTCCAGCCTCGGTTACGAGCTGCTGCCCGCATAGCTCGGCTACCAGATTGGAGACGGTAGCTTTATTCAATCCTGTCACCTCTGACACCTTGGCCCGTGAGATGGGGGAATGCATACGGATGGTATGTAAAATAATCGATTTGTTTATTTTTTTGACCAGCGCCTGATCACCGGTAACTTTCAAGCAGCACACTTCCTTTTACAATATAAGAATTTATCAGTATAGAACCGAGTAGATTACTGGGCCCTTGCACAGGCGGGAGGAGGGAAGCTGTGAAGACGCTCTCCGCTGCGCGGGTATGCCCCCTAGTCTAGAATGAAGAGCGTAAAAATGCAACTATATCCGTTGGAGCTGGACGGTCCGAACGTTACATATTTTTAAATAACTGGAACTTATGAAGGTGAATATAAGCTCCGGTAGACACGCGAAACAGCGGGAAAAATAAAAATAAAAAAACTTTGTTTAACCAATATACAAAGTCAAAGAGATGTGTTAAGATGATGCTGTAAACGCTTGCGGGCGAAGCAAATTATCGAGGAGGATTTTACAAATGGCTTATTTTGAAACAGTGAGCAAGATCTCTTACGAGGGAAGCCGTTCCACCAACCCTTATGCATTCAAATTCTACAATCCTACAGAAATCGTAGCCGGCAAAACAATGGAAGAACACCTGAAATTTGCAATGGCTTACTGGCATACATTAACAGCTGGCGGTTCCGACCCGTTCGGCGCTGAAACTGCAGTCCGCGCTTGGGACAAACTGAGCACGCTGGACAAGGCTAAGGCCCGTGCAGAAGCAGCATTCGAATTCATGGAGAAGATGGACCTGCAGTACTACTGCTTCCATGATGTGGACATCGCTCCTGAAGGCGCGTCCCTGCGTGAATTCTACAGCAACATCGATACGATCGTAGACATCCTTGAACAAGGCATGAAGGCTTCCGGCAAAAAACTGCTGTGGAACACTGCCAACATGTTCACCAACCCGCGCTACATGCACGGTGCAGGCTCCACCTGCAACGCTGACGTATTCGCACACGCTGCTGCACAAGTGAAGAAAGGTCTGGAAGTGGGTAAACGTCTGGGCGCTGACAACTATGTATTCTGGGGCGGCCGTGAAGGTTATGAGACACTGCTGAACACCAATATGCAGCTGGAGCAGGACAACATTGCCCGCCTGTTCAGCATGGCTGTAGATTATGCGAAGGAAATCGGCTTCGACGGCCAGTTCCTGATCGAGCCTAAGCCGAAAGAGCCTACCAAGCACCAATATGACTTCGATGCAGCAACCTGCATCGCATTCCTGCAGAAGTACAACCTGGATAAGCACTTCAAGCTGAACCTTGAAGCGAACCATGCTACACTCGCTGGCCACACCTTCGAGCATGAACTGCATGTAGCCCGTATTAACGGCATGCTGGGATCACTCGATGCGAACCAGGGCGATCCGTTGCTCGGCTGGGATACAGATGAATTCCCTGCAAGCATCTACGATGCTACACTGACTCTCTATGAAGTACTGAAGAACGATGGTCTGGGCAAAGGCGGAATCAACTTTGACTCCAAAGTACGCCGTCCTTCCTTCGAGCCTGAGGATCTGTTCCTGGCACACATCTCCGGTATGGACGTATACGCTAAGGGCCTGAAGGTAGCTGCTAAGCTGCTGGAAGACGGCGTATTCGAGAACTTCATCGCTGAGCGTTACAGCAGCTTCAACGAAGGCGTTGGCGCTGACATCGTATCCGGCAAAGCGACACTGGCTTCGCTGGCTGACTACGCGCTGAACAACGAGAGCCCGCGTCCGAACAAATCCGGACGTCAGGAACTGCTGAGAGCTACACTTAACCAGTACATCCTGACTGCTGAGTAAGACGCTGCCGGATTTGCGGGATTGCCCGCGGATTCATTAGAGAAGACACGCAACGGGGGTTGCTGAAGAGAGCATTCTTCGGCAGCCCCTTTTTTAATACTGGAAATGCATTTTATACAACTAAATCATCTTATGTATCGCCGAATATCCGTTTAGTTGTATTTCGTACAATTAAACTGCCTCCGTACCCGGGTTTTTGCCTATTTGGGCAGATTTAGTTGTACTGAGTACAGTTAGAGGAGGAAAACCTTTCTTTTCACTATATTTAGATGTACAGAATACAACTATCACCAATTGGCTCGGTTCAGCTTGTTTAGCTCTGATGCTCTACTAGGACTGTGTGAGTGTATTTTGTGCAGTAGAATGCTCTAATTTGGCTGCAAAATAGCATTCTGCTGTATTCCATACAACAGATATTTGAGGATACCGTACAAAACAGCCTTTTCATGGAATTCTAGTGTACAAAGTACAATTGCCTAGGATTTTCGGCCGATTTAACGAGAATCTATTGCAGGAAATACAATCGCGGCCGCATGTTCAGTGGAAGCGATTCCGGTAATACGGGAGAGGCTTACGAAGCGAGTTTTGCTTGAAGAGAATACAGGATGCGGAACCCCGCAAAACTTAAGATTATGCTTACGAAGCGAGTTATATTGCGGAGTTGGTTCAAGAAGTAATGCTTCATATAACTAAGCGTATGCTTACGAAGCGAGTTTTGCTCGAAGAGAATACAGGATGCGGAACCCCGCAAAACTTAAGATTATGCTTACGAAGCGAGTTATATTGCGGAGTTGGTTCAAGAAGTAAAGCTTCATATAACTTTTAGGAGGATAACTATGAAATATGTAATTGGTGTCGATCTTGGAACCAGTGCGGTCAAGACTGTACTGGTAGATCCTCAGGGCAAGGTGGCTTTCGAGCATTCTGAAGCGTATCCGCTCAGCAGACCCCAGCCGAACTGGAGTGAGCAGAACCCGGAGGATTGGGTGAAGGGAACCATCGCCAGTCTGAAGCGTCTGATGGAAGTATCGGGTGTGGAGCCTGGACAGATCGACGGTATCAGCTTCTCCGGCCAGATGCACGGGCTTGTGCTCGTTGACGGCGAAGGCAAGGCGCTGCGTCCCGCCATTCTATGGAATGATACACGTACGACTGCGGAATGCCGCAAAATTGAGAAGAAGCTCGGCAGCAAGCTGATCGATATCGCCCGCAACCGCGCGCTCGAAGGCTTCACGCTTCCGAAGATTCTGTGGGTCCAGGAGCATGAGCCTGAGGTGCTCGCGAAGGCTGAATTGTTCCTGCTGCCGAAGGATTATGTGCGCTACCACCTGACAGGTGACTACGCCATGGACTACTCCGATGCAGCCGGAACCCTGCTGCTCGACGTTGGCGCGAAGCAGTGGAGTGCAGAGATTGCCGGAGCGTTCGATCTGCCGGTCTCCCTCTGCCCGAGACTCGTGGAATCCTTCGAGCAGACAGGAACCCTGCTTCCGGCAGTTGCCGAAGCCTCCGGCCTGCTTCCTACCACCAAGGTGTTCGCCGGCGGGGCAGACAATGCCTGCGGCGCACTGGGAGCCGGCATTCTGGGTGAAGGCCGGACGATGTGCAGCATCGGTACTTCCGGTGTGGTATTGTCCTACGAGAGCAACAAGGATCTTAACCTCGAAGGCAAAGTGCATTTCTTCAACCACAGTGAGAAGGATGCCTTCTATATTATGGGTGTTACCCTGGCGGCAGGACACAGCCTGACTTGGTTCAAGGAGACCTTTGCAGCAGACAAGAGCTTCGACGAGCTGCTGCAGGGTGTGAACGAGATTCCGGCTGGCAGCAGCGGTCTCTTGTTCACCCCTTACATCAGCGGGGAACGTACACCGCACCCGGATGCCAGCATCCGCGGCAGCTTCATCGGTATGGATTCCGGACATACCCTGTCCCACTTTACCCGCGCTGTGCTGGAAGGCATCACGTTCTCGCTGCGTGAATCGATTGAGATTGTGCGTGAATCCGGCAAAGAGATTACCGAGGTCGTGGCGATCGGCGGCGGGGCTAAGAATGAAGCCTGGCTGCAGATGCAGGCTGATATCTTCGGCGCTACGATCATCAAGCTGGAGAGCGAGCAGGGCCCGGCTATGGGCGCAGCTATGCTGGCAGCCTATGGCGCAGGCTGGTTCGAGTCCCTGGGTGCATGTGCGGAAGCCTTCATCCGTCCGGCAGAGACCTATACCCCTAATGCAGATCAGGCGGCGCTATATGACGGGATCTTCGCTTTGTATCAGGATGTATACGGCCAGACCCGCGAGCTGAATGAGAAGCTGGCTTCTTACCGTAAATAGAATATCCGCACGGAATGACTGCCATCCTGTAAAGGGTGGCAGCTTGTTTTCTTTAGGGTATAAGATCTATATAAGAAGACTATCTGGTGACAACATCGGCCGGAAGTCCAAATGTTCACCGCAGTGACGGCACTGCTTCAAGTACAATTTTAAGTGTTCCTTATTTAGTAAGATAAATTCCGGCTCGGAAGCTCGAGTACGGCATGAAGGGAGGCCCCCTATTGATCAAAGTACTGATTGTGGATGATGAGCCCAAGCTGAGGGAAGGGATGCGCACCTTGATTCCCTGGGAGGAAGAGGGGTATACCGTGGTGGCGACAGCGGCTAACGGTTATGAAGCGCTGGACAAATTCCGTGAGCTGCAGCCTGGACTTGTGATGGCGGATATCCGTATGCCGGGAATGACCGGACTGGAATTAATCGCTGAACTGCGCAAGGAAAGTCCGGGCTGCCATGTGCTGATTCTGAGCGGCTATGCCGATTTTGAATATGCGAAGCAGGCCATCTCCTATCATATTGACGGATATTTACTCAAGCCGGTGGATGAGGAGGAACTGATCAGCTATCTGCAGGAGCTGCGGGAGAAGATCAGCCTGGAAGAGCGGATCAACGAATGGCAGGCGCTGGAGCCGGCAAGAACCACCGAGGTGCTGGTGCGGGAGCTACTGCAGTCGAATTCGAAGGAAGGCGGGGAAGCCGCGGCTGAACTGGGCCTCACGGACAGCGGCTGCGAAGTGGTGCTGCTGGAATTGAAAGGGCTTAACAAGGGGGAGGATGCCCGTGAGGATGCAGTGAAGCGGCTGATGGAGCGGCATTGGCAGGAGCAGGAGGGGCACGGCTTCTTCTTCACCCTCCCCCCATACATGGGAATTCTGCTGAAGGAGCCGCTCCGGGATGAACGCGCCCGGGCGGCGCTCTGGCAGGAGCTGCACCACCTGATCTCGAAGGAGGGGCTGGAGTTCGTGGCCGCAGCGGGCGGAGCAGCCGGCCGGCCGGAGGAGGCCGGAGAGTCCTTCGGGGCTGCGCGCGCCCGGCTGGAGGATGCCTTCTTCGGGCAGAAGAACACACTGCTCTGTGGAATGCCGGACCTGTGGGAGGAGCCTGCACAAGGCGCGGTTGAACCGGAGGAGGAGCTGGACCCCGAGCGTGATATCGAGGTGCAGCTGCTGCTGGCAGTAGAGGCTGGCAGTAGCGAGGTAGCCAGGGAGCTTACGCTGCAGATTATCCGCAAGCTCGTGCATACCCAGCGGGACGAGACCTATATCAAGGACCAGCTGCTGCGGATTGTCAGCAGCACGATTGCCCGGCTGGAGGCGGCGAGTCCTGAGCTGCGCCCGCTGATTGCCGGACAAGCCTCGCCGATGGGCGAGGTCTACAGCAGCAGATACCTGCATGATGCAGAGCGGCTGGTGTCGGGCTATATGGAGCAGCTCTCCCGGCTGACGGGCAGCGGAAGCGGACGCGGCGATGAGATTAAGCGGATTACGGATCTGATCCAGCGCCGGTATAAGGAGAATTTGAAGCTGGGCACACTTGCGGAGATTTTTAACTACAATAGCGCCTACTTGGGTAAAATGTTCAAGAACCAGGTGGGTGAGCACTTCAACACATATCTGGATAAGGTGCGGATCGAGAAGGCCAAGCAGCTGCTGACCCAGGGCATGAAGGTCTATGAGGTGGCCGAGCAGGTCGGGTACATGAACTCTGATTACTTCAATGCCAAATTCCGCAAATATGTCGGCGTCTCCCCAAGCGCGTACCGCAAGGAGAACTAGACTTAAGGCACTTAACGAAAAGCAAAAAGAAGCGAAGGAGAAATTTGGAACTGTAGGTCGCGGTTAGCTTGCAGAGATTCAGGTATGAGGCTTATGATATACAGGCTGTTCCCCTTCTTGCAGAAGATCCGGGAGCAGCCTGTTTGTATAGAGAGGAGGAGATTGATATCAAGAAGCTGGTGCGGATGGTTAATAATATGAAGCTGAAATACAAGCTGATCTTCTTTTATATCATAGTGGTGATGATTCCCGTGCTGATTGCAGGGGTGATTCTGACGAATTATTTTCGGGAGGGAGCCTTGAACAGAGCGATTGATCAGGCCACCAACAACGTGGAAAAGATCAAAAGCCAGTTGTACAGCAAGCTGCGTGTCCCTACTGACATTTCGAATCTGCTCTATTTCGATGAGGATCTGGAGCGGCTGGTCAATACGCATTATCCGAGTATCCTGGAGCTGACCAAGGCTTACCTGAATTATACCGACCTCAAGGAATATGTGCTGCGGTACCGGGAAATCTCCAATATCCGCTTTTTCATCGATAATCCCACACTGGTGGACGATATGTCCATCGCGCCGGTAACGCCCGAGATCCGTACGAGAAACTGGTATACACAGGCTATGCGGAACAATCAGATCTACTGGATGTATATCCACGACAAGGACCCTTATATCAACAGCCCCAAAGGGACCATCAACAAGCTGAGTCTGATCCGCCAGGTTCCCTACCCTGAATACAGCAAGTCAGGAATTCTGATGGTGCAGGTGAATCAGGATGAGCTGAACCAGATGCTGCACCAGGAGCCGTTCGAGACGATCATTATTGATGAGCAGGGCTATATTGTATCCGCCAAAAACCCGCAGCTGGTAGGCAGCACGGTGGATGCTTTTGACATAGGGATAAATGTGCAGTCGCAATCCAAAGGTGTGTTCATGACCCAGGTGAAGGATAAGGATTCCTACGTCATGATCGATGAGATGATCCCTGAGCTGAGTGTCAGCAAGCTAAAGATCATTTCCGTATTTGAAACCAAAAGCATTCTGAGCGATGCCAACAAGGTGAGTCAGCTGGGGCTGTTTATCGTAATCGGGGTGCTGCTGGTTGCGCTTGTACTGGTCTATACTATCTCGCTGCTGACGAGCAACCGGCTGCTGCGGCTGAGCCGCCAGCTCAATCAAGTGGCCCTCGGGAACCTGAACGTCGTCTCCCACATTGACGGAACAGACGAGATCGGCCAGCTGTCGCGCCAGTTCAACTACATGGTAGCCAGCATCAACCAGCTGATTACACAGGTGATAGAGAGCAATGAGAAGAACAGTACGCTGGAGATCGCGCAGCGGGAGATTAAGCTGAAGATGATGGCCAGCCAGATTCATCCGCATTTTCTGTTCAACGCGCTGGAGTCGATCCGGATGAACGCCCATCTGCGGGGAGAGAGGGAGATCGCCAATATTGTCCGGCTGCTGGGCAAGCTGATGCGCAAGAATCTGGAAGTAGGCCGGGAGAGAGCGCCGATCAAGGAAGAGATTGAGATGATCCGCTCCTATCTGGAGATTCAGAAGTTCCGGTACGAGGACAGGCTGGAGTATGAGATTGCCTTCGATCCCGCCGCCGCTGAGGTGATGATTCCGCCGCTGATTATCCAGCCGCTGGTGGAGAATTCCGTCGTTCACGGTCTGGAGAACAAGGAAGGTACGGTGCATGTCAGCATCGCCGTCACTCTCACGGAGAATCAGGAGATTCAGGTCATTGTAATGGATGACGGGATCGGCATGACGGAAGATCGGTTGGCTGCGATTATGGAGGTCATCACCAAGGCGGAAGAAGAGGAGCAGGGCCGGATCGGGCTGCGCAATGTGCAGCAGAGACTGACTCTGTATTACGGAGCGGAGCACGGGCTGAACATCTCAAGCCGGGAGGGAGAGGGGACCCGGATTACATTTTCAATCCCTAAGGACAGTGGTTTGAAGGCTTAAGGGGATACAGGCGGGGAGAATGTCTAATTTCTATAGGTTTTTACGTGAAATCTGTTGGGTATTCTCGCCCCCGGCGCTGGGATAAGATAAAGCTATCAAAGCGAAGGGGGAATAATGAACGTGAAAGCGCTCACTGAAAGCGGTGTTACAGCAAATGAAAGCGTAACCCCCCGCCCACCTGCGAAACGGAATAGTGGATTTTGGAAAAGCGTACTCCAGCAAAAGTACTTATACCTGATGTCCCTTCCATTCGTAATCTGGGTATTTATATTCAGCTATGTGCCTATATGGGGATGGCTAATGGCCTTCCAGAATTATAAGCCGGTCAGGTCGTTCAGCGAGCAGAAATGGGTCGGACTGGACAACTTCAGGGAGCTGTTCCAGGATGAACGCTTCTACCTCGTATTAAGAAATACACTGGCGATGAGCATGCTGGGACTGATCTTCGGCTTCGTGGTTCCTATCCTGTTCGCCGTGATGCTCAACGAGCTGCGCGGGAACGTCTTCAAGCGATCGGTTCAGACGATATCTTACCTGCCCCACTTTGTATCCTGGGTCGTTGTAGGCGGGATTGTCTACAAGACGCTTGCCATCGATGGAGGGATCGTGAACGATCTGCTGCTCTGGATGAATGTGATTGATGAGCCGATTCAGTTCATGGCCAAAGGGAAATACTTCTGGGGAGTCTTAACGGCTGCTGACATCTGGAAGGAAACGGGCTGGAATGCGATCATCTATCTGGCAGCGATTACAGGCATCGACAAAGAGCTGTATGAAGCGGCCAAAGTGGACGGCGCAGGACGGGTCAAGCAGATGTTCAATATTACGCTGCCGGGTATCCGTACAACGGTGATGGTGCTGCTGATTATGAATATCGGCCATCTGGTCGGCATCGGCTTCGAGAAGCAGTTCCAGCTGCAGAATAACATGGTTACCGATTATTCGGAAGTGCTGGATTTGTATGCGCTTAAATACGGGATACAGATTGGACGCTTCTCCTACGGTACCGCGATAAGCATGTTCACCTCGGTAGTCAGTGTCATCCTGCTGTTTACCGCCAACGGTCTGATGAAGAAGTTTGCCAAAGAAAGCATTATGTAAGGAGGGGATCATCCATGGGTGGCAAGGCATTCCAAATGTCAAAAGGTGAACGTGTCTTCGATATTTTTCTCTACATCGCTCTAATCCTGATTATGATTGTGACGTTATATCCCTTTCTGAACGTGCTGGCGATTTCCTTCAATGAATCTACAGATACGGTACGGGGCGGCATTTATATCTTCCCGCGGGCCTGGACTCTGGAGAATTACCAGCGGATCTTCAGCTATACAGGGCTGATTCAAGGCTTCAAAATATCGATTCTACGTACGGTTTCCGGTACCCTTCTAGGGCTGATCAGTGCTTCCATGCTGGCCTTTACGCTCAGCCGTCCGGAGTTCAGAGCCAGAAGATTCGTCTCGGTATTCCTGGCCCTGACCATGTATTTCTCCGGCGGTATGGTGCCGATGTACATTCTCATGAAGGACTTGAACCTGATCGGAACGTTCTGGATCTACATCCTGCCGGGTATGGTATCCGCGTTCAACGTCTTCATTATCCGCTCCTTCATGGACGGCCTGCCGTTTGCCCTGCAGGAATCCGCCAAGCTGGACGGGGCGAATGACTTTATGATTTTCTACAAAATCATTCTTCCGCTCTGTAAGCCGGTGCTGGCCACTATCGCCTTGTTCCTGGCCGTAGGGCAATGGAATGAATGGTTCACTACCTATCTCTACAACGGCAATAAGCCGCATCTGACTACGCTGCAGTTCGAGCTGATGAAGGTCCTGTCTTCGACCAATCAGGGCAGCGGCATGGTGAATGCGAATGATATGGCCAGACAGATGGCGCAGATTTCACCGGAGTCTATCAAGATGGCGATTACCATTGTCGTAACGGTACCGATTCTCGTGGTCTATCCGTTCCTGCAAAAGTACTTTGTCGGCGGGATGACGCTGGGTGCAGTGAAGGCATAGTCCTTAACCCAGGAGTGACAGGGAGAAGCTGTCTGGTTCAGTGCAGGGCCGGGCAGCTAACCCGCTTAGGGTGAAGTGTTAATTAGTGGTAATTTATATTTATAGTAGTTTTGCAAGCGTTCACAATGGTATATTCAGGTCTCACCTGATATGCATAGAGGCAACATATTAAGATACAAGGGGGATACACAATGAACCGCAAGAGTACTAAGACGATCTTCACACTCCTGCTGATGAGCTCAATGCTGATCGCCGGTTGTGGAGGCAACGGCAATAATGCAGCCAACAATACGACGCCTAACAACTCAGGAACTACACCTGATGCTACTGCCGCAGCAGATGATACGGCTCTAGATACCTCACCGGCTACATTCACCTTCTTCGGTGCGGATGCCAGCCCGAACTGGAACAAGATGCAGGATGATGTAGGTAAAGCGATTACGGAGAAGACAGGGGTTACCCTTGAAGCTGAATTCGATGTAGGCAGCGGCGGCGGCGACCAGAAGATTGCGATGATGGCGGCGAGCGGCGACGTTCCTGATATTATTTTCGCTAAAGGAAGTCTGAGTACCCTGGTGGATGCGGGACTGATCATTGATATGACGGACCTGATTGACAAATATGGCCCCAACCTCAAGAAAGTCTACGGCGAGAACATGAACCGTCTGAAGTACAGCCTGGACGACCAGAGTATCTATCAGATTCCTACGAATATGGGTGTCGGCCAGAAATCCTTCGATGCCACAGGCGGATTTGAAATTCAGCATCGTGTGCTTAAAGAGCTTGGCTATCCGAAGGTGCGGACTGTAGCTGATTTTGAAAAGGTGCTTAAGGATTATGTGAAGCTGCATCCGGAAACCGATGGACAGCCTACCATTCCGCTGACGCTGAACGCCGATGACTGGAAGATTATGATCACCGTGACGAACCCGGCCTTCACTACAACCGGCGCGCCGGATGATGGTGAATATTATGTGGACCCTGAGACCTTCGAAGCGAAGCTTCACTACAAACGCGCCGAAGAAAAGGAATATTTCCGCTGGCTGAACGGGATGTACAATCAAGGCCTGCTCGACAAGGACACCTTCGTACAAAAGGATGACCAATACAAAGCGAAAGTGGCCAGCGGCCGTGTACTCGGTCTGATCTCCCAGGAATGGGAATACTCCGACGGTGAGAATGCCCTGAAGGCTGCCGGCAAAGACGAGTATACCTATGGACACTTCCCTGTAACCCTGACCGAAGAGTATAAGGATCATTCCTTCATGCAGACCGGTATCGACGGCTACGGCATTGCGATTACTACGGCAGCCAAAGATCCTGAGCGGATCATCAAATGGCTAGACTGGATGTCCTCCGATGAAGGCCAGGTCCTGAGAACCTGGGGGATTAAAGATAAGCACTATACTGTGGATGCCAATGGCAAGCGTGAGGTTCTGCCTGAGATCCGTGACGGCCTAGCCAATGATACAGCGAACACTCAAAAAACAACCGGGATCGGCCAGTACCTGATCTTCGGTGCACGGTATGGCGACGGCGTGAAGGATTCAACAGACAACTATTACACCACAAGCTTCCCTGAGCAGATTGTTGCTTCGTACTCCGAAGCTGAGAAGGAATCCCTTGCCGGATATAAGGCGACTACCTGGAAGGACCTGTTCCCGAAAGAGGATGAATTCCCTGTAAAAGAAACAGGTGCTCTGTACAACCTGCCGGTTCCGACAGACGGTAAATATCAGGTCATCTTCAAAAAGACCCAGGATATCGTACGTAAACGTATCCCGGAAGCAATTCTGTCCAAACCGGCTGATTTCGATAAAGTCTATGACGCCTTCCTGGCCGAGCTGGACAAAGCCGGCGCTCAGGATATGGAAAAAGAATTCACGGAGCTGGTGAAGAAGAGAGTATCCCTGTGGACAGGCAAAAATCTGTAAATCCTAACGGGATGTAGCATGATCCAGAGTATAGCAGAAGGCAGAAGGGCCCGACTTAGGTCAGGGCCTTTTGCTGTATTCAGAACTTAGCACGAAGGGTGAGGAGAATATGGAAACTGAACAAAGGAAATCCGCATGGAAGCTCAGATACCGTCAGCCCGCAGCTGTCTGGGAAGAGGCGCTGCCGCTCGGGAACGGGCATATGGGGGCTATGGTATTCGGCGGTACGGATAAAGAGCTGATCTCGCTGAATGAGGATACCTTATGGTCCGGGTTCCCCCGGGATACCAATAATTACGAAGCGCTCAGGTATTTGAAAAGAACCCGGGAGCTAATCGCTGCAGGCCAGTATGGGGAGGCCGAGGATATGGTGAATGCCCATATGCTGGGGGTCAACGCCCAGGCCTATATGCCGCTCGGGGACCTGATTCTTACGCAGCCGGGCGCAGAGAACTATACAGCCTATGAAAGAGAGCTGGATCTGGATAGCGGAGTTGCCAAAGTGACCTATCAGACCAGCCAGGGAGGCTACACCCGTGAAGTATTCATCAGTACACCGGACCAGGTTGGTGTCGTGCATCTGACAAGCGATCAGCCAGGAGGCATTCAGCTGGAGCTGGCAATGGCCAGCCAGTTGCAGCACAGTGTTAGTCCGGGGGAGGGGAACAGGCTTGTGATGAAGGGACGCTGTCCTTCACATATAGCCGACAATTACCACCAGGATCATCCGCTTGCGGTGCTCTATGAAGAGGGGCTTGGAGTATCGTTCGAGCTGCACCTGCACGCACAGGTAAACGGGGGAAGTGTCCGGTATTCCGCAGGCAAGCTGGTGATATCCGGCGCAGATCGTGTGCTGCTGCTGCTGGCTGCCGGAACGGACTATGAGGAGGTGCGGTCCAGAGCAAGTCATAGATCCGCTGCGTCAGCTCCGTATTCCGCAGCTATGCCAAGTCCGGCGGAGCTGTGCGCGAGCAGATTAAGCGCTGTGGCCGGTAAGACTTATGAGGAGCTGTACGCACGCCACGTTGCAGATCATCAGGCGATCTTCCGCCGGATGGATCTGGAGCTTGGCGGTCACGAGGCGGATGAGCAGCCCACCGATGAACGTCTGGCCGCATATCAGCAGGGGGCAGAAGACCCGGTGCTGGAAGCTCTGCTGTTCCAATATGGCCGCTATCTGCTGATGGGCAGCTCACGCGCCGGAACCCAGGCAGCGAATCTGCAGGGGATATGGAATGCCCATGTTCAGCCGCCATGGAACAGCAATTACACAACCAATATCAACACGCAGATGAACTATTGGCTGGCTGAGGTCTGCAATCTTAGCGAATGCCATGAGCCGCTCCTTAAGTTGATTAAGGAGCTTAGTGAGACCGGGGCCAGAACGGCTGCTATTCATTACGGGGCGCGCGGCTGGGTTGCCCATCATAATGTGGATCTGTGGCGGGCCTCCACACCGTCCGGCGGAGATGCCAGCTGGGCCTTCTGGCCCATGGGCGGCGTGTGGCTATGCCGTCACCTGTGGGAGCATTACGAATTCAACCCGGATATGAAGGTTTTGAGTGAGACCGCTTATCCGCTAATGAAAGGAGCTGCTCTCTTCTGCCTGGATTGGCTGGTGGAAGGACCGGAGGGGTGGCTCGTTACCAGTCCGTCTACTTCGCCCGAGAACCGGTTCATCACGGAGGATGGCAGAGCATGCAGTATCTCTATGGGTTCGGCCATGGATATGAGCCTGATCGCTGAGCTGATGCAGCACTGCCTGGAGGCTGCACGTATTCTTGGCGTGGATGCTGAATTTCAGGAGGAGCTGGAGCAGACACTCACCCGTCTGTCTCCGCTGAAGATCAGCAAGAGCGGACGGGTGCAGGAATGGCTCTATGACTTCGCCGAAGCGGAGCCGGGGCACCGCCATGTCTCCCATCTGTACAGCCTGTATCCGGGCAGCCGGATTAACAGGCGGGACACGCCGGAGCTGCTGGAAGCCAGCCGCTTAACGCTGGAGCAGCGGGTTGCTTCCGGCGGGGGACATACCGGCTGGAGCTGTGCTTGGCTGATTAACCTCTATGCCCGGCTCGCAGACGGCGATGCGGCTTACGGCTATGTACGCACGCTGCTAACCCGCTCTGTCTATCCCAACCTGTTCGATGCGCACCCGCCGTTTCAGATTGACGGCAATTTCGGCGCGGCGGCCGGCATTGCGGAGATGCTGCTGCAGAGTCATCTGGGGGAGCTTACGCTGCTCCCGGCGCTGCCGGGAGCCTGGAAGAATGGCCGCATCCGGGGTCTTAAGGCGCGCGGCGGGTATGAGGTGGACCTCGAATGGCGGGCCGGAGTTCTGGTATACGCGCGGATTACAGCCCGGTTCGATGGAACACTGCGGCTCGGCTATACGCAAGAGCTGAAGCTGAAGCTTGCAGACGGACGCCTCCAGACAGTGAGTGGTGCGCTTGAGGTTACGGCTGGCGGGGTGTATTGGGTGGAGGTGTAAAACTATAAATATAATGGAAAATAAATCCGATAGTAATAGGAGGTAGCCTGTATGACTAAGGGAGATTTATTGATTAAAATTAGAAGCCAGTGAGTTTTAGCATTCGGCGGAAAGGATGGTTATGGCATCAACAAAGCTAGTATTTAACGAAGATGAAGTCAAGCGCCTGCAATCGAAGATCGGCCAGGTGAGTCAGGACACAAACCGGCTGTATCTTCAATTGAAGGGCCAGTCCAGCAGCTGGGGCGGCATCCCCATGGGCGACCATCTGGTCAAGGCCCAGGTCCTGATCAATGAATTAACCGTAGAAGCGGAGAAATTAGAGGATATCATCCGCGTCGCCTTGAGAGGCGTCTCGGAGCTGCAGGAAGAGAATAAGCAGCAGGCGGAGAAGCTGACAGGGCAGTTTAATCTTTTGTTCGCGGCCTTCGGAAGCTTGGGGCTGCAAGCAACCGCCGGACGAGTCTCCATTCCTGAATTTGTGCAGCGAAGTGCGACCAATCTCATTACTTCGATTGCCGCTCTATCGGGAAAAGATGAGCTCAGCAGGGACCCGGTGGTGCAGCAGCTCAGGAATGTCATTCAAACCTCCGGTCTGCTGACCGTAGAGAGTATCGCTGCGCAAAGTAAGCTGAACGATATTTTCGCGGCACGGAATGAGATCGCCAAGGCCCAGATGGCCTTTAAAGTGTATCAGGCGTTCGGAAACCAGGCGCAGATGACGGCTGTTCATGCACAGGCGGAAGAAGCCCGGCAGAAGCTGGCTTCTCTAGGCGTAGCCAAGATCTACTATGAAACCGGTAAGGATCTAAGCCCGCATTACAAGCAACCAGCGGTTACTGCCTGTGAGTATGATCCATCGATCACGGCGGAGAAGGTTCCGTTACTACATAACGAAGAATATTTACTGCTCCTGCGGCTGGCGATGGAGAAAACCGCCGCGGGAGCGTATGCTCGTAGTCAGCTTGCGGCGAAGCGGCAGGAGATTCAGCTTGCAGCCGTTCTTAAGCAGGTGCAAGAGCAGATCGAAGCAGAGCGGCGGTTGAACGCACCTCCGCTCACGCTGCCAGATGGCACGCCAATTACCGCAGACAACAAGGAAAACGAGACCACATTGGAATTTTATCAGGCGAAAGTCTATGTGCCGAATGAATATCTCACTCCGATGTACACCAGTTATCTGGGATGGCTGGATAACACGTACGGCCTCACGAAATGGGAGAGCAAGGTCCGTCAGTCGGGAGATGTAGTGCTGGCTTTTACCGAAGGATTGATGAAAGAGGTCGTCATGGGCGTGGCGGATACGGCAACCTTTGCCTTCAAGCTGGTTGTGGACCCGGTCAAAACCACCACAGAAATGAAGCAGCAAGCACAATATCTGATTGACCATCCCGAAGTGCTGGTGGAAGCGGCGAAGATGGCATATCATCAGTTTGACGAGGGCACACCCGAAGAGAAGGCGAAAATGCTCGGTTCAGTCGCATCCATCCTTGTCCCCGGACTACAGGTCACCAAAGCAGGCAAAGTGGGCAAAGTGCTAGGCGAGGTAGAAGACGTCGTCAGCCAAGCGGCGAAGGATGCCCTGCAAGGGATTAAGCAGAAGCTGCCGAACCTGGGTCCGGTGATGCAGACGCCGGAAGGGTTTGTTTTCAAGATAGGAGAGATCCCCGATACTCCAGCAATGCCGAAAACGCCGGTGCAGCAGCGGTATATGGATGGGTTGGAAGGGAAGGGTGAAGTTCCCAATAAGACTTTTGTCGATAATTCATTTGATGAGGCAGGAAAACTAAAACCGAATGTGAAGTATAAAGCTGGTGAGCACCAATACGATTATGAAACAGATCATCTGGGTAGAATTGAAAACTTTAGTACGGATGATTTAAAATTAACGGCAAGAGATGAACGTTTACCACATGACGCAAATACGCCAGGAAAGGAGTCAGGTGACCACGCAGGTCATTTGGCAGGAGATAGATTTGGCGGCTCGCCAGAGATTGACAACCTTGTATCTCAGTCAAGTAAGGTGAATCTAAGTACGTATAAGAAAATAGAAAATGAATGGGCAAGGGCTTTAAATGCCAAACCGCCGAAACATGTTACTGTTGACGTAAAAATAAAATATGATGAGGATTCGCTTCGACCGTCTAGCTTTAATGTAACCTACACAATAGATGGTGAGCTAAAAGTTTTCGATTTAATAAATTAAAAGGAGATTGGATGATGACAAAGGTATTTGAAGATTATTTTTCAGAACTACAAGCAGATATGGTGTCAATTTGTCTTGAGTATGTGAGTAATAAGGCAGATATGATATATATATATGGTTCTAATGAATTTGGACAATTTAGTACAGATGTATTTTACCAAATTAATAATTTTATTGTTAAAAAACATAAGGTTAATGATGCAGTTTCAGACACTGATAGTAATTCAAGACCTGTTTATAATATTTCGAAAGAAAGACAAGTTGCTTTACTTAACATCTTAAATAAAAATCTCCGTGAAATTAGTGATTTATGCAAAAAAAATAATAGGGAAATGCCTACAGAGATGAAATTGACTTATGATGTATTTAAGAACAAATTAGATGCTCGTTACAGTTACGAGATAAAATATACAAATGATCCTGAAAAATTATCTAGTCATATATTTGATGATTGGTTCGAAGAAGTGGGCGGAAAGTTATAGTTTACAACCTGGGCGACAGAATCGTACAAGACAACCTAAAATGCCACAATGCGAGCTAATCGCCCGTGTTGTGGTCTTTTTTATCCTCTATGTGTTATGACGGGTAAAGGAGCTACACAACTTCTAAGTGGTTTTACAGCACCTTAACTTGTAATCTAATTCAAAGGAGATTTTTAATGTTTACAGAATTTGATGACTATCTTTCAGGATATTTTACGGATGATTATTGGTATGATGAAGGTTTTTTAATTGCACAGGAGATGCTGCTAAAATTCTCCCCACAAGATTGGGGGGAATTATCAAATGGAGTGTTAAATAAGCCGATAGAGTGGCAAAGAAAATTAGCTTATTGTTTGCATAATGAATCTAGCATGGATGAATTGAATATGTTGTTGAAACTGCTAGATACTGATGATGAAGAGCTACTCGAAATCTGTGTTGATTCATTAAGAAGTTTTACTAGTTCTGAAAGTAAAAAACTGATATTGAAAAACCCTTCACTTCTTCAGAGGATTTATGAGTTAATCCCCAATTCAGGGGAAGCGACAAAAAAAGTATTTCAAGCTTTTCTAGAGAAGATACAGAGCTGACGATATTAATAGCAGCAAGGGGGATGCTTAATTGTAATTCGTACAACTAAATCGTCCGATGTGCCGCCAAATCTCCGTTTAGATGTAGTTCGTGCAATTAAAATGCCCCTATACCTGGGTTTTCGCCCATCCGGGTAAATTTAGTTGTACAGACTACAATTAGAAGAGGAAATCTACCCGTTTCACTGTTTTTAGTTGTACAGACTACACTTATCCCTGTTTTCCGCTACGAACGCAGCCTTATACCTTACCGTTTTTAAGGAATGAAATCACTTGTTTAATTCTGATGCTCTACTAAGGTGGGATACCAAGATGAATCACTTTAAGTGTTATTTCACCGAATATAATGGACAAGAATGACTGGTGTAAGTTCACGTTCTTCAGATCGGGGTTGTAAACATGGCAGGATTGGCATTTACTATAGAGTACATACGGCTACGGCCGATGATATAGATTGCAGGAGGCGCGGGGATCATATGGGGAAGAGACAGGGATCGCTGTTGAAGACGGCGGTTGGACTTATGCTTGTGTTTGCTGCTTTACCGCCTGCGACGTACTGGGGATACGAGCATGCGTATGCTGCAGCGGATTCGGCGGTGGTGCAGACGACACAAGGAATGACGCAGAAGCTGGCTGGAGCGATGAGTAACCGCAGAGAGACGATTACCTTCACTTATCAGGGCAAGACCGCCAAGCTGAAGAGTGAGATCCAGACGGCAATTAATCAGGCGATGGGGAGCGATCCGTACCTGTATTATATTATTGACAGCTATGCCTTCTCCTACCGCGGAAGCACGCGCGCTGTTCATGTGACGGTTCAGGTGGAATACCGGGAGACGCTGCAGCAGACGGCCTATGTGAACAAGCAGGTGAAGGCTATTCTGCAGCAGATCATAACACCGGGCATGAACAATCACCAGAAGGTAAAAGCGATCCACGACTGGGTCGTGCTGAATCTGGAATATGATCACTCGCACCGCAAATACACCGCTTATGAGGGACTTCAGACCGGGAGTGCGGTCTGCCAGGGCTATACGCTGCTAACCTATAAGCTGCTGCTGGGGGCGGGGATTCCGAACAGAATTGTGGAAGGGACGGCCAGAGCGGCAGATGGTGTGACCCAGTCGCATGCCTGGAATCTGGTGCTTATGAACGGGGCATGGTATCATCTCGACACCACCTGGGATGACCCGGACCCGAGTCCGGAGGGCGGAATCAGCACGCTCTATTATATGAGGACGGATGCCCAGATGCGCCTTGACCACACTTGGACGAAGTCCTATCCGGCGGCCTCCACCAGTTATGCCCAGACCTTGACTAAGCTGGTCAATCAAGGGGGCCAGGGGGTGGAGGCATACAAGACGCTGCAGAAGGACCTCAATTACTGGCTGTACGAGGAGAATCAGGTGGTTTCGTCGGCGGAACAGCTTAAGGAGCTGGCGAAGCAGGCGGCAGAGGCCGGACAGCAGTCGCTGCTCTTCCGCTATCGCGGAAGCGACAAACTGCTGAGGCAGGATCTGCAGGTGCTCTACGGGCTGGGACTGAATAACCTGGCCTTCAACAGTTCGCCGTTCGAGAATACAGGAGATCTTAAGGTATATGTGACCTGGAAATAAAAGCGTATCAGCTACCCGGCGAACCAGCCAGGGGGCACTTCAGGCCTTGGTCTCCAGGAATTGGATGGTCTGAAGCTTGTTTGTTGAAGGGTTGAAGCGGACCATCACGAATACGCCGAATTCCCGGCCTGCCTTGCTCCGGACCACCAGCTTGAACTTCTCTTCTGCAAGCTTAGGCTTGATCTGGGTCCGGCCGATGTGTTTGTAATCGATGATCTCGGCGTTGTATTTCTGCTGCGTCTTCTTCACGGCGATGGTTCCCCACCGGGCATAGTCAGGTGCAGCGGAGCTCCGGCTTAACGGGCTGCTCAGGACCAGGGCTAACGTCAACAAGGCTACTGTCCATATTTTTTTCATAAAGGCCTCCTTGAACTGGAATTACAGGTTAGCGTCCCCCGGCCCCCGCGCCTTTATACGACTCCCTGGAGCACAGCTCTGGGGTTTTAGTATTTTCCGTACCCGTTCTCACAGGTAATATTCATTTCGAGAAGCTCGTAAAGAGACTGCTTGGAAGCCTCCAGGTTTTTTTGCGCAGCTTCAATTTCCGTAATTTTGTCGGTGATGATCCGTTTTTGTTCCTCTTTCGATATTCCCTGCTTGGAGATCATCGATTTAATATCGTGGATTGAGAATCCAACAGCTAAGCTATTCTTTATGACTTCAAGATACGGAATAATCTCCGGGGCATAATTCCGGTAATTATTCTCTTCTCTGAGGATGTACTCCTCCGTAATCAGGCCTATTTTCTCATAGTAGCGCAGGGTTGATATCGGAAGGTCAGCCCTTTTGGCAACTTCACTGGTTTTCATGGCAATCCCCCCATTTATTGTTCTTGCTATGAAGTATACTTTATAGTTTACAATTCTTCTAGTGATGATACGTTCACGTTCATCCGTACCATTCCTATATAAAAGGAGAGAAATGTACATGAGCACAATGATGGGGAAATACCATAAAACCAATGATTTCAATGAAATTGTCCTGGAACGCCGTTCCGTGAAAGTCTATGATCCTGAGGTGAAAATCAGCAGAGAGGAACTGACAGAGATTCTGGCGGAAGCTTCCCGCGCCCCCTCTGCCATTAACATGCAGCCGTGGCGTTTCCTGGTCATTGACAGCGCTGAAGGCAAAGCGAAGCTTGCACCGCTGGCCTCTTTCAACCAGACCCAGGCGCTCACCTCCTCGGCTGTGATTGCGGTATTTTATGATACGAACAACGTTGAATATATTGACGAAATTTTCGGCAAGGCTGTAGAACTCGGGTACATGCCCCGCGAGGTGATGGACATGCAGCTGCAGCAGGTCAAGCCTTATTATGCGAACATTTCCGCGTCCGAATTGCGGGATGTCAATCTGATTGACTCGGGGCTTGTAGCGATGCAGTTAATGCTGGTGGCCCGCGCCCACGGATACGATACCAACCCGATGGCCGGCTATGACAAGGAGCATATTGCAGAAGTGTTCGGCCTGGACAAAGAACGGTTCCAGCCGGTCATGCTGATCTCGATAGGCAAAGCCGCCAAAGAGGGGTATCCATCCTACCGTCTGCCGGTTGAGACCATCACAACCTGGGCATAAACAGCAGTTGCCGGAATTCCCACGAAGAGAAGCAAATTTAAGCTAGTAAAGCGTCAGAGTTACAACCCAAAATCTAACGGACCGGAGAGATCTTATCCCCGCGAAAACGCCACTTTTTGCAGTGTAACGGACTCAGGCGACCTTAGAGTCTCTCTATGAGCCGTTTCGGAGCTGAAGTGCAAAGGATAAGGCCTGTGGAGTCCGTTACTCGCCCAATAGGCGACTTTCTTCCCAAAATAAGCGCACCTCATTCCTTTACGCTAAGCCAAACGCCCTGAAGAACAAGGCCCGCTTGGAAAAAAGATGTTATTTGAAGGGGACTTGCGTCTGATCCACTATTTTAAATCTGATAAGGTACTAGCAATATATAAAAGACCGGTTTTGGCCCACTTTTGCGGGATCAAAACCGGTCTTTTGCTGAAAGATAAGAATTTATATGCTGCTCCAATGAATCAGTCTGCGTGGGTGCTCAGATCACACTTCTCCAGCGGGATAAGGCTGCTCTTGCGGAACCAGCCATAGCCCAGCCAGATCAGCAGGAACAGCGGCACGCTGACATAGGAGACTAGTATGCCGTACCAGTCGATCTTCGCACCGGTGAAGGCGCCCATGTTCTGGCCGAATACGGCGACCATACACAGAGCGAAGGCAAACAGCGGACCGAACGGGAACCATCTTGCCCGGTAAGGCAGCTCCTCTAGCGAATGGCCCTGCTTCACGAAGGCCCGGCGGAACCGGTAATGGCAGACGGCAATCCCGAGCCAGTTGATGAAGCCGCACATCCCGGAAGCGTTAAGCAGCCAATTGTACACCGCGCCGTCTCCGAAGAAGGAGGCAAGGAAGGCGAGCATGCCGACAGCGGTAGTCACGAGCAATGCGCCTACAGGAACACCTCTGCGGTTCAGCTTGCCGAGCGCGCGTGGTGCCATTCCATCCTTGGCCATGGCGTACAGGACACGGGTGGAGGCGTACATCCCGGAATTCCCGGCAGACAGCACGGAGCTGAGAATCACGGCATTCATGACCGAGGCGGCAATCGCCAGCCCTGCTTTGTTGAAGACGATGGTGAACGGGCTGACGCCGATATCATCAATACCGCTGCGGAGCAGATCGGGATTCGTATAAGGAATCAGCATACCGATGACGGCAATGGCGAAAATATAGAAGATCAGGATGCGCCAGAACACCTGGCGGATCGCGATCGGCACGTTGCGGCGCGGATTCTCGCTCTCTCCGGCGGCTACGCCGACCAGCTCTGTTCCCTGGAAGGAGAACCCGGCGGCCATGAAGACCCCCACGAAGGCGAAGAAGCCGCCATGGAACGAGCTGCCTCCGAGCTGGAAGTTGCTGAAGCCCACCGCCTTGCCGCCCAGAATCCCGAAGATCATCAGGACGCCGACCGTCAGGAAGACGACCACCGTAATAATCTTGATAATGGCGAACCAGTATTCCGACTCGCCATACCCCCTCGCAGACAGGAAGTTCAGGCCGAACATGAGCGCCAGGAAGAGCAGGCTCCACAGGAACGAAGGACTGTCCGGGAACCAGTACTTAATGATAACGGTGGCCGCTGACAGTTCAGCTGCAATGGTTACTGCCCAGTTGTACCAGAAGTTCCAGCCGATAGCGAAGCCGAAGGCGGGGCTGACGAACCGTGTACCGTAGGTGCTGAAGGAACCGGAATCGGGCAGATAGGTGGCCAGCTCCCCAAGGCTGGTCATCAGAAAATAGACCATAATGCCGACGGCCGTGTAGGCGAGCAGTGCTCCGCCCGGACCGGAGGAGGCGATGGCCCCGCCGCTGGCGAGGAACAGTCCGGTTCCGATCGAACCGCCGAGGGCGATCATGGTCAGATGTCTTGCTTTGAAGGATTTGCGCAGGCCCGGCGTATTGGCGTTGCCCGCCTGTACTGCCGGCCGTTTAGGCTGCTGTGCTTGCATGAATAAGACACTCCCTTTAAATTGATAGTTCTGTTCACAGGGGGAGTGCCGCTGCCTGCATGTGCCGGTGTCTTCTTCCCGGCATGCTGCACGCAAAAAAACCGCAGACGGACGCTGCGGTTTCCTGATTATAGGCTCCGCATCATACTCCCTGTTAAGATAGCGCAACACAGTGCAGCTCCCGCAGTCTCCTGACAGGCGGCAATACACAGTGACAGTTCCGCGCCTTTCGGCAAACGGCCCCAATCGTAGCTGCGGACTAAGAGCAGCAGTTACGATTTCGGCGGATATTCCTTTGGGCGCGTATCACTGATGGCTCTTAGGCATCTCCACGCGCTTACTCTTCTTATCCGCGACCTCTACCTCATCCTAGGTATGATGAGGCTATCTTTGAACGATATGAACAACAGGAATCAGTATAAGGCATACCGGCTTCTCAGGCAATGACAAAATACGGCAGGTTCACGTCAGCTCCGCCGGCGCTCTGACATCTGCTGCCAGACAGTGCCTGCTGCTTCCGCGCCGGACAGAATTCGCTCCAGCGCCATCTTGGCCTGGAGACCTACCTCGAATTCGGGGTCTTCGGCAGCCACGCTCAGCGCGTCCTGGGCCTCGGCGGTCCCGACTTCGTAGAGGAAGCGTGCCGCCCGCCAGCGCACCAGCTTGCTGGCATCACTGAGCGACGCCGTCATCACCGGTGTCGCCGCCGGGTCGCCGATGTCGGAGAGCGTGTCCCCGGCTGTGCGCCGCACGGCCGGGGCGCTGTCCTTCATCGCCTCATAGAGCAGCTCCATTGCACCCGGCGTGCGGATGTCGCCCAGGTACACGACCGCAAGTCTGCGAATCTGCAGCTTGGGGTCGTGCAGCGCCGCCCGCAGCTCCGGCAGGAGCTGCTCGCCCGGCGCCAGATCCTCCAGCGCGGCGTAGCGCACGCGCCAATCCGCATCGTGCAGGTCCCGCAGCAGCTCGGCCTGCTCCTTCTTGTGCCGCTGCTCGACGAACTCGCCGGCAGCCCCGTGCGCGATGGCTTGCTGCACGAGGGAGTCGAGGCGTTCCTGCGGATACGCCGCCTCCAGCTCCTGCTCGACCTCGCGGGCAATCTCCGGCGGCTCGCCGTAGCGTACGCCGTAATCACTGAGCTTGCGCTCCTTGATCATCACGGCGCTGGCCACATCGGTCACCGCCTGGGTGAAGCGGCTGGAGAGGGCGATGCGCTCCTCCTTCGCGCCGGTCTTGACGCGGATCTGGATCGGGATGCCACGGAACATCTGCACGAACACCTGGGACTCCCCGTAGTGGGTGCCGTCATTCTCATCGCCGAGACTGTATTCCGCGCTGAGGCCGTCCGCTCCGAAGCGGTTCTGGACCTCGCGCAGAATTGCAGCCCAGTCCGCACTGCCTTTGCGCTCCAGCGCGGCGAAGTCAGCGGCATGATAAATACTCGTAACGCCTGGAATCTCCAGCATCTCCTGCGCCCAGGAAGGGGCGGAGCGCCGGGTCTCCGGGGTATAGGTCCGGCGGACACCGGGTGCAAGGCTTTCATCGAGATGAAGCTTCATGGTATTTGGACTCGGTGTCGGTTCAATAAATGTAATCTTCATATGTCAGCTCCTCTTCTAAGTAGCATAAGCACCGTTTGCTTTACCCGCATTTTACCTCATTTAAGCAAGTGAATACAAAGGGGCGGACGCGAAGCCGCTAAAATTTAAAATATTGTTGAATTAGCAACTCAAACGGGAATGTTGCAATTCGTGCAGGATTTCATCCTTCCTTATGCCGCCTGATACCGCCTCCTGCTGCCCCATACCGCCCGTTAAATCCGCCTGATCCCTGACAACTGATGCCCGGACGTTTCCCCTTTAGCCATTTGGGTACAATTTGTAATGAGCGTCCCGCAGGGCCCTGTAATTTTGCAAATGATTCTGCGGAACCCTATAGTTAAGACATGTGGTTTGCCGCCGGCAACAGAAATGGCAAATCTGCTATAAGGAGTGGTTCTTGCTATGGCCAGAATACGATATAACAACATCGACAATGTAAGCACCGATAAAACACTTAAGGAATTCCGCCAATGGCGCGAGGAACGCCGCAGGAAGAAGAAGGATTACACCTATAAAGTGCCGAATCATCCGCCGCGGCTCGACTATCTGGCCGGGAACCGGCTGGAGACAACGATTACTTGGATCGGGCACTCTACCTTTTTTCTGCAATACGAAGGGCTTAATATCATCACCGACCCGATCTGGGCGCGGCGTCTGGGCTTCGAGAAACGGATCGGGCAGCCGGGCATTCCGCTTGCGGATATCCCGCCCATCGATCTGATTCTGATCTCTCATTCCCACTATGATCACCTGCATATTGCGTCCATCCGCAAGCTGTACCGGGCAGGAACAACCCTTGTGGTGCCTGCCGGACTTAAGCGCAAAATGCTCCGCAAAGGCTTCCCGAACTGCCAGGAAATGCAGTGGTGGGAGGAGATTACACTGGGCGCCGTCAAGCTGACATTTGTCCCGACCCAGCACTGGACGCGGAGAACGCCGTTCGATACGAATTCCTCGCACTGGGGCGGTTATGTGCTTCAGCCGGCAGACCCGCAGAAGCATCCGGAGGGGGAAGAGGGTAAGGCGCAGCATAAGCTGCTTCCGCCGAACCTCTATTTTGCCGGAGACAGCGGCTTCTTCCCGGGCTTCAAGGAGATCGGCAGACGCTTCAAGCTGCATGTTGCGCTGATGCCGATTGGCGCTTATGAGCCTGAATGGTTCATGAACTCCCAGCATGTGAATCCCGAGGAGGCCGTGCAGGCCTTCCTTGATGTAGGCGCCGAGCTGATGATTCCGATGCACTTCGGCACCTTCAGGCTGGCCGATGATACCGCCCGCGAAGCGCTGGACCGGATGGAGCAGGCGAGGGTGGCCCAGGGGCTTGGCGAGGAGCGTATCCGTACCCTCGGATACGGGGAGACGCTGGTCGTCCAGCCCGAGGAACGCCCGGCGGGGCAATAGCCCGTAGAAGGCTTGTATTAAACACTTCTACTTAAATAAGAGCCGTAATAAGGGCCATTTTGCTTGATTTTATGCTATAATGAGCCGGAACCTATGTGAAAAGGATGGTAATGCTTAATGATTAGCACAAGCGGTATAACACTCCGCTACGGAAAACGCGCACTATTTGAGGATGTAAACATAAAATTCACACCCGGCAACTGCTACGGTCTGATTGGCGCGAACGGCGCCGGCAAATCGACCTTCCTAAAGATTCTGTCCGGAGAGATCGAAGCGAACATCGGCGATGTGCACATCACACCCGGTGAACGTCTGGCCGTACTGAAACAGAACCATTTCGAGTATGACGAGTTCCAGGTGCTGGAGACCGTAATCATGGGTCATACCCGCCTGTATGAAATTATGAAGGAAAAGGACGCCCTGTACGCAAAGAGCGACTTCACCGAAGCAGACGGACTTCGTGCCGGTGAGCTGGAAGGCGAATTCGCGGAGCTGAACGGCTGGGACGCCGAGCCTGACGCAGCCGCCATGCTGATCGGTCTTGGTATCATGCGTGAGATGCACGACAAGAAAATGGCCGAACTCAGCGGCAACGAGAAGGTGCGGGTCCTGCTGGCCCAGGCCCTGTTCGGACGTCCGAACAACCTGCTGCTCGATGAGCCTACCAACCATTTGGATCTTGAATCGATTGGCTGGCTGGAGAATTTCCTTATGGACTACGAAGGCACCGTTATCGTGGTATCCCATGACCGTCACTTCCTGAACAAGGTCTGTACGCATATTGCGGATATCGATTTCGGCAAAATCCAGATGTATGTCGGCAACTACGACTTCTGGTATGAGTCCAGCCAATTGGCCCAGGCGCTGCAGCGCGATGCCAACAAGAAGAAGGAAGACAAGATGAAGGAGCTGCAAGCCTTCATTCAGCGCTTCTCGGCGAACGCCTCGAAATCGAAGCAGGCGACTTCCCGTAAGAAGCAGCTCGAGAAGATTACCCTGGATGACATCCGTCCGTCCAACCGTAAATATCCGTTCCTGAACTTCAAGCCGGAGCGTGAAGCCGGCAAGCAGCTGCTTACGATCAGCGGCCTGACCAAGGCAGTGGACGGTGAGAAGGTGCTGGATGAAATCAGCTTTGTAGTCAACAAAGGGGATAAGATCGCTTTTGTAGGACCGCATTCCCAGCCTAAATCCCTGCTGTTCGATGTCATTATGGGCGAGAAGGAAGCAGATGCGGGTGAGTACACTTGGGGAGTGACAACTACCCAGGCGTATTTCCCTAAGGATAACTCCAGCTACTTCGACGGGGTGAATATGAACCTGGTGGAATGGCTGCGCCAATACTCCAAGGATCAGGACGAGACCTTCCTGCGCGGCTTCCTGGGCCGGATGCTGTTCGCCGGCGAAGAAGCACTGAAGAAGGCAAGCGTATTGTCCGGGGGCGAGAAGGTCCGCTGTATGCTGGCCAAGATGATGCTGAACGGAGCCAACGTGCTGGTATTCGATGAGCCTACCAATCACTTGGACCTGGAGTCGATCACCGCGCTCAATAACGGACTGATCGACTTTGACGGCACGATCCTGTTCACCTCCCATGACCATCAGTTCATCCAGACGATTGCCAACCGCATTATCGAGATTACTCCGGCTGGAATTATTGACCGTACGATGAGCTATGACGAGTATCTGGAGAACCCGGAGATCAAGGAAATGCGTGCCCGGATGTACCCTGTAGAAGCTTAAGAACTAGATATAGGCAGAATGAACAGTTATGAGTTCATATACAAACGGCTGCGTCGTCCCCGGAGGGATTACGCAGCCGTTTATGTTCATCATATACAACAACCTAGAAGTCTAGGAACCGCCAGTCCGGCGGCGCTGATTGTTAGGCTTCTTGTTATTCTGGCTTTTCAGCGGTTTCGCGGAGCCGGCCTGGAAGGTTGAACCCGGTTTTCCTGAAGCATGCTGTTTCTTCTGCTCCAGCTTCTGGCGGATCGCATCAGCCAAATTAATTTTTGGTTTCTCATTGTTCTCGCTCATTATGTTACCCCCTTAGGCAGCAAGTCCTTATTCCTTATTCTAATTGTTTTTAAATGCTGCTACAAGGGCAAGAATAACTCAAAGAAAGTTTTCCTGTAATTATGCGGCAAAGGATGGGAGGGGCGGCAGAAATGACCGATATTTATGAGGATATACGCAAGGGTGAAAAGGGTGCGATGGTCAGCATTGCTGCTTATCTGGTTCTGTCTGCCTTCAAGCTGATCTGCGGCTACTTGTTCGCTTCCAGTGCGCTCCTGGCGGACGGATTCAACAATTTAACCGATATTGTGGCCTCGCTGGCGGTGCTGATCGGGCTGCGCATCTCGCGGAAGCCGCCGGATTCCGATCACACCTACGGGCATTTCCGGGCCGAGACGATTGCAGCGCTGATGGCTTCTTTTATTATGGCGCTGGTGGGTATTCAGGTTATTGTGGAGGCGGTGCGCTCGCTGTTCGAGGGGGAGAAGGCCACGCCGCAGCTCTGGTCTGCCGGTGTTGCGCTGGTGTGTGCGGTAGCGATGATGGGGGTATATATATATAACAAGCGTCTGGCCGAGCGAATTAATAACCATGCTCTGATGGCTGCTGCCAAGGATAATTTCTCGGATGCTATCGTAAGCGTAGGTGCAGCTGTAGGGATTGTAGGGGCACAGTTCGGACTGCCGTGGATCGATTCCGCGGCTGCCATCGGAGTCGGCTTGCTGATTATCAAGACCGCCTGGGATATTTTCCGCGATTCCACGTACCGGCTGACGGACGGATTTGACGAAGACAAGCTGCTGGACCTGCGCAGCACCATTGCCCGGACACCGGGCGTAGAGGGCATCAAGGATCTGAAGGCCCGTGTACACGGCAATCATGTGCTGGTGGATGTAGTCGTAGAGGTGAATGCCCGCATGACAGTCATGGAAGGGCATGAGATCAGCGACTCGATTGAAGAACGGATGACCAAGCTGCACAACATCATGCATGTGCAAGTTCACGTGGAGCCCAAGGACTAACATTCCATGATTTCTCCTAGTTAGCTGTAATTTCCACCAAATCCAAGGAGAAATCGAGACTATAGACCTGTATGTTACCATAAGATGGAAAGGTTTTTTGTGAAATTTGGAGCATGTTCCAAATCCCGGGCCAGCCTATAATGAGGGCAGAAAGCAACAAACGTAGCGCGCGCCGTTGTTGATTTTCTTAATACGCTAAGCGGGGGAACGCTATGATCGTATCACGCAAGAAAATTACAGCATCGTTATGGGTTTCCGCATCACTGGCATTATCCTTGGGAGTGTTCAGTCCCGGGCAGGCTTTCGCTGCAACCGATTCTTCGATTACAACCTTGGCAGCTTCCGCTGGACAGACAGGCATTATTGAAGCTTCGGTACGGCTGCGTACAGATCCGTCTACCAGCAGCACGGTACTGAAATATCTGAATAAAGGCGACCAGGTAGTTATTCTGGAAGCTGCGAACAGCTACTGGTACAAAGTAAGAACTGCAGAGGGAATTGTGGGGTATATGAGCTCAGGGGATTCCTATATCCGGGTAGCTACAGCTTCCGCACCTGCGTCCCGGACAGCGGTGATTCAGGCCACGGTCCGTGTAAGGGATACCCCTGCAACCAGCGGTCAAGTGGTTGGATATCTCTATAAGAATGACCAGGTAACCATTCTTGAAGAGACTAACAGCTATTGGTACAAAATAAGAACGGCAAACGGGACGGTGGGTTATACAAGCTCATCCGATCAATATATTACAGCGGGTGCTTCATCGCCGCCTGCTCCAGCCACTCCAGCTCCAACACCTGCACCTGTTCAGACACCGGTGCCGGCACCTGTTCCAACACCAGCTCCGGCACCTGTACCTACAGCCGGGCAGACTGCTGTGATTGAACGAGTGATATCAGCGGGCATGGGCTATCTGGGAACACCATATGAATACGGCTCTGACCGCAATAATACAAGTACCTTCGATTGCTCTGATTTCATCCGCCAGATCTTCATGGATGCAGCGAACTTGAAGCTGCCTGCCGATTCCCGGCAGCAAGGGGACTGGGTGAAGCAGAACAGTGGTGCAGTTACGGATGTATCCGGCTTGAAGCGGGGAGATTTGATGTTCTTCATGGATTATAAAGGAACTTCTCCCTCTGCTTATGCCGGAATCAACAAATCTACGGCAAGAATTACGCATGTCGCCATGTATTTGGGTGACGGGAAGCTGCTGCATACCTATTCAGTAAGCTCCGGCGGTGTAAGAGTGGATAATCTTAGCGCTTCTTGGATGAACCGTTTCCTGTACGGAGGCTCGGTCATCCGCTAATATATACAGCTAGGACAGCAAGAAGCGACAGGCAGTACAAGTTTGTGACGGGTGAACTACAAGCGGGTGTATGGCGGGGTTATCCCTCCAGTAGAAGATTCTACTGGAGGGATAACCCTTTTTATATGTTTTGGTGGGGGAATTTAGCATCCATTAGACGCAAAAAAAGGCCGTTTGGATTGGCGTCCACGTGCCTTGTTAGGTACATCCGTTGAGTCATAGCTGCAGCATATGAGTGGAGCAGCTATGACTCCTATATGTCGAATCGCTTATGGATTGATTACGTATGCAGAGGCAGGAACCTTGATCCAGGCTTTACCCAGCCAAGTGTAGATTTCTCTCCATTCGTTGCCCATAGCGTCTTTCGTGATCACACCAGTAGTATCCACAGTCTGTGCACCCAGCCAGCCAATAGCAGTTGTGCTTCCCGCAGAAAGATGGAATGCTGTGAGTTTGGTCAGAATGATCTGAGGTGTTGCCGGCTTAAGATCAGCCTGGGTGATAACAGGGTCTGCCGGATTCAGGTAAGTTACTCCGGTTACAGTAGTTACTGCATCGGAAGAAGTGGTTTTGGTAGTTTCTGTTGTTCCTGTTACTACCTCAGCTGCGGAAGCTGTTGCTGCCAAGGAAGCCATAAGACCCATTGCTACTGTTAAACTGGCTAATTTTTTCATCGATGATTCCTCCTAGGTATGATGGTGTAATTTTCTATGTTCGTGCTGTGCTAATAAGGATGTAAACATAAATTGCATTGAATGAACCAGCGGCATCAATAAATTTTATTTTTCTTGTCCGGCCTTAGCGGGGGAACGCTTCATTACGGACTGAATCACGGATGACAACCTGAGCGGAAAGGCCTATACTTTTTGAAGGGGAATGAAGCCCATTTCAACACTACATAAGAATGGCGGGAACAGCAAGAGGCCCGAGGATCTCCTGGCGGAGACCTCCGGGCCTGCAGCACTGCCTGTCCGGCAGTCAGCTAACGTGGGCTTGCCTACATAGATCGTCCTCTGCGCCCCATAAAGAGTGAGACCACGAAGAGGACCAGGAAGATGTAGAACAATACTTTGGCGATGCCGACAGCCGCCGCCACAATATTGAAGAATCCGAAGATACCGGCAATCAGGGCGACTACCAGCAGAATTATTGACCATCTTAGCATGAGATGTCATCCTTTCTGTGCGTTGATGTAGTCATTGTTTAAACGGGGCGTATCCATTTGAAACAGGGAGGAAAGGAAGAGGATTCCAGGGGCTTGGCCTTTGTTTCGGCCTAATTCTGTAAGGGTAACTATGCAGTATCAGACAGTGCAAACCGATAATTTACACACTTGGAAGGGGTTATCCACAATGATCATTGAACTTAGCGTAGCACTGGCTGCTATCGCATTCGCAGTACTCGTATTCTTCTTAATCAAAACCTTAAAGTCAGCGAAGGAATCGCTCGACAAGGTCAGCCAAACTCTGCAGGAGGTTCAGAAGACTATTGATGAGCTAACCTATGAAGTTAAAACAACAGTCCGGCATGCCAATGACATCACAGCGGATGTGCAGGGTAAAATTCAGAAGATTGACCCGATCGTGGATTCTGTAAAGAATCTGGGCGATGTCATGAACGAGCTGACATTGACCGTGAAGCAGGTATCTGTAACGGTAATTGAGAAATTCCGTAAATCACGTGAACTGAAGGATAAGGCAAAATCGGTATCCATCGCAGAAGCCCCGTTAACACCGGCTGAGGAGAGAACCGTACAATCCTATGAGGCAGTGAGTTCAAGCAAATCCAAGGGCAAGATAGCCTCAGCCCTCAAAGGCGTGGATGCAGCCGCTGCAATCTGGCAGAAATTCCGCCATTAATACGATGGAATGAAATACGGCGGGGCTCAGGACGGGGCAATACCAGCTCATGAAAGGCGGGAACCCTATGAAAATGGTTATTCTCTTGCTAAGTCTGCTTGCTCCCTTCATATCTGCACCGCCGCAGGATGAGACTGTTTCTCCCGCTCCCGGTACCGCTGCACAGCTGCCGGTAATATTCGCCTTCGAGCATAGCGCAGCTGCCGATCTCTACATAAGCAGCTTCGACTCCTTGTCCGGTATTAGCTTATATATGACGGAAGAGGAGCTGCTGCAGATCAAGGGAACCCCTCAGCAGATTGTTGAAGATCCTTGGGCCGGGTGTCTTGAATATCAGTATGCCGATAGCTCGGCGGGGGTATGCGGCGGTGTTGTCCTGTATGTTCATGCTTCGCCTTCCCAGGCCGGACAATATGGTCTGAGCCTCAATGGACGGATGCTTAATCCGCAGGCCATGAACGTGCAGGATATGCTGGGAGCGCCTGATTTTGAAGCTGAGGATGGGGATGTTTATATTAGAGGAGAGGCTGCGCTCAAGATCTACCGCAATACGGAGAGCGGCGAATGGGCCGGGCTGGATTTATTCGACGCTTATTCCTTCTGAAGCTGTTTCGAGCGCGGCGATTTGGGTTAATGAATGCTCAGTCATCCATCCGGTGGCTGGGCCTTTATTCATTATGAAGGAGAGTGATCTCATGGATTCAACAGGTACACAGGCTTATGCCAAGCTCCTGGAGAACGGCGTTCAGGCGATCGAAGAAGTGAATCGGCTCCGTAGCAGCGGCTACACCAGAGAGGATCTTTATGTGATCAGTCACGATGAAGACCGTGAAGGGCGTATCGTGGACGCCGCAGATACTAATGAAGTGGGGCTGAGTGAAGAAGGGCTGTTCGGTGCCATTGCCAACCTATTCCGTTCGCGCGGCGACGCTTTACGCTTCAAGATCACTTCACTGGGCTTCAGCGCAGCGGAAGCGGCATTTTACGAGAAAGAGCTTGATACAGGCAAGGTTCTGGTCATTGCCAAAAGAAACCCACAATAATCGCGGGTTGGCTTCGCTGACCTTAATAGTACAATAGCGTAACCTCCAGTCCCACTAGATGTTAGTGGAGCTGGAGGTTACTTTGTTGAAGCCGGGACCTGCTTTATGCCAATATCTAGCTGGTTGGTAACAGGCCGTGTAAATATCGTATGATAGAATGACAGAGCTGCGGGTTAGGGCCTTAACACAATATTCGCGTGAGGTGAGGAAGCTTGAGAATATTAATCGTAGACGACAATCCTACCAATGTAATTATTATCCGTGAGATCCTCAAGAAGGAAGATTACCGGAATTTCATAACGGCTTCGTCCGCCAAAGATATGCTGAAGCTGCTGGGCGTCGGTGTGGGGGAAGAGCCCCGGCCGTCCGATGTGGATCTGATTCTGCTGGATATGATGATGCCGGAAATGGACGGAATTGAAGCCTGCCGGGTGGTCCAGCAATATGAGCATCTGAAGGATATTCCTATTATTATGGTTACGGCTGTAGGTGACTCCAAGAAGCTCGCAGAGGCGCTGGATGCCGGAGCGGTGGATTATGTTACGAAGCCGATTAACAAGGTGGAGCTGATGGCCCGTATTCGCCTCGCGCTGCGGCTGAAGCGCGAGAAGGACTGGCATAAGGAGCGGGACCAGCGGATACAGGATGAATTGAAGCTGGCTGCCCTGGTGCAGAATGCGGTACTCAGTCTGCCGCTTGCCGAGGAGACTCTGGAGGTACATGCGATTTACCAGCCTTCCTTCGAGCTGGCTGGGGATCTGTATGCCTGGTATCCGCTGGGAGACGGGCGTTATGCGGTCATCCTGCTCGATATGATGGGCCACGGCATCTCGTCTTCTTTGTTTACCATGTTCCTTGCCTCGGTCCTGAAGGATACCGTAACGACCTATGTGGAACCGGAGAAGGTTATTCAGGAGCTTAACAGACGCTTTAATCAGCTATATATTGAGAAGCAGCTGGTCCAGTATTATTTCACGGCGATCTATCTTGTCATTGATACCCGCATGAAGCGGATTAACTATGTGAATGCCGGGCATCCGCCGGCGCTGTTTTTTGAAGGGGAGGCCAAGACGCCTGTTCTGCTTGAGAGCAACGGCCACCCTGTCGGGCTGTTTGACCGGATCGATATTCAGCAGCAGAGCCTCAGCTACGAGGACGAGGGTCATCTGGTGCTGTTCACGGACGGCCTTATGGAGATGGTAGAGGGTGAACAGGAGGAGCAGCTGAAATTCATGGTCGGGCATTTGAATGCCACTCATGACTGGCAGGAAGACCTGGTGCGCGCTGCCTTCCTGAGCGAGCCGGTTAATTCGGAACGTGATGACGATAAATGCCTGGTGTGGATCTCGCTGAAGAAAGGAATCGATAAGGAATGAAGATTAAGGCTAAGCTGCTGATCGGATTCAGTGCCATGCTGGCGATTATGCTGGCGCTTACCCTGATCGGGTATGACAGGCTCCATTATATGAGCAATCAGCTGGATAGCTACCAGGAGAGATATAGCAAAGGCCGTGCTTCTTCGGGACTTCGCGGGGAAGTGAACGACATGGCACGGATACTGACCACTTCCATGCTTAATGCCGATACTGTAACCCTGGAAGCGCAGAAGGCGGAAATTGACAGCAAGGTCCTGAAGTCTGCGGAACATCTGGAGAATATTAAGGCCTCGCTGAAGACGGCAGAGGAATTGCAGATGTTATCCCGGATTGAGAATGCCTATTCCGGCTATCTGAAGTATCAGGACAAGGTTCTGGAGATGCTGAGTGCCGGATACTTTCAGAATGCCAACACGTACCGCAATGCAGAAGGACAGGATATTCAGAACGAGGTGCTGAACAGCCTGAATACGTTGTCTGATTACAATGCCTTCCGGATGACGGAGGAGACTGCTAACGCCCAAGAGGCTTCGAGCAGATCGATTCAGATGGTAACCCTGATCATGACCTTAGGGCTGCTGCTCGGGCTGGGTGTCATTCTGTGGGTGATACCGAGCATCACGCGCGGCCTAAGTGTCGTCTCCATGATGATTACCAGCTTCGGCAACGGTAAAATGCGGGCGATCCGCAGGATCAAGGTGAAGTCGAAAGATGAGATCGGCGATGTGGCCCGGGTATTCCAGCGGATGGCCGAGGATATTGAACAGAAGCAGCAGCTCGAGAGATCCTATGCCCAGGCACAGAGCGATCAGGCCTGGCTGAATGCCAATATTGCCCGAATTACGGAGCTGCTGCGCGGCGTCAGCTCACTGGATCAGGTAGCCCAGACCTTCATCAGTGAGTTCACGCCTGTGCTTGGAGCGCAGTATGGTGCCGTCTATCTGAAGAGCCAGGATAATCCGAACCTGCTGGTCAGCAGCGCTTTTTATGCCGGTGAGGAGGGGGTTACGCCCAGGGAGAGCTTCGAGATCGGTCAGGGACTGGTTGGACAGAGCGCGTTGGATAAGCTGCCGATCAAGCTGACGGAGGCGCCTGACAACTATATCTCAGTGTCTTCGGGATTCGGGGAGTCGCATCCAAGTTATATATCGATCCACCCGCTTTTATTCGAGGATGAGGTTCTGGGTGTTGTGGAATTCGCTTCCTTCACACCATTCTCGGTGCTGCAGAATGAACTGCTGCATCAGCTCTCCAATAATCTGGGGATTATTCTGAACAACATCAGCCGCAGGCTTGTGGTTGAGGAATTGCTGCGCGAATCGCAGGCGCTCACGGAAGAGCTGCAATGCCAGTCGGAGGAACTGCAGACCCAGCAGGAGGAGCTGCGCCGCTCTAACGAGAATCTGGAGGAGCAGACGGATGCCCTGAAGCGCTCAGAGGAGCTGCTGCAGCGCCAGCAGGAGGAGCTGGAGCATTACAATACAGAGCTGGTCTCCAAGACACGTGCCCTCCAGGATCAGGTGCAAGAGGTTGAAGAGAAGAAGGATGAGATTGAACATGCCCGTATGCAGCTGGAGAAGCAGGCTATGCAGCTTGCAGTAACCAGTAAATACAAATCCGAGTTTCTGGCCAATATGTCCCATGAGCTGCGTACTCCGCTGAACAGCCTGCTCATTCTCTCCCAGCTTCTTACGGAGAACAAGGAAGGCAATCTGAGCGAGAAGCAGGTCGAATTCGCCCATACCATCTATATGTCAGGTGCAGATTTGCTTAAAATGATTGATGAGATTCTCGATCTGTCCAAGGTCGATGCCGGCAAAATGGAGCTGAATCATGAAGAAATCCCGCTCGTCGAGCTGAAGACCTTCGTGAAGCAGAACTTTGCTCCGCTGGCTGCGCAGAAGGGGCTGTCGCTGCGCCTGTCCTTTGACGAGCCGCTTCCGGACAGTGTATATAGCGACAGTCACAGACTGAAGCAGATCCTGCGTAACCTGCTGTCCAATGCCTTCAAATTCACGAGCGAAGGGTATGTAGAGTTCTCTGTCAGCCGTGCGGACGTCAAGCGGCTGCCTGCCTATCTGCCGCATGAATATGATTATATTGCCATATCCGTCAAAGACAGCGGGATCGGCATCCCGTCAGATAAGATGGATATCGTCTTTGAGGCGTTCCAGCAGGTTGACGGTACGACGAGCCGCAAATATGGCGGCACGGGGCTTGGCCTGTCGATCAGCCGCGAATTAGCCCGCCTGATGGGCGGGGCCATCGGACTGGAGTCCCGTGAAGGGCAAGGCAGCGTATTTACACTGTATTTGCCGGTTCAGGGGAATTTTAGCCTGCTGCCGGGAGCAGTTGAAGCCGCTCCTGCCGGGGAGCCCTTGCAGCTTGAGGAGTTCCGGGAGGAACTTTCATGGGATAAGGCAGGGGACATCACGCCTACACCTGCTAAGCCTGCAGTTGTGGAAGATGACCGGGAATCCCTTGCCAGCGGCGACAAGGTGCTGCTGATTATTGAGGATGATGAGAGCTTTGCCAAGATATTGCTGGGCATGGCCCGCGGACGCGGCTTCAAGGGGCTGGTAGCCCTGCAGGGTGATATCGGCCTGCAGATGGCCAAGACCCTGCTGCCGGACGCGATCATCCTTGACATCCAGTTGCCTGTCTTGGACGGCTGGTCGATTCTGAGAGAGCTCAAGAGCGACTCCCAGACACGCCATATTCCGGTGCATGTAATCTCTGTGAATGATGAGATGAAGCAGGGGCTCATGATGGGAGCGATGGCCTACCTCAGAAAGCCGTCCTCCCGTGAAGCGCTGGACCGGGCCTTCTCGCAGATTGAGAATTACACCGCCAGCACGATGAAGCATCTCTTGATTGTCGAGGATGACGATATCCAGCGCCGTTCCATCGAGGAGCTTATCGGACATGACGATGTAGTGATTACGGCGGTGTCTTCAGGCCAAGAGGCGCTGAATGAGCTGCACAAGCAGAGATATGACTGTATGGTGCTTGATCTGATGCTGGATGATATGACCGGCTTCGAGCTGCTGGATCAGATCCGCGACGATGAGGAGCTGAACGATCTGCCGATTATTATTTATACCGGCAAGGATCTGGACAGCAAGGAAGAGACCAAGCTGCGCAAATATGCGGAATCCATTATCATCAAGGATGTCCGCTCGCCGGAACGGCTTTTGGATGAGACAACGCTGTTCATGCACCGGGTAGAAGCAAACCTGCCGGAGGATAAGCGTAAAATCCTGCAAAAGCTGCACAATAAAGAGGAACTGTTTGAAGGCAAAAAAATACTGCTCGTCGATGATGACATCCGCAACGTCTTTGCCCTCTCCAGTGTGCTCGAAGGCTATCACATGGAAGTGAAATTTGCCGAGAACGGCCGGGAGGCCATCGACATGCTTGTCGAACAGAGTGATTATGATCTGGTGCTGATGGATATGATGATGCCGGAGATGGACGGATATGAAGCTATGCGCCGCATCCGGCAGATGCCGAAGTACCAGAAATTGCCGATTATCGCCCTCACAGCCAAGGCTATGAAGGAGGACCGGGCCAAGTGTATTGAAGCCGGAGCCTCCGATTATATGAAGAAACCGATCAGCACGGATCAGCTTCTTTCGTTAATGCGCGTCTGGTTGTATTCGTAAGGGTGATTTCGGGGTAATAGCTATACAGCAGGTTCAAACCAAGTACGGAAATAAGGCGCAGGCAAGGGAGTATTGATGACAATGGCAGCGATGGAGCACGGATATGAGGGTCAGGGGAATCCGCCGGAGAGCAAGCAGGAGCTTGAACAGATTGAGATTGAGCTGCTTCTGAACGGAGTACACCGTTTGTATGGATATGATTTCAGGAATTATGCCCTGCCTTCCTTGAAGCGGCGCATCTGGCATCATGTCCATGCGGAGAGCTTACCTACTATTTCTGCCCTGCAGGAAAAGGTGCTGCATGACCGTGCCTGCTTCGAGCGGTTCGTGTATAGTCTCTCGATCCCTGTGACAGAGATGTTCCGTGATCCCGGACTCTTCCTGACCTTCCGTCAGAAGGTCATTCCGCTCCTGCGGACCTATCCTTATATCCGGATCTGGCATGCCGGCTGCTCGACAGGCGAAGAGGTCTACTCAATGGCAATTATGCTGCATGAGGAAGGATTATATGACAAGGCTAGAATTTATGCCACGGACATGAACGCCCGTTCCTTGCAGCAGGCCAAAGAAGGCGTGTACGAGATCGGCAAGATGAAGCAATACACCAAGAACTACCTTGAGGCCGGAGGCACGGGCGTCTTCTCGGAATACTATACAGCGAAATATAACTCAGTGATCCTGCAGCCGTATTTACGCAAGAACATCATTTTTGCAGAGCATAATCTGGCAACGGACACTTCCTTCAACGAATTCAATGTGATCCTGTGCCGGAATGTAATGATCTACTTCAACGACGAGCTCCGCGATCATGTGCATGGCTTGTTCCATGAGAGCCTCAGCCGGTTCGGAGTGCTGGTCCTCGGTTCCAAGGAATCTATTCATTTCACACGCTACAGTGACAGCTATGAGCCTCTGGACCGGGTAGAAAAAATATACCGCAAAAATAAATAGCGGGTAAGGAGGGACCTATGGGGGTTCAGGAACCGATTCATATACTGCTGGTTGACGACCGTCCCGAGAATTTGCTGGCACTCGAAGCCGTCCTTGAGAGTCAGCATTACAAGCTTGTCAAAGCCAATTCTGGAGAAGAAGCACTGCGGTGCTTGTTGAAATATGAATTCGCCGTGATTGTTCTGGACGTTCAGATGCCGGGTATGGACGGGATCGAAACCGCCAAGTTAATCAAAGCCAGGGAGAAAACCAAGGATATTCCGATCATCTTCATCTCTGCCAACAGCAGGGAGTCCGAGCATCTCTTCGCAGGGTACTCTGCCGGCGCTATTGATTATATGGTCAAACCGTTTATCCCGCAGATTCTGAAGTCGAAGATTGAAGGCTTTGTGAATATGCATCTGACCAGCAAGAAGCAGCAGATTCAGGCGATGCAGCTGCAGCAAAAGACGCTGGAGCTTGAGCGCATGAACGGTGAACTGATCAAAGCCAAGGAAGAGGCGGAGATCGCGGCTAAGGCCAAGACCGAATTTCTGGCGATGATGAGTCATGAGATCCGCACGCCGATGAATGGCGTAGTGGGCATGATTGATCTTTTGATGGAGACCCAGCTTGCTCCTGAGCAGAAGGAATATACAGAGATTATCCGTAAAAGTGCGGACACACTAATAACCGTGATTAACGATATCCTTGATTTCACCAAGATGGAATCGGGCAAAATGGAAATGGAAGAGCAATTATTCGAGCTGCATACCACTGTTCAGGAGGTATTTAGTCTGTTCTCGGCGGAAGCCGGCAAAAAAAATCTGGAGTTGGCCTATTTCATCGACCAGAAGCTGCCTCGGCTGATTTATGGAGATATGGCCCGGCTGCGCCAGGTGCTGATCAACCTCGTATCCAATGCGGTGAAATTTACCAACCAGGGCGGCGTTTATTTAGTTGCTTCCCTTCTGCCTTCAGCGGATAATAAGCTGGTAATAGAATTTACCGTTAAGGATACAGGTATTGGAATTTCACCGGAGAAATGTGACCGGCTGTTCCAGCCCTTCTCCCAGCTTGATTCCTCCATGACGCGTAAATACGGAGGCACAGGCCTCGGCCTCGCCATCTGCAAGTCCCTCGTGGGCATGATGGGCGGAGATATCCGTGTAGAGTCGATGGAAGAGAAGGGGGCTACCTTTGTATTCACTATCCAGGTTGCCCTGCCGGAGGAAGAGCTGGAAGGCGGCTGCCGGGAAGAGGACGGTACAGCGGACGAGCTAGATGAAGCAAGCCGGAGCAAAGTGCTGGTCGTAGATGACCATCCGATTAATCAGCGCCTTATGGTTAGCATGCTGGATAAGCTCGGATATCGTGCCGATGTTGCTGAGGACGGGAACCAGGCTGTAGAACTGGCCCGGCAATCCGAGTACGATTTTATCTTCATGGACCTGCAGATGCCTGTGATGGATGGTCTTGAAGCCACTTCCCTGATTCGTGAGGAGAGCAGCGGTTCGCCTGACAAGACGGTGATCATTGCGATGACTGCGAATGTGATGGAGGGGATTCAGGACCGCTGCACCGCTGCCGGCATGGACGGCTACATCAGCAAGCCGCTCAAGCTAAGCAGCATCAAACAAATGATCTCCAGATATTCAGGCAGAGATAATCCCGCAACCGCGCGGAACACTTCGCTTTTCAACGCATGACCCATGAATTACCAGTGCCGTATTGTCTATTTGTTGTTTCAACCCTAGGCTATTAGGGTTATTGGTAAAGAAAACATTTAACCAGGAGAGTTGTCTATGAATACACATAAAAGCGAAAAGTTTCACGCAAAGACCGAAACCGTTGGTTCGGTATGTACTGTTTATCTGACAGGTGAACTCGATCTGTCTGTGGCGCCTGACTTTCGTCTGGTGATGGAACCGCTAGTGGGAGACACGGGGCTTGATCTCGTGATTAATCTGAAGGATCTGAAGTATATTGACAGCACCGGTATCGGAATCCTGTTGTCGATCCTCAAAGCAAGACATGGAATGGACGTCAAGTTCACCGTTGCTGATGTTCCCCCGCAAATTCAGAAGCTTTTTGACATGACCGGCATTTCCAAGTTTTTTGCCTCCCAAGAGAATTCCCACTAGGAAAGGATCGAACTAAGAATGAGTGATGACATACAAAGAGTAGTTCTTCAGTTACCCGCCAGTGCAGAATATGTCGATATTGTCAGACTTAATTTATACGGCATTGCCTCCAAAATGGGTTTTACTTATGAAGACATTGAAGATATGAAGGTAGCCGTCTCGGAAGCATGTAATAACTCCGTGCTCTATGCCTATGGGCAAGCGGACGGTATGGTTGATGTAATCTTTGAGGTAGGATCAAGTGTCTTATCCATTACTGTCAAAGATGAGGGGGAGAGCTTTGACGGGTTGGATGCGTCCGGGGAACGTCTGACGCTTCATGACAAGGAGCTGAATGATGTTCAAGTGGGCGGACTGGGCTTCTATCTAATGCAGGCGCTGATGGATGACGTTAGCGTTGTTAGCGAATCAGGGAAAGGGACAGTCGTTACCCTGACTAAACGGCTCAATTTCAGCGAGGAGAAAGTATGAATGACAAAGTGACTCCCCCAGAGTCCATGAATGAAGCAGTAAGCCTGATCTGGGAATACCAGCAGACGAAAGACAATGAAATCGCAACAGTGCTCATCCGCAAATATGAACCTATGGTGAAGATGGCAGCCGGCAAAATTGCCCGTAACCGTCCGGATCTCTATGAGGATCTGTATCAGGTAGGGCAAATGGCGCTGATCCGGCTGCTGGCGCAATACGACATCAGCTTGGGGATTCCCTTCGAGCCGTATGCGATGAAGAGCATGATTGGACATATGAAAAACTACCTGCGTGATAAATCCTGGTACATACAGGTTCCACGGCGGATTAAGGAAAAGGGCGCGCTTGTTCAGCAGGCCATTGATGAATTGACCATTCGGCTCGAACGTTCTCCGGCGGTTGAAGAGATTGCCCACTATCTGGATCTCACCGTAGAGGAAACTGTGGAAGTACTGGCCGGCAGAGAATGTTATCATTATGTCTCCCTGGATTCACCGCTCTCCCAGGAAGAGAGTGGGGCCACACTCGGTGAATTGATCAGCTCCGATGCGAATGACTACGAGACAGTGGAGAAGCGTATGGATCTCCAGCAGGCGCTCGGACAACTGAAGGAGCAGGAGCAGCAGGTGCTGCTGCTAGCCTTCCAGGATGGCCAATCCCAGCGGGCCATTGCCCAGAAGCTGGGTGTCTCGCAGATGAGCGTATCCCGTATCCAGAAGCGGGCCACTGAGAAGCTGAAGCAGATCATGGCTAATTCATCCTATTAAGGATCAAGGTCATTATATTTATCAGGGCAGGTTCCATCCCGTAAGGGATAGAGCCTGCCCTTTTTTGGGTAGATAAGAATATATATGTTTTGGGGTCCCCGCCAAGTACCTGAGTCATCACCTACGCTAGAGCCCCACTTTGTGGGGTTAAAGAGCAACATCCCTCCTGCAGTCTATTCACGGTAGAGTAGGCTGCAGGAGGGATGCGCGGGAAATGTGTTTAGTTAGCATCTATATACTTTTTGATTTCTCCAAGATATTCCCCGATAACCGGTACATTGAGAAACAAACTGAGGATATAGCCAAGGATACCAAGAATGACAAAGGTACCGAGTGAGAGGCCCAGGCCTCTGGAGATCCCGGCCATCAGATTGGTGATAATCCGCTTCTTGGGGTCTGTATAGTTCTCCAGGATATCCTTGAACTCGGATTTCTCCAGTGAGTCGGCGATCTTGTCGAGCCTCGCATTCAAGCGTTTGACCTCATGCCGCAGCTCGAAGGGATGCTCATCTACGTCATAAGCTTTGGTTCTGTTGTCCGCTTCTCCCATAAGGCGTACCTGCTTTCTGTAGCCTGAATCAGGCTTTATTGAGATATAAGACATGCATAAATAGGGAGCGGCCAGCTACGGAAGATCTGGCCGCTCCCTTCAATGTATAATCAGCCTGAACATCCGGGATTAATAAGAGGATTTAACTTCGTCCTTGGCATCCTTCGCTGCGCCTGCGATTTCCTTGGAAGCGTCCTTCGCCTTGTCGGCAACCTCTTGGGAGGTATCCTTGGCTTCAACCGCTATGTCCTGGGAGGCGTCCTTAACGCTGCCCGTGATGTCCTTGGAGGCATCGCTTACCGTTTCACCAATCTTTTTGCCGGTTTCCGCCAGAGTAGCTGCAATTTGTTGCTTGCTGTCACTGACGGTGGTGAAGATATCGGAGGCCTTGGCTGATACTGTGCCGGCCAGATCAGTAGCTTTTTCACCTACGGTCGTAGCAATCGTCTTGGTCTTGTCAGTTACGGCTCCCGCAACCTCTTTTGTCTTATCCGTAGCTACTGTGAGCTTATCGGACAGGTCACTGCGCATCTCGCGTCCAGGCTTTGGTGCGAATAGCAATGCTGCCGCCGCTCCCAAGAGTCCGCCGATGAAGATCCCTTTTAAGAATGTGCCGCCGCTTTCTACCGGATATTCCTTCTCTGCTTTATTCATTATCAATCACTCCTTGTCAGAATTGTTATTCAAATTCAGGTGAGCCTGAATGTTCTTACTTCGTATATACACTTTGGGCTATGTGCTGAAACAGCGGAATAGCTTGGCAAAGATTGCCGGAGCATAAGGGAGCATCCCAGCCGAAAAGGTGTTTTTTCATACCTAATTGGATGAATATGCGGCTTTACAAGATTGATTGATCTCGAAGGGAAGGGGGTAAGAAATAGTTAATCATAGCGCATCTATACATCCCATATTGAAGAGCATTCATTCCCCTGTTTAGGATATTGATAAGATTCCAACATCTATGGAGGTGCAACATTATGATAAAAGTAGTTACAGCAGCCGAGCGTCATACTTCGAATAGAGAATGGATACACAGTGAATTCAGCTTCTCGTTTGCCGATTATGATGATCCCAGCAACGCCCATTTCGGCGCACTGCTGGCACATAACGACAATGAATTGAAGCCGGAGCAAGGCATGCATGAGCACCCGCATCATGATCTGGAGATTATCACTTATGTGGTATCCGGTGTACTGAAGCATCAGGATGATCTGGGGAATCATGCAGATCTGCAGGCAGGCAGTGTGCAGCTGATGAGCGCAGGAACAGGCATTAACCATTCGGAGACGAATCCGTCAGACCATGTGGATGTCCGGTTCCTGCAGATCTGGCTGTTGCCCGACCGGCCCGGTAAGACCCCGAAATGGGATGCCCGGTTCTATCCGGCCGAGCTTAAGCTCAACCACCTGCTGCCTATTGCTTCAGGGGAAGGGACTCAGGGTTCTCTGCAGCTGGACAATGATGTTAACATCTACTTGTCCGTTCTGCAGACGAACCGGGAGCTGCGCTATCCCCAGCAGGAGGAGCGGCGAACTCATCTGTATGTCATTTCCGGGAATCTGGAGATCTCATGCGCGGACGGCGTATTCCAGCTCCAGCAGGGGGATGCGGCGCGTATCCGCAAGAGCTGTGAGCTTACGCTCAAAGGCATAAGCAGCTCAGGAGATGCAGAATTCATTCTGATTGATCTCCCGTAGCAGGCTGGAGCATGACAGTAAGATTATTATTGGAGTATACAAAAGCCCTTCAGCTTCAACGTCCCGTCTTACGGACAATGAAGCTGAAGGGCTTTATATTGTATACGAACTGCTGGTGCTATTTCTTGCGCAGGCGGCCAAGCTCTGAGACGAGCGCCTCCACCTGGGAGATACTGAGCCGGTCACTGCCCATCGCAACCTCATAAATATCCTGGATATCCTCATACTGCTCCACCGAAAAGGCGGACGCCTGCATTGCAGCGGCACTGGCCATTTTCAGCTTGCTTTTGATGCCTTCAATCATATATTCAACGTTCTCCTGGCTTGGGTTTGACAAATCCATTGAGTATAACCATCCTCCCTGAGTAATATAGAATGTGAACTGGTATAGTTCAAATATCTTATCATGTTTGGGCAGGGGATGACCATTTTTTTGTCCAGATCACGCAAACATGTTAAATTAAAGGTGAATATAATTGGCTGCTTAGCAAGGGGGAGAGAGTCTTTGGCCATCAGAGAAGAAGAGAGCAGAAAACGGCGTAAAATGGATGCCGGGGGACTGGCGGCTTTCTTCCGCGGGATCGCAGACGAGTATTCCGCTGAGCAGCTGACCTTCCTCTGTATCGGAACAGACCGCTCCACCGGAGATGCACTGGGGCCGCTGACAGGAAGCCGCCTGCTGGAGTACGGATTTCCGAATGTAACGGGTACGCTTCCTGCGCCCTGTGATGCGGATAATCTGATTCAGCGGATAACAGAGATTCCAGAAGGGCAGATTATTATCGCTGTTGATGCCTGCCTGGGACCGCCGGCCGCAATCGGCTGTTATTTTGCGGCCGCGCAGCCGCTGCGTCCGGCAGAATCGGTAGGAGGACTCCTGCCTGCTGTAGGGAATTACAGTCTGGCAGCAATCGTTGATGTGAACAGTCCGCGTCCTTACCGGACCATCCAGACTACCCCGCTCTACCGGGTAATGGTTATGGCCGACCAGATTGCCAGGGCAGCCGCCCTGGGATTCGGACTTACGGATTGAGAGCGTTTCAAATCAGCTGTTCTAGCTTATTAATATAGACCACTACATAGAAAGAGGGTAAGCAGCCATGGAAAATGTTCGATGCGAGGGAAGCAACATTTGCTATAGTGATCAAGGCAAAGGGGATGTAATCGTGCTGCTGCACGGATTCTGCGGGAGTGCCGAATACTGGGAAAAGGTGATTCCCGGACTTACAGCCCATTACCGGGTCATCGCCCCGGATCTACGCGGGCACGGGGCTTCCGATGCTCCGCTTGGAGCCTATACCATCGAGCAGATGGCCGATGATGTGCTGTCGCTGCTGAATGCCTTGGAGATTCAGGAATGTTATCTGCTGGGACATTCGCTCGGAGGCTATATTACCCTGTCGTTTGCCCAGCGCCATGCTTCCCGGTTGAAGGGCTTCGGGCTGATTCATTCCTCGGGCTATCCCGACAGTGAAGAAGCCAAGGAGAACCGGCTGAAGAGCGTCACCATGATCCAGAGCGAAGGCATTTTTGCTTTTGTGGATCAGCTGGTGCCTGGACTGTTTGCTCCTGGAGCGGAGCCCCGACTGCTGGAACGGGCCAAGGAGATCGGCTACAAGACTCCGCCGCAAGGCGCGGTTGGCGCGTCCTTGGCGATGCGTGAGCGCCCGGACCGCCGAGATGTGATCTCGGCAACGGCGCTGCCGGTGCTTCTCGTTGCCGGAGCAGAGGATTCGAAGGTGACGCCGGAGCGGACATTCACCTCAGACAACCGGAATATCACCAAGGTGACGTTGCCGGGTGTAGGCCACATGGGTATGTTTGAAGCACCGGAGCAGCTGGCGAAGATTATTAAGGATTTCGTTCAGGCCCCTGTGCAGAAGTAAATTACATCAGGCAATAGGGACAGAAGGCAGCACTTCCGCTCTCCGGCGGGTGCTGCCTTCTGTTTGCTGTGCAAATATAAGAATTTATTGGCTGGATTTTATTGAAACTTACGGATAGCCGGAACGCACAGCACCAGGGCAACACAGGAGAGGCCCAGGCCGGAAAAAATAATAATGGTCGGCACTCCTCCGATCTGGTCGGCCAGCCAGCCGACTAAGATATATCCGACCGGCAGCAGGGCGAAGGACCCGAACATATCCAGGCTGGCTACCCGTCCGAAGGCTTCCTTCGGAACAAGCTCCTGCAGGCTGATCTCCCAGATCAGCCCGAAGATCATTAGTCCGAAGCCTTCTACGGCAAATAAGGTGACAGCTGCTGCCGGAGTGCCTGCGAACGGGAGCAGCAGCAGAGCAGCCCCGCTGATCAGTGCGCCGCCGTAAGCCAGGATGCCGCGGTGATTCCATTTCGGCCGCAGGCCGTACAGCAGGCCGGCCGCTATTGCCCCGACACCGGAGAACGTAACGGCCAGGCCATAGAGATAAGGAGGCCAGCCGTGATGGACCTTGAACAGCCAGGGAAGAAGGACGCTGATTACACCCGTATAACATATATTGACGAAGCAGAAGGCGAGAATTGTAATCCAGAGCCAGGGCTGGCTGCGCAGAACATGTATTCCTTCGGCGAAATCCTGCCTCCAGTGCGGAGCGGGAGAGGTCCCGGCAGCAGGCTTAGCCGGGATGTCAGTCTCAGTGGCGGAAGCCTGAAGCCGGGTCATCATCGCTCTGCGCAGATAGACCAGGCAGATGAGGGAGATAAGATAGGTGAAGGCATCAATTCCGAAGCCGATGCCCGCGGACAGGTGGGTAATCAGCAGTCCCCCTAACGCGGGACCGATCAGCCGCACGGACTGGGTTGTGATCTGAGTTAAAGAATTCGCTGCTACGCGGATATCCGGAGTGAATACGGTAGCGCGGACGGCAGCGTAGGCGGGCTGGAATAAGCCGTCCAGCAGGCCGTAGCAGGCAACAAGTCCATAGAGCAACGGAATGCTCAGCACTCCGGTCAAGGACAGCACAGCAGTCGTAATCATAACGATGAACCGGGCAATATCGGCCAGCATCATAATCCGTACACGGTCGTAGCGGTCGACAATATGTCCGGATACCGGCAGCATGATTACATTAGGCAGCATGTAGGCGGCCATGACCATCCCCATAATGGTGGTGGAGCCGGTCAGTGAATAGACCAGGACAGGCAGGATAACCATGGTTACCGAGCTGCCCAAAAAAGAAACTAAATGTCCCAGCCACAGGTAAGGAAAGGCGCGGGATTGCCGGAAAGGGGCGGCGAAGCCCTCAAGCGGATGATGCTTCGGTTGTCCGGAAGGGCCAGCGGTGCTCATCTATTAATGTGCCTCCTCTTCCGGCTGCGCAGCAGCATCGGAAGACTGCAGACGGCCCAGCATCACTTCCACACCGTATTCGTCACCTTCCGTTACCTTGGACTCCCAGGCGGTAATCAGCTCCAGCAGCTCCTGGTGGAATTCCGCAAGCTCCTGAGGAGAGAGAGTAAGTCTGGTATTGAAATGCCGGGTCTGGTCTTCTTCGCGGAAGTGAAGGCTGCGAAGCGCCTCCGAGTGGAACACCGTACCTTTGGAACGGTAAAATTTCTGGATGATTCCTCCTGCGGCTTCTGTACGGACAAGCTCCAGCAGACCGCCCTCATAGAGCTTGACGATATGGTAGTGAATATTGCCCGGAGTCTTGTTCAGCTTCTCCGCAACCTGCTTGGATGTAAGCGGCTCTGCCGACAGCGTGTGCATAATCTTAATCCGTAAGGCGCTCTCCAGCAGCTTATCCTGTTCCGGCGTAACGTTCAAAATCCGGTTGCTTGACTGCAGATCCGGTTGACCTGAAACGGCTGCTGTGATGGAGTCTTGCGTGTTGCCGGTTGGCTTGGTCATTAATAAACCTCCTATGTAGGGTCCGTTTTAACATGTATACAGTCTGTATCCAATTCCAATCTGCTAAATAGTTCAATCTGCAATACAGATTGGGTAACTGAATTATAGTTGATCATTATAGTGTGGTCAAGACTTAACTCCGCACAGTGGCGCCGGAGAGACGAATGGTTTAACCCTCAGTTGACAGAATTCTCCCATCTTCTTTAAGTGGGGGATGAATGGAAACGGTCTAATCTACATGGATTCTAACCGCCTAAGATGCTATAATTAAAGTATTCAGTCGTATCTTGGAAAGGTTAGTGAAAATAATGAAATTAGACTCGAATAACCATTCAGTGTTCTCCCTTCACTTCCACCTTATTCTAGTCATCAAGTATCGTAGGAAAGTCATTACAGATCCCATATCCGAACGTCTGAAAGAGATATTTGCATCCATTCAGCCTACTTACAATGTGACTTTGCAGGAATGGAATCATGACAGGGATCACGTTCACATCCTAATGAAAACTCATCCTAATACCGACATTTCTAAATTTCTCAACGCTTATAAGAGTGCATCATCTAGGCTGATCAAGAAGGAGTTTCCTAC